>NZ_MDFN01000019.1 GCF_001730525.1 Arcticibacter eurypsychrophilus
CAAGTGTATAGTTATTTTAGGATCTGACAGAGTCCTTCCCTTCCTTTCTCAGTGCCCAATGATAGTCCTGAAGTAGTTATACACATCGAATTCATATTTTAAATATGCCAATACTGCTGGATTTGTAGTCCTGAAGTATTAATTTGAACATTCTGTAGACAATACTTAAACTATAGTGCTCGACAATGTATATAAAAATTTGAATGACTTTATTCGTTGTATACCACATTACACAACGTGATTGTGTATTTTTGCGGTATGAGTTTAGAAATGGAGAATGGAGGATTTACTTCGGAGAGGAAAAGCGGTACTGGTACAGACAGGCGAACTCGTCTTACAAATACAGTGAGTAGCCTTGGAAAGCTGCCTCCTCAGGCTATTGATCTTGAAGAAGCTGTTCTTGGTGCTTTAATGCTCGAAAAAGATGCACTCTCCGCCGTTATTGATATTCTAAAACCTGAGCTTTTTTACAAAGAAACTCATCAGAAAATATTTCAGGCCATCTCCACTTTATTTCAAAAATCATCTCCTGTTGATATTTTAACCG
Source organism: Arcticibacter eurypsychrophilus (assembly GCF_001730525.1). Lineage (GTDB taxonomy): Bacteria > Bacteroidota > Bacteroidia > Sphingobacteriales > Sphingobacteriaceae > Arcticibacter > Arcticibacter eurypsychrophilus. The sequence goes on from NZ_MDFN01000019.1 coordinate 548, forward strand.
TCATCTCACAGCTTAGAATACAAGGAGAACTGGAGATTGTTGGAGGTGCTTATTATATAACAGAACTGACAAATCGTGTCGTTTCGGCTGCTAATATTGAATACCATGCCCGAATCATATCCCAAAAATTCATACAGCGTGAGCTAATCAGAATTTCTACAGAGATCATTCAGAACGCGTATGAAGATACGACAGACATATTTGATTTATTAGATCATGCAGAAAAAAACCTGTTTGATATTGCGCAGAATAACTTGCGACGTGATTCAAGAAAAATGGATGATATCATTCGTGAATCATTGGATTCTCTTGAAAAATTGCGCGATAAGGAAGACGGTTTAACTGGTGTTCCATCTGGGTTCACCGCCTTAGATAGGATCACCTCAGGATGGCAGCCATCGGATCTTGTTATTATAGCTGCTCGTCCGGCAATGGGTAAAACAGCGTTTGTGCTAAGCTGCGCCCGTAATGCCGCTGTTCAATTCAATAAACCAGTAGTTGTGTTTTCATTAGAAATGTCCTCTGTTCAGCTGGTCAACAGGTTAATTTCCGGAGAAACAGAGATTGAACAGGAAAAAATACGTAAAGGAAGTCTTGCTGAATGGGAATGGCAGCAGTTGCACTCAAAAATTGGTACCTTAACTGAAGCTCCTTTATTTATAGATGATACCCCTGCGTTAAATATTTTTGAATTCAGAGCGAAGTGTCGTCGATTAAAAGCTCAGTACGACATACAAATGGTCATTGTGGATTATTTACAGCTGATGCATGGTAAAGGAGAAGGAAAAGGTGGAAATCGTGAGCAGGAAATCGGTAGTATTTCCAGGGCATTGAAGTCTGTTGCGAAAGAGCTTAACGTTCCGGTAATTGCCCTTTCTCAGTTAAGTAGAGCTGTAGAGAGTCGCCCCGGTGCAAATAAAAAGCCGATGTTATCCGATTTACGTGAGTCCGGATCAATTGAACAGGATGCCGACATGGTACTGTTTTTATACCGCCCTGAATATTATGGGCTAACCGAAGATGAAGAAGGGCGGTCAACAATTGGCGTAGGTGAAGTGATTATAGCGAAGCATCGTAATGGAGAAACAGGTACAGTTCCACTTCGTTTTATAGGTAAGTACGTAAAGTTTACCGATTTAGAAGATGATTTTGGTGCTGGCTCACCTGCTAAAAGCAATGATCAGTTTGCGGGTATGGCTCCTTCTGCAGACTTTGACAAGCCCGGAAACTTCATCATTAGACCATCAAGAATGGATGATATGGAGGATGAGGCACCTTTTTAAATCAGGAGACCTAAAAGGAAGCCTGCTAAGATTAGCCAAGGGGTTCTTATTTTGGTGAAGTGTAAAATCAACATGGTCGCACTAACGATTGACAGGTCGAAGAGTGCATTTGAAGAAGATTTACTTAGCAAAGGTTGAAGTAAGAAAATAAAGGCTGCAATCACAAAACCTACAGCCACTGCATTTATCCCTGATAGTGATCTTTTGATGCTTCCTATCTTTTTTAAATCATTCCAGAATGGTACAAAGAAGAGTACCAGTATTACGCCTGGCAAATTGATTCCTAAAGTTGCAACAATGCTTCCCATAATCTGTCCGCCAAGTCCACTTCCTGAATTTTGCATCGCCATCGTACCTACAAAAGAGGTAAATGAGAAGGTTGGTCCGGGCAAGATCTGTTGAAAAGCATAACCACTTAGAAACTGGTCGGCAGTAAGGTATTCTTTCATTTCTACAAATTCCGTAAACATCAAAGGAACAAGAACCTGTCCTCCACCAAAAATAATAATGCCGTTTCGGTAAAAATTTTCAAAGAGCCTTATTGGTAAACTAAAGGGAGATGTTTGATTAATAATAGCTCCAAGGGTAGCAAAAAGAAGCAAAATACCTAAAAAGTAAAAAATCTTTTTCTGATTGATGTTTTTAAACAGGTTGCTCTGAAGGTTAGGTTCTTCCTGTGTGTCCTCAATAGCTGAGGATATGATGCCTCCTAACAAAATTAGAATAGGGAAAACAAACGCATTTTTTAAAATTAAGGTAGCTACTACTGCTGAGAAAGCAAGCCATAGGGAAAGTTTGGATTTGAGCTGTTTAAGTCCTAAAGTGATTGCGGCAGACCCTACAATTCCTACAGCAATAGGTTGAATAAAAGTCATTACCTCATTGAACTCATTTTTAGCCCCTAGAAAAGAATACATGGTAGCAATACCACATAATATAGCTGCTGAAGGAGAAACCCATATCAGAAAGGTCAAAATGGATAACCACAACCCCCCTACTTTATATGCAATTCCGACCAATGTCTGCGTGGATGATGGTCCTGGAAGCACCATGGTCATGGCATTCAGTTCTAAAAGTTCTGATTCGGAAATATACCTCCGCTTCATGACAAAGTCTTTGAGCATAATTGCTAAGTGACCCTGAGCCCCACCAAAAGCTGTGAACGTAAATAGTGTTACATCTCTCAGGAATAAAATTTTCTTTGCGTTAAGCTTAATCATTCTCGTAATCTGGCCCTGTTACCGATAAATATACGGTTTGCAGCTCCGAAAACGCATGCATATCATTAGCCATCTTTGCTATAGCCATTCCTTTTTCATATACTTTTATGGCTTCTGCAGGTCTGCCCATCGTTTCATATAATTTTCCTGCATGGTAATAGGTTCCCACATAATTTTCATTATTCTTCAAAAGATCTTCATAATAAATAAGAGCTTGTTTCTGATCTTTTTGTTTCATATATTCAGTTGCAAGAGCATATTTTATGAAAGGGTCAACAGGATCATTATCCAAAAAAGCTAAAAGCTTTTGTAATCGGTCGTTGTTCATTGTAATTAAATGCTTTTTTAATCTATTTTTGCAAAATAAAACAAAACAGGCGATTAAGGGTAAACGGAATGAAAAAAATAAAATTAGATATTGTAGGGTTATCGTATAGTCAAACTCAATCTGGCGCTTACGCCTTGGTTTTGGGGGAAGTCAACGGTAGACGACGCCTTCCTATTATTATTGGGGGGTCTGAGGCTCAAGCTATTGCTGTTGAAATTGAAAAGATGACACCTACCCGTCCTCTTACTCATGACTTGTTTAAGTCCTTTGCATTATCTTTTCATATCAATGTACAAGAAGTAATTATTTACAATTTGGTCGACGGAATCTTTTATGCCAAGTTGATCTGTAGTGATGGAGAACATCTGCATGAAATTGATGCACGTACGTCAGATGCAGTGGCTCTTGCCGTTCGTTTTGAATGTCCTATACATACATATGAATTCATTTTGGCCACTGCAGGGATCATGATTGAGGGAAATGATTTTGTTTTTTTAGAAAACATTGATCCGAACACGGCTGAAGATAAACCAGAAGCAACACCTCAAGGATACTCTTCCTTTAGCGTAGAAGAGCTAAAAGAGAAACTTCAGCAAGCCTTATTAGAGGAGGCCTATGAAAAAGCAGTAAAAATAAGAGATGAGTTATCCAAAAGAAAGTCTTCATAGCTTATTCAAATTCCCACAACATAAAACAATCACACACAAATAATAAATGGAAAGATTCACCGGCTTGATTGGTATACTACTAATTTTTGCCATTGCCTTTTTAATGTCTAACAACCGTAAGGCAATTAATTATCGTTTAGTTTTCTCAGGTATAGCCATTCAGCTTGTTCTGGCTGTTTTTATTCTTAAAGTTCCCGCAGGAAAATTAATTTTCTCCTGGCTTGGAGCAGGCGTGACCAAGATTCTTGATTTCTCTCATGCAGGGGCAGATTTTGTTTTTGGTCCTTTAGCAAGCAGGCTTGCGCTTAATACTGCTTTTGGCGTAAATACGATATTCTTTTTTAACATCGTACCCACCATAATATTTGTGGCTGTACTGGTTAGCGTGGCCTATTACCTGGGTATTATGCAACGGATCGTGAAGGTGCTCGCCTTTGGTGTTTACAAGCTTATGGGTGTATCAGGAGCAGAAGCATTGTCTAATATTGCCAGTGCTTTTGTTGGACAGGTTGAGGCTCAAATCATGATTAAACCTTATTTAAAAGGAATGACCATGTCTGAGCTACTGGCCTCCATGACAGGAAGTATGGCTTGTATCGCCGGTGGCGTGATGGCCATTTACATTTCATTTGGTGTTCCTGCCGAATACTTATTAGCAGCCAGCATCATGGCGGCTCCGGCAGCGTTGGTGATCTCAAAAATTGTATGGCCTGAAACTGAAATATCAGAAACGAAAGGTGCGGTATCATTGGAGATTAAAAAAACGAGTGCTAACCTGGTTGATTCCATATCGCATGGAGCCAGTGACGGTCTAAAAGTGGGCCTAAATGTAATTGCTATGCTAATTGGTTTTATTGCAATCATCGCCCTGGTAGATTATGTACTGGGAGGAATTGGCTCTATGCTGGGCAGTATTGGTTTGTCGCTTTCATTTGTAGGAATAGACATCAATCATTTAAGCTTAAATCAAATTTTAGGTGCACTATTTTCAATCTTTGCCTGGGCAATGGGTGTGCCATATAAAGATATTCATACTGCAGGATCGCTAATGGGTACCAAGATGGTTATAAACGAGTTTGTTGCTTATTTAGACCTTGTTAAAGTTCAAGGAGTTATAGAACCCAAAACATTGGTAATCACCAGTTTTGCTTTATGTGGCTTTGCAAACTTTAGTTCTATCGCCATTCAGGTAGGTGGAATTGGAGAATTAGCTCCGGAACGAAGATCTGATCTGGCCAAATTAGGTGTAAAGGCTTTAATATGCGGAACATTAGCTTCTTATCTTTCTGCCACTATTGCTGGGATCTTAATCGGCTAATAGTAAAGCGTATAAAAAAAGCCGGCTTATGAAATTAAGCCGGCTTTTTTTATGCGCTTTACTACTTTATACTCTATCAGCAATAGGAATAAATTGTTTATTTACTTCACCAACATAAACCTGTCTGGGTCTTCCAATAGGCTCTTTATTCTCTCTCATTTCTTTCCACTGCGCAATCCAACCAGGTAAACGTCCCAATGCAAATAACACGGTGAACATATCGGTTGGAAAACCAAGTGCCCTGTAAATGATTCCGGAGTAAAAATCCACATTTGGATATAACTTACGTTCAACAAAATAAGGATCATTCAAAGCTGCATCTTCCAGCTTCTTGGCAATCTCTAATATGGGATCATTGATACCTAATTTATCCAGGATCTTATCGCATGCTTTTTTAATGATATTTGCCCTTGGATCGAAGTTTTTATAAACCCTATGACCAAAGCCCATCAATAGGAAAGGATCGTTTTTATCTTTCGCTTTATTGATCCATTTTTCGGTATCTCCTCCGTCATTTTTAATCAACTCAAGCATTTCTATTACTGCCTGGTTTGCGCCACCATGCAGTGGTCCCCATAGAGCAGAAATACCTGCGGAAATAGATGCTGGTAGGTTACAGCCGGAAGATCCGACGATGCGAACGGTAGAAGTAGAACAATTCTGTTCATGATCAGCATGTAGAATAAGTAATTTATCCAATGCGTTCACTACTACAGGATCAATTCCTATCTCTTCCGTAACCTGACCAAAAGTCATATTCATAAAGTTAGCTACGTAATCAAGCTGGCTTTTGGGATATATGAATGGCTCCCCTAATGAACCTTTATAGATCCAGGAAACGATGGTCGGCATTTTAGCAATCAGTTTAATGATTCCTAAATCAATATCTTCCTTAGAAGGATTTGGATTTAAGCTTTCGGGTGAAAAAGCGGACAATGAACTTACTAAAGAACACAACTGACCCATTGGGTGGGCCTTTGGAGGAAAGGCGTCGTAGAACTTCTTCATATCCTCATGCAAAAGGGTATGCTTGCTGATCTGAAGCTTGAAGTTATCTGTTTCTGCCTGAGTAGGTAAATTGCCATATATAAGCAAATAGGCAACTTCTATAAAAGTTGATTTTTCTGCGAGATCTTCAATAGCATAACCTCTATACTTTAATAAACCCTGTTCTCCGTCCAGAAAAGTGATCGCACTTTTAGTACATCCTGTGTTTTTAAAACCACTGTCCAATGTAATATAACTGGTTTGATCTCTAAGCTTTGAAATATCAATAGCCTTTTCATTTTCTGTACCAGTAACGACTGGTAACTCGTACGTTTTATTACCTAGGTTTAAAGTAGCTTTTTCTGACATATTATTTTGGATGTTGCAACGCAAAAATAATTAAATATGAATATCCTCAAAGTTAATTATGATTATGTAATGTAATTTTTTTGATAATTTGAATTTACATTAAAACTGCATTTTTTGAGAAAGTATGTAAATGTTTGTTCTAAAGATTTTACCAATATACCATATTTGTGAATTTTAATGTAACATAATTGTGTATATTTATAAACAAAACTTATACAACCTTTTGTTTTATGACTCGTAGAAGGCTAGAAAGTAAATACAAAGGTTAATTATCCTGCTTATGAAAAAAGAAATACTTATAGTTGATGATGAGATAAGTATCTTAAAGCTTTTGAATTTTGTATTAGCTAAAGACTATGATCTGATCATTAAGAATAGCGGTATTGAAGCAATTAGTTGGTTGGAAGACGGGAACACACCTGCATTAATTATATCGGATTTGCATATGCCCTATTTTGATGGTAGTTCATTCGTTCGTAATCTAAAAGTCAGTGGTTATTATCGTGACATTCCTGTTATTCTTCTTTCGGGTGCCGAAGATCTGGACAGTGTAGCAGAAGGGATGTCACATAAGGCAGAATCGTATATTCAAAAACCATTCAATCCAACTGCATTAAAAACAGAAATCATTAAACTACTTATAATTCCCACCTCAATTAATTAGCACGATGGTATCTATATCCACATTAAACTTACCGCAATCAGGCATCCATGCACGGGTATTGTATGCGGGTACAGAACTGAGAGATTATTTATCCGGTGAATTGTCCAACCAGTTCTCACTTGATTCAAATGATTTGAACATTAAAAATCTTGAAAAGTTCCTAAATGATCAGTCCTTACTCACTTTACCTGATATTCTGTTGATTGAAGCAGATTTTAAGGGTGACTGGATTAATGTTATTTCGAATATCAAGAAAAATCCTCTTTTAGGAGGTATGATTATTGTTCTATTATCTGCCTTTATCAACAAGCAGTGGAGGGCAAAGGCTATGGCACTGAAGATTCATGATTTTTATAGTTACCCTTTCCCTGTTGAAGATCTTTGTGAGCGATTGCAATTCCTGGTAAAGTTCAGGCTGATTAAACCAAAACTAACAGAGTTGTCAGGGAGGGTGGATGTTCGGTATACACTTCCGGCTTATAAAAGAATCTTTGACATTATTACTTCCGGATCTGCATTATTAGTTTTATCTCCCTTATTTCTTGTTGTAGCCGCATGTGTTCTTTTCGAATCAAAAGGACCTGCTATATATAAAAGTAAACGGGTAGGTACAGGATATAAGATCTTTGACTTCTATAAATTCCGATCGATGCGTACAGGTGCTGATAAAGAAATGACAATGCTATCTGCTTTAAATCAATATACCGATATCGAAAAGGGGAAATCTGCATTTATCAAACTTAAAGACGACCCTAGAATTACAAAACTGGGTAAGTTCATCCGGATGACTAGTATTGATGAGCTTCCCCAACTTTTTAATGTACTGGTTGGGGACATGTCAATGGTTGGAAATCGTCCATTGCCATTATATGAGGCGGAGATGCTTACTTCCAATGAATGGACAACACGCTTTCTTGGTCCTGCCGGACTAACCGGTTTATGGCAAATTAGCAAACGGGGGAAAGCTGACATGTCTGAACGCGAAAGAAAGAAGTTAGATAACTTTTACGCATCTAACTATTCCTTCTGGTTAGACTTAAAAATTCTGTTAAAAACATTTCCTGCATTGTTGCAAAAAGAAAAGGTTTAATCCCTTTTCTTTTTACCTGTCATTACAATTCTGTTGAGTGAGGTTCACTCCATTTATAATAACATCAAATTCAGTACGACGGTTCAGTTGCTGATTAGCTTCCGAACACACCACACCATCATAGCAGCGGTTCACCAAGCGTGTTTTACCATAATATTCTATTTTTACCCTGCTCCCGCTTATTCCTTTTGATACCAGGTAATTCTTTGCTGATCCACCTCTTCTAAGCGATAGATTACGGTTATATCCTTCAGAAGCACGACTGTCGCAATGGCTTGAAGTAATCACGGTCATTTCGGGATGTCTTTTCATCAAGGCCGCTAAAGCATCCAGTGAAGGTCTTGCATCGGAACGTATTTCATCCCTGTCAAGATCATAGTAAATGTTATCCACAGCGAAAACACGTTTTAGCGAGTCGCAGTTATTAATTACATATTGCTGAAGGCTTTCCGTTTTATTCAGCTTCATATCCAAGCGTATAACAGAATCTGTAGTAATGCCCACCGAAGTAGTAAAAACCATTTGACTGATATATCCTAATTTTTGAGCAGTAACCTCATAATCAGTTTCCTTCTTCAGGTTATACTTAAATTCCCCTCTTGAATTAGCCGTAATGGTATCAATTCTATCTAGTGTTTTCAATAGTAACCGGCTCCCTGCGAGCGCAATGCGTGTCCTTGCATCAGTAACTAATCCTTCAAGTGAAATTCGATATGTAGCCTGACTGAAATTATAGATGTTGTCATTACCAGTTCTGTTGGAACTAAAATAGCCACTTTTACCATCATCGGACCTGATCAAGCCAAAATCATCTTTAGATGAGTTGATAGGCATACCCAAATTTCTTGGGTTATACTGAGGTTTCATATCCTTCAACATCACTTCAAAAACATCCAAACCTCCTAAACCAGCATGTCCGGTTGACGAGAAGAATAAGGTGCCATCTTTGGAAAGAGAAGAAAATTGTTCGTTTCCCTCCGTATTAATCTGTTTTCCCAGATTTATAGGTCTTGTCCATTGTGTCCCTGAGCGAACGGAATAGTATAGATCCGTTCCACCAAAACCTCCGGGCATATCGGATGAAAAAATGAGGATGTTACCATCTGCGGTCAATGCAGGATGACCTGTTGAATATTCATTGCTGTTGTATGGGAATTCAGTTATCTTGTCCAGATTCTTTCCTGTGGCCAGATACAACTTCAACTTATTAATGCCGGTCTTGCTCTTTTTTGCGGTCCCTTTATAATAATTATTTCGGGTAAAAATAAGTGAGCCATCAGGGAATACAGCAGCAGGACCTTCATGAAATCGGGTATTTACATTTCCCTTCAAGAGGTGGATATTACGATTTGGATGCATCATTGTTCCTGATGAATCCAAATAAAAGGAAGAATTGTATTGGCCTAGCGTCCTGCTATCATTACTGGTAGGTGCAGTATCGTCATCATTGTATACACTTGAATTTTTAGAATCGGCCCTATTACTGCCGATTGCATCAGAATTTACATCACCTATGTCTGATAGCTTTGCAATGTAAAATAAGTTTGTATAAGGCGTATTATCCCAGGGAAAAACCTTCTTAATGGTTGCACCCATTGCTCTGTTGCTATTAAAGAGAAGACCCTGTTTGTAGTATACAGGTGAATATTCCGAAGCCGAAGTATTTAGGTTTGTTAGGGCTACTTTCCAGAACTCACTGTTTGGCGATAATGAACCCGTGTTTGAGCGGGCAAAAGCAGAAGCTCTTTTATCTGATGGAACCATACTTAAATAGGCGCGATACCAGTTTTCCGATCTTTCATATTGCTGCGCATTAGCAAGAGCCTCTGCATAGTACAATACCCATTCCTGTTTCAATGGTTTTTGTTTACTCAGTTTCTCATACCAAGTTAAAGCTTCCGGATATTTTTTTGTTTGCCGGTAGCTAAATGCAATCATTTCCAGTGCTTGAACATTGCCGGAATCAATAGCTAAGACCTTTTCTAAATTGGCGATGGCGTTCAAATATTTTAAAGATTGAAAATCAGAAGTTGCCTGCAGCATCAATTTATCCCGAGAGGATTGAGCAAAAGCAGTGTTGATCACGAAAGTTGTGAGAATATAAAAACAAATCAGATAACGCATGGATAACTTCATAATCATTAAAAATATCTTGGAGATAAAATTTTACCACGTTCAAAGCCAAACTCATACCTGATCATAATTTCATGACTGCCCGTATTGAAGTTTCTTAAACGGGTCACACTATGATCATAACTATAGCCTATTCGGATTTGAGGACTAGCCTGAATCTCAAGAATACCTGCCACGTCGGCACTTGTGCGGTATTGTGCTCCTACAGCAACGACATCTTTTATCCAGAGCATGGCATTCAGATCCGCTTCCAAAGGAGCCCCTTTAACACCCTTGATTAACAGAGAAGGCTTCAGCTTTAAATTATCATCCACTTTGAACACATAACCTGTAGCAAAGAAAAGATGCATGTTTTTTAAACTCCCGCCGGTAGTATCATCCGCTGCCTCATATGCTGTAATTCGGGAGTTCAATAAGTCCTGAGCAGACAGGCCTATATAAAAGCGATCAGAGTTATAATACACACCCGTTCCGAAATTGAATAAGAATTTATTGATGTTCTCTGAAAATGCAGGATCGTACGCACCGGAGTTTCCCAGGTCAACACCAGTATAATTAGCCTGGTATTGAACCGCACTTCCCTGAATCCCAAAAGCCAGGGAGCCCTGAGCCATTCTGATCCTGTATGCATAACTTAGTGCAGCACCCGTTGTCGAAGTAATGCCCAGTTTATCACTTAATAGCTGCAAACCCAGACCCACTTTTTTATTATTAAATGGAGCGTCAATAGTGAAAGATGTTGTTTTGGGAGCGCCTTCTAAGCCAGACCACTGACTGCGGTGTAATGCAGTGGCCGAAACCACATTTCTGCTTCCTGCATAAGCAGGATTTATTGCCAGTGTGTTAAACATATATTGCGTGTACATCGCGTTTTGCTGCGCATCCACAGAGATTGCACATCCAAGCAAGCATAGCGCCCCTACTAATTTTTTAAGCCTCTTCATTTATCTGTTAATTGTGAGATATCCCGCTTTCTTTTCCTTATTATCCAATACAACGATGTAATAGTAGGTGCCCACAGGAACATCCTCACCAATATGAATTCCTTCCGTACACTTTCCATTCCATGTGTTCTGATATTCTTTCGACCTGAAAACCCTGTTTCCCCAGCGGTTAAAGATTTCAATATCTACCTTTTTACCAAGTGTATTTTGAATAATCAGATTATCATTAATCCCGTCGTTATTGGGAGAAAAACCACCAGGAATAAATAGGGGTTTATTTTCCAGTGTAAACGGAGTGGGATCAGAAGGAGTCGGATCTCCTGAGATCTGAGAATCCGGTGACAATCCGTTAGTTGACTGATCTGCAGTTTCTGCACCATCAAGTACGGAAACCCCTTTTACTAAAGCCCTGTTCAAAAAAGCAGTCTCATCTGTTGTCACCAAAACAACCAGATCAACCACTACGGTTTCTTTATATAGAGGTTGAATGGAGCTGGTGTTTAAAAGCAGTTCCTGATCGGTGATACCATTAAAACTACTATTGATGAGTAAACTTCCTGAAGCGGCTATGCCGGATACCTTAAATTGATTTCCTGCAAGAGCAGTCAGCAAATTATCCGTTAGACTTAAACGGTCAATACGGTAATCACCATAGTTGACAATTGTAAAAGTAAACTTGATAGCATAGCTTCCATCCAGGTTTTTAGAAATTGATGTCAGCGCTTTAGCTAAACCTATTTTAGCAGGAATATTAACCGTGATCGTCACTTTTCCTGGCACGGATTGGTTGCCTGCGCCGTCTGTAACAATATATTCAAATTCATCCGGACCACTATATCCAGGTTCAGGAGTATAAATTAGTTTACCAGTAATTGGATCAGTGGTTAACGTACCATGAGTTGGCCGAGTCGTGATTGTGACAAAACTACCTGTTGGTAAAGGAATATTGATAATAGCACTACCATTTGAAGGGACGTTCACCTTTATGGCCGGAGCAATCGGGGGTAGTCCTGTAATCGTAACCGTAACGTTAATAGGTGTAGATTGCAGTCCTTCGGGAGTAATGAGCGTATACGTAAATACATCAGTTCCGGTATAACCTGCTACCGGTGTGTAAGTAATGATTCCTGTCCCACCAACCACAATGCTTCCATGCAGAGGATTCGTTTCCGGCTGTACAGTAGTTCCTGTTTTACTCAGATCGTTATCTTTAACCGTAATAGTTACTGGGGTATCACTAGCTGTCGTAGCCGCATCTGCACTGCCTATTGGGATGACGTCGATAAACACAGTGATAGGGTCAGACTTTAGATTTTGAAGATTTTGTATGACATAGGTAAACGAATCTTTACCACTGAAGCCGGAAATAGGCGTGTAGGTGAATGTTCCATCCGTTTCCAATACAACTGTACCATGGAGTGGATTCGATAGTTTAAAAACAGTTGCTCCTGCACGTCCTCTATCATTATCAAGTACTCGTATTAAGACAGGAATGTTCGAATATGTAAACGCGTTATCATTTGAGCCCTCAGGTTTAATATTTACTGCGATAGTAACCGTAGCAATGTTTGATTCCAAGGCAAAATTATCCTTAACTGTATACACAAAAGAATCATAGCCGCTGTATGCATCATTAGGACGATAATAGATCAATCCTGTAACCGGGTCAACCAGGAGAACACCATGTAAAGGATTAGACTTAATGCTAATACTGCTTTTATCGATCGTAATGTTGCCATCTTCATCTGTATCGTTCGCCAATACGGGAATGTAGATAAATGTATTCAAAGCGGTAGTTATTGTATCGTTAACAGCCACAGGTCTTCTGTTTACTGTTAATTTTATATCATCCGATAATTCACATCCTCCAGGCGACAAAATAGTCCAACGAAATACATAAACGCCACCTGTCAATTTATTAACCAAAGAATTATAAATTTTAGGACTTAATATGGTAGCTACTTCAGGGCCAGAGAGCTGGGTCCAGGTTCCCGTATTTGTGCCCGGAGTACTTCCCTGTAAAATATAGCTACCTGCACCCGTTATAATATTAATCAATGAATCTTTTCCTGCATTAGGCTGCACAGGTATGGCTACATAATTCAACGTTATTATTCCAGGATTAGAACTTATTCCAAAATTGTCTTTAACAGTATAATAGCTAGTTACTGTGCCTATTAAGGAAGATATAGGAGTGAAAGATACAGTTCCATCGCTATTCAGAGAAAAAGTACCCTGATTAGCTATAGTATAGGTGGTTTGGATCCCAACAGTTGAAGGATCCAGATCTATGGAAACTTTATTGATAATACCCCCAATGTTTTTAGTTGCATCATTCGCAGTGACATCTACTGTTGCCACTTTGCCTGAACACAAAGTTAAGTTATCAGGATTAGCTAAAGGCTCTACTAATTCATTCTTGCTGATTACATCAATAAATACATTTCTAATTTCATGAAAATTGGTGCTTGCACCAGTTGAGGAGGATAATCCATAACTTAAATTCTGTGGAGCCAGTTCAGGATAGTAATAATTGTCAATTACGGTTGTGATTTGCGGAGTAGATCCCCCTCTTGTAATGCGTACAGTAACATTAAATCCTCCGTTTACGTTTGGAACCAGATTAATAAAAACTTTTCGGTAACCGGTAGAGCTGGCATCAGGACTACGTGTGGTACCTCCATCTGTTAAAGCAAAGGTTAAATCTGCTGTTTTTTTACTTGTCAGAAACTGATAATTACCAACTGTAAGTGCAACCCCATCTCCTTTTCCTCGTAAAGTAACTGAACCTGGTCGCATTCCTGATCCACCCTGCCTTCCTTCTGTCGGATTGGAGAAATTACCAAATTCATCTAATCCAATTCCAATGTATCCTTTTGATACACCCGGGGACACAGGAGTTGTTGTTGTAATCTGAGCATATCCTAAGGATCCACCAAAACCACCAATTACAAAAGGGCTGGCGGTAGCATCAAATAAAAATAGGCAGATCCCATCAGCACCTGTTCCACCATAGATAAAATATTCGAATTCAACTGAAAGACCTTTTGAAGAAGGGAAACTTGCTGTACTGTATATATATCCTTTTTGATTTTTAGTATTATTAGTTAAACGCAGATAACCATTCCCTGCGGCGTCAACACTAGCCCCTCCTATTCCAGTTCCAGGAGCTGCAGTTAGAAATGCATTAGGAGCTCCACCGAAATTGATACCCGGAGCTGTGCTATTTTTAAAGCTTTCGATGTATGGAAATTGTGCTTTTGCAGGTTGCGCTAACAGAAGCCCAAACGCAATGATTGCCATAAATAACGGGTAATTTTTTTTCACTTATTAATTATTTAAAACGATTTGATTTTGTTTAGGTGCGTAATTTGTGTGCAGTAATGTAGTTCAATAATAACGCCATTGTGTGATTTTGTTACAAAATAGGCATTTAATGGTGTATAATAGTTGAAACGTGCAAACTTTAAGTTAATTTTAATCACATTTTTAAATGACAGTTCTCACAATAAGAGCCTTTTTATAATTGATTTCTCGTTTTGGGTCATATGTTCTACATCATTACACATATTTATATGTGAAAATATAGCAAGAAATCACTGCTTCTTTATAAATTAGCATAATTCAAATCCTCAGTAATGCGGATGAATAAAATAATTTAATCCTTCTAAAATTAACAATGATTATTAAAAAATCATCGATCATCATATTAGTACAAATGCTTCTAATCTGTAACCTTTTGAAAGGACAGGAAACCATTATGGCAGATTATTCCGCGGTATATGTGGAGAAACTGGTGGCCGTAGCAAAGGAGAATAATCCTAATGGAAAAGTGTTTGAACACCAGGTTAACATCGCTAAAAATATGCTGAACGGAGAAAAAACATCTTGGGTAAGTTCATTCACTTTTTCATATTTAGCACGGTCAAACAGTAGTTCAGTCGATATTGTGAATCCGCAATTATTGACAGGATATCAGTTTGGAGTATCCCTCAATCCCGGTACACTGTTTAAAATACCCTTTAATATTAAAACTGCGAAAGAGCAGGTAAAAATATCTTATTTAACTAAAGAGGCTTATGATCTTCAATTAGAGAGTGATGTAAAAAGCCGGTATCTGCTTTATTTACAAAGTCTTTCCGGCCTTCGTTTACAAAACAAAATTGTATTGGATGCTGAAAGTATTTTCAAGGATATGAAGATCAAATATGAGAGGAGTGAAATAACATTTTTGGATTATAATAATGCATCTATGTCGCTATCAACTGCATATCTTACCCGTATACAAGCAGAAACAAGTTTAATAGCAGCAAAGGTTACATTGGAAGCATTACTGGCAAAGAAGCTGGAAGAAATAAAATAAATGGAAGAAATTAATAGATTTTTAAGGCTGCTCAAGAAACATCGTCTCATTCTGATCATCGTTCCTGCCATTACAGTAATCATTACATACTTCCTGGTTAGAAATTTGCCTAATTCATACGTTTCGCAAACGCAAATAGCAACGGGTATTGTGGACAATACACAATCTAGTTTAACTGGAGAAGCCACTGGCAAAAGCTGGAGTGAAGTAAGTCAGGCATTTGCAAATCTGATGGAAGTAATGCGGTTGAAAAAGATTCTTGACCAGGTATCTTATAAATTGATCATTCATGAAATAAGTGCGAAAAAGTCATTCAGACCTATTCCTACCGAATTACAAGTTTATAATCAGCAAGAGCTTAAAAAAGTATTGAGTACCTTTCAGGACAAGTATAATAAAACGCAAGGGTTAAATCTCTGGGAAAATGAACAAGTCAAACTTTATAATGTTCTTCGTGCCATTGGCTATGACAGTGAATCAATAAAGAATAATGTACGGATCAACCGGGTTGGAGACAGTGACTTTATTATGGTAGAAGCTGACACTGAAAATCCAGAGCTATCAGCTTTTATTGTTAATTCGCTTACCGAAGAGTTTATTAAGTATTATACTTTTCTGATCAAGCAAAATCAGAGAAAAGCAAATACTTTTCTGGATAAAATGCTCGTTGAAAAAAGAGCCGCCATGAATTCTAATGTGAATGCATTGCGTGATTATAAAATCAAAAACAGAGTTTTAAATCTGGAGGAGCAGTCCAGTCAGCTTTACGCTCAAATAATTACTTATAATGATCAAAAGCAAAGCATTTTAAAGGATATTGCATCAAATACAGGAGCTGTAAATGAAATTGATGCCCGATTTGATCCAAAGGATCGTAAATATTTAGAATCTACATTAACAAGCATAAACCAGCGCTTATTATCCACAAAGGAAGAATTACGATCATTATACGATTTATATATTCAGAACGACTTTGAACCCAGTTATAAAGAATCAATAGATTCGGTACAACGCATTTTGACCTCTCAGATCAATCAGTCATCAGATCAATATATCAATAGTCCATTAGCTGCTAAACAGGCGTTAATTCAACAAAAACTACAGTTAGAAGTTCAACTTGATCTTTCCAGGTATAGTATGAATTCCATTGAAAACGAACTATTGAGCTTGAACGCGCAATTTGATAAAATGGTTCCGCATGAGGCCCAAGTTCAATCATTAGAAAGAGAGGTTGATATTTCAAGCAAAGAATACCTGGATGCTTTAGAAAAGTTCAATCAGAGTAGTATGGAATCGGGATTCGCTATTAAAATTAATCAGGTTCAGATTGCAATGCCCGGATTACCGCAGCCTTCAAAGAAAATGCTGTTGGTCATCATAAGTGGAATTGTAACTTTTATATTTTGTCTCGTTGTATTATTTATTCTTTACTTTCTTGATGATACCATTAGTTCGCCGAAGGAGCTTGCAAATAAAACAGGTGTGGCAGTGTTAGGCGGACTGAACACCATACAAGGGTCAGTAGTGGATCTCAATGAAATATGGAATAGTTCTTCCTCTGATAGTATAAACCAGTTCAAGGACCAGTTGCGTTCTATACGCTTTGAAATAGACAAAGAGATCAAAAACGGTGTGATTGCCATAACGAGTATGAAGGAGTTCGAAGGAAAGACACTTTTAGCCCTTAGTTTGGCACATGCCTGGAAGATGACGAATAAAAAGGTATTAATTATTGATGGGAATTTTACTAATCCTGGAATCAGCAAATCATTAGATACTTCCATGTATATTGAGGATTATTTAAATGGGACAACAGAACTGAGTCAACTCCAAACGGACCAATCTGTCACCGTTTTGGCTAACAAAGGCGCAGATACTTCTCCCTTAGAAATAGCAGATTCAGAAACGATTAAATTAAAAATTAATCAATTAAAAGAACTCTTTGATCTGATCATTATAGAAACAGCACCACTATCTAAAATGAATCAAAGTAAAGAATGGCTCATTTTTGCAGGTAATGTTATAGCTGTTTTTGAAGCAAGACAAAGTTTGAATGATGAAAAATTGAATGATATAGCCTACCTGACATCTCTTGGTGATCAATTTACAGGTTGGGTATTTAACAAACAAGAGAGTTCCTTATCTACTCGAAAGAGAATTAAAAGTAGCAAGAACGGATGAGTATGATAAGTACAATGTGGATATTCTTTCAGGTATTAGTTGGGTATAACCTGATCTTGCCGCTTTTGCTGTATATTATATGGATGAACCGTAAGGCCTCTTCCATTATAGCAAACCAATCGCCAAACAGATCGGAAGCTGATTATGCTATTATCATCACTGCCTATGAACAAACTCAAACGCTCTGTGCTGTTGTAACCTCTATTCTTAAGTTAAACTATTCAAATTATATCATTTACATCGTAGCTGATAAATGTGATATTTCCACTTTACGGTTTGATGATCCGAGAGTTATCCTATTAAGACCGGTTGATACGCTTGCTAGTAATGTGAAATCACACTTTTATGCTATTGATCGTTTTGTTCGTAAACACGACCGCTTAACCATAATCGACAGCGACAATCTTGTTCATCCTGAATATTTAAATCAACTAAATACCTGTTTTGATCAGGGATTTCAAGCGGTACAAGGTCTTAGGGAAGCTAAAAATTTGGATACTACCTATTCATGCCTGGATGCCGCCCGTGACATCTACTATCATTTTTATGATGGAAAGGTTTTATTCGGTTTAGGGTCTTCTGCTACACTATCCGGATCTGGGATGGCTTTTACCGTTGATCTTTATCGTGACTGTCTGGAGAATAAAGAGGTAAGCGGAGCAGGCTTTGATAAAGTATTGCAATCTATAATTGTGTTGAAAGATATTCGAATTGCTTTTACGGAAATGGCTATTGTATATGATGAAAAGACATCCCGTTCAGATCAGCTCGTTCAGCAACGTTCCAGATGGATTAATACCTGGTTTAAGTATTTCAGCTTAGGTTTTACCATAATGGGAAAAGGTATTCAGAATTTCAGTTCCAATCAGTTTACTTTCGGTTTAGTACTACTCCGGCCGCCTTTGTTTTTATTTATTTTAGGATCGGGAATTTGCTTTATCTGTGACTTATGGTTTAGTCCTGTGTCATCTTTAATATGGCTGGTAGCCTTTATCCTTTTTGTTTTAGGCTTTTATATAGCATTACAAAAGTCATCAACTGATAAGCGTATCTACAATTCACTTGTGAATATACCCAACTTTATGTTCTACCAGATTGTGTCTTTAATGAAAAGCAGGAAAGCAAACAAGACCTCTGTAGCAACAAAACACTATCATACTCATTCTATTGACGATATAAATGACGTAAAATGAGAGTTGACCCAGTAATTCCAGATCAAAAAAAAGTTAAAAAAAGAATTTTAAAACGGCAGAATATCTTGAGGAAAGTAGCCATTGCGTTTGTTGCAGCGATCATTTATTTCATCTTCGTCAAAATAATGATTCTCTAATGGAAAACATTAAGCTGAACTTGAAAAAAATAAAGGGAAGTTGGAGAGATGAAAAACTTAGCGTTTATCTTAAGAGAATTTTTATAGTTGAAAAACTGACTAATATTCCTGGACTTATTTTTTTGTCTTTGTTTGCTATTGCTTTTTCCTTTGTAATGGATAAATCCGGGATTACTGGTGTTTCCCTGATATTAATTGTTATAATTGGGCTGCCTACTATTTTCTGTATCGTTAGGTTTCCTCAAATTGGTATCATTATAATTCTTATCGGCGCGTATTTCCTCATGTGGATCTATGGATTCATATCAAGCTTTCCTCTAGGAACGGTAATGGATGGCATTGAGGTGCTTCTAATCTTAGGTTTTTTTATTATTCAAAAAAAGAAATCTGATTGGAGTTTATTTAAAGAGCCGATTGGTGTTATCGTTTTAATTTGGGTAGGCTATAATATTATGCAAATCGGCAATCCAGCTGCAGAATCACGACTGGCTTGGTTATATACCATCCGTGCAGTTGCAGCTGTCATGCTCATGTACTTCATATTCAGTTATAATATACGAAGTTTGCCTTTTTTGAAAATAATACTAAAACTATGGTTATTGCTCGCGTTATTTGGTGCTTTTTATGCCTTTAAGCAGGAGTTTATTGGTTTTTCAGCATCAGAGGAAAGAGCGTTGTCAGATCCTCGTGTAAAAGCATTATACTTTATAAACGGACATTGGAGGAAGTTTTCCATTTTCTCAGATCCAGTTGCATTTGCCTACAACATGGTTGCGCCTGCTCTATTTTGTATCAGTATGCTTTTCAGTCCTCTTAAAACTTGGAAAAAATTAATACTAAGTATAATGGCTTGTATTTTTCTTCAAGCCATGTTATTTTCAGGAACCCGTGGTGCTTACGTTCTGGTTCCTGTTGCACTTGTTCTATTAGTTATTGTTAATTTGAATAGAAATGTAATCATAGTCAGTAGCATAGGAGCAGTACTTTTTGCTTTACTGATATTTACCCCTAGCTCGAGCCCAAGTATAAGACGATTTCAATCTGCTTTCCAACCATCCGAAGATGCATCCTTTAATGTACGAAAGGAAAATCAAAAAAGAATACAACCATTTATACAAACACACCCCTTAGGTGGAGGACTCGGGGCAACGGGTGTATGGGGTACACGATTTTCTCCTCATTCCATGCTTGCTAAATTTCCTCCTGATAGTGGATATGTTCGTGCAGCGGTAGAAACCGGATCAATAGGATTATTCCTGATATGCACACTGATGGTAATTATTATCAAAACGGGTATAAATAATTTTTTTTCTATAAAGGATCTGGAACTCAGGTCTTACTGTCTGGCTATGACCATTATTCTGTTTGCATTTGCTGTTGGGAATTATCCGCAGGAAGCTATTGTACAATTTCCTTCCAATATCTATTTCTATTTATTTACAGCGATAATAACGGTAACTAAAAGGCTGGATATCGAGAAACAAAAAAAGAACCTTTCCCCAAATTTTTCGTAAAGAGTAAAATTATGAATATACCCTATTGGATAGAAAAAGTTAATTTACCATATACTGATTATGCGCAAATTCCTCAGGATATATTTGATCAGGTAAACCAAAAACTAGATCATATTCAAGGAGCTGATCCTCTCATTACCATTCTTATTGCTGCCTATAATGAAGAAGTTAATATTCTACGTTGTTTGTACTCGCTTTCTCGTATGCAAACCAGCATTCCTTTAGAAATAATTGTGATCAATAATAATTCATCGGACCATACCCAAGTAACACTAGACAAACTGCATGTTAAGAAGTTATTTCAGGAAATACAGGGTTGTGGGCCATCACGTCAATTGGGACAGGAGCAAGCAAAAGGAAAGTATATTCTTCTGGCGGATGCAGATTGTCTATATCCTGATACCTGGGTAGATGAGATGATGAAAGTATTGCAAAAACCAGGTACTGCATGTGTTTATGGCCGATATTCCTTTATTCCCGAGCTTGGTTATCCAAGGTGGCAACTTTTTTTGCTAGAGAAAATGAAAGACGTCATAGCCGGATATCGTCATATTAAACGCCCTTACTTGAATGCTTATGGAATAAGTATGGGATATGTAAAAGAATTTGGTTTAAGGGCAGGATTTATTATGGTTAATGTTAGAGGAGATGATGGTCGTTTAGCTTTTGACATGATGCAATATGGTAAAATTGAACAAGTTAAATCAGCTAAAGCCAGACCATGGACAGGTCCTCGTACACTAGAAAGAGACGGTAGTTTTACTAACGCATTAAAAAATAGAGTGCTACGTGAAATTAAAAGATCATTCAGTATGCTCAAAGGAGAAAAGGCCCATGATACCAAAACATCTTCTAACGAGGATTAAACTGGTATGTTTTTGTCTTTAGCCACTTGATTAATATATTTCAGAAAGATCTTTACCACTGAAGGCCAGCTATAGGTATGTGCAAACTTGATTCTTTCCTGTTGTAAATTAGGACTATCCAGTTTCATTGCATTTTCAATAGCTTCAATGTATTCATCAGCTGTAATAGCAAGATAGGTATATGCGCTAAAAACCTCTTTCATAGTATTGGTAGCGGTAGCCACAACAGGTCTCCCCATCGCTAAATATTCAATTATTTTTAATGGGAAATTTCCGATAGTAATTTCATTAACTAATTGAGGATTGATGCATACATCAAAATATCTAACATAGGCAGGAATTAAATTAGTATGCTTCTTTTTGAAAAATGTGATGTTACTTATAGTATGTAAATCACTTTTTATAAAATTTTCGTCTTCCTCCCCTATAAATACAAAATCCCAGTCAGCCCTTTTTCTGGCAATAGTTCCTATGAGATTAATATTGATGCGCATCGAATTCAATGCTCCCACATAACCAACTACAGGCCTTTTGAATGTTTTAAGTTCTTCTGGCTTTTCCCATGACCTGGTATGATCAAAAACTTCCAGATCGGCACCGTTTCCTATATAAAAACTGTTTGGATTATAAGTCAAAGCTCTCTTGGTGAAATCTAGTGAATTGCATACCACTGCATCACTCTTTTTCATAAGTAAAGGCTCAAGTGTAGGACCATGTCTTTTCCAATAACCAAATCCAATAGTATAGTCCCGATCCAGATACACATAAAGAGCAGGTCTTAATAGCTCTTTCAAATAAAAGCTACGGAACATATCCTTATCATTTACAAGAATAAAGGATTCGAAACCTAACTCTTGTATGGCCTCTTTTATACAAGAGGAAAATCTTTTGTTATTTATCCGGTTAAATAAAGAAAACACTGCGGTAAAAGGAATCCAATTAATAGACTCTATTACTTTTTCGGGACTTAATACTGAAAGATGTTCAGTTACTTTAACTAAACCCACTTTTTTATTCTTTATATCTTGAATATGAGATTGAGTAAAGATGTCATTCGTTTTGGAATACCAAGTTCGGCGGTCAATTGGCGGATTAACATATAAAACACGATGCTCTTTAGAGAGTTCCTTGGCAAGACTGGTTGATGTCGATTCCCGATCTGTATTGATACGTTGAAGACTAACGAAGACGAAGTTCATTTTAATTAGGATAAAAAATTAATACTTAGCAAATAATAGATCAAAATTGTACCTGACCTGTCTGTATGCATATCGAATAGCAAAAATTAAGGGATTCTTGCTTGTGGTCCAGCTTTTTCTACTCATTGTACTCGGTTCTGCTTCCGAATTATCTTGAGTAAACAAGGTTTTAAAGGCGTTAAAAAACAATCCTTTCCCCTTATTTTGAATAAAGGAAATACACATTCTATATTCAGTACGATCTCCTTTTATACCTTCCGTATACCGCCCGACCTTTTTAAAGAAGTCGCTTCTCCTTAAATGAGGATGATCGCTATAGTAATAGATTTTGCCGTAATCGGTATACCAGGGTTTGATCATCATTTCGGAATAGCCTTTTTTGAAGTCTTTCAGGTAAGGATAAGGAGAGTAAGCATAAAATCTGATGATATCAAAGTCGCTTCTTTCTTTCATGATATCCAAAGCATCTTTAAAATGTACTGAAAAAATTTCTGTTGGAACAAAATCTTCCTGCACATATAAGGTATAAGGCGTTAATACGGCATCCTGGCCTTTATTTAAATTATTACCAAGACCCTTATTTACAGGAGTTGTTACAAGTCTGAAAGATAGTTCGGTCTGAAGTTTCTTGAGATACTCCTGATGTTCTGCAGAACTGCCATCATCAGAAACTACAACATCTTCAAAAATACAATCTAATTTTTGGAAACTTCTAAGAAGACGCTCTAAAGAGTTGCTCCGGTTATAATGGGTAATTAATAAAGTTACACCTGGAAATTTATTAGTCATTTAAACAAGTTAAAAATTAGATTAAGGGTACTTCACCAGACAACTAAGTTAATTCTTTTTATTCCTTTGAAATTACCTTTTATAAACTAATGTTTATAGCAGAGTATTTAACATTAGTATGAAGTTTATTTGTCATTATTAAATCGCTTGGGATTTCTTTATTTTTATGCTTATAAGCTATTGACTAATGGTAAAAACTTTTTTATGAATTATCATTCAACTTAACATAGAGTTAAATATTGAGTACATAAAGGAATATAAGTATACATTTTTATACATAATTTACTCATAATGCCCCATTTGTTTCTGTTTAGTGTAGTGATAAAATTATGAATAAGGCATTCTTTTTTATATAAATGGCAATTGAAAGGTCTTAATTTGTTTTATAATCTATTTATTCATGATTGGCATGACTTTAGGGATTATTAAGACAAAATTAGAGAAGATTACGCTATAAATATTTTATAATTTTTAAAGTGTAATCTGATGTACTTTTGATCAATTTTTAAAATTAATAGTTGTTTAAATTTTTTTCTTATTCCAAATCACTCCTTCAAACCATGTCAAATTCCTGTAAAATTAGTATCGCTGTTGCCTGTGATAATCACTATCTGATCATGCTTGCTGCATTACTTAAATCGATAGAAGTCAACCATAAATCGGCAGAGCATATTGATGTTTGGATTATTGAAGATGGCATCACAAAACATAACAGGATTAAATTGGAATCATCTTTAGACCCAGTAATGTTTACTTTAAAATGGATTAATCAAAAACAGGTAATTCCAAAGGATATGCATCTGCCGCTTGATAAAAATACTTATCCACTTAATATTTTCATGCGGATATTCATTCCATATTTTATTCCGGATGAATTAAAAAAGGTGCTTTATCTGGATGTTGACATGATCATTAACAGAGACATCTCTGAATTATGGAATACCAATATCGATAACTATATAGCCGCAGCGGTTACTGATTCAACCTGTGTTTATATAAAAAATAACGTAAAAAATTATAAAGAATTAAATTTGCCAGGTGACGCGAAATATTTCAATTCCGGATTATTGCTCATGAATATTGACAAGTGGAAAGAGCATGATATCACGCGTAAGGTTATAGAAACGGTGAATCAAAACAGACAGTATACTCAATTTAGTGATCAGTATGGTCTGAATGTAAACCTAGTAAACCAATGGCTTGAGTTAGATCCTTTATGGAATTATTATGCTGATGGGAAACATCCAGAGCCTTTTAATATTCATTTCTTTCATAGAAAGCCCTTCTATAAATCCTATTTCAATAGCCCGGTATATAAAGATGTTTTCTATAATTACCTGAATAAAACAAAATGGATAAATAGCAAACCTGTAGGTGAAACTAAACGGTATTTTATCAAAACAAGTAATGTTCTGGAGAAATTGCCTTTGTATGTTAAGAGCCTGATTTCTTAGAAAAGAATTCGTATCCCTTTTTAATTAGCTTGTTGTATAGCTTCTTAAGCAATCGTTTATAACTGTTATGTGGCTTGAAACCATTCCATTGTGTAAGTTGTAAGTAATGGTAGAATCTGTTTTTATAATCCTCATTATAGGCATATGAGGAATAAATAGGTTTTATTCCGATGAAATGAATCAGATAAGGATTTGGTTCTTTTGATACGGCATAACAGTTCCATTTGGAATCCAGCTGTAACCACTGATCTGCAAATACAACATTCAACCCATACTGATCAGGAAAATTAGTATATTTTTTGTTTTCATTAACACATTTTAATATGCGTTCTGTGCAGTTCAGTTCGCGCCATTTCTTCGGATTTAATATTAATAAGCCACTATTGAAATATTTTGTATCTGGAGATAAGCCTAGTTCTTTGTAGTTGCTTATTCCTCCCCAGGTGCTACTTACTACACCTGAACGATCAACTACCCCTCCAATGACCTTATCTTGCAAATCTATCTTCCACAACTCTTGAATATCTTCCTCCATAATCATGTCTACATCCAGATAAATGACCTTCTCTAATAAAGGAGAAATAAAATGGGGAATAAATAACCGTGCATATACATTCAGGGGGAAAGAAGAGGCATCCAGGGGTAAATTTGACTTATCTGGTATGATTTCACTTAATTTTAACCAGTAAATATGAAAAACATCCTTACTGACCGATCCGATAATTTTATCTTTATTTTGTTTGATCAATCCATCTTCTACTATATAAAGATTGATCGCCGAATCAGCTTTATAATTAACTTCTATTGACTTCAACAGTGCAGCTAATAATACCGCATAATGATTGTCACATACAGTTACTACGGTAATTTTTTCTGCCGATTCTTCCATAGGTTAAATATCATAAAATAAGCTCGTCTAACTTGAATTATTTTTTTTACTTTTCCATACTACATGCACAACCTCCTTTTAAAATGGATCCAATTGATTTTTATGAAACATTTTTTCAAAAAAACCATAAAAGGGTATATAAATAAGTAATGAGCTTTAAGAAAACGTTTTTTAAGAATATATTGGTAACGGGTGGATATAATTATATATCTCAGCTTATCGTTTTCTTATCTTCCTTTATAACAGCGCGATTACTCCTACCTGAAAATTATGGTCTTGTGGGATTAATTACTGTGTTTACAAATTTTATATCTGTATTTTCAGATAGTGGTATTTCTTTGGCCGTTATCAAAAGTGATTATGGACGATCTTATTACAAAGGATTAGATACTCTTTCTATAATTATCGGAGTGGCACTTTTTTTTCTAACCTCCTTATTAGCCTGGCCTATTGCCTCTTTCTATGGTAATCATAATCTTATACTTCCTGCAATCGTGCTTTCTTTGACATTTATTACCAGAAGTATGTCTATCGTAAGAGCGGCTTTACTATCAAAAGCATTAAATTTTAATGATATTGGAAAGATCACATTGATTAATACCATTGTAAGCATAATTCTGACTATAATTTTAGCCTACCTGGGAGCTGAACATTGGTCCATTATTATTCCTCAAATTGTAACTTCCATCATTGCCGTTGTTTATTATGAACATAAAACGGGATTAGGGTGTAAATTATATCCATTTAAATATGCTAAAATTGCCTATAAACATACTCAGAACAGTATCAAAAATCTCCTTGGCTTTAATCTGATTAATTATTGGGCAAGAAATTCAGATAACCTCATTGTAGGTAAGTTTTATGGAGTGAATGACTTGGGTATCTACAATCGGGCTTATAGTTTATTGACTTTACCTTTATCGTTGGTTACCGGATTAATGGGGACGGTTTTATATCCCAGTCTTAAAAAACTAAAATCTGAAGGTGGCGATATTAACAAAGAGTATGTTTTTGTTCTAAAAATTATATCTATTCTCGTTTATCCTATTGCTTCCATATTTATCTTGTTTCCAGAACAACTCGTATCATTTCTGTGGGGGCAAAACTGGTTAGCTGTAGGGAAACTTCTACCCTATTTTGGACTACTAATATTTGGACAGTCTTTATTATCCACTACAGGGAATATCCTGGTGTTGCTGAATAAGGAAAAGAAATTAATGATTAGTGGATGGGTAAGTGCTTTTTTTACCATAGCAGGAATTTCAATAGGTGCCTATTATTCTTTAGTAGGTATAGCTCAGTTTTATTCCCTTTCCTTCATATTATTTGTTCTGCCCTTCAATATGATCTTCATTTTTTATAAGGCACTGGCTTTTAATTTAAGACAATTACTACTATTTTGGCTTCCGGTAATCCTCCTTTCTCTTGGTATATGGTTTGCTTGTTTCTATGATCAATTTGAACTTAAGCTGTTTTTTCTTTTTCTAATGCTCATAAATCTTGGAATTAGCTCTGGTAAAGAAATCAAAAGCATTTTAACGATTATTTCTAATAAAATTTCTCCTAGTAAAACAGCATGAAAATAGACCATATGGAAAGCGAAAACACGACCAATATATTTGTGATTATTGTAACTTACAATGGTGCTAAATGGGTAGAAAAATGTTTCGATAGTTTAAAAACATCAATTGTACCACTTCAAATTATAGTAGTTGATAATCAATCTACGGATAATAGTATTGACCTTATCCGTTCTGGGTATCCTGACGTAAAAATCATTCAAAGCCAAGTGAATCTTGGATTTGGTAAGGCAAATAATATTGGCATTAGCGAAGCCCTCAATCAGGGAGCAGATTATGTGTTTTTGTTAAATCAAGATGCTTGGATTATGCCTGAAACAGTTGCAACATTAGTTACAGTTCAAGAGAAACATCCCGAATATTTTGTTTTAAGTCCTGTTCACCTTGATGGTACAGGTAAGAAATTAGATTTTGGTTTTTCAATCTATATCTCGCCCTATCACTGTGAAAATATGGTTTCTGATTTAATATTAAGAAACGAGCCCCCTCAGGAAGTGTATACCACAACTTTTGTCAATGCAGCCTTTTGGCTAATTAGTCGCCATGCTATTGAACAAATCGGCCTTTTTGATCCGATATTCCCACATTATGGCGAAGATGATGATTATATGCATCGCGTTATTTATCATGGAGGGAAAACAGGGATATGCCCTGCCGCATTTGGGTGCCATGATCGGATTCAAGAACTTGCTAGTGTACAAAAATTTCCTTATGAAAAGCGTTACAAAAGACAAGTTGTAGGATGTTTAATTACACTAATGAACATCAACAGAAGCTTTTACCATTGTTTCATGGTGTTCCTTCGATCACGTATGGAATTCTTCTTCTCTGCCTTTTTTAAATTAAAGTTTAAGGAATCTTATTTGGAAATGAAAGTATTCGTTCATATCTTCTTCATGATTAAAAAAATAAAAAGACATAGACTGAAAAATATGCAAAAAGAAAGCTGGCTTAATCATTAATTGACTTCTTCCTTTTGAACTGATCGATCTTTGATTTTAATTATCTTTTACCCATAGTTAATTCAAAGGAATGTTCATGATTGTCTTAAAAGTAAATTTATAAGGTCATATATCGTACATAAAGGCTAAATTGGCTGAATAATCAATTCGAAGAAAACGATTTAGCTTGAAGTAGATTCGTTGATTTGTGTCAATTTTTATCTTTTTGTACTTTAACCAAACCCTAAATAAATATATTGAAACGTTCAGCTTTACTCTTTTTTTTGCTCCTTTCTTTCTGTATCAGTTCTGTTGTTGCCCAACCCTATTATTTTAAACGGTATGAAGTTGAAAATGGACTATCCAGCAATTCAGTGTTTTGTTCCCTTCAGGATCATAAAGGTTTTATGTGGTTTGGCACGGTAGATGGTTTGAACAGGTTTGATGGATTTACCTTTAAAGTGTTCCGACCTGATCGGGATGACTCAAGAAGCATCGGCAATAACAGTATTATTTCTTTAACTGAAGATAATCAGGGAACAATATGGACAGGTACGGAAAAAGGACTTTATAAGTTTAATACAGAACACGAGACTTTCTCGAAAGTAAAGTCCACTTTACTTATGGGCATAACAAACTTAAATGCAGATAAAAATGGTAACCTGTGGTTTATGGCCGATTCAAAAGCTTTCCGCTATACCCCAAAAACTGATCTGCTCATGCTGTTCAATTTTGAAAATAAATTTGATATTTCTTCTTTGTGTATCAGCCCCGACGGAACGATATGGACAGGTACATCAACAGGTTTGATTCGGAAACTAAATATTAAAAATAAATCATACAGCACTTATAATGTTTTTTTACATTCCAAACCCGCTAAATCGGTTAACATACTCAGGGTCTTTGATGCTAATGCCCAATATCTATTGGTTGGTACCTCCAATCAGGGGGTAAAGCTTTTTAATAAGCGAACTAAAACGTATGAGGATATACTGACCTATAATAAAAGCGGTAGCGAAATTTATGTCCGGAACTTTGTTCATTATGGTGGAGATGAGTATTGGATTGCAACGGAATTAGGTGTATTTACTTACAATCTCAGAACCAAACAAACGGTTAACCTGGTGAAAAACAATAACAATCCTTATTCGATCTCTGATAATGCGGTATATACGCTTAGCCGGGATAAGGAAGGAGGAATTTGGGTTGGTAGTTTTTTCGGGGGGCTTAATTATTATCCGAAGCAATATAATTTGTTCGAAAAGTTCTTTCCTGCAAATGGTGGAGGATCCCTAAGTGGAAATGCGGTTAGGGAGATCTGCAAAGATCAGTATGGTTCTATCTGGATAGGTACAGAAGATGCCGGACTAAATAAATTTGACCCTAAAACCGGTATTGCAATTCCTTTAAAATCAACAGGAGCTAAAACCGATATCGCGTATACCAATATTCATGGGCTACTAGCATTCGGCAACCAGCTATGGATTGGAACTTTCGAACATGGTCTGGATATTATGGATATCCGAACAAATAAAGTGATTCGCCATTTTGACTACGGAACAGACTCTGGTTCTTTAAAAAGCAATTTTATCGTTAATTTTCTTAAAACAAGGTCTGGTAAACTCTACGTAGGGACTACAAACGGATTGTACGCTTACAATCCTGTAAAGAAGAGTTTTAGAAACATCTATTTTCCTGATAATTACCGTCCATTTATTTATTCCACCCTGGAAGATTATAAGGGAAATATCTGGGTGGGTACAATTAAAGACGGCGCTTATCTCCTTAATCCGAAAAGTGGAAAGATCAAGCAGTTTGTTTATGACCCCAAAGATATTCACAGTCTAAATAGTAACCGCGTAAATGGGATCTTTGAGTCCAGTGACCGAACCATCTGGCTTACCACTGAGAGTGGTGGAGTTTGTAAGTTTAATTCCTTTAATAACACCTTTAAAAGGTACACCACGAAAGATGGATTACCAAGTAACTTTGTTTTTAAAATATTGGAAGATTCAAAGCATAAGTTATGGGTCAGCAGTTCAAGAGGTTTAGTCCGTTTTGATCCGGCTACTGAAAGGATGCAAATCTTTACCCGGTCTAACGGTCTGCTGAATGATCAGTTTAATTATAATTCAGCCTTTAAAGATACGCTGAATGGAGATATGTATTTTGGAAGTGTCAAGGGAATGATCCGGTTTAATCCGGATAAGTTCATCCCGAATACCTTCATTCCTCCTGTTTATATCACTAGATTTGAGGTGTATAATAAGGAACTGGTTATCAACAAACACTATTCCCCACTAAAAAAGTCTATCTTATTTACTAATAGCATTACCCTTTCCTACGACCAGTCCTCCTTTAATATCGAATTTGCCGCTTTGAGTTATACCTCTCCGGAAATGACGGAATATGCCTATAAACTAGAGGGGCTGGATAAAGGATGGACCTATTTGAAATCAAACCGAAGAGCCTATTTTACAGAGCTGGCTCCAAAGAAATATATCTTTTATGTAAAAGCAGCTAACAGTATTGGTTTTTGGAGTAAAAAACCTACCATGTTGATTATATATATTCGTCCCCCTTTTTGGAAAAGTCCATTCGCCTATTTTTTCTATATAATTATTAGTGTATCCTTAATCTTTTTTCTAATCACATACTTTGATGACAAGATAAAAGAAAAGAACCGGCGTAAATTAGAACAGCTATCCTATAAAAAAGAGAAAGAAGTTTATCAGGCCAAAATTGATTTCTTTACTAATGTAGCGCATGAAATCCGGACACCTCTTACCTTAATTCAGGCACCACTCGAAAGAATCATCAGTAAGGTGGATGAAGTTCCTGCGATCAAAAAAAATATCCTTGTCATGGAAAGGAATACCAGGCGATTACTGGAACTTACAGAGCAATTACTTGACTTTAGAAAGGTCGAAACGAATAGTTTTAGTCTCAATTTTGTGGAAACTGATATCGTTGCCTTACTAAATGATGTCGTACAACGGTTTCAACCTGCAGCTGATCAGAAGAATATTATGCTGCAGACAGACTTCCCCCTCACCTCTTTTAAAGCCAGTACAGATACCGAAGCCTTAAATAAGATCATCAGTAATGTGATATCAAATGCTATAAAATACTGCGAATCTCATGTCATCATTTCATTGTCTGACATCAATATGGAAGCTAACCTATTTTCCATCAAAGTTAAAAGCAATGGGAACCTGATTCCAATAGACATGAAAGAAAAGATTTTTGATACCTTTTTCCGTATTAAAGAGACCCGATCAAAACCGGGAACAGGCCTAGGACTAGGCCTTTCCCGGTCACTTGCTGAATTACTGCAAGGGTCTTTAATTCTGGATGTCCCGGAAAACAATATGAATGTATTTTCCATCATTTTGACTATCCGTCCGAAACAATCCTACTAACATTAAACTTATCAATAGGCGTATGCAGGATATTATGATTGAACCAATAAATGCGGTTTTTCCTGGTAAGTTTTCCATAAGAGCTCTCCGAACAAGGTATTCGCCCAGGCGAACCAGGAACGGGAAAACTTCTTAGGATCATTTTTATGAAATGTTTCATGCATAAAACCAGTATCGCCATGTGTCTTACGAAGCGTTTCAATGCAATTTTTGATCTCTGCATCGTCCGTACTGGTTAAACCTCTCATGATGATAGCCATTGGCCAAATCATATCCTGTCCCACGTGGGGACCGCCAATCCCCTCTGCCGCAGTTCCTTTAAAGTAAAAAGGGTTGTCTTCAGACAGAATAAATTTGCGGGTACTCATATAAAGAGGATCAGTGGTTTTTACTGCTCCCAGGTAAGGTAAAGATAAAAGACTTGGCACATTTGCATCGTCCATAGTCAGATAGCTACCAAAACCATCGGTTTCAAAAGCAAACATTTTTCCATATTTCTCATTATCTACTATAGCAAATTGTTCAAGTGCAGCTTCCACTTCTTTAGATAACAAGGTAAGTTGGTCAGCAGTTGATTGATCTTTAAAGATTACCTGCATCATCTCCGCAGCCTCCTTTAAACTGACCACTGCAAAGAAATTAGAAGGAATCAGAAAGGAGAATACCGTAGCATCATCACTAGGCCTGAAGGCCGAACAGATCAGTCCTACTCCTTTAACCGGATAGCCAAACCCATCCATAGTTAGCGTATCTGTCGCTTTGGCTGTTTCTCTTTGAAAATGATAAGGGCCCAGGCTATCTTTCCGCTGTTGTTCACGAAAAACATGCAGGATGGTTTTAATCGCTTGTTGCCATTGCTCACCAAATGGAGATGAATCCCCACTGGTCTTCCAGTAATGATACCCAAGCCGTATAGGATAACAAAGTGAATCAATTTCCCACTTCCGCTCATGCACTCCCGGTTTCATATCTGTTTTGTCCGTGCTCCACTCTCCTACTTTGTTTGCGTCATGATAAAAGGCATTCGCATACGGATCTTTCAATATATAGGTAACCTGTCGGTTTATAACACCGGCTATAAGCTGCTGTAAGGGTTTATCCTCTTTAATAAATTGCATGTACGGCCAAACCTGCGCACTGCTGTCACGCATCCACATGGCATCAATATCTCCAGTGATTACATAAGTATCGGAAACCCCACTTTTAACTTCATGAAATACAGTCGTATCTAAGGTATTCGGAAAACAGTTTTCAAATAACCAACCCAATTCCGGATTTTTTACTTTCTTTTTGAATTCGGTAATAGCCTTTTCTACTGCTTTACTGGTAAACTTCCTGGATCCTGCGGCTGTTCTAACCACAGGAAATGCTGGAGATGCTGCGAAACTTAAGTTATTACTTAACATATATCCTGCGCTTAATACTCCTGCACTTTTTATAAATGTCCTTCTTTTCATGTTTTAACTGGTTTTGTATTTTGTTAGTTTATCCTTTCAATCCGGAAAGAAAAGGTATTTACCTTACTCACCGGCAACTCATATTTCTTTAAGGGACCAGGACCACAACTGGCATTTCCTATTCCTCTTTGCATATAATCCAGACTTAATATCGTTTCTGGCTTTTTGATGCTGTTATGTTGAAAATCATGCACCACATTCCAAAGTTCCTGATCGGTATAATGCAGTGCGCTGAAGTTTAATTTATCCACTGATGTGATCTTAATTCCTGTATGGTTTTCATCTGATACGCTGAGCCAGCGGATGTCTTCATGATTTCCCATACTTTGTGAACGGGTATAATGTTCTTCCATACCGTCAACCGTGTTACTGAAGATGCCGAAAAAGGCCGAAGACTTCCTGTCCGCGTAATTTTCATGAGGTCCCCTTCCGTACCAGCTTACCTGTTCCATTGAAGGGATCAATGAAATTTGCAATCCTAGTCGGGGAACATGATAAGCATCATTCGTATTATCAATAGTCGCTTCCACATTAATTAATCCTCCTGCATAGATGGTGTAATTTACAGCATAAGGAAGGATACTCGTTTTATCACCTTTCAGACTCATTTCCAGAACAGTTCTAATGGTGATGCTTTTTACTTCCCTTTCAGGAGAATAAGTGAAAGAGATCAGCCGAGTATCGGGTTCAACATATTTACGACTGTCATTGTTAATACTACGATACCAGTTCAACGTTAATCCCTTCCCATTATAGATGACCTCATTCTTGTCATATTTTAAAGAAGTCAGTAATCCCGTAGTTTTATCAAACTGCACATTGAAATCCGGACCAGACACATTCACTATATTATTTCTTTCTTCTACATATAAGTTACCTGGACCAGTATGAGCGATAGAATCCTGCAAAGGCCGCTTTGTCAAAGCCAGCTGTTCTGAAGCAACGACATAACCGCTTTTTGCCCATAACCTATCTTTAGCCAAAGCAAATTCAACATTCAAAAAATACTCACTACTATCACTAGCCGGAATCCGGTAAGGAACTCCTATCTCAACAGAATCACCTGGATTTGCATGTTGAGGATCAAGAGCACCTGAATCAACTACCAGGCCATTCCTTAAGACGCGCCAGTTGATATTAAACTGATCAAGATTCGTAAATGCATAACGATTAATGATTTTCACCGTACCATTACTCAGGTCGGCAGAACGGATTTTAATGTACTGATAAACCTTTTTAACCTCCAGCATCTTTGCTGTTATTCTTCTGTCCGGAGTTGTAATTCCGTTATTACAAAAGTCAAAGTCATTTGGCTTATCACCAAAGTCGCCGCCAAAAAAGTACTGGTCTTTAGGACTACCAAACTTATTTATTCCCTGATCTACCCAATCCCAGATACATCCACCGATCATCCGCTGCGAATGGTTTTCTATATAGTCCCAATATTCTTCCAGATTGCCAACCGCGTTTCCCATGGCATGTGCATACTCACAAAGGAAAAAAGGCTTGTCTGTCTTTTGCCTGTCCGTAGCGATCATATCATCCACCGATGGATACATCCTTGAATCCATATCTGCAGCACTATTTTTTCCTTCGTAGTGGACAATAAATGTGCTGTCTATCTTTTTAATTTTCTTATAAACCTGCACAAAATTCTCACCATCTCCACATTCGTTTCCCATAGACCAGAAAACTACTGCCGCATGATTTTTATGCTCTTCCACGTTACGGACGTTCCGGTCAATAAAGGCAGGGAGCCAACTGGGCGTATTGCTCAGCGATTGATTTCCATGACATTCCAGATCGGCTTCTGCAACCGTGTATAAACCATAATAATCAAATAGCGCATACATTTTTTGGTCATTGGGATAATGACTCGTGCGGATGGTGTTTATATTCGCTTTTTTCATCAGCAGAATATCTTCCAGCATGGAGGAAACAGGCACTGCTTTTCCTAACTGCGGATGGATATCATGTCGGTTCACGCCTTTTAATAATACCGGTTTCCCGTTAATAAAGAGTCGCTTTTCTTTAATCTCCACTTGCCGAAAGCCAAACTTGCTTGAAATAACTTCCTGTATTTTTTCATCCTGATCCTGTAACGTAAATATTGCGGTATAGAGATCAGGCTTTTCTGCCGACCAAAGTAAAGGGCTTTTAATCACATCCTGAAGGTCAACCGCCAACTCCTGATCTTTTTTTACTGTTGCCAAAGGCTGGCTCAATTGCATTACCTCTTTACCCTTTGGATCCAAAATGGAGATCTTCAGGTTTCCTGACTTTGCATTTTGCTTACCGTTGTTCCGGATGCTTGTTTTAATCCGCAGATCAGCTGTGGCAAAATCATCATTTTTAAATTCAGTCTTAATATAATAATCCCTGATATGAACCTGGGGAACAGCATAAATAGCTACATCTCTATGGATTCCACTTAAGCGAAACATATCCTGATCTTCAATATAACTACCGTCACTCCAACGATAAACTTCAACAGCCAGACTATTTTCACCTGCCTTTACTTCTTTGGTTACATTAAATTCTGCGATGTTGTTGGCCCCCTCGCTATATCCAACTTGCTTACCATTCACCCAAACATAGATGGCGGAATACGCCCCGTCAAATCGTAAAAAGATCTCTTTCCCATCCCAGTTTTCGGGAATAGAGAAATTACGTAGGTATGATCCAACCGGATTCGGCTCTTTCTCATTAGTATAACCGGATTGAGATTTGATAAAAGGAGGATCGTTTTTGAAAGGATAAGTGATGTTCGTATAAATCGGTGTGCCATATCCCAACATTTCCCAGTTACAGGGTACTTGAATTTCCTTCCATTCCGAACTGTTAAAAGTTGGCTTATAGAATTCAACCGGACGCTCTGATGGCTGTTTAACCCAGTTGAATTTCCACTTGCCATTCAAAGAAAGAAACAATGGAGATTTAGTCGCCTCCCATGGAGTATGAAAAGTAGGATCCTCCTTTAACGTTTCCGTAGAAGGAAAAGGTATATAAGGCACATGTGCAGGCTCTTTATTAATCCCAAAGATTGCTTCATTCTCCCATTCTGCCCTGTCCCCCTTTTTTTCTGCCTTTGTTTGTGAAAGGATAATAGTTGGAAATAGGCTGATGAAAAAAAACAGGATTACGGAATAAGAGACTTTAAAACTCATGAATTTGTATTTAAAATAAATAATTAATAAATCTAATTCATTAGTTGATAATTTGTTAAGCGAATTAAAATCTATTAATTAGTTATACTAAATATACATGTATTAAACGATTTAGCAAAAATTATTGATCTTTTGAAGGTACTAATGCGTCTATATATTTCTTGACTCAGTTTAATCAATCAATTCCTTATTATAAATTA
Organism: Arcticibacter eurypsychrophilus; assembly: GCF_001730525.1. Classification (GTDB taxonomy): domain Bacteria; phylum Bacteroidota; class Bacteroidia; order Sphingobacteriales; family Sphingobacteriaceae; genus Arcticibacter; species Arcticibacter eurypsychrophilus. Next base: position 36,904 of record NZ_MDFN01000019.1, read on the forward strand.
ATAGTCCGCATAAACAAATTATAAAATCAGTTCAACAAAAGAAATTGCTTGCCCACCACCTTTAGCCATTACTATATCCATTGAATCCGTAGATTTAATGTTCACGTATAGTTTTGTTCTCTCCCCAAGGCTGATGCCATATTACATCTTTCTTGTCGTACAAAACTTTGTGAACAGTAAAATCCTAATTTAAATTTACACCATTTTTAGCTATTAATCCCAGTAATGAAGAAGAAATTAGGGGCTTTTTATTGGAAGTAACTTGATAATAAGGTGTACCGCTTTTATCTAACCAAAATTTTAATTGTGTGTTTTTATTCGGTGAATAAACTTCCTTTGAAGAAGCGCCTTTAGTTAAGCAGCAAATTAATAAAAATAAACAAAAGGTGATATTACCTATATTCATTATTTTATAGTTAGTAATTTTTTTAAAGTAGTGTGTTAGCAGGAGATTTATAATCTATAAATCTCCTGCTAACACACTACAAGTGAACTAGTTTAATCTTACTAATCAAGAAAACCTTCATTTTTAAGCATGGCCAGTGATTCCATCAGCATGCATCCACTTAATTCAGCGCGCAAACTAGCATTTGCTTCAGGAGCTTGCCACCAATGATAACCATATAAAATAACAGGATTTTTGCTAGTTCCTGCAGTCCATAATATCTCTGCGTTATGCTTTAAAAAATTGACATATCTTTTTCTTGCAGTTTCTGGCAAATCTTTATTTAGGATAAGTTGGGTAAGATACCGAACAAAAATACCTTTAAACAGATTCACATCATGATCTTGTTGTTCAGCCCAATCACTAAGTACTTTATTGGTTGAATTTACCAAAGTACTTGTAGTCCAATCAGCTGTTTTCATAGCATCATTTAAGTAAACTTTATTACCGGTAATTTTATAAAACTCTAATGCGGCACCGATATATGTTCCTGCATTATAGGTCCAATCGCCATTTTTATCAGCGAAATTATCATATACCCGTCCTGATTGCTGCACAACCCGGTTTTCTTTCATCCAATTGTAAATATGCGAGAGCCAGTATAAATTATTATGGCCGTTAATAATTTCGGCTTCCCCATATTTTTGCCAACGTCTGGCTGCTATAATTGCAGCTGGACCATTTGATGGAACCCCTTTGCTCTTTCCTTCAGTTGTATTTTCATGGTTCCATGGTATTCCTCCGCCGTCATCTTCATTCCAACCGGCTGCAATCCATTCCCAAAGTTGTTTTGACGATACTTCATAACGAACGTCTCCGGTTGCTTCAAATGCGCGTAGATGAGCCAGCCCATGCCAGCCCATGTCGTCATAGTAATTATTGTAAAAACGCCCTCCATTCTTTGCTTTGACTCCTTCATAAAAATCAGAGATTCGTTGCTTATATGCATCATTTTTTGTTCTTTGATAGGCGTCAACCATAACGTCAAGGCCATGAGCTTCAGGCCAGTAATCATATTGGCCAATTGCGCCCAAATTGTCATTATTAAAATGATGTTTTGTAGAGTTCCAATATACGCTCACGAAACTCATGCTACTACTGTCAGCAGCAGCACTCCAGTCAACAGGGTACGTGGTATTCCTATTTATATATTCGTCCTCGATTTTCCCACAAGAACTACTTATAAGTGCTATTCCAGCAATTAATATTATTGTCTTCATTTGTTTTTTGTTAAATAAAAAACTACAATTAACAATTCGTGCTTTCATATGCCGATTTAGTATATTATTTGATGGGTATATTTTTCGCTGTCAGAGCTAAAGGATACAACTATACTGCATTTTTTAGTTGTTCTATTAGGGAATTTAAATGAATAATCCCATTGATTCTTGTCCGATGAATTCAACTGTAACGAAAAATATGCTCCTGTTGTAGTTGATGGAGGTTGATTGTCTTTATTTATGCTAGCCAATTTTTGTTCCGTTCCTCCCATTGTCAACCAGAAGAAATATCTATCATCTCCCCAATTTGTTGTGAAATCTGGTACAACATCATTTACTCTCCACACTCCTTTTCCTTGATAGGCTAATGTTGCCCTTTGTTGAGGAGTACACATAAAGAAATCTAATTTTGTGATTTCCTTTATTGAAATAGCTGTTGTATTAAAGTCTAAATTAATCTTATATATTCCATCCTTTGCAACTGTTGCTCCATTCTCGTTTTCTTTGAAGGTAGTACCTGCCGCATCTACTGAGAATGTTCTTGATACCTTACTCTTTGAATCAACAAAACTGTATTTCTTACCTGCAAGTATCTTGGTATAAATTTCAAATTCAGTACCTCCACTGAGTGGCTTTACAGTTAATGCATTTGCTAACTCTGCACCGCCTTCAGTTCCTTCGCCTGTAAGATACAATGCACTTGGGGCGTCGATACCACTTAACCTGGTAATATTTATTTTACGGCTTTGCTTTGACATTACTTTTGTGAGCCCTCTGGAAGATACTACGGTCCATTTAAGTACCCCTTCTGTCGAAGATGGAATACCCGCCAGGCCGCCAATTTTATTCAGTACTTTATGAGTTATGCTTGCTCCTGTGCTTATTCCGTTATTGTCAGCAGTGACAACGAAGATCGGATTGGAGAAGTCACCGTCCTGTTTATCAAATAAAACATCGTAATAAACTAAACCATTGTCCTGGGCTACAGCTTTTTCCCACTCAAAGTATAAACTAGATGTTGCCGATTGTAATACGATATTTCGAGCATCATCTGGTGAATAAAGAGTATTAACTTCAGTTACAGTAACTTCCTTAAAATCTTCATTTTTATCGCAGCCCAAAAAGGCCATAATTAATATTAAAGAAAAGCAAATTGACAATATATTCTTTTTCATAATAGTCTTTTTAATAATTAATATCCTGGGTTCTGTATTAAATTGGGATTTAAAAGGAGTTCTTTCCTTGGTATTGCCCATAAATAATCACGGTTTCGGCTAAAGTTTCCAGCAGGCAGTTTGATGTAATCGTAGCTTCCACTGCTTTTATCAAATTTAGCACCACGAGAAGGTTGTGTCAATACAATTTCGGCTGTTTTCCAACGACGAATATCAAAGACCCTAAATCCTTCTAAAGCCAGTTCGCAACGGCGTTCATTATGAATAACTTCACGTAGTGTTGCTTGTGTACCAACAGGTAGATTCAAAGCTTCACCTGTGTTGTCGAAACCAGCTCTTTGTCTTAACTTTCTTATGGTTAAATCCCAAACTGAAGCGTCCATCTGGCTTAATTCATTTTTTGCTTCCGCATACATTAGTAACACATCGGCGAAACGAATCAAAGGAATGTTGAGACTTGAAGCCCAACCACCACCCGAGTATGTTAAAGGGTCAGGATCACAAAATTTACGATAGTAATAACCTGTAGGAGTTTGTGCGGTTCCCGCTCCTGTATACTTATCTGACGATTTCCCTGCAGGAACAGTACCATCCGGATGGATAACAACAGTGTATTCTGTTCCTGTCCTGTCTTTCCATTTGGATCCATCATATACGATACTCGCATTTAAACGTAGATCGCGGTTGGCGTAATCAGGATCAGCGGTTGTCCATTTATTACCATTTTTCATTAGGTAACTGTCAACAAGACCCTGAGTCGGACCTGCTAAACATAGACGAGCACCGGCAGACATGGGCGCAAAATCAACCAGATTTCCCCAGGTTTTTACTTCAGGAACGTATTGAATGCTTAGGATGATTTCGTTGTTATATTCATTCTTTGCCCAAAACAATTCTTCATAGTTGGGAAACAACCCATATGTGCCATTTGCTGTAGTGTTAATGAGTTTGTCACAATATTCTGCAACCTTGGCCCAATCATTATCATATAGATAAGCACGTGCGTTAAGTGCAACAGCCGCACCTCGTGTAATCCTACCATTATCTGCTGCTTGATATTCTTCCCGACTAGGTAAAATAACGGCAACTTCGTCTAATTCCTGGTGAATCCATTGCATTATTTCTGCGTGGGACTTAGGCTTAAGCGCCTTTGATTCATCCAGTGTAATATCACTAGTGAAATGAGGTACTGCGCCGTACCATGTCGTAAGCTCCAGATAGAGTGAGGCACGTATAAAGCGAATTTCAGCTTTTCTTTTTTCTTTCAGTTCCGGATCCATACCCGTAACTCTATCTATATTGGCCAAAAAAGTGTGACAGGTTTTAATTCCTCCATAGCAGGCGCCCCATTCACTTTCAAATCGTGCGTTTGAAGCATCCGCCAGACCCGTTGCAATGATCTTTTCGGTAGAGGATCCGTAACCGTTATAAACGTTGTCGCTCAATATCTCATTTGCCATGAAGTAATCGCTGCTAAACATCTGCCGATATGCCATGTTTAATACAGAGTTAGCCTTATCTAAAGATGTCCAGTAAGTTTCATCTGTAAACTTACTGGTAGGCACAACATCCAGCTTTACGCATCCTGCAAAAGATAAACATGTTATCATTAAAGCAAGAGTGCTATATTTTATATATTTCCTTTTCATGATTCCTTATTATATAGTTTTAATTTTATGCTCTCAGTTAAAACTGAATATCAAAACCACCACCAATATATTTAAGTAGAGGATAGTTACGCCCACTGTTAGCACCTGACGCATTCATACTTCCACCAAATTCTGTAGATTCTGGATCAATGAAAGAGTTCTTTGTGAAAGTAATTAGGTTCTGTCCACTGATGAAAACACGCACTGTGTTCAGACCCATATTAGAAACCAATTTTTTGGGTATGGTATAACCAATTTGAATGTTTTTCATACGCAAGTATGCAGCGTTGAAAATATTTAGGTCAGACCCTTTACCGTAATTATTAATGGTAGATGCAGTACCTGGAGCAGTAAGCCTTGGCCTTGATGCATCAGGATTTGCAGGTGTCCAATAATCTAGTTGATGTTCAAACATAACAAAGGAATAGCCCCCATGAAACGGCTCAATAGATTCACCACGTAAAGCCATATCGCGTTTGCCAACACCTTGCCATAACATATTCAAGTCAAACCCTCTCCACTGAACATCGTAAGTTATTCCGAAAGTATAGCGAGGGAAAGCATGTCCCAAAACATATCGGTCACTGTCATCAATAATACCATCACCGTTACGATCTTTATATTTGACATCTCCAGGCTGGGGTGACACTCCTATAGGTAGGGCAGAATTCTTAACATCTTCCTCATTTTGGAAAAATCCTTCTGTTTTATATCCGTAATAACTAAATAACGGTAAACCTATTCGAACAATCCGTTCAATCTCATCAGATTTTGAGATCTGTTCATTCCCTTCAAATTTAATTACTTCATTACGGGAATCACCAATATTGAATCCGAATGAATGACTAAATCTATTATGTCGCAGATTATAATTAAGGGAGAACTCCCAACCTTGATTGACTATTTCCCCTAAATTTGCATTGGGTACTGCTCCTCCTAAAGTAAGTGGGGTTTGAGGTACTAATAGAATATCCTTAGTTGTTTTATGAAAATAGTCAAAAGTTGCCCTTAGTCTGCTTTTAAAGAAAGATGCATCTGCCCCAATATTTAATGTTGTCGTCGTTTCCCATTGTAATCCTGGGTTGCCGAAGGTATATCCAGTACCTGGCACTGATACATTATTAAAGCCGTATTGACTGGGATATATCGTATAAGTTGCAAATGTTTGATAATCATCTACGTTTTGATTACCAAGCTTACCATAAGAACCCCTTATCTTCAAATCTCCTACTCTATCTTTCCAAGATTCGAGGAAGTTTTCTTCTGAAGCACGCCATCCCAAGGATACTGCAGGGAAAAATCCCCATCGTTTGTCTGGAGCGAACCTCGAAGATCCATCATATCTAAAACTTGCTTCAGCAAGATATTTATCATTATAAGAATATCCTACCCGTCCAAACCCTGAATAAATACTTCTTTCGGTAGTTCCACCTACAGTATTATAACTGCTTTCATCTGTAATAGTTCCTTCAACAGGTGTTCCTAATATAGGATCTACAAATTTTTTCTTTACTTCTTGCCGAAGTTGACGGTATGATTCGTTGGATACTCCAGCAAGAAGAGAGATGTTATGAACTTTTGCAAATGAATGCGTATAATCTAACATTGCTTGTACATTCAAAACAGTTGCTTTTGCGCTATAATCTTCAATACTATAGTTCTTCGAATCATTTTGATTTACTGGAGTCTCATCGCCCGACAAATTGTACACCGGCCAGTAGAACCTCCTGATTAAACGGTTTTCGGGACGAAGGTCTAACCCTAATAATCCCTTTGCCTTTAACCCTTTCAACAGTTCAACTTCTCCGTTTAAACTTCCCTGAAAATGATCATTCACTGAATTTATATAACCACCATGCTCTAAATTCGCTAATGGATTACCAGCAGTCAGTACTTCATTCGTATAGTATCTCCCATTTTCATCTTTTAAAACGTAGGTATTATATACCGGAATACGGGATGCATCAGCTATTAAGAACCCATTATCTCCTTGATAAGCTTTACTATCACTTCTGTCATACCACAAAATGGTGGAAAGTTTCAATCGTCCAATATCGGTAGTAATATTCGAACGAAAGTTGTAGCGTTTTGTGCCATAATCTGGCCCTTTATAATTACTTTTCTGATCATAATATCCAAGAGAGATCATGTAAGCCGTATTGGTTGATCCCCCTTGTACATTTATATTATAATTTTGCTGTAATCCATCCTTTAAAATTCCATTCAGAAAATATTCGCTGTCACCAGTAGCAAACTGACTTATTTGCTCGGAAGAATATATGGGATTCGCTCCTGAATTTACGTAAGAGTCATTTCGTAGCAATGCGTTCTGATATCCTTTTAAAGGGGTCATCAACACTTCGGCGTTTTGAGTTCCAACAATTCCACCGAATCTGATGACAGGCTCCATGCCTTTTTTGCCTTTTTTGGTTGTAATTAAAATAACTCCATTGGCCGAACGTGATCCATAAATGGCTGAACTCCCAGCATCTTTTAAAACCGAAACGCTTTCAATATCATTCGGATTCAGATTGTTCATATTATTAATGTCATCACTGATTATCCCATCAATCACCAATAAGGGAGAATTATTCCCAATAGTGCTAACCCCTCTAAGATTGATATTCATAGCGTTGTCATTAGGATTCATGCTTCGCTGTTGAATAACAAGGCTTGGCGATGACCCTTGAAGTGCTTGAGTAACATTGCCTACCGGACGATCTTCAATCTGACTCGCTTTAATCTGATCTACCGCTCCCACCACACTTGATCTACGCTGCGTTCCGTAACCCACTACTACAACTTCTTCTAAAGCTTTTTGCTCTGGAATCAGGCTCACTGAAATGGTAGTTTGTCCTGTAATAATTACTTCTTTAGCAGCATAACCGATAAAAGAAAATACAAGTACCCCGTTGTCATTAGGAGTGCTGATTTTAAACCGACCATCCACATCCGTGCTGGTTGCTATTGAAGTTCCCTTGAGTCGTACACTTACCCCCGGAAGCGCATCACCCTTTTCATCCGTTACCCTTCCTGTAAGGTTAACAGCTTGATTGAAAGACGTACCTGCAAAGGTTTGAGTCCTTTCAGTTTTCTTCCTGACTACAATTGTGTTCCTTTCAATCACAAAGGTCAGGGGTTGTCCGGCAAAACATTTTACAAGTACATCCTCAATAGAGGCATCTTTTACAGAAATATTAATAGGTTTGGTTTCCTGCAACATATCAAGATCATAGAAGAAATCATAATTGGTTTGTTTCTTGATTTCTTTGAAAACCTTTTCAATGGTTACATTATGTTCCGCTAAATTAATTTTCTGTGCGTATCCTTTCGCGCTCACTTGTAAAAATGCTGCCATCATTAAACAAATGGTTAGTTTCATGGCGAGCAAAAATTTAAAAGATATGCGGTTCATGTAACTGCATATTAATCCAGTACAAATTTTATACATTTGATTTTAGGTTTAATTATAGGATATTGTTAGTCAAAATCTTGCTGGTTAGCCTCATTGTTTACAGGAGCGGGCCGAATCGCTCCTGTTTATTCAGGTTAAGCGCTTGTTAGTATAGTTTTATGGCATAACTGTAATCCTCCTTTCTTCAATTCCGAAGTGAATAACTCCTGTTAACTCCATTATTTTTAGCACTTCAGAGACGTTTTTGAACTTAGAAATAGTTCCCCCAAATCGTTTATTCTGAATGTTTCCTTTATATTCGATATCCACATTGTACCATCGGGAAATCTTTCGCATAATACTGCCAATATTTTCATTTTCAAATACGAAATAACCGTTTTTCCAGGCAAGCACCTCCTCTGTATCTACATTGGATAGTTGAATGTCATGGGCAACTTTTGCTTGCTGACCGGGATGCAATAACCGGGTAGTATGTGTGGCTAATTGAGTAACACGGACAGATCCTTCCAATAATGTGGTTTTGGATACCGCTTCATCTGCATAAGCATTTATGTTGAAATGGGTGCCCAGTACACGGATTTCCTGTTCTCTTCTATCCCCTTCCTCACAAATTGTATGTACGATAAAAGGCATTTTATCATGTCCTTTCTTTGCTATTATCGTTTTTACCTCAAAATAAGCCTCCCCTGTCAATTCTACTTTTCGTGTTCTTCCTGAAAACTGTGCGGGAAATTTTAGAGATGATGCTGCGTTGAGCCATACCCGGGTACCATCGGGTAGAATAATCATATATTGTCCTCCTTTTGGCGTACTAATGGTATTGTATGCCAAGTTGCGGGAATCAGCATCAGCATGTCCGCCTTTCAAAATCTGAAAAACAACCTGACCATCCTGATCATTCCTGATTGCGATATTACCGCGGTTAGCCAGAAGACCTTTTTTCTCTTTATTCAGGATGATTTGCGAGCCGTCGGAAAGAGTCAGGATCGCTTTGTTTCCACCTGGGTTGATGTCCTTAAATTTAGTGCTGACAATTTGGTTCTTCTGAGAAAAGTTAATTTGGATGTACTGATATGCCCCGAATGATAAAACAAGAAGTACAACAGCTGCAGCTGCCAAAATATATTTAATAATTGCAGTTCTTTTAATGTGAGGTATGTGCTCATGGGTATTTTTCAAAATAGCCGAATAGAGACGTTCTTTAAGCTCCTCGGGTGTTTCGGCTGATTCACTTTCCAGTATACGGTCGTCAAATGAAGCGTACCAGGTATTGAACGATACTTTTTCCGCATCAGTAATCGTACCTAGCCTCCACTTCTCAGCAAGTTCATACATACGTTTTTCTGTGTTTTGATCGGGCATATTGGCGTTCTTTCTATAATAGCCAAACCTGTAGCACAAATCCCTTAGTCCAAATGCAAATAAATTTAGTGTAGATTTAAATAAAGAGTATAATCCAGTTGAACAGGTTCCCGAATGAGCTTCGAAGGGTTTTGCGTGCTCTGGATAAATGCACTTCTACGGTTTTTTCAGAGATGCAGAGTTCTTGTGCAATCTGTCTTTGCGTATAGCCCTTTTCATGTTTAAGTGTAAATACCAAACGGCACTTATCTGGTAGTGTATCAATAGTATGCTGAAGCCTGGTTTTTAGTTCATTCAGATCAAGCGTTTGTAAGGTAGTATAATCCAATTCGGAATACGATCTGGCTGCTTCCTTTTGATATACCTGCTGCCTGACTCGCTTTGCCAGCCGATTAATCACTTCAAACTTCACTGCCGTTGCAAAGTAATTGCTGAAGCCTGTTGTTAAAACAAAATAATCCCGCCTGCGCCATAGATTGCAGAAAATATCCTGTACTACTTCCTCTGCTTCCAGTTCATCATTCAAGCGTTTACTGGCAATAACGTATAATTTATCCCAGTAACGATCGTATATTTCTCTAAAAACATTCCTTTCGCCATTTTTAAGAAGTACTGCCAGGTCAAAATCGGTTAATTGGTTATAAGCTTGCATTGAGCTGGTATTTAAGCTAAGCTAATTTAAATCCTTTTTCTTGAATTACTGATTTTATTATCGATCAGGTTTTCAATAGAATAAGTATTATGATAGTATATTCTCTCTCCATAGCGAAGACGCTCCTACTAAAATGGCTTCCTCCCCTAATTTTGCTTTTAAAATGGGAATAGTGCTATATTGAGGTAAAAGTCCAACACGGAGCGCATCTTCAAATAAATAGAAAGACTGCGCAATATTTCCTCCCAATATCACGGCCTCCGGATTTTCTATTTCAATAAACATATTTAAGAAAGCAGCTAGATTTGTTCCGAATTCTTCAAACAATTGGTCAATGTGAGGATTACTTTCTGCCATACTGACCAGCGTTTTTACATCTGTTACTTTTTTCCCGCTGAGCTCAAAATAACGCTGAGCAAACCAGCGCGTAGATAAATAATCTTCGGCAATAGTATCTTTAAAAGGATTATTCCACCGATCTGCATCATGTGCCACTCCTTTCCTATACCAGGAAGATCCCAGTCCGGTTCCTAATGTTAATCCTATCACAGAATTATAATCAGCCCCTGCTCCTCCGAATGCTTCGCCTTGCAGAAAACTGGCCGCATCATTCATCAAGCGGATATGATCCGCTGGGATTTCTAGTTTTTTCGATAACAGTTCTTTTAGATTCAAACCATACAGGGTATCGTATTTGTCCTGGTTTTTTATATAACTAACTCCGGTATCATAATTAAGTGGCCCTGGTATTCCAATTCCTATCTTCTTATCATCTGTTTTTAAATGGCTAAATACATTATTTATTAATTCAGCCCAGGATTCAATAATTGCATTAGCCTTAGCATGAGAATCTATATGTTTGCGTAACCAGGTTTCTGGTAGTATTTGTTTATTATCAAGATCAACTAAAGCTGCTGTTATATGAGAGCCACCAATATCTACTCCCATCACTATTGAACTATTCATATTAATTTATGCTGATTTATAATGTCAAACAAACATATAAATAGTAAAACGTTTTAGCAAATAATTAAATGGATTTATCAATTATTATTAAAGTTTGCTTTGTTTTTAGAGATCTTCTTGATATGATTAGATTTAGTTCAAATTAGGGTAATATGATTTTTCTGAGCTGAAGTTCGGCGGACAGACATAAAAAAAGGACTATAAAGATCAGACGATCCTAATAATCCTTTTTCAAGCTGGTTATAGTATTGAATTTAATTTTATATCAGAGGTGCTTAGGGCAGCTCTGACAGTTTTACGTTTTTTGCGCAAAAGATACCATAAAACAGGATATATCCATAACAAATCACAGGAACGATAAAAGAATGATGGATGCCAATTGAATCAGCAAGAGCTCCCTGTATTAACGGAACTACAGCACCACCTAAAATCGCCATTACCAGAAGGGAAGATCCCTGACTAGTATATCTTCCTAAACCTGCAATTGAAAGTGTAAAGATGTTCGAAAACATAATCGAGTTAAACAGACCTACGCTCAACAGTGTCCACATGGCCACAGGGCCAAATGTGAAGATACTGGTAAGTACCAGGATCATGTTCACAACGGCGAAAATAGCAAGCGTACGTGCCGGTGCTGATTTACCAATGAAGAAACCAATCAGGTTAAGCACGATAAAGCCTAAGAAAGCGCTAATCTGCATAAAGCTTAGATCTACAATGCTGAAAAGTAAAGCGAATACAACGATTGCAACACCGATCATATAGATTAATTTCTTAGAAGCCGTCAATGTTTGATTTAACGATATTGCACCCAGGAACCTGCCGATCATTGCACCTCCCCAGTATAACGCCAGGTAGTTTTTACTTACTGATTCAGGGATATTCATAATATCTTCATGCGCCAGGTAATTAATCATAAAACTACCAATGGAAACCTCGCCTCCTACATAAAAGAAAATTCCCAAAATACCTAATCTCAGTTGTGGGAATTTGAATGCACCAAGACCACCATGTTCCGTTTCATCTGATTTAAATGTAGGCAGATTGATCTTATACACGATAAATGCAACAACAAGAAAAATGATTGTAAATGCGATATAAGGTGTTTTAGTGGCATCAGCAGACAATACGCCATTGTTTGAGAATAATTCGAATATTAAAAATCCACCTAATATCGGAGCAATCGTTGTTCCCAGGGAATTGAATGCCTGTGCGAGATTTAACCTGCTTGAAGCACTTTTTTCATCTCCCAAAAGGGATACATATGGATTTGCTGCAATTTGCAACAGCGTAAAACCTAAGCCTAGAATGAACAACGCACCTAAAAATAAGCCATATATTGATAATACAGATGCTGGATAAAATAGAAAGCATCCAAGTGCGGAAACCACAAGACCTAACAGCATTCCATTTTTGTAACCAATTTTATTAATTGGGTCACCTTTATAATAAGAAATGATGAAGTAGCAAAGCGAGCCAATGAAATAGGCACCAAAGAAGCAAAATTGTACCAGCATCGATTGCAGATAACTGAGCGAAAAAAGTTCCTTTAAATGAGGAATTAAAATATCATTCATGGAGGTTATGAATCCCCACATAAAAAACAAAGAAGTCAGTGTAGCAAAAGGTACAGTGTAATTCTTTGATGTTTCAGCACTGGGTTGGTGACCAGTCTCAATTGTGTTTCCTACCATATTAGGTTTATAAGATTTATATAATTAAATAAGTTTATTGGTTTTGCCTTCCTCAAGACTTTGCAAAGGTAATATTATTTGTTTCATGCTAAATTAATTTATTAAGCTTGAAATGAACTTTTTTTAGCATTTTAATTGTTTATTGAACGATTAAAACCTGGATCTCTCCCCTAATATTTTTTAGGACCTTTATTATGAATACGTGTTACGATTTGAATGATTGATTTTGCTGCCTGGTTTGATTTCTGCATGCCCTATAATCCTGTTTGGAATCTCAATTTATTGTGTTTAACTCTAATATACCCCTATTTCTATAAAGTAATCTTAGTAATTTACTATTAATGCTACGATAATGAATCTGACAATAGTCCATGTTAAGTCCATGTTTTTATGGAAAAACATGGACTTAACATGGACTTAACATGGACTTAATATAGAATTATTTTGCTTTGAATAATAAAAAGGTCATAACCGGATATCTATTTATGCATGGCAAACTCTTACCGTGTTTGTCTTTAGCATGGACATAATCAAATTAAAATGCAATCTTTATGCTTTACAAGATTATAGCAACTTTGGCTAAAAAAGTATTATAATCCAGATTTTAATCTCATGTTATTTGAATAATTTTAAAATCAATTGAACAGCTTACTGTATTTCTGCTTCCTTTGATTCAAATACTTTCTTGATATAACAGACCCTTTTATATGCCTAAAATTAAATTCATTTCTATCTTACTTTTTGTGATTGGCCTTTTTACAGGTCTTTCCTCTGTTTTTGGTGAACCTTATGCGCCGGAATCCTCAAAGGACCCGAATCAAAAACTTGTTTTTTATAGTGCAAAAGAGAAAAGTTTTCAATACACAGGCCGTATCGATTTTACAAATCCTGCTTTACCTCGTTTTTATTCACCCGGAGTATACATTAAAGCAAATTTTGAAGGCAGCAGCTGCCAGATTGAGTTGAATGATGAAGTATTATATGGTACGAGTCACAACTACATTTCCGTGGTGGTTGATAATAACGTTCCAAAGCGAATTAAACTCACTGGTAAAAATAACATTTTGACGGTTGCTGAAAACCTGACCGGCAAAACTCATACCCTATTGATCTGCAAATCCACAGAATCAGGTATAGGTTACCTGGAGTTTGTAGGGATCCGTTGTAAAAAGCTTTTGCCCCCATCTCCACGACCTGTTCGTAAAATTGAATTTATTGGAAATTCTATTACCTGTGGCACAGGCAGCGATTTAACTATACCATGTGAAAGTACAAAAGATTGGTATGATCAGCATAATGCGTATTTGAGTTATGGGCCTCTGACTGCACGTGCCCTTCAGGCCGAATGGGTACTAACTTCAGTTTCTGGGATTGGCTTAATTCATAGTTGCTGTGAATTGCCCGTCACCATGCCGCAGGTATTTGATAAACTTAACATGCGTGATAACAAGATCTCCTGGGATTTCTCCCGTTATCAGCCAGATATTGTGACTGTTTGTCTGGGTCAAAATGATGGACAGCAGGATTCTGCTGCTTTTTGTAACGCCTATGTGGATTTTATTGGAACGATCAGGAAACATTACCCGGAAGCTTCTATCGTTTGCCTAACTAGCCCCATGGCCGATTCTATACTGGTTCCTTTTATGAAGAAAATGTTAACCTCCGTAGTAGCCAATGTACTGGCACAGGGAGATAAAAATGTATATACTTACTTCTTCACTAAAAGATTCAGTAAAGGATGTGGCGGGCATCCTGATTTAACGGAGCATCAGGAAATAGCCAATGAACTAACCGGCTTTATAACGAACATTAAAAAATGGCAATTTGAAATCAGGAATGAAATGTAAGAATTTGTTTATAGCAGCGCTCGCAATGGTTAGTCTGCATGTTATCGCCCAAGATAATGAATCTATGAGAGGCTTAACGGATCAGAAAGCTAACCTTGAAACACAGGCACTGTTTAAAAATCTGAAAGCTATTTCAAGACATCAGATTTTGTTTGGACACCAGAGTGCAACAGAATACGGACATGGCTGGTACGGTGATAAAAATCGCTCAGATGTCAAATCGGTCACCGGATCTCATCCTGCGGTGATTGGTGTTGATTTTTCGAGTTTATGGGGAAAATCAACGGAGAGTATCAGTAAATCAAAAGCTTTTTTGAAGAAATCTATCAGGGATACTTACAGGAGAGGTGGAGTGACTACTGTAGCGTGGCATTTTAACAATCCCGTTACCCCTGAAACCGGGTTTTACTGGAAGGATTCGGTATCTGCTCCAGCAGTTCCGGATATTATTCCCGGAGGATCGCATCATGAGCAGTACAAGAAGATTTTAAAAACGCTTGCTGAAGTGGCTAAATCTGCAAAAGGTAAGGATGGCCAAGCAGTTCCCATGATCTTCCGCCCGTATCATGAGTTTGATGGCGATTGGTTCTGGTGGGGCAAGCCTTATTGCAAAAAAGAAGAATTTATTAGTTTATGGCGGTTTACGGTGACTTACTTAAGGGATTCTTTGGATGTACATAATTTTATTTATGCGTTTTCGCCTGATGTCAGGTTTACTACTGAAGAAGAATACTTGGATCGGTATCCGGGCGATGCCTATGTGGATTTGGTGGGCATGGATGATTATGCCGATTTTGGACGCGAAGGGAAGTACGACTTGGATGCGGCTGTAAAAAGACTGCGTATTGTATCTGATTATGCAAAGAAAACAGGTAAGCTTGCGGCCTTTACGGAAACTGGACTGGAGACGATTCCAAATCCGGTATGGTGGACAGATGTGCTACTGAAAACATTAAAGAGCGCTAACCTGGAACTTTGTTATGTTTTGGTTTGGAGAAATGATTCTAAAAGTGCAACACATTTTTATGCGCCATACCCTGGTCAGCAAAGTGTTCCAGATTTTATTAAATTTTACAAAGATCCATTTATACTTTTTGAAAAAGACCTAAAACATATTTATAAGAATTAAAACATCTTTTTGGATCCAGGAATGACGTAATTTCTGTTCATCTTTGTGTGATAAAGCATATAAGATGAATTGGATCATATTGATTATTGCGGGCTTGTTTGAAGTAGGCTTCGCTTCCTGTCTGGGAAAGATGAAAGAAACCAGCGGTAATACTGCTTTATTGTGGGGAACAGGTTTTGTTTTTTGCCTGTCTGTGAGCATGCTTTTACTCATTAAAGCAACGCAAACTTTGCCTATAGGAACGGCTTATGCGGTATGGACAGGTGTTGGTGCAGTGGGGACTGTTTTAGTGGGGATACTGGTTTTTAAAGAACCGGCTACATTGGGTAGGCTATTTTTTATTACCACTCTTATCGGCTCGATAATTGGATTAAAATTTATGTCTTCAGCTGGATAAACGTAGTACACCGAGATTAAAAAGGTGTACTACGCTTTAAATTATTATGCTTTATAGGCTATGATCTCCCGACCAATCCGATTTACTTCTTCATCTTCTGCGAATAAGGGCAGATCTGTATCTGGATCTAATTTTAGCCATTGCAATTCAGTGTCTTTCTGTATTTTAACGTATTCCTGACCGTCTTTAAAAACAGTATACACATCTTCTTCTTCTGGAAATATAGAATACTCTATTCCTCCGACGGCGATATCAAATGGTTCATCCATGTTTATTTAATTATGTTTACGCTTCATATTTAATTTTGCCTTTTTACCGGCACCGATATTAAAGTCTTTACTGTTTTTCTCTGATTTTTCATGAAAAGCTTCTCCCCTTTCGGACTCTTCAACTCTTTTTACGGTAGTCTTTATTTTAGTCTTCGTTTTGCTTTCCACATCGATAAACAGGTCTTCAGGTAATGAAAGAACCAAAAACTTTAGACCCAATGCCTGTTCAATTTTCCTGATGCTTGCCAGTTCTATATCGGTTGAAAATACAATACATTCCCTTTCTTCATCATCACTTGCCTTAATCACTCTGGAGATATAGGTTTCTTTTTCTACAGGTGGTTCCAGGTGAATCAGTTTGTCTACTCCCTGAAGATCAAGCGAGGGCGTTAATTCATTGGCAATGACCAGGATACTCAATGCTTCCGAATCAAGAAATTCTCCAACCGAACTCACACCCTTTGATTCAAAGAATACCGGGTTTAGAATGGCGGCCATGTGTTTATTGCGGGAAGTCAAGCTATTGTAGACCTTCTCTGCGGTAAGTCGTGTGTTGACAAATACGACCGTTTTAGGTAGCTCATTGATAATCAACAGATCGTTTAACAGATTGAGCTTAGTCCTGAAGTTTGGAACCTGGTAAAGCTGTTGTCCAAAGACTGCTGCTACGGTATCCGTTTCCTCTTCTATCTCAATGTGTACCGGGTTTCGCATAAAGGGATCGATCATCTGGCTGATCCGGGCATGCATTAGCTCTGCGAAGACCAGACGCTGGCATTTGATGATACTGTTGGCTAATTCGTTTACCGGTAATTGGAGCCCATGTTTAACGATTAATTCTGCATCATCTACGATAAAGAGTTGAATTTTGTTTAGGTCCAGCGCAAGCTTAAGATAAATTGCACGTGCACGGTCAGGAGTTGCTACAATAATGTCGGCGCCATCGGCAAGGTCATTCAGCTGATTTTCCATTGCAGCTCCAGGAACCAGGGATACCGTGCGCAGTGAAAGGTTTTTGTTCAGCAGGTTTATTTGAGCAACCACAGCATCAACGCGGTCTTTATCAGGAACAAGAATCAACACCCTTGGAGCATCCTCAGGCATTTGTTTTAAGCGCATTAATGCGCCCAGTATATATGTGGTTGTTTTACCACAGCCTTCAGGACCGGTAACAATGATATCCTGTCCACCTATAATACGTGACATTGTTCTAAGCTGAACTTCCTTGGGTACAAGGTATCCGGCTTCAGTGACTGATCTTACAAGTTGTTTACTAAGCTTTAATTTTTCTAACCACACAATACTAAATATTAAAAATAGGGAAATGCAAATTTACGATTTTATACGTTGAAAAAAACTCTCGGTGTTAAACTAATTCCCAGCCCATCAGGAGCATGACCCTACGAAACTCTTCCTGCAGTGGAGCTTCTATCAGGATTGCCTCATTGGTGATAGGGTGGTTAAAGGAAAGAGATGAAGCGTGGAGCAGCATCGTGGTCATTTCCCATGTTTCTTTAAAGAGTTTATTTTGTTTATTGCAGCCATGTTTCCGATCGCCTATAATAGGGTGAAATACATGAGCGAAGTGTTTTCTTAGCTGGTGCATCCTTCCTGTTTCGGGTTTGGCCTCCACCAGGGAATACCTGGATGTGGAGTGTGATCCCAATGCGACCTGTAATTCTGCCCGCTTGAGAGTATGATAATGCGTGAAGGCCTCCTGAATTGTACCATTTTCTTTTTTCAAAGCATAGTCAATATCTTCTTCATCCGGCGTATGTCCGCGTACAATAGCCAGATATTTCTTAATAACCTTTTTCTCCTGAAATTGAATATGCATGGCTACTTCGGCTTCTTTGTTTAAAGCAAAAAGCAGGACACCTCCTGTCTTGCGGTCCAGTCTATGAACTGGACTCACATAATGATCAATCTGATCACGCAAGAGCTGCAGTGCAAATTCTTGCACATCGATAGCTATTGGTGAACGATGGACTAATAACCCATGAGGTTTGTTAACGGCGATGAGGTGCTCATCTCTGAATAGTATATCTAGCATGTAATTAATAGCAAACTTACAGATTTTTTATCCATAGCGTCTGCTACAAGTTTATTTATGGTCAAACTCCCACATAAAATAAATTATGCATATAGAGAATATAAAGAACTCAATCATGATGGCCTCCCTTTGTTCAAATTTACGAACAGTATGAATGGAAACAAACTTGTTACTTCAAAAATGAGCAATTTATGAACGATTTACAAGTATTGAACTTAATCGCTTTAATGCTAATGTAAAGAGTAATGCTTCTTGGGTTTTATTGTAAATTCTACACTTATATAGCTGTGTTGCTGTGCATAGAAGTGTGTAAAGTTTTAGAGGGTCTACTTGATGTAGATTATAAAACGAAAAAAGCCCTTTTGGAATGACCAAAAGGGCTTTTTTAATGAATTCTTTTATTATTATTTTGCAAAGATGCTGCTGATGTTCTTATAACCTGTGGAGGTATTGGAATACCAATCGGTATAACTTGTTCCACCTGATATAGCCCACTTTGCAAAGTGCAGATAAGCTTTGGTAATATCCGTTTTCTCTGTTGGGTAAGAGAAAGCAGATACCGGAATTTCCAACGCCCATGGCAAACCTGTTTTATTAAAGTAAGGTTTTGCTGTGGTTGAATTATCGTCTGCAGTTCCAAAAAGTGCGGTATTAGCCAATTTAGTTGGTTTCTTTCCGGCTAGGTGAGTTTCATATCCGCGTCCGCTACCTGCATTCCAAATAAACACATTGTAGTTACCTACACCTAATTTAGCAATAGTAGGTCCGTTTTTAATCTTTAGTGTCATGGAATATTCTTTTGCAGTAGCTTCTGTTCCTACTGAAGTGTTCCAGTTTGTTTGTTCGTTCCGGCTATTGCTGAAAAGAATTACGACTAAGCTATCTTGATTAGTTTCTACAGTAGCACCAGTAATACTTTCCAGATTTGCGGCAGGGATATTAAACTGTATACCAGTACCATTCTTATATGAACCACCTGTGGCAAGTAATTTATAGTCCGCTTTTATTTCCACTACAATATTGGCAGCATTTGAGGCTACTTCATAGCGATAGTTAAGGACGATGTCGTTCATATCATAGTCTCCCTTTGAAGGCCATGTATCTTCGAAAGCAACAGTTGATCCGCCATTTGCATAATTGGCTTGTAGGTTGCGGTATGCTTTGGTTGGATCGGAAGGATAATCGTCTTTTAAGTCAATTACACCATCTTTATCAGTATCCACTAATACAGGAGCAGGTGCCGTTCCATAACCATCGGTACAATCGCTGGAAGGGATATAGATGCCGCAGCCATTTTTTGCATTGTTTGAAAAATGTCGGGCATCCAGTGTGCGCAGGTTATCACAATATAACAGATTACCAGTAAATATTCCGCCCTCACTATTCAAAGCGGCTGCTGATGTGCCGGTTACTTTAAAGAGAGACCATACAGTTCCAGATGATGGACCGGAAATGGTGTTGGTGCTTCTTGCAATATCTTTAGTTTGGAAGATTGCATTGGCTGATAACTGCATATTGGAAGTAAGCGTAGATTTTGTCTGGACGTCAATGAAAGAAGCATTTTTCATTACTGTTCCATTCAGAACGAACTGATCGGAGATGATTAACTTACAATTGTTATTGAATGTTCCATTTAATGCATTTAAGGTTTTCAACCGTATTGTTCCGTCATTGGTGAATAGGCCTGAGAAACTTAAGGTTGATGTTAATGCAGTGAAAGTTCCTGTATTGGTGATGATAGAGGAAGCATCCATGATCACATTATTACCAAGAGTACTGGTAAAGGTACCATTGTTATTGAATTTGCTGGAGCTTCCACCTACAGTGAAGATGCCTTTGGTAGTTAGAAGGCTATTGTTAATAAATTGACCACCATTTTGCATATTAAAAGTACCTAATGCGTTTACAGTACCTTCATTAGTGAATACCCCTCCGTTAACCCATATAGATGTGTTGGCGTTAATAGTTCCAAAATTAGTTATTGTTCCTGATACCAGGGTTAAGTTCTCTGTATTGAAAGTTCCTGCATTATATATAGAACCAACTACCTGTTGATCCCATTGGGCTGCATTCATCTTTAGTGTTCCAAAATTTTTGATTGAAGCAGTTGCATTCCACTGCACGCTGCTGTTAATGGTTAGGCTACCTGTACTGGTTACTATAATTTTTAACCCGTTTATGTTGCCGCCATTTAAGATGACATTCTTACCGCAAACAACAAGTGTTGCATTATGGGTATAGCTTAAGTTGATGGTTACATCATCTGCTTTTACAGCATAAACACCTCCGCTAACGGGAAAGGATGCTTGCCAGGAATATTGAGGTGCAGCCCACACTATTCCGGTACCACAATCAGGACTTGTTTCAACAACTGCTGAGGTGCTGAATGTAGTTAATGATTTTGAGGCTGCTGCTGATATGGATTGAACAATACTGGATGTTCCTATCGCAATGGAAACCTGTGTGCTGGTAATAGCTATTTTGTCTGAAACTGTGGATCCGTCAGGAGATGTTTTAACCACATACACTTCGGTTAAAGTGGATGGTATATAAATCTTGGTATTAAAAGCAGCGATTAATGTTGCACTTCCTTTTGATAATAAGGAACCGCCATTTGCCGGATCGCCTGCATATATGGAGATCACATGAATGCTGTTTGCGAAACGTGAATCGGTAATGGAGATATTGAAGCTGACATCTCTGGATGTTCCCCAATTGAATGATGATGGAACAACAAGTACGGTTGTGTTTTCTACCTGGTCAGTAATATCGCTTTTCTGGCAGGAGGTGATGAAAACAACAAATAGTATTAGGATTGAGAATAAATATTTGTTCATGGTAGAATTTTACAATTTTATAGAAAGTGTGCAACATATGTGCCAACAGTTATTTCACAGCTTTAAATAACGTAATACCTGTTAATAAGATGAATGTTAACTTTATATGAAGTAAAGATACACAAACTGGGAAATTAATTTCCCTTCAGTTTTTAATTATTTTCCTAACCTACTATTTTGTTTTGAATCGGTAAAGCTTTGATTGACAATAGAAAATTATAAATTTCCTTTTTAGCTTTTCTTAAAACTATACCTTTTAAGTGGTTGTTGCTAACTTTAAAATGAGCTAATTATGAAATGGATGGGCAGACGCGAAAGCGGGAATATTGATGATCAAAGAGGTAACGGAAGGGGACTTGCTGTAGGAGGTGGATTAACAGCTGTCGTAGCAGTTGTTTTTGCTCTTCTGACCGGGCAGAACCCACTGGAATTTATTGGCATGGCCCAACAAGGGGGAACTAGCTCTTCTTCGGAACAGAAAGATCTGTCTACAGATCTTCAGAGTGACGCGAATGCGCATTTTGTAGCCACTGTGCTGGGTGATACGGAAGAGGTATGGGATAGTATCTTTACTGCCAATCAAATGCGTTATGAAAAACCAGTGCTAACTTTATTTACTGATCAGATCAGTTCAGGTTGTGGGGCCGCCAGTTCGCAAACTGGTCCTTTTTATTGTCCGGCGGATAGTAAAGTTTATATCGATCTGAGTTTTTATAATGATTTAAAGGAGCGGTTTGGTGCTCCCGGAGATTTCGCCATGGCTTATGTTGTAGCACATGAAGTGGGACATCATATTCAGCATCTATTAGGTACAACAGACAGAATAGATAACATGCGGGGCAGATTGAGTGAATCGAAATTGAATGAGCAGTCAGTTCGTTTAGAGTTGCAGGCAGATTTTTACGCAGGCGTATGGGCCCATTATATTCAAAAGAAAACTATATTGGAAGATGGGGAAAGGAAAACTGTACTGGAAGAAGGGGACTTTGAGGAAGCATTGAATGCGGCTAATGCAATTGGAGACGACAGACTTCAAATGGAGGCTCAGGGTCATGTTGTACCTGATGCTTTTACACATGGAACTTCTGCACAGCGAATGAAGTGGTTCAAGAAAGGCTTTGACACGGGTGATATGAGTGCGGGTGATACATTTTCTACCTCATCGTTGTGAAATTGTATGGTATGAGGTACAATATGACCTGCAAACGAAACATATTTGCAACATGAGCATTTGTGTATACCTTAAGTAATGCCCTCATTTTTAACTCTTTCTTTATTATTTCGCATTTAGGCTGTGTATTTGCCATACAGGGTAACATACTTAATATGTTAAAAAGTAAATAACATGAGAAAAATAATTCTACTAGCAGCTGTAACCCTTATAGGAGGTGCTGCGATTGCACAGTCTACATCACCAACTAAATTTGGTTTAAAGGTGGGTATAGCTTTACCGAAATATCATTTCACCAATACGGATGGTGATGATTATGAAACAGAAGCTAACACTAATTTTAATGTAACCGGTTACGCTGATCTTCCTATTGCATCTGGCTTTTCTGTTCAACCAGGAATTTCTTTACAAGGAAAGGGTAGTAAAACAACAGGATCCGCTTTTGGTGTAAATGGTGTGTCTAAGGATAATTCTTTATATGTCGAGATTCCTGTAAATCTTGTTGGAAAGGTTCCTTTAGGAGTAACAGGAGCTAGTTTGTATTTAGGCGCAGGCCCTTATGCAGCATTTGCAGTTTCAGGAGAAAGAAAGCTAACTGTAGAATCTGGTGGATCTAGTTCAGAGTCAACAAGTGATCTTAATTTTGGTAATGGTGATAATGATGACTTTAAAAGTGGTGACTTCGGAGTTAACATTTTAGGAGGAATCCAGTTAAATAGTGGTTTTAATTTTGGAGCTAACTATGGAATAGGTTTATCTGATATACGTCCTGGTAATAATAATGACAATGGTAAAATAACCAACCGGGTTTTGTCTTTTAACGTGGGTTATTCATTTTAGAGATTAGGTTAATTTAAACAATCTAAAGCCCTCAAATATTATTTGGGGGCTTTTTCTTTTTATTGCTGATGCTGATTATATTTGTCGGTGCTTTTATAGCACCATAATCATGATAAAAACAAGAATTTTACTTTTCGCTTCTCTGCTCCTTTTGGGCTTTAATAGTATGGCACTGTCCAAAACAGATATTATCAGCAACTTTATTGTAAAAGAGAATCTGTTAAAGAATGATAAGCTTGCTATTATAGCTGCTGATGATCAGGAAAGGCCTGTAGAATCCGTAAATGGGACATTTTTGTTCAGTATTAATGGGTTCAAGCAATCGTTGATTTTTCATGATGGTGTGGCGGTTGCTCCGCAGCAAATTGATAAATCAACGTTCGTGTACCTGAAACATACCAATGAATCCTCCACTCCTGCTAAACTCTATTATGTACTAAAAAAGGATGGTGGACTTAATCCGATCAAAATTAATTGGATGATGCTGGTTATTATACCATTGGCCTTAGTTGTTTTGGCCAGTGTCTTCAGGAAGTTTATTGTATTTGCAGTTATTATCCTTGTGGTTTTAATGGTATTTAACTCCAATAAAGGTTTAGGGATCCCCACCGTTTTTGAGACCATCTTTGATGGTATTAAGAATAGTCTGTTTTAATCAGCTGTTTTTAAAAAGGCATTCCAA
This sequence comes from Arcticibacter eurypsychrophilus, assembly GCF_001730525.1. GTDB lineage: Bacteria > Bacteroidota > Bacteroidia > Sphingobacteriales > Sphingobacteriaceae > Arcticibacter > Arcticibacter eurypsychrophilus. The sequence goes on from NZ_MDFN01000019.1 coordinate 60,707, forward strand.
TTCCGAAGTTGTATTGTAAAAAGCGGTAGGTATCCGGAGAATTTGTAAGATCATACTGGTCTTTGAAATCCTTCCTATCGCTGCTACTGAAAAAATGTTTAATCACCCAGTTATCAGACCCGGTAAATTGTGGGTCTTTTATTTTTGCCCCGACATCAAAGCGGAATACAAAGTATTGAAGATCAAACCTTAGCCCTGCTCCTGCTCCTATAGCCAGCTGATCGAGGAATTTGTTAAATTTAAACTGTCCGCCTGGAACTAAAGTGCTTTCATTGAGTCGCCAAACATTACCGAAATCAGTAAATGTAGCGCCCTTCAGTTTAGAGCCGAAGAAATTATTCATAAGCTTGAAACGATATTCAAGGTTTCCTTCGATTTTTATCTCTCCATACTGATCCAGATAGGTCAGGTTTTTACGTGTTTCTTCGTCAGAAATGGAACTGCGGTTGTAATTTCCGGGACCGATTGTTCTGGCTTGCCATGCCCGTACTCCACTTGATCCACCTGCATAGAAATTGCGCTCGAAGGGAAGTTCAAGGGATTTAGAGTTGCCATAGGGCAATGCTATTCCTGGATTAATGCGTGCCACAAGTTGTCTTTCTCCTCCAAAAGACCGGTAGAGCCGTAAATCTATTTCTGTTTTTGCATATTGCAGGTAAGGAAGTCCTAAAATGTTACGTGATCCGTCTTCGTCTCTATGAAACTTAAATACATTACTCAGTAACCCTAAGCTATTTCCTGCGATGTCTAAGAATCCCCTGAAGTAGGTGAAATTGGTATAGGTGCTTAATTTAGGTGCATTTAGCGTAAAGTTGTATTGGGTTCCCAGGTTTAAAAACTGGCGGTCATTAGTGCGGACATAAAGGAGATTTCCATTATTCTCCAGACTGTCTTTAAACGCTTGAGCCAGACGCCCATCCCGATATTCCAGATTAAAAGGAGTTAAACTATGCAGCTTATTTTTACTTTGTACCCAATCGTAGGTAATAGAGTTAATGAATATGCGGTTTCTGAAGGCACCGGGTTGATCAAAAATCTGCATACTACTGGAAAATGTGGTATGAGGCACACCTGCGCCAATTTTTTCAGGGATGTTTAGGGGACTCACGATACGTGGTATAGTTAAAGTCGCGCCAATTTGAATATCTCTGTTGAAGACATCACTGAATAACTTTTGGTTTTGCCTTGAATCAAACAAGATCCCGTATCTGAATTTTATATCTAACCTTTCAGCGCCACCAAATAAATTGCGGTTGGTGTAGGTGTTTCCTATATTAAACCCATTTCGACCAGAATTGAAAGTGTACTCCCCTTCTATCCTGTTACTGTTCCTCTTTAGCGGGGTAATTTCCATTCTGACATTCAGACTGGTGCTATCAGGGTCTTTCTCGTATGAGATCTTAATATTACGGAATACGTTTAACTCATATAAGCGATCGTAGGTGAGATTTTCTTCTTGTACACTGTAAGGTCTTCCATAATTAAAAAAAATATAATGGGACAGTGCGTTGAAGTTGAATCGGTGCGAATAGTCGCGAAAGAAATACTGCGAATCAACCATTGCGCTGTCGGGCAATCTTCTTCCATGTTGAAGATTACTGTTCGTGATATCTATCTCGGTTTTATTATTGATGAAGTAGCGGGAATGAGTTGACTTTCCAGGGGGATTGTAAATGTGTAATTTCATGTCAACCTGGTTAGTCGACAAGGTGCTATCTGCATCCAGATGAATATAGGGTTTTAGAAAGTCGTAATACCCATTTGACTTCATCAGATTATACACACTATTAATTCCATTCATAATGGAATCTACATCATAACGGCTACCTGCTCTGATCTTCGTTAAGCTTTCCCGGTTTTGAATATAAAGATTTTTTACTGCGGTATCTGAAATGCTGTAAGTCACGTTGCGGACGTGAAATGAAGGCCCCTGAACAGCTGTAAAGGTAATATGCGCCTTTTTGTTTTTAACCCGAATGTCACTGGTCACTTTTGCATTAAAAAAGCCTTTATACACCAGGTATTTCTGAATTTCCCGATTGGAGATGTCTACTAATGAACTGTCCAGCAGATGAGGTGCCTCACCTATATTTTTGATCCGGTCGGACCTGTATTTATTTTTATGGGTATTCAACAGATTATATAAGGCGAGGTTCACCCTTGAATTCGGGCGAATGTCCTGCTGTACATAAAGATAAGAAGCTTCAGCGAACTCGTTATCAATTCCTTTCAGCTTCACGTCTTTAACAAGCGCCTGATCCTCATTCAAATATTTTGTAGCCGAACATCCGCTCATAATAACTGTTAAAAACAGTATACTTGCACGCAAAAAAATACCAACACTATTATTATATGCTTTCAAAATCACAAATCAGTTTTGTAAATGCATTACATGTAAAAAAAAACAGAAAGGACCTAAGTCTTTTTCTGGTTGAAGGGGTTAAATCAATTTCCGAATTCCTGAACTCAGCTTTTATAGTAGAATCAATTTATTGCTCTTCTGCAACGCTCATCAAGTTTAGTAAATTATCTCCTACTGTCAAATTTTATGAGATAACAGATGCTGAGTTAAAAAAGATCAGCACACTTAGCACTCCTCAGGATGCAGTTGCAATTATAAGGATTCCTGTTAAAACCCCGTTACGTCCTGAAAGTTTTAAAGATAGATTTACTATTATTTTAGATGGGATACAGGATCCGGGAAATATGGGTACGATTATCCGGACAGCAGATTGGTTTGGTTTTTCGGAAATAATCTGTTCAGAGGATACGGTAGAAGTATATAACCCAAAGGTAGTTCAGGCTTCTATGGGCTCTCTTTCCCGGGTAGCTGTGCATTATACAGATTTGTCACAATTGGTTTCAAACAGTGGAATTCCCGTTTATGGTACTTTGCTGGCAGGTGAATCGATCTATGAAACTTCTTTTACTGATCCTGGGTTTATTGTATTAGGTAATGAAGGTAAGGGGATTTCAGATGTTGTTATTCCTTTGATTTCCAATCGGATTACCATTCCACGGTTCGGAAATGCAGAGTCATTGAACGTTGCCATATCTGCTGCAATAGTGTGTTCAGAAATAAAAAGAAGAGGGATTTAAATTGTTTTTTCAAATAATTGTTGCGAGGATACAATTAATTATTATTTTTGCACTCCTTACAAAGGGTCGGATGGCCGAGTGGCTAGGCAGAGGTCTGCAAAACCTCCTACAGCGGTTCGAATCCGCTTCCGACCTCACAGGATAAAAAAATATTAAAAAAAAAACAATGGGAGTTACACGTTTAAAGAGAAAAGACAGAAAAAATAAAACGGTTGCACGCCTTGATGTTCAGTTTTTGAAGATTGGCAGCAATATTGAAATTGGTAGCCGTTCTAAAGAATCTGCAAGCAGTCAGGTAGCTAAGAACAACGCCGTTCTTGCACAAGTAATTGCGGCTCAGGCTAAATAAGAATAAGTTCGTCTCTATGGCCGATACATAAAAAAACCAGATAATTAATTGTCTGGTTTTTTTATGTTCTTTATTTTTAAAAATGCGGATCAATTGTATTTGATTTCAGGGAAATGATCGAAACTTATTTTATCTTTTAAATAAGCTCTGATCAAATTTATTACATTGAGTCCCTTAGTTACGCTGATTCGCCTTCTTGTATCCGTTTAAGCAGTGCCTGGTTGATCTTTTTAACCAACAGTGGTCCTTCATAGATAAAACCGGTATATATCTGCACTAATGATGCTCCTGCATCCAGTTTATCCAATGCGTCCTGCGCGGAATGGATTCCCCCTACTCCTATTATTGGAAATGCTTTATTTGACTTTGTCGCTATGTACCGGATTACTTCGGTAGATCGTTTAGTTAGTGGTTTTCCACTCAATCCACCGGTTTCGGATGTTAACGCAGCGGGTGATTGCAAGTTTTCTCTGGATATCGTAGTATTGGTAGCAATTACTCCGGCGATTTTAGTTTCGGTGACAATTTCTACTATGTCGTCCAGTTGATCATTAGTAAGATCTGGCGCGATTTTTAATAGAATGGGACGTGATGCTCCATTTTTATTATTACGTTCCTGTAGGGTGTTTAAAATGTTCTTCAAAGGCCCTTTCTCCTGCAGTTCCCTTAATCCTGGTGTATTTGGAGAGCTGACATTGACAACGAAGTAATCCACCACATCAAATAAGGCATCGAAAGCTTTCACGTAATCATTGACGGCTTCTTCATTGGGCGTTACTTTATTCTTGCCGATATTGCCACCTATGATCAATCCTTTACGTTTTAGAAACTTTAAACGGGTAGCTGCAACATCTGCACCCTCATTATTAAAACCCATTCGGTTGATTAAAGCTTCATCCTGTGGCAACCTAAACATCCTGGGTTGGTCATTTCCCGGTTGCGGCAATGGAGTAACAGTACCAATTTCTATAAATCCGAAACCGAGATGGGATAATTCTTCTACCAGTGTGGCATTTTTATCGAATCCGGCACCAAGACCTACTGGGTTTTTGAATTTTAGTCCGAATACCTCTCTTTCCAGTCTTGGATCTTCCAGTTGGAAAATACTCTTTTGTATATAAGCAACGCCCGGTACCCGATTTCCGTTTTTTAACAGAGAGGTAACCACATGATGTATATTTTCTGGAGCGAACTGAAAAAGTAAGGGTTTTAATAATTGATACATAGCGCAAAATTACAGCAGTTTTAGGGAATATTTCTTTCTTTTTTTATTTATTTAAGGGCAAAGGACTTTTATAATAGTAGTTTTATGGCTTAAGAAGATGGCTTGATGAAAAATTATTTATCACTGGTACAGACAGAAGATGGCTCAACGACAATTTTTAATGCATTAGTTGGGGAAAACTATCATTCTATGCATGGTGCGGTACAAGAGAGTCAGCATGTTTTTATCCAGGCGGGGTTGAATTATTTTATGTCGCAGCATCCTGAAAAGTGTATTTCTATACTGGAAGTTGGATTTGGTACTGGTTTAAATTATTTGCTAAGTGCGGATTATTGCCTGGAGAAAGGAATTGAGTTGTATTATACGGGAATAGAAGCTTATCCCCTTCCTGATGAATTGATCTTTTCTACGGCTTATAATGAGTATGTATCTGAAGCTGTTTGGGAAAGTTTTAAATCTGCTTATCAAAAAGCTTTACTAGCTCCTATGCAAATCAATACAGATGATACGCTGGAAGTAGTGCCTATTATGTTATCGGAATTTTCAACAGAAAAAGTATACGATATTATCTATTTTGATGCGTTTGCAACAGCAAATCAGCCCGAAATGTGGTCGTTGGAAGCACTCACACATGTCACCAGATTTATTAAACCCGGAGGAGTTCTGGTAACTTATGCCATCACCGGAAATTTAAAGCGAATTATGAAGTCATTAAATTTTTTTATTGAAAAGGTCCCCGGTGCGCCTGGAAAAAGAGAAATGCTAAGGGCCACAAAGCTACTCTAAGCTATTGGCGATGACATAACCGGATGCCCAGGCCCATTGAAAGTTATATCCGCCAAGCCAGCCTGTAACGTCTACACACTCTCCGCCAAAATATAAACCTTTAACTTTCTTTGATTCAAGGGTTTTGGATGAAAGCTCATTCGTATCTACTCCTCCGCGCATCACTTCTGCGCGATCGTATCCTTTATCACCTGCTGGTTTTACCTTAAAATAATGAATCTGCTGTTCAACCAGCTGCAGATCGACCTTATTTAATGAGGATAAATTTTTCTCTACAGGAAGGTATTTAGCCATTGCATCTGCAATTTTGCGGGTGTATAGCTGCGACAAGAGATTGAGTAAGGTTTTTTTACCATTCTGCTTTCTCTCCTGCTCAATGAGCTCAAGAATGTTTTGTTTAGGTAAAAGATTGAGTTCTATGGATTCTCCCGGACGCCAATAGGATGAGATCTGCAAGATGGCAGGTCCACTTAATCCCCAATGGGTAAACAGAATATTCTCTTCGAAGCTGATCTGGTCATTGCTTACCCTGCAGAAAATGCTGTTTCCAGATAAACTGGCAAACCAGTCTGCCTCTTTTCCTGTAACCGTTAAGGGCACTAGTGCCGGAGCAGTGTTTATAATATCCAGACCGAACTTTCTTGCCACTTTTAATCCGAAATCAGTGGCTCCAAGTTTTTGGATGGGTAAACCACCAGAAGCGATCACTACGGCAGCTGAACGGATGTTTTTTAACTTGCCCCGCTGTTCATACTGAATGGTGAAGGTGCCATCGGCATCTTTATCTACGGCTTTTACCTCGGACAGTGTCAGGATTTGTTGTCCCAACTGCTCACACAATTGGGTGAAGACTTCGACAATATCTTTTGCCTTGTTACCTTCGGGGAATAACTGGCCTAATGTTTTTTCTTTTCCTGAGATGCCGTATATTTTAAAAAAGCTGATGGTATCTTCGACAGTCCACTGGGAAAAAGCTGATTTACAGAAGTGTTCGTTCTGGGAAATGAAATTGGCTGAAGTACTAAAAAGGTTGGTATAGTTACATCTTCCGCCTCCGGAAATGAGAATTTTGGCTCCGGGTTCCTCATTCTTTTCGAGGATAATTACTTTTTTACCCAAGTATCCGGCCTGGACCGCACACATTAATCCGCAGGCACCAGCTCCTATTATAACAGCATCAAACATGGGGCAAATATAAAAGTTTTGTTTTCATGCTATGATATGTATATTTGTAATCCCGGTTTTAATCAGGAATCCAGTATATGACAACTATGTTTACATGCCATCATCGTCTCCATCATCGCTCCGAAGCGATATAACCAATGCATGGTTTCGAATGAAACAGATGATTCCTGAACAATCCTTATTGGACTGATTAAATAATAAAATATCTTGAAAACACTCAAAATCGCTATCCAGAAATCGGGTAGGTTAAACGAAAAATCGGTAGAGCTTCTTAAAAACTGCGGCCTTAGTTTTGATAATTACAAAAGCTCCTTAATTTCTCCTGTATCAAATTTCCCATTAGAGATTCTTTTTTTAAGAGATGACGATATTCCTGAATATGTACAGGATGGTATTGCTGATCTTGGAATTGTAGGAGAAAATGTCATCAACGAAACAGAAGTTGATGTAGCCTACCTTCAAATGCTGGGTTTTGGTAAATGCTCATTGAAGTTGGCCATTCCAAATAATGGAAAGATTACTAAGCTGGAGGATCTGAATGGTAAAGCTATTGCCACTTCTTATCCAGTTATTCTGGAGAAATTTTTGGCTAATAATAAGATCACGGCAGATATCAGAACCATCTCCGGATCTGTAGAGATTTCTCCGGGACTGGGATTAAGTGATGCAATATGCGACCTTGTTTCTACGGGTGGAACGTTGAAGAGCAACGGATTAATTCCATTTGGTGATGTCATGCATTCGCAGGCGGTATTAATCGGACGAAAAGGTGAGGAAGAAAATCCCCTTATCGTTGAGTTAATGCAACGTGTTCAATCTGTTTTAAGGGCAAAGGAAACTAAATATGTGGTTTTAAACATTGAACGTAAAAATCTTGAAGCCATTAAATCATTGTTAGACGGAATTAAAAGCCCTACGGTAGTGCCATTGGCAGACGAGGGTTGGGTAGCCGTCCACACTGTTATTGCTGAAAAAGATTTTTGGAGTAAAATTAGCCAGCTTAAAGCTGTAGGTGCCCAAGGAATTGTTGTTATGCCTATTGAAAAGATCATTTTATAGTGTTATTAAAAACGTATTCATATTCAGACTTATCAACTGCAGAAATTAACAGGTTAATTTCGCGGAATGCAGATGCAGATAATAGCATCACTGAGCAGGTTGAACAGATTATCTCGATGGTTAAAATTAATGGAGATGAGGCTTTAATTGAACTTGCTGAGCGTTTCGATGGGGTTAAACTGGACAAGCTTTTTATTGATCAGGAAGAGATTAAAAGTATTGCAGCGACTATCGGTGCGGAGCAAAAGGCGGCTATTGATACTGCGTTTAAAAATATTTTTGCCTTCCATCAGAGTCAGCGTCAGCAGGAGAAGCCTGTTGAAACGATGCCTGGTGTAACCTGTTGGCGGGAAGCCCGAGCAATTGAGCGTGTGGGCTTATATATTCCAGGTGGATCGGCTGTACTGCCAAGTACTTTTTTAATGCTGGGGATCCCAGCCAGGATTGCAGGATGTCAGGATATTGTGGTTTGCTCACCTCCACAAAAGGATGGAAGGGTTAATGTATACCTGGCTTATGTAGCCGTTTTGCTCCAGATTGACCGGATTTATTTGGCAGGTGGTGCTCAAGCAGTGGCAGCGATGGCATACGGAACCGCCAGTATTCCTAAAACGGATAAGATTTTTGGCCCCGGTAACCAATATGTCACCAGGGCTAAGACTATTATACAGTCCAGCACCCAAACGGCAATTGATATGCCTGCAGGACCTTCAGAAGTGTTGGTTATTGCGGATGAGCAGGCAAATATTGAATTTATTGCTGCAGATCTGCTTGCGCAGGCAGAACATGGTCCAGATTCGCAAGCTATTTTGGTAGCTACATCCCAATCCGTTATTGACCAAACAAATTTGGCTCTGGAAAGACAAATGCAGGTTTTGCCAAGGAATAAGATAGCAGCAAAGGCTATTGATAACTCTTATGCGGTGCTGACTGCTGATTTAAATGAGGCAATTGCATTTAGTAATTTATATGCTCCTGAACATTTGATACTGGCAACAGGAGATTGGAAAGCACTAATTCCAGGTGTAAAAAATGCCGGTTCCGTATTTTTAGGAAATCTGACACCTGAAAGCGCCGGTGATTATGCATCAGGAACGAATCATACCTTACCTACCAGTGCTTATGCCCGATCTTATTCAGGTGTTTCATTGGATTCCTTCATCAAAAAAATTACTTTTCAGCATATTTCTCCTGAAGGTATTCAGCATATTGGTCATACTGTAGAAGTGCTTGCTGAACTGGAAGGTTTGCAGGGACATAAAAATGCAATGACATTGCGCATGAATCAGGAAGATTAACCAGCATAAAAAATGGAATTTGACTTAAAGAAACTTCTTCGGACGAATATATTGAACCTTGTTCCTTATTCGTCGGCACGAGATGAATATAAGGGAGAGGCCTCCGTTTTTCTGGATGCGAACGAAAATAGCTATGGATCACCATTAAGCAGGAATTATAACCGATATCCCGATCCAATGCAACAAGCGGTAAAGGCAAAATTGAGTTTGATCAAGGGAGTTCCTATTCCGAATATTTTTCTTGGAAATGGTAGTGATGAAGCGATAGATATTCTTTTCAGGGCTTTCTGCAGACCGGGAATCGATAATGTGATCCTGTTACCCCCAACCTATGGGATGTATGAAGTATCTGCCAATATTAATGATATACAAACGAAGAAGGTACTCCTGACGCCTGAATATCAGATTGATATGGAGGGTGTTGCTGAGGCAATTGATGAGTATACGAAGATTATATTTGTGTGTTCGCCAAATAATCCTACGGCTAATTCGATCAACAGATCAGATATTGAAACACTCATTGCAAACTTCAGTGGTTTAATAGTGGTGGATGAGGCTTATATTAATTACTCCAGACAAAAGACATTTATTCAGGAACTGACAGAATATGGCAACCTGGTAGTTTTGCAAACGCTTTCAAAAGCTTGGGGTCTTGCAGGAATACGAATGGGGATGGCTTTTGCAAGTGAGGAGATCATTGAAGTATTCAATAAGGTAAAACCACCCTACAATATTAATGAAGCATCTCAGCAGTTAGCACTTGAAGCTTTAAATAATGTAGATCAGGTAAACGATTGGATACGTGAGCTGATTCTTCAACGAGAGCAGGTTATTTCTAAACTAATTGAGCTTCCCTTTGTCTTAAATATCGTTCCTTCGGATGCAAATTTTATACTGGTGAAGATGGTTGACCCATTGGGAGTTTATAGGTATTTGGTTAATAATGGAATTATTACCAGAGATCGTTCGAAAGTGCAACTTTGTGAAGGCTGTATCCGTATTACTATAGGTACTCCAGAAGAGAATGTGTTGCTAATTAATACGTTAATGGCTTATTTGAAGAGCTGAAAAAGAATAAAAAAAATGGATAGCAACGCTAAACGCAAGTTACTTTTTATAGATAGAGACGGGACACTCGTACTGGAGCCAGAGGATTATCAGGTAGACTCTTTTGCGAAGTTGAAGTTTTATCCAGGTGCTTTTAAGTATATGACCAAGATTGCTGAAGAGTTGGATTTTGATCTGATCATGGTTACAAATCAGGATGGATTAGGAACAGATTTACATCCGGAAGCCAATTTCTGGCCTGTTCATCACTTCATAATGAATTCATTTGAAGGAGAAGGGGTTGTTTTTAAGGAAGTGATCATTGATAAAAGCTTCCCTCATGAAAATTTGGCAACCAGAAAACCCGGTATAGGTTTATTGACCCATTTTTTTGATAAAGAAAAGTACGACCTGCTTAACTCCTTCGTTATAGGGGATAGAATTACAGATGTTTTATTAGCTAAAAATCTGGGAACAAAAGCGATATGGATTAAACAAGACGACGCTTTAGGGATCGAAGAGATAACAGGTAAAGCAGCGGAATTGGATCCATATATTTCTATATCCACTACATCATGGAAGGACGTGTATGAGTTTCTGAAGGTAGGGAAAAGAATAGTTGAACATAGACGAACAACGAAAGAAACGGATATTCTGGTTAAGATAAACCTGGACGGAAAGGGCGATGCAAAGATCAATACAGGTATTCCCTTTTTTGATCATATGCTGGATCAGATTGCACGTCATGGTAATATAGATCTGGAGATTGAAGCCAGAGGTGATTTGCAAATAGATGAACACCACACAATCGAGGATACAGGGATAACTTTAGGAGAGGCAATAGCTCAGGCTCTTGGCGATAAAAGAGGAATTGAACGGTATGGTTTTTGTCTTCCAATGGATGACTGTCTTGCACAGGTGGCTATAGATTTTGGTGGAAGGAACTGGATCGTATGGGATGCACTGTTTAATCGTGAGAAGATTGGAGATATGCCTACTGAGATGTTTTATCATTTTTTTAAATCTTTTAGTGATGCCTCCAAATGTAACCTGAACGTGAAAGCTGAGGGGACAAATGAGCATCACAAAATTGAAGCAATATTTAAGGCTTTCGCAAAAGCAATTAAGATGGCAACCAAGAGAGACGTGGATAATATGCGGTTACCAAGTACAAAGGGGCTTCTCTAATTTAATATTTGTACATGATAGGAATCATTAATTACGGAGCTGGAAATATTTTCTCATTGACTGCCGCCTTGGACAGGCAGTGCATTTCTTATGAAATGGTGGCTTCGGCAGTAGATTTTGATAAATACGACCATTTTATCATTCCTGGAGTAGGACATGCAGGAGCAGCAATGCGGAAGCTGGAAGAAAGCGGGATGGTGGATGCAATTAAAGCTATTGATAAGCCTGTATTAGGGATCTGTGTTGGTATGCAACTGATGACTGAGTTTTCGGAAGAAGGTAATTCTACTTTATTAGGAATTATACCGGTTAAGACTCTGCTTTTTACAAATGACCTTAAAGTAAAGGTTCCGCACATGGGATGGAATCGTGTTTATACGCAATCTGATAATCGCTTATTTAAAGGTATTCAGGATGGAAGCTACTTTTACTTTGTACATTCCTATTTTATAGAATTTAATTCTACTTTTACAGTCGCTTTTGCAGATTACGGTTTGAAGTTTTCTGCCGCATTTAGCAAAAATAATTTTTATGGTGTTCAGTTTCATCCTGAAAAATCAGGAGAGGCTGGAGAGCAGTTACTTAAAAACTTTTCAGAATTATAGAAAAATATGTACATAATCCCTGCAATTGATATTCTGGACAAGAAAGTTGTCCGTTTACGTGAAGGAAACTACGAGAGTGCCACATTCTACGATGTTACTTTAGAGGAAATGATAGAGCGTTATCAGTCAAATGGAACTGAATTCGTTCATATTATTGACTTAAATGGAGCAAAAGGAGACTTCAGTAATCAGGAATATTTGTTTGATATTATCAGGAATACTGAAATGAAGGTTCAGTATGGTGGTGGAGTGAGAAGTATTGATAAGGTGAAAGAACTTATTGATGCAGGAATCCATCGGGTGATCGTAGGAACGCAAGCCATTACTAATCCTGATTTTTTACTTGATTTAAGCAAGGCTTTTAACGGAAAGGATCAGGCAGCGAGTTATCAGGATCAGATCGTGGTTGCTATTGACGTTCTTGATGAGGTGATTAAATATTCTGGATGGATGGAAAGCTCCCCTATTAAACTGATGGATTACGTTGATACGTGTTTGAATCTCGGTTTTTTTCGTTTTTTATGCACAGACATCAATAAAGATGGAAAGCTAGGTGGTGCCGGAGTGGAGCTATATCAGAAATTGCTGGATCATTCACCATTTATCAAGCTTATTGCTTCCGGAGGAATCAGTTCAATGGAAGATATCAAAGCCGTAAAACAATATAAAGTGGAAGCTTGTGTGGTTGGAAAGGCTATATATGAAGGTCATATCTCTATTGATGAAATAAAAGACTGGAATTTAAAATCATTAATTTCTTTTTAGTTGGTATCAAAACGAATCATCCCTTGTCTGGATGTCAAAGACGGCAGAACCGTTAAAGGCGTTAACTTTGTGAATTTAAGAGATGCGGGTGATCCTGTAGAACTTGCTTGGCAATATTCCAGACAGGGTGCAGATGAACTGGTATTTCTGGATATTACGGCTACCAATGAACGTAGAAAAACAATGGTAGAGTTGGTGAAATCAGTAGCCAGACAAGTAAATATTCCTTTTACAATTGGTGGAGGTATAAATGAGTTATCTGATGCTGACGTTCTTTTAAATTCAGGAGCCGATAAAATTTCAATTAATTCGGCAGCAGTACGGAATCCAGATTTAATTAATCAATTAGCGGCTGCTTTTGGTAAGCAGTTCGTCGTGATTGCTATTGATACCAAATATGTAAACGGAAAGAATCTGGTTCATTTAAATGGCGGTCGTATTGCAACAGATATAAATACAGAACAATGGATTAAGGAGGTTGAAGATCGTGGCGCCGGGGAGATATTACTTACTTCCATGGATCATGATGGAACAAAAGCCGGTTTTGATACTCATTTGCTAAAAAAAATAAATCAAACCTTATCCATTCCGCTGATTGCCTCCGGAGGTGCAGGGAGTATGCAACATTTTGCTGACATCTTTTTAGAGGCTAATGTAGATGCTGCCCTTGCAGCATCAGTTTTTCACTACGGTGAGATTCTAATTCCTGATCTCAAAAGGGAGCTAAGGAAGCAAAATATTGAAGTAAGATTATAATAATTATACTAATGTCTATAGACTTTAAAAAAGGTGATGGTCTCATACCAGTGATCATTCAGGATGACAAAACACTTGAAGTGTTGATGTTGGGTTACATGAATGACGAGGCCTTCGCAAAAACAGAAACTGAAGGTAAAGTTACCTTTTTCTCACGTTCAAAGAATCGTCTCTGGACGAAAGGAGAAGAAAGTGGAAACTTCCTATATGTAAAAAGTATCGATATCGACTGTGATCAGGATACGGTGTTAATTAAGGCCGATCCGATTGGCCCAACCTGTCATACCGGCTCAAGAAGTTGTTTTGCTACTTCATACAATCAAAACTTTATCTTTAAATTAGAACAGGTCATCGCAGATCGTTACGACAATCCGAAGGAAGGTTCTTATGTAAACAGGATGCAGGCCAAAGGCTTGAAACGAATTGCACAGAAAGTTGGCGAAGAAGGTGTTGAAACTGTAATTGCTGCTCTAAGTGAAACAGAGTTTGATTTTATAAACGAATCTTCCGACCTGCTATTCCACTTGCTTATGCTGCTTCGTGAAAAGAATATTACACTTGAAACGATAGCGAAAAATTTGGAAGGCAGACATAAGTAGTTTTTTTTATGATAGAGATTGAACAATTCGCTTTATTACCCGGACATCAGAATTCAATTTACAGTGTAGAGCCGGGAATTGAACAAGGGGTATTTTATACTGCCGGGAATGATAAAGGAATAGTTCAATGGAATCTGGAGCATCTTAACCCTGCAGTTTTGCTTCCTGTGAAGAGTTCTGTCTATGCAATGCATGTTTCTGAAAAGAATAGACTTTTAATTTTTGGAGAGCGGAGTGGTCAGATTAGTATCTATAGCTATGATAAAGCTGAGGTAGTAGCCCGGATTACGCATCATCTTAAACCTGTTTTTTGTCTGACAGAACTGACAAGTAAGAACGAAATTATTGCTGCTTCTGAAGATGGAACGGTCTCTGTAATAAGTAGTATTGATTATACTTTGAAGTATAATTTTAAGGTTTCAGAAGATACTGTACGGTGTATGGCACTAAGTTCAAATGAGCAGATTATTGCTTTTGGATGTAAAGACAACACGATCAGGATTTATAATGCAACAAATTATTCCTTTATAACAAATTTAAATGGACATACAGGGCCAGTGACATCATTGGCCTTCTCTCCTTCTTCAGACGATCATCTGCTTTCGGGGGGACGTGATGCAAAACTTATTCTTTGGAATGTCGCTAATTTTACTCCTTTAAAAGAAGTGATAGCTCACATGTCTACGGTATATGATATCAAATTTCATCCCTTTGCTCCCATCTTCGCCACCTGTAGTCAGGATAAAAGCATTAAATTATGGGATTTAAAAACTCTAAAATTACAAAAGATCATCAGCAAAGAAAAAGGATTTATAACCCATTCACATTCTATAAATAAAATTGCATGGACTAAAGATGGTCAATCTTTAGTATCAGTGGGTGATGATAAATTGGTGATAGTATGGAGTGTAAAGGTTAGTTAAAAAACCTTTTTATAATTCTTAACCGATGAGTATGGCGGTTAAGATCTTTGCTAAAGATTCCCTGACCATCGATTAAATCTATCTTTACTCTACCCGAAGCATGAATAATTTCTTGTTCGTTTAGTAAAATCCCGACATGAATGATGCGCCCTTCTTCATTGTCAAAGAAAGCAAGATCTCCCGGTTTAACTTCCGGTAAAAAGTCAACTATTCTTCCCTCTTCTGCCTGTTGCCATGCGTCTCTGGACAATTTAATTCCAAGCATTTTAAATACTATTTGCGTGAATCCTGAACAATCTATTCCGAAGGCTGACTTGCCTCCCCATAGATAAGGCGCATTTAAAAACAGATAAGCATAGGGTTTAATGTTTTGATAAAAAGAATCTGATTCTGCTAATATGTACGGTTTTGTAAACTGGTAACTGGTACTGTTTATGGAAAACTTATTATCACTAATTACAGGTAAGGTACTTCCAGGCAGCAGATGTATAAAATCGCCATGAGGTATTCTTTCAATCGTTTGGTAAAGAACTGGTCCTGTTATCACGGAACTAGCCTGTGCCTCCACGAAACTATAGGGTACATCCTCATACTGCTTTGAATCGATCCATCCGGTATAATCGTCTGATAGGGTCTGTATCTGTGTCCATTTACTGGTGCTTTCTAAAATTTTAAAACCATCACCAAATAATAAAAAAGATAAGATTTCGCTTTTATCTGAGGCTTCTGCCCTTAAGGGTACCAGAGACAGATTACAAATACCAAATTCTGTAGTCATATTTTAATACAAAGAAATTAAAAAAATATCTCTCCACATAAAAAAACTAATACTATCTCATAAGTGTTTAAATTAGTACAATAAATATCATAAATCTTATAATTATGAAAACCCTCAATCAAATAACCAAAATATTAATTGCTGTAGAAGATAGTCAGTACTCAAATCATGCAGCCGGATATGGCTTAGACCTGGCGGAAAAGCTACATGCATCAGTTGCTCTTCTACATGTAAACGAGGTTCCTATTAACACCCCATATATTACAGATCCTTTACTTAATGAATCACAGGTTGTTATTCCAGATTTGATGGAGTTGCAGGAAGAGTCAAGTAAAAAATTATTGGAACGTATCTCTGAATCTTTCGAAGATAAAGTTCCAGTGTACACTTTTACTAAGGTAGGAAGTCCAAAGGATGAGATCCTAGCAACAGCAGAGGAATGGGGAGCCGATCTGATCATTTTAGGAACCCATGGAAGAACAGGTTTTGATCATTTTATTTCAGGAAGTGTTGCTGAAAAAGTAATTAGAAAAGCAAAATGCCCTGTATTGATCATTCCAAACAAGGAAACTGCGCAATAACTAGGAGCAATAGCTGGTGATAGTACTAGGTATAACTGGTGGTAGTAATAAGTAAAACTAGCCATATTACTAATTGAAAATCCTGCTTTAAGGTGTGAAAATTTAGCAATGATATATTAGTTCTCGTAAGAAAAGGAACATAAAAAGAAAGGATATCGATATAAAAGAGAAGAAACCATATAATGATCTCTTCTCTTTTATATCGATATCCTTTAAATTGCTTTTTTAAGCTTCAGAGTGAAGCCAATTCTTTTTAGCCAAAAGCTCTTCTTCAGTTTCTCTAACATCTTCATCATCAATACAACAATCCACCGGACATACCGCAGCGCATTGAGGCTCATCATGAAAACCTTTACATTCTGTACATTTGTCTGAAACTATATAATAAAACTCTTCAGAAATTGCTGCCTGAGTTTCTTCAGCATCCAACGTTGAACCGTCCCCAAAATCTATTACACCCTTTAATGTTGTTCCATCAGAGAAGCGCCATGCAGCACCGGCGTCATAAATAGCATTGTTAGGGCACTCAGGTTCGCAGGCTCCGCAGTTTATACACTCATCTGTTATTTTTATTGCCATGGTCTAAATGTCTTTTCCTTAACTTACTTTTGCAATGTTATATCTGCAAAAACAACGCAAATATAATACAATACTTGATTTTAACATACGACTTACATGTCAACACAACAAATAAAACAAGCTTTTACACAGTTAGGACACTATTTACGCTCAGATGATGCTCAGCTAAATGAGCTCATTAACTCTGCACAGGGTTACAATGCCTGGTTTACCCCCGAACAAGTAAATCATGCGGTACAAGCTTTGGGTAAAATGCTCAATCCATCCGACATTGAACAATGGATAGACTCAGCTTACGTTACTCATCAGCAAGAACATCAGCTAGTTACCGTTGGATTAGTTCTCGCAGGGAACATTCCTCTTGTCGGTTTTCATGATATATTGACCGTGCTGGCTAGCGGAAATAAGGCGATGATTAAGCTTTCTTCACAGGATAAACACCTGACTCCTCACATCCTTTCACGTCTGATTGAATACATGCCCTCACTTCAGGAACACATTATTTACGCCGATCGTTTGAAGGATTTCGATGCTGTAATTGCAACCGGAAGTAATAATACATCCAGATACTTTGAGTATTATTTCAAAAACGTTCCACATATCATCCGTAAAAATAGAAATAGCGTAGCCGTACTCAATGGTTCGGAAGCTAAGGATGACTTTATTGCCTTAGGCCATGATATATTTGATTACTTCGGATTAGGCTGTAGAAATGTTTCTAAATTGTTCGTTCCGGAAGGGTATAACTTTGTTCCATTTTTTGAAGCAATAGAGGAACCTTTTAAAAACATGATTAATCATCATAAATATGCAAACAATTACGACTACAATAAGTCGATATATTTGGTGAATGGAGAAAAGCATCTGGATAATGGATTTTTATTGCTTAAACAGGATGTTAGCATGAGTTCACCTTTAGCTGTATTATTTTATGATACCTATCCGTCAACTACGCAGGCAGAAGAGAAGCTCAATATTCTTAATGAGCAAATTCAGTGTGTTGTGGTTAAAGAAAAACTTGATCTTCAGAATCAACAGGTCATGTTTGGTGAAAGCCAGACTCCAAAGTTGTGGGATTATGCAGACGGGGTCAACACATTTGAATTTTTGTTAAATTATAATCCAACATTGATTTAAATGGAAAATATTAACTTTGGAGCTATGTATATCATCAAAGTAAAGGGAATAGCTAAAATACCTGATTATGTTCAGCTCCGTGATGATGAGTTTACTTTATTGGCCTACTTTAGGGTAGATCGTCCGGATAAAACACTGGATAAAATTGGATTAAGCAGTAAGAAAGAATATATAGTGACGCTGATAGAGAGTCTTCCATTTGGCAAAATAATGAAATTAGAATTGTAATATGATTGGAAATTCGATTGTAAAACTCCATAACGTAGATGTATACCAACAAAAACACCTTGTTTTATCATCTGTGAATCTGCACATTGATAAAGGCGAATTTGTATTCCTTATTGGACAAACCGGTTCAGGAAAAAGTAGTTTGATGAAAATCTTATACGGTGAGCTTCACATCACAGAAGGAGAAGGTCATGCCGGAGGCTATGATTTAAAAAAGCTTTCCGATCACGATATCCCTTTCCTAAGGAGAAAACTTGGGATTGTATTTCAGGATTTTCAGCTCTTAACCGACCGTACGGTAGAAGAAAACTTAGCATTTGTATTAAATGCAACTGGTTGGAAGGATAAAAACCTCATCAATGAACGAATTCGTGATGTACTTGAAAAAGTTGGGTTACGATCTAAACTCCGGAAGATGCCACATGAACTTTCCGGTGGTGAACAACAGCGTGTTGTAGTTGCCAGGGCATTGTTAAACAACCCAGAGCTTATATTGGCCGATGAACCAACAGGTAATCTGGATCCCGAAACCTCAGAAGAAGTGATGCTTTTATTAAAAGATATCAGCAGATCAGGGACAGCTGTCCTGATGGCAACACATAATTATAATCTGATCCGCACCTTCCCTTCCCGTATTGTAAAATGTGAAAATGGAAGAGTGATTGAGGATGTGAAAATGGTTTAATAGGGCTAAATGTCTGATTTAAGTCGCTTGTTGCTGACATACCTCGTATTTTGCTGACACCTTGACTGATTAATTAACTTGGCAAATAATTTGCCTATTCCATAAATATGAACTTTTCAGACATGTTGAAAAACAAGAAGAAAACTACCGAAGAAGAAAAAGTAGCTTTAGAAAATCAGACGCAGTCTGAGATAGAACAAGAAATAGAGCAGGTAAATGAAGCGAGAGCTTCAGAAGTCGACAGCGAAGTTGAAGCAGTGGAAGAGATCTCTGTAGAAGAGAAACTTCAGGCTGAATTAAAAGAAGCTACCGATAAATACCTGCGCTTATATGCTGAGTTTGATAATTATAAGAGACGTACCACAAAGGAACGGA
The DNA here is from genome assembly GCF_001730525.1 of Arcticibacter eurypsychrophilus. Classification (GTDB taxonomy): domain Bacteria; phylum Bacteroidota; class Bacteroidia; order Sphingobacteriales; family Sphingobacteriaceae; genus Arcticibacter; species Arcticibacter eurypsychrophilus. Next base: position 79,954 of record NZ_MDFN01000019.1, read on the forward strand.
TCGAATTGTTGCATACTGCAGGAAAAGATGTTCTATTAAGTTTTCTACCAGTTGCTGATGACCTTGAACGTGCAATAAAGGCTATGGAATCAGTTTCTGACGTCAAAGCCATTAAAGAAGGTATTATTCTGGTAAGTAGTAAACTTAAAAATACCCTTAGCCAAAAGGGAATAAAAGAGATGGAATCTATAGGAACTGTCTTTGATGCAGATATTCATGAAGCTATAACAAACATTCCCGCCCCTTCAGACGATCTGAGAGGTAAGGTTATTGACGAAGTTGAAAAAGGATACTATCTCAACGACAAAGTGTTAAGATTCGCGAAAGTGGTGGTTGGAAGTTAATAATTATGGCAAAAAGAGATTTTTATGATATTCTGGGTGTTACCAGAAGTTCTACTGCGGATGAAATAAAGAAAGCATACCGTAAGCTTGCAATCAAATTCCATCCGGATAAGAACCCTGGTGATAATGCAGCCGAAGATAAATTTAAAGAAGCTGCTGAAGCATATGAAGTACTCAGCAATCCTGAAAAGAAGCAACGCTATGATCAATATGGTCATTCTGGTAATTCACCTCAGGGCGGTGGTGGTGGCCATATGAACATGGACGATATCTTCAGCCAGTTTGGAGATATCTTTGGTGGCGGTGGCAGTCCTTTTGACAGTTTCTTTGGTGGTGGCGGTGGACAGCAAGGTGGAAGCCGGCGCATGTCCCGCGGTAGTAACCTACGAATTAAAGTAAAGTTAACCCTGGATGAAATTGCTAAGGGTGCCGAAAAGAAAATAAAAGTTAATAAACTTATCGTTTGCCGTACTTGTGATGGTACAGGAGCGAAAGATAAATCTTCCGTTCAAACTTGTAAAACTTGCGGTGGCAGTGGAGCGGTTAGGCGTGTAACCAATACGATTCTTGGTCAGATGCAGACTAGTGCAACCTGCCCTACTTGTAATGGAGCCGGAACGCAAATTACATCTAAATGCGAATCATGTCATGGTGAAGGTGTTATTCGTGGTGAAGAAACTATTTCCATTAACATTCCAGCAGGAGTTAGTGAAGGAATGCAGCTTTCTATGAGCGGAAAAGGTAATGCTGCCCCTAATGGCGGTATCTCCGGAGATCTGATTATCCTGATTGAAGAAATCCCGCATGAATCCCTTCAGCGCGAAGGTAATAATGTAGTTTACGACCTTCATATCAGTTTCATAGATGCAGCTCTGGGTGCTTCTGTTGAAGTCCCAACCATAGACGGAAAAGCGAAGATCAAAATTGAACCCGGTACTCAAGGTGGTAAAATCTTACGCCTTAAAGGAAAAGGCGTACCAGAAGTAAACTCGTATCATCGCGGTGATCAATTGGTATATATCAATATCTGGACTCCCAAAGCTATTTCTAAGGATGAGAAAGAAATGCTTGAAAAACTTCAGGCTTCTCCTAATTTTAAACCACAACCTGGTAAAAATGAAAGAAGCTTCTTTGAAAGAATGAAGGAATACTTCGAATAAAAAATATAATTTCTAATTAAACCACCGTATGGTGGTTTTTTTTTATCTTTTTTTATGAAAAAACAAATTGCAGTCCTTGATCTTGGTACGAATACCTTTCACTTATTAATTGCTGAACTCGACTTGGAGCAATCCATAAAAGAGATCTACATGGAAAAAAAAGATGTTAAATTGGGTGAAGGCGGAATTACGGCTGGATTCATCACAGCTGCTTCTTTTCAAAGAGGTGTTGATGCGATGATAGCCTTCAAAAAGGTAATTGACAGCTATTCGATCCCTTCGGTTTATGCTACCGGTACAGCAGCTTTAAGAACGGCCAGCAACGGAAATGATTTCATTAAGAAGGTTAAAGAAGAAACAGGTATTACTATCGAAATTATTGACGGCGATCGGGAAGCCTCATTAATTTATAATGGCGTAAAACAAGCGGTGTCTATTGATCAATGCTCCCTGATACTAGATATTGGTGGAGGAAGCGCAGAGTTTATTTTATGCAACCAACAGGAAATTCTTTTTAAGAAAAGTTATCCTCTTGGTGCAGCCCGGTTAATGGGGCTTTATCATCATTCTGATCCGATCCAGGAAAGCGATATCACGATCATCCATCACTATCTCCATGAGCAGCTTGCTGATTTAAAATTAGCAGCAACAAAATACAAACCACAAATATTAATCGGTTCTGCGGGGGCTTTTGAAACATTCGTAGACCTTGCGATAAAGAAATTTCATCTCTCAGGTCGTCAATCTCTAATTGGATACACACTATCAGTGCTGCATTTTCAATCCATTATAAATGATCTAATCGGGTCTAATCATCAGGGAAGAGCAGCTAACGTAACCATTAGTCCGGTGCGGGTAGACATGATTGTTGTTGCGGCAATTTTAGCGATATATGTATTGGATGAATTAAAGATCCCGGCTGTTGCGCTCTCGACTTATGCGCTTAAGGAAGGATTGCTTTATGAAAAATTAAGCGCTTAAAAGCTTTTGAAGTTCCATAGACAATCTGAAGGTTGGTAAGCCTACCACATTGGTATATGATCCGTCAATTTTTTCTATTGCGTTGTGCCCAATCCATTCCTGGATTCCATAAGAGCCGGCTTTATCAAAAGGCTTATAGTTCCTGATATAAAATAAGATCTCATCGGCACTTAATTCCCGAAAGTATACATAGGTGATGTCGTGAAAAACATTGATCTGGTGTTTATTTAACAAGGCTACAGCAGTAATTACCTCATGTTTCCGTCCGGATAAAAGAGTAAGCATGTCGAAGGCATCCTTTTCATCTTTGGGCTTACCTAGAATAAGACCATCAATGGTGACAATGGTATCCGCTGTAATTACAATTTCTGTTTCATGCAGCACGTCGTCAAATGCCTCTGCTTTCTTCCGGGCAATATACAGGGCAACATCTGCAGGTTTAAGATCTTCAGGATAGGATTCATCCACATCTTTAAGAACCACTTTGAAATGGACATCCATTTGTTGCAAGAGTTCTTGTCTACGTGGCGACTTTGAAGCTAAAATAATAGTTGGCGAAGGAGTTTCAGGCATAGCAAAAATTAAGAAGAAGTAATGGTATCATCCTGTGCAGATGGATCAGGATCGTACCATTTACCCTGAATTTTAAGCACCTTTTCAATCACATCCCGCACACACCCTGTCCCCCCTGATTGAGCAGATATATAGTCACTAATCATCTTTACCTCTTCAACGGCATCCTCCGGACAAGCACTTACACCCACCACTTTCATCACTGGGATATCTGGAATATCATCTCCCATATATAATATATTCTCAGGAGCCAGATTATGCTTTTCTATAAATTGTTGGTAAACTTCCAGCTTTTTGTCAATACCCAAATGGATTTCAGTAATGCCGAGTCCGTTTAAACGAAATAAAACACTTGCCGAATTTCCTCCTGATATTATGCAAATCTGAAAACCGCGTTTCACCGCCAGCCGCATTGCATATCCATCCCTAACATTAAACTTCCTCAACTGGTCGCCCGATTCAGTAACCAGAACAGTTCCATCTGTTAAAATGCCATCAATATCCAGGATAAAGGCTTTAACGGCTTTAATTTTTGTTAAAAACATAGATAAATGAAAATTAAGTAAAAACGTGAATATAGCTTATAATTTGGAACGCATTATACTGTTACTCAAGATTTCGTAAATATCTTTGAGATCAGGATAATTAGTTAACAGTTCTTTATGCTTGGCTAACGTAAATAAGTCATTCCGTATAGCTGGACCTGTTTGAACTTCATTAGGTGGATGATTTTGAATTTTAGCAGCTGTTTCTGCAATTAATGGCTTCAACAAATTAAAGTCCAGGCCCCTTTGCTGAAGTATTTCCGATGAAAGAGAATACAGATGATTGCTAAAGTTACAAGCAAACACGGCAGCCAGGTGGAGTACACTCCGCTCTTCTGAAGACATCTTGTAAGCATGGTTACTTATTGTGCCAGCTAAAGTAAATAGCAGCTCCCCGACCTCCTTAGTGCTACCCTCCACAAGAACAGGAACGGATAAGAATTCCACACTCTTGTTTTTACTAAAAGTTTGTAGAGGATAAAAAACACCGTAATGAGGAGTATGCACTGCTAGCTCGTCTATAGAAACCGTACCAGAAGTATGAACAACTAGTTGATGATCAAAATTGAGTTCTGCAACTACTTGGGAAATAAAGTCATCTTTTACTGCTATAATATAAATTTCTCCCTCAGGATCAACTTTTGTTAAATCATCAGTTGCAGTAGTATGCAAAACATCAGCCAAAGCCTTCCCATGAAGAAAGGTTTTACTCCAAACCTGTAGAATCTCATGACCAGCTTCTTTAAGCGCAATTCCAAGATGAGTAGCTACATTTCCGCTACCTATTAGAACAACCTTCATTTCTAGATAACTTTAATCTCTTTATTTCTTCTGAAAATTGAAAGCAGAAATCCTACCATCATCAATATGTTTCCTGCCCAGAAAAAATTGATGAATGGAAATTTAATGGCTTTCAGTACCACCCACTTCTTCTCAGCCAAAGGTTTTTGATAAACCATTAATTCTAGTTTATTCTTATCAGGATGAACATCAGTGAAACGGAACTTAAGACCCACATCGGCTACTGTTTTTCCAAAATCAAACTTATTTCCACCTTTAAGTAAAAAGATAGGCTCTATTTCGTAGGTCTTATTTTTAGCTATTACTTGAAGTTTAAGAGCAATAGCCACATCATTTTTCCCTAAAGGGATTTTTTCAACAGTGGCATTCCGATTAATTCCTTTAACTATAATTATCCCTTCCCGATATCGAATGGTATCCCCTTGCGCTACCTCGTAAGTCGCAGGTTGGTCATATCCCTCATCTTCCGAATGACCGGTATGGTCATCATGTTCAGCAGTCTCCGTTTTCAAAGGAACACTGCTTACATGGGTATAAATATCATGCAACAGATAATGACGTGTATCAGGAGAAGCTACAATGGTCTGCATTTTTGCATTCTGTTGCGCATTCGGATAAAGATCAAACTCCTCCATCACCTTACGGGTAGTCTGATTAATAGTTTTATAGTTGATTTTATAATACGTATTCACTCCTACCGTAGAATCTCCTTTATAAGTAACAGTATACTGATCCATGCGGACCGGCTCATTTTCATAAAGAATAATATTTTCCTTCGCATTATTGCTTTTGTCAAACTCATCGCCAAAACCAACACCCGAGGTATTAATGGACACTACTTTACTTGTTGCAGCAGCCACAAGAGCCCCCAGCAAAAGGAAAGCAAACCCTATATGTGCAATGGATGCCCCTGCCAATTTCCATTTACCTTTTAGGGCATCAATGAGAAAAGGAACATTACAACACAGCGAAAATACAGCAGCAAAAGTAAGTATCACATACATCACATTATGATACACATCAGCAATATAGGCAAATGCGCTTGTAATCATAACAGCAATGATTATGATCATAACCAGCTTGATGTAAAGCTTACGCGGATCCGTATTCTTGTATTTCAGATACTGAGCGAAACCCGAAATTAAACTGATTACAATAGCAAACGGCACCTGCCATTGATGATAATGCTGAAAAACATTTGCTGGTGGAGCTATTTTTGTTCCAAAAATAGCATTGAATACCGGAATGGAGGTTGTTGCAATCACCTGAATACAGGAAACCGTTAATACCAACGCACCAATGAAAAGCCAAAACTCACGTGAGTAAGTCTCTTCATCCTTTTTTGTAATCGGTAAATCTTTCCATCGTGCAATCAGAAAACCAACTGCCAAGATAAAGAACACGAGCAGATAGGTCAACAAATGCCCAAACATGCCCAGATCGGTAAAGGAATGAACCGACGTTTCACCCAGTATTCCGCTTCTGGTTAAAAAAGAAGCATACAATACCAGGACAAAGCTGATCAGCACCAAAAAAGTAGCCGTGAAATAAGAATGTCCGGAGTTTTTATAGGCAATCATCACATGAACTGCAGCAATCAACGTAAGCCAAGGAATAATGGAAGCATTTTCCACAGGATCCCATGCCCAGAAACCACCAAAGTTTAAGGCTTCGTATGCCCAGAAAGAACCCATGATAATCCCTGTACCCAATACCATCACCGCAAACAAGGCCCATGGTAAGGCTGCAGTGACCCATTCCTTATATCGTTTTTGCCAAAGACCAGCAATGGCATAAGCAAAAGGAACGATCATAGAGGCAAAGCCTAAAAATAAAGTAGGGGGATGAATAACCATCCAATAGTTTTGTAATAATGGATTAAGTCCATTTCCATCAGGAATTAAACTTAAATAATCGGGCCTCGAAAATATTGGTCCTTCTACAGCATCACGTAAAAGAATAAATGGAGAACTTCCAATTCGTAATCCAAGGATCTCAACTCCCAATAACATAGATGATATAAATACCTGGGAGAGCATGATGATGGTCATCACCGGATTTTCCCATGTACGGGCACGCTGTATTAAAACGTTTGTAAGTACCGATTGCCAAAACATCCACAACCAGAAGCTTCCCTCCTGTCCTTCCCAAAAACTTGATATAATATAATAAACAGGTAATGAGCGTGATGAATGTGCCCATGCGTAGTTATACTCAAAGTAATGACTGTAGATAATATAAAAAAGAGAAGCACCAATTCCAACAACGGCGAAGGTATTGACCCAGGCAGACAGACGTGCAATACGCTTCCAGGAATCGTCATTCGTATCTTTTACAGTAGCAAAATAGTAAGAAATGGCTGATATGAGCGCAGAACCAAAAGTAAGTATAATGAAGAATTGCCCAAGTTTCCCTGGTAGCAGGTGTTCTCCCGCAAATTGTATATCCATTTAAAAAATTATCTGTTTAAGGCAGCTGTGTGTTCAACTTCCTGAACCTCCATTTTGTCCTTATTGTATTTGGAAGGACATTTCATGAGAATTTTAGAGGCACTAAACTCATCACCAATCATTTTTCCGGTAAGCACAACTTCTTCGGATCGTTCAAAATCCTGAGGTTTGGCACCTGAAAAAACTACTTTACATTCTTTACCCTGTTTATCTACTAAATAAAAAGCAAAATAATTAGCGTCAACTTTAGGATTGTATATCAAGTCCTTACTCTTGTTTAGCGTTCCCACCACATGGAGCTCAGTTTGACTTTCTCTGGCATCAGTAAAAGAGCCATAAGTACTTGAATCTGCGTACGTACTTATAATAACCCCTATAGCGATGGCAATAATTATAATACCAACAATAGCACTTTTTTTCATTGAATCCCCGATCTAACTATTCATTAAATAGAATAATGTCAAAAATACAAAACAGGAATCATTTGTACCAAATTATTGATCCTCAATTGTCATCTGAAATCAATACTCCTAAAAATTTTACATTAAACTAAGGCCATATTCCCATATTCATGTAGGAAACAGCAACTTTATTAATCGCCCCAACAAAAGCAGCTGTGCGCAAATCGTTTATATTTTTATTCGACATCTTGATCTCTCTGATCTCATGATAAGAACGAACCATCGTTTCCTCTAACCCAGAATTTACTAATTCCAACTCGGAAGGACCTTTAACAATTAGTCCCCTTTGTTCTAATGTTAAATTCATACCCGTCATTTTCTCCACCATCGTTACCAGGTTTGAATTGGCATTTTCCTCATAACGTTTGTCCATCCTGCCAAAAGCAACATGTGAAAGGTTTTTTAACCATTCGAAATAGGAAACAGTTACCCCTCCTGCATTGCAATACATATCCGGAATAATGATTCCTCCATTTTTTACAAAAATAGCAGCAGCTTCAGGTGTAGTAGGCCCATTTGCGGCTTCAGCAATAATTTTAGCTTTAATCCGGCCTATGTTGGTGATCAGAATCTGATTTTCCAATGCTGCAGGTACCAGTATATCGCATTCCTGCTCTAAGCCTTCGCCTGAAGTTACAAACTCTTTTTTTGCCCCTGCAAAACCTAATATAGTACCTGCCTCTTTTCGATGAGCAACAACAGCTTCTAGATCAAGGCCATTTTCATTATAAACAGCACCTTCATATTCGCAAAGGCCTACGATTATAGCACCCAATTCAGCTAAATATTTAGCTGTATGATAACCTACATTCCCTAATCCTTGAACAATTACACGTTTGTTGACAAGTCCGGTTGTGAGCCCTAATGCCTTCATATCCTCAGCCACATTCATACATTCGCGAATAGCAAGAGCTACTCCCCTTCCAGTTGCCTCACGGCGACCATGAATGCCATGTAAAGCAATTGGCTTTCCGGTAACACAACCCATAGCATCCAGTTGTCCGGGATTCATGGTGTTGTACGTATCAGCAATCCAACTCATTTCACGCTCACCCGATCCATAATCTGGTGCAGGAACGTCAATAGCAGGACCAATAAAATTCTTTTTAACCAATTCTACTGTATATCTCCTGGTAATATTTTCCAGTTCAGCTACAGAATAATTCTTCGTATTTATTTTAATTCCCCCCTTAGCACCGCCAAAAGGAACATTTACGATAGCGCATTTGTAAGTCATAAGGGCAGCCAGAGCCATTACCTCATCCTCATTCACCATATCGCTGTAACGGATCCCACCTTTTGTAGGCGACATATGGTGCGAATGTTCAACCCTCCAGGCATCAATAACCTGTACGCCGTTTCCTTTGCGGATCGGAAATCGAAAACGATAAACACTATTGCAGGTTTTTATCTGATCGAGCAAGCCTGCTGAGTGATTTGTAAATTGAGAGGCATGATCGAAAAATGAGCATACATCATTGAAGAAATTTGTAGTTGGAATCGAAGACATAACAGGAAGATTAATTCTTTTTTTCGAGCTTTTTAACTTTTCTGTCGATAGAAAACAGGTAGCCAATTAAAGCCAATAGTATAATAGTAATCACAGCAACCACCACGTAGATTTTTCCTGATGAACGTAATTCATCAGCCATATCCACACCCGAGGTTGATTGTGCCAGAGATGAGATTGCTGTAAATAAAACCATAGAGGCAGTAACGAAATATTTTCTCATCTGTTTTAATTAAGTTGTTTGTTTTGAAGTTTGCGAAGACGATATTGAATGGTAGTAATCCATACACCGATTAAAATCCATCCAAAACAGGCCGGATAAAATACCATTCTCATGCGCGAATCCAGGTCATAGGAACTGAATCCAGGATTGCCACCGTTGCCCGGATGCAAAGAATCGGTTAAACGAGGAAGGATAAAAAGTAATACAATCATGACTGGGAAAGCAAAAATATTATACACCGCAGAGATGCGGGCGCGTTTTTGCTCCTCCTCCAGGGAATTTCTTAGCACGAGATAGGCCAGATACATCAAGGTAGAAATGGCTGCACTATTCATTTTAGGATCATTTGGCCATGGTGAACCCCATGTATAATTTCCCCAGATCATACCGGTTACCAAGCCCAGAAATCCGAAAACAACACCAGTATTCACGCATTCAACAGCAAGCAGATCATGATTTTCATTTCCTGACGAAAGATATTTAATGCTGTAAATAACTGATATTAAATATAATATGACCATGGTAAACCACATAGGTACATGGAAATAAAGATTTCGAATGGTTTCGTGTAATATTGGTAGTTCGGGAACCGCTCCCAGCATACCAGCCCATAAAGAATAGATTACAAGAACTGAGGCTAAAATTTTCCACCAGTTTTCTTTCATATATTTACATTTAGGTATCAAAGGTATAAAAGTACATCAAGCTTCAAAAAATAAAACGAAAAAGCCCGAACTGTTTAGTGTCCGGGCTTTTCATTTATATAAAGAGATGCGTTAAGCTACTTGAGAATTAGTTTGATCTACTGAATCCAGTTCAAAGACTGCTAATTTATTTAAAAGATTATAATGAAGAGTGCCATAAAAGCTAACCAATCCGTCTTTGCCTTTACCTATGATGATCACTTTTTCCTTGATGGTTTCTTTATTTAATAGTTTCTTTTCAGATAATATAAGTTGCTCATCCTGGATGGTGAAATCTGTAGGATCAACTGCATATTCTTTTAAGAGCTCTGTAAAGCTAAAACCGTTTAATAATGAATCTTTTAATTTAATGTTCCCCATAATTAGATGTTGTTTTTTCGTGTTGATACAGAATTTCTTCTCTGATTGACAGGTGTAATTGAATATCTCAATTGAAAGTGTTGAAATCAGAATGTAAGGTATTTAAAAAAAAGAGATAAAAAAAGAAACTGTAAAGTTATTAGCTGTAAACGTAAAATTTTGACCTATCAATGACCGTGCTTAAATAAAAGGCGAAAGTATTAAAGTCAAATATTAAGTAGTATTTGTTCATGTTTCCTTTGCTTTTAATAAGGAAGGATTTTGAATTCAAAGTAATCGGGAGGATAAACAATTTACAGCTTTTCGTTATCAAAAAGCTAAACCAAAATGGCTAAAACGTTCGAGTCACAGAGAGGGTGTGTAGAGGTACGCTTCGATGCTTGTTCGCCCTTTGCAGCTTTGTGCACCCTTGTTCCTTCGCCTCGAGACGAGCGAGCAAGCAACAGCGAAGCAGTTTGATAGCTGCAATTTGCGGTAATAGTATATACCTGACTCCTACGCGACCTCAATCACATACATCTTTTACTACTATCTTTAATGCTTCAGCAGATAACCAAACTTCCTTGAAAGATAAGTATAATGCAATAACCAAAAAGACACTGCTTATACCAAAAAAGGCCTCGCCCGCTATCATCCAGTTATTCAGAAGCATAAACACACTAATAGTACAGAGGCAAAAACTAAGACTACCAAAAGCCTGCATATTTTTTATGAAGTAAATTCGCTTTCTTAAATTCCTGATCTGGATCAGCAATCCCTCGCTTTCATGAATAGTATATTGTTTGTAAAGCGTTCGCGCAAGATTAGAAAGATAGGCCAGCTTGGCTGTGTAGGCCAGCAGAATAAGGGATGTTGCCGGAAATAAAAGCATGGGTGTGGTTAGGGAAATTGCCATTTTTACTTTCCTTTCATTAATTCTTCCAAATCACTTAATTCAATTTCCAGTGCATGAACCGAAATTTGTATTTCGCGAAAAGAGATATAAAGTGAGAGCATGAGTAAGAATAGACTGAATCCGAAAATATATTCTGCCAATAAGTCCTGTGAAATATAGACCAGCCACATCGAAACAACGCAAAGTAGAAATGACAAAATACCGCATGCTTGCATATTTCTCACCTGCATAATACGCTTACGAATATTTTGAATCTGACTGATCAGGTTCGGATTTAAACTTTCAACATATTGAGTTTTAAGGCTTCTAATAAGTCCCGCTAAAGCAAGGAACCGATTTGTGTACGCTAGAAGCAACAAAGCTATTGCTGGAAACAGCATAGCCGGAGTACCTAAAGATAATTCCATTATTATTAAATCAGCTGTAAAATTACACTTATTCTTGGTTAAGCAGGGCTAAATACTTTTTCCCTCTGAATTGGAGAGCAGCAGATCCGTCTTTCATTAAGAGTTCTATTTGCAGCTTCAACTCTCCTTTTATCCAGTCTTCTTCATTCCTTAAATGATAAAGGATTTCTATGCAATTGGCTTTAACGGCTACGGGGATGTTTTTCTCGATGAGCCATTCTGACGTTTGATTGATAATGGTAGAAAGCGATGAACCGGTAAGTTTGTGACCCTTTCTTATGAGCAACAACATTAACTTGGTGTAATGCCTTCGGCAGCTATTGTGTTTTTGAAGGGGATAATATTTTAAGAACAATAGCTGTTCATCAGCCGACGGAAAAGATGAAAACAGGATACTTTCTAAGAGCCATGCAGCCCTAAAGGCTAATCTCGACTCCTTATGGAAGGAGCTAATCTCTAACAGATAGGGTACTACAGATTGTTCCTTTTTGCATAATTCGGCTAGTTTAACCATCTTAACCTTCGTTAAGGGCAGAAATAATAGTTTTTCCAGCTGAATCTTGTCCATAATTATCATTCTAAAATAAAACTTTTTTCGCCTTCTGGCATATGCTATTCCTATTTCTTACCTTTACACCTCATTTATTTATGCATGATTACAGTATCTAATCTATCCTTACGCTTTGGTAAACGTACACTTTTTGAAGATGTTAACCTGAAATTTACACATGGCAATTGCTATGGAGTGATCGGTGCAAATGGCGCCGGTAAATCTACTTTTATGAAAATCCTTTCCGGTGAAATTGATCCTAGCAGTGGATCAGTTAGTTTTACTCCGGGAGAGCGCATGGCTGTGTTAACGCAGGATCACTATGCATTTGATGAAGTACCTGTTATTGAAACCGTTTTAGTTGGTCATAAGGAGCTTTATGGGATCATGAAAGAAAAGGATGCCTTATATGCAAAGGAAGATTTTACTGACAAAGATGGTGAGCGCGCCGGAGAGTTAGAGAATATATTTGCTGAAATGGATGGTTGGAACGCAGAAAATAATGCGGCAACCATGCTGAGTAACCTGGGTATCAAAGAAGAACTTCATTATAAGTTGTTAAAGGAGCTTGATGGAAATCAAAAAGTGCGCGTGTTGCTTGCTCAAGCCCTATTTGGTAATCCAGATATTCTTCTACTGGATGAGCCTACGAATGACTTGGATATAGATACCATTGCCTGGTTGGAAGAGTTTCTGGCGAATTATGAAAATATAGTATTGGTGGTTTCCCATGACCGTCACTTTTTGGATACGGTTTGTACGCATATCGTGGACATCGATTTTAGTAAGATGAGTATCTATTCGGGTAATTATTCTTTCTGGTATGAATCAAGCCAGTTAGCCTTACGTCAGCGTTCCGATCAAAATAAAAAGACAGAGGAGAAGGTTAAAGAACTGCAGGAATTTATACGGCGTTTTAGTGCGAATGCATCCAAATCCAAGCAAGCAACCAGTAGGAAGAAGGCATTGGATAAAATCAGTATCGACGAGATTAAGGCATCCAACCGGAAGTATCCAGGGATTATGTTTAACAATATGACCCGTGAAGCAGGTGATCAGATTTTACAGATTGAAAAGCTTAAGAAAGTTTCAGGAGGCGAAACCTTGTTTTCGGGAGTTGATATTTTAGTGAATAAAGGGGATAAGATTGCGATACTAGCGGGTAATAGTCTTGCTACAACTGCTTTTTACAATGTTTTAAGTGGAAGGGATCCTGATTATACTGGTAATTTCAAGTGGGGAATTACAATAAATGCGGCAGATATTCCAAATGATAGCTCTACTTATTTCGAAGGTAAGAACGATAACCTGGTTGATTGGTTGAGGGAATATTCGGATGGTGATAAAGATGAGCAGTTTATACGAGGGTTCCTTGGAAGGATGCTTTTCTCTGGGGAGGAAGTTTTGAAAAAGGCAAGTGTGCTTTCCGGAGGAGAAAAGATGCGTTGTATGTTTTCGAAGATGATGCTTCAGCAGGCTAATGTGCTTCTCTTTGATGAGCCAACGAATCATTTAGACCTTGAATCGATCACGGCATTGAACAATGGGATGAAAGATTTTAGAGGATCTATCCTATTTACATCCCGTGACCACGAATTAACGAACACGGTTGCGAATCGTATTATTGAGCTTACTCCGAACGGAATCATCGATAAACTAATGACTTACGATGAGTACATCAGTAGTGAAGTGGTTAAAAAACAGCGTGAGGATTTATATTCTTAACAAATAAGTAAATTATGGTTGCAAAAGACAATAAAAAATCGTTTCTTTGCAGCCACAATGAGACTTGGTAGCTCAGCTGGTAGAGCAACTGACTCTTAATCAGTGGGTCGAGGGTTCGAACCCCTCCCAGGTCACTTGTTTATAAGCCCTTTCTGGAAACAGAAAGGGCTTTTTTCGATCAATGAGATCAGTTCAAATATGCTTTATTCTTTTGAACGGTTTTTGAAAACGCCAAGGATCATGCACCGGGCCGATCGGTTTGGTAAATCAGTGACGATTGAAGGAGAAGGCGCCAGCAACAGTAGTATCTATAATTATATAAAGGCCTGCGCACGCTTTTTAATACCGCCTGCACTGCTTATAACAACGATGACCAGGGTATCTATAGGATCAAACACTATCCGTTCAAAAAATATAAAATAGGATCCGCTCCCCTAACCAAGAAAAGAAACATCCGGGTAGAAGAAGTTATACAAATCCGCGATTGCGGGGTCGAGCCTAATAGCCGAGCAGAACTGGCTAGAGATCTTCTTATGCTCAGTTTTCATCTGTGCGGAATGAATGCAGTGGATCTGTATCATTTGGATCTTGGTAAAGTAAAAAAGAAGAGACTGGAGTTCAACCGGTCGAAGACATGCCTTATACGAAAAGACAATGCCTTTATAAGTATTAAGGTAATTCCAAAAGCTAAAAAATTATCAGAAAAATATGCTGGTAGGCTTCAGTCAAGATATAATACGATTAGTAACTTGAACCGGGCAATTGGCAAAGGAATGCTTCAGATCAGAGAAATCACCGGGATTGACTTTATTACTTTTTACTGGGCGAGACACACTTTTGCTAATCTTGCCCGAAACAAATGCCGGATGAGTAAGGATGACGTAGCGCTTGCCCTCAATCATGTGGATGAGGTGCAGGAAAAGCTGGTGGCATTATTGGATCCTGAAATAAAAGATGAGGTAATTGCTATAGATCATAGTAGGGTTATGAAGGTGGTATAGGATTTTGCTTTTAGTGTCCCACAATAAGTGTTAGATTGAACCAATTTATTGAAGATTTGAAGAAGTTACCTATTTAGATCGAATGATAAATTTCAATTTAAGATTGGAAATTGTCAGACAAGTGCTGAAGAAAGTTTACTAGATCGATGTTGATTTAATTGGTATGGTCTTTTTGTTACTTGTTTTAAAAAACCATTTTTAGTTGAATACATGGGTATAACAAAACATCATATAAAAGAGCATGCGAATGGCAGGTTCAAAAAGAATTGACATCAAATTACTATTGTCCCAGAATCTCTCTAAAATAGCAGCAAGTGCTAATATCACTCCATCAACCCAATGGTGCTACTTTTCTAATTTCATTCTTCAAATTCATCTTTATGCTTTCGTAATTAGTACACGATTCCCCTCCGCCCCTTTGTAATTCTGAAACTGCCATAAGGCTACAACAACTACTAATATAGTTAATTGTGCAAATAGTGATTCAAAGGTGGGGTAAATGCCCAAAGCTTCAAATCTAAAAGCATCATTCAATAAAGTTTCGCTGAAATATGCGGCCTCTTGAAGGGCTCGAAATCCTTTTCCAGTTAATACCACAGTTAATACCGCCACTACATATGCAGAAAGCTTAAAAAGCTGTCTTAGTGGTAGCCGTTTGGAATATCGAAGTATAAGTATAGCCGATACGCTAACTAATACTGCGGCTGTCACGACTGCCCAGCCAATGGCGGAGCTACCTTCGTCTGGCACATCCAATTTTAAAGTTGCCAGAAACAGCACGACTTCAAATGCTTCCCTGAAAACAATTATGAAAGAAAAAAACATTAGCAGGTACCAGTTCCCTGACTCGGCAACCTTTTTCATTTTTTGTTCCACGAATTCCTTCCACTTCTTAACCTCTGATTTACTGTGAAGCCATGCGCCCATGTAAATCAATACGGCCACAGCGATAATAGAACCGACCCCCTCCATGAGTTCTCTATTGCTGCCACTCAATTTAATCAGTGATTCAATGAAAAACCAACTTGCTGCACCTACTATCAGTGCTAATATCCAGCCTAAATGGATGTAGTTAATTGCCTTTTTAATATTTAGAGGCTTAAGAACGCTTAAAACTACTGTAATAATTATCAGCGCTTCCAATGCTTCTCGTAATAGAATAGATAATGCAGCTCCATAAGTGAAGGAATATGAATACGCTTTATTTCTAAGTAAAGCATCTGCTTTGTTTACTTCTTGCTTTGCTAAAGCGTTTAATTCTCCTACCAAAACAAGATCATCACCTTTGAGCGCTGCACGATAATTAATCATGGCTCTTTCAACGCTTATGATTAATTTAGAATCAGTTGCCCTTATAGGTGCTTCCACCAGTTCTACCCCTTCTAAATAAGCAGTTAATGCTAAACTCTGCGCAAGAATCTTATCCCTATCCTTATAAGCTTGTAAGGAAGCATCAAGGTTAAACTTAGCCAGCTCTAAAGGCTTCATTACCTTCGGTTGATGATTCCTAACTTGTGCAAGACTAATTTTAAAATTTTGTTTAGTAAGGTAGGTATTTAGCTCTTTATCCGTCAACCTGCTTACTCTGTCAATTCCGGGAACCTTTAAAAAATCCTTTTTAGTTTTTGTACCCTTATGCCTAAGGGACATGAGATAAAAAGAAACGTCCCATAGTTCGGCTTCAGACAATTCGTTAAAAGAGCGCATTGGGGTTCCATCAAGACCCAATTTTATAATGTTGTAAGCTTGTAAAGGTGAAAGGTTAGACATCGCCTCATTATCTTGAAAGTTGGTAGGTTTAGGTGATAAATTTGCAGCCAGCGCACCGTCACCACCGCCTATTGTTCCATGACAGGATACACAGTTCTTATTATATATCACCATACCTGATTTAAGGGAAGGCCAGTTCTTTGGGCTTAACTTCATCAAACCCATAGCTAGTATTTGCTCTTTAATCTGCCTGGACAGATAGGCTATTGATTCTGTGCTAGCTTTATTCTGTACTAATTTTAATAAATGTCTTAGTTCATTCCCAAGACTGCTGAAGGCAGGCTTATTGACTTTCTGTTTTATTTTGTTTTGAAGGATTATACAATTTTTTGTAAACTCCGTGATCTCGAGGTATTCGGTTTCATTGATGATCTTTCCATTAGTAACTGCCCCAGCATAATCTTTAGCGACGTAGTCTAGCAAAGTAACTAATGTCCTAATTTCATTTTCATTACTTTCGGTCTGCGCAAAACTGGGTGAACTTACCCATAAGAGCAAGGCAGTGAAAAATGTAAATTTAAATTTCATTGTATGTGTTGTTTGTAATCATTCTAAATAACGGCGAAGGTATTTAAAATTTACAAGTTAATGAATGTTATTTTTGACCGAACTAATCCTTTTTTTAGATAAAATGGATATATAGCACATTAGAAGCTTTATGGTTTTAGCTAAGGAACTTCATTTTTGGAATGCAGCATTAATGTTAAACTTACCCCATAGTCCTCCTTGGGCCATCGCATGAAAGTTTAGAAACAGAATTTTAATTCGCTATTTTAATAGCAATTTTTAATAAGTCATCCTCAACTATATCGGGTGTAATTGCTAATGGGAAAAGTTGTTGTCCGGGTCTTGCTACAAATGCAGTTTGCCAGCCTGCCCACTTTGCGCCGCTGACATCCCAGCCATGGGCGGCAACTAACATACAGTCTGAATCCTCTATATTCATTTTCCTTGCTGCCCAATGGTAGACCTCTAGATGCGGTTTGTATTTTCCATAATCTTCAATGCTTAAAATATGATTGAAGTATGTAGTGATTCCCGCAAAGTCTAGTTGTTCTTTAATGGCTTTATTAGATGAGTTACTAAATGAGACAAGAATATAACCGGCATTCTTTAAGATGGCTAATGCCTCCTTGACTTCCGGATGCGCTTCCAAAGATAGAATATGCTTTAATGTAGCCTTGGCATCGTCTTCACTTAGCTCAATATTATTGCTTTTAGCCACCATTAATAATGTTGCGGCTCCTATCCTACCAAAATCAAAATATTGTCCGCCCACAGTTGCCACCAAAGAATAGTGAAGCATTGACGTGAACCATAACGTTCCCAATGCCTTATTGCCTCCTAGTTTCGCAACAATTGATTCTTTCAAGGTTTCTAAATTCAATAAAGTTTCATTGACATCGAAGAAAATAATCTTAGGCTTGCTCATTATATTTAATTTCTCTATTCTCATGACTTTTTTTCGTTTTCAAATCCGGTAAAAAGACTTAAACTCAATAATCCTACCTGGGCTACCGCCTTTAAGAAGGTTTTCCTATTTTCCATTTTTATTAGTTATTATTTTGATATCATAATAAACTTCCACCATTAACGTAATCTGGCGGTTTAATCCCATTTAACTGTAGATAAATGATAAGCTGACCTAAGTGTTGTAAGATTAAAATTTGTCTTTGTGTTATTGGCCTGGCAAAGAACTTAATCTTTTCATCAAGTCGTCAAGTAGTAATTACCAAATGGTTCTCTAGTCCTGATTATAAGCATCTGACACTATTTTTAACCATTCTGTTTTTATTAATTTAACCCTGGCTGTTTCCTAGGGAGGTGTTTTGTTAAAAAAGTAAGTGATAGAAAGCCAATCCATAATATCTGAAATAGAGATACCAGCAAATGATGCCCTTGCTACAGAGCATTATCATAAACAAAAGCAACTTTAGGCTATTATTTTTATTTAAACGCTTTTTTATATTAAAAATTCCCTGACTTATCTGACAAATGTAAATTAATCACAATAAAAGAAAGCTAGTGCTAATAAAAGTAAGTTAATACTTTTATTAGCACTAGCTTTGAACATCAAAACACACATAATCATGGAAACACTGGAAACCAATTACATCAACGTCCCTCTTATCGAGCCTAAATTAAAGCATCCAACTATTTTTAAGGTGTTTGATAGCCTGTTAGGGGGTGAAAGTTTAACCATTCACAACGACCACGACCCCAAACCGGTGTATTATC
>NZ_MDFN01000001.1 GCF_001730525.1 Arcticibacter eurypsychrophilus
CATTCGTTTTGGGATTGCAAAAGTGCGCATTATACCCCAGTCCTGCAAGTTTTTCGCAGCCCTTTGAACAGAAAAACAGGTGCAAATCACACAAAACCTGCAGGGACGCTTATCACACAGCGGGTTAAGGAGATAAAAATAATTCAATTATTTATTAATTTAAAGCGACCTAAATGCGAATTCAGCAGACAATAGTTCCCTGTGATGCGAAACAAAAGGAATCAGTGCTGGATATCTATAAAAAATGAAAAGTATTATATTACAGTAAATTGTAAATACAGCTTCATCAAGCGCATTTAAGCAGCTATACAATACATTAAATTCAAATGCCCAGACATAAAACCAGGCTTTTTAGTAAAAAAAGAGATCCCTATTCATAAATTATCTATACACCAGCATACAAGCATCTATTTGATTAAATTTTTAAACACGTTTAAAATAGGATAACATATCAAATTTAATAATACAGGTTTAATGAATTTAAAAACATCAATGGCATCAAATATTCCACTACACCCAATCGTGAAGAAAGCAAACACAAAATATTTTGAAAGAAATGAAACCCTAAATGATCAATATATTTGCATTTAAATGGAAGCAGCCCCGGAAATAACGTATCGAAAAATCATTCATATAGATATGGATGCTTTTTATGCTTCCGTAGAGCAACGGGACAATCCAGAATACAGAGGCAAACCACTTGTAGTAGGCGGACTGCCAGAAGGCCGTGGAGGTGTAGTAGCTACCGCCAGTTATGAAGCCAGAAAGTTTGGCATTCGCTCTGCTATGCCCTCTAAACAAGCCTTAAAACTTTGCCCTCATGCTATATTCGTTCGTCCCAGATTTGAAGCTTACAAAGAAGTTTCCAAAAGGATACGGGAGATATTCAGTAGGTACACTGATCTGATTGAACCCTTATCGCTTGATGAAGCCTACTTGGATGTTACACAGGATAAGCTTCAAATCGGTTCAGCTTTAGAAATTGCCCGACGAATCAAAGCCGCCATAAAAAACGAGTTACAGTTAACCGCCTCGGCAGGTGTTTCCATCAATAAGTTTGTGGCAAAAATCGCATCGGATATTAATAAGCCAGATGGCTTGAAGTTTATAGGCCCTTCATCTGTGGAGGCTTTTATGGAACAGTTACCTGTAGCGAAATTTTACGGCGTGGGCAAGGTAACTTCCGAAAAGATGAAAAAAATGGGATTATTTATTGGCGTCGATCTCAAGAACTTATCCGAAGCCGAACTGAGCAAAAGTTTTGGTAAATCAGGCCGATTTTATTACCAGATAGTTAGGGGAATTGATAACCGTGAGGTACAGCCGAATCGAGAAACCAAATCATTGGCCGCCGAGGACACCTTTGCATATGATCTCAGCACCATGGAAGAGATGGAGGCAGAACTCGATAAGATCTCCAAACTGGTTTATGAGCGCTTGTTAAAAAAGAATTTAAAAGGACGCACCATTACCTTAAAGGTTAAATACAGTAATTTCAAACAGATCACCAGGAACAAATCTTTTCCAATCCCACTTGCTGACCTAGAAACAATTAATGCAACGGCTAAGCAATTGTTAAAGATCATTTTTTCAGAAACTCACCGTGTAAGACTACTAGGCATCTCTTTATCTAATTTTGGAGAGTTGGATACCAGACCAAAAGGTAATAAAAATGCGGATCAATTAAAACTTTTTTAAATAGTCAAATCCAAACTCGTCATACCCTTAACCTGATTAAAGCCAACCTGAGCTTATCATCAAAATCGTTAACTAATTTGAGTTAATTTCCTCTACCTAACAACTTTAAAACGGGCCAATGGTGCCATTCTAGCTCTATTTAGAGATAAAATATCGCCGTTAAGACTGTAATTATCAGCATCCATCAACGCCTTGGTAAGACCATTTTCAACTTCCATATTTTCGCAAGCCATCCAGGTAGACATACCCTGAGAAAATTCTATTCTTCCATTGTCCTGAAACGTAAACCTACCCCGCATTCCATTAAAGCCTCCGGAAGCCAAAAATCGCCCATCTTTTTGCTGAAGTAAAATAAATGGTTCTTTGCCGTTCAGCTTATCAGGTACTGATTTACCTGCAAGTTCAACCAGCTTCCATCTACGCTCGGTAATTACATTGTTTTGTTGACTATCAACACTCGATTTCTTAAAGATATAACATGCACTCATAGATAGCACACAGAAAACGATCGCTAAGCATTCCAATAGTAATTATTTATTCTCACAACTCTTTTACATTGCCTCAAGGTATTCTTGAGTAATTGGAGCACCTCCAAGAGCTTTGCATTCCTCTTAATACTTTAGCGCATTTTTACAATCACTTTTCATTAGATAAACCGATGATAGCTTGAATATCGTATTTTTATTTGAACAAACCACCTAATCCCCCCAAAGACTTAGAAAGGCTTTCTGAAGTAATACTTTGATCATTGGGATCATTCGCTTTGTGAGCAAACTTCTGAAGGATACCCGGTAAAGCAGCAGCAATTGCACCTGTAGGCGCTGGAGGTAATCCTAGCTTACTGCCAAGGCTGCCTACCAGTCCACGGAGATGGCGTTAGTTATTGTACTTCCAGATCCTAAATTACCGATAAGTGAAGATAACAACCCGCCTATTCCTCTTTGTTCCGCCGCATGGTTTTTTTAAGCCATCATTTATATGTGCCGCCACTTCATTACAAACCGCATCCACTTTGTCATTAGGAATGGTGCTGACCACTTCGGGATTACCGCCTAGCTGATTCTTCACAAGATCTAATATCTGACCAAACATGATTTTCTAATTTAAAAGCCTATACTCAAACACTCCCTGATACATCTTTGGTTGCAATATTTTTTTAATCATTCAGCAGAATAACAGGTAGTTACCACAGGAATTAAACTCAGTTTATAACTAAAACGTGCGAATAATGTTTGAACACAAAAGAATACTTACAACTATTATTGACCGCCACAAGCTAAAAATGAAACCTTTTTATCATAGAGGAAGTAAAAGCAAGAATACCATATTCAAAGCATAAGTAATACTGTCCTATCATACTGATAAAAAAACATGGAAACGATCAATCTAAATATAGAAATACAAAAACCTATTATTTCCCTAAACGGGAAGAATTACTTAATTAACACGCACGAAATCGAAGCATTCTTTAAATCTTGTGAGGCCTTTAGCTTATCTTCATCATCAGACCTGGTAACACAAACTAGAATAATTGCAGATACATTGATAGATCAGGCACCGACGAACATTGAAGTAGGAGATTTAAAGAATAATATCAAATTCTTAAGGGAGATTGAATTTCTATTTCGAGATATTCTAACCCCAATTAAGTAGACCTTAATTGCGATCTGATATAAAGTTATTCGATCGGTTGATTATCCGCCAAAAAAAACTTGCTCTGTGAAGCCAAGAGGTCCAGCATTTTATACACCAAAAATCACAACCTCCATTTCTTCCGCCTTTAATTTAAAATATGCCGCTACACTTTTCGCTAAATTTAAATCCAGCACATTATTTTCCGCATCAATATTCAAAGCCAATCCTTGCTTATCAATGTGGTAAATAAACAACACATGATCAGATCATAGCAGGCTTATAAAAAAAGCAACCTTACCAACATATTCTATACTAGTGAGCAATAACTATATAATTATCCGTAAATTATATCCTCGCTGTCAGAACTTTAGGTACGACCTTTGTACAGAGTAGTATGTGCCTGAAATTAAAACTGTCTCATATGAAAAACCACATCCTCATTTGCCTAGCCAGTTGCTTCATACTGGCGACATCCTGTAAAAATAAAAATTCGGAAACAACAACCCCAACGCCAGAAACAATAACACCCGTCACTTCGGTTGAAACCGATCCGCCAAATTCTACCTATCAACCCTCTTTTGTAGGGCAGACCAGGATCAGTGCAGTTAAAACAACCTCAAGCTTTCGATTTACTATACTTACATCTTCCTTAACCAGCCCATGGGGAATTGCTGCGCTTCCAGACGGAAAGTTCCTAATTACCGAAAAAGCAGGCAATATGCGGGTAGTAACCACTTCCGGACAGATAGGCGCCCCACTGCAAGGTATCCCTGCCGTAAACAGCAATGGCCAGGGCGGCTTACTCGGCTTGTGTATCGATCCCGCATTTGCAACTAGTCGTATGGTTTACTGGTCATTTTCCGAAAGCCGTCCGGATGGCAACCTCCTGGCAATTGCGAAAGGTCGAATCTCGGCTAATGAAACAAGCATGGAAAACGTAACTGTCATCTACCGAGCTACACCAGCTTATTCAGGCACAAATCAATACGGTAGCAGGGTTATTTTTGATAAGACTGGAAATCTATTAGTAAGCAGTGGTGACCGTTCTGATCCAGGCATCCGCGAGCAGGCTCAAGCATTAAACTCTTCAATTGGCAAGATCATCAGAATAACCACTGATGGACAACCCGCTCCTGGTAATCCTTTTATCGGGCAGCCAGATGCACGGCCTGAAATTTATTCAAGCGGTCACAGAAACCAGCATGGACTAGCTATTCATCCGGTTACCGGTGACTTGTGGGAGGGTGAGCTTGGTCCACGAGGAGGAGACGAAATAAACATTATACGGCCCGGCGCTAATTATGGATGGCCGGTCATTACTTATGGAATTGACTATAGTGGAAAACCAATTGGTAATGCAGTCCAGCAGCAAAATGGCATGGAACAACCAGTTTATTATTGGGACCCAGTAGTGTCACCTAGTGGAATGACGTTTTACCGTGGTAACCGAATTCCTGAGTGGGAAAATAATTTGTTTATCGCAGCACTAAGCGGACAACATATTGTCAGACTAGTCATCACAGACAACCGTGTCACCGGTGAAGAAAGGCTTCTGGTTAGTGAGGGACAGCGCTTTCGGGATATCATTCAAGGCATTGACAATGCATTATATTCCATAACTGACCAAGGAAGATTATATCGGATCGACAAGGAATAATCAAAAGGATTATCGAATCTAGTGTTTTGGAAAAAGTACCGTTCTTTTATATTTTATGATGTTGTTTATTTACAACATAAATAATAAACTTGTTGTAAATAAACAACATATCTTTATAATCATAAGATAGCAGCACCAACAACCAAGTAATCAACACGATGTTAATCGACTACACTCACCTTCCTAAACTTGAAATTTCATATATTAAAATTTGATTGCGAATGATCGCATAAAATCGATTATACTGCAAAGGTTAAATCTAATGAAAAAATAGATTTTTCAGATTCGTAGAGTACCTTAATTTGATTAAAATCTATAAAGTCCTGTTCAAAAACCATAGCGTTCTCTGATCATTTAGGTCTACAAGATAACTGTCAGGTGTATTCAAATCAAACTCTCTAGCTAATTCACTACAGATAAACTCCTTTGCAATATAACAACTTTGTGCAGCGTTATTGGGTGTAAATAATTTAACCACACAGGGAATCAATGTTAAACCTGCTCAGACCTAGCTATACCTGTTTCATTAGCCATGACCTTCCACTTCGCAACCGCATTTTTAACCTCTAAAATCACAGCCTCCATATCAAAAGCGGGTGACAACCTCCATCCATTATCATGAAGTATAAACATCATCACTACAATACGTTTCCCCATTTCCTCCGGAGTTTTCCATGCAGTTTCAATCTACTATCATATATTCAACACGATGCACATTAAGTAGCTCGATAAAATCTATGAAATCCTGTTCAAATATCATAGTCTTCTCTGGTGTACAACTTTCACCATTTTTTCAGGAAATTGGCCATCTGCCCAGGTAAAATAATTCTTACGTAGACGGCTCACTTCAGAAAGCCTCTCGGAAGCACTTTTACTCAGCCAAAATAAAACATCAAGACTATCTTCGTCCTCCATTTTTACCTGGTTAACCACCATAGCCATCTTTCTTTCGTGTTTCATTTCCATAAGTTAAAGATGTTTAATTTGAATCACATAACAAAAATAGTTAAAAAAACGCAGCAATTTTAACGAGATCAAGTCAGCCCTTAAGTTTAAATTCGGTCTCCCATGCTGGTCTCGATGTGAGTGTATTTGTATCATATAAAAGACTTTTGGCAGATCTTTTACTATAGCCGTTCTCTTCCAGTTAATCAGCTCATTATCATCATTACCCAAAAACAATCTGGCAGCTATTGCATCAGGATTATGCAACAAACTCATCATAAAATTTACATTCCTTTCAATATTCATAATAGCATTTCATCAAATTGATACATCACTATTGGTATGCTTTACAGACTTCACATATCTATCATACATCTCCATAATTTCAATCTATCTACCTTGATTCCTAGTAAGAGGAGTCTCGTTTATTCATGAACTGATATGGATTCTGAATATGCTGAAGTAGTGCAAGTGAAATTCTGCTCATTCCCATCTATATAAAACTCACTTATGTTAACTTGAAAAGTGTCGGATACCCGCTGCAAAAATACGTCAGGCTCCGGATGATACAATTCTGCCGCGCCAACTTCTCTAATTGTTTTTCCTAATCCCATAATAGCATTGTACTATTCTACCTCTTCACAGCTATAAGAATCATCTACCTTTACTACTTTCTTCTTTCCTTCAAGAATGTCGTAAAAGTCATCTCTTGAATAATTCAGTAATCGAAGTAAATTCTTTACTATAAACTCTGGGATTGGGTCAATATGGCTTTGGAAGATTATAGGCCGATTTAAATCTGACCGAAAATATTTATTATGGCCCTTTTCATTCTTAATGAATTTACAATGAGTAAGCTCTAAAAAGGATTCAAATTTCGATATGGTGATATTTCTTAGGTGTCGAGTGCTCATGCAGGCTTATAATTATAAAGCCATTGCAACTTGCTTCGTCTTAGTGCTTACTCCAGGACGATTTAATACTTCTCTATATGTTTCATTGTCCTCAAGTAAATCTTTTTCTTCCGGAGCATGAATACGCCCCTTCTTTTTATTTACTGTCCATCCAAGCTTTTCAAGCTCATCAAAAAGAGTTTTTTTATTCGCAGTGTAATCTATAAACTGTTGTAAATTAAATTCGAAGGATTCTGTTGCCGCTAAGTCTGATATTCCGTAACCCGTTATGTCAAGAGTTGGTGCATACACATAATGCATTTCTTCATCTTGCCATAATAATAAATTTAATCCTATGTCAATCTTATTAACGCCGCGTTCGTATCTCGCTTCAAAATGCTTATTTGCCATTTAGCTGAGCTTTCTTTTTTGAATTTCAATCATACCGCATGTGTATGCGATTTATTATACTGTAAATATGGGAGTTTTGTTCTGTATTAGTGTAAGATAAATGCTATGTTTTTGCATAGACAACTAAGCCCGAATTCCTATCAACCCCAAACCCTTCAAAATATTTACCCCAATCTCTTTATTCAAAAACCCTTTACCCTCATTACTTACCCAAGCATCCGATACAATAATACCACACGCTTTTTCCCCTAAATCACTTTTCTTAAAGTAGCTTACGTTAGTAAAACTACCTTCCTGTAAATCTGCTTTACCTGGGAACAATAAGTAGCACTTAACCGCATCAAAATAATGGTGATAGGCAAACATCTGTTCCCCTAAATCACTTTTCTTAAAGTAGCTTACGTTAGTAAAACTACCTTCCTGTAAATCTGCTTTACCTGGGAACAATAAGTAGCACTTAACCGCATCAAAATAATGGTGATAGGCAAACATCTGCCTAAGGTCATCCATACCCACATTTTTTATTCCTTTTCGCCGGAAATAACTGTCTTTTCAATAACGATATCAGGTTTGAGATAACGATGCGTGGATTGATGGTTCCAGAACTTGGTAGAGCGTTGGTTATGAATCACCAGTGTGCCGTCATTTGCTTTTTGCAACATCCTGTAAATGTATTCCTCCCATAATTTATTCATATCAAACAGAATAGCAATTGAATGAGAAGAATCAGAACTTATATCGGGGCGATAGTTGAGCAAGAACAATTTAGCAATTTGAATCGCAGATTTATATGATTCATATTTCCGATCAAATATCATTTTATCAAAGGTTGAGGCATCTACTTTCAGATCCTTCACGTCAGCGATTGAAGTTGCAACTGATAACATTGTGAAAGCAGATACTGATTATTACAAATTAGTGGTAAAATCTTAATCACTTTACCCAGAATCTGGTGGAGTACATGATCCCGATCATAAGTAGTTTTTGATATATAGAACAGTTCTTTATGCACCACATTTTTAATGATATGCTTCTGTAGTAACAGCCTACCCTTCAAAGCGGTATGTGATGGAATTTCTTTTGATGAAGCCCTTAAATGTACCTCTTGACATCAAAAAAGATAAGAACGCCAAATGTTTTTAACTCCTTGCTGGCTATAAAGGCTTCTAAAGCAGTCGCAATACAAATGTTCCTAGTTTAGTTGGATATATATGATTGTCATAAATTTTTGTGACCAATTGTTTAAAAAGACCACTACGAACGAATCTATCTTCCTCTGTATGAATACTTACATGTTTATATTGTGCTTCAGGTTCATTTAATACATCTGAAATTTGATTATGTAAATAACCCTCGCCCGTATGCTTCATTACTAAGTAACTAGCTTTATGTTCAGAAAAATAGATATCTAGAAGTAAATGTTGAAAAGTATGTCTCGCCTGTTTATCTGTCAATAAGAGAAATAACTCATCAGCGAAGTCACCATAGGCACATACTGCCGCTAAGGTGGTTACGGATTTAATGTGCCCATTAATCTGACATCCCGGATAAGCTTACAAAAACCAAATTTGTGAGCCCGCTACTTTTTCACTCTGTAAATAGAAAAAAGGTTGAGTAAAATCTGCCTGATGTGAAGTTGGCACCAATAATTGCCAATTCTCTTTGAATGTACCGACTAAATCCGCATTGACTTTAATAACGTTTCTTACTACTAGGCCTTTCTCTATTAATTCAATGATGCTTAACAATAAGACAGGCTTATGAGGCGCCCTCCAATAAATTGTATTTGCTCGTTTCAGTCGAGAAAAGGCACTCAAATATTTTTATACTGATTCTTCCAATTCCTTTTTTAGATTACCCTACCGCCAACTTCCCACTCTCTTTCCAAATATAAGCAGGCATAGGCTCCTGAAGCTTCCATTCCACGTTCATTGGCTTCTGACCACTTGTTCTCATAAAATCAGCCTTCCCTAAAAATACATAAGACATGATATTTCCAAACTCATCCTCATTCTGCTCCCGTACAAAAATCAATATAGTTCTTCCAAGAATATGTTGCGAGATATAAGCTTGACCCGATGCATTATCAGGAGATGCTCTATTCTGAGACTGCCAATGAAAAAGCGATTCACTGATAGCATAATCATCATACAATGTAGTTGGCGAATACTCCTTTTCAGATTTCTTCAATGTCACGAATAATACCTCAGTTTTCAGTTCTTTATTTAAAGCAACACCTTCCCTATTTGACGACTTTTTATCAAAGTGATGAAAATGTAAAGCAGTCAGAATTTCATCACGGTTATACCGGCTATGCATCCGTAAGGGCATTTCGTAATGAAGCTCAATATCCTTTTCTATAAAGTCCACTCTATTAATTAATATTGCCAGGACCTCTTCCAGTTCCTAAACCATAACAGGACTCGTCAACAGCGCTGTTAGACTTTCTTCCAAAGAACCAAATTGAAACTTAGGCCCGGCATCAAGCCAGACATCATAGTGAAACATGAGCTGAAAGAGTTGCTCCTCTTCAGTAGCATCCATCAAAACGAATCTTCCAGCAATTAGTCTTTGGATAAACCGAAAATAACTAATCGAATTCCCCTGCATCAACCGTTTAATACAACGGCTAATCTCCCTTTCATATGGCTCCGTAAATGGAGGAATTATCCCGGCATCGGCACATAACATCTTCCAACTTCCTCTTTTGTAAATTTGAGCCAGTTCCAACCGGTAGAAAGCAGTAAAATTTGCTAGATTCAAAACCAGAGTAGATTGGTGACTGAAATTAACGATCTTCGAAATCAGTTGGTTCCTGTTTAAGTTGAACGCCTTTTGGATGTTTTGCAAAATGACTTCCTTTGCCTTTTTCTCTAATATAATAGAACATCCTAGCGGAAGGTGTGGAAAATCATCTTCAATTTCTTTAAGAATTGACGTATGCGTTTTTCCAACTAAGGACCTGAACTTATGTTCAAAGTCGTATTCTGCTCTAGCCTGACCAACGAAATCTAAAACCGTAAGGCAATCTTTACCTTCTGCTAATCTTAACCCTCTCCCTAATTGCTGCAAGAAGATGGTTAAACTCTCTGTTGGTCTTAAAAACAAAACCGTATCCAATTCAGGCACATCTACCCCTTCATTAAAAATATCAACGACGAAAAGATAATTGATCTCTTTATTTCGTAAACGTGATTTGGCTGATGCCCTATGTTCTTTGGCATTTTCACCCGTTAAATAATCAGCCTTTAAACCTGCATATATAAACTTTTCAGCCATATAACGCGCATGTTCCGTACTTACGCAAAAACCTAATGCCCTGACCTCATTTAAATCGGTGAGGTATTTATCACAGTTAGATAGAATCTCTGCGACACGCCGATCATCTTTAGTGTATATTTTTGTTAGCTCTTTACTTTCGTAACGACCATTCTTCCAAGCCACTGTATCAAGATCTATGGTATCTGAAACAGCAAAGTACTGAAAGGGACAAAGAAGTTTCCTATTCATGGCCTCAGGAAGTCTAATCTCTGCAGCAATAACATGACAGAAGTCTCTCAGAATATTGTCACCATCCATCCTTTCCGGCGTGGCTGTCAATCCTAGCAAGATCTGAGGTTCAAATTTCTCTAAAATTGGTCTATAACTACTTGCCGAGATATGATGAACCTCATCTATGATGATAAAATCGTAAAACGATGCTGATAACTGAAGCTGTTCAATTCGATTATTTAAAGTCTGCACAGATGCAAACACATGATCATACGAAGCAGGCTCCAAGCCATCCACCCATAGCTCCCCAAAGTTTGCATCCCTTAACACATGACGAAAAGTTTCTTGAGCCTGAATCAGAATCTCTTTTTTATGTGCGATAAATAAAAGCCTGGAACGAGAAGATTTATCTTTAAATCGTTTATAGTCAAAAGCCGAAATGACTGTCTTTCCGGTACCGGTTGCCGCTACAAGCAAATTTTTATACCGCTGATGAATCGTTCTCTCTGTCGCCAGCTTTTCCAGGATCTCTGTCTGATAAGGATATGGATCCAGATTAAAAAAGGCAGTGATTCCAACAGCATTGTTGCTTTCTTTTGAAATTGCACCTTGTAAACGCGCTTTGTCCTCTCCGAGCTTATAATGTTCAAATTCCTTATCTTCCCAATAGGTGTCAAACGTCTTTTTAAACTTATCAATGATATGGCCAACTTCTTTAGTGGTGACCTTTAAATTCCATTCCAGCCCATTCGTTAAAGCAGACCTGGAAATATTCGAGGAACCAATATATCCAGTATCGAAACTGGAGTTCCGTAGAAACAGATAAGCCTTGGCATGTAAACGTTCATGCGCAGTATTGTAGGAGACCTTGATCTCCGTATTTTTTAAACCAGCAAGAAACTCTACCGCCTTCACATCTGTCGCCCCCATATAGGTGGTGGTTATGATTCTAAGTTTCCGACCACTATTAGTAAACTCCTCCAATTCCTGCTTAAAAATTCGAATACCCGAGAATTTGATAAAGCTCACCAGCCAGCAAATCTCATCAGAAGAAAGGATTTCTTTCTTGATCTCACTTTCCAGGGATAATCCGGAGTTACTTCCAGTGAAAAGCTCACTCTGGCTTAACCTGGTATAAGGCATAATCTGTTTAATCCTTTCGGCTAGATTGGGATAAGGAAAGTCCACTTGATTAAAAACCGCTTGTAAAAGCTTGCCTTCATTCTCGATCAGATTATTTGATAATGTCAAGTCTGGAAGTTCACGAATAAGTACCTGTACTATTTGATTCGATATCTCAATTTTCTTGAGGATATCACCATCGCCCTTTATAGAATTTAAAGCAAAATTTATGGTCTCCGATAAATACTGACTTAGATATCTAGAGGCTTCTGCCTTATCTAAAGCTACACTGCTAATAAAAAAGGTGTTTTCCTTAAGATTCGCAAGCTTATTACTGACAATCTTAGTAATTAGTTGTTCGTAGATTCCTTCTTGTAATGGCATAGCATCTTTATATTTATCAAAAAATGTCACCCTTAAGTTCGTATCAAACTATAGGCTGTATTTCGTCCTCCACCAGTTTCTTTTTCTAATATGCCTTTTTCTATTAGATCTTGTATATCTCTTAGCGCAGTATCCGGAGAACTCTTGGTCATCTTAGCCCATTTTGAACTTGTTAGCTTTCCGTAAAATTCATCGAGTAGTACACTAACCATATATTGCTGACGGCTATTTAACGAAACTCCACGGTTCTTTTCCCAAAAATGAGTTCTGTTTACAACGGCAGATAATGTTTCTTCCGTGTGATCCATGGCGTGAAACAAACAATCTAAAAACCAGCTTAACCAAGGGGTTATATCCAGATCACCTTTCTGGGTTTGTTCCAGCATATCGTAGTATGTAGCTTTTTCCTGTAATATTTGCGCAGACATACTGTAAAAACGCTTGGAAGTTCCGTCGGCACGCGCGAGTTGCATATCGGTAATAGCCCGGGTTATACGACCGTTGCCGTCATCAAATGGATGTATCGTCACAAACCATAAATGCGCTATTGCTGCTTTCAATACCAGATCGATAGTTGGTGCAGCATTAAACCAATTCAAAAACGAGTTCATTTCTGCCGATAATAGTTCAGCCTTGGGAGCCTCAAAGTGAATCTTCTCTTTACCCATTGCCCCTGATACCACTTGCATTGGTCCCGCTTCAGGAGTGCGCCAAGCAGCAACCGTGATTTTATGCATCCCACTCCTTCCAGTTGGGAATAAAGCAGCGTGCCAATCATATAATCGATTTGCAGTTAAATCATCAGAATACCTTTGAGTTGCGTCTAACATCGTTTCAACCACCCCTTCTACATTCCGGTCGGTAGGCACTGCCCCTGCTAATTCAATACCCAGCCTGCGTGCTATAGAAGATCTTACCTGATCGGTGTTAAGCTTCACTCCCTCTATCTCGCTTGATTTAGTAACATCCAATGTTAAGGTGTCTAATACTGCATTCTCCTGTAACTTGAAACCAGCCGAACTCATTAATCCTAATATACGTCCCTGGCGGTGTCGTACTTCACCTAAACGAACATGTATCGCTTCGGTATCCCAATTGAACGAAGGCCAGCCTTTTAACTGATGTATGTACATATCATTGGGGATTATGCGGTAAATATATTCATTTTTCTCCGCAGATTTGCGGACTATATATTACATATCCTTCGCATTGCATCAAATATGTATAAACGTGAGTGAGCTTTTGCTAGCTATGAAGATCGAGCCAATTTGGTGAATACAAAAGGACCCCACTTTAAATGATAATGGAATAGCCTTTTACTTTTCTATTAGTACCTTCCGTAATTTTCATTTCAGATTGTATGTCAAATTGCTAAATTTGAACTTACCTATTCGACTATTTGCAGCACAATTACACATTCAATTAAAGATAATGTTTGATACGTCTTTAGAATATAAATTAGTACAAATCAAGAGAAACCGATTCATTGATAAGGAAAGTTACCTTAAGGAATATATTTACCGTTTTTACAGACATAACTCGAAATGTTGCATCAAGTATATCGTATCTGTAAAAACCTATGAAAATGGATTGATGACGCTGGATTATTATCCTAAGCTAAATTTAACGCCAAAATTTAATTCCTTATATGACATACAGGACTTGCGTTATCGGATGCTGACCCGACAGAATTCATTTGGTGTAATTGGAGGAACAATACTAGACATTATGCTTGAGGTAAATAACCAAACAGGCAATAATGTATGGGGATTTCTTGCCGCAAACTTACCGGATGAAACTTTAAATTCAAATAATAAGCGTTACCAAGTTTATAAAGAAGTTTTGCGCCGTACCTTTATACATCACTTTGAGGTTTTTGGTAATAAGGAAAATAGCGCTATCTTTATGATACCCAAAGCGAAAGCATTAGACGTAGTAAAAATAATAGAACAATATGAACAGATCTTCTCAGAAATCAATTAATGATCAAAAAGCTGTTTATGAAATAGCCAAGGCTGGTTTTACTCCTGATGCCAAAGTAAGAATAGTTCGTTCTGCTAATAGTAGCCACTTTACTGGAATGTCACTTAGCATAGAAAGAGTAAGCGCCCTAATCATACCTGGTTATAAAATCAGAGGCTAATATCACAGCCTCCAAACCTTACAACAACCCTAACCCCCTTAAAATATTCACCCCTATCTCTTTAATCAAAAACCCTGTCCCCTCATTACTTACCCAAGCATCCGATACAATAATACCACACGCTTTCTCCCCTAAATCACTTTTCTTAAAGTAGCTCACATTGGCAAAACCACCTTCCTGTAAATCTGCTTCACCTGGGAACAATAAGTAGCACTTAGCCGCATCAAAATAATGGTGATAGGCAAACATCTGCCTAAGATCATCCATACCTACATTTTTTACCTGGTTACAAATGTTTTTCCATTTTGTATCAATCACCACAAATTCCTTTTCGCCAGAAATAACTGCCTTTTCAATCACGATATCCGGTTTTAGATACCTATGCGTAGATTGGTGATTCCAAAACTTAGTAGAGCGTTGGTTATAAATCACCAGTGTGCCGTCATTTGCTTTTTGCAACATCCTGTAAATGTATTCTTCCCATAATTTATTCATATCAAACAGAATAGCAATGGAATGAGAAGAACCAGAACTTATATCCGGACGATAGTTGAGCAAGAACAGTTTAGCAATTTGAATCGCAGACTTATATGATTCAGATTTCCGATCAAATATTAATTTATCAAACGTTGAGGCATCTACTTTCAGATCTTTCACATCAGCGAAATGAAGTTGCAACTGATAACATTGTGAAAGCAGATACTGATTATTACAAATCAGCGGTAAGATCTTAATCGCTTTACCCAAAATTTGGTGGAGTATGTGATCCCGGTCATAGGTAGCTTTCGATATATAAAACAGTTCTTTATGAACCACATTTTTGATAATATGCTTCTGCAGTAACAGCCTACCCTTTAAAGCGGTATGATTCACTTCTTCGGTTCTATATTTCTTAATTAAACCAGCACGAAGCAGATAATTTACCTCATTAATAAATCGCTCGATATAAAGATCAAGAATAGCGTTACTCTTTAACTTAAAGCAAGCATTACAAACCGATGGAGTATCCAGGGAGCATCAAACACGTAACATGTTTATTAAAAAGCCCTGCCATTTATTATATTCATCCTCATCATTAAAATCAAAAGTCTTATCTGGCTTGGGAAGAATTTCTACAATTAAGTATCTTTTTACCGTTAAACAAACACCTGGTCTTGCGAAAGGAGTGGCTTCGATAAACGTTAATTTCACGGGGCCAAAAGAACCAGAAGAGCACGTCCGTCATTATTCAATCGAAGATTTGCACAGGAATCTCTTTTGGCTATAATACACCGAAAGCTGCCAAGAAAAGAATTGCTCGGATTTATCGAAAAAAAAACCACAGCATCAAATTTACCAACTACAAATTATCCAATTTCCGTGAGTTAATTATGAGCCCTGGTAGCAAGAAGAAGATTAGCTAAGTCGCGTTCTATTTGATATTGCCTTTTATGATATCTTCAAAGATTTGATCGATGTAATTTTGCCAAGCCACAAGTAAGCTGTCTTTCATCAGCGGTTTTCCGGTGCTAATGAAAGATTTAGTAAGCCGTTGTTCGATGACTGGATAATCGAGTAGAAGCATAGCTACTGCAACTTTAGCTGTTTCAAGGGAATCTTTCTCCTTTTTATCATTGTACATGATGGTTATTGTTTTGCCAGCGTGGACAAATTCATTACGCTTTAAATATAATTCTGTAAGAATTTCAGATAGTTGTGGAACAGCTACATTCTTAATTTTGACCAAGCGTGGCAATATGGCTGATAAACGTAAACGCTTTTCATTTTTTGTCTGTGTCAGCAGGCTTTCAGCTGATGTCATGATCATCAGCGTAGAGATAGAAGTGTTTTGAATCAGGGCTTCATTAAAGAGTATCAGTGAATTTAGGAATAGCACTCTTAGCTTGTATGTATTTTCCGCCAAGATCATCGTCCTTATAAATTTCAGCAATTTTCTTTGATGACTTTTTTCCGACAGCCAGTTCAGCTTAAAACGCATTACGGGATTGAAGTTTAGTGGTTCATGTCGCTGCCGCCAATTGTCTTTAGCTAAGATGGCGATATGTGAAGCTGGGTGAGTTGATTTTACAAGCGAAGCTATTGAGTTATAAAGACCATGATTTTCTAAATATATTTGCGCATAATAATAGGTAGTTATCGCATAAATAGTAAGCCTCGAAATATTAAGCGCTTTGAAATGAATATTTGTACTTTGCTGTTTTTCCTTGATGCACAATAAGGGGTATCTTAGAAAGTCGGGCGAACGCGATTTTTCGGTATGTTCAAGTATGGATTCTGCATCTGCGAACTTTTTACCGGAGAATTTTGCAATAAGAATTATCTTATCTTTCCTCGCTATGAGATGCGGAATAATCATGTAATTTCCGAACGCAATGACTTCACTGAAGTCGGCTTTTGGTATGGGCACAATAATCACATGATTAGCAATGTTTAATAACAAATTCTTCCTAACGTACTCAATTATCTCTAAAACCTCATTCTCATCGAGATTTTTAGGAGCTGCCATCCGCTTCGTGATCTGACTTTCTAAAATCCAGTGAAACAGATCATCGTCGTAATACTCCTTTATCTCGGAGATTTTTATAATTTCATTCCCTAGATTTTCGTAAGGTTGGTCATAATCAAAATCAAAATCGCCATCTTTAAAACTGGCGAATATATAGGCGTTAAATAACGATGATAAGACTTTCAATTGTTTTGGTGCTATGGTCATAGTTTTCTATAGTAGTCATTAGCACCGTCGGGTGCATCACGATATCTTTATTATTATTGAACTCCAAAATTTCGTAGTCATTGGCAAAATCATTATCAGAAATGATTAAATATGATTTTAGATAAAATTCAAGGTCGTCTTGCTCTGCGATATGAATCGTGGTGTTGCGGTAGAGCTTCACTTTATCTTTGATATCATAAGTACCAGTATGTTCATTGTAGGTAACCAATGCGAACCTATAAGTAATTACGCCGTAATTTAAATTTCAATAAATTCTTAGGTGCTGCCAGAAATTGACGGCTCTACTGGGATGGTTTGCATATTGATTAAATGAATTTCATTACCAATCTGCAAATGGAGTTTACGCAATCCCTGGAGAACTCGGCCAGCCATTTGTCTGCCTCGTTATCAAAGTGTGATTCGCTGTGACCATTCCTTGCATTGGAAATTGCGTTGGTGAT
This sequence comes from Arcticibacter eurypsychrophilus, assembly GCF_001730525.1. Lineage (GTDB taxonomy): Bacteria > Bacteroidota > Bacteroidia > Sphingobacteriales > Sphingobacteriaceae > Arcticibacter > Arcticibacter eurypsychrophilus. Next base: position 17,555 of record NZ_MDFN01000001.1, read on the forward strand.
TGTCGGAATAAGTGTTAATACGCCTTCAGGATACTTAATACCCTTTTGATCAAAATCATTTTTAAGAAAATCCCTAACCGCTACCGCCAGTTGATTTAACTTATCTAAATCAGCTTTTTCAGGTATTTTTGCGACAATAAAAGCTTTAAATATTCCTTCTAAGCAACTATAAGCATAAGTTAGGGTGAGATTAAAATTGCCGTTTTTGATTGCGGTATCCATTTTATCCAAAGATTCTTTCAGTTTGGACGCATTCCATATCGACTCCGGCAACACTGATAACGGGACAGCACTGGTGCCGAAATTTCTTAAATTATTTAACCCGTCAATATATTCCTTGGGGAACTCCAATAATTGAAAATCATCAATTACCTCGTCAAAAGGGAGTTGTTCGCTTTTATTATTCCAGGCATTAAATAGCTCAATTATTTTGTAAGTAAGGCTAAAAAACAGATTTCGGTTTTGATTATAAACTAAATTGAGCAGAAGTGTAAGTGCATCCTGGCGATCAAACGGCTCATGGTCCATATCGAAAGAAAAAAATGTCCGATCATTTACGGCCTGCTCATAAACCTGACTCCAGATAATGTGCAAGTTCTCCCGAATCATGAATTTGGAAAATTGGTTTGTCTTTAGAAAATAACCAATATGAACGCCATGTAAGTCATTGACCAGTGGTTCTAATATAGATAAGGGTTTAATAGACATATTTTTGTTATTAAAATGGTTAGCCTTTTTTTAGAAGGTACTTGCGAAATTTATTGATGGTATGGCATTGCCGAAGCAGCTTACATGGAACTTCTATTTGGATAAATACTATAGTCCCTTTGGAAATCACGGCTGCTAATCAGCATAATTTTCCATAATAATAATTACTTATAACTTACTTTCCATCATCTTTTTCCTCAGTTTAAATGGTGTATAGCAAGAGGTCGTTAATCTTTATCAATCTTTTAAGATTTTAGATAACCACTAATTAAAAACACGGTCAAAATGTTTAAAAATCAATAAACCTCCTATTTTTGAATCTATGGTCGAAACGCAATTTGTTTGAAATCCTGCAGAAAATAGTCTTTCATAAATTAATACTTCTGGACTATTAACAAATAATATTGTTGATATCCGTTTGTTCGTTCAACATCAAACCAATTTTGTAAGTGAACTATTTTACAGAGTATTCAACCTATTTTCCCAATACATAACACGAATTGATTTACAGTGCTTTACAAGCTTCGTGGTAAAAATAGAGAACAAAATAACTCCTTACAAATTCGGCTCAAAGACCTTAATTCAAAATTCATTATAGATAAACTTCATATTGATTGCATATGCTATTCGAAAAAGTATAACCCATTGTGTTCATACTTCACACGCTCATGCTGTTCTAATTGTCGGACAAATCTATTCTTGCAGTGTTGGCAAGTGTGATTCTTACGGCTCAAATTCCCATATTGATTCAGGCCGCAGTGAATACATCTTACATCTCCCCATTTATATCCGGTTAAAACCGAGCGTACGTCATATTTAATATAGTTATTTCCAGTAACCAACTGCAATCGTTCCTGGATGACATTGTCTATGCTAGTTAAGAAATCGGAAGTAAAAATTTCATTATTGTGGAACTTTACAATTTCCTCATGTACCTCTTTTGAAGTAAAACGCATCACTAACCAATTTGCAGCTTGAAGGTTGGCATCCTTGCGCCGGTCTTTTCTGGTATGTTTGTGTCCATGCGATCTTATCCCATCTACTTCTATAGCTACTTTTACAGGATCCTTTACCGAACCACCGTAAAGCGCGAAATCAATCTCATACTCAATTCCTGGTACACTCATATCATAAATATCAGGAACTAGCACCATTTCACTCGGTCGAATAATGTAGTCATTATGATCACCTGGAAACTGATTAAGGATCAGAAAAAAGGCTTTTTCGATATCACTTTTACTAGGCATTAAAAGGAAATCATCCAGGTGGGTTAATAAATGATCTTGTATACCTGAGTCATCATGTTTCAGATCGTATTCAATCTGATCCCGCAGGGATTGTATGTAGGGCTTTAAATCCATTTAACGAATCGTGTTAATTTTCAACTATTGATTGTGATACTATTTTTTCCAGTAATTCTGAATATATTTAAGAAAATGCTGAGTATGGCACTTCAGTAACGTTGAATAATGAGATGTCTGAAGATCCTGGCGGCAACTGCGAGTATATTCGGTTGTTTGCGTTACTAGGCAGGCCTATTTCCCAACACAATATCTAACTTCAATTTGAATAACAACGATTTACCGATAGTATAATGTGCTGGAGGTGTACATTATATTTACTATGTGAGCACCCAAGTATCAATAGGGTGTATTCGGTCAAGCGTCGCTGTTTACTCAACGAAACCTCGACGAACTTATCCCCTTTAGCACCTGAAATATACTGCCAATAACGCAGGTCGACTTTCAGCGATGTCGAGATCCTAACCATGGCGTCCAACTCCTCCCCAGAAGCACTGATGGCGTCACAATTAATAGCGATCGTACTTTAAGCTCCCTAAATCAAAAGGCGTAATCCAAAAGTTACCCTAAAGCCTCTCGAATGTTTTCCCTTACACTACTTCCAGTCTTCACCTCTATGATGCTTGTTTTTCCATCGCTTTCTAAAAGACCTCCTCCATAAAGTTAAGAGATTCCAAAACCTTTCTTACTTGATTAATTTATTCCCAACTTTACAATTAGTAATGTAGTAAAGTTTTAATTGCAGATCGATTATAATTCGTCAATTTTTATCACCAGAATCATACATGTTAATTTGATGCTGTTGATTATTAAGGAGAGTAAGTTTAGAATCTTTAAAACTGAAATATTTATCATAATTTAATTGTAAAAATATCAATATTTCAGGCTTTTTGACACTTTTATCATTGTGTGATACCCTTTGATAAAGCTTTGTAATTGGCCCTAAATGCGGTTTTTTTAACTCTAAAGTACCATTCTGTAAATTGGTGATAATGTACTTCAATACTATATCCTCTGGATGCTCCTTTAAAATATATTCATGAACCGATGAAGAACCTAAAGCCTCTGATTCTACATCATTTTCTTCGTTTAATATTTCGTTCTGTACAATTTCCTCAATTTTCTCAATTTGAGGAAATGGATTGACATTTGCTAAATCATGTATGTTTTTATCTAATTCTTCATTAATATTAATTTTTCCATCAGACTCTACACTGGAACCTAAATCCCTCCCTTCATGAACTAAACCGGAATCATTAAATTCACCTTCATAATCGGAAGGAAAATCAATAAAATCTTTTTTCAGAAACCCATCAACAATTGGCTGTAGATTAGTTTTAATATCAACCTTAGTTAAATCAGTTTCTTGAATTGTTCTCTGTCCTGATGTTAACGTATCATCATCTATAATTTTAGTCTTATAGATCTTAACTTCTTTTAGGTTATATAAATCATAATAGAATTTTTTATAGCCAAAATAATAACCAATAAGATTTAACGATTGTAAAAGTTCCCTTACATACATGTTTCGAGTGCAACTATATTCAACAATCACCTCTATATTTGTATCAGAAAGATTGTCTTTGTTCAACAACAAATTTTTAAAGTATAAGAAATAAAGTGCTGTTATATAATCTTTGCTCCCATCAGCTGATGTCAACTTATCCTTCAAGCCCGCTGTCTTCTCATTACTTTCTTCCAATAACGGGATCATTTTCGAAAGTTGTTTTTTATCCTCAAAAAACAATCTATTTTCCTGCAAATAGCTATGTAGTTTACTGCCTTTAAATGATGGACGACCGTTGTAATGGGCCAATATTTGTCCTACATCGTAGAAATACCCGAAATCATTATTAGGAAAAAATTCATCCCTATCATACAATAAAAGATTTTCATAAAAATGTGTCCCACTATGAGAAAAAGATTTTTTACCATTAATTTTCAACTCTATTAAATGATCAAGTGAGAAACTAATGTCAGTCGGGCAATATACTTTATTCGAAAAATACTTTTCAAAAAGCTTCCTTATTGCATCCGCACCTCTTTTATGTTCCTGAATGTCTACATAATTTTGATAATCTTCATAGGCCTCTTCAAAAATTGCATCTTCAAATTTAAAACCAATGTCAAACTTTAACTCGTATGAATGTTTAGCAGCTCTAGTGAGAGGATAGATTTTTAATGCTTGACTAATCCTTAAATCATTAGCTTTTCCAATCTCATCACCAACTTCAATTACTATATATGCTTCGTCACTCTCAAAAAAGGGACAATCTTCTTTGAAAATTTGAAGTAAATAATTTTTGAGAGCATTCAAATCAACTCCACTGAAGCTTGGAATGTATTTCAAAGGAATTTCCCCGAACCTAATCAATGATGCAAATTCAGTCTTTGATAACAATAAATACAGTTTCATAATTTTAAAAATCGAAGTCAAAATCACCTTCTTTATTGGATAATTTTGTAGTAGTTAAATCTATAGATTGACAACTTGACTTGAATTTACTTACTAATGAATGTAGGTAATCACTATATGTAATAAACAAATTCTCATTACTTCTTGTCATTGCTACCATCAATAAAGTATCAGCATTGGATCTAGCAATACTCGTGCTATTGGATAGAAAGGGTAAAAAAACATTTGCAAAATCCATCCCTTTAGCACTATGATAAGTCATAATTATTGTATTTTTTTTCATGGCAGCATTTGAAAATGACCCATAACTATTGCCTACATATTCGAGTTTAACACCTTGCTTTAATAAATGGCTATTAAGAGAGCCATAGTCGAAACTTCCCCAATTATTTTTCCTTACTTCCCATAAAGGTTTATTTAATTTTTTCAAAACCCCATTCGCAAAATCAATTATATATTCATGCTTAGGTAATAGAATTGCAGAGGAGTAACCCTCTGAACTTGCTTCACTTGACTGCTCATATACATACTTAATCTCCTCTTCTTTACTCAAAGCTTTGACTAGTCTGATCGTTACATCCTTTTTACTCATATCACGCTTTGCGCTAAAGATATCTAATCGAGGCATCAATGATGATACTGCTGACATGATTGATCGGGTAAGTCTGTATATTCGCGTTAAAATAAAGGGCCGCGCTGATAATATCCCTTCAGCCTCTAATTCTGTAACAGTATTATCATATATTGACTGATTAACATCTCCGGCTACTATAACGTTATTACAACGATTTTTCATACTAGTCAAAACATCTGCCGGCAAATCCTGAACTTCATCTACCAAAATATAATCATAAGTATTGCTATCTTTCATAAACTGGTAATGAGTCATAACAGGAATTTCTCCTAATCCGATATCCTTCATCCCCTGTTTAAACATATCGATTAACGAATAAGTATAAACTACAACCGCTATTCTAGAATTTTTATTCTCACTAAGTTTTTTTCTAACAACATGTACAAGCATGACAGATTTACCACATCCAGCGAAACCCTTTACCCAAATATTTCCTTTCTTGTTTATTTCATCATCTACGAAACGCTTCTGATCATCATCAAGCTGTTCGTATCTTACCATCCATGACATAGTTTAATTTTGCTAGTATTATTTAAAAGGAATTTAGTTTTTTATTATTTACAGCTTGAGACAAATTTTCGCTATTATATATCGCGTTAGTCTCCTTATTCGGCTCGGCGTCTTCAATCTCTTTTGATAATTCAGATTTACCTAAATAAGCCGCACAGGATGAAAACCAGCTATAATCCCAAGAGTGTAGATCTTTGTCAGAATAACGCTTTTTCCAAGATTCAAACGCCTCATCAATTAATAAACCACCCTTTACCTTCTCACCATTACTTATTAGAAATCTACCGAAATTGAATTTAATAACTTCATCATTAGAATCTAAATTAAACGCTTGTTGAATGAATTTCCCATATTCGATTGCATTATTATTTTTAAAATGCATAGCAATATTAAATGCAACGTTAGCGCTAGGAAACTTATCGAAATGCTTTTTATAAAACTTAATAGCCTTATCTTCCTTACCAGCTTTGCTATAATGCAATCCAATATTATTGAGATTTCCGTTTCCCGGAAACAGTTCTTCCAGTAGTTCTAAAGTTTCTGCAGCTTTGAACTCCCTACCCAAAGTTTCATATATCGTATGTAATTTTCGTAACGAAATCAAAGTAGGCTCTCCACCATTTCTTTCTGATTCTAGATTGAAATCTCGCTCGGCTTTATGCACAATACGGTCCTCTGTGCTCAATTCTTTGTTCGCAAAAGGACTTAGTGGCTCAACCATTATCTTATGATCCCCACAAACGGCCCTAATTTGAAGAATTTTATCTGCATTGATTTCTAACTCTAATCTAATCCTATCAGATGATATAAAATTAGTGCCATCATCCTTGTGCATCTTTATATTGTATAGTATTTTGTTCTTATTTCCAACACAAATAGGCAGCTCAATCACATTTTGGTTATCCCTCTGCACGGTAAGATTATCTATCACGTTAATGTCAGACGGTATTAATGTACCAGCTTCAATAATTGGAGTAACAATTTCCCTATAATCATCCTTATTTATTAGTAATATAGGTTCACTTGTTATTGGCTGAATAATATTCTTTCCATAGCCGTTTAGTACAAGACTATGTATTGCGGCTCCAATTGAGACATGTGCCTGCAAATCTTTCGGTAAAAGAATAGTAGATTCTTTGAAAAAATCCTTCACCGCATATTGAATAAAAGGATTCTTTGAACTTCCTCCAATAAATAAAATATAATCTATATCTACCGGCTTCAATTTTGCTTTTTTTAATGCAGAATTAATCGGATTAAAAATGGAAATAAATTCGTATTCTTTTTCGATCTTGTTAGTAGGAGTCTTTTCTTTAATATTTGTAAAGATTGCATTTACTTTCACAAAATCTCTGATTGACATTTCGGGACCTTTTAAAACCAGTATTCCCTTGGAGGTATGAATTTCAATTTCTTTATTCCATGAAACTTTGAAGTCTTGATTTTTCAAATCCACAAGAGAACTGCTATCTTCTTTTAATGACATAGCCTCACATAACTGAATTTTTAATCGCTCAGCAGCAGCTAGCAGATTAGGTATAATCAACTCTTTGAGTTCTCTTGTTCGGAAGTCCTCTTCATTTAAAAAACTATTTTCAAACAATTTAGGAAGTAAAACATCAATGGCTATTAGTTTATCCACATCATCACCACCTAGTTTATCAAACTTTGATATAGCAATATTTTTTGAATAAACACCATGAACATCTTGTCCAATCTCTAAGATTGAAATATCACAGGTGCCTGCGCCAAAATCAAAAACTAAAACATTAGGGTAATAATTTTCTGGTAATTTTATAACATTATTATTATCATAAGTTGAGCTCAATACATAACTTAAAAATGCGGCATTAGGTTCATCAATTAGCGATTGCCTATTAAGCATAATTCCATTAGCTTCAATACTACTTATTAAATCTTTACGTTGATTCGCCTCAAATGAGGCAGGAATACTGATGGCGTATTCAATATTTTTAGGCAAGTGCTTTTCATCAACATACCTATCAACATGAGTTTTCAAATATCTAAAAAACAGTTTGGTAACATCTGTAGGATTTTGTAGCGTTGGACCAGGATTATCCTTACCTAATTCACTATTGGGGTATTTACACCCTACATCTTCCCCCAATTCCATTTTGAAAGAATGCCATACATTCTTTCCGTACTTCAATTTGTATTTCAATTTCTTTGCACCTTCTCCTATTAACAATTTATTATTATACCAAGCAACAACCGATGGTATACGATAAAAGGAATATGTGGTACCGTCATCTAATTTTTGATTTATATCAATTGATTTGGCGATGATTTCATTCGTATTTTTATCTAACATAGCAATACTTACTACTGTTGTAGATGTTCCAAAATCAATACCGACGAAAGTCTTATTATGTATGTTATCTCTAAGGATATTCAAGTCACTATCACTTTTTATTGGTAATAGATTCTTAATGGTCAGTTCTTTACTCATAATACCATTAATTAAAAGTCGAATTTAATTGAGCCCACACAGTTTCATAAGTTAGTTTCATAATAAAAAGTTTAAAGGTTTTGATAAAATTTAGCAAACGTTCAGATTACACTTAATTAGAAGGTAAATAGTTCTTCATACCATAGTTCATACTAAAAAAGATGCGTCCATTAGTGTTCAGGTATCAACATTCTTCATTTCAAAGATACAATTAGATCTATAAAAAAACATACTAGCTCATTTTTAAACGCTTATGATATCAATAAAATGATTATTAACCTATTTAACAGGTAACTTAATTCCGATCTTATACACTCTACGGTAACCTTTGACTGTATTTTCTGGGGATGTTAGCTCCCCCACTTTAAAACTTTCCAGATCATATCCATTTTGAATATCGGGATAAATAATCAAGCAATCGATCAGTCTATCTTCCTCAAGACCTAAAGCTTTAAATATTTTATCTAACCGCGCATATCCTGATACTTGCCTAATATCATTATGGTCTTTACCATAAATGTATAATGGTTTATATTTTGCATCAATTACCATTTTAACAGAACCAGAATTGACAAGAAAATCAAGCTCGTTTCCATATGTTTTGGTGTGATAATTAAGGTCGTTCTTGTTTGGAAAGCGATTTCTAAGAAAATTATAAGTATAGAGCTCAAACAACTTTGGCATATCTATCCAATAAGGAGGGGTCGTTAGCTGTTGCTTGTTAGTATTCGTTATAGAATAAGCGTATCTTTTTAAGATTAGCTTAGCTTGTTTAATAGCATCTTTATACTCAGCAAAAAAAGGATTTGGTATATGATCTTTTACTTCCAGTATATTAACTTCATTTGAAACAGCATCAAAAGCTGGCCTGCAATAATTAAGTAAATTTTCAAAATGGTCAATGGAATCATTAAAAACTTTTTTATGATTATCAATATAGGCATGTGAAAACTGTAGTGCCTTCTTTAGTAATCGGTTTTCAAAACTATCAATACCAAATTCTTCAAACTGACACAATGTAGTGGTAAATTTGTTCTTAAAAACGTTCTGCTTTAGGTTTTGCCCTATTAGTACCTTACCTTTTATTTTACAATTGAGATTTTGGCTAACCTTGTAATACGATTTTTTTAATCCCTTAGCTACAAGCCTCTTTAAAGTATTCAAGAACTGAACAATTAATAATGGACTTAGCCAGTCATGCTCTTGGTTGATAGGAACCTCTTTTGCATTCCAGTTAATGTAAATCAGTTTATCGATTTCCTTATAAAGAAAATCAACTGAAATACATTGATTTAGCATAGCTATATAATCAATTGCAACGTTAGCTCCATTGTCATGATTATTCTTAAGACCTTCATCTACATCAATTTCTTCATCACCATTTTCCGCTAACTCCCCTTTAATAACCTCTATCCTTGTATCTAATTTAGGCGCTACTACAATTGAGCAATCACCTTCAATGAGCCAATCAACACCAATGTAATAACCTACTTCAATTTTAATATATTCTTTTAACTGCGTAGATTTATAACAATGCAAATTAGGGTTTGAGCCAAAAAACCGATTGGTAATTTTTTCAGGATTACTAAAACTATCCAACGTAATCTGATTCGCCAAATGTTCCCAATAATCAAACTGCTTAACTTTATTCATTAAGGAAACATATTTTTAATAGATTCAATTTTTTCCCTTAATTCTGAAGACTCTTTTAGCACACCATCTTTAATGTATTCTTCCAAAACAGGAATAATTTCATACTTTAAGCGCAGAGCAGTATTTGCTTCCGGATTTTTAATGAAATAACTATGCCCAAGCCATACGTCCTGAGGCCTAAATTCTGAAGATAGATATTGTGAAGGTTCAAGCTTTGCAGAATAAGGATCAATAACAAATAGCTTAGATACCTCAAAAAACAAATCAGTTTCAAATGGAACATTCTCTAACTTTTCTGGAAGAACATCAACAAATGCAAATCGTCTTCTTATTGCATAGTCAATATGGCCAACACTTCGATCTGCAGTATTCATAGTGCCAATTATGAATAAATTAGGTGGTAATATTATTTTCTTGTTACCATCTACTTCATACATACTGTCTACCTCTTCACCTCTATATTCTAAAGCATAAATTAATTCTCCCAAAACAGATGAAAGATTAGCTCTATTGATTTCATCAATAATTAAAACATAATTTTTCAAGGCAGTTTTCTCTTCCAGTTTGCGAGTATCAATTTCCGCCTTGCTTGAAGTAACAAATTCATTAAACTTTTCAACAGTATTAAAAAAGTATACAGCATGCTGTTTTGTTAAGGCTTCTAAACCCTCAACATTTTCCATATCGGCCCTTATTTTTACTTCAGCGAGAATTAACTTTTCAAGCTCAGAAAACTTCATATTTAGTCCTTTTTCATGAGCTACCCAGTTATCCCCCTTATACTTAAATCTAAGTTCGTCGCATTCAAAAAGGTAAACATTTTCTGTTAAAGAATATTTATGGTTTTCATTATTTGAAATCACATCATTGACATGTTCAATAAATCTATCTAGATCGCTTCTTGCTTGAATTATTTTTTTTGATTCATCTTTTTGGGATTGGCTTAACTTGTAATTTTCTAAAGCTTCAATCGCTAACTTTGCAAGTAAATTATTTCTACCTTCATATAATATCCCATCACCATCTAAATTTGGAACAGCCACAATACCCCTTACGAAATCCTCATAAGTGTATGAAGGATGAAACTGGATCAATTTATATGAATCAGATGATTCAATATTATTGGTTGTCAATCCTATGTTATCGTAAATATATTTTGCTACCGCTGCGCTATAAGGATGCAGTTGATTTTTTTGTTCCCCTTTAACACTCCATCTTTTACTTTTGTACCATTCAATAATTTCCTTAAAGTTAGGAGAGTAAAAAGAGGTACCTACTTTTAATTTGACATTATTATCTGTTATCTCCTCAATCACGTAGGTAGCTTTCTCTGCAACACTTTGAAATTGATCTCCAACCTTTAAATGCTTTTTGATATCTACGGCAGAAATAGTATCAGGTTTTTTAGCAGAAACTTGTTGGTGATTAACAAGTGCACTTGCTATTTCTTTCGCAAGTCTTGTTTTTCCAGTCCCCGGAGGACCCTGCAATATAATCTGTTTTTTGTATTTCAACAGTTCAACAATATTGTCTAATTTCTTCATTTCTAATTTCTTATTCACTCTTTGAATCCATTTTTTCGCAAAAGAACTGTCACTAATACTAGCAAAGGATGCTAGCTGAAATATGCCGTCTATTTTCCTTCCTAACTCTTGTTGTACATTATCAGTGAACCATTCTACAACTTCAACTTTTCTTCTATTTGAAAACCAGTCTAATTCCCAATTAGGATTTTTTACAAATTCTGCATTTCCTGTAATCCTAACTAAGGCCAGAGGTCCATTACTTCTAACGATTACGTAGTTTCCAATCTTAAGTTCATCTTTGAACTGACGTATTTGCGCTTCTCCCTCCTTCCACTCACCAATACCTATATAACTGGTTTTTTCTAGAACTTCTTTTATTTTATTAGGTCCCCAAGTTTTATCATTAGGATGCAATTGAATATGCCAAACACTCATATTTATTTTTAATTAATTATCGAATAATATTTCTTAATCTATCTAGAGGCTATAAATTATAACTTGCTTCCAAGTATTTTTCTTGTTTCTGGTAATAATATAATCCTACTCGTTAGCAGTAAGCGCTTGGTAGGTTTAAATTACACCAATTGTCAAAATGGCTACTGGTAACAATTATGTCAATATGAATATTGATGATATAAGGTAAAGTATTGAAGCAACAACATGGCTAAGAAACAAAACCAATAGATATTCCTAGAAAAAGTAGTGATAAGACACTAATGGATTTGAAGATTGAGTTCATGAACTGCGGTTTAGATTCGCAAAGTACATTTTTTATGCAGTTAAAAAAAATATATTTCTTTTCTAATACTTAATATAAGCTTTCAAGCAATGATCGACAGTTTGAGCAATGTTTAACTAAAGAGAAGGCAAAGCAATCACAACATTATTCAACCATTAGACAATGATCCATCCACCGAATTAAACCTCATATTATCAATAATTAAACAAGATTTGTCTGGATATATACCCGGATCTATGTATTAAAGGCGAGCATGTAGTGGATATTCTAGACAGACTGAAGGAAGAATGCGAATCTGTACCAGAAAAAATACAAGTGGACATTGGAAGTGAATTCATCTTTAAAGTATTAGATGTAGATATCGGCGATACCGGGGCCAAGGGTATCGCTTGAAGGTTGTTCTTCCTCACTTTGGGTGGGTTAGACAGGAGTTAACACTAGCCGTCGTTTCAGTGGATCGAAACTAGCTCTTCCATACATCTGACGCTTTAATGTCTTTAACCTGTTGACGTTTCCTTCAAACGGACCATTAATCCAGCGTTTGTTGAATGCATTTTTTACAGCATCAAAGTCAGACAAAAGACCTTTTGCAAAACCAGCTATCTCTTTACTATTGAATCAATGGCAAGCTTAATCCACTTGTAAATCCTATCACCGTTCTTCTCTGTCATTAATAATTAAAATGCTGTAATCAGAGTCAAAGACTACGCTATTTTGGAAGATTGATCACACAGTCCTTTGAGCAAGCAAAACTTCGTATAACACTTTTTTGAATAAATTCAGGATCTATAGCACCATAAAACTTAATAGGATTCCTGTGGGACTGATCAGTTCTATCACTGGATGAACGGATGAACGGATCGCTGCGCTGAATTCCCCCCACTTTCATAGAAACAAAACCTTGTTTAGATTTCTCGGAAGGACGTGCTTTACGTGCCCAATAATTGAATTTAATGAAATTGATGCCTTTTTCCTGACAATAGCCGATCTGGCTTAAGCCGATATGGTGCCAATCGTTTACGTGGCGTGACATCTCTGATTGTAATTCCTGGTTCATGCTCCTGATTGTTTTATTTTCATAAGCGAATCTAGAAACTTAGATAATCTGACAGGGAACGGTTTTTACCAAAAACTTAGCGCTTAAGTAGATTTTTCACATCAAACTCAATGATAAGTTTTGAATTTATGAATTCAACCTTAAGTCTTTTAAGCGATCGAATATTCATTGTTAGTTCTGCTATTTCATCTTCAATTTCGCCAATTTTTTGAACGTCAAATTTATCCTCCTCATAAACTATCAATAAAACGGGCACAGGTGTTCTCAGTAAATTTCTTTTGTAATAAGACACCACACTTTTTAGCTTCATCAACACCTGAGCAACGTTTGCCGGCAATATTGCGCCCCTAAAATATTTAATCTCAACTATGCGATCGAGATATCCGCTTGCTGTTGCTTTTAGTAAAACATCCACTTCAAACCGATTACCTAAACGTTGTTGTGCAAGTATTCTATAATTGGGGCTGTTATAGGCTTCAAACCTAGCAATTACATCTTCCTCCACTTTTAAATAATGAAAAATAATTGATTCATCAACTGATTTTGTGATTTTATTTATTTCATTACCCGCTTCCAGTTCATCTTTTACTTTTTCAACTACTTGCACCGGAGTTAAAGCCTTAATCTCCAAACCCAACTTTTCAATTTCCTTTTTAAATTTTTCATTTATCACAGCTTGCCACTTAGCCCACCTGATTAAGCCTTTTATTAATGAAAATGTGCCAACACCAAAGATTACGATGCAAATTCCCAAAACGTATTTTTGTATGAACAAAACTTTGTCAATTTTATCGGTTATTAGGTATTGAACGGCTGGTTGATATTTATGTATTGCCATAGCCTCTACATACAGCCCAAAATCCTCTTTTAAATAAAGATAAGGGGCTAAAAAACTAATAGCAATCAACGCAATTCCAATTGAAACTAGGAACTTATTTATATCACCGTATTCAACTTTTTCCATAAGAGTTTTTTTGGCTTCGAAGCCTATAAAGATAATTAGAATCACATTTACTTTAGTCCTATCTCTAATACATAGAACTAAGCACCTTTCCTCCCAGTACAAAAAACAAAGCAATACTGATTATTAGATAGCTATCATAACTAATGCAAAAATTAGATTTCAATTACGTTACCATTAGAAAACCACTCTTTTGCTTTTTCTATTACCTGTGCATCTGGATTGTGGTAGTATACCGCTAGATTCTTTTTTGCTCTGGTACAACAGACATAAAATATTTTTTGAGTTCTTTCTAATACAGTCGCCAAACCCGTTTCTAAAAAAAGATTTCCGAAATTATAATTATTCCAACCACCATTGTCCAGAATAACCAAAACATTATCAAATTCAGCACCTTTAGTTTTATGTTGTGTTGAAAATGGCGTTTGCCCTTCTAAATATTCAAATAACTTTTGAAATTCACTAAATCTGACATCTTTTACACGATTGTAGAGATATCCTTTCTTCTCTTTGAAATCAATGAGTTTGTCATCAATAATACAAATGCCTTTCTCGTTGGCATCAGTAATTACTTCTTCTATTGTTTTATCGCCAACTTTTACAAGGCTATCAATATTTTCTCTTAGTGTTCTTTTACTTGCTATACTTATTATATTATAACGATAGTCAGTGGCTCTTAGAAACTCATTATACTTTCTATTTTTATACAGAGAAATATTAATTTGAATTTTAAATAGATGCTTTATTAGATTATCTCTTTTAGAACCCTTCTTATTGCCATCATCTTCATCATTTTTTTTATCATCAAGTAACTGGTCTTTATCTACATACATTTTAGAAAATTCAGAGTATTTTAACGATTTTGCATATTCAAATAATTCTGCATTAATACCAATAAACGCCCGCATTGTATTAGTAGGACTAACAGCATTCATCTCTCTACCACTTTTGCCTGACTGCAATATTTGAATTACCTCACCGAATGTGTTTTCTGAAAAATCAGTCGGAAGAGCATTCTCTTTTATGAATTTTTTAATTCTATCTCTAAAACCTATTATCTGGTCTTTATCGTAAATATCCATTAACGTTCTGAACCCTGCTTTGCCTGCTATTAAATTATGAGTGAGGTTTAATTCTTTTGTCTCTTTTGAATTATGGAAATCCCAATCATAATTCTCTTTTAAGAATTCCTCAACCTTATTAATATTACCATCAGTAGAATGCAAAAACAATACACTTCCCTGCTTTACAACACCTCCAAACATATTGGGTGCATTTGGGTCGGTAGAAGGTTCTTGTATAATACCATCTGTACGGAGTTTATTAGCTAAATTTATTACTAGTTGAGGGTTTCTTCTGTTCTGTGTCTTTGAAATTTCATTTACAGTACCTGCATCGTCTCCTTTGTACTCATTTAAATTTCCAATCCCATCTTCATAAATTGATTGCATTGCATCGCCAAAAAAGCCGATAACATTTCTCCTTTCGCTTTTCTTAAAGTGATTGAGAAATGTATCCACAACAGTTTTACTGGTATCCTGGTATTCATCAATAAATATGAACTTATATTTATCCTTTACAATACTGCTAAGTTTGGGGTAATTCTTAAAAAGGTAGTTTGCAACTATAAGCAATTCATCGTGGGAAATTATTCCTTCACGCAACCGCATAAACTCTTTGTATTGTATACCATCTGGTAAGTTGTCGAAGAAATTATCAGGAACAGAATTTAGATTATCAATTAATATCTTGCTAACGTCTTCAGTATTCGCTAATGAAATGATTGCTTCTTTAAGTTCTTTTTGAAAGTGCTTTATACTATCCCATAAGAAGTCATGAATTGTAGATACATTTAGGTTCTTATGATTTACTCTTTCTTCAATTTCTTTCACTGCTGAATTGGTATATGTCATACAAGCTACCTTTGCTGTCGAATTTTCAGCTAGTACCTGACGAATAACACTTACCAGTGAATAGGTCTTACCACTTCCTGCACCGCCACTTAAAAGAAAGTTTCTTCCAGCATCAATTGATTCGAAGATTTTCTGTACTTCGGGTTCCAAGTTTAATCTTCCTTCAACCATAATAAACCATTTTTGATGTATGAAGGAATATTCCAATTACTAAATTCTTTATCACTATGATATAAAATATCTAATGCAAAATGAGTTTTCTTTTTTATACACGAACTTGCTAATAAATAAGCATTACTTACAACGTCATCAAATAACTTTCGGTTTTGTAGCCCTTGAAATTCATCTTTATTACCATTTACAAATGCACGATTAATATGAATAAATGCATCTTCAAAACTCCTAGCATTATACTTTTCGTCGTTTTCGTTTAATTCGTCCTGCTGATAGCATATACAAACAGAAGAGCCTCCCACAATAATAATTCTGTTGGCTATGGGTAATGCCATCAAGTCGTTCCAAGCAATTTCTTTTAAAAAATGATTAATCGCTGAATTACTTGTTTTTGTTCCTTCAACAACAGGACAAGCTCCCCAAACATCTTGCCCTTTGTCATCTTGTTTTAATACTTTAATTGCATCGATATCTGTTAAAATCAAAGATTTAACACCTAAAAAATCGATAAATTTCTCAAAGATTTGAGAGTACGCTCCTACTTCAATTATGGATATATTTTGAGATAATAGCGGCAGAAAAGTGTCTTCGTTACCTTCTGCTTTTAAACGAGTTTCTTCCTCTAAATCTACTTTCCGCATAAAGGTTGGTATCAATATTCTTTCAGTATCCCCCTCAATAAGAACCGCCTTATCAGCAAAGAAAATTTCAGCCCTGCTAATAGTTAAATACTGCTTTAAGAATTGATATTGTTTTGGATCAGTATCATATTGCTTTCTTAAATCAGACAAATTTTTTGCAACAACATTATTTTTGTTTTCTGCTTTTAAATATTTGATATCATTGAAATCACTATCAGCAACAATGTGAGATGAATGTGTTGTTATTATGTATTGAAGTGGTCGATTTATTCCATCCTCTCGTTTTACACCTTCACCAAGCAATTTTTTTATATTTTTTATAAAAATATATTGCATTTGTGGATGAGTGTGTGCTTCCGGTTCTTCTATAATGAGCAAATTTATATCTGCTGGCTTTTTTTCTTTGTCTCTTTTGAAATCTTGCACGAGAATTTCGATTTCAAAAATCATACTTATCAGATTCATATACCCTAAACCATTATAGTGTTCTGGTAGCTTATGGTCATCATGGGTATATACTACAGTTGTGTTACCTTCAAGTAATTCCCTATGTTGTAATGTTGAAATAATTGCTATATCCGTATCATTAAGCTTGATCCCCCCAAAATCTTGTACTTTTTTAATTACATCACTGAACAAGTCTTTGTATATATTGCTTAATGTACTATCAGTTTCTGAAAGTTGGTCTTTGAAATTTTCAGTAGCATGATTTTTTTCGGCGTTATCTTCTTGTTTTTTATAAAGGTTGGATGTATGCTTAGACAATGTATTTTCCTTTTCTTTATTAGTTACATCTCGTCTTGCACTAATATATTTGAAGCCTAAAATATCTTTAATACTAATCCCTTCACTTTCAAGGTCTATGAAGTTTGCATCATTAGCTTTATTAGAAGCCACATCGTATTCAATAGATAGTTTATGAGTAAAAAAATAATTTTCTAACTCTTTCCTTAAAAAATCATTTAGATTACCAGGTTTGCTTTTCTTTCCGTCATCAACTTTTATCTTTTCTTTTGTTGTATATATTGCAAAGTCAGCTCTAAACTTCAGGAAGTCATTATAGCTTACTGTGTATTCAAACCCCAACACAATCTTATTGTTTTCAGGGTCTAAATCCATTAATACTCTACTAACATTTGATAAATCATCTTTTTCGTTGTATTCAATAAACACCTTTAGCTTGATACCTTTAGGTGTAAATACTTCAGGAATAACCTCAGATTTTATCAGACCTTCTAGTTCGTTTTTAAAGTCTATATTCAAATCATCATAAGAAAATTTACTTTTCTCATTCAAAAATTTGTCGAGAACAGCAAGGATAGATGTCTTTCCAGTGTTATTTTTTCCAATGACCAAAGAAAGTTCTTCTTCCAAATCCATAGAAAAATCTTTTAACAATCTAAAATTCGTAATTGTAAGTTGCGTTATTTTCATAAATTGAATAGAATTTTTTGAACTTGACTTAGAAAATATGTTAATGAGAAAAGAGGTAAAATTTATATTACAATAATACTGAGAATTAACAATTAGCAATTCTCAACAATGTGTATTTCATCTGCAGTCAAATCATAAAGCTTATATACTAAAGCATCTATTTTTTTGTCCGTACTATCTATTTCTGCTTTCAATGATAAAACTTTTTTTACTTCCGCAGTAAAAAACCTTTCCCACTTCACCTCTTGATCAAGCGATAGTTTTACTTTTTGTTTCTCTAATTCTTTTATAAAATCGGCATAAGACAAGAAATACCAATCTTGTAACCTTCTAGGTAAAATTTCCAAATCAAAATTTCTTTGTAATATTCTTTGAAACATTTGAGAATGTTCTTGTAAATCTATGTTTAATGATAACATTAAATCTGCTTTTTCAAGAAACGGAGCTTGTTGTTCAACAGTAATTTCAATAATTGGAAGTTTCCGTATATCTCCAATTAAAATCTTTGGAAACGTTAATCTATTTCCTTTAGGAGAATTCATTATATTAAACCATGATAGAAGCTTAGAATTTATTAATGTTAGAAGGTATTTTGTGTTTAGACAAGAAATATTTATACATGATATTATTCCAGGATCATGAAATAATTTACCTGAATAATTAATTGCTGAAATTCTTGGAGGTTTACCACCAGTTATTTCTTGAATCAAAATTCTGTCCTCAAAAAAATATTTAAACTTTCGTGCACGATGTAACCAAGCACCATAATTTAAGTATTCATTATTGGAAACGTTTAAAGTATACCGCTTTATTGCTCTTCCTTGAATCCAAACTCCATAATTCTCATCTAAAGGCTGATTGTAGTGATAAACTCTGTTTTTTACTTCTTCTTTTGTTAGGTATTCCGTAGAGTATGGAACAATCCCTTGACAAACATCAATAAATTTACTTGCGACTTGAGATTTTGAGTTTATTTTATTAATAATTAATATATCTGCTTCATTTTGTAAAACTTGAAATTGTTTGTCTTCTGAATTCTTCCAATTTTTTATAAAGCCTACTTTGGTAATATTTGACACATTTGAAAGATTATCAACTTTAGAATCAAAATTTACAATTTCACATTCCTCATTTTGTCCTTCTAATGTTAATATAAAAACTATCGCATTCAAACTTGCATCTTCAAAAACTGAATTTTTAAAAATTACTATGTTATTAAGTCCATAAAGTTCTAAGATATGTTCTCTTAATTTTTTTGCTTGCGGAATGTTTATCCAAGTATCAGGAGTTATAAAACCAATTTTTCCTTTTGGTTTTATAATAGAACTTATTAGTTCAATAAAAAAGAAATAAATTTCAAAGTTGCCTTGAAAGGTATTGAATTTTTTTTGATAATAATTTTTACTTATTTTATCAATAAAGGCACCATATGGTGGATTTCCAATAATGACGTCAAAACCACCGTTGTCAAATATTGCAGGAAACGCCATTTTCCAATTAAATGCTTTCTCTCCTGCAATGGCAACATCATCTATCAATGAATTTCCACATTTAATATTGTTGTTTAAATCGTTTAGTTTTCGGTTTGGTCTGGCTGTTTGTAACCATAAAGAAAGTTTTGCTATTTCTACACTTTCCTCATTCAAATCAACACCAAAAAGATTGTTTTCTAAAATGCTCTTTTCAATATCACTTAACACCAATGCTTCCCCTAATAGTTTGGCTTGTAATTCGTCTATGTACCTATGTTCGGCAATTAGAAAATCTAAGGCTTGGCTTAGAAAAGCTCCACTTCCACAAGCGGGGTCGCATATCTTAATATTTAGAAGCCAGTTACGGTAATTGATTAATTTATTTAATAAAGGTTTTTTAGTAAGTATATTTCTTTTTTTGTCAGTAAAATATTCTTCTTCAATAATTTTAAATTCTGCTTTTTTATCAGTGCACAATTTACCGATAGTATTATCAACAATGTATTTCGTTATGTATTTTGGAGTGTAAAATACACCATCTTTTTTCCTTTTAGTAGTTGCTTTGTCTATTACTGTTCCCTCTAATCGTGCTTTAATTTCATCCAATTCATTTAATGAATTCTCGAAAATATGGCCGAGAATATTTACGTCAATTTCACTTTCAAAATCATATTCTGATAATTTCAAAGTGTGTTTATACAATAGCTCGTCATCTATTCTGATAATGTCTAAAACCTCATCCGGCTTAAACAAGCCACCATTATATGCAAAAACATCATAACGCTTGCCCTTAAATCCTGTATTTAGGTATTCAAAATACTTTTTAAATCTATTGTACAGAGGTACGTTCTCATCGCGTTCTTGTAAATCTCGCCAGTCGTTCAAAATCAAGCGTACAGAATTAGGTGGCAACAATTGGCGGTCTTCAGCAAAGAACAGAAACAAAAATCTATCTAATAATTTTTGTGATTTTTTGAATAACCCTAATGCCTCAAACTGAGGATTTTGTTTTACTAAATCTCGATGCAATTCCCTTTTGAACTCTGAATAATCAGAATATAAAGCTTTAGTAATGTCTTTTTCTTTGCTTAAAGATTGTTCTTTTAATTTCTTAGGTATATCATTTGCAATACTATCATAAGACAAACATAAATAGAGCAATTCAAATTCTTTTTCTGTAAGCAGGAATAAATTAAACTCTAAAAACTCTGTTGCGTTGTCTATATAAAACCTCAACTTTTCAAAGTTCGAAGTTATTACATAAACGCACTCTGGTTGATTGTTTTTATATCCAAATGCTTGAACTTCTATTTTGCCTAAATCCGTAGTATTTGTTCCTTTTAGTTCAATTACTGCTTTAACTTTGTTACTGATAAGAATAGCTCCATCAGCCTTTTTACTGTCTTTAACATTCTTATATTCAGATGTTAATGTAAAGTTTGGTGTAGGATTTTTCACATAGCCTAATACATAAACGAACAAATCAATTAAGAACTCTCCCTGATATTGCTCTTCTTTACTGTTACGAATATTATCTTGGATTTGTGTATTGTGAAAGTGGTTCTTAAATATATTCCACTGCAACATCAATTTTGACCTATCTTGACTTTGAAGTTGCTTTGTAATTACTGAATTTTGAAATAATGACATAAAGGCGTTGCTCTGAAAAAATTAACGATGATTTGCTAATTTAAGCAAGAATACTTTAATACGATAAAAATAAGTTATGTAATTGCCACTGCAAGTTAGTAAATAACTATTTTAATAAATGTTTGCAAATAATCTATTGCTTCTTTTAAACAACCTCTACACTATAACACAACAATCGTGACATTATATCTAGAGCATAACAGGTTCTTCTTCAAGTAATTTCGAAAGATTGCTTTCCATAATAACCATTTCTTCAAATTTTCTTCCACTCAGCTTAATGTTCAAATCAGCCACATTATTGTCTACTCTATTTTCTATGGATAATCTATTGCTTTATCAGGCATTTTATCCACTTTAGCCCAATCTAAAATCTGCGTTGATAAAAGATAAGATGAAAGAATTCGTTCAAATATAGCATCATTGTAATCTTTCATGTTGAGTTAATTTATGCACGTTTCGCAAAAACATTGATGGCAATACAATCGCAAAACCCTTATATAGTTGCTGGAGTTCATCAAATAGCTTTCTCAGGGGAATAAATCCTTAAAATTGTTATCGAGTTCTTTTCACTTAAGATTTAGATGGTTCAAATTATACTTAGCAATGTGTTTGAGATTTTCAGAACTTTCAATCCTTCATTATTTCCCAATACAAAACTTTGAAAAAATATTCTCCAACAAATCATCCGTAGTCACCGCCCCAGTAATTCCCCCCAAATAATACAACGCCTGCTTAATATCCATCGCCAAAAAATCAGATGTAACCGGATTATCCAAACCATACAACACCCGATCCAACGCCTCTTCCGTCTTCCTTAGCGCTTCTACATGCCTGATATTGCTTACAATAACTTCATCATTATTAATCCGATGTAAATTCACTTTCCGAAGTACCTCAACCTTTAACTCCTCAATTCCAACCTTTTCCCTCGCCGAAATAAAGACCAACTCCAACCCCTCCATAACTTCCATCACAGCAGGAGCCAATAAGTCACTCTTATTCACAATTCCAACAATAGGAATACCCAACGAAGCAAGTTCAGCAAGCTGCACCTCTATTTCTTCAACCCCTTGTTCCGGATCAAAAAGATACAGGATCAATCGAGCCTGCTTCATCTTTTCCTTTGTCCGCAATACGCCCTGAGCCTCTATCACATCAGCAGTCTCCCGAATCCCTGCCGTATCAATAAACCGAAATACGACCCCATTGATAGACATCTCATCTTCAATCGTATCCCTGGTAGTCCCGGCAAATTCAGAAACAATAGCCCGCTCCTCATTCAACAAAGCATTCAACAAAGTAGACTTACCAACATTAGGCTTACCGGCAATAACCACAGGAACCCCATTCTTCATCACATTTCCCTGCTCAAAAGAACTGATCAACCGATACAACACCGCATGAATCGCTAAAGTCAAACTCCTCAACTGATCCCGGTTTGCAAACTCCACATCCTCTTCCCCAAAGTCAAGCTCTAGCTCAATCATTGAAGCAAAATGAATCAGCTGATCCCTCAAACCCTTCAGCTCAGAAGAGAACCCTCCCCTCATCTGCTGCATAGCAACTAAATGCGAAGAAGCCGAATTCGAAGCAATTAAATCTGCAACGGCCTCGGCCTGCGACAAATCCATACCTCCATTTAAAAAGGCCCTTAACGTAAATTCACCTGGCTTTGCAGCCCTTGCTCCTGTACGGATAAATAACTTAATGATACTTTCGATGATATAAGCGGATCCATGGGTAGAAACCTCCACCACGTGCTCTTTGGTATAAGAATGCGGACCGATAAATAAGGAAACCAATACCTCATCCAAGATCACCTCCCCATCCCGGATCGTTCCGAAATGAATCGTATGAGAGGCCTGCTTACTTAAATCCTTTCCTTTAAAAACAGTTTTTGTAATTGTAATGGCATCAGGTCCTGATAACCGGATTACTCCAATGGCTCCACTTCCTGATGGTGTAGCTAATGCCACAATTGTATCGTTATTTGTCATACTAATTCTCTTTAAAACTTCTCTTCTATCCCCAAACCAAAAAGAGCAAAATCATATCGTACCGGATCTACAGGATCAAAGGACCTCAAGCGATCAGTCAATTCCACTGCCGTAAGCCAATCTGTTTGTTTCCTGTTGATCAACATTAATTTTCGAGCTACCCGGTCTACATGTAAGTCACAAGGACAAATCAATTGCGATGGCGAAATCCTGTTCCAAATTCCAAAGTCTACTCCTTTATCATCCTGACGAACCATCCAGCGCAAAAACATATTCAACCTCTTGCAAGTCGACTTTTGCAAAGGAGAACTTACATGTTTAATCGTCCTCCTTGGAAAATCAGGCAAACTAAAAAAGTAACTCCTGAAATGATTCAACATCTCTTCTGCTGAAAAATCAACTGAAGGGAACGGGGCAGAATCTTCACCAAATGAACCCTGAACAGTAGAACCTTCTTCAACAAACGGACCGTTAGGAGCTCGACCTTCTTCAAAGCACGAAGCTTTATCCCATATCCACTCTTCAAAAGAAGTAGCAATACCGGAATTACTTAAACCTAACCTTAACTTAGAAGATGGCAAAAAAGCATCCTCCAATGAATCAAACACCCTATAATGCGTTCTAAAGAAACTCACAAAGTACAAAAGATCCGTATCATTAAAAGTCCTATGCTTAAAACCTAATAGCGCTTTCAAATCTGTATCCTGATGCCCCATGATAAACTCATAAGGCGACCCAGACATCCTTTCAATCAAATCCCTGCACTTATTGATAATCGTCTTCCTCTGCCCCCAAGCCAATATCGCAGCAAAGAAACCCATGATCTCAATATCTTGTTTCCGCGAAAACTGATGCGGAATCACAATCGGATCAAACTCAATAAACGAAGGCCGGTTATACAGTTCCACCTTCTCATCCAAAAACGCCTTCAAATCAAGCGAATCTAAAGTCAAGCCCCGAGAATCTAACGACGAAATAATCGAATGAATACTCAAAATTACCCCCCTATTGCCTGCTGCAAATCTTCCAGCAAATCATCAATATCCTCTATCCCAACACTCAACCGCAACAAATTATCCGTTACCCCAGCAGCTAAACGAAGCTCCAAAGGTATAGACGCATGAGTCATACTCGCAGGATGATTAATCAACGACTCCACTCCTCCCAAAGATTCAGCCAATGAAAATACCTTAAATGACGAAGCCAACTTAAATGTCCTCTCCAAATCAGCATCTATAAGACTAAAAGAAATCATCCCCCCAAAATCCCTCATCTGCTTTACAGCAACTGCATGATTCGGATGATCTTCAAATCCCGGCCAATAAACCTTATCCACTAGAGGATGTGCCCTAAGATACTCCGCAACTAAACGTCCATTTTCACAATGTGCTTTCATCCGCAAATGCAGCGTCTTAATTCCTCGTAAAACCAAAAAACTATCCTGCGGACCTGGTGTTGCCCCACAAGAATTATATATAAACCACAACCTCTTATACAACTCTTCATCATTCAACATCAAAGCACCCATTACCACATCGGAATGTCCTCCAAGATACTTAGTTGCCGAATGCATCACAATATCTGCTCCCAAATCCATTGGATTCTGCAAATACGGCGAAGCAAAAGTATTATCTACCGCAAGCAGCACCCCAGCCTCTCTAGCAATCACAGATACCGCCTTAATATCAATAATCTTCATCGTCGGATTAGTAGGTGTCTCTATCCAGATCAACTTAGTCCTAGCATTCAAATACTCCCTAATCACCAACGGATCCGATAAATCAATAAAATGAAACTTAATTCCGTAATTAGCAAAGATCTTCGTAAAAATCCTATACGATCCTCCATATAAGTCATTCCCAGTAATCACTTCATCTCCCGGCAACAGTAACTTCAATACCGCATCAATAGCAGCCATCCCACTTGAAAATGCTAATCCAAACCGGGCGTTTTCCAATGCAGCCAAACAATCTTCCAAGGCCTTCCTTGTCGGATTAGTTCCACGCGAGTACTCAAACCCTTTATGGTCACCCGGCGATTTCTGCCAATAAGTAGATGTTTGATAAATTGGTGTCATCACTGCCCCTGTTGTTGGGTCAGGATGCTGACCCGCATGTATAGCCTTTGTTCCGAATTTCATAATCTTCTCTTGTAAATGCCAAAATTAAAACAATTTCATGTTTAAGCACTTAATACATGAATTAATAACTTGAATATGTTATTTGCTCGATATCTTGCGGTGAGAAAGCGTACAGAGTGGATTTGTGCTCCATTGAAAACGGAGGATTATGTCGTACAACCTGTAGACTTTGTAAGTCCGCCTAAATGGCACCTTGGTCATACGACCTGGTTTTTTGAAACCTTTGTTGCTAAGCCCTATATCTCTGACTACAAGGAATATGACCCAAATTATAATTTTGTATTCAATAGCTATTACGAAACTTTAGGAGCCCGCGTCATCCGTACGGACCGTGGAAACCTGAGCCGCCCATCTGTAGAAGACATCTATACCTACCGTAAATATGTAGATGAAGCAATGGCTTCGTTTTTAAACCAGGGTGTGATTACAGACCACGATTTAAGAGCCACTATCATTTTAGGTCTTAACCATGAAGAGCAGCATCAGGAGTTATTATTCACCGATCTCAAGTATATTTTAGGCCATAACCCTTTGTTTCCTTCCTATTATCAGGATAGAGAGAAAGTAGAGATTAAACAACCTGCTATCCCCCTGGATCCATTTCTGACCATTGGTGAAGGAATTTATAAGATCGGGTACAAGGACAAGGGATTCAGCTTTGATAATGAGCTTGGCCTGCACAAGGTATTTCTGGGGGAATACTCCATCAACAGGAACCTGGTGACCAATGGGGAGTACCTGGAATTCATTCAGGATGGTGGCTACCAGAACTTCCGGCATTGGCATGCGGAAGGTTGGGATTGGGTGAACACGCATAAAACGAAAGCTCCTTTATACTGGCACCTCATCGATGGCAAATGGTTTAACTACACACTGGATGGACTGATCGAAATAAATGAACATGAACCTGTTAACCATGTCAACTATTATGAAGCGCACGCCTATGCGGAATGGAAAGGCCAACGCCTTCCTACTGAGTTCGAATGGGAAGTAGCCGCACCTGATCTATCCTTTGGAAAGCGCTGGGAATGGACTGAAAGCGCCTACCTTCCCTACCCCGGTTTCCAACGTGCCGAAGGCGCTATTGGCGAATATAATGGCAAATTCATGATCAATCAAATGGTTTTACGTGGCTCCTCAGAGGTTACCTCCCCGGAGCATAGCCGTATTACCTATCGCAACTTTTTCAATGCCCATTTAAACTGGCAATATACCGGAATCCGTTTAGCAATCTAAATCTACCTATGAATACTGAAACTGAATCTTCCCCGGAAACTTACGTCCTCCCTGAGCAATTAAAAGTCGATGTCCTTACTGGCCTATTGGCCTCTCCTAAATACATGCACGCCAAATATTTCTACGATGCAAAAGGCGACGAACTGTTCAGGCAGATCATGAAAATCCCTGAATATTACCTCACTGATTGTGAGATGGAGATTTTCAAAGACCGCTGCATGGATATTTTGCATACCCTCTCCATCTTCCCGAATGGCTTTGATCTGATTGAACTCGGTGCAGGTGATGCTATAAAGTCTTCCGAATTACTGAAATGCCTGGTTCACAACGATATCAACTTCACCTATTATCCCATTGATATTTCGGGAAACGTCATCCAGTTGCTTCATGATGAGCTTCCTAAACGCATTCCGGGGATTAATTTACAAGGAATCCAGGCCGAATACTTTGAAGGATTAAAAGAAGTGGTTTCCCGATCTGATCGTCCTAAATTAATACTCCTTCTGGGTGGAAACATCGGCAATATGCCCCCTGATGAAGCCTTGGAATTTTGCACTCTCCTGAGGGATCATTTAGCTGAAGGGGACTTTTTACTAATTGGTTTCGACTTAAAAAAAGACCCCTGGGTTATTTTCAATGCCTATAACGACCATCAAGGAATCACCGAACAGTTTAACCTGAATTTACTAACCAGGCTAAACAGAGAGCTGGGTGCGGACTTCAACCTGCAAAATTTCCGTCACTATGAAAGTTACGACCCAGAAACCGGCTCCTGTAAAAGTTACTTGTTCAGCAAAACCAAACAAACCGTACAAATCGCCGGAGAACAAATCATTTTCGAGGAAAATGAATGCATCTTCACCGAAACCTCACATAAGTATTCGTTGAAAGAGGTGGATCAGTTTGCTTCTAAATCAGGTTTCGAACCTGTATTGCATTTAATGGATTCAAAAAAATGGTTTACTGATGTCATCTGGAAAGCGGTTTAAACAATTTATACTTAACATATACAAAAGGCGGAGATCACAACAAGCTAAATTGCCTTGTTTATGATCCCCGCCTTTTCTTCAAATCCCAAAATGCTTGTTAAGACACCTTTAAACCTCTTTTAATATGCCCTCGCAAATAAAACCCGTTGCTTAGACGGTTTACCTGAATAAATGCATACCCCATCTTCCAATTTATTATCTAATGGAATACAACGGATCGTCGCTTTAGTCTCTTCTTTTATCTTTTGTTCCGATTCTGGTGTTCCATCCCAATGCGCGGACAGAAATCCTGGTTTTTCGTCCAGAAGCCTTTTAAACTCATCATATGTGTCTACTTCCACAATGTTCTCCGCTCTGAACTTGTACGCCTTCGAATAAATATTAGTTTGAATATCGTCCAATAATGTTTCAATGTATCCGGCTAATCCATCGCGACTAATCGTCTGCTTTTCTTTTGTATCTCTCCGCGCAATTTCTGCCGTTCCATTCTCCATATCACGACCACCAAGGGCAACTCGAACCGGTACACCTTTTAACTCATATTCGGCAAATTTGAATCCCGGACGTTGTGTATCCCGATCGTCATATTTTACCGAAATATCTTTGGCTTTCAATTCCGCAACCAATGCCTTAGCCACTTCGGAGATCTGAGCCAGATCTTCGTCATTCCGGTAAATCGGAACGATCACCACCTGGATAGGTGCCAATTTAGGAGGCAATACCAAACCTGCGTCATCAGAATGTGCCATAATCAACGCACCCATCAAACGAGTTGACACGCCCCATGAGGTAGCCCACACATGATCCAGCTTTCCTTCTTTACTGGTAAATTTCACATCGAATGCTTTTGCGAAATTCTGTCCCAGGAAATGAGATGTTCCCGCCTGCAAAGCTTTTCCGTCTTGCATTAAAGCTTCAATACAATAGGTTTCTACCGCACCTGCAAAGCGCTCATTGGCTGTTTTAATCCCCTTAATTACCGGCATAGCCATCCAGTTTTCTGCAAAATCGGCATACACATTCAGCATACGTTCTGCTTCTTCCACTGCTTCTGCTGATGTTGCATGCGCGGTATGTCCTTCCTGCCACAAAAACTCAGTGGTCCGTAAAAACAGACGGGTACGCATTTCCCAGCGCACTACATTGGCCCATTGATTGATCAATAAAGGCAAATCCCGGTAGGATTGGATCCAGCCTCTGTACGTATTCCAGATGATAGTTTCTGATGTTGGACGAACAATTAATTCTTCCTCTAATTTTGCATCCGGATCCACAATAATATTACCGTTGCCATCGTTTTTTAATCTGTAATGAGTAACCACCGCACATTCAGTAGCGAATCCTTCTACGTGAGCAGCTTCTTTAGAGAAAAACGACTTGGGTATAAAAAGAGGGAAGTAAGCATTGCTATGACCGGTGTCCTTGAACATTTTATCTAAAGCTGCTTGCATTTTTTCCCAGATTGAATAACCGTACGGCTTGATTACCATACATCCTTTCACTGCGGAATGCTCTGCCAGATCTGCTTTTGTAACAAGTTCATTATACCACTGGGAATAATCGTCGTTTTTGCTTGTAATACCCTTACTCATAGTAATTTTTTATAGTTTTTTTCGTATTTTTAACACAATATTAGTGTCCGTAAAGTTATAAAACAAACCGGGCTATTTTAAACTAATCGACGTAACGTTTTCCCCGGATCTTACGTCATAGTATAGAGACAGGGAAACTGGAGATCTAACACACACGACAATGAAAAAATTAATACTTCCCATGATTGCAGCAGTCGCTGTATTATTGGGGTCCTGTTCGACCATGCAGGTGGCACAGCAGTCCGCAGATAACGATGATGTTTACAATGCTCAGGCTAAAGCCAGAGAGGTTGATTATCCGGTTGCCCCGGAAAAAACCTATCGTACCGAAGAGCAGGTTTATGGAGGTACTGATTATGCGACAGGAGACACAGATTATGCCGCCAATTCGTATAGCGACGGGGATAACAACGATTATGACTACGATTACGGTTATGCTTCCCGCATAGACCGCTTTCAGTATGCTTCTCCATACAGAAGTTACTATAACGACTGGTATACCTACAGTTACAACCCATGGTATGGTTACGGATATGATCCATTTTTCTATAATCAAGGTCTATTCAGTCCGGGTTATTCCATGTGGTTTGGTACCGGCCTCTTTGGTGGTGGCTTCGGCGGAGGATTCGGATATAACTCATGGGGTTATGGAAATCCTTATTACGGCGGTTACTGGGGTCCTACTTCCTATTACGGCGGCGGATATGGTGGTTACGGATATGGATATGGCAATGGTGGATATGGTTACGGTGGCGTAGTCGGCAACCAGAGAAATAATAACCCGCGCCCTTATTTAGGTTCAGGAAACCCGAACTTGATTAGAAATGCGAATCGGGGTTCGCGTGCTGTTGGACGTACAGAGAATGGTACTATTTATGAACGCACAGGAAGACCTGGAAGCACTTCTTCCAACGGCAATTATGCCAGGCCTTCACGTGCCACTCGTCCCGCTACTACTCAACAGGCT
This sequence comes from Arcticibacter eurypsychrophilus, assembly GCF_001730525.1. Taxonomy (GTDB): domain Bacteria; phylum Bacteroidota; class Bacteroidia; order Sphingobacteriales; family Sphingobacteriaceae; genus Arcticibacter; species Arcticibacter eurypsychrophilus. The sequence goes on from NZ_MDFN01000001.1 coordinate 47,735, forward strand.
CGGCCTACACGAGTTGAAAGACCCGTAAGAGATCCATATGTAGACCGCACGCCCCCAACACAATCAAGTTCACCAAGATCATCTGGAGGAAACAGCAATGGTGGTGGTGGAAACAGTAATGGTGGTGGCGGAAACTCGAGACCAAGCAGAGGATCCAGGTAACATTTTATTTAAGAAACCATACTATGAAATTTAAAAATATATTATTGATGCTCGCAGCTACTGCGTTCAGTCAGTTCTCTTACGCGCAGTTCAACCAGGATGCTTATACGTTTTCAGGATCTACTCAAGGCTCAACTTCAAGAATCAAAGCTATTGGAAACGCATCAACCGCTGTCGGCGGTGACCTAAGCTCTATTAGTGGTAATCCAGCAGGACTTGGCTTCTTTAATAAGTCAGAATTTAGCATTACTCCAGAGTTTAATTCCAGCAAGACTTCTTCCTCCTATTTCGGACAAAATAGGACTGATACTAAAGATCAGTTAAATTTGAATAATGCTTCCATTCTGTTTCATTCTGCGAAAAGAGTCCCAGTAGGCGCCGAAACATCACAGGGCTTTCTGAATTTTAATTTCGGAATCTCTTTTGGCAGAACGAATAACTTTTATGACAATTTGTATCTGGCTGGCCAGAATCCTAATAATTCAATAGCTGATTTTCTTGCCGAAAATGCAAATGCCGTTGGTGGTAGTGTTGCCGATCTCAACAATGCATATAATCCACTGGGATGGTGGGGATACGAACACTATCTAATTGATTCGGTAGGAAATAACTCTTACGGTAATATTTATGCACCTAATACCTATCTGAATTCTGATCAAACGCTGTCTAGAAGCAGAACCGGTGGACAGAACGAGTTTAACATAGCTGTTGGAACTAATTATAGTAATAAGTTATATTTAGGTCTTACGCTTGGTTTGACTAGCTTAAGGTATAACTCCTATTCAACCTTTACAGAAGTAGGAAACACAGAACCAGATGCCGATGAATATACCACATTTTACGATTTCAATCAGGAGACTACAGGAAGCGGGTTTAACTTCAAATTAGGTATGATTTACAAACCGGTAGAAGCTGTACGCCTGGGTGCTTCTTTCACAAGCCCCACTTGGTATGACATTGAAGACAATAGCACTTTGGCTTTAGAGACCTCATATTTAGGAGGTGATAGATTCCCTGGAAAACCGGAACCTTTCAATAGTAATTATACATTGCGAACTCCTATGAAAGTGAATGGTGGGATCGCAGTATTCTTTCAACAGTTAGGATTTCTATCAGCTGATATTGAATATGTGGATTATGCAGGGATGAAGTTGGGTAATTATTCTACCTCGTCTGATGATAACATGAGAATCTCTGATCTTTACAAATCAGTTGTAAATGCAAAAGTGGGTGGTGAAGGAAGGTTGAATGAGAACTTTTACCTGCGGGCAGGCTATAATTACTTGTCGAACCCAGAAAAAGGTATAAGTGGTGCTACAAACATCATCAGTGGAGGTTTGGGTTACCGTTATAGTAATTTTTACTTGGATGCTACTTATGCAAACGCTTCCAGAAAACAGACTTTTTATCCTTATGAGCTGTCTTCTGCAAGTCCTCAGGCTAACTTGAAAAACACAAGTGACAACGTATACTTGACATTTGGGGTACGTTTTTAATCCCAGTCCTACTGCCGTCTCAAATACTACTGAGGCGGCTTTTTTTTTATCCAGAATTATTAAGTAGATTTAAACTAGCTTCATCAAGCTATTGTTTTGAGTAGAATATAGTACTTGAGTACGATCTGTTTGGAGACAGAGACGGAACTGCTGTACAAAGTATCCGATCGTTATTCGCTCCTTACTCGTTTCAGCTGGCTTCTAGCTTCGGCTCGAGTCGAAGCTAGAAGCCAGCTGACTGGGTGAAGCAACGAACAAGGGACGACCTTTGGATACAGCTGTCTCCTAGCCGATCCCTATCTGTCCTCTAAAAGAATAGATTCCTTTATTTACCGAATTAGATTACGCCATACAACGAACCGCCTTGAGTAGCCAATTGGTCGATTCGGTTCTCTACTCCAGGATCTTTAATTAACTCAGGTGCGTGATGAGGCTTTTTACGTGCGTCTATAATCACGGGACCAATACATCCCCAATGTTTATGCTCGATAAAACTGTTGATACCATAGATATCATGCGAGGGATTGCTTCGTGTGAAGGTAATCCATACCAGGTTATTGATATGAGCGGCCGTAAATTCAGCGTCATCACATAAAACCATTAATGCCAAGCCATTTAGCTCAGCTGATTTCAAGTGTTCATTCAACTGGGCCATTTCATTTTGAGCCGATTGTGTAGAAGTATAAGGTATTCCTTCCAGAGTAACTACGCCCGGTATTGCTAATGTGGCTTTTCCAAAAGAAGCAGGGGTACTAAAATGAGAAGGAATTTCCTTCCACAGTTCCCGCTTTTTCTCTCCTGCGGCTGCAAATACAACCTTCGATCCGGAGTTCAACCCATCGCCACTGTAGTCCAGCGTGTCAATCGTCGTATTGGTATGAAAATGAAGGTCTCTTTGAAAGTCAATTCGTTCCAGGATATGGACCAGAAAATCGGCAATATTATGCGTATGTAAAGCAGGGTCATCTTCCTTTGCCGCAATGAACAGGTATTTAGCCAGACTCAGCTGACTTTTTCCTAATATATGATTGGCAATGGTTAAGATTTCCTGCGGCCTGCGGTTATTTAAATAGGGGGTATAACGTTCACTACCAATAGCAAATAACAAAGGGTGTACACCTGCGGCATCTACTGCGTTCACTTCGTGCAGTCCGGGAATTTCCTTTGGCATCGCCGAACCGGTTATTTCGTGGATCAGTGCGCCAAAACTGGTATCTTCCTGTGGAGGTCGCCCAACGACAGTAAAGGACCAGATCGGATTCTTCTTGTGATACACCTTATGGATCTTCATGACTGGGAAAGGATGAACCAGGCTATAATAACCCAGGTGGTCGCCAAAAGGTCCCTCTGGTTTATTCTCCTGTGGATAGATCGTTCCTGTAATTACAAAGTCTGCATCTGCTGAAATACAAAAGCCATCCGCATCGTAGAAGTATCTGAAACGCCTGTTACCCAATGCCCCTGCAAAGGTCATCTCCGACAATCCTTCAGGTAAAGGCATCACGGCAGCAAGCGGATGGGAAGGGGGACCGCCAACAAAAATGCTGACTTTCAAAGGTTGCCCTTTAGCATTGGCTTTACTTTGATGTACCCCTATTCCACGATGAAGCTGATAATGCAGACCAACCTCACGGTCCTGCAAATAGTCGTTTCCACCCAACTGGATGCGGTACATGCCTAAGTTGGCATTCATGATACCGGGGTGGTCGCTATCTTCAGTGTATACTTGAGGCATGGTGACAAAGGGACCACCATCCATGGGCCAATTTACAATTTGAGGAAGGGCACTGATCTTAGTTTGTCCGTAAAGAATGGCTGCAGTTTTCCCCACTTTCATGGGCAACGCGGATAAAGCGGTTAAGGCCACATTCATGTATTTGAACGGGTGTTTGATTGCTTTAATGGGATCGTTCTTCAGTTCTACCAGGGTTTTAATCTTTTCCAGTGAATCCCTGAACATGAATTTAGAACGATCCAGCGTACCAAACAGATTAGAAACTGCGGGAAAAGGACTGCCCTTAATATTCTCAAAGAAAAGAGCGGGCCCCTGTTGTTCGTACACGCGCAAATGAATGGCGGCCATTTCCAGATAAGGGTCTACTTCTTCTTTAATCCGAATCAAATGACCGTTTTTCTCCAGGTCATTTACACAAGCTTCTAAACTCTGATATCCCATTGGGGGCTAAGTTAAAAATTAGGATGCAAAATTGTTATACACTCGCTTCATTCAGTTCAGCTATTTCTTCTGCGGATAACCTTAAAGAGGCCGCTTTTGAGATATCGTCGAGCTGATCGATACTGGTTGCACTGACTACCGGTGCAGTGATTCCGGGCTGGGCGATTATCCAGGCTAATGCGACTTGTGCCGGCGTAGCGTTATGTCGGGTCGACACATTATCCAAAGAAGTAAGCACATCTATCCCTTTTTCGTTTAAATATTTCTTCACTCCCTGACCTCGCGTACTCTTGGAAAGATCTTTCTCTGAACGGTATTTTCCGGTGAGGAAACCACTAGCTAAGGAAAAATAAGTGGTTACTCCTACGTGATACTGCGCTGTCAAGGCTGCATATTGTTTTTCGTATGCTTCGCGTTCTACGAGGTTATATTGCATTTGAAAATTTTCGTATTTGGGCAGCCCTTTGTCACTGGCATCCAATGCTTGTTTCAAACGCTCCGGACTAAAGTTTGACGCTCCAATGACCCTGATTTTACCTGCACTGATGAGTTTAGCATAGGCTTCCAAAGTTTCTTCTACCGGAGTTTCCAGATCATCAAAATGAGATAGGTATAAGTCGATGTAATTGGTTTGTAATCGCGATAGGGAATCTTCTACGGCTTTTGTGATATAAGCACTGGAAAGGCCTTTAAGTCCGGGTCCCATTTCTGATCCACCTTTAGTCGTCAGCACAATTTGATCTCTCTTGTTGTTTTGCTTGAGCCAAGACCCAATAATACTCTCAGAATCACCACCTTTATTTCCTGGTGCCCATTTGGAATATACATCTGCGGTATCGATAAAATTAAATCCAAGGTCTATAAACTCATCCAAGATCCGGAAGGACGTTTGCTGATCTACTGTCCAGCCAAATACGTTTCCTCCTAAACACAGAGATGACACTTTAAGTGCGGAATTTCCTAAATTACGTTGTTCCATTTTCATGATTGTTTATCATGTAAAAAACGAGAAAAATGACCCGATAATCAACAGATCATTGTCATTTACGCCTTTCCATCCGGTTGAGGAATTCCAGGGATAGGATTAACCAAACGACACCCATACAGTAGCCAGCCAGCACATCGCTGGGATAATGCACGCGCAGATAGATCCGGCTAATTCCGATGAGCAGGATCAGAGCAACTAGCAGACAGATCAGTAAAATTCGGACTATTTTATTGACTGTATGTCCGTGTACAAAATAGATCAGCAGGCCAAAAAAGGTCACACTAGTCATGGCGTGTCCGCTTGGGAAGCTTAAACCTATAGCAGGTTCCAGTAAGGGGATCAGGGGCCTTGGTCTGTTAAAGATGAGTTTTAACAGGTGCATCATCAGGACGCTGCTTAAAGCAATCGCACCGATCTTGATGGAGTACCATCGATGCTTCCGAATAAAAAGGAAGTAGAGGATCAGCAGAATATTGGCCGGCAACATAAAACGCGTACCTCCCAGTTCCGTAATGGCGGCCATGATCCGCGTGGTTGTGGCATTGGAATAGGGTTCGATGAACTGACATATGGTCTGGTCAAAGGCTTGATTATGATCAATAAGAACTAACTTAACCAGTATAAAGAAGATAGTCAAACAACCGAAAAGGGCAAGGACGACAATCAGTTCGGTAGAGAACAGTCCTATAATAAAAGCTGTTTTATCTGGTTCAGAAGATGTCGAGGGCCTGTTCAATTTTCGCATAGATGTAATCCAGTTCGGCATCTGAGATGCAATAAGGTGGAAGGATATAGATGATGTTTCCCAGGGGACGCAAAATAATCCCTTCTTTTAAAAAGAATTGGTATAAGTTGTCCCGGAGCGAACTGAAATAAGAGGTATCATCCCCTGTTTCCCATTCGAAAGCAATAATCGTTCCTGTCTGCCGAACCGCTTTCAGTTTCGGATTATTTTGAATGTGAAGGGCAAAAGCGGCATGCCTGGCGCAGATTCGTTGGATATTATCTTGCGTTTCTTTAGAGAGCGTCAGATCTAAACTGGCCAGGGCAGCAGCACAGGCTATTGGATTGGCGGTAAAGGAATGTCCGTGGAAAAGGGTCTTGAGTTTATCGTCGGATAGAAAGGCATCAAAAATCTCTTGTGTGGCGGAGGTTACACCCAAAGCCATCGTACCACCTGTAAGTCCCTTGGACAGGCAAACGATATCAGGTTGATGCTCCATATAATCAGAAGCAAAAAGTTTACCGGTACGTCCGAAGCCGGTCATGACTTCATCTGCGATCGTCAGGATGCCTAACTCCCGGCAAATACCAAGGAGTTGATCCAGCCATTTGGCTTCATACATCAGCATGCCTCCGGAACCCTGAATTAAGGGCTCATAAATAAATGAAGAGATATCTGCTGCATTTTCCCTGAGATAGGCTTTAAGTTTTTCGATATTGCCGGCATGTGGTGTTTCGATATATTCCACATCAAAGAGCAGACTTTCAAAGGCGGCGGTAAAGGCACTTCGGGCACTTACGGCCATGGCACCAAAGGTATCACCATGATAGGAATGCTGGAATGCAAGTACCTTATTGCGGGACTGGTTCTTATTGGAGCGATATTGAAAGCACATCTTCAGGGCTACTTCCACAGCGGTAGAGCCATTATCGGAATAAAAGATCTTCGCCTGATTAGGGGGTAAAATTTTCAGTAGACCTTCTGCAAGTTCTACTGCGGGAGGGTGTGTAAACCCGGCAAAGATGGCATGCTCCAATATACTGGCCTGTTCCGCTACCTTTTTAGCGATATGGGGATGGGAATGTCCGTGCAGGTTGACCCACCAGGAAGAAACGGCATCGAGATACTTTTTACCGTTTTCATCAATGAGATAAACACCCTCTCCCCTTACAATGGGGATCGGCAATCCGGCCGTTTTCATTTGTGTATAAGGATGCCAGATGATCGCCTGGTCACGTTCGCTTAGACTTCTTTTTTCTTCCATGCAGCTTGTAATTTTTGTATAGCGATCTTATCGGTTAAAAAGGTGACATCATCCTCAGAAAGATTTTCAATAGGGATCCAGCGGAAGGATTGTTTAATCAGTGCTTGCCGGCTGAAATCAAATGCGCTGGTTGAAATCAGGCAATTCAGCGGCTGCACGGGTTTAACCAAATAATAGATACTGATGATCTGGCTTTCGTTGAAGGATGATTTTTCGAAAAAGTCTGTGGTATAAACATGATCCAGCACATCTATCTCCGTTTCACATTCCTCCATGAATTCGCGTTTTAACGCGTCAGTGAGTCCTTCGCCATACTCAAGTCCGCCACCGGGAAACTTGCTGAAGCGAACGGTCTGATGTTCTTCATCACTAATCAGAATTTGATTCTGTTCATTAATTAAAAGGCCGTAAACCCGAACGTTAAATAAAAACATGAGCTGCTATTTTAATTGTTTTTACATCCTTTGTGGAACATCAATACCTAAAAGATCCATGCTTCTTTGGATTACGGAAGCAGTAACCGATGAAAGAGCCAGACGAATCTGACGAAGCTCCAGGTCCTCCTCTTTTAAAATCGGCTCCTCGTGGTAGAACTTGTTGTATACCTTGGCCAGTTCGTATACGTAGTTGGCAATTAGTGCGGGACTGTATTCCTTTGCAGCAGTTAGGATGACTTCCGTGTATCTGCTTAGCGTTAAGATCAACTCCCTTTGAACCGGAGATAGGTCCTTTATGCCCTCAAAAGAAGGAAGTGGTACATCCGCGCGACTCAATACAGAACAGATCCGGGCATGTGTATATTGAATAAAAGGTCCGGTATGTCCCTGGAAATCGATTGATTCACTCGGGTCAAACAGTAACCGTTTTTTAGGTTCTACTTTCAGCAGGAAGTATTTTAATGCACCCAAACCGATCATACGGTAGAGTTCTTTTTTCTCTTCCTCAGTGAATCCGTCCACTTTACCGAGTTCTTCGGTGCGCTGACAGGCGGTATCAATCATTTCCTGGATCAGGTCATCGGCATCTACCACGGTGCCTTCTCTGGACTTCATTTTGCCTGATGGAAGGTCGACCATGCCGTAAGAAAGATGGTAAAGTCCCTGAGCCCAGGTTTTGCCTAGTTTATTCAGGATCAGGAATAACACCTTGAAGTGATAGTCCTGTTCATTCCCCACTACATAGATGGATTCATTCATCTGGTAGTTATCGTATTTCAATTGAGCGGTACCCAGATCCTGTGTAATATAAACGGATGTTCCATCACCACGCAGTACCAGTTTTTCATCCAGACCGTCTGCGGTCAGGTCAATCCATACCGAGTTATCCTCTTTTTTAAAGAATACGCCTTTCTCTAATCCCTCATCGATGATATCCTTGCCAAGCAGGTAGGTATCCGATTCATAATAAAACTGATCAAATTCAACCCCTAAGCTCTTGTAGGTTACGTCAAAGCCCTTATAAACCCAGGTATTCATGGTTTTCCAGAGCGATGTCACTTCCTCATCCCCTGCTTCCCATTGCTGAAGCATGGTTTGCGCTTCCTTAATTAAGGGTGCATTTTTCTTTGCTTCATCTTCCGTTTGTCCGGCTGCTTTCAGCGTTTCAATTTCTTTTTTATATTCCTGATCAAACTTGACGTAGTAGTTTCCTACCAGCTTATCACCTTTTAGACCGGTACTTACGGGCGTTTCCCCATTACCGAATTTCTGCCAGGCGAGCATAGATTTACAGATATGGATGCCTCTGTCATTCACCAGGTTTGCTTTAATCACTTCATATCCGGATGCAGCGAGAATTTTAGCAACAGAGTAACCTAACAGGTTATTCCGTACATGTCCAAGGTGCAAAGGTTTGTTGGTATTAGGGGAAGAATACTCAATCATGACGCGTTTGCCATTAGCAGGCAAAACGGCGAAGTCAGGTTGAAAGATCGTTTTTTTAAATAGATCGAGCAGATAAGCGCTGGTTAAGGATAGATTTAGAAATCCTTTGATCACATTATATCCGGAGACTTCAGGTACATTTTGTTGCAAATATTCGCCAATTTCAATACCTGTTTGTTCGGGAGACTTCTTAGAAATGCGCGTTAAGGGAAAAGTAACAACGGTTATTTCACCGTCAAATTCCTTGCGGGTTTCCTGAAGACTTATACTATTTTCGGGTAAATCAATATCATACAGGGCCTTAACTGCTTGAATGGTGTATTTGACAATAAAATCCATGGTTCAAAATTAATCATTAGACCGCTAATCACCCCTTAATAATGCTGATAATTTGGATTAGATTTGTTTTAAGCATCAAAATCAGCATGACACCTGCAAAGTTAGATATTAGTGTAAATTCAGAAATTGGTACCCTTAGGGCAGTTATGATCCACAGTCCGGATAGCGGAATTGGTCGTGTAGCCCCATCGAAAGCACAGGATTGGCTTTTTGAAGACATTATCCATCTGGACACCGTTCGGGCAGATGAATATGATCATTACGTGAAGCTGCTTTTATATTTTTTAGATCCGTCGAAGATCAAAGGCAAACTAAATAACCCGGTAGATACGCTGGCAGATAAACGAGAGTTTTATAAACCGGGAAAACCCGGCTATTTCAATTCGGATAAAGTGGTGGAGGTAGAAAAGCTGTTGGCTGACATACTGGAAGTTACAGAGATCAGGAATAAACTTTGTGCTGCTATTTGCGCCATAGAGGAATGTAGTTATGCGCTGCAATTGGAACTTGCGGCTACACCGGCGGGTTTGTTATCGCGCATCCTGATATCGGGATCTATGCCTGATGGGGAGATGTTGTTCCCCCCTATTCCTAATCTGATTTTCACCAGAGACATTGGCATCACGATCAATAACTTTATACTGCTGAGTAAACCAGCTAAAAAAGCGAGGGGCCGGGAGGCGCTTTTATCGCGGTATATTTTTTATAACCATCCTTTGTTTAGTGCTTCTACACACAAGATTTTGGAGTTTCCGCATGAGGTGAAATATTTTCTGCGTCCGGGTGACGGGCAGGAGGAAAAAGCAACCCTGGAGGGAGGTGATGTCATGGTGATTAGTCCGGATCACATCCTGATTGGTTGTTCCGAACGGACATCACCCAGTGGGGCCAATGAGGCCATCCGATTACTGTTTGAGCATGATGTGGTCAAAAAAATTACGGTGATCCGGATTCCGCACAAGCGCGATTATATGCATATCGATACACTCTTTACGCAGGTAAACAGGCATACCTGGGTGGTATTGGGTTCCGTATGTGCTACTCCTGATAAAATAAAGAGGCAGCCTCAGGATTACCTGTCCGAGAAAAAAGTAAAAGACCATGTACAAATTTTTCAATTCAGTAAGGGAAAAGACCGGCCGAAGAAGTTTAAAAGCATTGAAAATCTGCTTTCATCTATCAGTGAAAAAGATTTGGGGAGTACCCAGAATACGAACTTCATTTATTCAGGGAATAATGAGTTCCCTTACGATGAACGGGAACAATGGACGGATTCCTGTAATTTACTGGCTTTAAGAGAAGGGATTGTGCTAGGCTATGACCGGAACGACCGGACGATCCAGTCCTTTAAGACTAATGGATTTTCGGTTATTCATGTAAAAGACCTGATTACCCAGCTTGAAAATGAAGAGATCAAAGTAGAAGACTTAAGAGATACGTTAATCCTCATGCCTTCAGGCGAGCTTTCCCGGGCAAGGGGAGGTTTTCATTGCATGAGTTTACCTTTAATCCGCGATTCCATTTAGACGATGCAGACAACCCCACGCATATTGATGATCCGGCCGTCGATGTTTGGCTTTAATGACCAAACGGCGCTCAGTAATTTATTCCAGCATGTGGATCATGGTGGTGAAAATATACAGTCGCAAGCACTGGAGGAATTCAATCAGTTCGTAGCCCTGTTGCGTGTTCATGGAGTGCTGGTACTGGCTGTCGATGACGATCCTGAATTCCATACTCCTGATGCGATCTTTCCGAATAACTGGATCTCCACACATGAAGATGGAAGTTTGTTCATCTACCCCATGGAAGCAGAAAACCGGCGGCAGGAACGAAACATCAAGATTATTAAGGCGGTACAGAACGGGTATGGCTATAAACATTACGTAGACCTGAGCTTTTTTGAACAAACGGGTAAGTATCTGGAAGGGACTGGAAGCATGGTTCTGGATCGGGTCAATCATATCGCCTACGCTTGTTTATCGAGTCGCACTAATGAAGAAGTACTCGCTTATTTCGCAGCTTTATCCGGTTATCGTACAGCAACTTTTCAAGCTATAGATGCTTCAGGAAAAGCAATTTACCATACTAACGTGATGATGAGCATAGGAGATCGTTTTGCGGTGATCTGTCTGGAGGCCATTGCACATCCGGAAGATCGTGATGCTTTGATCCGTTCGATTACGGCGACTCAGAAAGAAATCATTCCGATCAGCTTGTCGCAGATGAATGCCTTTGCGGGAAATTTAATTCAGATCAGCAATAAACTGGGCGAAAGTTTAATTGTAATGTCCACACAAGCTTTTGAATCCCTGGATGAGAGACAAAAAAGCGCTCTAGGGCAGTACGGCAGCCTGATTCACTCACCATTGTGGACCATTGAACGCTTCGGCGGAGGGAGCGCCAGGTGTATGATTGCCGAAATTCACGTACCTTACAGCACTAATTTGTAAACAATTGCAATTATTCGTGCTGAATAGAAATATTATTCGTTAAAAAATTACATTTTTGCGTAAATTTTAATAAATGCAGAGTTACGAAGAGTTCCTTGACCTGAGTGTAGAATTTCCGCAGGAAGGTTTTGAGGTAATAGATGATGAACTATACTTTCATGACCTAAACCTGATGGAGATGATTGAAACGTATGGTACACCATTACGTTTTACGTATTTGCCTTTGATCACTAAAAAGATTCAAAAGGCGAAGCTCCTTTTTCAGCAGGCTATCAATAATAATAATTATCGCGGAAGCTATATGTACTGTTATTGTACAAAGAGCTCACACTTTAAACATATTGTCGAAGAAGCGCTTAAAAACGATATCCATTTGGAAACCTCTTCCGCATTTGATCTTCCTATGATCGATGCTTTGGAAAAAAAGGGTTCTGTGACTAAAGATATCACTGTGATCTGTAATGGGTTTAAGACCTATCAATATAAGCAGTATATCGTGGATATGTTCCACGATGGGTTTAAAAACATTATTCCGGTGCTGGATAATAAGGAAGAGTTCAACATGTATGATGATGAGCTTGACCTGCCGATTAATCTGGGTATTCGTATTGCGGCAGAAGAGCAACCGGATTCGCAGTTTTATACCTCACGCCTGGGGATTAGAATAGAGGACATCATTGACTTTTGGCATAGCAAAATTGAGGAGAACCCCAATTTTGAGGTGAAGTTGCTGCATTTCTTTATCAATTCGGGAATTTCGGATACCCCGTATTATTGGAATGAGCTGGAGAAATATGTGACTTTATATTGTAAGTTCAAAAAGATCAATCCTGCGCTGTCCATTCTTGACATAGGTGGAGGGATGCCTTTTAAAGATTCGCTGGTATTCGATTTCGATTATGAATATATGGTGAACGAGATTGTGAAGCGGATTAAAGAAATTTGTTCGGTTAATGATGTAGAAGAGCCGGATATCATTACTGAGTTTGGTAAATATACGGTTGCGGAAGCATCAGGGATCTTGTATAAGGTTCTGGGTCGTAAACAACAGAATGATCGTGAAAAATGGCTGATGCTGGATGGATCGTTCATCACAAACCTGCCTGATGTGTGGGCATTGAATCAAAAATATATCCTGGTACCGATCAATAATTGGGATTCGGAGTATGAGAGGGTCAACCTGGGCGGGATTACCTGCGACGGGCAGGACTACTATAATCAGGAAGCGCATATGAACAGTGTTTTTATGCCGAAAACCAGGAAGGTGCAATACCTGGGTTTCTTCCATACAGGAGCATACCAGGAGGTGTTAAGTGGCTATGGTGGGATTCATCATTGTTTGCTGCCATCGCCTAAGCATGTGCTGATCAGGAGAAATCGGGATGAGACGTTCAACTTTGAGGTGTTCGGGGAAGAGCAGAATAGTAAACAGGTATTGAAGATACTGGGTTACTAGGATTTGATAGCATTCTAAATTAATATAAAGAAAGAGGCTTAAAGCCTCTTTTTTTATACATCAAATTTGTCCAGTAACTTGATGAGTGTGGCGAAATCCTTCGGATAAGGAGCCTCCACTGTTACTTCATTTTCAGCATCAATTTTAAAGCTAACCTGTTTGGCATGTAAGGCAAACCGCTTCATGATCGGCAGTTCTTCTTCATCTTTGGCGATATGATATACGCGCTTGATTTGCGAAAGGAAAACAGATTGCCCCCCGTACATATCATCCCCGGCAATACAAGCGCGTTGCGTAGCTAAATGGATTCTAATCTGGTGCATCCGGCCAGTGATAGGCTGGCATTCGATCAGGGTATAGTGTTTATAGTATTTTAAGGAGTTAAAGATTGTTTCTGCTGCTTTACCATCCTGACGACTGATACTGACATTCTTGTTTCCAATGTTCAGGATCGGCAGGTTGACGTGCACATCCTCAAAGGTATGGGTGCCATTCACTACGGCATGGTATACTTTTTTTACTTTCCGACGCTCAAATTGCATGGCAACCAAACGGTAGGCAGCAGGATTTTTAGCAATAATTAAACAGCCTGAAGTTTCTTTATCGAGCCTGTGACAGATTTGCGCATCTCCGCAATACTGTCTGGCCAATCTGAGCATGCTCACCTCTCCCCCTTCGCGCTCATCCAGTGAACTAATAAAAGGAGGTTTGTTTACCACCAGCAGATCGTCATTTTCAAACAGGATTAAATCCTGCAACTTGGGAATTCTCACGGTGCAAAAATAGTGTTTTTTGGGGAAATGGGAATTGAAGGTGTAAGGGAGGTGGAATTCAGTATAAAAAGGGCTTATTAGAAACATGAAATCAAAATAATTAGCTTCTTCTCTGTCACAAATATAATAAGGAATTACGGGAGATCTTTCCTGAACGGGAGAAGAAAGGAGGAACACGTGCCGCCGACTTGCTGGTTAAAGTATGTCTTTTGAAAGGGGGATTTGAATACATACTGGTGCATGTAGAAATTGAAGGAGGGAACAAACCAGGCTTTGAGAAAAGGATGTTCCAATATCAATACAGGCTAACTGACCGCTTCTTTTGAAAGGGGGATTTGAATATATACTGGTACATGTAGAAATTGAAGGAGGGAACAAACCAGGCTTTGAGAAAAGGATGTTCCAATATCAATACAGGCTAACTGACCGCTTTGGAATTCCGGTGGAAGCATTAGCTGTATTTACTGGAGAAAGGAACCAACGGAGACCAGGCCAGTATCATGAAAAGCTAATTTTCACCGAGATCTTATTTAAGTATAAAGCCTATCAAATCTTTGATCATACTCATGAAGAACTACTGGGTATGGATAATCCGTTTTCACTAATTATTCTGGCAGCACAGAAGGCCCTGCTTGAAGGGAAAATACCGGAAGAAGAATTAGGTGAAGAGCGGCTTACCATTGCCCGGACTTTAATAGACAGTGGTAAATATAATCATGAAAAAATTGCACGTTTTATCATCTTTTTGAAAAATTTGGTCTATATAAAAGATCCGAAAATTAATCGTATTTTTGATATAGAAGTAGACACCTTAATGGGAAGGAGCAACGTTATGGGAATAATAGAAACAATAAACGAACTGAATAGGGAAGAAGGTTTTGAAATGGGCCTTGAAAAAGGCCGTGTGGAGGAAAAAGCTGAGTTTACTAAAAATCTACTATCTTCAACAGATTTAAGCGTCTCAAAAATTGCTGGTCTGGTTGGTGTTACAGAAGATTTTGTGAGAGAAATCAGTGCAAGCTTAAAAATATAAATAAATTCTTAGCTCCAACCTAACCGCTTTAGGGTCATAATCCGGTAAATAAAATTGTTTATCCGATTCGTTTTCTGTAGTTATAGTAGCTTTGCGGGTATACAAATACCTTATTCAGTCATCAGTTAATCTATTATGTAGTTAATTGTTCTGGTTATCCGCAACATTATCTTAAATGATCAAACAGAAAAATCAATCTATTTCTACACTTCTTGCGTTTTCATTAATACCGCTTTCGGGTTTTGCAACAGATGTTTATATTCCATCCCTGCCAAGTATGGGTGCTGACCTGCATGTAAGCAGTATCCAGGTGCAAATGACATTGACTGTCTTTTTGATCAGTTATGGTGTTTCACAACTCTTTATTGGGAGTATTCTGGATAGTTTCGGGCGTTTTCGAATTAGTCTTGGTGCCTTACTGGTATTTATTATAGCTAGTCTGGTTATTGCTTTAACAGATCACATCTATTTAATCTATGCGATGCGTATCGTTCACGGGATATCAGTAGCCATCATTGTGGTATCGAAAAGAGCTTATTTTGTTGATTTATACACAGGAGAAAAGCTCAAACACTACCTGAGCCTATTTACGATCATCTGGTCGGCCGGACCTATTATAGCCCCATTTTTAGGAGGTTATCTACAAACGATTTTTGGATGGCAGTCAAACTTTTACTTTTTAGCTGCATTCGCATCGGTAATAGCAGTCCTTGAAGTGATCTATAGTGGTGAAACGCTCAGTAATCCTGCTGAATTCCATTTAAAAAAGATTGTTGGGATCTACCTGAAAATGTTCAAAACAGTCAGTTTTAGCCTGGGGCTCTTTATGCTTTGTTTTGCCTATTCCATGGTTATGGTATATAACATGACAGGCCCTTATATCATTGAACACCAGCTTGGTTTAACACCAATTGTTGCAGGCACTTGTTCCTTAATTCTTGGATTAGCATGGATGTCAGGCGGATTCATCAGTAAAGCTTTGATCACACGACCGTTTTACAAAAAGTTAGCGATCAATACCGGCTTGCAAATTGTATTTGTGCTAATTATGATCTTTAGTTTAAACTATTTCACCAGCATATATGCGCTTGTATTCTTTGCATTCCTCATACATGCTGGTGCAGGGTTTACGTATAATATCTATTTTACCTATTGTCTCAGTAAGTTTCCTAATAATGCGGGAATCGCTGGCGGTCTTAGTGGAGGGTTCGTCTACATTGTGCTGTCGTTTTTGACGTATGCAATTTTGAACGTATTCCCTGCGAAGGATGAACGCAATCTAAGTTTCAGCTATCTTATTCTCATTATTTTATCCGCGATAGGAATGTATCTGGTTTATCTCATGAATAGAAAGCAAAAAAACAACAAACTGGAGATGAGTAAGATGTAATCTTTTAACATCTTGATTCATCTTTCACATTGTGCCCTACTCCTTTTAGGGGTCAAATGTTTACAATTTATGATATAAAGTTTCTCACCTCGTGTTGATAAGATGAGGATGTTTAAGCGGGCCATTTTCATTAGTCTTGCATCCGAACTCAAAAACATGATCAACTACGTTATAAAAAGAAATGGCGATTACGAGCCTTACAAAGGATACAAAATTGAAGACGCCATTGAAAAAGGATTTTTAAGCGTAGGTGTACTTTGCGATAAAGCGATCTATGCAAAAGTTTTAGCCGATCTGAAGACGAAAGAAGTGTGGACGGTAGAAGAGATTCAGGACATTATTGAAAAGGAGCTTTTCGACAAAGGCTACTTTGAAGTGATGCGTTCGTTTATGATCTACCGGCATACACGCAAAATGCAAAGAACGCATATTGGTGGGGTGGATGAGGATACGACGTTTATAAACAGCACGCAAACAATTGAAGAATACATCAGTCAGACAGATTGGCGGATCAATGCGAATGCGAATACCTCCTATTCCAATGCCGGTATGGTCAACAATGTAGCGGGAAAGGTAATCGCAAATTACTGGCTGGATAAGGTATATTCGAAAGAGGAAGGTTATGCACACCGGAATGGCGATCTGCACATTCATGACCTGGATTGTTTAACCGGATATTGTGCTGGATGGAGTTTAAGGGCCTTATTGAATGAAGGTTTTAATGGAGTCCGCAGCCGGGTGGGCAGTAAGGCTCCTTCGCATTTCAGGGAAGCTTTAGGACAGATGGCCAATTTCCTTGGCATTTTGCAAAGTGAATGGGCTGGAGCTCAGGCTTTCAGTTCATTTGACACTTACCTGGCTCCTTATGTTTTTAAAGATAAGTTGAATTTTGAGGATGTATTGAAGGCGATTCGAAGTTTTGTATATAATTTAAATGTACCGGCACGTTGGGGACAATCGCCGTTTACAAATATAACGATTGACTGGACGATTCCTGAAGATCTTAAAGGACAGATTCCAACACGAAATGACCGTCATCTATTTGAAGGCAGTACAGACGAAAAGTTGATCCTGTATGCGAAAGAGCGTGGGGTAACCAACTTGTTGGATTTATGTTACGGTCATTTTCAACCTGAGATGAACCTCATCAATAAAGCGTATTATACAGTGATGACGGAGGGTGATTCAAACGGACAACCTTTTACCTTCCCTATTCCTACGGTAAACATTACGGAGGATTTTGATTGGTACTCTGAAAATACGGATCTGTTGTTCGAGAACACGGCCAAAATTGGATCATCGTATTTCCAAAACTTCATTGGCAGTCAGTATATGCAGGATGAAGAAGGTAACCGGATAGAGAACCCTCAGGCTTATAAGCCAAATGCGGTGCGGAGTATGTGCTGCAGACTACAACTCGATTTACGCGAACTGTTAAAAAGAGGAAATGGTTTGTTTGGCAGTGCGGAGATGACAGGCAGTGTGGGTGTAGTCACTATTAATATGGCCAGATTGGGATTTCTATACAAGGGGAATGAAAAGGGTCTATATGGCCGTCTGGATTTATTGCTGACGATTGCAAAATCAACTTTAGAGAAGAAAAGAGTATTTATACAGGAAATGTATGACCGGGGATTATACCCTTACACGAAAAGATATCTGAGTCATTTCAGGAACCACTTCTCCACCATTGGGGTTAATGGGATGAATGAAATGATCAGGAACTTTAGCTCAGATGAATACAATATTGTATCGGAAAAAGGAAAAACCCTTGCTTTGGATATTCTGGAATTCATCCGTAAGCGGATGACGGTATTTCAGGAAGAAACGGGTAACCTGTACAATTTGGAAGCTACTCCTGCTGAAGGCACTACTTATCGCTTTGCCAAAGAAGATAAAAAACGATTTGAAGGAATTATTCAGGCTGGCGAAGACGAGAACATCTACTATACGAACAGTTCCCAAATTCCTGTAGATTACACGGACGATCCTTTTGAGGCGTTGCTGCTACAGGATGAACTGCAGTGTAAATATACGGGCGGAACGGTACAACATCTGTACATGAGAGAAAAATTAAGCTCTCCGGAAGCGTGCCGTAACCTGGTTAAAAAGGTAGTATCTAATTTTAGATTGCCCTATATTACGGTGACTCCGGTATTTAGCATTTGTCCGGTTCATGGGTACCTGAATGGAGAGCATGAGTACTGCCCTACCTGTGATGAAATTTTACTAAAAGAATTAAAAACAGCAAGCATATGAAAAACACTAAGATCCAGGAAGAATTGATTAAGAACGAGTCAAAAAGAAGTAAATGTTTGGTTTATACACGTGTGATGGGTTATCATCGCCCTGTGGAAAGTTTCAATATTGGTAAAAAAGCGGAGCATAAACAACGGATCCATTTTATTGAATCGAAGTGTGCCTAACCCGATTTACAATATAACTCCATTTACGTTACTTGATTACCCTGATAAAACAGCCTGTATCATTTGGTTCGCAGGTTGTAATATGAAGTGCCCTTATTGCTATAATCCGGAGATTGTTCTGGGAAAAGGGAAGATAAGTTTTAGTGATTCGCTTACTTTTATTGAGAAAAGAAGAAATCTGCTCGATGGAGTGGTTTTAAGTGGCGGGGAATGTACCATGCATCATGGTATAGAACAATATGCTGCTGAAATTAAAGGCATGCACATGCTCGTAAAGATCGATACGAATGGCGGTCACCCTGAAAAGCTAAGAGCACTGATTCAAAGGAATCTGGTTGACTATGTAGCGCTGGACTTCAAATCATTATCCTCCGGGTTTGACAAAGTAACTAAAAGCAATCTTTTTGCACAGTTTGAGGAAAGTCTGGAGTTATTAATTGTTTCAGGAATTCCTTTTGAGGTGAGAACTACGGTTCATTCTGATTTATTAAGTGCACATGACATTCAGGAAATGACGAGTTTTCTTAAGAAAAAAGGATACAAAGGAAATTATTATATCCAGAATTTTGTAGGGGATACTCCTACTTTAGGTGGTATGAACTATTCTGTTCCTCTACATTCTGAAGATTTTGCGGGAGGCGACATGGAAATCGTTATACGGAATTAATTAGATTTTTAAAAAAAAAGCGGGGATTATTTCTTATCCCCGCTTTTATAAAGAACGCTTTTTAAAGAGCACCTTTTTTTAAAAAAAAGCTTTCCTTCCCTGATTAACAGATCAAATTGATCTTTCCAGGGGTGTTAGAGCCTTCTCCCTCATTTGTTTAGCCGCCTGCACCATATTGAGCAGCGCTTGTTTGGTTTCCGGCCAATTACGGGTCTTTAAGCCACAATCGGGGTTCACCCATAAATTCCGGATCGGAATAGAAATTGCCGCTTTTTCTAATAACTGAACCATTTCCTGCACGGATGGAATACGTGGGGAATGGATGTCATATACACCTGGGCCAATTTCATTGGGGTAATTGAAATCGATAAAGGCATCCAACAATTCCATCTGCGAGCGTGATGTTTCAATTGTGATCACATCAGCATCCATTTCTGCTATATTTTTAATAATATCATTAAATTCGCTATAACACATATGGGTATGAATCTGGGTCTCATCTTTAACCCCTGAAGCACTGATGCGGAAGGCCTTAATTGCCCAATCGAGGTAAGTTGCCCATTGGTTTTTTCGCAAAGGTAAACCTTCCCGAATAGCAGGTTCATCGATTTGAATGATACCGATTCCTGCCTTTTCAAGGGCAAGGACCTCATCGCGAATGGCTAGTGCGAGCTGAAAGGCAGTCTCAGAACGAGGTTGATCATTCCGCACAAATGACCATTGAAGAATGGTAATCGGTCCGGTTAACATCCCTTTCATCGGTTTACTGGTATGTTCCTGTGCAAATTTGCTCCATCGCACAGTCAGATCCTTTTCGCGTTTAATATCGCCAAAAATGACCGGGGGTTTAACGCAACGACTACCGTAACTCTGTACCCAACCGTTACGTGTAAATACAAAACCTTGCAGCATTTCGCCGAAGTATTCTACCATGTCATTACGTTCAAACTCGCCATGCACCAGTACATCTATATCGATTTCCTCCTGCCAGCGGATGCTTTCTAATGTAGCGATTTCGATGGCAAGGTCATAATCGGCCAGACTGATATTTCCCTTTTTGAGTTTTGCGCGTAATTGCCTGATGTCGGCGGTCTGAGGGAATGATCCTATAGTGGTTGTTGGAAAAAGAGGAAGGTTGAAGCGCTTTTTTTGAATTTGCTGGCGTACGGAGAAAAGGCTTTTTCTTGTAGCGTCTTTTTCTGAAATAGCATCCAGTCTTTCCCTGACATCTTTACGATGGATCAGGCTGGAGGATTTCCGACTTTCCAAAGCCAGAATATTAGCAGATAAGAGTGCATTGTTTCCATTGGCAATTTCATAGAGATCACTAATTTCATCCAGCTTCTGCCGGGCAAACGCCATCCAGTTTTTAATGACTGGATTTAAAGTGGTCTCCAAATCAAGATCACAAGGGCTATGTAAAAGGGAACAAGAGGCAGCAACCATGATCCTTTCGGATCCAAGTACGGCAACGGCCTTTTGAATGTGATAAAGGGACTTCAAATAATCGTTTTTCCAGATATTCCTTCCATCTACTACACCTAGTGATAAATTCATAGTGGGAGGTGTATGTTTTAAAACTTCGTTCAGTTGTTCAGCACCACGTACCAAATCAATATGTACCGCTGCCACGGGCAAATGAAGCGCCAGAACAGTATTGTCGCCCAGTGATTCGAAATATGAAGTCAACAGGATTTTTATACCGTTGCATTTCTTACTAATTTCCCCGTAGGCATATTGGAATGCCTGTTTTTCAGGCTCGCTGAGGTCAAGTGATAGATAGGGTTCATCCAGCTGGATCCATTCGGCACCATAACTTTTAAAAGTGTTTATGATCTCGACATATACGGGAACTAACTTTTTGATGAGATCTATTCGATTGAAGGTGACCCGATTTCCTTCCTGATCCGATTTCTCTTTTCCCAATAATAAATAAGTAACCGGTCCAGTTAATACCGGTTTTGGACTACTACCCAGGATTTGTTTGGCACTGTTAAATTCAGCAAAAGCTTTTTCAGAAAAGAGCTTAAATTCCTGATCGACGGTAAACTCAGGAACAATGAAATGGTAATTGGTATCAAACCATTTGGTCATTTCCATTGCCGGAATATCCAGTCCATCCTTTTGATACCCTCTGGCCATAGCGAAATACAAATCAATTTCTGCATTTCCTTTTACTGCTGTCAGAATTGGGGAATAACGCTTAGGGATTACTCCAAGCATTAATGACATGTCGAGGATGTGATCATAAAAGCTGAAATCGTTACATGGGATGAGGTCAATACCTGCCTCTTGTTGTAATTTCAGACTAGTTTCCCGAAGTTTCCAAGCAGTTTGATGAAGCTCATCTGTAGAAATTGTGCCTGCCCAGTACCGTTCACAGGCTTTTTTAAGTTGTCGGTTATCGCCTACACGAGGGTAACCAAGATTGTTTTTGAGCATACGCATAAAACTTTATTAAACATTAATGTGAATTAATGTTCCTTACGTTTTTGGTATGCTTTCGAAAAGGGTGTAGATAGAGCGTAAGAATAGATACTTAAACTCCGGACTACTGCTTCAATCGCGAAAGCATTGGTCTCAAAACAGACGGCAAGTATCCTGGCTTGTAACCTGCTAGAGCAGATGTTACTTACAGTTGCGCGACAGCCCGTGAATTGCACACGGTTCCTTTTTAATTCCATCCATAAAATTGGACAAAATAACCTGACTGTTGGAAGAATGATGTAAAGAACTAGGACAAATATACATTCCAGTATTGACAAAAGCTACAATTAGTTGAGTTCAGCCAGGAGTTGGTGTTCTGATTTAAGCGCGTTCAAGCAGGAAGCACAAAGGCATCCCTCGTATTTTTCGGCAATATACTCTACTTCTTTGGCACTCAGCTGAACGGCATTACACTGACACCTGGAGTATGTATTTGCCCTGCATTCAATGCGGGCACCGCACCGTTCACAAGAAACCATCTCATGTTTTGTCATACTTTTTGGATAAAATCGAGATCAACTGATATCATTTGTAAATAAATTGATATTATCTAGCTCTTATTTGGCACTAAAATAAGTTAAAATATACGTGATGCAGAAGAGTTAGGAAGATTGGACATAACAATCGCCTTTTCTGCAGGTACATTTTACATTTGACCAACAGAAAGATTTAAAACCTTGTTTCTATTTAAGGTGAGGTATTAATCAGAAGCAGCTTAATTTGAGAGTTGGATGAGGAGCGGATAGAAACGTCTGTATCGCAGGTACCGAATTCAATAGGAATAAAAGAGTAACCCATTTTTGGTTTGGCACATAACGGGATTATTGTATCGGGATTGTAGAAATGGACAGGAATGTTCGGCTTGATACAAATTTAAACTAAAGCTCTGCATACCATTTACCTATTAGTTTTGCCCTATAGGAAGATGGAATGCAGAGTTTATATTATTGGTCGTTAAAGTTTAATTTAAGCGTCGAATTTATAGCCAACCCCTTTAACTGTTGCGACATAATCATCACCTAATTTCTCACGAACTTTGCGGATATGAACATCAATAGTACGATTAGTGACCACTACGGAGTCTTCCCAGATATTTTTTAAGATTACCTCCCTGGTGTATACTTTACCGGGTTTAGAAGCAAGCAAATAAAGCAATTCAAATTCTTTTTTAGCAAGAGTTACCTTTGCTCCGCGTTGGTATACCAGGTAAGTTTCCCTATCAATAACCAGATCGCCGATTTCAATTTTATTTTCAATAACGTCTTCGGACTGGGTATTACGTCTTAAGATCGCATTGATCCGACTTACCAAAGCTCTTGCTTTAATAGGTTTTGCGATATAATCATCGGCGCCGACATTAAATCCTGCGATTTCAGAATACTCTTCACTGCGGGCAGTAAGGAATACCATAAAAGTTGATTTAAAATCATTCATGGATCGCATAATGCGGCAGGCCTCAATACCATCCATCTTGGGCATCATAACATCAAGAATAATTAAATCAGGATGAACTTTCTTTGCCTCAGCTATTCCTTCCTGGCCATTACTGGCTGTATAGACCTGATAGCCTTCTTTTTTTAGATTATACTCAATCAGTTCCCTGATATCAGGTTCATCGTCAACGACTAAGATCTTTTGTTTATTTGAACTCATGATTTTGTATTACGTTGCTAAAATAAAAGCTTAAATGTACTTAATCATTAAGTTAATATTAAGTAATTGTTAATACTTACTTTATCTTAACAGTATAATCAGTTTATTTCAACGTTTTCTTTAAGAACTCTTCAAGAGCGGCACCCCTAAGGTTCTTAGCTACAATGATTCCAGAAGGATCAATTAGGAAAGAAGCAGGGATCCCTTCCACTTGATACTGTCTTGCAATTTCACTATTCCATTGTTTCAGATCAGATACATGGTTCCAATCTAATTGATCATCCTTGATTGCTTTTAGCCAGGCGGCTTTATCATTATCCAGAGAAACACCAAGAATGGTAAAGTTCTTATTCTTATACGCCTGATATTGCTTTACAATATTAGGGTTCTCCTGGCGACAGGGTCCACACCACGATGCCCAAAAGTCGAGTAACACATATTTACCCTTAAAATCTGATAATTTTACAAGATGTCCGTTAGGCGCCTGACTTTGGAAATCTATTGCGGGCTGACCTTTGGCAATAGGTTTTATCTTATTCATTTTAGCAATAAATTCCTGAACCGGTTTATTGGTAGAAAATTTGCCCTTTAAACTCTCTGCATATTTGAGTAATTGATCTTCATAATCGACAGGATCGAGCATGCTCATGGCATAAAAGCCAGCAAGATTATCACTATTCTTTGCGGCAAAAGAGAGAGACTCTTTTGCAAATGCCTTCATATTGGCATCAAACTGAGGGGTAAGTTTTTGCGAGATGGCATCTTTCTGTTCCGGATGAGCAGTTATCATTTGGTCATATTGCGTTTTCAAATCCACAAAAACCTTCCCATATTTATTATTAATTGCGTTGAACTCCTTTAGGTTTTCAGCGTCCTCAGAGCCTTCGATGGAGTATCCTCCAATAGTACTTGTATAATCAGCGTTGAATTTCAATTCATCCCCATCCTGGGCAAGTAAAAGGTAATTCTTTGCATCTGCTACCAGGTAAAAAAAGTCAGGATCAGGTGAGGGAATTTGGAAACGAAATTCACCTTTATCACTCAACACTGCAGAATCGACCAGCACATCGCCTTTATAGATCAACACTTTTTTAAGATTTTGAGCATTTTCGAGCTTGCCATCGATAGTAAATGCAGTTTTATTTTTACAAGCGGAAAAAAGAGCAATGATGCTCAGGAGGAGTAGCAGGATACGTTTCACTTTAATGATTTTAATTTTTCAAGAAGAAGTTTGTTTGCTGATTTGGGATCGATCTTTCCTTTAGAAATTTTCATAATGTCACCCATAAACAAGCCTAAAACGCCTTTTTTCCCTTTATGGTATTCCATTACTTTTTCGGGGTAGCGACTTACCACTTCATCAATAAAACCGGTAAGCTCGTCATCATCGGTATCGATAGAAAGATTTAAATCAAGAACGAGCTGCGGTACAGATTGATTTTCTTTAGCCATTAAGGCGGGAAAAAGTTGTTGAACAGCAGCTGTATAATTTATTTTAAGCTCTTCAACCAATTTTATTATTTCAGAAATGGGCTTTAAGCTGCTCCGCAAGATGGAAAGATCTTTCCCATTCTCATTCGCATAAGATTGAAGAGGACCAGTAACCCAGTTAGCTGCAGATTTGTAGTATGGGGTATGCTGGACCAGCTCTTCAAAAAAGTCAGCTACACTCCTATCTGCGGTTAACAAGGACGCATCGTATTGAGAGAGAGCAAAATCTTTCAAGTAATGTTTAATTCGTTGTTCGGGTAATTCTGGAAGTTCTGCTTTTAGCTTTTGAATCCACTCCTCTGCCAATTCCAAAGGAGGGAGATCGGGTTCGGGGAAATAGCGGTAATCATTAGCCATTTCTTTGGACCTTAAAACTGAGGTTACTCCCGTAGAGGCATTAAAATTGAGCGTATTTTGTTCTATACGTTCGCCCTTTTCAACCAACTTTACCTGACGTTTAAACTCATAGTTCACTGCTCTTTGTAAATTCCTGATCGAGTTTAAGTTCTTCACTTCACAACGGGCACCATATTCTTCAGTTCCTTTAAGTTTGACCGAGATATTGGCATCACAGCGCATACTTCCTTCTTCCATATTCCCATCGCAGATATCCAGATAACGAACCAACTTTCTTACTTCAGTAACATAGGCAGCGGCTTCTTCTGCAGAGCGGAGATCAGGTTCGGATACAATCTCAATAAGAGGAACACCTGCCCGGTTCAAATCGATCAGGGAATATTTATCATCCCGGTCGTGCATACTTTTGCCGGCATCCTCTTCCATGTGAATACGGTTGATCCGGATATTCTTTTCGGGATTATCTTTAACCTGAATGGTGATGTACCCCTTTTGACAAATCGGAAGTTCATCCTGTGTGATCTGATATCCTTTTGGCAAATCAGCATAGAAATAGTTCTTACGGTCAAAGCGATTATGTTTATTAATGGTGCAGTTGGTAGCCCAGCCCATTTTAACAGCATATGCTACTACTTTTTCATTGACTTTAGGTAATGTCCCTGGTAAGCCAACAGATATAATGCTGGTATGATCATTAGGATCGCCACCAAATGAAGCAGAATCAGATGAAAATATTTTAGTTTTTGTTAAGAGTTGGGCATGTATTTCAAGACCAATAACGAGATCATATTTCGCCAGAACCTTCTCTGTCATTATAGTATGTACTTATTTTTAAAATTAAAGCTAATCCAAATATACTGTTTAAAGGCAAAAAAGCTATATAATAGCTTGCCTGATTCGTATTAACTTCTCTAATAAATGTTCCAAAGAATCAAGATGAAGCATATTTGCACCATCAGATTTAGCATTTAAAGGGTCGGGATGGGTTTCAATAAACAAACCATCCGCACCTACAGCAATGGCTGCTTTAGCGATCGTAGCAATAAGGCCGGGTTTCCCTCCTGTAATTCCATTTGGCTGATTAGGCTGCTGCAATGAATGAGTACAATCCATCACTACAGGAACGCCAAAAGACCTCATTTCAGGAATCCCCCGAAAGTCTACGATAAGGTCCTGGTAACCAAATGTATTTCCCCTGTCCGTTAAAATAATATTGGAGTTTCCGGAGTCCCTGACTTTTTCTACTGCAAATTCCATTGCAGAGGCGGAAAGAAACTGTCCCTTTTTAATGTTGATCGTTTTACCAGTTTGG
The DNA here is from genome assembly GCF_001730525.1 of Arcticibacter eurypsychrophilus. Lineage (GTDB taxonomy): Bacteria > Bacteroidota > Bacteroidia > Sphingobacteriales > Sphingobacteriaceae > Arcticibacter > Arcticibacter eurypsychrophilus. Next base: position 74,265 of record NZ_MDFN01000001.1, read on the forward strand.
GCAGCAGCAATAAGCAGATCAGTTTGGCGGCATAAGAAGGCGGGGATCTGTAAAACATCTACATAACAAGCTGCCATGGCAGCTTCATGACTTTCATGAATATCGGTAACTGTGGGAATTCCAAATTCACTGCCTACCTTAGCCAGGATTTTGAGTGCTTTTTCATCACCGATACCTGTAAATGCATCGGATCTGGAGCGGTTTGCTTTTCGGTAGGACCCCTTGAATATAAAGGGTATTTTCAGCTTTTCGGTAATAATTACGATCCGTTCAGCTATTTTAAGAGCCATGTCCTCCCCTTCTATTGCACAGGGGCCAGCCATAAGAAAAAAATTATTGGTATCCGTGTTACGGATACGAGGAATTTGATTGATCATTAGTTTCCTAATTCAGATAAAAATTTAATTCGCATGAGCTGAAGTTCTTCACGTGTATAGTCATCGGTTCCCAGCTCTTTTAAGGCGTTGTCGATAGAATCTACTTCCGCAGTCTTAAAGTAATCATATACTTCATCCTGGCGATCCTCATCGATCATCTCGTCGATATAATAGTTCAGATTCAGCTTCGTACCTGAGTTCACGATAGATTCTACTTCACGAAGGATATCTTCATACGAGATTCCCTTGGAAGAGGCGATATCATCCAGAGCGATATGGCGGTCTATATTTTGTATGATAGAGACTTTAAGAGCAGATTTATTGGCAGCACTCTTAATGATAAGATCGATAGGCCGGTCTATTTCATTCTCTTCTACATACTTACTGATGAGGGCAACAAAAGGAGCACCGAACTTCATTGCTTTCCCTTGTCCAACACCTTGAATTTGTTTCAATTCTTCTAATGAGATTGGATAGTGCGTGCACATTTCATCAAGAGAAGGATCCTGAAAAATAACAAATGGCGGCAGAACCTTTTGCTTTGCCATCTTCTTACGAAGATCCTTCAGCATTTTTAAGAGTTCCACATCAATAGTTCCTCCTCCCTGTTGTGCGGCATCATCTGAATCATCTTCAGCTAATTCCATTTGTTTATTTAATACAAACTTAAGTGAATGCGGATTGTCGATAAAACCATTTCCTGATTTTGTTAAGCGCAGTAAACCATAGTTATCGATATCCTTAGACAGGTAATTATTTAACAATGCCTGACGCATCAAAGATTTCCAAACTTGAAGACCGTCATTCTTACCACTTCCAAAATAAGGAAGTTTATTATGATTATAAGCGGTGATCTGTGAAGTATCAACTCCCATCAATATATTGATAATATGCTGATCGTCAAATTTCTCACCCAACTCACGGATCATAATCAGGGTATTCCTTAATTTCTCACTGGCATCAAAGAAAGTACGTTGGGAACGGCAGTTGTCGCACATGCAATTACAACCTGCATCATCGAAGTTTTCACCGAAATAATGCAGGATCTGCTTGCGTCTGCATACTGCTGATTCGGCATAATCAATTACTTCTTTTAAAATCTGTGTACCAATTTCTCTTTCGGCAACAGGTTTGTCCTTCATGAACTTGGCCAGTTTATCGACATCTTTTTCAGAGTAAAATGCGACACAAACGCCTTCGCCACCATCCCTACCTGCGCGCCCTGTTTCCTGATAGTATCCTTCCATACTTTTGGGGATGTCATGATGAATAACAAACCGTACATCAGGTTTGTCTATTCCCATACCAAAAGCGATGGTTGCCACAATGACATCTACATCTTCCATAAGAAATTTATCCTGTGTATCGGCTCTTGTTTTAGGGTCAAGACCAGCATGATACGGAAGTGATTTTATACCATTCAGATTTAAAGCTTCTGAAATTTCCTCTACCTTCTTACGGCTTAAACAATATATAATTCCAGACTTACCGGCGTGGGTGTTGATAAACCGTACAATTTCCTTTACGACATTCCTTTTGATACGCACTTCGTAATAAAGGTTTGGTCTGTTGAAAGATGATTTGAATAAGGTTGAATCATTCATTTGAAGATTCTTAACAATATCCTGCTGTACTTTTGGAGTTGCGGTGGCTGTGAGTGCTATAATTGGTATATTGTCGCCAATATTACTAATTACCTGACGGATCCTTCTATATTCGGGACGAAAATCATGTCCCCATTCAGAAATACAATGCGCTTCATCTACGGCTACGAAAGAGATCGTAATCAAACGCAAGAAATCGATGTTCTCAGGTTTGGATAGTGATTCCGGAGCGACGTATAATAATTTAGTCTCTCCACTTAAAACGTCTTGCTTCACCTTTATGATCTCAGACTTATTAAGCGATGAGTTCAAAAAATGGGCGATACTTTCTGTGCCACCAAATGCTCTTAACTGATCTACCTGATTTTTCATCAGTGCTATTAGTGGTGAAATGACAATAGCAGTACCTTCACTCATTAATGCCGGTAACTGATAACATATTGATTTGCCGCCGCCCGTGGGCATAATTACGAAGGTGTCCCTTCTTTGTATGATATTAGTGATTATCGCTTCTTGCTCGCCTTTAAAATTATCAAAGCCGAAAAAATTCTGTAAATTATCAAATAATGATTTTTTAATCTCCATTGTCCTCTTAGGAAAAATTTAGAAAACCTAAACTTAACCCCAAAATAACATATTTTTGCCGTTAAATAGTATCTATTTCTAAAATAATTTCCAATTGAAAGCTACTGAGAACATATTACAGATTGCAAAAAGAACACTTCAGACTGAACTTGAGGGAGTTTCCGGACTTTTAGCCAAATTGAATAATGACTTTTGTGTTATTATCCAAACTATATTAATAAGCAAAGGGCGCGTAATAATTACAGGTGTAGGCAAAAGTGCATTAATTGCACAAAAGATTGTTGCTACACTTAATTCTACGGGGACACCAGCTATTTTTATGCATGCAGGAGATGCCATACATGGTGACCTTGGAATCATTCAGGATGATGACATTGTAATCTGTATTTCAAAAAGCGGCAATACGCCAGAGATTAAAGTTTTGATTCCGTTATTAAAACTAGCAGGTAACAAACTTATTGGCATGGTTGGTGACTTGGATTCCTTCCTGGCACACCAGGCTGATCTTGTACTAGACACTACGGTTGAAAAAGAAGCCTGTCCGCTTAACCTTACCCCTACCTCAAGCACTACTGCTCAAATTGTTATGGGTGACATTCTTGCCATTTGCCTACTGGAAACAAGAGGGTTCAGCCGGGCAGATTTTGCCCGTTATCATCCTGGAGGATCATTAGGAAAACGGTTATACTTAAAGGTATCTGACCTCTATATCCATAATGAAAAGCCATGTATAAGTCCGGAAGCTTCAGTGAAAGAAGTGATAATAGAAATTACTAAAAATCGTTTAGGAGCTGTCACTGTTATTGAGGATCAAATCATTAAGGGTATTATTACAGATGGTGATATCCGGAGAATGATGGAGAAATATGAATCAGTAAATGGAATAAAAGCAAAAGACATTATGTATGATTCGCCCAGGACAATAGAAAGTGATGAATTAGCTGTTAATGCCCTCGCGCTGATGCGCACAAATAATATCACACAGTTAATCGTTGTGGAGGCAAATATCTATAAAGGTATTATACATTTGCATGATTTATTAAGAGAAGGTATTATTTAACCTATATAGCGAAGATGAAGAACTATTATGCCATTATAATGGCAGGTGGAATCGGAAGCAGATTCTGGCCAATCAGTCAATCTGCACATCCAAAACAATTTCTGGATATTCTGGGAACAGGTAAAACGCTTATTCAACAAACTTATGAGCGCTTTTTAAAGATAATTCCAGCGGAAAATATTTACATAGCCACTAACGATATTTATATACCATTGGTTAGGCAGCAATTACCTGGCATATCTCCAGATCAAATTCTTGGAGAACCTATTATGAAGAGTACCGCTCCTTGCATTGCCTATGCGAGTCATAAGATCAGTTTATTAAATCCGGATGCAGCAATAGTAGTATCTCCATCAGATCACTTGATTCTGGACATTGAAGAGTTTACAAAAAACATTCTTCTTTCGTTGGAGGTTGCATCCAGAAATAACTGTTTAATCACATTGGGAATTAAGCCTTACCGTCCGGATATTCACTACGGTTATATTCAATATACATCGCAGACTATCGAGAGTGATTATCATAAGGTTAAAACGTTTACTGAAAAGCCTAATATGGAATTGGCAAAAACGTTTGTTCAGAGTGGCGATTTCCTATGGAATGCAGGTATTTTTGTATGGTCAGTGAATTCAATTCTGCTGGCATTTGATGAGTTCTTGCCTGAATTGAATGATATTTTCAAGGAGGGTGCCGATAAATTGAATACTCCAATGGAAAACGCATTCATCCATCATGCTTATTATCAATGTACCAATATTTCCATTGATTATGGAATTATGGAGAAGGCACCTAATATGTATGTGCTTCCTACTGACTTTGGCTGGTCAGATTTAGGTACCTGGTCTTCAGTTTATGAATTGGCAGAAAAAGATTATTTAGGAAACGCAGTAATTCCATCAGACAAGGTGATGATGTATGATTCATCCAATTGCATGGTTAAAGTACCTAAGAATAAACTGGTGATATTACAGGGACTGGATGATTACATTGTTGTGGAATCGAATAATACCTTATTAATTTGTCAAAAGACGCATGAAGAAAGTATCAAGCAGATCTTATCAGATGTGAGATCAAAATTTGGAACGGTATATAATTAAAACAAAAAACCATGTCTTACTTTTTAAGACATGGTTTTTTAATTATATATGTTTGTGACGGCGATGCCCGTCTATAAATTTACTAACACCAAATCCGAGGATCCAGGTGTCGTAAGATTTCCATTTTACATCATAAGAAAGCTCTGCTCCTACTTCCCATCCTCCTTTTAAGTGCCAGCCATAGTCTAATCCTGCAGTGGAAAGAAAAAGATTTTCCTCTTTAGCAAATTCCTCACCAGCGCCTAACATAAAACCAAGGTGCTTACCTGGTTTATAAGTGCCCACAACTTTTGTTGAAATTGGAGTAGATCGTTCCAGCACCATGTTATCTTCATTATTCAGGTGCTCTTCAACAGCAAAGTCTTCCAGAATAAGGTCATTATGTAACCCTACTGCCCAGTGCGAGTTGAGTACATAGTCCACATTCATTGCCCAAGAAGCCATTACTAACCACTTTTTATCACCCTCTGCAATCCCTTCATGAACATGGGCATGGCCCATTGCTACGGTAATCTTATATCCTTGCTCTTTTTCTGTTTCTTCTTTTTCGACAGTTTGGGCAAAAACTTGGCCAGTAATTCCAGGAAAAGCTAGAAGGATTAAAGCGAGCAATGTACATTTTAAATAAAAAATTCTCATCATTTCTTGTATTTGATGCAAAAGAACAGTTTTGCTCCTTGTATAAAATGATGAGGATCATTATTCTAGATCGTATAATTCATATCCCAGTTTTCGAGATACTCTGCTACCCTTTTAATAAACATTCCACCCAATGCACCGTCTACCACACGATGGTCATAGGACATGGATAAAAACATTTTATGACGGATTGCTATTACATCTCCAAATTCCGTTTCCATGACAGCTGGCTTCTTCTGAATAGCACCTACAGCCAATATAGCGACCTGTGGTTGATTAATAATAGGCACACCCATTACATTGCCAAATGAACCGATATTAGTCAAGGTAAACGTTCCATCCTGAACATCATCAGGTAATAGTTTATTTGCACGGGCCCTACTAGCAAGGTCATTCACCGCGCGTGTTAATCCAATCAGACTAAGTTGGTCTGCATTTTTAATCACCGGAACAATTAAGTTTCCTGATGGTAAGGCAGCCGCCATTCCAATATTAATATTTTTCTTTTTTATGATTTGAGTTCCTTTAACCGATACATTGATCATAGGCATTTCACTGATCGCCTTTGCAACAGCCTGGATGAAGATAGGTGTATAGGTCAATTTCTGTCCTTCGCGCTTTTCAAAAGAGGATTTAATCCTCTCTCTCCATTTGACTATGTTAGTTACATCTGCTTCTATGAAAGAGGTTACATGAGGTGCAGTTTGTTTACTCATGACCATATGCTCTGCAATCATTCGGCGCATACGATCCATTTCAATTATTTCATCGCCACCTGAAAATGAAGCAGTCTGAAATACCGGAGATGGGGCATCAGAGAGAGAATCTGGTTTAACTTCTGTTGTTGGTTGTGCCTCGACTTGCTGTTGATAGATTGCAGGCTTTTTATGCTCCTTGATATAATCTAAAATATCTTGCTTGGTTACCCGGTTCTCTAAACCAGTTCCTGTAATTTCATCAAGCTGTTCCAGAGATATTCCTTCTTCAGCAGCAATACTTTTGACTAGAGGAGAGTAGAATCGGGAGGCATTTTCAAAATTAATATGTACTGATTTTTCCGGAAATACCTGATCAATTCCAGGCGCTTTAATTTCTGCTTCATCCGGTACGGGAGCAGTATTTTGAAGAGGTTTCGCTATTTCTGATACAGGAGGGGTAATTTCTTCCGTTTCAATCAAAGCTAAAACAGCTCCAACATTAACAATATCATCTATTTTAAATGATTGAGATATTAACTTGCCTGAAATGGGAGAGGGAACTTCAGAATCGACCTTATCTGTAGCAATCTCTACCACAGGTTCATCTTCTTGGATCATATCACCAGGATTTTTAAGCCATTTTATGATAGTGGCTTCGGCAACACTTTCACCCATTTTCGGAAGAACTAATTCAAATTGAGCCATACGAGTTGTAATTGGGAATAGCTGCAAAATTACACCTTTTTAGCACTTAAGCGTATTCTTCCCGAACTAATTTAAGAAGTAAGATAATTGAATTTATAGCGGCACGCTCAATGTTTTGAATCCGCCTTCCTGGAAATTTATACTTTTGAGTGATTGTTTTTGATTTACCTGAAACTGCAACCCACACTGTACCAACCGGCTTGTCTTGCGTTCCACCGTCCGGACCTGCGATTCCGCTTATGGCAATAGCGTAATTTGAAGCATAATTACGGAGGGCACCCTGAGCCATTTCTATAACTGTTTCCTCACTTACAGCGCCATATTTAACCAGTGTTTCAGTCTTAACACCTAGCATTTTTTCTTTTAACTCATTCGAATAGGTTACTGCTCCGCCTAAAAACACGGCACTCGAGCCACTATGTTGAGTAAATAAATGAGACAAATAACCTCCGGTGCAGCTTTCAGCAATTGAAAGTTTCAGGTTCTTTTCTTTCAAAACATCCAATACAGCCTTCTCCAGAGGTTTATCTTCACTGATGACCACATATTCGGGAATAAGCGCGACGATTTCATCGACAAATTGCTGAACTTCTACCTTTAGTAGGTCTTTATTTTCCCCATAAGCACTTAAGCGTAATCTAACTTGTCCAAGTTTAGGAAGATAAGCCAGTTTGATATGAGCAGGAAGTTTATTTTCGATAGATGCAATGGTTTCTGCAAGGAAAGATTCCCCGAGCCCAGCAGTCAGAATAGTATGATGCACGATTGCAGAAAGCTGGAAGAAGGCTTTCACTCTAGGCAAGACCTCTTCTTCGATAAGATACATCATTTCAAATGGTACGCCGGGCAGGGAGACATAAATTTTAGATTGATCCTCAAACCACATCCCTGGTGCTGTACCATTTTTATTTCTTAAAACGGTACAGTTATCCGGAACATCAGCCTGTTGTTCGTTAATAGCAATCAGGGGGCGATTATGGGCTGCAAAGACCCTTTTAACATCTTCAAGTGCCCCTTCATCTCTTTTGAATCCTACATTAAAATACCCAGCTAATGTCTTCTTTGTAATGTCGTCATTTGTAGGCCCCAGTCCCCCTGTGATAATAATAAGATCTGCCCTTTTTGACGCCGCATGCAAGGCCTCTAATATGTGTTCTTTTTCATCCGAAACAGATGTAATTTGCTTAATGCGTACGCCATTCTCATTTAGCTTTGTAGCGATCCATGCGGAATTCGTATCCACAATCTGACCGATTAGTATTTCATCACCTATTGTAATAATCTCTGCAAGCATGTTAATAATTTAGTGGTAGTGCACTTCTTTTTTTCAATTTCAGATCCTGAAGAATGGAGGCTCTGACCCTTATATCAAAACTGTAACTCTTGTACATTCCAAAAGGAGTCCAGCCAAATGACATATCCCAGCAATGCAAGTCACGGTTTATTGTAAATCGTGTTAAACTTATTTCCTTTGCCCGAAAGTCATAACCTGAGTTGAACTGAACTTTCCACTTCGGGGTAACACTTAAATCACCGTTAAAATTTAAAGTATTGGTGATTACTGATCTCAACCCAGCATTAGAGTAATTGAAGCTATACGACGCGCTGAAGTTCCAAGGCACTGTAAAGTCAACATAATAATTAGGGTTATTTAAAATATTACGGATGTCCTGCTGCTGCGAAGGCGTTATATTGGGGTCATCCTCTTTCTGTCTAAGCTCGTCATTCCTTTTTTTCATTGCGGCGGAATTAAAACTAAAATCAGTAGACATAGTAAAGCTGGTCAACCTGGCTAACTTTCCATTTTCAAACATATATTTATTAATTCGAATTGGATTTCCTTCAATATTGACGACCTGGTAGGGATCAAATACACCCGAAAAGTTTAGACCTATTTTTTGTTTAAAAAATGCTGTTCGGCCACCAAAGCTGATGGTAGACAGATTCATCGAGTCGGCAACAAAATTATAATTCCCAGAAAAAGACAAACCTTGTATAATTGGAATCTTTTCATAAGCGGTACTTGTATCACTCTTGGATTTAACTTTAGCTTCAATGTTGTTATCAATTGAAAATCCGATTGATGCACTTCGGCCTATACCAGGGCCACCATAAACAGTACCTTCAAACCGGGAATATCTTAATGCTCTTCTTACTGAATCGGAAAGCGCTGCACCAGTAGATTTGGTGATGTCTTCATAGAAACCATATTTAGAATCGCTGAAATCAGGTGTATAGTTAAAATTAACAGAAGGCGTCATTACATGTCTCAATGCAACGAGATTGCCTTTTTTGAAAGTTTTCATTCCATAAACCTTTGTTGAAAACCCACCGTTAAAGCTATAATTATAGTTACGGGCAAAACCCTGTACCGTATCGGTGACAATTTTGTTGCTGACATCCAATGATTTGTGCACGGTTTGGAAAGACCACCTTTCTGCATAGGACACGCTAGTATTGAACTGCAGAACTTTTAGTGCATTTAATGATAAGCTAACAGGGATATTATGGCTGATACCATTTTGAAACTTTTTGAGATTTTCCTTTTTAAATAATCCGGTTTCCTGACCGTTGAAAGAATTTGATCCTTCAGAACTATAGCCTACAGCAATCTTCTGATACCATTTCTGCTCTCCAACCCGATCTTTTGAATCGAAGGGATTCAAAGTAGTCATACTTAAACTATACTGAGGTAAGGTAAGACTGACTGTTTTAGCGCTTATATCCTGATTACTTCTTAAGGCAGATGTAAAATTAAATAAACCATCAAAAAATGTTCTGCCATAAGCTACACTGGACGACATGCTATTCTTAATCAAAGAGTTATAGTCATACGTTCCGGCGGCACCTGTCTGCTGAAAGTAAGAACTAGTTCCAAAATTAACATTCGCGCTTAATGTTGTTCCAGGATTGGCAGATTGATCCTGTGAGTGCGTCCATTGAACATTAAATTGTTTTGAGGCACTGTTGCTAGGTGTTCCTTCCACCCCATTAGGATCTCTTATAGAAGAATAACTCAGGTTTACGCTTCCACTGTATTTATAATTTACCTTATACCTAGCAGCTGTAGTTAAGTCATAGGAACCTTTACTGTAAATTGTTCCCAAAATATCTGCATCCCAATAATCGTTCAGACCTAAATACCAGCCTATCCCCTGCATATAAAAGCCCCTGTTTGCATCTTCACCAAAACTGGGAAACCGGAAACCGGAAGCGCGTTTATTCATTTTTGGGAAAAACCCAAAAGGGAGGCCTATTGGTAGTGGAATATGCTCAATTTCTAAATATGCCGGACCACTGATTACTTGTTTATCAGTAATCAGCCCCTTTGTAATATGTATGCCAAAATGGGTATAAGGTTCAGGAAGACTACAAGTACTGTAAATTCCATTTTTTATAGATACTTCATTGTATTGATTCTTTTTTGATTGACGAGCCTGTATAAACCCACCATCCATAGAAGTTGCTGTCCCATACAGTTTCCCTTTTTTGGTTTCAAAATTAAAAAACAAAGAATCTGTTGTAACCGGTTCATCTGTGCCCTGTTTAAATATAGGACGCCCACGGTAAACACCATTCTTATCTTTTATACCACGCGCAAACAATAATTTATTTTTCTGATCAATTCTGATATAATCAGCGTCAAGTTCCAAATCCTCATATGAGACACGACCTTTACCGAATAAATAGATCGTATTTCCATCAATACTAAAACGAATTGAGTCTTCAGCTGAGTACTTGATTTCAGAATTTAAATCTGATTTAGAATTTTTTTCTAAACTGTCCGTTTTAGTGGTGTCAGTTATGCTGGAATCGATTTTTACCGTATCGGAACTAATAGTTCGGTTAGGTTTGATAGTAGGTTGAGCGATTAGTTTTACACTAACCAGCAATGAAAAGAGAATGAATATATATCTCACAAAATAGCTTCTGACGAATTTCAAATCTAACAATGAATTGTACTTTTACAATTGTATCTTACAGCTCCAAAAATAATGAAAATAATGCCATTGAAGAGATCGATTTACGCTTTACTATTATTGTTCCTGGTTTACCCACTTGTTTCATTTCAATATAACTCTGAACATCCCTCTTATCGTATAAAGACCATCGTAATTGATGCAGGTCATGGTGGAAAAGATGGAGCAACAAGAGGGTTAACTGCTAAAGAAAAAGACGTTGCACTGCAAGTTGCACTACGATTAGGCAAAGCTTTAACCGATAGCAACAGTGATATCAAGGTTGTTTACACGCGTCAAGACGACGTTTTTATACCTTTATATGAACGAATAGGGATGGCTAACCGCATAAAAGCAGATATATTTATCTCTATTCATTGCAATTCCATGCCCTATAATATGAGAAACAGAGCTGCCACAAAGGGTGTAGAAACTTTCGTATCCGGATTTAATAGATTAGGCGAACAAAATACAGCCGTACGAGAGAACGCCTCTATTTTACTTGAAAATAATTATCAGGAAAACTATGGAGGATATGATCCCAAGGATCCCGAAAGTTTCATTATTTTATCGTTGTTAAAAAACTCTTACCGCGATCAAAGCATTCGACTTGCGTCTTTAGTGCAGCAAGAGTATGCCGCAACAGGAAGAGTTGACCGTGGAGTTAAGGAACAAAGTCTGGCTGTTTTAGCTAAAGCAGGTATGCCAGCGATTCTGACAGAAATAGGATTTATAAGCAATCCGGAGGAAGAAGAATACATAACTTCCGAAAATGGTCAAAACGAAATTGTCTCTTCTTTGTTAAAAGCAATTCAGGCTTATAAAAAGCACGTCGAACTTTGATTAAATTAAATATATAAAAATACCTTATTACTTATGAAGATTACTAACGAGACCAAAGTTGGAATCCTTGCCACTGTTTCAATTGCTGTTTTAGTTATTGGATATAGCTTTCTAAAAGGAAATGATGTCTTTTCAAGTGAAAAGCTATTTTATACAAGTTATGATAATGTAGAGGGATTGGTAGTATCCAACCCTGTTTTAGTAAATGGTTTCGAAATTGGCCGTGTATCTAAACTTTCGCTGAATAAATCCGGAAAGATTGAGGCACAACTTAAAATCAATTCGGATTATGATATTCCGATCAACACAATTGCTCGACTTGAAAGCACAAGCCTTCTTGGAGGGAAAGCCATTGTATTTGCTATAGGAAATAGCAACACCTATGCAGAGACCGGTGACACTTTGAAAGGAAATATTGAACAGAATCTAATGCAACAGGTAAAACCTGTACAGGAGAAAGCCGAACAATTGGTAACAAAACTAGATTCAATTTTAACTTCTTTGAACAATACAATTAACCCAGAATTCCAAGGTAACTTCAATAAAAGCTTCGCTAGTATCGCAAATATTATGCACACATTGGAAACTACAACACAAAGAGTGGATGGTATTGTAGGAAGTCAAAACAATCGCCTTAACGCTATTTTCGCTAATGCAGAGTCCATTTCAGCAAACTTCAAAAGCAACAATCAAAGAGTAAGCAATATAATGACGAATCTGGAAAACATAACAGATCAGGTTGCACGATCAAATTTTGAGCAAACCGTACACAATGCGGATAAAGCTATATTGGATTTACAAACCGCAATCAATAAGGTTAACTCAGGAAAAGGCTCAATAGGAAAACTTGTCAATGATGATAGCTTGTATAACAATTTAAACAATGCGTCTAAAAATCTGGACAACCTTATGATTGACTTAAAAACACATCCTAAAAGATATGTAAGCTTCTCTGTTTTCGGAGGCAAAAAAGACTAGTTCGTTTAGATCACGAAAGTTTGGCCTTCCAAGGCTAATCTGGAATTAGCAAAAACTGTACGAGCCTCATCTTGTAAAGGCTCCAGCTCCCTGTAACGCGCAGAAAAATGCCCGAGAAGCAATTGTTTAACACCAGCGAACCTAGCCACTTCCGCAGCTTGTAAAGCTGTAGTATGGAACGTTTCGGCAGCCCGGTCTGCCATATCATTCATAAATGTAGCTTCATGATATAAAGTATCAACGCCCCTTATCTGATCGATATATTTCCAGTTACAAACTGTATCTGAACAATAGGCATATGATTTTGGTGCATCCGCTGCAAGAGTTAAATCACTTGCCTTATAAACTACACCAGTCTCATCTGTATAATCAGCACCCTTTTTAATTAGAGGAATAACATCGACAGGAATATTTAATTCTTCTACTTTCTCTCTTATAATTTTGGGTAGACGATTCTTTTCACTGAATCTAAAACCTGTACAGGGAATACGATGTTCTAATGGAAAACTCTCTACTCTGATGTCAGGATTTTCATAGATCAAAGCAGACCTTTCTGTTTGAGTAGCGTAAAATTCAATAGGATAACGCAAGTTAGTTTGCGAATATTTAAACTGGATATCCAAAATTTCTTTTAGTTCCGGAGGGCCAAAAATTTCCATTGCACGTATTCTTCCATATAAATGCAGCGAAGATAGCAATCCTACCAAACCAAGATAATGATCGCCATGAAGATGACTTATAAAAATATGATTTATTCTTTGTGCTTTGATACCATTTTTAAGAAGCTGCTGCTGAGTTCCTTCGCCACAGTCAATCAAAAAAAGACGCTCATTAATATTTAATACCTGCGCACTCGGATTTCTATTGAAAATGGGAGTCGCTGAACTACTTCCTAGGATCGTTACGTCAAACCTCATGCATGTATACAGTACTTATTCTGCCCCTCTGTTTAAATCTCTTTCCATTTCTTCCATATATAATAAATCTATTCCTTCTTCAACAGAAGGCGTTAAACTTAAAACAGTTTGAAGTTGCGAAATATTAATCAAGCGTTCCACATGCTCGCTTATGCCGGTTATAATAAAACTACCCTCAGAATTTTTACACAACCGGTTCCCCACTAACAAGCTGCTTAAACCGGAAGAATCCGAATATAAAACTACGGACAGATCCAATATAATATTTCGAATTCCCTGTTTATTGATGAGTATAAGTTCAGACTTTAGTTTTGGTGAAATAAGGCTATTTAGCCTCGGTTCATCCAATTTAAATAATATATACTTTTCTTGCTTGTCAATTGTAAATTTCATCACTATTATGGTTAGAGGTACTATTGCTCTATTGTTGATACGATTAACTTAAACGTTTTAAGCTTTCGATTACATTCGCTTCAATACGTTCATTGATTTGGTCTGTACTACCTTTCCTGAATTTATCCCCTGTAATCTGTTCATAAAGTTCCACATACCGATCAGAAATGGACTGGATTACTTCTGCTGACATAAAAGGCACCTTCTGCCCTTCCTTACCCTGAAAGCCATTTTCTATCAGCCATTGTCTTAAAAACTCTTTAGATAACTGACGTTGAGGTTTTGTTTCATCCTGAAGCTGCTGATAAGTATCTTTATAAAAATACCTGGATGAATCTGGAGTATGAATTTCATCGATCAGATAAATCTTACCATCAATGGCTTTCCCAAACTCATATTTAGTATCAACAAGAATTAAACCACGTTCTGCGGCAATATCTGTTCCCCTTTGAAACAGTCTACGCGTAAATTGTTCAATCTGCAAATAGTCATCTTCTGCTACAATTCCTCTGGTAATAATATCTTCTCTTGAGATATCTTCATCATGACCTATTGAAGCTTTTGTAGTAGGTGTAATAATTGGCGCTGCTAATCTGTCATTTTCTTTCAAGCCTTCAGGCAAAGATACACCGCAAACAAACCGCTTTCCGTCCTGGTATTCTCTTAATGCATGTCCGGCAAGGTATCCACGAATCACCATTTCTACTTTAAACGGGTCGCATATTTTTCCAATGGTAACATTGGGATCCGGAATATCAATCAACCAATTAGGTAAAATATCCTCTGTAGCTTTTAAAGATTTTGCAGCAATTTGATTTAACACCTGACCTTTATAAGGTATAGCATCTGGCAGAATTACATCGAATGCAGAAACACGATCACTAACGATCATGACTATATAATGGTCACCTATTGTATATACGTCACGAACTTTACCTTTGTAAAATTTCGTTTGTCCTGGAAAATTAAAGTGAGTTTCATTTATTACAGTCATCTGAATAGAAATCAAGTTTAAATAAAGTTCTGGAGTTTTGTAAACTCAAAATTATTAAATATTGTCAAATAATCTAACGGAAGAGCAATATAGTTTGCAATAAAAAGTCTTTATTGTTTCTGAATATCCCCGTATGCCTCAAGAATCCGCCTTACAAGCTTATGTCGAACCACATCATCCCCATTTAAATATATGATCTCAATCCCTTTGATATCAGTAAGAATCCGCAAAGCACTAGTTAATCCCGATTGCATTTTTTTAGGTAAATCCACTTGTGTGATATCTCCTGTCACTATAAATTTCGCAGTGGGACCCATTCGTGTTAAAAACATCTTAAGCTGCATATCCGTTGTATTCTGAGCTTCATCCAGAATAACAAAACAATTATCAAGCGTTCTGCCTCTCATAAATGCCAGCGGGGCAACTTCAATTGTACGATTTTCTATGTACAGCTTCAATTTATCCGCAGGAATCATATCATCCAGTGCGTCATATAAAGGACGCAGATAAGGATCAATTTTCTCCTTCATGT
Organism: Arcticibacter eurypsychrophilus; assembly: GCF_001730525.1. Taxonomy (GTDB): domain Bacteria; phylum Bacteroidota; class Bacteroidia; order Sphingobacteriales; family Sphingobacteriaceae; genus Arcticibacter; species Arcticibacter eurypsychrophilus. Next base: position 89,646 of record NZ_MDFN01000001.1, read on the forward strand.
CCCCTGGAAGAAAACCAAGGTTTTCACCGGCTTCAACTGCGGGCCTTGTTAATATAATTCGCTTAATTTCCTTATTCTTCAAAGCTCTTACCGCCAGAGCTACTGCTGTATACGTTTTACCTGTTCCAGCAGGTCCAATAGCAAATAAGATATCATTCTTATTAATACTTTCCACCATACGTCTCTGATTAGCCGTACGCGCTTTAACCACTATTCCATTTGGCCCGAAAACGATGGGTTCAGATCCTGCTAAAGGTGTCTCCAGTATCGATGAAGCACTTGAATCAGCGAAAAGACTAGCACCCAATAACGTCTCCAAATCGTTAGCGCTAAGGGCATCGAACTTCTCTACATGATTATAGACCTTCTCAAAACGGTTTTTAAATAGCATCAGCTCCGTTTCATCACCTAACACTTTCAATTCCGATCCTCGTGCAACCATCTTGACTTTAGGAAATTGCCTTTTAATAAGCTCTAAATAGTCGTTATTAGGTCCCCAAAGCACTACGGGGTTTATGTTTTCAAGATCAATCCTTAATTCGTTCAAGTTCTCCTTTTTTTAAAGTTTCCTGGTTTGATTATGCAATTAAAATTCAATATTTGCAGATACTATCGTATCACAAGAATAATAATAAATATTCACATTTTAATGGCTGTAATTACTTTAACAACCGATCTCGGTGACAAAGATTTTTATCAGGCTGCTCTCAAAGGAAGCATCCTCTGTATACTGCCAAATGTAAACATTGTCGATATTACACATAATATTGCAGCCTTTAACATTCCGCAGGCCGCTTTCGTTTTAAAAAATGCATTTCATTATTTCCCAAAAGGAACCGTACATCTTATTGGTATAGATTGCGTGTATAATGAAAACATGCGTTATCTTGCCCTTCAGTATCATGGACATTACTTTGTGGGCTCTGACAATGGTATATTTTCCCTTATGTTTGAAGAAGCACCTACTGAGATTGTGGAAATAAATATTATTCAGGACTTAAAACATCTGCACTTCCCGCTAACAGATATTTTCACTAAAGCATGCTGCAGCGTTGCAGCCGGATATCCACTAAAAAGTATCGGAATTCCGGTGGAACATCTTCAGGAGAAGGTTAATTTACATCCGGTTATTGAAAAGAACATCATCCGGGCCAGCGTCATCTATATTGACTCCTTCCAAAACGTGATCACCAACATCTCAAAAGATCTTTTCTCTAAAGTTCAGGGAAACAGGAAGTTTAAATTAAATTTCAAAAGAAGTGAATCCATAACGCAATTAAGCTGGCATTATAATGAAGTTCCTGAAGGCGAAAAACTTTGCCTATTTGGTATCAGCAACAATCTTGAAATCGCTATAAATAAAGGAAATGCAAGTCGTTTGCTTGGATTGTACCTCAATGACATCGTTACTGTAGAGTTTTACCCATAGCGAGAAGAAGAAGTTTGAAGTTTAAATATGACGTGCAGGTGATTCTTTACTGATTTCATCTTTTTGATAATTTGTATTTTTGCACACCTATTTTAGGTTATCATATACAAATTCAATGGCTCGAAATAGATTTAACAGTGGTACTACTCCTGAACAGGAACTTAACAAAGCCAAAATAAATAAACAATCCATCCAAACAGCTTCCGGTCTCCTGTCTTATATCAGGCCATATCGTTTGAAGTTCATTTTCGGATTGGTCTTTCTCCTACTTTCCAGCTTAACAGGATTAGCTTTTCCTGCTTTGTTGGGAGCAATGATCGATGCAGCGAAAGGGGAGCCGACAAAGTGGTTCATGCCAAAAAGTATCAACGCAATAGGACAGATCTCTTTTGTCATTCTTTTCTTTCAGTCTATAGTATCTTTTTTTCGTATCCGCTTTTTTGTTGAGGTAGCAGAAAAGACCATTGCAGATATCAGGAGAAATACTTTTTTTAAATTGATTACCTTACCCATGGATTTTTTCGCAAGTCGAAGAGTAGGCGAATTAAACAGCCGCTTGTCGGCAGATTTATCACAAATTCAAGATACGATAACTACAACACTTGCAGAAATGATTCGACAGATCATCCTGCTTGTAGGTGGCATTACACTTCTTATCCTGGTTTCACCAAAACTTACCCTATTTAACCTTGCCATTTTACCTCTGCTGGTTATATCTGCAGTATTGTTTGGAAAACAAATACGCAAGATATCCAGACAAGCTCAGGACAAATTGGCCGATTCAAATACCATAGTAGAAGAAACACTGCAGGGAATAGGTTCCGTAAAAGCATTTGCAAATGAAGCTTATGAGGCTGACCGATACGATAAAAGTCTAAGAGAAGTAGTAAAAATTGCACTTAGAGGTGCTACACTACGAGGTGGATTTGCATCCTTTATCATATTTTGCTTATTTGGAGCTATTGTAGCTGTAATCTGGTATGGATCGCTGTTGGTTTCAGGAGGGAGCATGACTCCAGGAGGTCTCACTACTTACATTTTATATTCGATATTTGTAGGTGCAGCCATGGGAACATTCCCGGAGTTGTATGCAAATGTTCAAAAAGCACTTGGTGCTACTGAAAGAGTAATTGAGATTTTACAGGAAAAAAATGAACCGGTGTCTATCATCGCATCCGAAAATGCAACTAAAACAAAACTCAAGGGTAACCTGACGTTTAAAAATATTCGCTTCTCTTACACTACCCGTAAAGAAATCACCGTTCTTGAAGATGTTTCCTTTCAAGCCAGAGCGGGAGAGCGTGTCGCTATTGTAGGTCCAAGCGGTGCAGGTAAATCAACTATCGCTTCTTTAATCTTACGATTTTATGAACCTCAGGGTGGAGAAATCTTATTTGACGAAAAACCATCCCAACTTTACCCACTTACCGACATCCGGAATCAAGTGGCTATTGTACCACAGGATGTCATTTTGTTTGGTGGATCTATCCGCGAAAATATCGCTTATGGCAAATTAACCGCTTCGGATGCTGAAATCATTGAATCAGCCAAACAGGCAAATGCACATAACTTTATTTCTGGTTTACCCGAGGGATACAACACATTGGTAGGGGAACGAGGCATTAAATTATCGGGCGGACAGCGTCAACGTATCGCTATTGCCCGGGCATTACTGAAGGATCCCGCTATATTAATTCTGGATGAAGCGACTTCTTCCCTTGATTCCGAATCCGAACGTTTAGTACAGGAAGCGTTGGAAGTACTGATGAAAAACCGCACCTCGATTATCATTGCACATCGGTTGTCTACCATCCGTGAAGCTGACACTATTCTGGTACTTGAAAAAGGAAAAGTTGTAGAAAGTGGCTCCCATGTAGAGTTGATGACTAAGGAAAATGGCCTATATAAGTATCTTAGCAATCTTCAATACGAAGCCTAATCTGTTTTTCATCAGCAGTATTATCGGCTTAATAACGCATTTTTTACAAAATAACGGCCATCCAAGCCTTTATGAATAAAAATGCTTTAATATATTTACCTGAATTGACTCTACAATATTATTTATAATTCTGGACATGAAATTAACAATATGGGGTGCGGCAAAACAGGTTACCGGAAGCATGCATTTATTAGAAGTTGATAAATATAAAATCCTAATTGACTGCGGTTTAGATTACGAGCGCAGTACACGAGTGGAAGATAATGAAGCATTTCCTTTCAACCCTGCACAAATTGATGTCGTCATCTTAACTCATGCCCACATCGACCATTCAGGCAATCTTCCTACTCTAATACGTATGGGTTTTGAAGGACAAATTCTATGTACTGCTCCTACTGCAGACCTGGCAGAGCTCCTATTACTTGATTCAGTAAATATCTTCCTTGGAAAGCAGCGTAAAAGATCACACCGTCATTCCCGTGGAGGTTCAAGTGGTCCCCGCCCCCTGTATCTACAGAAACATGTTATGGAGACAGCCGAACAATTTGTCACCATTGCTTTCAATAAACCATTTCGATTAAACGGAGATGTGGAGGTTGAGCTCATCCCTTCAGGACATTTACTTGGAGCAGCCTCCGTTATCTTTACCGTATCAGAGTTTGGACAAAAGCGGAAAATAGCATTCTCTGGAGATCTCGGCCGTAAAAACTACCCGGTCATTATTGATCCGCAACAACTTCCAGCAGTAGATTTCCTTGTTTGCGAATCGACCTACGGCGGTCGTTATCATTCCAGGGATGAAACAATTGAAGAAGTTCTTATCAGGACGATTGAAGAAACCTGTATTAAAAATCCGGGAAGACTAATTATTCCAGCATTTAGTATTGGCCGTACTCAAGCGCTGGTTTACACCCTGAACAAGATTTTTTCCATTGGCAAACTTCCACCTGTAAAGATTTTCGTAGACAGTCCCATGGCCAATTATGCCACTGAAATCTTTCGCAAGCACCATGACATGCTCAATGAAGAGGCTACATCATTTTATAAGCGCAATGGAGATGAGTTTGAATTCGATAATCTCTATTATGTGCAAAGCATGAAAGAAAGTAAGACCATATCGAATTACCTTGAGCCCTGTATCATCGTCTCTTCAGCAGGAATGCTTGAAGGAGGCCGAATTCAGGATCATCTGTATCACAATATTCAAAATTACTATTGCACCATTTTATTTGTCGGTTATAGCGCAAAAGGAACGCTAGGGCATCGTTTATTGCGGGGCGATCCATTTGTACACCTGCGGGATAAGGAGTTAGCGGTTTATGCAACTATAAAACGAACCGATAATTTAAGCGGACATGCAGACCATACTGATTTAATCAATATCATAGAAGCCCAGGATAAAAAACAATTAAAAAATATTTTCCTTGTCCATGGAGAGCCTGAGAGTATGGAGGTTATGAAAGATCAATTGGAACAGGATGGCTATTCAGTTACTATTCCTGAAAAAGGACAAACCTTTATCATTTAAAAAAACCGGAACTTTACACCTGATGAAAAAGCCTGATAGTATCATTTTTGATATGGATGGAACCCTTTGGGATCCAACAGATTTATATTTGCAAGCCTGGAACAGTGGTCTTAAAAAATTGGACATAGACCGGACATTAACTGCCGAAGAGTTAAAACCCCTTATGGGTGTAAACGGGAAAAGTGCTATGGAGCTGTTATTCCCTAGCTATAGTGATGAAGTACGTCAGCAGATTTCAGATACGGTAAATCAACAGCGATGGGAACTGATTAAACAAGGTGGTGGAACCCTATATCCAGGAGCACAGGAAGGATTAAAGGAGCTTTCGAAAAATCATAAATTATTTATAGTGAGTAATTGTTCCAAGGGAACGATCGCCTTGTTCATGGAAAGAGCCGGAATAAAGTCTTATATAACAGACGAGATGGCTTATGGAGTCAATTTAATGCCTAAACACCATAACATGCATCTGCTCATTGACAAGTATCAGCTACAAAATCCTATATATGTTGGAGATACAGACATCGACCGGGTTGAAAGCGAAAAAGCTGGGATTCCTTTCGTGTATGTAAGTTATGGATTTGCCATCGCAAAACGATTTGATCTGAGCTTTTCTAATTTCCATAGTCTTACTCAACATTTCACGAATCTATAATAAAGTTTTTTCTTCACAGATTGCTAACAAAATAGACTCTATTTATTAAGCCATTCATCACCACAACTTAAAACAAGTTACATATCTTTCCCTTATCCTGGTTCTTTCTATCAGATTTCCTGAAGGTTAGCGGTAATGAATGGCCTTATGCAACAAAAACGTTATTATATTGTTGAAGTAGTATGATTAATGATAATATTTATAAAACTTATGTATTTACAGATCGGAATACCAACCATTGGATCCATCAATTAACAGTAAAAAAAACACCAGGAATACATGAACTGGTTAAATTAACAATTCAAGAGCTAACAGAAAAGCATTCCTTGCCCGAACAAGATATCATCGTTGAATAACGTGATCAGTTTTACGATCGGCTCTAACTCTATTTTTAAAATTTCGAAATAAGAGTTCAATCCCGGCGAATAGGTTCTCTATTCCCTTTTACAAATCCCGATTTATTTTTAAAATACAACCAATTCCTCTTTGAAATGAAACACCTTCTTTTCTTAGGGGATGATTTGCCCCTTTCATCGCGAAAGTTCGAACCGGTATAAGCCTTAGCCTTTCATTCCATTATAAATATTTCCCTCCGATTTTAGTACATTATCCCAACGATACAGCAGTGGTAATTAAGCAGCCAATTACTTAATTACCACTTATCTGCATTCAATTTATGCCGAATATATACTAATAAGAATCTAGCATAAGTCCGACTTAAACCAGCTAAAGTGGGACTTATATGGGAATCTTACCGGAATCTTATTGGAATTACTATATATCATAGACATAAAAAAAGCCATCCTCATGAGGATAGCTTCTTTAGATTAGAGATGTAGGGCCAAGAAGGTCCTGAGTAAATACTTAATTAACTTTTACCACAAAATGCTCTTAACATCCAGGTATTTTTTTCTTTAAACTGCATAAAGCGATTGATCATATCATTTGTGCCATCATCCCCATGTGTTGCAGTAGATTCCATCAGTTTTCGTTCCATTTCAATTAGCGCAGTGAAATCTTCCAGAATGGCTTCAACTAATTGAACATCTTCCACTCCTATTGTGTTAATCTCTTTAATTGTAGCGGTATTAATATAATCCTTATAAGTACTTAAAGGAGCCTTACCCAACGTTAGAATGCGTTCTGCTAATTCATCAATAGTAGCGACGGCATTGGTATATAATTCTTCAAACTTTACATGAAGAGTGAAAAAGCTTTTACCTTTAACATTCCAATGTGCACCGCGCAATTTTTGATAATGAATGTGATAGTTTGCTAAAAAATCGTTAAGCTCGTCAACGATTGGCCTTACTTCTGTATCAACCAATCCAATTTGTTCTGCTTCCATAATATTGTTACTGTTTTATAATGTAACCAAAGTTATTGTGTTAGGTTTGCCTTAAAGAATCTTTTTTCTCACGAAAAGGTTATAGTTTTCCTCTTTCTCTACATATATCTGGGTTCCTTTATCCAGGTATCCATCCATTGCAATAGCATCGTACCACTTCCCTTCTATTTCAACTTTGCCGGAGGGACGCATGTACGTAGTTGTAATGCCGATTTTGTCTACCAGGCTTTCTACCTTTCGGCCTGCTACATAACCTAAATCAGAACGCTGTTCGTCCTCTAACACCAACCGCTTAAAAACAGGAGTGTTCATAATGGATTTTCCGAGGACAACAGAGAGTACAATAGAGCCTATCATAGAACCAATCACTATAATCAGGGCGGTGGTGAGTTGTTCTGATCCGGTAACGGTAAAGTCAAAAAAGTCATTTAGTACCATACTCAATGCCAGACCTAGTATGATAAATACAATTCCAAGTATTCCTGCAACACCAAAACCAGGAATAACAAACACCTCCAGCATGAGTAGAATAATTCCTAGAATGAACAATCCGATTTCCCAATGTGCCGCTAATCCTTCTAAATACAAAGGAGCAAAAAACAGGGCGGCAGCAACAATGGAAACCAGTAAGGCAAAACCTATTCCGGGAGCCTGCATTTCGAAATAGATCCCTCCAATAATGAGCAGAATTAAGATTCCGCTTACAAAGGGAGATATTAAAAAGGCGATAAGCCGATCGGTTAAAGTGACGACATGATCAACACGATTATTCATATCCAGTCCTTCAGCTTTAAAGATTTGATCGATGCTGGTTACTTCCGCTTTACAGTAGCCTACCTTTAAGGCCTCTTTGCTGGTTAAAGTAAGCACCTTTCCTTTAGCATTTAAATTAGGAATTTCAACATCCGGATCTACAAATGCTTCAGCTATCTTCGGATTTCGACCCTTTGCCTCTGCAGTAGAGCGCATGAGTCCGCGCATATAAGACTGGTATTTTTCGGGCATTATAGCACCTTTGGTATCTACTACACTAGCCGCTCCGATACTTGCCCCTTTTTGCATATATATTACGTCACATGCAATAGAAATCAAGGCGCCTGCAGAAGCTGCGTTATTATCTATAAAAACAATTGTTTTCATAGGTGAATTCAGAATTTTTGAGCGGATAGAATCAGCATACTCCACCATGCCGCCAAATGTGTTCATCCTGATGATAATGGTAGATGCTTTTATCTCGGTAGCCTTTTCAAAGGCTTTTCTGGTTTGTCGCCAGGTTGCAGGCCCTATTTCATCATTCAAGTTAAAGACATAGACCTTAGAACTTTGGCAATATGAAAACGTGGGAAATAATAATAGGACGGCCAATAATGTTAAAAAAACAGGAGAACGGTACATAATTACTAATTTTGGAAATGTCTTCAACCACTAAATATACATTAAAACCTTCCCTTCAGGAAAAATTTAAGGGAATAATTTGGAAAATAGAGACGAATAATACAAACGGAGTGATCGCTATTGAAACCCGGAGTTCGGATAATAAGGAAGCTTTTTATTCGGCCTTTAATTTTATAACAGGCGAAAAGCTGTTTAAAGAGATCACTGTAGAGGATAGTTGGCACTGGGGTCTGGATAAGGCCTTCAATGATTTCGTGTATTTGAATGGGTATGTAAGCGAAAAGAGTCCCGAACATAAAGGTGTCATCGCCCTTAATCATCAAGGTACTATTGCTTGGGCCGCTTATAATAAGACCCTGGAAACGGTTGCAGAAGAAGGACTGATTTTATACAACCCTACCTTTCAACAGAAAGAACTGGAGTTGGCAGATGCGGCTACCGGAAAAATCATGCAAAACAAAGTATCCCACTACACTCAACTGAACAGGAAAATATATTTTCCGGAGGCATTGGAAGATATATTGCTTTTTCCTGATGAGATTGGGAGTACTTTGGTTGGTCCGGTTTCTTATTTATCCTATAAAGAGAAGGATTGTTATTCGTACCATAGTCAAAACGACTTGATTATATCGCAGTATCTGCTTATTAAACAGGATAACAAGACGCTTCACAAAGAAATTTTAGAGGATAATATATCTAAATTGAATCCTGAACCGTTCTTCATTGAGGAAAATCATTTATTCTGCATACGTAATAACAAACGTGAAATTGTTGCGTATTTTGTATAATTGCAACCTTAAATAATTTAACATATAGAAAAAACAGATGCGTTTTATACTAGCAATTAGTTGCAGCCTCTTTTCCACAGGGCTTTTCGCCAATAACCGCTTAGATTCTGTTGGAAGTGAGAATAACAATGGAAAATTGGTCATCATTCATTCCGTAAGTTCAAAAGAATCATATTATTCCATCGGCAGATTATATCATGTTTCAGCAAAAGACATATCTGCATTAAATAAGGTCAAAATTCTTCAGCCGGGAGCTTTAATAAAAGTTCCGACAGACAGGCCTTTTATGAATAGCATACCTGTTGTTCCAAAGAAAGAAGCGAGCAGTAGGGTGATAAGCAAAAAGGGTAAAAAGAACGTTGAAGCTTCTAAAAATGAAGATAACTCACCCGTTATATTCAGAAAAGATGCGCTTGACGCTGTTCAGGAAGGATTGGTTAACTATAAGGTTGGCCCCAAAGAGACGCTCTTTGCAATTGCTAAGCGCTTCAACACCCATGTGGAATCAATCATCGAAATTAACAACCTGAAAGGGAATAATTTAAAAGTGGGGCAGATTATTAAGGTTAAACCCGGTGCTGGAGCACCTTTGCCACCAGCATCACCTATAATTTTAGCACCTGCACCAGATACAGATACTAATGCCGTCAAATATAATATGCCGGCAAACAGGTATGGGCTGAAGGAAAAGACAGAGAAAGGAATTGCGGTATGGATATCGGATGAGAATCTGGATGGTACAAAGATGCTGGCATTGCATAAAACAGCACCGATCGGTACCGTGGTTAGAATAACAAATCCAATGACGGGCAAGACCACCTTTGCTAAGGTGGTAGGTAAATATACGGAGAATGAATCGACAAAGGATGTGATCATTGTGATCTCTCAGGCGACTGCAAACATGCTGGGCATGCTTGATAAAAGATCATTATTAACTATTGATTACGGCGTTCCCTATGAACAATAAGCCGTTTGTGATTGGCATTGCCGGTGGCAGTGGCTCTGGTAAAACTTTTTTTCTCAACTGTTTCCTGCACCATTTTACATCTGGACAAATCAGCTTGGTGTCGCAGGATGATTATTACAAGCCTATGGCAATTCAGCCTAAAGATGCAAATGGATGGATTAATTTTGACCTTCCTGAATGTATTGATGATGAAAAGCTGTACAATGACCTATCTGTTCTTTTAACAGGGGAAACTGTATTTAAGAAAGAATACACGTTCAATACAGCAGAAGAGAGTGCTAAACTGCTGACGATTAACTCTGCTCCGATTATAATTGTAGAAGGCTTGTTTATATTTCATTTCCAAGAGATTGCTTCGCTTTTTGATATGAAGATTTTTATGGATGCGAACGAGGAGATTACTTTAAACCGAAGGTTAAAGCGTGATATTGCTGAACGCGGGTATGATCATAGCATGATTATGTACCAATGGGTAAATCACGTTCTTCCAGCTTACAATGCTTATTTATTGCCCTATAAAAATAGCGCGGACAAGATAATCATGAACAACACACATGTTGCGGATGATATAATTGAAGTCACAAAATGCCTGGCTGAAGAATTAAAAGCGAACGTTCTGCTTGATTACTAGTACCTTTGCATCATAAAAAACAGGATTTGTGATGGAGAATATATTTGGCGAAGAAAAAACAATACCTACAGACCCTGCCCTATTTAAGGGAATTGGAGCATGTTTATTGTGTTGCATTCATAAGAAATGTTGCAAGAAATATAAGAAGGGAAAACGCTGCAGCGATTGTCCGGGTAAAAAGAAATAAGGTTTCTTATTCTAATTTGACTGTCAAATTGTCAATAAATGAATTTTGGAACACACCTTGATCTGTACTATTGAAAAATACTAAACATAAAGTTTCAATATATTATGCAAGAAAAAGGAAACATTTCGATTCATACCGAAAACATCTTCCCCATTATTAAGAAGTTCTTATATTCTGATAATGAAATATTTTTAAGAGAGCTGGTTTCTAATGCCGTTGATGCCACTCAAAAAATCAAACGTTTATCATCATTAGGCCAGTTTAATGGTGAACTGGGTGATCTTCAAGTTGAAATCTCTTTTGATGAGGAGAAAAAGACTTTAACGATTTCTGATCCCGGTTTAGGGATGACTGCCGAAGAGATCAAGAAGTACATCAATCAGATTGCTTTCTCGGGTGCTACTGAATTTGTAGAAAAGTTTAAAGATGCTAAAGATGCAAATGAACTGATCGGTAAATTTGGTATGGGATTCTATTCCGCCTTTATGGTTGCTGATCAGGTTGAAATTCACACCCTTTCTTATCAGGATGGTGCGGAGTCTGCCAGATGGATCTGCGATGGCAGCACGGAGTTTGAAATCACTGATGGAACTCGTACTGAAAGAGGTACTGATGTTATTTTACACATCAACCCGGATGCTGAAGAATTTTTGAATAAGGGTAAATTACAGGAAATACTAGACAAATATTGCCGCTTCCTGCCTGTACCAATTAAGTTCGGAACGAATACAGAGTCTGAACCAGATGGCGAAGATGAAGAAGGAAAGCCTAAATACACTTCAGTTGAAGTAGATAACATTATCAACAACACTTCTCCGATCTGGACTAAAGCACCTGCTGATTTAACAGACGCAGATTATCTTGCCTTCTATAAAGAATTATACCCTTACACTGAAGATCCTTTATTCTGGATTCACCTGAATGTGGATTATCCTTTTAACCTGACTGGTGTTTTATATTTCCCTAAGGTGAAGAATGATTTTGAGATTCAACGCAACAAGATCAAGTTGTTCTCCCGTCAGGTATTCATAACAGATGAGGTTAAAGATATCGTTCCTGAATTTTTGATGCTATTGCATGGAGTGATTGATTCACCTGATATTCCATTGAATGTTTCCCGTAGTTTCCTACAGGCAGATAGCAATGTGAAAAAAATCAACAGTTATATCACACGTAAGGTTGCTGATAAACTAGGCGAATTGTACAAGAAAGACCGTACAGGTTACGAACAAAAATGGCAGGACATAGGTCTTTTCATCAAGTACGGTATGGTGAGCGAAGAAAAGTTTTACGATAAAGCTAAAGACTTTGCACTGTTGGTGAATACTAAGAATGAGTATTTTACTTTCGACGAATACAAAGAAAAAGTAAAGGACTTACAGACTGATAAAGAAGGAAACCTGGTTTATATCTATACCAATGATGCATCTAAACAAGATGCATACATCCAATCTGCCAACAGAAAGGGTTACGATGTGTTGGTTATGAACTCTCCTATTGACAACCATTTTATTAATCAGTTAGAGCAGAAGCTAGAGAAGACCTCTTTAAAACGTGTAGATGCTGATGTAGCAGACAAGCTGATCACTAAGGATGAAAATCCTGCATCAGTTCTTACAGAAGATCAAATCACGAAAGTGAAAGCTGTTTTCGAAAAGGCTATACAAAAACCAAATATGAAGGTTGAGGTGGAGAGCATTAATCCGGAAGAACTTCCTGTTCATGTTTCTATGGACGAGTTTATGCGGAGAATGAAGGATATGGCACAAATGGGAGGTGGAATGAATTTCTACGGATCATTACCTGAAAGCTATAAGGTTGCCATTAATGGAAATCACCCTTTAATTAGTCGTATTGCTGGAATAGAAAATGAAGAAGAACAGTTAAATCTGGCTAAACAGGCTGTAGATTTAGCCATGTTGTCTCAGGGTTTATTGGCAGGAGCTGATTTAACGGAATTCGTTAGAAGAAGCGTTCAATTAATATAACCACAATAGGTAAAGCTTAAAACAAAGAAAGGCTGAATCTTTTACGATTCAGCCTTTCTTTGTTTTAAGCTTTGTTTTTAAGAGCTAGGGTGCAAGATTAAAAGCGTACTTGTAGTTGTGCAACTGCCATGGTATGCGAGTACTGTGCTGTAAGGGGTACATCATGATCATAAATATCGACGGTACAACCTAATTGAAGGCGGGCGAAATAGTCATCGGTAAATTCCAGACTTACCATAGGGGTTAAGGTTTGTCTTAAGTTCTTTTCCAACTTGTAATTTTCGTCCAGATATTCATAGCGGCAAGAAAACTCGATAGATCTTAAGCGGGGGTGTTTATAGTCATAACGAATATTTGGAAAGACATAAAACCCACGATTTTGATATTTGCTTATATTGGTGCCAGTACTAAGTCCATTAAGTTCATATTCGGCAAAGTTAGTGCCTTGTTTATACTCTGTTAACAGCTCCAGCTGAAGCTTACTATTCAGAGGCACAACCATACTAAAATCGGCACCTAAAGCAGATCCTTCTGCTTTAGCAGAGGTACCATAAGCTGCATTTAGACCTAGACGAATCTTTTTTGACATATCAGTTTCTAATCTGGCATACATATCCTTTCCGTTATCGTTATCGACAGCTTTATTCCTTCCATTCCCATTATAAATACCGGCATAATACCTTAAAGGCAAAGTTCCTTTAGAAACAATATCACCATAAGCAGCTAAGCCCATCTGAAAACTTTGCCATCCGCTATTTCCGAATAAATAATACTGATTGGAGTAATCTAGAGATTTGATAATATCAACGGGCAAAAGATCTTCGGGACCAAAGAAAGGTCTAAACTGTCCCATTTGAAGGTTTAAATGTTTATTATAATGATAGCGGATAAAGGCATTTTCAAGGACCTTATTTTGAGGATTCCCAGAGAAGTCAGCTAAATTAAGCAGGATACTAGCGTCAAAGTGATCATTAATGTTGGCTCTGGCCATAAGACGAACCCTTTTAAGAGCAAAACTATTGTTTACTCCATCTCCAGTATAATTTGATCCGTTTACGTTGACGCTATCCGTGAGTGAGTAGGTATATCTTAATTGGAGGAGGCCACTAAGCTGAAAGCTACGTTTAAAGTTAGAATAATTTTGAACAGTTGTGTCGCCGGGTTCCATTGAGGAATCAGCTTTAGAAGCCTTAATTAATGCAAATGATAGGATTAAAACAAGCAGGGAGTAACGCATAAAAACAAAATTTAATTTTATATGCAAGTATAAATCCTACTGTTATTAATAAAAATGTTCAGGATCACCGCAATAAGTAATCAAGCTGCAGAACGTAATTTACTTTCCTGTATAAATAACTCCTGAGGAAGAAGTTTCGTTGATTTCAATTTTTGAGAGCAAAGGCATCACAGGCTTTATCTTGTCCCAAAACCATTCAGCCAAACGTTCACTGGTAGGGTTTTCCAATCCGGGAATTTCATTGAGCAGCCGATGGTCAAGTCCTTTAACTAAAGGATCTACAGCTTCTTTAAGATCTGTGAAATCGACAAGCCAACCGCTATAGGGATCCACTTCTCCTTCTAAAAAGACGGTTAGTGTGTACGTATGACCATGCATTCTTCCACATTTATGATTTTCGCTTACATGAGGAAGAAAATGAGCGGAATCGAAAGAAAACTGTTTGTAAATGATCATAGTTGAATAGAAATAGGGTCAAAGATAAGACAAAAGCTTCCGATGACCCTATAAAATGTTTATTGTAAAAGTCTGATTGCATCTTCAAACGCCAATGCATGAGAGTCTGCAACAGCCTTATAGGTTACAAAACCGTCTAATGTATTGATGCCTTTTAGTAAAGCTTCATTTTCCAAACAGGCTCTTTTATATCCTTTATTAGCAATTTGAATAGCATAAGGCACAGTAACATTTGTTAAGGCCAGTGTAGAGGTATGAGGAACTGCACCTGGCATGTTTGCAACAGAATAATGAACAATACCATGCTTGATAAAAACAGGCTTGTCGTGGGTAGTGCTATGATCAGATGTTTCAAATATGCCACCTTGATCAATTGCAATATCTACGAGTACAGATCCGGCTTCCATAGATTTGACCATTTCTTCAGTGACTAAAACAGGTGCTTTAGCACCAGGAATAAGCACTGCACCAATGACAAGGTCTGATTCTCTAACAGCTTCAGCAATGTTATGAGGACTCGACATCAATGTATTAATCTGATTTCCAAAAATATCATCAAGCTGACGCAGACGGTCGGGATTTAAATCAATAATTGTTACGTCGGCACCTAAACCAATAGCTATTTTAGCTGCATTAGTTCCAGCTACACCACCACCAATGATAGTTACTTTACCACGTTTAACTCCTGGAACGCCAGCAAGAAGAACGCCTTTACCACCTTCTATTTTTTCTAGAAAACGGGCACCAATCTGAGCAGCCATTCTACCGGCAACTTCACTCATGGGTACTAATAAAGGCAATGATCCATTTTCTAATTGTACGGTTTCATATGCAATGCCAATAACCTTATGGTCAGTTAAAGCCTTTGTCAGATGAGGCTCTGCTGCAAGGTGGAGATAAGTAAACAAGATTAGGCCCTCTCTGAAGTAGTGATACTCGGAAGCAACAGGTTCTTTAACCTTCATCACCATATCCATTGACCAGATTTCGCGAGTCGATTCCAAGATAACAGCCCCCGCATCCTGGTACTGTTTATCGGAAAAACCGGAACCCAGACCAGCACCTTTTTCTATAAAAACCTCATGGCCAAAACCAACTAGATAAATAACTCCAGCCGGGGTCATAGCAACCCTGTTCTCGTTATTCTTTATTTCTGCAGGAACTGCAATACGCATAATTAAAGTTTTACAATTTAAATAATAGACCATTTCTTTTGCTAAAAGCATTAGAAAGACGATGTAAAGATAAGGATATCATAATTTAGTATACTAGAAATACATTTTTATTTATCAAAACACGATAAAGAAATGAGATATAGCTAAAACATTCGTTTTCATATGGTTTTGATCTATATTTTCAGAAGAATATTTGTTTATAGACCATAGATTCATTAATCAAGAGTAGAGTATTTTCAAATAATCATAGTAACTATAAAATGATTCAATCCGGTTATCGGATCTATCCGATAAGAGACATGGTTAGAAGATTTAATTAGAATAAGCAAACCGTAATGTTCATATAAACTTGCCACTTCCTCTTTAAAATATAAGGGGTATTCCACTACTTTAAAAACAAGGGAATGAGCTGAATCAATTATACCGTATAAGCAATAGAGTGCATCTTTACGTATTTCTACTTGCTGCCCTTCGAAAGAGACATGTAATGGAAAACTTCCACATTTATTCAAGTAGAAAGAATTTCCGTTATCTGTTTTCACGATAGTTACTTCCTTTTCGGTAATTTCGATCGAAAACAGACTACTATCAGCACCAGCATGTTTAACCGCATTTGTTAATAGTTCGACTAAAACATGCTGATAAGGAATTAATCTATCTTTGGTGGATAAAGCAGGGATATTATCTTTAATGTATGAAATAATTTCATTCATTAAAGAAAATATCTCCGCTGTCTTATTATTAAAATTAAAAGTTTTTTTTATTGACATCACGACATATAAACTTTAGGCAATCCAGCCAGCTTGATAAGAGCCAGGTAAATCTTTAAAAACTTTAAAGACCTTATTCATTCTTATTAATTCAAAAAGTTGGGAAATATTTTCATTCAAACCGTATACGGCAATATCCCCACCTATAGCCATGGCATGTTTTAAAGAAGTTACCAATGCACCTAAAAAAGAACTGTCTATATAATTTACCTCTTCAAATGAAATAAGAATATGAGTATGACCAGCATCGAGCTCGTTGATTAATTCTTGTTTAAAAAGATCAGACTGTTCCATATTAGCTTCTGCAAACTTAATTTTAGCAATATAGTAATTTTGATATGTTGTAATTTCAATCATAATATTTAAGTTAATATTGTTCTTCTACTTTCTGGATAAAAATAAGGCTTCGATCATCCACAACAGCCCTTTTGGGGCTATCCGAAAACATTTTCTTTTTTATTTGCATATATGTATCTTCTTTGCCAAGAACAGGTTTCAGTTTATTCAGAAATAGGTTATAATCAGTCTTCTTTCCATCCGATTCTTCAAAATCAATCATTCCATCTGAAACAATAATCAATTGATCTCCTGTAGCTAATTTTAAAACGTCTTCTTCATATAATCCATCTTCCATAGGTTATAATCAGTCTTCTTTCCATCCGATTCTTCAAAATCAATCATTCCATCTGAAACAATAATCAATTGATCTCCTGTAGCTAATTTTAAAACGTCTTCTTCATATAATCCATCTTCCATAATTCCAAGAAGCAATCCATTTGACTGTATTGTACTCGTTATCCGTTCTGATTTTTGATAAAATATAATGGGTAAGTCGCCAGCACCAGCATAATAAACGCTGGAAGTAGTTTTATCTATGCGGAGGAGTGATAAAGTAGATAACACATCGCCCAAAACAGGATCCAAACAAACAATACGGTTTATTTTATTCAATATACTGGCTGGTGACAGGTTACCATCAAAAACGCAAAGGCGGATTGCTGAACGTATATAACTTAAAAAGTTAAATGAGAAGAACCATGCACCCCATTTTTTTCCCATTACATCGCCAAGAATAACAAATGTATCATTTTCATCTATGGCGATAAAGTCAATAAAGTCGCCACCCGGATAATGCTCATAAGTTTGATAAAGGAAATTTAATTTAAAGCCATTTATTGCAGGGCTTTCCAAGGGAACAGATCTCAAGTTTAAGGCCTCTGCAGCAGCTCCGATTTCAAATAGAGATTTTTCATGTTGTTTACGAATCGTATCCAATATGTTATTCAGCTTCGAAACAACAAGAGCAATAGGTGTATTTTTATCAATATAATCAATGGCCTGCATGTCCAACCCTTTTTGCATTAAATCTTCATCAGCAAATGAGGTAAAAAACACAAAGGGAATATTTTTAAATTTATTATCCGTTAAGATCACTTTTCTAAATTCGAAACCATTCATTTCTGGCATGGAGTAATCAGATAGAATGATATCAGGAACATGATCAACAAGTATTTCCAAAGCCTCTTTTACAGAGTTGGCCGTGAAACATATAAAACCTTTAAGTACTAATGCCCTGCATATTAACTGAAGTATAAACCGATCATCGTCAACCAATAATATCTTCTTTACTATCATTTCGATCTTTTTAAGCTTACCATGGAGTGAATGAATAAATATACTCCTGTAAACACGATTAATAAGGCTATTAAATCCATAAGGGTGACTCCATCATTTTGGCTAAAATAGAATACTGTAAACATTTCAAAATAGGGTGGAGCAGGCATAATTATCATAGCAAAACCGAGAACAATTAAAACCAAAGCTATAGCAATCAAGCTGATATTAGCCCCTCTATCCTTTATTATAATTTTTTTTGAGTCATTACTGTCCAATTTATACTTAGATAAAAGCTTTTCCAGATCGTCTGCTATTTCAAACCTAGACATGGAAGAATCATCAAATTTTTTAAATTCTTCAATCTCCTGAATAAAATTAGATTTTCGTTCAACAGCTTCATTGAACTTATTATGTATGTTTTTAATACTATCACTATCCAGTTCACTATTTTCAAGCAAATTGATCAATTCTTCAAGTTTCTGATCTACAGAGACTTGAACATCATCAAGTTCCTGAAATTTCTTAATCTGATCATTTATACGCTTTGATTTTCCCAATGTTCAAATATTAGTATAATTTTAACCATGCTGATTATATGATCAGGAATAAAAATCTTCACAATAGCATTAAATAAATGGTCCAATGAAAAAAGTTTCTGTCATAACCGTAAATTATAATCAGCCTGAAGTTACGGAAACTATGTTAAAGTCCATTTTCAGATTGAATAAATATGCTAATCTGGAGATTATAGTGGTTGATAATGGCAGTCGTGACGATCCAACTCCTAAATGGAGGCAAAATCATCCCTCTTCCATAACCTTTATAAGGTCGCAAATTAATTTAGGCTTTGCAGGCGGAAATAACTTAGCTGCGGCTGTAGCTACAGGAGATTATTTATTCTTTGTTAATAATGATACCGAATTTACGGAGGGACTTATTGAATCATTAGTATATATATTGGACAGAAATCCGAAGGTTGGAATAATATCGCCAAAAATTAAGTACTTTGATGACCCAAGCACCATCCAGTATGCGGGATTTAGTGAAATGAATTATTTTACAGCAAGAAACAAATGCATTGGTGCGTTCGAAAAAGATGCTGGTCAATATGACCACTTAACCGGAAAAACAGGTTTTATTCATGGAGCTGCCATGATGATTACACGATCTGCTATTGATGCGGCAGGTCTGATGTCTGAAATTTTCTTTTTATATTATGAAGAAATGGACTGGTGCGAGCGGATAAAAGCAGCTCAGTATGAAGTATGGATAGAACCAAAGGCCGTAATCTATCATAAGGAGTCTATGTCAGTAGGGAAGAAAAGTGCATTAAAAGAATACTTTATGAATCGGAACCGGATACTTTTTATTCGCAGAAATACTACGAATTTTACTAAATGGATCTTTTATGTCTATTTTTCTTTATTAGTTTTCCCTAGGAATATGTTGAAATACTATAAGGAGAAACGTCCCGATCTGGCTTCTCAATTTATGGAAGCCATCAAATGGAACATCAGAAATAATAAGAACAGTACCGTATTGGGATACCCTATTAACGATATTAAATAATTGAATTCTTTTTATGTGGATAAATGAAACCAATCTGCAATTTATAAAGTAAAAATACATTGTCATTGATCAAATTATACACCCCATGAAAGTTACCTTTTGGCTATCCATATTCATCGTTTTTTATACTTTCTTAGGGTATGGAATACTATTATTCCTGATGGTGAGGATTAAAAGATTGTTTAGTAAAAAAATCACTGAATCGATTATTGATATCGACAAATTACCCACCTGCACATTAATTGTTGCCGCCTTTAACGAGCAGGATTACATGCGCGATAAAATAAAAAACACGCTTCAGCTCAACTACCCGGCAAAAAAGCTCCAAATACTATTTGTAACAGATGGATCAACTGACCAAACTCCTGAAATAGTTTCTGAATATAAAGAGATCAAGCTTTTGCACTCACCATTACGAAAAGGGAAAATTAACGCAGTACACCGTGCGGTAAAGGAAGTAGATACGGAAGTGATTGTCTTTACAGACGCCAATACCTTTTTAAATACAGATGCACTGCAAATTATATGCAGCCACTATAAGGATAAAAATGTAGGAGCTGTTGCGGGAGAGAAACGTGTATTTTCAGATACGCTTGCCGATGCAAGTGCTGCAGGTGAAGGATTTTACTGGAAATATGAATCTGTTTTAAAGAAGTGGGATTCTGAAATATATTCAGTAGTTGGAGCTGCGGGTGAATTGTTCAGCATTAGGACGTCATTATATGAACCAGTAGGACCTGACATCATTCTGGATGATTTTATGATTTCCATGCTTATTGCCATGAAGAATTATCGGATTGTTTATGAACCTAATGCATATGCAACTGAAAATGCTTCAGCTAATGTAAAAGAAGAGCTTAAACGAAAAGTAAGGATTGCAGCAGGAGGCATTCAATCCATTATTAAGCTATTACCGTTATTTAACGTATTTAAATATGGTATGCTCAGTTTCCAATATATCAGTCACAGGGTTTTACGTTGGACCATTTCCCCATTCCTGCTGATACTGATATTTTTCATAAATGCGTCCTTAGTATTCTCTGGATCCGGATGGCTATACTCCTTAGTCCTGTTTATGCAAATACTATTTTACTGTGCTGCTTGCCTGGGATACCTGCTTGAAAAAAAACAGTTAAGGATTAAGGCTCTTTTTATCCCTTACTATTTTTGTGTCATGAACTATGCCGTATTTGCTGGTATTTACCGTTATTATATGAAACAGCAAAGTGCAACCTGGGAAAAGTCTTTAAGAAAGCAATAATTTTGAAACACATTTCCTGTGTACTACGTTATATATAGTTGTATTTATTAAATTAATCCTACGAGATTATAATTATATAACAGTTCGAAAACATATATTTGACATCAAACGGAACTTATACTCATAATGATTTTAATAGTTGATGATAAACCAGAAAATATATTTTCATTAAAAAGGATTTTAGAGATTAATAGCTTTGAAGTTGATACAGCCCTTTCTGGTGAAGAAGCACTGAAAAAAATTCTCAAACGTTCCTATTCATTAATCATTCTTGACGTACAGATGCCGGGAATGGATGGCTTCGAAGTTGCTGAGAATATATCAGGCTACAGTAAATCTAAAGATATTCCTATTATATTTCTTTCTGCTGTTAACACTGATAAGCGTTTTATAACCAAGGGTTATGCTTCCGGAGGTGTAGATTACATTACAAAACCGGTAGAACCTGAAATTCTTATCCTCAAGGTAAAAACCCTTCATCGAATATATGAGCAGACCAGAGATCTTAATGATGCACAACTTGCATTGCGTGCTGAGATTGAATTCAGAAAAGAAGCACAAACCGAATTAAAGGAACGCGTTCAGGAATTAAGGTCCATTTTAGAAAGCATACCACAAATCGCTTTCACAGCAAAAAGCAATGGTGTTATTGAATTTGTTAATCAACATTGGTTAAATTACAGTCCCGCCCAGGAAAAATTCCCTGTTGCTCATCCTGATGATCCAAATATTGAAGAAAGATGGAAGGATGCTATTTCAAGGAATGTCCCACTAGAAATGGAAGTTCGGATCAAAAAATTACATGAAGACGAATACCACTGTCATTTATTGAGAACTACCCCAATAAAAGAAGCTGAGGTTATTGTGAAATGGGTTGGGACGTTTACTGATATTGAAGATCAGAAAAAAGCTGAAATGCGCAAGGATGAGTTCTTAAGCATCGCAAGTCACGAATTAAAAACTCCTCTAACTAGTATTAAAGCTTATATGCAGTTATTAGAGCGGGCATTTTCATCCGAACTTAAAACTTCTAAAGTAAGTGCAAACTACCTCCAAAGAGCACAATTTCAAGTTGATAAATTACACAGCTTGATTGCAGATTTGCTGGATATATCAAAAATTGAAAGCGGCAAATTAAAGTTCAATGAAAAGGTATTTAACTTTGAGAACTTGCTTGCTAATTCGATTGACATCATCAGGCAAACAAATCATGAAGTGACCATTATCAGAAAAGGGACCGTGGATAAATTTGTTTACGGTGATGAAATAAGAATAGAGCAGGTAATTTTAAATTATTTGACCAATGCTATAAAGTATTCGCCGGATAACAAAGAAGTAATTGTTGAAAACAGTCTTACACCTGAAGGAGACATTATAGTAAGGGTGATCGATTCAGGTATTGGAATCTCAGCCGATAAACACGCAGAGATATTTAATAAATATTACAGGGTTGATGAAACCTCTAATCGCTTTCAAGGGCTAGGGATAGGTTTATATATTTGCTCAGAAATAATTAAAAGACACCATGGAAGCTTCGGCGTTGAAAGCTCTCCGGGTAAAGGGTCTTCATTTTATTTCTGTATCCCTGTACATACCCCTGAAACCACACTCATAAAACCCTAAGTTAAACAAGAATTTACTCATGTATAATAAGGTTAATAATAACTTAAGGATCGGTTACGGTCTATCCATTTTACTACTACTAATAAGCTCCTTAGCCTCCTATTTAAGTATAAATAGCTTAGTTAAAAGCACCGATATGGTTAACCATACGAATACGGTTATATTGGAACTAGAAAATACGCTTTCTCTCTTAAAAGATGCGGAAACGGGACAAAGAGGCTATTTAATAACAGGAATGAATCAATTTCTGGATCCTTATAAATATGCCAATATTAAAATATCGGGTCATATGCAACGGGTCAAACAATTGGTAAACGACAATCCGGCGCAGATTATAAAGTTTGACCATCTTAAGGAAGCAATAAGCAAAAGGTTGAATCACTTAGCACTGGTTATTGAATCAAAGGATCGAAAAGGACTTGTTGATCCCAAAGAAATGGTGCTAGGAAGATCATATATGAGCGAAGTTCGGGCCGTTGTTTCGTCCATGGAAAACACCGAAAGAATTCTTTTAGCACAGCGTACTAAAAGAATGGATATCTTTTCAGTGTATACTCCAGTTCTTATCATTATTGCTGCTTTATTATCCCTAATAATTACGATCATTTCTTATATGAGGGCGCAAAAGGACCTTGTTCAAAGATCTAAACTTTATGATGAGCTGAAAGAAATCGATGATCATACAGCAAGAAGGCTTACTATAATTGAAGATATTGCCAAAAAAATAGCACTTGGCGACTTTTCAACACGAGTGGAGGATGAAAATGATGCCGATAGCCTGGGCAGCTTAAGTCTATCTCTTAATAAAATGGCGGAGTCTTTAGATGCCTCATTTAAGCTATTATCAAATAAAGAATGGTTACAAGCTGGCATTGCCTCTTTAAATGATAGAATAATAGGCGAAACAGATACCAAACCTTTAACACAAGCAATTCTTGAGCATATTATTAAATATACCAACAGTTCTGTTGGTGCACTTTACATCTTACAGGATGAAGAAAACCTGGAATTAACGGCTAGTTATGCTCTTTCTTCTGATTATAAAAAACAGGTTGTCAAGATTGGCGATGGAATAGTAGGTCAATGTGCAACTAATAAAGAAAAAATATTTCTTTCTGATATTCAGGAAACAGACATGATCATTAGTTTTGCGAGCAGCACGATCAGGCCTAACAACATTGTCGCATTTCCGGTTCTTTTTGAAAACCATATTAAAGGGGTAATTGAACTGGGTTCAGTTAATACTTTCTCCGATTTAGATTTTGAGTACTTCAACTCAGTTTCTCATAGTTCAGGAATAGTTATAAATACGACTCAAAACAGGTCAAAGCTGCAGGAACTACTCGAAGAAACACAGGCACAGACAGAGGAATTACAAGCACAGCATAGTGAGCTTGAAAATCTAAACACTGAACTGGAAGCTCAGGCACAAAAACTTCAAGCCTCAGAAGAAGAACTTAAAGTTCAGCAAGAAGAACTATTACAAGCCAATCAGGAGCTGGAAGAGCGCAGCAAGGTCCTTGAAGAAAAGAACCAGCTCATTGTGGAACGGAATCTTGATATCCAAAAGAAATCGGAAGAGCTTGAACAAAGCACTAAGTATAAATCTGAGTTTTTAGCTAACATGTCTCATGAACTAAGAACTCCCCTAAACTCAATTTTACTGTTATCCAGACTATTATCAGAAAACACAGAGCAAAATTTAAATGAAGACCAAATAGAATACGGGCGCGTAATTCATAGTTCAGGCAACGGACTCTTAAGCCTTATTGATGAAATACTGGATCTTTCAAAAATAGAGGCAGGAAAAATGGAGCTCGAATATCAAGATACAGCTGTAAAAGATATCATGCTCGATTTAAAATCTCTTTTTGGCCCAATAGCAAAAGAGAAATCTCTGGAACTAAACATGCACGTCGATTCTGAGATTCCAGAAATTATCCGAATTGATAAGATGAGATTTGAACAGGTGATTAAAAATCTGCTTTCTAATGCTTTGAAATTTACTGCTAGAGGTTCAGTTTTAATAAATGTAGTTTCCGCGAATAAAAAAGGATTTATAAACTTTTCTGTTAAAGATACTGGTATCGGCATTGCTAAGGATAAGCAGAGTCATGTATTTGAAGCATTTCAGCAAGCTGATGGTTCAACAAGACGTAAATATGGAGGTACAGGATTAGGTCTGTCTATTAGCCGTGAACTTGTAAAGTTACAAGGAGGCGAGTTACTCATAACAAGCGAACCAGGTAAAGGAAGTGAATTTACTGTAGTTATCCCTATCCATCCTGAGCATATTATTAATGAAGACAATGATACCGTTGAGACCTATGAGGAAAAAATTTCCGCTAATATTCCTGAGAAAATAGCTCAACAAAAATCTGAAATAAATGACAATGAACGTAAAAAATACCTATCTGCGGTTATTCCCCATGACTTAGAGGATGACCGAAATGCCATAACAAATCAAGACAAGGTCATTTTGATTGTGGAGGATGATACAAACTTCGCAAAAGCACTCCTGGAATATACCCGTAAAAATAAATACAAAGGTATAGTTGCAGTTCGGGGAGATCAGGGAATAACATTAGCCCAACAATACAAGCCTTTAGCCATTCTGTTAGACATTCAACTTCCAATAAAAGATGGATGGGAAGTTATGGAAGAGCTTAAAGCTAATCCGCAGACCAAGCATATTCCGGTGCATATCATGTCATCCATGCAGGTAAAAAAAGAAAGTTTACTTAAAGGAGCTATCGACTTTATCAACAAACCTGTTGCATTAGAACAAATGCAGCAAATGTTTGCAAGCATAGAACATGCTTTGACCAAACCTTTAAAAAAGGTACTCATCATTGAAGAAAACTCCCAACATGCACGTGCATTAGCTTATTACCTTGATACATATCAAATAAACTCCGAAATCAAAGAGTCAATAGCAGAAGGCGTCAATGCACTACAGAAAAAAGAAATAGATTGTGTAATTTTAGACATGGGCATTCCCGATATGAATGCATATGTAACATTGGAAACAGTAAAAAAGACTCCTGGTCTCGAAAACCTTCCTATCATTATTTTTACAGGGAAAAATCTTTCGAAAGCAGAAGAGAGTAAAATAAAGCTATATGCGGACAGTATAGTAATAAAAACTGCCCATTCTTATCAAAGAATATTAGATGAGGTCGCCCTATTCTTACATCTTGTTGAAAATAAACATCCTTTAACAAATGCGAGTGCATCAGGTATAAAAAATGCTGTTGCTTTAAATGAAATATTAAAAGATAAGACCGTTCTTATTGCAGATGATGATGTTCGAAATATCTTCTCTTTAACTAAGGCTTTAGAAAAACTTAAGATGAAAGTAGTATCTGCAACAGATGGTAAAGAAGCCTTAATCGTACTAAAGGAAAACCCTCAGACTGACGTTGTGCTCATGGACATGATGATGCCGGAAATGGATGGTTATGAATCTATAATACAGATCCGTAGGGATCAAAAATTTAAAAGTCTGCCTATTTTGGCAGTAACTGCTAAAGCCATGGTTGGCGATAGAGAAAAATGTATCAACGCTGGGGCTTCCGATTATATATCCAAACCAGTAGATATTGATCAGCTCATATCGCTGTTGAGAGTATGGCTTTATGATAAATACTTATAGAAGTAATGAGAGACAAGATATTGATCATCGATGATGACCCACGAAATATATTTGCCCTTGTGGCTGTTTTAAAAGCCAATAAGTACCATTGTGTAACTTCCGTATCTGCTATCGCAGGTATCAGTCTTCTTCTGAACCAGGATGATATTGGAATAGTTCTTTTGGATATGATGATGCCAGAAATGGATGGTTATCAAGCTATAGCAGAAATTAAAAACAACAAACAAATTTCTGAAGTTCCTGTAATAGCTGTTACTGCACAGGCTATGATGGGCGATCGAGAAAAATGTTTGGAAGCTGGGGCTGATGCCTACCTGTCCAAACCCATAGATATCGATGCTCTTTTAAAGGTATTGGAGCATTATATGAAACGTGATGTTAGAGTATAACTTTGTTCAGGATGAAGATGTAGATATTATTTTAAATGATATACTCGAAAGTTATGGTTATGACTTTACGGAATACTCCAAAGCTTCTATAAAAAGACGAATAAACCGCTTGTTTACCCTTGACCGGTTTATGAGCTTTGCAGAATTCAGATATCGTTTAAGAAGTGACCCTGATTATATGCATCGCTTTATAGAACAAGTTACAGTAACTGTTACTGAAATGTTCAGGGATCCTCAATTCTACAAAGTATTACGCGAACAAGTTTTACCTACACTAGGCACATATCCTTTTATTCGAATATGGCATGCCGGGTGCTCTACAGGTGAAGAAGTTTATTCGATGGCTATCTTACTCAAAGAAGCGAATTTGTATCATAAAGCACTGTTGTATGCTACTGATCTAAATCATGACGTACTTGAAAAAGCAAGAATGGGAATCTTCCCCCTAAGCCAAATGAAACAGTACTCCGAGAATTATATCCAATCAGGCGGTACGAAAGACTTTTCAGAATACTACACCGCAAATTATGATAAAGCTAAATTTGATGAAGAGTTAAGCAGAAAAATGATTTTTTCTACCCATAACCTAGTGTCAGACCGCTCATTCAACGAATTCCAATTAATTTTATGCCGCAACGTACTCATTTACTTTGACAAAGATCTACAAGTAAAAGTTTTCAATTTATTTGAGCAAAGTCTGGATAACCTGGGATACCTGGCCCTGGGATCAAAAGAAACAATACGATTTTCATCACTAACCTCCAGATTTAAAAAACTGGACAATGAAAAGATATGGAAAAAGATAGCCTGAAAGGGGCGATAGACCTTCTTCTTATTGCCGGTTCAGCAGGAAGTCTTGATGTATTACTCAAGGTTCTTCCTGCTATCAAGTCCAATTTAAGTTTTCCTATAATTATAGTGCTTCATAGAAAAGCTTCTTATGATTCTTCTCTCATTAATTTGTTCAACACTAAAGCAACACTCCCTGTTGTGGAAGCAGAAGAAAAAGACAGCTTGCAAAATGGGAAAATTTATGTGGCACCCTCTGATTATCATCTATTGGTAGAAACAAATCGCTCCTTATCTCTTGATTACTCCGAGAAAATTCAATATTCCAGGCCTTGTATAGATGTTACTTTTGAAACCGCAGCTGAAGTATATAAGACCCGAATCGCTGCTATCTTATTATCGGGTGCTAATTCAGATGGCTCGGCAGGATTAAAATCAATTAAAAGTTATGGAGGCATTACAGCAGTACAAAACCCGCAGTATGCTGAAGTTTCCTATATGCCTCAAAAGGCCATTCAAACCGCTCCCATTGATTATATATTAAACATTGAAGAGATAGCAAATTTTATCAATAAGCTATCTCTCTAAGCTCTTATTCTCCGTAATAAGGATCAAGCTGTTCTCTCAGATTATATTTGGAAGACATAACATCTCCGTAAGCCCCTGCCGTTCTAATCCCGATGAGATCTCCTCGAAATGAGGTACCAATCTCTACCTCTTTACCAAAGCAATCCGTTGATTCACAAATAGGACCCACAATATCATATTTCATGATCGGTTGCTCTAAATCCCCGTTCCTGGAAAGATTTTCCATTTTATGATAAGCCTGATACAGGGCCGGACGCATTAGTTCAGTCATTCCTGCATCCAGAACCAAAAAATGTTTTTTTATACCATTTTTAACATAGAGAACCCGGCTGATGAGCGTTCCGCAATGTGCAACCAATGCTCTGCCCAGTTCAAAATGAACTTCCTGTCCGGGTTTACGATCCAGAAACTGACTAAATATTTCAAAATAAGCTTTAAAGTCCGCTATCTTGTTTTCATCAGGATGATAGTAATCAACACCTAACCCTCCCCCAACATTCAAAATTTTCAAATTAAAGCCCCGCTCTTCAAACCACAACTTGATTTCGTTTACCCGTATACACAAACTCTTGAATACAGTTAAATTGGTAATCTGAGAGCCTATATGAAAATGAATACCTTCCAACCAAATGTTCTGCGCACGATTCAAATATTCGGCACAAGCAGGTAATTCCCATTGATTGATACCAAACTTATTTTCCTCTAGTCCGGTAGTAATATTATGATGCGTGTAAGCATCCACATTAGGGTTAATGCGTAGCGCCACACGAGCTCTTTTCCCAACCTTTGCCGCTAAATCATTAATAATTTCAAGTTCCTGAACCGACTCCACATTGAAACAATAAATATTGAGTTCAAGAGCCGTTATAATCTCATCATCAGATTTGCCAACTCCGGCAAATACCACCTGATCCGATGGAAACCCTACCTCTACAGCCTTTTTAACTTCATTCCCACTCACACAGTCGGCGCCAAAGCCATACCCCTGAATGCATTTCAAAACCCTTTCGTTAAAATTAGCCTTCATTGCATAATGTACGTGAAAGCCATATTGATTGGCAGCATCTTTACAGGCTGACAATGTTTCTTTCAACAAGTTCAAGTCATAATAATAAAAAGGTGTATTGCGTGCGTTAAACCCCGCCAAAGTTTCTTTAGAAAACATGCTTATTAATATAAAGGCCATTTCAATAGAAAAGGCGAATAGAATTTAAAATAATCTACTATGAAGACTTCTTAAAGCTTCAATTTTATCAGTCGTGTCTACCACTAAGGAAATATTGCAATCACTGGCTCCATAGGATATCATTCCGATAGATAAATGCTTTAATGACTCGAAAACACGTGAGGCGAATCCATGAGAGTGATAGGAAAAATCGCCCACCACACATATGATAGATTGATCAGAAACAGATTTAACCGTACCAAATACTTTCAGCTCCTGCAATATTTCAGCTAAGTACCGCGTATCATCAATGGTTACTGAAACAGCCACTTCAGAAGTTGTAATCATGTCAATTGGCGTCTTGTAACGCTCGAAAACTTCAAATACCTTTCTTAAAAAGCCGTATGCAAGTAACATTCTGCTTGATTGTATCCTGATTGAGGTAATATTATCCTTTGCAGCAATTGATTTAATTTTACCTCTTTCACTATCATCTGTAATCAATGTACCGGGAGCAGATGGTTCCATTGTGTTCAATAACCTGACCGGTATTTTGTACTTCTGTGCAGGAAAAACACTCTGAGGATGTAATATTTTCGCACCAAAATAAGCAAGCTCGGCAGCCTCATCAAAAGATAATTGCGCAATAGGTTTAGTCCCTTGAACAATCCGTGGATCATTATTATGCATGCCATCTATATCGGTCCATATCTGAACCTCTTCTGCCATGATAGCTGCACCTATAAGTGAGGCCGTATAGTCACTTCCCCCTCTTCGCAGGTTGTCTGTTTCGCCAAATGAATTGCGGCAAATATATCCCTGTGTAATAAACAAATGATGATCTGGCCTGCTATCAATTAAAGGATGGATATGCGATCTCAAATAATCAACCATAGGCTCATTGTCCTCATCAATCCGCATAAAATCAAGAGCTGGCAGCAATATGGATTTAATCCCTAACTCTGTTAAATAAAAATGGTAAAGTGTAGTCGATAGTAATTCCCCTTGAGCAAGGATAACTTTTTCTTCTACTGGTGTAAACAGATCGGTTGAAAATGAACCTATAATAGAGAAATGATAATTAATTAATTCTGTACCATTTTTTTTACCTTCTTCAGTAGAGTACAGTGTTGATACAAATAGCTTGTATTTCTCGTATAATGAATCCAACAGCTGCTTTGCCTTTCGCTTATCTCCGCTCAGGTATGATTGGGAGATTTCAACTAAACTGTTTGTCGTACCGGCTACTGCAGATAATACTACAATTTGCCTTTCTTCGGGTTGAATTATGGAGAGAAGGTTTTTCATCCGTTCGGGACTTCCTACAGATGTACCTCCAAATTTTTTAATTTTCATTATGTACTAAAATTCTATTATGAGTTTGCTTTTATCAGTTGCTAAAAATAATTAAAACGAAGCTATAATCTACGGTTATTTATTGTTTTATAGCATTTGACTTCGGTTTTAATGAATTAGACCTGTTTTTGCGATTAAATATCATGGTACGGCAAGAATTAGGTTCTGCTGAAGTACAGAAGCATCCTTTACTGACAACTCCCTGCTTAACCCGAATAAACTAAAAACTCCCCGCCCATCTTAACGATTTGGGTGTAATCATCCAGTTATATCAAACACAAGCTACTCCCTTGGTATGCTACGATTTAACCGAACTGTTTACGAAAAAAAAACACAATAAATATTGAATTTTTCTGCTCAGAAATTCAAATAGGGCCTAATAGCAAAAGATTTCAGATACAAATCTTCCTAATTATTCTCAAATACAGTGAATATTTATTTCATACGCTACAATTAATTAATCGCAATCGTATATATGAGTTCATACATCTATTTTCTATTATTTCAAGCTTAATTACACCAATGTTAATTTTATACAAACATTCAGTTAAATCAAACATTTACTAAAACAATATCGAAATTATCACATTTTATTATACAAACTAATGATCATGAAAACTGCCAATAAATCTTATAAAGAAAAAACTCTCATCAGTATGTATATTGATGAAGAAGTTGACTATTGGGCCAACAAATGGGGTGTATCTAAAGAGAGTATAAAGTCTGCTGTTAAGGCATTAAGATCCAACTCCATAACTGAAGTACACGATTACCTTTTCGGTAAAGAGTTCTCAAAATAAAATAGAAAGCAATTTGGTTGTGTATAAAGTTTTCTATTAGCAGGAACAGCTTAATCCTGCTAATAGAAAACTTTATACAGAAAGCATAATCTAGAATACACCTATTTTTAAATTACTATGAATATCGACTGAACCGGTTGCCTAAATCACCAGGAACAAGCTTGATCAAACAACCTATTAAATATTAATCTTTGAATTAAATAACTCAATGATCCCATTCTTCAAATAGATCAGGCAACAATAAGCAATTCATTACTCTGAATCACATACCCGCCCTCTTTTATAATCTCTGCCGCCACTGCTGCAAATTTATCTGGAAACACTGATCGTACCGCATCATCAATAATAAAAGTCTCAAAACCTTCTTTTATCGCATCCTTGGCAGAGTAATAAACACAAAAATCACCTGCTAAGCCAACAATATAAACACAGGTAACTCCCCTACCTCTTAAATAATCCGCCAATCCGGTCGACTTCAAATGGCCATTATCAAAGAATGCACTGTAACTGTCTATATCTGGATTTGTCCCTTTTCTAAATATTGCTTCAATTCGATGCTGACTAAGTTTTTCAGACAGAGTGGCACCTGGAGAAGCCTGAACACAATGATCCGGCCATAAAACCTGGGGTAAACCCTTAATGTCTATGGTGTCGTAAATCTCCTTGCCAGGATGATTAGAGGCAAAACTCTTATGAGAAATAGGGTGCCAATCCTGCGTAGCTACAACCAGTTTAAAGTGCTCTTGCAATTTATTAATTACAGGAATAACTTCATCACCATGTTTAATTTCAAGACTTCCACCTGAAAGAAAGTCATTTTGAACATCAATAATTAATAATGCCTCCATAAAAACTATAATTAAAAGCTAAATAATTAACGTTTAAGCCGGTTTATTTGTTTCTGTACGCGCTTGGGCCTCATCTAAACTTTTATTGATCGTTTCAATCAAAACCCGCACAGCATCTTTCAACTTCGGATTACCATCGTAATTCAAATCAAAATACACTTCTTTAGATTTACGTTTATATTTGAATTTAATATAATAATGCGGCGAATTAACGCCAGCCTGATCTTTGCGGCCTCTTATCTGTGTTGGAAAATCCCAAAAGCCATAATCAGTCGCTTTTCTATGTAAGTAAAGAAGGTCATCTTTAGTTAATTTCAATTTTGTTTTAACCAAGGAATCATCACTATCGATATATTGATAGTTCTGGGTTTTCGAATCATATTGATTCAACAGCGAATCACCCGTACCATACCTGTAGGTAAATGACTCAAACTCAGAAAACTTATACGGTGCATTCTTAACCATCATACCATAATAATACCCACAGTAGAGCATAAAAGGCACAATAACACTTGCTGCAAGAAATATCTTTTTCCCTCTATCTTTCATATTTATAATTAGTCCTTTACCGGATGGAACTCATTCTCCCACTTCGCCACTACGATTGTTGCCAAACAATTTCCAATCACATTTACCGACGTCCTGGCCATATCCATTAGTTCGTCAATACCCAAGATTATAAATATGGGCCAGGTTGGCATCCCAAAGGAAGCCGCAGTACCCAATAATATAACCAAGGAGGCTCTTGGCACTCCGGCAACACCCTTACTGGTCAGCATCAATGTAAAACCTATAATTACCTGATGTCCAAAGGTTAAATTCATTCCAGCGGCCTGTCCTACAAAGACAGTTGCTAAGGCCAAATATAACGTTGTTCCATCTAAATTAAAACTATATCCTGTAGGCATTACGAATGCGACAATTTTCCGGGGAACACCCATCTTTTCCAGGTTCTCCATTGCACGCGGGAGTGCTGCTTCAGAACTAGTTGTAGCAAATGCAATGGACACAGGTCCTGCTATTGCCGCTAAAAACTGTTTAATCGGAACACCTACAATCAGTGCTATTGGCAACAAAACACCCAACAGAAAGACCAGTAATGCTACATAAAGCGTGGCTAAAAGCTGTATCAAGTTGACCAAAATGCCCAATCCCATATGCCCAACGGTATAAGCAATGGCTGCACCAACACCAATTGGCGCAAAATACATCACGATATTCGTAAATTTGAACATCACCTCAGAAAGACTTTCTACGAAGTTCAACATCGGCAACCGTTTATCTTCCCTAACCATGGCTAACCCAATGCCAAATAAAATACTAAAAATAACGACTTGCAGAATCTGCCCTTCCGCGATAGATTTAGCAATGTTCTCCGGAAATATATGTAGGATAATATCTGTAGTGGTTTGTGCAGTAACAGCGGGTAACTCTTCATGAATTCCTGCAGGAATCTTAATACCTACGCCAGCCTGTGAAATATTAATAGCTGCTAATCCAATAAACAAAGCAATCGTTGTAACTACTTCGAAATATAAAATCGACTTCCAGCCCATTCTGCCCACTTGCTTTAAGTCAGCATGCCCTGCAATACCATATACCAGCGTCGCAAATAGTAAAGGGGCCACAATGGTCTTGATCATTTTAAGAAAAATCTTACTTAGTACCTGTAGATCCATTCCGATCTGCGGATAATCATGCCCTATTTCAGCACCAATAACCATAGATACTAAAATCCAGGAGGTTAATGATTTCTTCATTATAGCATAAAAAACTAAGCCTGCAATAGCAAGCCATCTCGAGAAAATTAAGGCAACATCAGGTATAGTAAAAATGTTATACTGATTTAAAAACAATAGAATAGCGGCTATGGAAACCGTGATGAGAGCAGTATAACCCGAATTATTTAACTTCATGAAGACATTTTAATCTTAACAAATGTAATTTTTTTAGCTTTACCACACAAATAATGATTTCTGATGAAACCCGAAAGTCTAACTGAAATAAAAAAAGAGTTAAAAAGCATCAATCCCACCGAATTGGTTGAAATCTGTTTTAAACTGGCTAAATTTAAAAAAGAAAACAAAGAATTCCTTCATTATTTGCTTTATGAGTCTGAATTTCCACTCGATTATGCCGAAAAAGTTAAATCATCCCTTCAACCCAGCCTGGAATCTTTGAATAAAAGCAATTATTTAAAGATGAAAGAGCTTCGGAAACAGCTTCGTATTGTTACGAAACATATTCGTTATACGTCGTCAATTGAAGTTGAAATCACACTTCTTACCTGGTTTGCCACGATGATGGTCAACTATGCAGACGTCAGATTGTCTAATAAAGCCCTATTTGCTTTATTTACCCGACAACTGGAGAAGATTCATAAATCATTCGCAAGGCTTCACGATGACCTTCAATTGGATTATAGCGGGTCTTACATCGCCTTATTGGATCAAGCCGAAAAGTTCATTAGTGGCTTTCATAAAGAAAAGTATACTTTGTAACAAAAAACCACTCCTACTATCTAAATTTTAATGACACATAAGGAAACTCTTTTTGGCGATATTTTCAAGGCGAATTCCAAAAAGATTTATCACCTATGTTACGGTTATACCGGTGATGACGATGCTGCAAATGATCTGATGCAGGAAACCTTTATGAAGGTATGGCAAAACCTGGATAAATTCAGAAATCAAGCCATGATATCCACCTGGATTTATAGAATAGCGGTAAATACATGCCTGTCCTGGCTCCGGGTAGAGAAACGCCAGGCTAAAGAACCATTAACAAACGATATCATTGAAAACAGTACGGAAGAAGTTTCCGATAAAAATGAGCAGGTCGATAAATTATACAAATGTATTGCTCAACTCGAGGAACATGAACGCCTCATTATAACCATGGTTCTGGATGAACTGCCTTACGCTGAAATTGCCGATATCTCAGGAGTATCTGAAGGTAATTTACGTGTTAAAATACATCGCATTAAAAATAAGCTGACTGAAATATATAATCGTTATGAAAGATTTTAACGCTTTGAAGGATTTGTGGAAGGGTCAGACAGATGAACCTAAGATGAACTATGAGGACATCCTAAAAGATGTCAGGAAATCGAATCGTAGTTTATCGAACAAAATACGCTTAGAAACGCTTGTCATGCTGGCAGGTATAATTCTATTTATCTGGATTTGGCTCAACTTTTCGTTCCTCATGTGGACGACTCACGTTTCCCTCGCCATCCTCATTAGTTGTTGCTTATATTATGTGATGGTTGAGTTTCTGGATTATAAAAGCCTGTCGCACTCTGATCAGGTATTACAAAAACCAGACGAGTATATCCATTATTTAAAAGAATACAGTAGTAGCCGACACCGGTTTAACACACGGAATTACTTAATATACAGCTTGTTTATTGGCTTGGCCATCTGCCTGTATTCCATCGAAGTATATTATGTATCGCCGCTGTGGCAGACTATTCTAGCTGCCGTATTCACCATAGGCTGGTTTCTCGTATGCTGGAAACTCATGATTGGTTACAGGAAACGCGAGCAGGAGCGGCTTGATGATATGATCAACAACCTGGAAAAATTAAAGAACCAGTTCCATTAATCAGCTTTTTTATCTGCTTTAATCTCATTTACAGCAAAACTATTCCCCCGGATACTATACCCCAATAACTTTTTACCAGTTGGTTTTGTGCCGGCAGTATCACTTTCATCAAATAGAGAAAACTCTCTGAATAATGCACCATCCTTGATATAAAGCAAATCTTTCCCGCGGTATAATTTCTTTGTTGAATTCGTTAAATCCGGGAATTTAAGCTCTTTATAAGATCCGCTTTCAGAAAATTCATACACGTAAAGAGATAAGTAATGATCCTTTTCTGTACCTACTGCCTGTATGAACAACTCCGGATTCCCATCCGAATCCATATCCATATTCCAGGCATCCGTGATCTTTCCATCCAGTTCACCAGTGATAGACTTATACTCATTATTCAACGAGTCGGAACGCAGAATAAGATATGCAGCCGACAATTTGGCTCCCCTACCCCAACTCAATATATCCAACGTTAAACCTGGTTTTATTTCGACGACCTTATGTACATGGAAAGGTTGCGGAAGAACGACCTTTGCAACCGAGTCTTTCACCTGCTTCTGATCTTTAGTAGTTGAAGTACAGGACACCATGGAAGTAGTAGCCACCAAAAATAAGGAAGAAATGATAATCTGATAAGAAATTTTCATGTTCGATACTTGAATTAAACAATTGACGCTAAAAATAAATTATTTAAACTTGATACCAACACGTTTACCGGAAATATTCTCTAGAATAGGCTTAAAAATAACAAATGCATTCTCTCTGGTCTTGCCCAATATATCCATGTCTTTTGCATTTTGCAAAATCCGCTGCTCCGCAAGTTTATAAATCTCCTCTACCATCGTCTTCGTATCATCAGCAAACCAAGATCCCGTTACATCGTAAACGCGTGACCTTTTATGATCCAATTTAAAATAACAGATCTCAGGTTGAGGTAAATAAACAGTGATTGAGTCGGGTGTTGACTTCTCAATATCTTCCTGTTTCATTTTGGTTAGATCGATACAACCCGCCACTTCTCCTGCAGCAACGAGTAAAATCCTTTTATCAGGCAATAAAGTCCTCAACTCTTTCTTCTCTATCACATCTTTCATATTGTATTTCACCAGTTCCAGCTTGCCGATATTGGTGATCTTTTCAATCATTACATCCGCCGTAATTTCAGTACGTGTTTCTACGAATTGCTTCTTCATGTAAAAGAAAAGGCCTACCAGTAAAACAATAGTAATAATCGAAAATAAAAGTGTAAAAAAAATTCTTTTCTGCATATAAGAGTTTCAGAATTTGAAGGATATAAATTGCTTCAGAAGGCAATTTATATTTTAATGGAAATATAAAGCTTAAACGGTTTGTTCAAATTCCTTCGCAGCCAGGTAGCGTTCTGCTTCCAGAGCAGCCATACAACCTGTTCCAGCAGCCGTTACAGCTTGACGGAATAGATGGTCCTGCGCATCGCCACAGGCAAATACACCTTCTATATTGGTTTGTGTCGAATCACTTTTTGTAATCAGATAACCGGTTTCATCCATATCTAACCAGCCTTTAAAGATATCCGTATTCGGCTTATGTCCTATAGCCACGAAAAATCCAGCTACCGGAATAATCTTTTCTTCTTCTGTTTGGTTATTTCGAACCCTGATTCCAGTTACATTCAGCCCATCACCCACTATTTCTTCAGTCACTGTGTTGTAGTGGATCTCAATATTAGGGGTATTCAATACGCGGAATTTCATAGTCTTGGAAGCTCTGAATTCATCTCTCCTCACCAACATATGCACCTTACTGCACAGTTTAGCCAGGTAAGTCGCCTCTTCTGCTGCAGTATCACCTGCACCTACAATAGCTACTTCCAGGCCTTTAAAAAAGAACCCATCACATACAGCACAGGCGGAAACGCCAAAACCGTTATATTTTTGTTCACTGGGAAGACCTAGCCATTTTGCTGTCGCACCGGTAGCAATGATTACCGTATCAGCTGTGATCGTTCTAACTTCATCAATAACCACTTTATGAGGCGTGCTGGAAAAATCTACTGAAGTAGCATAGCCAAACCTGATTTGGGTACCAAAACGCTCTGCCTGCTTGCGAAAATCTTCCATCATAACCGGCCCCATGATCCCATCAGGGTATCCTGGGAAGTTTTCTACATCAGTAGTTTGGGTAAGCTGTCCACCTGGAACAATCCCTGTATATAATACTGGCTTAAGATCAGCGCGGGCTGCATAAATTGCTGCAGTATATCCTGCTGGTCCTGAACCTATAATTAGGCATTGAACATGTTCTGTTTCCTGATACATAAAAATTAATTATTTTACAAAAATACGAGATTTATAAGGGATACCAATCAGCTTTATGTAAGATTACGCTCCTTAAACCAAAGCTCATCTGTTATGCCATTAAACTGACTCATTTTTGCTAGCAACACCTCCGGATCCGACTCATTAAATACCATTTCGCGGTTCTCTTGCTTTAAAAATTTCTGTTCTACCATAACATTCATTTGCGCAAAAAGATGATCGTAATATCCTCCAATATTTAGAACCCCAATTGGTTTATTATGCAAGCCTAGCTGAAGCCAGGTTAGCACTTCAAAAAACTCCTCCATCGTACCTAATCCACCGGGGAGGATGATGAAACCATCCGAGATATCAGCCATATTTTTCTTCCGCTGATGCATATTCTCCGTAATGATGAGTTGTGTCAATTCGATATGAGGCACCTGATCGAACAAAAACTGAGGAATTACCCCTGTTACTGTCCCGCCGTTTTCCATAATCGCAGTAGAAATCAATCCCATTAACCCAACATTTCCTCCACCGTAAACCAGGTTGATCTTTTTACTTATAAATATAGAGGCTAATTTTTCAATTGATTCCTTTAACGCTGGATTTCCGTTGAAACCAGACCCGCAATAGACGCATATACTTTTCATAGAAAACTAAAATACAAAATGAAAATTAATGTTTTGATTAAGATAAACAAGAAAGGACTAGAATATAAATGATTCGGGTCAGCCAGGCAACATCTGTTCTGGTGCTGGCTTATATCCGGCTCCGTTGACGCTTCATGGTTCGACTCGAGTCGAAGCTGCAAGCCAGCACCAAGGGTGATAGGGCGAACAAGCAAGCAAGGAGTAAGCTTCAATTTGCCTTTCTGACCTTATCTTGTCTCCTTTACAGTGGCAAGCCGTTTATAAGTTTAGCATCTGCACGTTGAAATTTGATAATAAACAGATCAGGAAGTAAATTTCCTGATCTGTTTATTTAACCTCAGCTATCTGCTGGTATAATTTGGTGCTTCTTTAGTAATAGTGATATCGTGTGGGTGGCTTTCTCTCATTCCAGCAGCGGTGATGCGTACAAAACGGGCATTCTGCAGTTGTTCTATAGTAGCAGCACCACAGTAATGCATTCCTGCTCTTAAACCGCCTATGTATTGGTAAATTACCTCGCTCAATGTGCCTTTGTAAGGAACACGACCTACAATTCCTTCTGGAACCAGTTTAGTAACCACATCGGTATCGTCTTGAAAATAGCGATCCTTAGATCCTTTTTCCATCGCATCCACAGATCCCATACCACGGTAAGATTTAAACTTTCTACCCTCATACAGAATAGTTTCACCCGGAGATTCTTCCACACCCGCAAATAAGGAACCTGCCATGATGGTGCTTGCTCCGGCCGCTAAGGCTTTTACAATATCGCCGGTTTGCTTAATACCGCCATCGGCTATTACCGGAACATTTCGTCCCCGGAGTGCCTTAGCGCATTCGTAAACGGCATAGAGTTGAGGAACACCTACACCAGCCACAATACGGGTGGTGCAAATTGAACCGGGACCAATACCTACTTTTACAGCATCTGCGCCAGCATCTGCCAGCGCAATAGCCGCTTCAGCAGTACCTATATTTCCTGCTATAACCTGCAGCTCGGGATATAATTTTTTAATAGCTTTAACCATGTTGATCACTCCGGCAGAATGACCGTGAGCGGTATCGACAACTACTACATCCACACCGGCCTGAACCAATGCAGTGACTCGTTCAATGTTATCAGCGGCAACGCCAACACCTGCTCCAACACGTAAACGACCTAAATCATCTTTACAAGCCAAAGGGTAGTTTTTATATTTTTGGATGTCTTTGAATGTAATCAGACCAACAAGCTTTCCATCACTGTTTACTACCGGAAGCTTCTCTATTTTATATTCCTGTAAGATCACCTCTGCCTCCACCAATGTAGTTCCCTGTACAGCAGTGATCAGGTTTTCCTTAGTCATGACCTTACTCAAAGGCAAACTCATATCTTTTTGGAAACGAAGGTCACGATTTGTGATAATGCCCACTAAGATACCATCCGGATTAATCACCGGAATCCCTCCGATGCCATTATCCTTCATGATTTTGCTGGCCTCTCCTACTAAGGCGTTTTCAGGAAGAGTTACCGGATCCTGAATGATCCCACTTTCAGATCGCTTTACTTTCCTTACTTGTTCAGCCTGACGTTCAATCGTCATATTCTTATGCAGAATGCCGATACCACCAGCCTGTGCAATTGCGATTGCCAGTTCTGACTCAGTAACAGTATCCATAGCTGCTGAAACAATAGGAATATTTAAGCGAATTTTCTTTGTAAGAAAGGAGCTGGTATTCACATCCCTTGGGAGGACTTCAGAATAAGCTGGTATGAGTAAAACGTCATCGTATGTAAGACCATCGGAAACGAATTTTTCAGGATCAAGCTGCATAGCAAATAGGTGTTTATTTGCAGGGCAAAGCTACAGAAAATTGCGTAATGATACAACACTTTGTATCATCTAAGTGCTAAATTCTGCAATTTGAGTGTAGTTTATTTGGTACAACCCATTAAGATCCAAGTATTAACCAAGGTTAAAACACCCTCTTTTAACGTGATAATGTCACAACACTTGAGTTAATAGATAAAACTTTGCTAATTACCTTCAAATGCAGGTATTTGGCAAGCTATTTTCTATGTATAAAGTACAATTAAATAGTATGAAAATTTATACGAAGCTCAGACTGAAGATGTGGAATCTTGTAGGCGGAGTTCAACAACTTATTTTTGTTTACTTCAGGATCTAATTTCAGTTACCCGTTCTCTTACAAACTTTTAGATAGTGTATATTAAGCAATGATGTTAGCTTTGCAAGCTTTTCACAGATATGATCTAACACTAATTACCTTTCAGTGATTTACTTTCAAGGGTCTTACTTTAATTCTTAATTATATTAGCCTACTTTTCGTTATTTCAGAGAATTTCTCTTTTTCCTTTCCGAACGCAGAAAACTTAACAGCACCTTTTCATCTGAATTTAAGGAAGTATCGGCACTTTGATTTTGACTTTTACTTACCTTTTTTAGATAAGAAAATAGTGAACCGGCTTCGTATGCTTCTATAAGTGGAGGAAAAATGTAATATTTTTTACAAACAGTACGCGTATTTCCTAATTTATGACATACATGATCCAGAACGGCTAGAGTGGTTTTCTTTCGTATGGTAATTTGCCCGGAATATTCCATCTCGGAATAGGCTCTTAGAGCTTCCAAAGAACCGGACCAGGTTCTGAAATCTTTTGCGGTGAAGTCGCAACGAGTTACTTCCTTCAGATATCGGTTAACCATACCGGAATCTATAGAACAATGTTTCCCCGCAGCATTGTAGTACTGAAAAAGCTCTTGTCCGGGAATATCCTTACATTTCTTAACCAATCGGGCTAGGTTCCTATCGGTAAGATTAATATCATGCATCACTCCTTTTTTGCCTTTGAAGGTCAGCTTCATGTTGCTTCCTTCAATTTTGATATGTTTATCACGCAGGGTACTTAAACCATATGAACCGTACAACTCCTTATATGATTCATTACCGATCCGAATATTAGTTTTTTGCATAAAGTTGACGGATATAGCCAGTACTTTACGCTCATCAAAGTTCTTGCGTTTTAAATCCTTTTGCAGTTTTCTACGAAACTCAG
This sequence comes from Arcticibacter eurypsychrophilus, assembly GCF_001730525.1. Lineage (GTDB taxonomy): Bacteria > Bacteroidota > Bacteroidia > Sphingobacteriales > Sphingobacteriaceae > Arcticibacter > Arcticibacter eurypsychrophilus. Next base: position 131,386 of record NZ_MDFN01000001.1, read on the forward strand.
GCAGCCTTTTCCCAAATTCAAGGAGTCTGTAAAACTTACTTTCGTTTCGAAATGACGACCAGGTAGAATGATAACGGTACTGTTTTCTACCGGCCTGATCAATGCCGGTAGCCTGCAAATGAGCATTGTGATGGTAAGCGATCCAAACATTTACCCATGCTGGAGGTAAAACCAGACTTTTAATTCTTTTCAGGATTATTTCGTCTGCTATCTCTGCTCCCTTTTCATCAACATAAACATAACCTTTCCCGTTCTTTTTCCGGATAATGCCTGGTGTAGTCTCATTTACATAAAAAAGGTCATTCTCCTCCAACAATTGTTCGGTTTCGGTCATAATCAATCTTTTAAAAATTGAGATAAAAAATCCATCATTTCCACGTTAAACGCGGTTGGATTCTCTACGTTTGGCAGATGTCCGGCATTAGCAATATTCACTATTCGGGAATTATTCAATTGATGATGCAACATTTCAGCTTGTTCCCGAGGCATCAACACATCTTCTGCTCCCCTCATAACGAGTACCGGAATCTCAACCTGGCACAGGAAGGAAGTGGAATCTGTACGAGATGCCAATGCAAGTTGAGCGGAACAGATGGTAAAATCTTTGGTATTGTACACCAAATTGGTAATATGGTCCACCGTGTCCTGATTGGTTTGGGCTGTTTTGTCACTAAATATATTTTTCAAAAACCCTTCTGCGAACTCCTTCTTTGCTCCATGAGTGATTTGTTCTATGGAGGCAAACCGTTTTAATTTAGCTTCATTCGTGTCAGCTAAGGCATTCGTATCACAAAGGATCAATCCCACTATGTTCTCTGATGAGCGCTGAAGTGTCCGGAGAGCAATATAGCCTCCCATAGATACGCCGCAAAGCACTACATTTTTTAGCGATAAGGTCTTGATGAGATTGTTCAAATCAGCGGCAAACAGATCAATACTAAAGAAACAATGTCCGCTTTCACTTCCACCAAATCCCCTGATATCATAGGCAATCCCCTGAACATTTTCGGGCAAAATTTCCAGTTGATTACCCCATATAGTCAGATCGAACGGAAATCCATGGATAAAAATCAGGGTAACATCCTTCCGAGAAGACTCTTTAATTCTATATTGTACTTGGAGACCGTTTATCTCCATTTGTTTATTTATAATCATGAAAGCAAATTTATACCATTAACAAAAAATTTTCTACATAGTTCTAATAGGTGTTTTTAGATACTATTGCTATATTGCGCTTAAAATAAAACCAATGTATAAAATATTAATTCTTTTGTCAGGACTACTCATTTCAATGGAGCTCAGCGCACAAAGCATCATTCCACTATATACAGGAAAAGTTCCTAATTCCGTTACTGCTCCCGATTATAAGGAAGAAAAAGTGGTCAATGCAGAAGGGCAGATCAGATATGGTAAGGTATCTCAACCAACCCTTGAAATCTATTTACCGGAAGCAAGTGCCGCTACAGGTGCTGCAGTATTAATTATTCCGGGAGGCGGTTATAGTATTGTAGCCTATACTCACGAAGGGATGGATATTGCCAAAGAATTTAACAAAATGGGCATTGCCGCATTTGTACTAAAATACCGATTACCATCTGATAAAATTATGGTGGATAAAACGATCGGACCTCTGCAGGATGCACAGCAAGGCATAAAAACCATCCGTATGCGGGCGACTGAGTGGAAAATTAACCCTGCCAAGGTAGGAATCCTTGGCTTTTCTGCAGGTGGACACCTTGCTTCTACTGCTGGAACTCATTTTGCTAAGGCGGTTATCCCTAATAAAGAAGGTACCAATCTTCGTCCGGATTTTATGGTACTAGTTTATCCGGTGATCAGCTTAAGCGATAGTTTAATGCACAAAGGCTCAAGGGATAAATTGTTAGGTAATACGGCTTCATCTGAACAAATAAAACTGTATTCCAATGAGTTGCAGGTTACATCAGACACTCCTCCAACTATTTTGATCCAAGCAGGAGACGACAAAACGGTTCCGGTTGGAAATAGTATCGTGTTTTACCAAAGCCTGATAGCTCATGGTGTTCTTGCGGAAATGCATTTGTATCCTAAAGGAGGACATGGATTTGGTCAGGTTCCAGGCAGAACTCCCGATCAATGGACAGAGCGGGTACAGCATTGGTTAAAGTCATTAGATATCATTAAATAAAGAAAAGCATGAATACGATTAACTGGGGAATAATTGGTTGTGGAGATGTTACGGAAAGGAAAAGTGGACCTGCATTTAATAAGGTGCCGAATTCTAAATTAGTAGCAGTAATGAGACGCGATGCTGCTAAAGCGGAAGATTATGCCAGGCGGCATGGTGTACCGAAATGGTATACTGACGCATCAGAACTGATCAATGACCCTGAGGTAAATGCTATTTATATTGCTACGCCCCCGGATTCGCATGAGAAGTATTCACTGGAAGCCATGAAAGCGGGTAAACCGGTGTATGTAGAAAAACCGATGACACTTTCCAGGGACTCAGCGGAACGGATGTTTAAAGCATCGGAAGAGCAACAAGTTAAATTAACTGTGGCGCATTACCGCAGAGGACTTCCAATATTTAATAAAATTAAGGAATTAATTGACAGTAAGGCTATTGGCGACATTAGGTATGCTAATCTTCACATGTTGCAACAATATGAGTCGCCCTTAATAACCCAAACTGACGATAACTGGAGAGTGAACCCAGAGATTTCTGGAGGGGGGCTGTTTCATGACCTTGCTCCTCATCAGCTTGATTTGATGCTTTTCTTTTTTGGCCCAATTAAATTCGCTCGTGGCATTTCAGCTAACCAGGCAGGATATTATAAAGCAGACGATATCGTTGCAGGAGAACTTCTTTTTGAAAACGGGATATTCTTCTCCGGATTGTGGTGTTTCAGTGTGCCTCCGGAAGAACAACTTGACCGCTGTGTGATTATGGGCTCAGAGGGCAAAATCACCTTTTCGGTATTTGGCAACTACTATATTCTGAGCAAGAACGGAAAAGATGAGCGTATAGAATTCAACCTGCCAGAAAATATTCAACATCCTATGATACAATTAGTCGTTGATTATTTCCTGGACAAAGGGCCAAATCCATGTGATGGAAGTATTGGTATTGATGTGATGAATATGTTAGATCAGTTTACTCTCCGATAAATTCATAAAGAAGGGTTTGCTTAACCAGTTGAATAAACGTTCGGCATCCTCTCTTTTAAATAAGCCTGTTCCGGGGTTCATGGTCGCCGCTGTACCACATGCAACACCCATTTTGGCCATATCTGAGTAAGAACCATCCCTTGCTAACACCGAAACCATGCCGGCAACCATACTATCTCCGGCTCCTACTGTACTTAGTTTCTTTACAGCTGGTGCCGGAATATACTCCGCCACATCTTTAGTAACCAGGTAAGCTCCCTGGGGGCCCATAGAGACTACTACGATCTCTGCTTTCCCTTGATCAATTAATTGTCTTGCAGCTTCGTTTGCTGAATCATTATCCAATGACTCTATCCCCGTAAGGGTACCTAGCTCACCTAAATTGGGCTTAAGCAGGAACACTCCTTCTTCTAAAACCTCTCTCAAAGCGTCTCCTGAAGTATCGACAATAACTTTAGCTGATTTTTCTTTGACTAGCTTAACCAGCTTTCTCAAATACAAAGCGGATACCCCCGGAGGCATACTGCCGCTTATAACTACAATATCGGGGAATGGGCTAAGTTTGCTTATTTTATCCAGGATTTTTTGCTGCTCGTCCTCAGAAATGGCATAACCAGGCATTCCGAAGCGATATTGTTGATTGGTTGATTTTTCTACTACAATGAAGTTTTCTCTGGTTTCTGCTGATACTTCAAAAGGATCAACCTCAACCCGCTCTGCAGCGATTAATTCTTTGAGCAAATCACCGGTACGACCGCCTGAAAGGAAAAAAGCAGTTGAAATAATATCCAGCCTCACAAGTCCGCGCGACACATTAATACCTCCCCCACCCGGGTGGTAAAGAGGTGTATTACATCTTAATTTTTTTTCAGGAGCAATAAGGTCTACCGCGCAGCTTTTGTCTACAGCGGGGTTTAAGGTAATTGTTAAAATATTTTTCATTAAATCTATATTTAGGTAAGGTCTACTTCAGGAAACAAATCAAATCTCCTGTTAAATTACAGCACAATAGGTTTTTATTGTGACATACTACATATGTTGTAAAATTTGACAGCAAACACAGAATTAGAGTTCCACGTCTGCTCCAACAACATTCAAAAATAGATATTGTTAGTTAAATATGCACTGTAACAGGATATATGTATTTGCTTTCATTAAATTATTTTTATATTTATTTCCATGATACCAAAAACCGTCATTGCCTGCTGTCATACTCTTTTGGAAAAAGGGATGACGATATCATTTGCTGAAAGTGTAACGGCTGGAAAGCTTATACATGACTTCAGCTCTGTGCCCAACTGTGGATCTATTACATTAGGTTCTGTTGTTTGTTACGACCGGTCGGTGAAAGAAAATCTGCTGGGCATCAGTCCGGATATTATTGATAAATATACGGCAGAATCTCCTGAAGTCACTCAGCTACTGGTAAAGGGATTAAAAAGTTTAATTCCTGCAGATGTGATGATCGCGGTTACCGGACTTGCACACCCTGTAGAGGATGAATCTCCGGATAAACCAGTAGGGACTATTTTTGTAAGCGGCTGTATCAAAGGAAAAACGTGGGAAACTAAATTTTTATTTGAAGGAAGCCCCGAAGACATCATCACCCAAACGATTGATGCCATAGCAGTGATCCTGCTAGACGAACTTACAAAATCACATTAATACCTGCTGGGTTTCAACACCAAAGCGATTAAGAAATTCTACGCCTTCATCCTTTGCTAAACCTTTATACTGCGCATAGGAGTTTTTATACAACACCTTTTTGATACCAGTTGAAAAGATGATTCGTGCACAAGAAAGACAGGGTGACAAGGTAACATATAAGGTAGCCCCTTCAAGGTCTGTTCCATTTTTTGAAGCATATAGAATTGCATTTTCCTCTGCATGCAAGGCCAAAGAGCAACTTCCTTTGGCATCGCGGGCGCAACCGGTTTCAGGAAACTCTTCATCACAGTTATGAGTGCCTGCGGGAGGACCATTATATCCGATGGATATAATACGCGTATCTTTTGTTAAAACGGCCCCAACCTGAGCCTTAACACAGTGCGAACGTTTAGCAAGATCGCTTGCTAAGTTCATGAATATATTTCCGAAGCTTGGTTTTTCTACTAACATAAAAAGCAATAAATAGTTGTTTACGGCGTATAGGATTAGGATTAACCTAATACAACCTTTCAAAATTAATTTAATTTACAACTACTAAGAGAATATTAACATCATTATGAGGGTTTTAAAAAGTCATTTTTTATATAATACACGAATAAGTCACTTTTTTGATCATAATTTTAGATATTCGCAGACTTCCAACCAAACTAGATGCTCGAAACAATAATTTCTGGTATAGGACTTGGCATAGTTCTTTCGTTCGCAACCGGCCCTGTTTTCTTCGCTTTGTTGAAAACCAGTATTGAAAGAGGTTTTCATGCTGGCATTTTTCTTGCGGGGGGGGTTTTACTGAGTGATGTAATATATGTGGCCTTGGCGCTTTATGGATCGTCCTATATACAGTTTGAAAATCAGTACCGCGTCCCTATTGGGATGGCAGGTGCAGCAGTAATGATGGGAATAGGTTTTTATTACCTGCTTAAAAAAGTTCAGATTAATTATGATAACGTAACTTCTACAAAAAGGAACACCGGTTATTTTATAAAAGGTTTTCTGATGTGCATATTCAACCCTTCCCTTTTATTGTATTGGGTAAGTGTTACCAGTGGAATTATTTCCATAACAGGAGAAATTAAAGCGGAAATGGTGATACCTTTCTTTGGATCAATTCTGATCACTCAGTTCAGCATGGATTCTCTAAAGGCTTATTATGCCAATAAATTACGCTACAAAATAAAAGAGAGAAACATCTTACTCTTAAATAGAGTAGCTGGTTCTCTCATAATGATTTTTGCACTTAAATTAATTTATAATCTGGTATTCAATATACCGCTGATCTAAACGTAAGCTCTTTGATTTTTACCTTCAACCCAATTCATAAAGGCTTTGTTCACCACTTTGTTTCCTCCTGGGGTAGGGTAATTACCGGAGAAATACCAGTCACCCAGATGATCAGGAATAGCCTTGTGCAGGTTATCCAGGGTTTGATAAATCACCTTAACACTGGATTGAATACCTTTAGGTGAAATGATCTGTGCAATCTTTTCTGAGATCTGATCGTCAGTAAATGGGGCATAAATCGCTTTGATGAAATTCTCCTTTTTCTCCTTGCCATCCAGTATCGCCTGTTGACACTTTGCATAGGTCTCATCAATGATATGTTCAAGTCCTGCATCCTTCAATAAGGCAATAGCAGCTTCAAATGCAACAAACTCACCCATTCGGGACATGTCAATACCATAACAGTCCGGATAACGAATTTGAGGGGCCGATGAAACCACGATGATCCGTTTAGGACCTAACCGATCCAGGATCCTTAGAATACTTTGTCTCAGCGTGGTTCCTCTAACAATTGAATCATCGATAACAACTAAATTATCTTCTCCGCTCTTCACAACTCCGTAAGTGGTATCATAGACATGAGAAACCATGTCCTGCCTGTCGGCATCCTGCGTAATAAAAGTACGAAGCTTTACATCCTTAATCGCAATCTTTTCTACCCGGGGTGCCATACTTAGCACTTCATCGAGTTCTTCATCAGAGATCTTATCAGAGCGCTTCAGGAGCGTTTCCTTTTGGTATTTCTTAATATACTTATGAAGTCCCTCAACCATGCCATAAAACGCAACCTCTGCGGTATTCGGAATGAAAGAGAATACGGTATTTTTTAAATCACAGTTTACAGCTTCAAGGATCTGCGGACAAAGCAATCTTCCCAATTGCTTTCTCTCCCGATAAATGGAAGCATCGCTTCCGCGGGAGAAATAGATCCGTTCAAATGAACATGATTTTTGAACCTGAGGCTCACGAAACATTTCCTCCGAAATCTGACCATTCTTTTTAATGATCAGCGCATGTCCGGGTTTAATTTCCTTAACCGCTTCAATAGGGATATTAAAGGCAGTTTGAATGGCAGGGCGTTCTGAAGTGACCACAACAACCTCGTCGTCCTGATAATAATAGGCGGGACGTATTCCAGCAGGATCACGCATCACAAACGCGTCACCATGACCGAATATACCTTCAATCGTATAGCCGCCATCCCAGGTCTTAGCTGAGCGTTTTAATATCTTGGCTACATCAATATTATCAGCAATTAATCTACTTATTTCAGCGTTACTATGACCTTCGGATTTAAAATGGTCAAATAGCACCTGATTTTCATCATCAAGAAAGTGCCCTATCTTTTCTAAAACAGTCACCGTATCTGCCCGCTCCTTTGGATGCTGCCCCAGTTCAAACAATTGCTCGAGGAGTTCGTCCACATTGGTCATATTAAAATTACCGGCAATGACCAGGTTCCTGCTCATCCAGTTATTCTGACGAAGGAAAGGGTGGCAATTTTCCACACTATTCTTACCATGCGTACCATAACGCAGATGACCCATAAGAACCTCACCAGTGAAACTGATGTTCTCCTTTAGCCATTCGGCATTCTGAAATAACTCGGGTATGTTCTGAATATCAGCAAATTTCTTTTGAACATGTTCAAAAACTTCGGATACCGCAGTAGAACCCATTGCACGGTAGCGACTGATATAGCGATTTCCTGGGGTTACATCCAATTTGATCGTTGCTATACCTGCACCATCCTGGCCACGATTATGCTGTTTCTCCATTAATAAATACAGTTTATTTAAGCCGTATAAGGCCGTACCGTATTTTTCCTGATAAAAAGAAAGGGGTTTTAATAGACGGATGAGTGCGATGCCGCACTCATGTTTTATTGCTTCACTCATGGAATATCAATGAGCCCGCAAAATTAGTATTTTTAAAGTTAAAAAGAACTATATCTGAAAAGATGACATAAGTTTAGACTAGCCTTTTAAATTAAAAGGCCGGGCATAATACCCCAGAGAATCAGTAATAAGGTTAGGATCAAACTGATATAACTCAGTGTATCACGCTTCACTTTAACAATAAAAATTTCATCAGATTGTCTTAAAAAAGCGTTCAAAGGTATTTTAAAATAGTAAAATAAGGAAACAACAGTAGTTAATGCGGCTACAATAAGTAAGGAAAGCATCCATATGGAATTCGTTGCACTGTAACTTTCAATCGCAGCAGAAAAAATCAAGACCTTCCCCATAAAACCGGCTAAAGGAGGCAAACCGGTTAAAGACATCAGAATAATGACAAAACAGACCATCTCCAGGGGAAATACTTTTCCTAATCCTTTATAAGAAGATATGTTTATAATTCCTGTCTGCTCCTCAATTTTTCCAGCAATCATGAATGCCGCCATGTTGGCTATAGAATACATCATCAAATAGAACAGCATAGCTTTGATTCCATCGTTTGAATTCACTATGATAGCCATCAAGATCAATCCGGTATGTCCAATTGACGAATAGGCCAGCATACGCTTCATGTTATTTTGCCAAATAGCTGCAAAGTTGCCTACAATCATAGAGCCTATAGCTATTACTGAAAGAATAGCGACAAAATCAAAAACCGGTGTTCCCTGAGAAGTATTGCTTGCAATATGGAAAGGTTCCATAAATCGGATTAAAACAGCAAACCCTGCCATTTTTGGTCCGGTTGATAAGAATGCAGTGACAGGAATCGGTGCACCCTCATATACATCAGGACTCCAGAAGTGAAGCGGCACAAAAGCCAGCTTAAATCCGATACCCACTAATACCAATATAATGGCGATAGCGGCTACAGATTGAGGCATTTCAGCCAGCCGGATCATAAACTGAGGATCAGATAAGGAGAGTGTACCAGTAAAGGCATATAATAAAGACATGCCATATAACATAATGGCGGAACAAACTCCTCCGAAAAGGGCATATTTCATTGCTGCTTCCGATTGCTTTTCGCCATCAGACACATAGCCTACCATGAGATAAGACGCTAGAGAGACCATTTCAATGGAAATATATACCATGAGTAAGCTTGATGCCATAGCCATCAGGTTTAGGCCAAGCAAAGCTGCAGGAAGGAGCATATACAGATCACCAATACCTTTGTTATGATTCTGCATCCGGATATTACCCTTTATAAAAATCGCGTAAAGAATGACAACCGCGGAAAAAAGCAGTTTAAATATAATGCCTATCCGGTCTATTTTTAGCGAATCATTAAAGACGCTGATCCCATTTATGGACGATTGATATTGAATAATCGTAAAAAAGGCTGATACAACAATACCGGTTAAAACTAGAACATAGGTATGTACAGACTTCTTTCCCGGGTAAAAAAGATCCACGAGAATAACCACAATAAAGGTAATGATCAGCACAATTTCCGGAAGGAAATGAGGCATTCCTGTTATTATATTCTTAATTAATTCGGGCAGAATAGAGGTAAATTCGTTCATATTCTATTTCAGGTTAACTAAACGAATTAATTCAAGAACAGAGGCATTCATTTTATCAAAAGCCAGTGAAGGCATGATACCAAGTACTAAAGCAAATGCAGTGAGAATACATAAAGCCGTGACTTCTCTTGCGTTTACATCCGTCAGTTGGATCTTCCATTTTTCTCCACCAAAGAGTCTTGTTTCACCGAAGAACATGCGTTGTAGGGTCCATAAAAAGTAGCAGGCACTTAGCAAGATCCCTAAAGTACCACATACAGCCATCCACCGGGGTAATAATCCATTTATGCTTTCTGAATTAAAAGCACCAATCAGACTGAAAGCTTCTGCTATGAAGGCCGAAAAACCAGGCAGACCCAATGAAGCAAAGAAAGCGATCATGATAAAAGCACTAAACTTTGGCATAATCAATGCCAATCCTCTAAAGTGAGGAATCTCCCTGTCATGTACCCTGGTATATATTATGCCTACCAGGAAAAACAACATGGAGGAGAGGAAACCGTGACTAATCATCTGCATCATTGCTCCGCTAATCCCCTCTGGAGTGATGGAGGCAATTCCTAGTAAAACAAATCCCATATGTGATATGGAAGAATAAGCAACAAGACGTTTTAAATCTGTTTGTGCCAATGCATTTAGTGCTCCATAAATAATAGACACTATCCCAATTAAACCAAGCCACCAGGCAGACTGAATTGCAGCCTCAGGGAAAATACTGACACACACCCTTAAGATTCCATATCCGCCTACTTTCAGCAATATACCTGCTAGTATAATAGAAACTGGTGTAGGGGCCTCAACGTGGGCATCAGGAAGCCAGGTGTGTAAGGGAACAATGGGCACTTTTATGGCAAAAGCAATAAAAAGAACGATGAAGCCTAATAATCGGGCGGAGACACCAAACAGTTCGTTATGGGCAAGTGCCGAGAATATAGATCCTTCCACATAATTTTTTGCATCCATCATACTCAGCATATTAAAAGTATGATATCCTGTTGCAGGATCCGTTACGGAGAAATATAGACCTATGATTACCAGCAACATGAAAACTGATCCAAATAGGGTATAGAGGAAGAACTTGATGGCAGCATATTCTCTTCGGACACCTCCCCAAATACCAATCAGGAAATACAGAGGCATCAACATCAGTTCGTAAAAGATATAAAAGAGGAAAAAGTCAAGGGCCGAAAACACGCCTAATATAGCGGTGTCCAATAGTAAAAACAAGGCAAAATAGCCCTTTAGATTAATCTTGATTTCCCATGATGCTAGTAAAGCAACCAGCATCACCACGGATGTTAATAACATAAAGGGCATAGAAAGCCCATCCAGACCCAGAAAATAATCTATCTGCAACTTGCCCATAGCACCCAGATTCAAACTAATCCAGGGAAGCCGTTCTACCAGCTGGTATTTATTCTGATCAGCAATACCTGTAAACACTTCTCCATTGAAATGCAAATAGATGTAAGCACTGATGAGCACCTGAACAATTACTGCAGCCAAAGCAATATATTTGTACCCCTCCCTTACAGATGATGGAAGTACAACAATGATCAGTCCGGCAAACAGTGGTAAAAATATTAATATCGATAGCAAACTCATATAGCTGCAGTGTAGTATTTATAAATGAAAAGTGTCAAAATAATCAGCAACATCGTAACCAGATATTGCTGCAAGCGCCCTGTCTGAAAATTCCGGATCAGTTTTCCTAATTTACCAGCCAAATAACCGATAAGATTAACCAAACCATCAATTATATTCCGGTCAAACCAATCCGATATACGTGCAAATCCCCGTCCAATAGCCCCAAACAAGTTGACGATACCATCCACTATGACCAGATCGAACCAATAAAGAAACCTGGAAAAGCCCAGCACACCAGCAACAAATACGGTATTATATGCTTTATCAAAGAACCATTGATGCTGTGAGAATTTGAACAGTCCAGTTTTGCTAAAATCAGGAGCAGGTTTATTACTCCCATACCATGAAAAGCAGAGGTAGATTAAAAAGACAGAGATTAGATTAACGGCAGCTGGAACAACGGTATGAAAAGCATTAATGCGGGTCATACTATCCGCTTGAGGAAAACCCTGAATGACCCAGGCATCCTCAAACAAAAGCGGGTTCAGGGAAAACACAGGGAATAAACAAAACAGACTTAATACCACCAATACATATTTCATGGCTGGTGCTGCTTCATGTACATGATGTAAACCTACTGTATCCTTTAGACGAAATTCACCAAAAAATACTTTGAAGATTAAACGGGAGATATAAAAAGCCGTCAGCCAGGAGGTAATCATTGCCGAGTAAGGTACCAGACGATACCAGCCACCTTTACCTTCTGCCCATTCGAAGGATTCAATTAATATAGCATCCTTGGAAAGATAACCAGATGTGAGCGGAATAGCAATCAGGGCTAATGAACCAATAGCCATCGTAATGAAGGTAACCGGCATATATTTTCTCAATCCACCCATATTGCGAATATCCTGAGGGTCGTATTCGAGACCTGTCTTTTCTTTTAAATGAACCATTTCGTGAATAATGGCACCTGCTCCTAGAAACAGCAGACACTTAAAGAAGGCGTGTGTACCCAGATGGAAGAGCGATGAAGCTGATGCCCCCACTCCCATAGCCAAGATCATAAAGCCCAATTGAGAGATGGTGGAGAAGGCTAAGATTCGTTTAATATCATTCTGTGTCAAGGCAATCGTTCCAGCCATAAAGGCGGTAAAGGCTCCAGTGGCAGCAATTAAAACTAACACGGTATCATTGAACAACGGATATATACGGGCAAGCAGGAAGACTCCCGCGGCAACCATTGTAGCAGCATGGATTAGTGAGGATACCGATGTTGGTCCTTCCATAGCATCCGGCAGCCAGGTATGAAGTGGAAATTGTGCCGACTTAGCAACAGCTCCCAGAAAAAAGGCAAGACCTGCAAATGTTAACCATCCGGCAGGCATGTGGTGCATTCCACTAATCCATATTCCCTCAGATACTATAGCATGGCTCACTAATCCCTTTTCACCAAACAGAGATATAATATCCAGTGTTTGAAACTGAGAAAACATGATCATGATACCGGTTAAAAAACCAATATCACCCAACCTGTTCATGATAAAGGCCTTTTTATTTGCCTGAACAGCAACATTACGGGTAAACCAAAAACCAATTAAGAGGTAGGATGAGAACCCGACCAACTCCCAGCACATATAAATCAGCAGGAGGTTATCAGCAATAACCAGCCCCAGCATAGAGAAACAAAACAATCCAAGATAGGCCCAATACCTATGCAGATAGGGATCGCCCTGCATATATTTAGTAGAGTAGATATGTACAAGGAGGGCTATCCCCGAAACCAGAGGGAGCATGAGAACAGACAAATTATTTAACAGGATGCCTACATCGAGACTCCAGCTGCCAATAGTGAACCAATTCGTTTGCACATGAATAAATGGCTCATTCCACATAGCAATAAAAACCAACAGGGAACAAAGCAGACTAATTGCAATGCTGGCAATAGCAAAGAAGCCACTTCTGGTAAATCTACCCGGAATAAAAACGTTTATAAAGAAAGTTAATAACGGCATGATAACCGCTAAAAGGGATAGAAAAACGATATGTTGCGTTATAAGTATACTCAAAATTAATCTCTCAGCTGGTCAATGACGGTTGGGTCAATATTTTTATAAAAGGTATATACATTCAGTATAATAGCAAGTGAAACGGCAACTGCCGCTGCTGCCAGAACTATTGCAAACAAGGCAAACAACTGTCCGCCCATATGTAATTTATCATATTTACCGAAGGCCACAAAGTTTAAAATAGCAGCATTCAGCATAAACTCGATGCCAATTAGCATCATGATGGCATTGCGTTTTGAAAGAACAGCATAAAGCCCGATACAAAAAAGAGCGGCACTGATCAACATGAAATGTGCTAATGGTATCATATTTTCTTCTCCCTCCTGGCTAAATGAGATGCCCCAATTAAAGCCATCATCAACAATACTGAAATAATTTCAAATGGAATGAGGTACCTGGTCATCAGGTTAACCCCTATATAATGAATCGTATTGTCGTTAACCTGTATTATATTTTCTGAATTTTTCACCCATGACAACTGATCTGGATTGGCTTGATAGACTGTAATGAATAAAATTAAGAAGAAAAGTAAGGAAATAAAGAGCCCTGGGATATAATGCAGTCCAAGCAAACTACTCTTTTTTTCTTCTGATTTGTTTAAAATAGTTTTGCTGGAAAGTAAAAATGCGAAGATCATCAAAACAAGCATCCCTCCTACATATACAATAAGTTGTGTTACCGCAATAAAGTCTGCAAGTGCAAATACAAAAAGTCCTGCCATTGAAAATAAGGTAACAAAGAAAAGAAAGATGGAACGAACCATATTCTTCATAAACACGACAAAAAAAGCAGAAATCAGTACTGAAGCTGCAAAGAAGTAAAATACAATTTGTTCTATGTTCATATTTTTCCCTTTTCTTGCGCGGCCTTTAATAATGCAGCATCCTTGATAGCTTGTTTTTCTGCCTGCTGCACAGCCAACTCCTCTCTTCTTAGTTTCGCTTCTTCCGGCGACATGTCCGAAAATTTATAGGTTAGCTCTGCCACATTCGTAACGCTTCTATCATACGTATCTGTCATCGTGATACATTCCGTTGGACAAACAGCTGTACAAAGTCCACAATAAAGACATTTAGCCATATCAATATCAAACTTAGGCGCATACAGTCTTTTCGTTGTTCCATCAGAAGTCACGCCAATAGGTCCAGTACCCTTAATACTTTCAATTTCTATACAGTCAACCGGACAAATCTTAGCACATAAATCACATACAATACAATCATCAATAACCACATCCAACTGATACCTCCCTAATTCAGGAACAGGCATTTTTTCATGTGGATACTGAACCGTAACAATACCTTCTTTTTGATCAAAATAGTTATCCGATTGAATGTTGATACTTTTCCTCCGCTTATTTACAGACAAAAAATGCTTCAAGGTAAGAGCCAGACCCTTCCATGAAGTTACAAAAGCATTTATCGTTTTTTTTATAATCACTATTATTAAATCTTAATTTACATGATGAGCAAACGCCAAACTCCAGAGCACAACATACATATAAAAGCCAGAGGCGTTAAAATCTTCCAGCATAAATCCATGAGATGATCAATCCTGACACGAGGCAATGTCCATCTGATCCACATCTGAACCCCTACAACAAGTAAAACCTTACTGAGCGTCCAGAAGATTCCCCATGCAATACCAGAAGTCCAGTCAGCCAACTTCAAAGCTCCTACGTTGGGTAGCGGAGTGTTCCATCCACCTAAAAACAAAATAACACCCACCATGCCCACAAGGAACATCATCGAATATTCACCCAAAAAAATAAAGCCAAACCGAAGTCCGGTGTATTCGGTATGAAAACCAGCAACAAGTTCTGATTCTGCCTCTGGAATATCAAAAGGAGCACGGTTACATTCCGCTAAAGAAGCTATAAAATAAATCACGTAGGCGATAATCAAATGAGGCGCCTGAAAGATATGCCATGAAAATATCCCGCCAACATGACTGACATCCCAAAACCCAAAGAACCAAATTGTTTCAGGTGTACCTATACCCTGTCGTAGTGCAATGGCATTCAAATCCAAAGTTTGAGCGATCATAACAGCCGAAACAATAGCAATCCCCGAAGGAATCTCATAAGAAATCACTTGCGCCACTGATCTTAAGGCACCCAATAATGAATATTTATTATTAGAACCCCATCCCGCCATTAAAATACCAATGGATTCAATAGAAATGATTGCAAAAATGTAGACCACTCCTATGTTCAAAGAAATAGGAATGACACCTGCAGCCCAAGGGAGCCCTGCAAACCCCATATACACCGATATAAAGATGATAATGGGAGCCATTGAAAAGAGAATTCTATCTGCTGCTGATGGAATAATAAACTCCTTTTGGAGCAACTTCAGAATGTCTGCAAAAGTCTGAAGACTTCCATATTTACCATTTTCTGTAGGGCCTAATCTATCCTGTATGAAACCTGCTAACTTACGTTCTGCATAAACAGCGAACAACGCAAATAAAGCGACGAAAGAAAATAGCAGTATAGCTAATAGAATAGATATTATATAGAAATTCAATTTTTTATATGACTAGATGCAAACTTAAAAAATACAACGGACAATCTGCCTATTTTCTAACAGGAATAACCATGTTGAAAGTCATAAAAACAAAAAGGGTGAAGTTCGACGAACTTCACCCTTAAAATAAGTTTAAAAATTAATTACTTTTTAGGAGTCGCTGCTGTTGTTGCAGTAATGCCTAATTTAGTCTTCACTAAAGCAATGATATCATCACCACCATCAAAATAAACAACGCCTGGTTGAGATACATCAAATACATAAGCATATCCTTTTTCTTTAGATACTGCCTTTACAGCTGTTTCTGCTTTAAGATAAATAGGCTGATATAACTCAGCTTGTTTAGCACTTAATTCTTGCTGTGCCTTTTGTTGAGTTTCTTCCATGCGTTTTGTGAAATCCTGAATTTCAGCACCCATAGTTTCTAACTCTTTTCCTACTGTCAGCTTATTTGCTTCACTAATAGTTTTGTTCTTTTCCTGATAAGTGGCAATCTTCTTTTCGCGCTCAGTATTCATCAATTCAAGAGCTGTTTGCTTTTGTTTCTGAAAAGTCTGAAAGGTAGCATCTGCTACTTTAACTTCCGGCATTAATTGTAAAAGTTCTGCTGAGTTGATATGTGCGAACTTCTGTTGTGCATTAACTGTACTTCCCGCTAAGAATAAACCTACCGCTACTACTGCTACTTTAACTACTTTTTTCATTCTGCTATTATAAAATTTACTTGGTTATTATTAAATTATTGTTCTAATGTTCCAGGTTTGTAACCAAGACGCGTAATGACCTCATTACTTTTATCTAAACGTGAACTTGTGTATAAGAGTATAACATCACTGTTTTTATCTAAAATCAAATCAAGCTGATTACTCTCTGCTACGGCTTGAATAGCCTTTGCAACCCTTTCCTGGATAGGTTTAATTAACTTAATTCTTTGTTGATAAAGTTCACCTTCGAAACCAAACTTCAAGCGCTGAAACTCTTTGGCGGCCTTTTCTTTCTCTACAATCTCATTCTCGCGACTTCTGCGTAACTCCGGAGTTAGTAATACCATATCTTTCTGGTATGCCTTGTATAATTGCTCCACCTCAACTAAACGGACATCAACCTGTTTCTGCCATTGTTGAGATAGCGCATCAAGTTGTTTCTGTGATGATAAATATTCTGGAATATTACTTAAGATATATTCACTATCTACATAAGCAAATCGCTGTGCAAATGCTGACATTCCTGAAACACATACAAATACAAAAATAAACAACAATCGTTTCATATACAAAGATAATTAAAATCCACCACTAAGTTGTTGAGCTATACTGAAGTGAAACTGACCACCAGATTTCTTCAACCTGTTTGTTGAGGTATCATATACGTTATCAAATCCATATCCCCAGTCAATACCAAGCAACCCGAATATAGGAAGGAAGATTCTTGCACCTACACCAGCAGAGCGACGTACGTTAAACGGATTGAAATCAGCAAACTTATTCCAGGAGTTACCACCTTCGGCAAATGCAAGGACGAATACAGTTGCTTGTTGTCCGGTCATCAAAGGATACCTGGTTTCAACAATATATTTAGAGAATATCGGGCTACCTGAATTACGTGCTATATTCGGATCATAACCAATAGGCGTTACATTATTATTTTCATAACCACGCATTGCTATCACTTCCGAACCCTGTAAGTAATCAAATCCCTGCATTCCGTCACCTCCTAATTTAAATCGCTCGAAAGCAGATTGCCCTGTGGCTGAATTATACTGACCCAAAAATCCAAACTGACCTTGAGTTTTAACAACCAGTTTACCCACTATACGCTGATACCACTGTGCTTCAAACTTCCATTTATGATACTCTGTAAATCTATATTTATCCCTATCAGTAGCAGTTGAATAATTAATATTATTGAATAAAGAGTATGGAGGGGTTAACTGTACAGTCAAACGAATGTGCGATCCTGATGTAGGATAGATTGGCGCATCAACCGAGTTCCTGCTTAATTCTTCGGTTAAATTAAAGTTATAAGCTGTACCCGAAGAGAATAAAAATCCAGGGTAATTTGTCAACTTATACTGTTGTAAATTGATGGAGTGATTCAAGTTGAAATAATCATCAGGCCATTTCAACCGTTTACCTAAACTAAAAGTAACACCATTTAACCGGATCCTATATTTTTGATCAGCGGTGTAATTGTAATACTTCGCTACGTCATCATTTGAACTCAATGATGTAAAAGCACTGATTCCAAAATAAACAGGTTTTTTACCACCTAACCAAGGCTCAGAGAAAGAGAAACTATAGGACTGGTACGATTTACCATTCGTTTGTCCCCTCACACTTAGTTTCTGGCCATCTCCCTTAGGAAGCGGTTTCCATTCTTTTAGGTTGAACAGGTTACGTGCTGAGAAGTTATTAAAGGTCAGTCCTAACGTTCCAATGATACGTCCGCCACCAAAACCACCTGATAATTCAATCTGGTCAGAAGGTTTTTCAGCTACTGTATATTCAATATCAACTGTTCCGTCCGCAGGATTTGGTATAGGCCTTACATCCGTCTTAGCTTCATCAAAGTTACCCAGCTGTGCAATTTCCCTTGTTGTACGAACCACCGCTTCTTTAGAAAACTTTTGTCCCGGTTTAGTACGAATTTCCCGCATCACTACTTTGTCATTCGTAATATCATTCCCTTTCAGCGAAATCTTGTTCACCGTATACTGAGGACCTTCATAAATGCGCAATTCCAAGTCAATCGTATCACCGTAGACACGAGTCTGAACAGGATCAACATTGAAAGTCAAATATCCATTATTCAAGTATAAGGTTGAAATGTCCTCCCCATTCGGGTTCCCATTTAATCTCTTCTGCAATTTCTCTTCCGAAAACTCATCACCCTTCTTTATAGCAAGCAGCTCATTTAAAGCCTGTGTTGTATATATTGCATTTCCTGCCCAGGTAACCTGTCCAAAATAGTATTTAGGCCCTTCATGCAGATTTATATTAATATCTACCCGCTGATTCGCCTTCTTTATAACCGAGTCACTTATAATTTCTGCATCACGGTACCCCTTTTCCTGCATCTTGGCAATCATTGTGCGCTTGTCTTCTTCATATTTATCCTGCAGGAACTTACCTGACCTGAATACATTAATAGATGACCGCTCTTTAGTCTTTTTAAGGAATTTCTTTAATTGTTTATCCTTAAAGTCTTTGTTTCCCTCGAAAGCAATATGCTCAATCTTAGTTTTAACTTTCTTATCTACATTAACAATCAGGACTACGTTATTCGTTTCTGAGGTATCTTTTTTCTGATTATAGGTTACTTCAGTAAACAAATAGCCTTTTTCATTGAAATACTTCTTAATGACCGCACTGGTCATACTCATCAGACTCTCGTTGACAATCTTCCCTGTTTTATCGGCAAGCTTTTCTTTAATATCAGTGATCTGTCCCTTTTTTAAACCTGTAAACTCCATCCGGGTTAACCGTGGACGCTCTACAACCGTTATGAGGAAGAAAATTGAATCACCCTTTACATTACCTGAAAGCTGTACATCATCAAACAAGCCCTGAGTCCACAAGAACTTCAGTGCATTAGACGTTGCGTCACCAGGTACGGTAATCCGGTCGCCAGTAGTCAGTTTAGATATCTGAACAATAATGTCCTTATCCAGAAACTTTATTCCGGATACAGTTGTTCCACCTATAACATATTCCTTAGGACTAAGATAACTAAGTTCATCACCCGTTTGGGAACGGAGTTGCATACCACCACCCTGCTGAGGGCGTCCTATTTGCGCATTTGCAACACTTGCTGCAAAAGTAAAAAGTAATATTATGAGAAATCTGTTCATTGAATTTTATGACGTCGCTAAAATAAAGCTAATGGTTGTTAAATTTTGTTAAAAGGAAATTTTATACCTGATCACTGGTCATTCCAAACCGACGTTCCCGCTTTTGATAATCAATAATGGCCTCAAAGAGGTCATCCCGCCTAAAATCAGGCCAAAGTTTGTCTGTAAAATAAAATTCGGCATAAGCCAATTGCCATAATAAATAATTACTAATCCTATATTCACCACTAGTCCTGATCATTAATTCAGGATCAGGCATCCCGGCTGTAGTCAATTTTGAAGCAAATAGGTCTTCTGTAATATCTTCAGGTTTTAAAATACCTTGTTGAACCTGGGTGGCCAGTTGCTTAGCGGCTTCAGTGATTTCCCAGCGTGAACTGTAACTTAATGCAAGCGTCAGCGTACTTTTTGTATTTCCCGATGTCTTCTTAATAGACTCATTCAAATGTTTTAAACATTTATCAGGAAGCTGCTTCAAGTCTCCTATCGCATTCAGTCTGACATTGTTTTTCATCAATGTTTTAGTTTCTTTACTGATCGTAGATACCAGAAGCTCCATTAGGGCCGTTATTTCCAGCCAAGGTCTGTTCCAGTTTTCTGTAGAAAAAGTATACAAAGTGATATAGGGGATCCCCACTTCCACTGCAGCTTCTACAATATCTTTAACAGAAACCACTCCAGTATGATGACCAAAAACACGAAGCTTGCCCTTTTCTTTAGCCCAACGCCCATTACCATCCATAATGATCGCTATATGTTGGGGCAACTTGTCTTTGTCTATCTGATCCAGTAAATCCATCTTATAATTAAAAGCCTAACATAGGCATTTGAATTCGCAAAGGTAAAAAAAAATAGCAGCACTAAAATACCGGAGGACATTTACCAGTAATAAAGGTATAAGTAAGCGTAAATCCAAGAAAAGAATAAGTATCGCGCTTCTTTGAATCGCCTCGCTGATACCCCTGCCTATATGGTGAAACCACCCCAAATCGCTCTTCTGAACGATCAGAGAGCCCATTTACATTCTCATCCGGATAATTTCCACTCACATCATCCAGATGATCCGTAAAGGTAGTACGGTAGCCTAACTCTGCACCAAGAGTCCAATTTCCGACTATATTGTATTTTATTCCTGTTCCATAAGGTACTGCAATCGTATATTTTCTGTAAAAAGTACCTTCTGTTTTTAATCCATTAAGCGTTACAATCTCCCCCTGATAGCGTGTTTTAGGATTAAACAGCGCTAAACTACCTCCAGCAAAAATATAAGGGCTGTATTTTTTCCTACTCATACCGGGGATATAGTTAAAAAAGTTAAACTCCCCCTGCATACTTATTTCCGTTAAAGGACTAAAAAAACTTAAATTTCGAAGTATTTGTGCTGAGTTATTTGAATTGCTATCTGCGGCAGCTATTTTACCATGCAAGATGCTCAGCTTGATGGACCAATAAGGATCTAAATTCCTTTTTACCAGGATTCCATATGCGGGATTGCTCAATTGAAATAGATTCTTTGGGTTTAAATCGCCTATATAGCCAATTCCCCCACCAAAAACACCAAGCTCCCAGCTTTGTGCCTTGATTTCTTGCTGAGCAAGGAAAATGAATCCTACAATCAAAGTGACAATTGCCCTGTTCATCTAGTAATTTCTACGGTCAATGCCCCAGAGCATTTTATTCCTCAATGTAGATAGATAACTTTCATTTTTAAGCCGGATTAGGTTAATTTGGAAATCAGCTTTCGACACGCTAAACTTTAAATGATTATCAATTACCTCGGTCCGCGAATCGCAGGAAAGAAGGAACTTAGAACTCCTGCCTTCCAGTTCAAAAGTTAGTTTATAAGTGTCTGAAATCACCACAGGCCGTACATTCAGGTTATGCGGGGAAATCGGAGTGATTACAAAATTTTCAGATAGAGGAAAAACAATCGGTCCACCGCAACTTAACGAATAAGCAGTGGATCCTGTTGGAGTAGCTACAATTAAACCATCTGCCCAGTACGAATTTAAAAATTCCCCGTTCAGATAAGCATGTATAATCATCATAGCCGAATTATCCCTCCGGTGTATGGTAATATCATTAAGAGCAAAATTTTCATCCCCAAAAAGAGGAGTATCAGATTCTACTTTTAATAAATGGCGACTATCAATCGTATATTCCTTATGAACCAAACTTTCAATAGCAGCTGGAATATCATCCTTGTTAATACTGGCAAGGAAGCCTAAGCGACCCAGGTTAATGCCAATTATAGGAATATTAGAATCGCGGATCAGCGACACCGTGTCCAGTAGCGTACCATCGCCGCCCAAACTAAGCATCACATCTACAACCCCTTTTAACTCCTTATAATGATTAAAAGTACTTTCCTTTTTTCGATGTTTTACTTTCCCCTTTATAAAAGTTGCAAACTTTTCATAAATGAACAAGTCTGCATCATGTTTATCCAGGTTATCAAAAACCTGTTGGACATAAGGTAAAGTGGCATCACTAAACTCTCTACCGTAAATTGCTATCTTCATTAAATACTTAAATAGTTCATCAACTGATCATACCGGTCGGTAGCACCTGAATCTTCTTTAATATTATTATACGTGGCTAATATATTGTAATCATATCTGCTCAAAGCAGCCAGGATACCAGATATTTCCGTACGATTTACCTTAATCGTTATTTCTGTACGTGTAGAATCCATATATGAAGTAATATAGGAACTTAGAATTTGTGTATTTTCAGATTCGATTATTTGAGCGATATGTCCCAAAGAGCTGTTTTTACTATCCATTTCCAACACAATAATCCCTCCAGGCTCTTTAATTGCTGCTATCTTACCGAGGTGTTCAATAATAGTATTAATAGATATAACCCCAAGGTAAGTCCTGTTTTCGTCCAGCACAGCCAGAACACTCAAATGGCTTTCACTTAAAACCTGGATCACGTCGTAGATATGCTGATACTGATCAATAAAAACACGGTTAAACCTTAAATCTGCATCTTTAATGCTGATCGAATAGTCTGCTATTTCTATCAGATCATCATCCGATAGCACGCCAAGATATACACCGTCATCCAACACGGGCAGATGACTTACACGAAACTCATCCATTCTATCCAATACTCTTTGAATAGTGTCAAAATAGTTTAAAGGAGGAATTGCCTCAGAAATAAGTCCATTTGCCAACATAATTATTTCAATAAAACACGTTCAAGAAATCGATTCAAGTACAATATAAACTCATTGGGCACTTCCATCATTGGAGCATGACCACAGTTATCGATCCAGTTCAGTTCCGAATTTGGCAGCAGATTATGAAACTCTGTAGCTACTTCAGGAGGAGTTACATGGTCATTTTTCCCCCAGATCAAACAAACCGGTATAGTAATCTTATACAAATCTTTAGACAAATTGTGTCGTATCGCCGATTTTGCCATCGAAAGGATCCGTAAAACCTTGAAACGATCATTCACCGTCTGATATACATCATCAACCAGTTCCTTTGTTGCCATCTTAGGATCAAAGAAAGTATAAGCTACCTTTTCCTTTATAAATTCATAATTTTCTCTTTTCGGAAAAGAGCCCCCAAAAGCATTTTCATATAAACCTGAACTACCTGTGAGCACCAAAGTTTTCACATATTGAGGGTGACTCAATGTAAAGATCAATGCAACATGACCGCCTAATGAGTTACCTAATAAGTTAATATTCTTCAGTTTTTTATACATCACGAATTTAACCAGATACTTGGCAAGCGTAGTCACTCCTGTTGTCAATAACGGTAATTCATAAATAGGCAGCAAGGGAATGACCACCTTGTACTGCGATTTAAAAGCATTTGTAACTTCTTCAAAATTACTTAAAGCCCCAAAAAGACCATGAAGAAGCAATAAAACATCACCTTCTCCTTCTTCAATATATTTAAATCCGTTTTCTTCTTTTATAATACTCATAAATTCTAAACAAACTGTTTAGTGGGGGTCTTTGATGAAATTTATATTTAATATACAATTATTTAAATAAATGTACACTTTATCCAGCTACCTGCAAATCCATTTAGGACAATAATTCTTTTACAATCTCCGAAATAGTTTTGCCATCTGTTTTACCGGCAAGCTCTTTATTGGCAATACCCATTACTTTTCCCATGTCTTTAACACTGGTTGCTCCGGTACTGGCAATCGCTTGTTTAATAATAGCAGCCACTTCTTCTCTAGCCATTTGTTTTGGAAGAAATTCTTCAATTACTTCTAATTCTTCTATTTCAATGGCGAAAAGATCTTCCCGGTTTTGAGTCTTGAAAATCTCAGCAGATTCTTTTCTTTGTTTGGCAAGTCGCTGCAATACCTTTACCTCTACTTCTTCCGTTAGATCTTCAGAAACACCTTTTTCTGTTCTGGCTAATAATATAGCAGCCTTAATGGCACGCAATCCTCTCAAACGGACGTTATTCCGTGCTAGCATTGCTGTCTTTATTTCCTTATCAATAATTTCCTGTAACATCGTATTTATATTTAAAACCTGCTCTACCTGAGAGAAGATCAGATTAATTTATCCTTTATTCCAATATAAAGCACTGGCCTGTGCCAGCGGCGTAATAACCAGATCACTAATATTGACATGTTTGGGTCTGGATACCATAAACCATATCGTTTCAGCAATATCCTGTGCCACTAATGGTGCATAACCGGCATACACTTGTTTCGCCCTTTCAGTATCTCCTTTAAACCGTACTTCCGAAAACTCAGTTTCCACTGCACCAGGATGAATAGCCGAAACCTTAATTCCATAAGGCAAAAGGTCTATGCGCATCGCTTTATTTAAGGCATCAACGGCAAATTTAGTAGCACAATATACATTTCCATTCTGGTAAACTTCTTTGCCTGCAATAGAACCCAAATTAACAATATGCCCTTCCTTACGCAAGATCATCCAGTTAGATACTATCTTCGTCACATATAAAAGGCCCTTTACATTGGTATCGATCATGGTATCCCAATCGTCAGTATTTCCGTCTTGAATAGGATCAAGACCCTGACTTAAGCCTGCATTATTAATTAATACATCCACAGCTTTCCAATCATCTCCCAAGGTTTTGAGTGCAGCTTCCACTTCCGATTTATTCCGAACATCCAGCGTAAGAGTTATTATTTCTACACCAAACTGTAACTTTAAATCCTGAGCCAATTGGTTAAGCCGCTCGGTTCTTCTCCCTGTTAATATTAAATTGTATCGATATGATGCAAATAGAGAGGCACAAGCCTCACCTATTCCTGAGGTTGCGCCTGTAATGAGAGCAATTTTGGACATGAATGCATGAGTTTAAGAGCCAAAATTATAAATAAAAAGCATTACGGCGGCGGTATTGTTTATAAAACTGAATTATGTTTACATAATTGAACCTGTTAGCACATTTTTGTTAAGGTGACCATTAATCCACACATTTATATTTCTAAATAGAGCCTTAGTATGGATATCCAAATATCAACAATTAAGCTTTATCAGATCATCGCTAGTAAAACTGATAAAAAAACACCTGAAGATGTTGTTTATGCTTTGCAAAGCACAATTAAGGAAGAAGTAAAAATTAAAGCCGCAAATCAGATTAAAGATCTAAAAATTGATATTATTGATCGGATAGGAAGTGCAAAGAGGCAAACTATCATTTGGGTTGTCGGTGTTGGTGTGATGCAATTAGTAGTACATTATCTATTTATATAAATCCCCTTCAACTTATTCAAAAAACAGACTGATCTGAATTCCTTTATGATATAACCTGTCAACCGGCCGATCGAAATCATTCCCCCTCCGCTCTAACACGCTCGTAAACGATTGAGTAAACTTAATCTCAGGCGACATCTTGAAATACTCAAAATAAAAATCCAATCCCAATCCCGCTTCATAAGAAAAGTACCCACTCCTCATCCAAACCAGCTTTTCCTGATCAATCATATCCGTATCATCCAACTTTTTCTTCGACACAATATTCCTTGAATACTTCCCTCCCGCAATCATGTAAGCCCTAAAATTCTTTCTTCGCTCCGACTTTACCTTGATTCCAAGAGGAAGCTCTACTGTAGTAGACTGCACTTTTTTAACCAGTACCACGGAATGATATCCATATTGAAGTTCCTTATCAGCAAACACCAGAGCTGGTGTAAACCTTAAATTGCTAAAATCAGTTAACCGCAGGTCTGTAACCAAACCCAGACCAAACCCAGTCTTAGCAGGAGAACTGATTGAAGTCAGACTCCCTCCCGAGGGATTACCCGGACCAGTACCTGGATCTTCTGCATATTGCCATTCATCCGATTTCAACACTTTAAATTCAGTTGTTACATACTGAAAAGCAAAACCAAAATGCAATACTTCGTCATCAACCCCTCCCCCCCAATTATCTTGGGCGAGTGCTTTTATGCTGATTATTAAACCGATAACAATTGCAAGCAGGCTTTTCTTCATTTAACCCCCGTATATATCGAACTGATGCCGAAAGTTAAAGGCTGGTATTTCGTTTCCTTAAAACCTACCTTATGCAGAAGCTGCAAAAAGTTTTTCCCATCTGGGAAAGCAGCAACCGATTCGGGAAGATATTTATAAGCACTATTATCCTTCGAAAATATTTTACCAATAGCTGGAGTAACCGAATTAAAATAGAAATGATACAACTGTTTGATCGGGAAAGTCTGAGGTTTCGAAAACTCAAGGATCACAATCTTTCCTCCCGGTTTGAGCACACGGAGCATATCGCTCAAACCCTTTTCCAGGTTTTCATAGTTACGCACCCCAAAAGCTACGGTAACTGCATCAAACGTATTATCTTCAAAAAGCAATTTTTCCGAATCACCAAGTCGCACTTCAAATTTAGAAGAAAGTCCCCTTTTTTGAATCTTCTTTTCAGCAACTTCCAGCATCCCTGCTGATATATCGACCCCAATAATCTTTTCTGGCTTAAGCATCCCAAGAGCCTCAAATGCAAAGTCGCCTGTACCGGTAGCCACATCCAGAATCAATTGAGGTTTGCTCTTTTCCAATTCTTTTATTGCTTTTTTACGCCATAATATATCGATACCTAAAGACATAAAATGATTTAAGAAATCGTATGTTTGGGATATGTTGTTGAACATGTCCGCTACCTGTTCTTTCTTGGTAGCATTTTTATCTTTATAGGGAGTCACTTGTTCGGGCATGCAACAAAGATAAAGGAGTTACCTCGTAATTCTATAATTAACAATAAATTCTCTTTTAGTAATCTTACTCTTAATTATTGCGCAAATTATACCCACCTGACTCGCACCTTCTCCGCACCTTCTCCGCTCGGAACAAACTAATTTCCGTAACAGTTCGGTAAAAGTTGAACAAAAGAAGAAATCATTGTATATAGTAAAGGTAAAGCAGTACTATCCTTATATTAATTTTCTTTCCTTACATTTGCCAGAATGCAAATCCGCTCAGCCGAATTCAAGTGCAGCAATACCCGGACGGAAAAATTACCTCCTCCTGTGCTTCCCGAATATGCTTTCATTGGTCGTTCCAATGTAGGCAAGTCATCCCTTATAAATATGCTGACCAGTAAAAAGGGATTGGCAAAAACATCTCAAACTCCTGGAAAAACACAGTTGATCAATCATTTTCTGATTAATGAGGATTGGTATATTGTCGATCTTCCCGGATATGGATATGCTAAAGTTTCCAGAAGCAGCAGGGAAGAATGGGAACGATTTATTCGGTATTATTTAAAAAATCGTGAGAGTCTCCAATGCGTTTTCGTATTAATAGACAGTCGTTTGGAACCACAAATGGCCGATCTTAAGTTTTGTTCATGGCTTGGAGAGCAGGGAATCCCTTTTCTTTTGGCTTTTACCAAGGCTGATAAACAATCCAACTTCAAGACCCTGCAAAATGTAGAAAAGTTTAAAGTTGCTCTACTGGATTACTTTGAAGAGCTCCCTCAAATCTTTATTACTTCTGCTGAAAAAAGAGATGGAAGAGAAGAAGTTTTGGCTGCTATTGACGATATAAATAAGAATTTCAAGAGCGATTTTAAAAAGAAAAACGTTTAATTTATTCTATTACCGGTCGAATGAAGAAGTATTTATCCTTAGTATTATTCGCACATACTATTTTTGCCATGCCTTTTGCCTTCATCGGCTTCTTTCTGGCAATTTCTACTACCGAACATGTATTCAGTCCCCTGAAGTTAGTCTTCATGATCCTTTGCATGATCTTTGCCCGGAATGCGGCAATGGCCTTCAACCGATATCTGGATCGGGAATACGATCTCAAAAACCCACGTACTGCAATACGGGATATTCCGGCGGGAAGAATTCATGCCCAGAGCGCCTTTTGGTTTACCTTAACCAACTGTGTGTTGTTCATTTTTACCACCTGGTTTATTAATTCATTGTGTTTTTACCTTTCACCTATTGCTTTAGCAGTTGTAATGGGTTATAGTTACACCAAGCGATTTACTCCATTGTGCCATTTAATCCTGGGTATTGGCTTAGGACTTGCTCCTATCGGTGCTTACCTGATTGTGGCTGGAGAGTTTGCCTTGCTGCCGATCTTCTTTTCATTGGCAGTGGTTTGTTGGGTAAGTGGTTTTGATATCATTTATTCCCTTCAGGATGAGGAGTTCGATAAAAACGAAAAGCTCTATTCCATACCAGCATGGCTAGGAAGAAAACAAGCCTTACGCGTATCTTCGGTCCTGCATGTTTTTAGTGCCCTATTTGTTGTGTTACCCTTGTTTTTTACCCCATTAAGCTGGTTCTACATGGCCGGGGTTTTGTTTTTTATCACGATGCTGATTTACCAGCACCGCCTGGTTAAACCGGATGACCTGAGTAAGGTCAATCGGGCATTCTTTACCACAAATGGCATTGCTTCTGTCGCTTTTGCGCTATTCTTTTTACTGGACGTTTATTTACGGAATTCGTAATTCTGCGTTTGATTCCGCCTTATTTCAATTAACTTCGTGTCTTAATAAATCTAAACATACGACATGATAATCGAGAAAAAAGCGAGAACATACGTTCCTGAAAATCTGGATATAAAGTGGGAGAAACTGGAACCTCTGTTCAACGAACTACTTACACGACCGATAAATTCTGTACAAGAACTGGAAACATGGCTCAAGGACAAAAGTGAGCTTGAAGCCGTTGTAGAAGAGGACTTTGCATGGAAATATATCCGTATGACCTGCGATACCCTTAACGAACAGTTATTGCAGGATTTTCAATATTTTGCAACAGAAATTGAACCTAAAATTGCCCCTATATCCAACGAGCTGAACAAAAGGTTAGTTGAAAGTGCCTATATGGTAGAACTGGATGAAGAAAAATACCGGATTTTTTTACGTGGAGTAAAAAATGCACTGGAAATTTTTAGAGAAGAAAACATTCATTTGTTTACGGAAATTCAGATTAAACAGCAAACCTATCAGTCTATTACCGGTGCCATGACCGTTACCCTGGACGGTAAAGAGTATACGCTCGAACAAGCTTCTGTATTTTTGAAGGATCCCAACAGGGAAACCCGACAGAAAGCCTGGGAAGCCATTACCACAAGACGATTGCAGGACAAAGTACAATTGGATACACTCTTTAATGAGCTGCTGAAATTGCGTCATCAGGTGGCGGTCAATGCAGGATTTGAAAACTTCAGGGATTATATGTTCCGTGCTTTAGGGCGCTTTGACTACACTCCCCATGAATGTTACAAATTTCATGAGGCCATTGAACGGGAAATCGTGCCTATCTTGCGGGAACAGTCCCTCAAACGTCATGAAGCTTTAGCTGTTGATATCCTGAAACCTTGGGATATGGATGTTGATATATCCGGTAAACCTGCATTAAAACCATTTGAAACCGGTGCTGAGCTAATAGAAAAGGCGATAACCTGTTTCAATGGACTTGACTCCTATATTGGGGAACGTTTGAGTATCATGCAGGAGAACCATCTCTTTGACGTGGAAAGTCGCAAAGGCAAAGCTCCCGGAGGTTATAATTACCCTTTAGCGGAGACTGGCGCACCTTTCATATTCATGAATTCGGCTAATACCTTCCGTGATCTGACTACGATGATCCATGAAGGCGGACATGCGGTTCATACTTTTATATCTGCAGATCTGGAACTGAATGATTTCAAACATGTTCCTTCGGAAGTGGCAGAACTGGCTTCTATGAGTATGGAGCTTATTTCCATGGATAAATGGGATGTATTTTTCGATAATGCAGAAGATCTGAAGAGAGCAAAAAAAGATCAGCTGCGGGATGTGCTTAAAACATTACCATGGGTAGCAGTAGTGGATCAATTTCAACATTGGATCTATACCAATCCCGATCATACCACCAAACAAAGGGAAGATGCCTGGAAACAGATCTTTACTCCTTTTGGACTAAACTTCGCTGATTGGAGCGATCATGAAGAGGCTTTAGAAAACCTATGGCAAAAACAGCTGCATATTTTTGAAGTACCCTTTTATTATATCGAATATGGGATGGCACAATTAGGTGCTATTGCCGTATGGAAAAATTTCAAAATGAATCCTGAAGAAGGTTTGCGCTTATATAAAGAGGCCTTGAAGCTGGGTTATACCAAAACGATAAAGGAGATCTATCAGACAGCCGGAATAGAGTTTAATTTTAGTGCAGAGTATGTGCATGAACTTGCGACCTTTATAAAGGCAGAGCTCGACATCCTGGAAGAAGAATAAAAACCCAAAAAAAGGAGCTGTTTCCTCCTGAGGAAACAGCTCCTTTTTTTGGGTTACATCAGAGATTCGTGTTTTGAAGGAATCACAAGCAAAGGAATTTTGGTATGATTGGCCATCCTTTTACTCATGCTAGGTTGAAAAACCCGATCAAGAAAACTTCGTTGGTAGGTAACCATAGATAACATATCTATTGACTGTTCCTGAATGTAGTCTTCCAGGGTTTCTTCAAATTCTGTCCCATAGAGATGTTTGACAGCAAGGACCTGCTCTTTATATTTTTCTTTTAATAAAGTTTCATAAGTCGGTATGGCATAAGTACGTTCTAAGATTGTAGATGCTTCATCTTCCTCTTCATCAGAAACAACAGCAACCTGTACTTTGGCTTCATACAGATCAGCGACTTTAAATATAAAATTAAGAAGAAGAGGATCTTTTTCAAAATGATTGGTAGCCAGTAAAATTTTTGATGGTTTTTTCCACTGATAATCAAAAGGTATAGCTAAAACCGGAACTTTGCTTTTACCGATGATAGAAGCTGTTTTACTCCCGAATAACTTATTATTCATATCACTGGATCCGAATGTACCCATGATGATCATATCGACTTCTTTTTCTTTGGAAGTCAACAGGATACATTCATTTGCATTGCCGCTCTTTACACAGGTGCTCACAATTACACCATCAATATCTTCAATGCTGCTTTTAAGCTGATTTAGTTTTTTCCTTGCATCAACCAAAAGGCTGAGATTATATTCTTTGTTTACACCAACATAATCGGTATATACGCTAGTAGCCTCTTCAAATACGTGAAGCAATATAATTTCTATGGGATGATTTCTGACAGATCTTACTGCAAAATCCAATGCTTTATCGGCACATTTGGAAAAGTCTGTGGGTACTAATATCTTTTTCATAATAGTAGGAGTTTATGTGGTTAATTCATTACACTATTTATAATTCTGACCTTGAGAATGGAGGAGATCAATTCAATCTAAGCAAGTAAAATAGCAAATATCCTTACTTTCAATACTTTAGCATTAATCAAAATTACTAAGGATTTTTAAGAATTGGTTGATCGTCGTTAAAAAGTTACGTGATCTTAATCACAAAAACAGTTAAAACAATAAATCCTTAATTTGTGTTTGCGAGTATTCAAAAAGGGGCTTCGGGTAATTATCATAGACGATAAATCCTTAAATGAAACTTTTTTGAAGACAATTTGGTTAAAGGAACGAGATGTATGCTAATGGAACAAAAAAACGTAGTACCCATCTTGTAAAACACGACGGTATGAAAAAATTACTCGTATTTCCTATATTTATATTGTTTGTAACATCAGGTTTCGCGCAAAAATGGAAGTCTGTACATATTGATGATTCGGTTCAGGTATCACTTCCTGGCGAATTTACTAAAAAAGACACTCTTGGTCAGATCTTGTTCAATTCTGAATCTTCTTTTGGGGAGATCATCATCACCAAACAACCGGATAATTCATTAAGCACTCCGGATATAGAAAAGGTGAAACATTTAAAAATTTACTATGATGACTTCATAAAGCGGATAAAGACCAGTTCAAACGGAATTGTGTCTGACGAACGGGACACTGTAATAGGCAAGTTGCAAGTCAAGGATTTTAAACTTGAAATTGATAGTGGAAGTGGTAAACAATACCGGCTTATCCGGATCTTGCATGAAAACTCTTCCACCTACACCTTCCAGTTTTTATATAAAGATATACATAAAGACTATGCTAAGAACGAAAGTGACACTTTTTTCAATTCTATAAAAATACCCCCATCTGCTGCTGTAAGCACTCAATTTACTGAACCCGAAAACACGACAGGTAAAGCTCCGGTAACAAACAGCACAATTTACCTCATGATTGGAGCGGTGGTCTTAATTGTGTTAATTATCGGAATTATTCTGATAAGAAAACGAAGGAAAAGGGATTAGCAAGTAATAAGCGGCAAATATTTTTATATTTTTGCCGCTTATAGTAAACAAGTTCTTCTTCATGGCTAAAAACTACTTCAGAAAAAAAACCATTGCACATATTTTATCGGATATTGATAGTGGAAACGGAGATGAAGAGCATCCTGGTGGTTCAAATTCCAGCTTAAACAAGATATTAGGTGTAAAAGACCTGACCTTTATGGGTATAGCAGCTGTTATAGGAGCCGGAATATTTTCCACTATAGGAGAAGCTGCTTTTAATGGTGGACCCGGCGTTTCCATTCTATTTGTAATCACTGCTATCACCTGTGGATTTTCTGCCTTATGTTATGCAGAATTTGCTTCGCGCATACCCGTATCAGGGAGTGCATATACCTATGCCTATGCTTCATTTGGCGAGTTAGTGGCCTGGATCATAGGATGGGACCTTTTAATGGAGTATGCTATTGGAAATATTGCCGTAGCGATATCCTGGAGTGAATATTTTACTAATCTGCTGGAAGGATTCCATATTCATATCCCCGCTTATCTGACCATGGATTATCTGTCTGCTTCCAGAGCCCATGAGGAGGTTTTGAAATTTCAGGCATCGGGAAATATTTCCGCTATTACCGAAACACTTCAAACTCAAGCGTCGGCATGGAATACAGCTCCCTTACTGGCTGGCTTTCATTTAATAGCTGACCTTCCGGCATTATTCATCGTGGTCATCATTACCTGGCTGGTTTATATAGGCATCAAGGAAACAAAAAGAGCTACCAATGCAATGGTCATTCTTAAAATTTGTATCGTCATTGCCGTAATTATATTGGGTGCATTTTATATTACTCCTTCCAATTGGAGCCCTTTTCTTCCAAACGGATTTTCAGGTGTGATGAAAGGTGTTTCGGGCGTATTTTTTGCCTATATAGGTTTTGATGCCATATCCACAACAGCGGAAGAGTGTAAAAATCCACAAAGGGATTTGCCAAGGGGCATGTTCTATTCGCTTATTATCTGTACCGTGTTGTATATTCTGATCGCTTTAGTACTCACCGGAATGGTCTCTTATAAAGATCTGCGGGTAGGTGATCCGCTTGCTTTTGTATTTACAAAAATTGGCCTTACCCAAATCAGTTATATCATTTCAGTAAGTGCTGTGATCGCTACAGCGAGTGTATTGTTGATTTTCCAAATGGGACAACCACGAATCTGGATGAGCATGAGCAGGGATGGTCTTCTTCCTAAGCGCTTTTCCAATATCCACCCTAAATATAAAACACCTGGATTTTCGACCATTGTTACTGGTTTTGTTGTAGCAATACCAGCTTTGTTTATGAACCTGACGGAGGTAACTGATTTAACCAGCATTGGTACCCTCTTTGCGTTTGTACTCGTATGTGGCGGAGTATTGATCATGGAAAAAGATATGGAGCAGAAACCAGGCAGATTTAAGATCCCTTATATCAGCTCCCGATACATTGTTCCAGGATTATTTATTGCTGTTATTGCGGTGTTTCATAAGCCCATTTTTGGACTGCTGAGTTACACCGGCGACTGGCACACCTATAAAGATAACATCCCCTACTTCCTATTTTTTATACTGGCCACCATTATTGCTGTGTTTTCCTTTTTGAAAAGGCTTTCGTTAATTCCTGTATTGGGACTTTTGAGTTGCTTTTACCTGATGACTGAATTAGGTTATACGAACTGGTTGAGGTTCCTAATCTGGTTGGGAATTGGGCTGGTGATCTATTTTTCTTACAGCTATAAAAATAGCAAGTTGGGAATAAAGGAAAACTTGCTTAAACAGCAAGGGGCAAATGATGAGATGAATTAATTATCATTCATAAAAAAAAAGGCAGTACCCGATCGCATACTGTCTTTTTTTATGAATGATTTTATGCTTGATAAAACTTTTTTATTGAAGCGTGATATTATTATCTTACTTTATTCTGGTAAGGTCAACCGTATCTGTAGTGGTTACAATTAAAGGAACCTGCTCTACGGTAACGAAACTTAGATCTAAGCCGAAACCTTTTTCTTCAGAAAGACCAAGACGTTTGAGTACGAAATAATAAGCCATGGTGAGTCTTTCAACCAAACTTAGTTTATTAGAACGGGAAAGGACTTTTTCCAGAACCACAAATCTAAAGTCACCTACAATATGATGTTTATTAAGTGATGGGTATTTACTGGTAATATCAATTTCTCCATTTTTAACCAGCTCTTCTACTACTAACCTAAAGAGTACATTGATACGTTGCTCAATGCGGAAACCAAGTTTAAAATCTATCCTGATTAGTTTTTGAGGAATTAGGAAATCAACTTTATACTCTAGTGTATAAGGCTCGTCCGTAACATCCACATGCACTAACCAGTATACATCGGCACGCTTAGGCTGTTTCTGAAGTATCGAGTACATGATCTTCGCTTCAATCTCTGATTTAAAGTTGGCACTTGTGAGGTAAATTAACTGCGATGCATATTTAGGAATACTGGTATCTTCACTTAAATCATTGATGATGGTATAATAATCTTCCACCTCTACAAATTTCACATACCGGTTCTTAATCCTCCTTGCGGCAGCCCATGACCACATGACAGAGAAAATAATAATAGAAAGCATGACTGTAAACCAACCACCATGAAAGAACTTGGCCATATTACCAACCAGGAATACCAGTTCAAGTACCCCATACACGACTACAAACAATAAGATCGCATAAAAAGGAAATCTTTTTCGTTGCAAGTAGACAGTAATTAAGATGGAGGTCATAATAAAGGTTACCGTTATGGCAAGCCCATAAGCACCTTCCATCGCTTCCGATCTTTTAAACAAAAGGATTACTACGATACAGCCTGCCCATAAAATCCAGTTCATAGAAGGAACATATAATTGTCCTTTTTGATCAGAAGGGTAATTAATTTTAACCTTCGGCCAAAGATTAAGCCTTACTGCTTCAGAAATCAATGTATAAGATCCGGTAATCATGGCCTGACTGGCAATAACTGCTGCAAGAGTTGCAATGGCTATGCCATATGGGAGAAACCATTCTGGCATAATCAGAAAAAAAGGATTGTTCCCCATACCCAGTGTTGCACCCTGATGTTGCCATAACCAAGCACCCTGACCAAAGTAATTGAGCAGTAAACAAGTCTTTACAAACATCCAGCTGATGCGGATGTTATCACGACCACAATGGCCCAAGTCTGAGTATAAAGCTTCAGCACCTGTAGTACACAAGAAAACAGCACCTATAATAAGTAAGGCACTAGGGTTACCGTATAAAATATGCCAGGCATAATAGGGATTAACTGCCTTTAAAATAAAAGGATTGTCAAATACATAAACAGCTCCAACAACAGCCATTGTTGCAAACCATATGGACATCATGGGTCCGAATGCTTTCCCTAAATGAGAAGTACCAAATTGCTGGATCACAAACAGCAGTGAAATGATGATAATGACAATGGGAACTGTAGGAAGGTCCTTAGAGAATATTTGAAGTCCTTCGATAGCAGATGATATAGTGATTGGTGGAGTAATCATCCCATCGGCTAAAAGAGAGGCGCCACCGATCATAGCGGGGAAAACCAGCCACTTAGCCCTTCTTTTTACGAGGGAGTATAAAGCAAAAATACCTCCTTCACCTCGGTTATCTGCCCGAAGGGTGATAATCACGTACTTAATGGTAGTTTGTAGGGTTAGCGTCCAGAAAATACAGGAAAGTCCCCCCAGAATAAGGTCTGTTGTAATAATACGATCGCCAATAATTGCTTTGAAAACGTATAAAGGAGAGGTTCCGATATCGCCATATATAATACCTAAGCTGATTAATAAACCTGCAGCTGTGAGTTTGTTTAAATCTTTGTGATTTGCCACTTTACTTGTTTAAAAGATGGATGCAAAAGTAAGTTATGAAATCCATTTAAACAATGACCATTTTTAATAGTTTATTTCGTAAATTACAAACTGACTATCAGAAGGTTTGTTAAATTTTGTTAAATAAGATTTCGTTCTAGTTTAATGTCTATTAAATCACTAGTTTTGTTAAAGCATTTAGGATATGAAAAAAATCTACCAAATCTCTATACTATTTTATTTTACTTTACTGGGCATCAACGCTTTCGGTACTAGTAAATTCCTTTTAAGTAAAGCGGATGTTTCCGATTCAACCAAGAGAACACAGCAAAAAGGTGCCTCTCATATAACAGATACGCGCCCGAACAGACCTTCAAAGGCTG
Organism: Arcticibacter eurypsychrophilus; assembly: GCF_001730525.1. Classification (GTDB taxonomy): domain Bacteria; phylum Bacteroidota; class Bacteroidia; order Sphingobacteriales; family Sphingobacteriaceae; genus Arcticibacter; species Arcticibacter eurypsychrophilus. The sequence goes on from NZ_MDFN01000001.1 coordinate 167,895, forward strand.
ATGTAAGATTAAATATCACTCCATTTAAGCCTTTGGCATCCCGTCCTGTTGGTTCTTCATCTAAGGCTGCTGCAGATTTTAAAGTCTTAAATAATGTGAAAGTATATCCTAATCCTGCGGAAGATCAGATCACCATTTCTTACACATTAACAAAGGAATCGACTGTTACGATCAAGATTATGGATGTTTTAGGGAATGAAATTGCAACTCTTTTATCCCAGCGTCTCCCATCAGGTGAACAGAATAACAGCTTTAACATCGCATCACGTTTAAACAGCGGATATTATTTCATCCGTTTATTAGCGGGTAATGAAACGGTTATCAAGCGAATCTCTATTTTGTAAATAACCCTTTATAGAGGGCTTGTCCCCATTTATTTAAATTCGATGATCGACTCATTCCATGTAATGAGCGAAATTTTCTTGTTTAAAGTTTTTAAAAACAAATCACACACATGAAGATCATTGCCATAGGTAGGAATTATGCTGAACATGCTAAAGAGTTAAATAATCCGGTACCTGGAGTTCCTGTTATCTTCATGAAGCCGGAGACGGCTGTTCTAAAAGATAATCTACCTTTTTACCATCCTGAGTTTTCAACAGATATCCATCATGAGATTGAGATTGTTTTAAAGATCTGCAAAGAAGGAAAGTATATTTCCGAGAAATTTGCAGGGAATTATTATGATGAAATAGGTCTTGGAGTTGATTTTACAGCCAGGGATATTCAAACTATACATAAGGAAAAAGGGTTGCCATGGGAATTAGCCAAGGCGTTTGATAACTCTGCTCCAATCAGTGTTTTTAAGTCCAAGGAATCCTTTCAGGATATTTACAATCTGGGGTTCAGCTTAAATATAAATGAAAAAACGGTGCAGTTGGGCAACACAAAAGACCTATTGTTTTCGTTTGAAAATATTATTGCATTTGTTTCACAGTACATCACCCTAAAAAAAGGGGATCTTATTTTTACCGGAACACCAAAGGGTGTCGGTAAAATAAATGTAGGAGATCGTCTTCAGGGATACATAGAAAAAGAAAAGCTTCTTGATTTTGAGATTAAATAATTTTCGCACAGTAATTTTAGGTACCCTTTTACACATTTTCAGTAACTCTCTTTTAGCACAGGTCTCCCCAGAGTTATTTCCTGTTACAGATTTCAGAATGCCTCTCGATATTAAACCATCTCTATCTGGTTCATTCGGGGAAATCAGAAGCACTCATTTTCATTCCGGTACTGATTTCAGAACCAATCAACGTGAGGGATACCCTGTTTATGCTGTTTCTGACGGTTTTGTATCTCGTTTAAAGGTGCAGATCGGAGGGTTTGGAAACGCCGTTTATCTGACGCACCCTAATGGTTACACGACGGTATATGCGCATTTACAGCGATTTAATTCGACGATTAGCCGGGTAATTACAGCACGTCAATATAGAACGCATTCTTTCGCAGTGGATATCCCGTTGCTCGCTATTGAAATTCCGGTTAAAAAAGGTGATATCATCGCCTGGTCGGGAAATAGTGGTGGATCTGCAGGACCTCATCTTCATTTTGAAGTACGGGATAGTAGAACGGAGGATATTGTTAATCCTGTCTTGTTGGGAATCGATATTCCGGATAATATAAAGCCAACAATCAGTGGCTTATACATGTACCGCTTAAATGGTTTGCCATTCAATGAAAGTACGGTAAGACAGTCTTTTGAGCTGATTGGTAATAATGGAAACTACAAGCTGAATAAGGCACCAATAATCAATTTCAGTGGTGATATTGGATTTGGAATCAGCGCATATGATCTTCAGCCAGCTGGTAATAGAAATGGCATTTATTCCATTGAACTTCAATTGGATAAGGCTACGATATACGAGTCGGAATTAAATCAGTTTTCGTTTTATACCAGCGGTGCGGTATCCTCCCACATGGATTACCCTTATAACAAACGGTCAGGTAGAACGGTAATCAAGAGTTTTGTAGAGCCTGGTAATCCTTTAAAGATTTACAAAAGCTTGGTAAACAGAGGGGTAATCAATATTTCTGATGATCAGATCCATGAGTTGAGGTATATTGTAAAAGATGTTAAGGGAAATACCAGTACGGTGAACTTCCGTATCCGTTATAACGCAAAATCAGTGATCACTCCTTCTTATCCTGAGGGGCTGAAAAAGTTTAGTTATAACCAGGCAAATGAATACGCCACCAGTGATTTTATTATTAAAGTGCCTGCGGGAGTTTTATACAGTGATCTTAATTTCAGATATAGTAAAGGACCCCCAAAAGGTTACTCGGCAGTTCACCGTGTTCATACCCCATTGATTCCTATCGAAGGCAGTTATGATCTTTGGATCAAGGTGGATCCTTCTCTCCCGGTTGAGCTGCAAAGCAAAGCTTTGATTGTAAATGAGAGAGGCAGATCTTTGGGTGGTAATTATGCGAATGGCTATATAAAGACCAGTTCAGGATCGTTTGGGGAGTTTAATGTGAGCGTGGACAACACAGCACCGGTCATTAGGCCAATAAATATAAAAGACGGAATGTCTGTTTCTGGTATTCCTGTTCTGAGGTTTAGAATTTCTGATAATCTATCTGGGATCAGTAATTTTAGTGCTACTATTGATGGGCAATGGGTTTTAACAGAATATGACCCGAGGAATGGCTCTGCATGGCATACTTTGGATAAATCAATGGCATCAGGAAAACATCATCTCCAATTTTCAGTTACTGATGTAAAAGGAAATTCAAAAACCTATAACGCAATATTTTATAAATAACAAAATGGCAGAGTTAAAAGAAGGAGATTCAGCTCCACAATTCACAGCAAAGGATCAACATGGCAAGACGATATCACTAAATGACTATGTTGGTAAAAATGTAGTACTTTACTTTTATCCGAAGGATGACACCCCTGGTTGTACTGCTGAGGCATGTAATTTCAGGGATAATTATCACCGTCTACAACAGGAAGGTTATGTTGTGTTAGGCGTGAGTACAGATGATGAGACTTCACATCAGAAATTTATAACCAAATATGAGTTGCCCTTTACGCTAATCGCTGATGATAAAAAAGAAATCGTGGAAGCTTACGGGGTATGGGTGGAGAAAAATATGTATGGCAAAAAATATATGGGCACTGCAAGAAAGACCTTTGTTATTGATGCTGATCAAAAGATTAATAAAATTATTACGAAGGTAGACACCGCCAATTCGTCTCAGCAGGTTCTTGATTTATTAGCTAAAGATTAATAAATTGTCCTCATTTTGTAAAAACTTTAGTTGATATCTGAGTGCTATTTCATAATTTAGGCGCTTTGAAACAAATATGAAACCAGATATTGAAAAATTAACTAACATTGCGACTCAGGTTCGTCGGGATATTGTAAGAATGGTACATCAGTGCCAGTCAGGTCACCCCGGTGGTTCTCTAGGTTGCGCAGATTATTTTACAGCCCTTTATTTTCACGTATTAAAGCATGATTCAAACTTTAATATGGATGGAACGGGCGAGGATCTTTTCTTTCTATCCAACGGACACATTTCGGCAGCATGGTATAGTGTGCTTGCCCGTTCAGGTTACTTTGATATTAAAGAACTTTCTACATTCCGCAAAATAAATTCACGTGTTCAGGGTCATCCTGCTACACATGATCATCTTCCGGGAATTCGTGTTGCTTCGGGTTCTTTAGGACAGGGTTTATCTGTTGCAATTGGTGCAGCGCTGGCTAAAAAGCTAAACAATGACGATCGGTTAGTTTATACACTTCACGGTGATGGTGAGCTTCAGGAAGGTCAGATTTGGGAAGCTGCATTATTTGCTCCTCATAATAAGGTTGACAATCTGATCTCGGCTATTGACGTAAATGGTCAGCAAATAGATGGTCCTACTGACAAGGTACTTTCATTAGGAAATTTACGTGCTAAATGGGAAGCTTTCGGTTGGGATGTTCTTGAAACAAATGGAAATGACATGGTAGAGCTAGTGGCTACCTTTGATTTGGCTAAAAGCAGAGCATTTAAAGGTAAACCAATTATGATTCTGATGCATACCAATATGGGTCACGGTGTGGACTTCATGATGGGTTCTCATAAATGGCACGGTGTTGCGCCTAATGACGAACAGTTAGCCGAGGCGCTTGCTCAACTTACATGTTCTACCCAAGACTATTAGTCGTTAATAAAGAGATACTTTAATGAAGAAATATACTTTTACAGAAAAAAAAGACACACGTTCTGGTTTTGGTGCCGGACTTTTAGCAGCGGGTAAAAAGAACAAAAATGTGGTAGCCTTATGTGCTGACCTTGTTGGATCGCTTAAAATGGAAGCTTTTATTAAAGAGTTTCCGGAAAGATTTATCCAGGTTGGCATTTCAGAAGCCAACATGATGGGTATGGCAGCAGGTTTAACTATTGGCGGTAAGATCCCTTTTACAGGAACTTTTGCTAATTTTTCTACCGGTAGGGTTTATGATCAAATTCGTCAGTCTATTGCCTATTCAGAGAAAAACGTAAAGATTTGTGCTTCACATGCTGGATTAACTTTAGGGGAAGATGGGGCAACGCATCAGATTCTTGAGGATATAGGTATGATGAAAATGCTTCCGGGAATGACGGTTATTAATCCATGTGATTATAACCAAACAAAAGCGGCTACTGAAGCTATAGCTGAATTTGAAGGTCCTGTTTACCTTCGTTTTGGTCGTCCGGTTATTCCTATATTCACTGATCCTGATCAGGAATTCATTATAGGAAAAGCATGGATGGTTAATGAAGGTAAGGATGTTAGTATTTTTGCAACCGGTCACCTGGTTTGGGAAGCTATATTAGCTGGAGAAAAACTGGCTGAGCTAGGTATTGATGCTGAGATTATTAATATTCATACCATTAAACCTCTTGACGAAGAAGCGGTGTTAAAGTCAGTAGCCAAAACAGGTTGTGTGGTTTCAGCAGAAGAGCATAACCGTATTGGTGGTCTTGGCGATAGTATTGCACAACTGCTTGTCCGTAACAACCCTACTCCACAAGAGTATGTGGCTGTTGATGATTCATTTGGAGAAAGTGGTAAACCTGCTGAACTAATGGCTAAATATCATTTGGATTGCGATGCTATTGTTGCTGCAGTACAAAAAGTAATTGCTAGAAAGAAGAAATAAGAATTTTTATATTTTATACAAAAATAGGCTGTCTTTTAAACAAGGTACAGCCTATTTTTGTTAGTTCTGTTTTTGATATGATGTTAGTTTTTGTTCGTTCTAGTTTTGATTTGATCAATAAAACGAATTTAAATATGTGCAATTTTGGACAAAGCATTTAGTATTCCATCGTAGGTAAAAACGCTTTGATTGAAAGACTAAACAATTGCATTACGATCTTCATCCTGCTTCTCAATTTTTTCCTGTAAGTATTTAAACCTCCATTTCAATCCAGTTGCCGTCTTCACGAATGATATCAATCAATTCATCCAGTGCATTATCCTTATTGACACTCTTTTTAACTACTTCTTTGCCCCTGTACAGGGTTATCTTACCAGGACCCATGCCTACGTATCCATAATCGGCATCAGCCATCTCACCAGGTCCATTAACAATACAACCCATAATAGCGATTTTGACACCCTTAAGGTGACTGGTTCTACTCCGGATCATTTGGGTCGTTTCCTGAAGATCAAATAGTGTGCGTCCGCAACTTGGACAAGAAATATACTCTGTTTTGGAGATTCGGCATCGGGTTGCCTGCAGGATGACAAAAGAAGTGCTCACGATGGTCTTTGCTGAAACAGCCGCAGAATTAAGCCATATTCCATCTCCAAAACCGTCTAGCAACAATGCACCTACATCTGTGGAAGAATACAGTTGAAAGTCAGAATCCCGCTTATCCTGCTGCTCAAGAACATCAGACTTGGAAGTATATGATCTTTTAATGATTACGGGGGTTTGGATACCTGTATTTTCAAGGGCAAAAAAGAACTGTCGCTGATCTGCCATACCATGTGATTGATCTGTTGTCAATACAAAAACCAATGTTTTATCTGCTGAAAGTATCTTGAAAGCATTGGGATATTGTAGTAAATCTTTGTTGCTTACTTGAACAAGATTTAGGTACTGATCTTTTATTTGTGCAGACTGATATACATTCCAGGATGCAAAAAGAGGATGCATGTTCTTTTTGTCTACGATTTTAAGCCATGTGGAATAATCATAAAGTTGTTTCAGATTTCCCGGCATATTGAATGAAGGAAGCTGATCTGCCAAATAAATAAAATCGACAGACTGCTCTGCCATATTGAATTTATCTAATAGAGGCGAATATAAATAGCCCGCAGCTGCAAGGATCTGCGGATCCATCAGGCTAGACTTAGAAAGATCAAGAATAACACGTGGAACCTGATGACCTCCTACAAAAGTATTGAGTTCAGTTGTTGTACGTTTGGTATATTGATAGGGACTAAAGCCAATGGGTACTGGGATACTACTGTTTACACCATCCTTGACGAGTTGAGTCCTATGTTTATATCTTTCAGCCAAAGCAATTGCAACAGGAGCCTCCAGTTCTGGATCTTCCGTTAACGAAACGCGGATAGTATCGCCTAATCCGTCTTCCAGGAGTGTTCCTATGCCTACTGATGATTTAATTCTTCCATCCTCTCCATCACCTGCTTCTGTAACGCCCAGATGTAATGGGTAATTCATCCCCTCCTTGTTCATGGTTTCCACTAAAAGCCGGTAAGCCTGTACCATCACCTGAGGGTTACTCGCTTTCATGGAGATCACCAAGTTAAAATAGTTCAGGCTCTCGCACATCCGTATGAATTCCATGGCAGATTCGACCATACCACCAGGAGTATCGCCATAGTAGCTCATGATGCGATCGGATAAGGATCCATGATTGGTACCAATGCGCATGGCAGTACCATATTCTTTGCAAACCTGAACGAGAGGAGTAAACTTTTTATAGATCCTTTCTAATTCGGCTTCATACTCAAAACTGGTATATTCCAATTGATCAAAGCGCTTCTTATCAGCATAGTTACCCGGGTTGATCCTTACTTTTTCAACAATCCTTGCTGCTGCTTCTGCTGCATTAGGAGTAAAATGGATATCGGCAATTAAGGGTACATCATACCCTCTTGCACGAAGTTCATTTTTTATCTGAGTAAGGTTTAGTGCTTCTTTAATACTGGGAGCGGTAATCCGTACGTATTCGCAACCTGCGTCTACCATTCGGATAGTCTGCTCAACCGTACCAATGGTATCCATGGTGTCGGTTGTGGTCATACTTTGAATCCGGATAGGGTTGTTTGCGCCCATTGGGATATGCCCAATAAATACTTCCCGTGTTAGGTATCTGGAGTAATCTGTTAAAGAATTGCAGTAAAGACCTTTTAAGGGTATGCTGGAAATAGAAGCGTTCATACTTATTTAAAATCTATTACAAAAGTAATAATTAATATGTTTGAACGCTCCTGTATATCTGAATGAGAAGGATACGATAAATTTTACATTATTTGTTATCAGCTTGCGATAAAGAGAATGGTTTGTCAGCTATAGCTAGCCCCTTCTCTTTTGCCGGATCACTTCCCATATCAAATTTAAGAGTGCCGCCATTGGTGATATCTGAATGTCTGAAATAATTAGCTGTGTAATTTTTACCATTCAATGTAGCAGATTGAATGTACACGTTTTTGTCATTATTATTAGTGGCCTCAATAATGAATTTCTTCCCGTTTTCCAAAGTAATGGTTGCCTTTTTGAAAACAGGACTTCCTATTACGTATTGATCAGTACCCGGACAAACGCTATAAAAGCCTAATGCACTTAGCACATACCAGGAAGATGTTTGTCCCTGATCTTCATCACCAGGATAACCATTTTCCGTAGAATTATATAAGCGGCTCATCACCTGACGGATATGATATTGTGTCTTCCAAGGTTCTCCGGCATAATTGTACAGGTAAATCATATGCTGAATAGGCTGATTTCCATGTGCATACTGTCCCATATTTGCCATGACCATTTCCGTCATTTCATGGATCATTCCTCCATAAGTACCGACGTTTACTTTATTAGGTTCAGAAAAAACAGAATCAAGTTTTTTGATAAAATTCTTTTCTCCACCCATTAGATTGCTGAGTCCTTGAATATCATGAAATACAGACCATTGCCAGTGCCATGCGTTGCCTTCTGTATAAGGGCCTCCCCATTCTATTGGGTCAAAGTTAGGTTTCCATTCCCCTTTACGATTTTTCCCTCTCATAAATCCGCTTGATGGGTCGTACACATTCTTGTAATTATACATTTGTCTGGCAAAGATATTTTCATAAAAAGGTTTATCAGTTGCTTTAGCAAGCTCATAACCACAGAAGTCATCATAGGCATACTCAAGCGTCTTAGCGGTTCCTTCGCCATATTCAGGATAAGGAACATAACCTAACTCATAGTATTCTTTCCAGCCATGACGACCATTAGCTGGTCCCCATGGCCCTTTGTTGGTTGCTTCATGTAAATAAGCATCCAAGGCCTTTTCAGGATCAAATGTGCGAATTCCCTTCACCCATGCATCAGTAAGAAGGGAAATAGCATGATTACCGATCATACTTCCACCCTCTCCGGGGAAAGACCAGGAAGGAAGCCATCCACATTGCTCCTTAGCCTCCAGCATGGCTTGCATGTATCTGCCTTGCATGGTTGGTTGTAAGATCGTGTTTAAGGGGAACTGAGCTCTGAAGGTATCCCAAAAGCCAGTATCGGTATACATAAAGCCGGAATGAACTTTTGCATCATAGGGGCTATAGTAATAGGGCTTACCATCTTGACCATACTCATAAAACTGTCTGGAAAACAGACTTGCACGGAAAAGACAGGAATAGAATGTAGCTTTTTCTTCCTCTGTTCCGCCCTCAACCAAGACTTTTCCTAAATGTTGATTCCAAATTTTAGCTGCTGCAGCTTTAGTATCCTCGAGTGTTTTAAATTTACGAAGTTCAAGGTTAAGCGTCCGTTCCGCTTGTTCAAAACTGAAGTAGGAAGAAACCACTTTTACCTGGACATTTTCTCCAGAATTAAATTCAATATAAGCGCCTGCACCATCTCCTTCTTTAGTTAATGATCCTGCAGTTATGGTATTTTCCCTATTTTCCCAGGTTCCATAAGATTTGAAAGGTTTATCGAATTCTGCAACAAAATAGTTTCTAAAACCTTCTGGTACATAATGACCGTTGTTTACGTAGCCAATAATTTTTCTTTCTTTAGGAAAGATCTTGACCATACTCATTTTAGTATAGCCGTCCAGAACCAGATAACTTGGGGCTCCTTTTGGAAAAGAAAATCGCAAATGTGCCCCTCTTTCTGTGGGTGCAATTTCCGCATTAATGCCATTATCAAGCTTTACCTGGTAATAATTAGGTTTTGCTGTCTCATTGGAATGATTAAATCCTGTAGCTCTATCCTCTTCATTTACTTTTAATACGCCTGTAACTGGCATGAAAGAAAAAACAGCATAATCATTACTCCAGGAACTGCACTGATGGGCCTGCTGAAATCCCCTGATCGTCTTTTTTTCATATTGATATTTCCAACCATCACCATTTCTGCCTGTTTGTGGTGTCCATGTATTCATTCCATTTGGCAAAGCCGTCGTTGGGTAGGTATTTCCTCGTGTTAGCTCATGTTTTGAATTGGTACCTTGAAGTGTGTTTACATAGTGCACCAAGTCAGGCGTCTGTGCAAACAGTGGTTTTATTAAAAATAAAAGAATAATAGAGAATCTCAATTTCATAAGCAAGTACTTTATACCGTGATTTTGGCAGTAGCATTTATAATAGCAAATTGTCGCCTGTGGTAAATTAAAAGAACAGACAGTATTTAATGGGTTACTTTTAGGTTAAAAACAATTGTATAAAACAAATATAGATTATATTAATCGATTTAGCATGATAATAAAAAATATATTACCCCAGTTTTTTTTACCTTAATAAGTGTCCTTAAAACAGCTCTACATGAATTACATCAGAACCAGAAAGCAGAATTTCCGTTTAATTTGCAGTATAAAAACTTAAATGAGACGATCCTTTATGACCAGGGTTTTCGCAATCCGATCATGCCAGCATTGTTGTTTTCTATTAAAAAAACCGGCTAGGTAGCCAATTCCCAAACTTAAAATGCAAAGAAGCTTTAAGCTATTTCGATAAAAGCTTTGTTTGAGGCTCAGGGGATTTGTATCTTCAGTCGTAACCTTAATACCCAGCCATGACTTACCAAATGTTCCCTGTCTTTTAGAAGCTTCCATAAAAACATTCATAAAAAATTTAACGATAGGAATTACCGGCAAAAAAGATACAGATACGGCTACTCTAAGATATTGAGACTGGCTATCAGTGATTTTGATTATAGCGACAATGAGTATCAGGTAGATAAAAAGCAATAATAAATAATCGATTACAGCAGAAAGAAGCCGCATATCCATAGATGCAAAATATTGTGCATGCGCTTTTTCAAGCTTAAATCCCAGAGCATCACATAAAACAGGAATTTCATGTGCTTCTTTATAATCACTCATTTTACTCGTTTTGACAAAAGTGTCTGGAGTGATTTGCATTCCCTTCATTTCTTCTATCGAGAAAGGGCCTTGAGGTTTACCTGATCGTACAACGAAATAGTCTTCCTCCATATTAATACCGGTCAACATGAAATTTGGAAAATCCACCTTTCATATTAATAATAATTTTACTCGACGCCGTATTGAAGTTAGAGGTTTGGTAAGAATCCTTACCGGTTGAATTAAACCCTTCAAAATCACTTGATGATAAACCTGAATCCGTTTTTATAGTGCATCCCGAAGATTCAGGTACAGTAATATTTATTTCTGATATTCCTGATTCAATGTTTACAACCGTATATTTATTCAAATCACCCAACTTAATATCAAAAGAGGCAACCCCACCCTGCAGTTTTAAGGTACTAATTTTGAATTTGGTTAGGTCAAATTCCGTTTTACCAGCACCTGTTTCTAAATTAATAGCCCACAATGGTTGAGTATTTAATGCCAATATTACTTGATTGGCTTTTGACTTATTCATATCCCAGTTACTCTTTCCTGTCATCTTAAAATCTACAGTTTCGGTACTATCATTGGAAGTCTTGAATAACGAATAGTTGCCATAAGTCTTTTTTACTTGCGCAGTAATTAGAGTAGAAGAACTATCTTTTAGTATAAATTTGGTGGCCCCGCCTGTAATGTTTAAAGTTGCAAGTCGGGTTCCCATTACAAAAGGCTCACTAAAAACGTTGGATTTTAGCTCATCTTCGTCCCTCTCAAATACATTACCTTCATCAAAAAAAGAATCACCATCTCTACCTGATGTATTTATACCTTTATAAGCGATAAAAGACAACACGATTATGGTAATCAATATAGAAACAAAACTACCTGCCTTATTAGTTGAATAAGAAAATAACATATTTACACCAATAAGGATCAGAATAACAGGCCAGAATCTCCAAATGATAGCCCAATCAAAACTAATCTGATCAAAGTTCTGCAATAGTAGAATTCCTCCTATAAAGAGGAGCACTATTCCCCAAATAATCCTTTCTGTCTTCATATCAATATTTTATGTTAAGGGTTGATCGTCTAATGGTTCGTTAAACTTAAATTCCTCTTTTTTTACTTCTTCTACTTTCTGCTTCTTACCCGATCTGAACAGAAAAATCAACCCTATTATGATTAAAATAACTGGCCATAATTTTCTTAATTCAAACCAATCCGGAACAAAACCGAATTCTTCAAATAAAAAGTACACCCCTAAAGCCACCAGAACTAGTCCTGCAACAGGTGCATTTTTCGATCGCTTACCCATACTTCCAAAGGTGCGGCATGAATTAGGGTTTGCACTATAATCCCCATTTATTTTAGCTTCCGAATCGAAAGGAAATGTATAAGGTTTCGCAGGTACAACGATCCATAATATAAGATAAATCAATACTCCGGATAACCCGAGTACAATCATCAGTAAAAAGATCAGTCTCACCCACATCACTTCAATTTCAAAGTATTCTGCTAATCCGGCAGCTACCCCCGCCAGGATTTTATTATTTTCATCTCGCTGCAGTTTCTTTTCCATAATTCCGATAATTAAGCTAATTAAATGGACAATTATCTAATCATTAGAGATTTCTTTATAGACTTTGTTACACAAGATCCATATATAGCTTGTCCTGGTCTACATTGTAACGCAGCAATAAATATTTTACTAATTAGAACAGAACGCAGTTACATGACGATTAATTAAAACATCGAATCAAAGATTATGTTGTTGCCTTAATTAGCAAATGACATAGTTTTAAAGATTCAGAAATTTAATTAATTTAGCTATCATTATAATCATCATATAAAATATACGCAATCATATATGTTTACAGATTTCGGAAGATATATTCTTCTCCTAAAAGCAGTATTTAAACGCCCTGAGCAGTGGAAGATTTATTGGAAAAACATCAGTCACGAAATGGTATATATCGGCGTAAACTCCCTGTACCTTATTGGCATAATTTCCGTATTTGTAGGAGCCGTAATGACTTTGCAGATCGCTTTTCAGCTACAAAGTGACCTGATACCTAAAACGATTATCGGATCTGTAAACCGCGACTCTGCCATTCTGGAGCTTAGTCCTACCATCAGTGCGCTGGTACTGGCCGGAAAGATTGGCTCATCCATTTCATCTGAAATTGGAACGATGCGTGTTACAGAGCAAATTGATGCCCTAGAAATAATGGGAATTAACGCTCCCGGGTTTCTGATCCTTCCTAAAATTATTGCAGGTGTAACCATGATTCCCTTACTAGTCATTGTATCTATCGCTTTAAATATTATAGGTGGCTATATTGGAGGAACATTTTCGGGCGCAATCACAGGAGCTGATTATTACAGAGGCATCACCGAAGGATTTAATCCTTTTACTATTGTAGTTTCTTTAGTTAAAGCTTTCTTTTTCGGTTTTATTATTACTTCTGTATCTGCTTATCAGGGCTATTACGTGAAAGGAAGTGCATTAGAAGTAGGTCGTGCAAGTACAAGCACTGTGGTTATCAGCTGCATTTCTATTCTATGTGCTGATTATGTGATTACCGATTTATTATTATGATTGAAATAAAGGACATCCATAAATCATTTGGAGACAATTATGTCTTAAAAGGTATATCCGGAAAATTTGAAGCGGGAATGAATAACCTGATCATTGGTGGTTCAGGATCTGGAAAAACGACACTTTTGAAATGTATGGTTGGCTTGCACGAACCTGACGAAGGTTATGTATTGTATGATGGACGCGACTTTACCCGCCTCACCAAAGATGAGCGGATAGATATCAGAAAGGAAATCGGCATGCTATTTCAAAACTCTGCACTTTTTGACTCAATGACTGTACAGGAGAATGTGATGTTTGCTTTAAATATGTTTACTAAGCAGAGCAAAGAAGAGAAGTTAGAACGGGTAAATTTTTGTCTGAACAGGGTTAACCTGGAAGGAAAAAATGATTTATACCCTTCCGAATTATCAGGAGGGATGAAAAAGCGCGTTGGTATCGCACGTGCAATATCCATGCAACCTAAATATCTTTTTGTGGATGAACCCAATTCGGGACTTGATCCCCTTACTTCAATCGTTATTGACGAACTTATAGATGAAATCACGAATGAATATAACATTACTACAGTAGTTGTTACCCATGATATGAATTCAGTAATGGGGATTGGTGAAAATATATTATTTCTTGCTGAAGGGAAAAAAGAATGGGAAGGCTCTAATAAAGAGATTGCACATACTGACAATCAAAGGGTAAATGACTTCGTTTTCGCAAGTAAATTCGCTCAGGCAGCTAAAGAAAAACTATAATCTTATATACCTGAAAATCACATCTCAGACCTGATTAAGTCCTTCCTGCATTATTTTTTTCAAGTATGCTGTCTATATTTAGTAATTTCGCAATCTTAATTACGGATATAATTGGCTATGATTGCATTACTTACACCTGAACATTGGAAAGATTACGAACTAATTGATTGCGGAGATTTCGAAAAACTCGAGAGATTCGGAAACGTGGTTCTTATCCGTCCTGAACCTCAGGCAGTATGGTCCAAGCAATTACCCCCATCAGAATGGCAAAACCTAGCGGACATTCGTTTTCAGGGACGGTCAGCTACTTCAGGCGAATGGGCAAAAAAAAACAGTAAAACACCTGATCGCTGGCACATCACTTATCGCAATAACGACATTGAAATCAAATTCCGCCTGGCATTAACTTCCTTTAAACATGTAGGAATTTTCCCTGAACAGGCTGTTAACTGGGACTTTATATCCAATACGATTAAGGCATTCCATACATCTCAGCCCAAAGTCCTTAATCTTTTTGCTTATACAGGCGGCGCATCTCTGGTAGCGAAAGCTGCAGGCGCAGACGTCACACATGTCGATTCAATTAAACAAGTGGTAAGCTGGGCAAACGAAAACCAGGAGTTATCCGGATTAAAAGATATCCGCTGGGTGGTAGAAGACGCATTAAAATTTGTTAAAAGAGAAATTAAAAGAGGGAAAAAATATAACGGTATTATACTTGATCCTCCCGCTTATGGCCATGGACCAAATGGTGAAAAGTGGAAGTTGGAAGATCATATTCTTGAAATGATGAATGATGTCGCTAATCTTCTTGATCCCGAGGAACACTTTATGATTTTAAATACTTACTCATTAGGGTTCTCATCCGTTATTGTAGAAAATCTTATCAAGGATTCCATTAAAAACCCTCAAAATCTGGAAACAGGTGAGCTTTATTTACAAGCAAAGACTGGAAACAAATTACCACTTGGTGTTTTTGGTAAAATTAGAAAGGTTAAGAATTAACGGCAAAAAAAATAAACGATTGAATTACAAAACTTCAACGCTTCCAAGAGTTACTGTGACCTATTTCAAGAGTTTTAGGCGCTAAAATTTCAGACTATTAGCAGATGATAACAGACCATGTTCTCAGGTCTTTGTACTCTAACTAAAGATAAAAAAAGTGTAGAAATGACCTACAAAGTCATTATCTTAATTCTTTTGATTACTTTGGTTGAAATTTCACTTCAATTTCTATAATGACTTATAAGTTCTTAACTTTCGTAATGTGTGCATCATGCATCATTTCTCTTGGGTGCAGCGAAAATAAAAGTACCGCAAATTCAAAAACCGCACTTCATATCTCTACTAAAAACCAAACAGTGGAAGGCGAAGCTGATAGCTTAGCAGTCAGTAATACGATCGACACTTCAGACTATAATAAAAGAAACTTACATCTGGCAAATGGAGATACTTCAGGCTACTGGCCTGTAAAGAAACAGCCTTACCCTCTTCCAGGAGCTATCTTGCCTTTCAAAAGAATTATTGCTTATTATGGAAACTTATACTCGGTAAGAATGGGTGCACTAGGCGAATATGCGCCTAAAGAAATGCTTGCTCGTCTAAACGTTGAAGTTAAAAAATGGGAGAAAGCAGACCCTGGAACTCCAGTACAACCTGCTTTACATTATATAGCCGTAGTTGCTCAAGGCGCTGCCGGAAAAGATGGTATGTATCGTACCCGGATGCCTGACAAACAAATTGATTCGGTACTCACTATCGCTAAAAAAATTAATGCAATAGTATTCCTGGATATTCAGGTCGCTTTAAGTACCGTCAAAGATGAACTTCCTTACTTTGAAAAATATCTTAAATTACCACAGGTTCATTTAGGAATAGATCCGGAATTTTCCATGAAAACTGGCGCTAAACCAGGTACCCGTATCGGCACTTATGATGCCGCCGATATCAATTATTGCTCAGCCTATTTGGCCAAATTGGTTATCGATAACAATCTTCCTCCTAAAGTACTTACGGTTCACCGTTTTACACGAAAAATGGTAACAAATACAGACAATATTAAACTTCATCCTGAAGTTCAAATTGTCATGCACATGGATGGATGGGGTCAGCCTGAATTGAAAAAAGGAACCTATCGCCATTGGATCTATCCTGAGCCAGTTCAATTTACAGGATTTAAGCTTTTTTATAAAAATGATCTTAAACAAGCACCTAATAAGATGATGACTCCCGAAGATCTGTTAAAACTAAAACCTCAACCGATCTACATCCAGTACCAATAAACTCGAAAAACATTGCCATAAAATCTGCGTTATAGAATTATGGCATTAGAACAGGCAACTTTTGGAGCTGGATGTTTTTGGTGCACTGAAGCAGTGTTCCAGGGACTTAATGGCGTAACATCATCTATATCCGGATATATGGGAGGGGAGCTTCCAAATCCAAATTACAACGATATTTGCAAAGGAAATACAGGGCATGCAGAAGTAATTCAAATTGATTATAATCCGTTAATCATAACATACGAAGAATTGCTTCTGGTTTTTTTTAAAACACACTCTCTTACATCGCTGAACAAACAAGGTAACGATATAGGCACACAGTACCGATCAGTGATATTTTATCACAATCAGGAACAAAAAAAAGTCGCTGAGTTAATGATCGATACCTTAACTAAAGAATTGGTTTATGATAAACCAATTGTAACGGAAATCGCACCCGTTTCCGAATTTTATAAAGCGGAGGATTATCATCAGAATTTTTTTAATGACAACCCCCTAAAAGCATATTGTGTATTTGTAATCCAGCCGAAACTGTCTAAGTTTACCAAGGATTTCAAAGAAAAGCTGAAACTTGAACAGTAAAATAATATTAAAAAAGATCAAGCTGGCCTTTATCATCAATATCATCAGGATTGGTAATTTCCAACTTGATATCTTTAGCTTTTTTTGGAGTAAGCAAGTCCTTTTTACCAGGCAAACCTTTAGCAGGTATTTCATCTTCCTGAACAGCTTCCGAATCTAATTCAATAACATCCTTCTCCGCTTCCTCATCAGCCTTCTCTGCCTCAACAACCTCTTCCAATGAAGATTCAGGTATAGGATCCGGAACGTCCTCCTCATCATCGTGCTCAGCGATGAGCTCAATATTTTTTATATCAAAAGCCGACAATTTATTCCCCTGAGCTTTCATACCTTTTATGTCAATTGTATCTGCCAAGTTAAGTTCAATCTGTTCTATTGCCTGATTTTTACCCTTACTTATTTCTAACCGTACTACAGGTTGTGCCGCACCAGAGATTATCCTAAGCTTTGATCCACTTTCTTCATTAATGATATGTACCGTTTTCCCGATTGAAATATCATCAAATTTAAACCGCTTCACATAATAGTTTTTAGTCTTTCCGTCCAGATGAATTACGGTATAGACCTTATCAGCATCATACTTTTCAATCAACACCATTTTATCATCAAAATGATTAGTCAGATCAAAAGAGCTTAGCTCATAAATACCTGTTAATGAAACAGTAAGAATTTTATCTGAGCCATCAAATTCGCCAAGATATATTCCTCTGCTATCCACATTTAAACGTTTTAAAGTTTCATCATACCATATCTTCCTACCTGATAAAGTAGAAATTCCCCTGCTTTTCAATATTACTTTGCGGATTGGATATTTAGTGACAATATTACCCATAGAGCCACGTCCTTTTATTGAAATGTCTGCAAAATTAATATCAAGCTGTAGCTTCTTTAGCTTTGAATGCGGTTTTAAATGAATAGTAACCACCTCCGCTTCTCCATTTGGATTCGCGCTAAAATAATATAATTTAGAACCCTTCGTGCCCTTAGTCAGATCATACTCTTTGTCCCTGGTCACCCCTAAAACTGCAAATCTTTTCACGTAACAGGTTCCACTCTCCCCATCTTTATAGATCATGTTATAAACGGTACGTTCATCACCCTTTTTAAACACGGCAACATGAATAATATCCTTTCCAACGAAAACCTTATCCTGAATTTTAGAAACAACAAATCGTCCACCTTCGCGAAAAACTATTATTTCATCCAGATCGGAGCAATCACAAACAAATTCATCCTTTTTAAGTCCTGTACCAATAAACCCATCTTCTCTGTTTACATAGAGCTTAACGTTAGCCAGAGCCACCTGTGTGGCCTCAACCCGATCAAATACACGAAGTTCCGTTTTACGTCCCCTACCCTTGCCATACTTATCCCTGATGTGTTCAAACCAGGATACGGTATATTCGATCAGGTTCTTTAAGTTATGCGTAACTTCTTTTATCCCATCCTGCAAAGATTTCAACTGTTCATCCGCTTTCTTCACATCAAAACGGGTGATGCTACTCATCGGTCTTTCAATCAATTTTTTATAATCCTCAGCAAGAATTACACGATAGAACTTAGGAAAGAAAGGCTCGAATAACTTATCCAGCACGACTACAACACGCTCAAAACTATTTGAACTTTCGTACTCCGCATTCTTATACATTCCCTCCTGGATAAAGATCCTTAACAAGGAGCTGAAGAATATTTTTTCCTTCAATTCCAACAGGCGGATCTCCAATTCGCGCTTTAAAAGATTGCGCGTATTATTGGTATTTTCAATCAGGATATCGTTTACACTTAGAAAGTGAGGTTTATCATCCCTGATCACACAAGTATTTGGAGATATTGAAACCTCACAATCGGTAAAAGCATATAAGGCATCTATGGTTACATCAGGAGAAGTTCCCGGTGCCAGATGGATCATAATTTCTACATCCTTCGCTGTATTATCCTCAATCTTTTTAATCTTAATCTTACCCTTGTCATTGGCCGAAATAACACTATCAATTAAACTACCTGTAGTGGTAGAAAATGGAATTTCAGTAATTGCAAGCGTTTTTTTATCGCGTTCTTCAATCCTTGCACGAACTCTGACTTTTCCTCCCCGCTGTCCTTCATTATAATTAGAACAATCTGCGGTACCTGCTGTAGGAAAATCCGGCAATAACTGAGGTCGAATCCCTTTCAATACACCAATGGAAGCATCTATGAGTTCAATAAAATTGTGAGGAAGAATTTTGGTTGCTAACCCTACCGCTATACCTTCTGCTCCCTGAGCCAACAACAACGGAAACTTAACTGGCAACGTAATGGGTTCCTGATTTCTACCATCATAGCTTGCTTGCCAAAACGTAGTATCCGGATTAAAAACCACCTCCAAAGCAAATTTAGAAAGTCGTCCCTCAATATATCGTGGCGCAGCAGCAGAGTCTCCAGTCATCGGATCACCCCAGTTTCCCTGTGTTTCAATAAGAAGGTTCTTCTGCCCGATTTGAACCATAGCATCACCAATGGACGCATCACCATGTGGGTGATATTTCATTGTGTTGCCAATCACATTTGCCGCCTTGTTGAATCTGCCATCATCCATTTCTTTTAACGAATGGAGAATTCTTCTTTGAACCGGTTTAAAACCATCATTAATATGTGGCACTGCCCGGTCTAGTATTACATAGGAAGCATAATCAAGGAACCAATTTTCATATAAACCATTAATGAGAATGACATTTTGTAACTTATCTCTATTCTCATTATTATTACTCGACTCTTCGCTCATTATATCAATAAAGATCTTGGGATGGGCAAAGATAACAGTTTAAATAAAAAAACCCCATGTTTCCATGGGGCTTTTAAAATCAATCAAATCAAAATTATGAAAAAATCAAAATTATTCTTCTTCAGCATCCTTTTTACCTTCTGGCAAATGAGGCTCTTTCTTCTTTTTAACAGCTATTAGCTTTGGAGTAATAACAATTTTATCACTTTCTTTGTTATAATCGACCTCCATGACCTGGCCTTCTGTCAAATCGCCTTTTAGAATTTCTTCAGCAATCGGATCTTCCAAATGTTTCTGAATCGCTCTCTTTAAAGGTCTGGCTCCAAACTGTGAATCATAACCCTTTTCCGAAATGAACTCTTTCGCTGTATCGGTTAATGTAATTTCATATCCTAAATCATGTACTCTTGAAAAAAGAGCTAACAATTCAATATCAATGATCTTGAATATATTCTCCTTTGACAGTGAATTGAATACAATTACATCATCAATACGATTTAAGAATTCCGGTGCAAACGCACGCTTTAATGCATTTTCAATTACTCCTCTGGAATGATTGTCAACCTGCAGTGATTTAGCTGATGTCGTAAATCCAACACCCTGTCCGAAATCCTTCAGCTGACGTGCTCCTATGTTGGAAGTCATGATGATAATCGTGTTACGAAAATCAACTTTCCGTCCCAAACTATCTGTTAGCTGACCTTCATCCAACACTTGCAAAAGGATATTAAATACATCAGGATGTGCTTTTTCAATCTCATCCAATAAAACAACTGAATAAGGTTTGCGACGAACTTTCTCAGTCAGCTGACCACCTTCTTCATAGCCCACATATCCCGGAGGCGCTCCCACTAAACGTGATACCGCAAATTTCTCCATGTACTCACTCATATCAATCTGGATCAATGAATCCTCATTGCCAAACATGAAACGAGCCAGTTCTTTTGCTAACTCAGTTTTACCAACCCCTGTTGGACCTAAAAATATAAAGGAGCCTATAGGCTTCTTCGGATCCTTTAAGCCTGCCCGGGTACGTTGAATCGCCTTAGTTAACTTCTTAATCGCTTCATCCTGTCCGATAATCCTTCCGGCCATTAATTCAGGCATAGCCAATAACTTCGCGCTATCAGACTGACCTACACGCTGAACAGGAATTCCTGTCATCATCGAAACTACTTCAGCCACATTATCTTCTGTAACCGTGTACCTTTTTGTCTTTGTATCAGCTTCCCATGCGCCTTTAGCACGTTCTAACTCTTCAAGCAAGTGCTTTTCAGTATCACGTAGCTTAGCAGCTTCTTCATATTTCTGGCTGCGGACAACCTTATTCTTCTCGATCTTGATCTCTTCGATTTTTTGTTCGATATCAATAATTTCCTGAGGAACATGAATGTTGGTCAAATGGACACGAGAACCTGATTCATCTAAAGCATCAATGGCTTTATCAGGAAGAAAACGGTCTGTTATATACCTGGAAGTTAAACTTACGCAAGCATTGATCGCTTCAGGAGTATAAGTTACACCATGGTGCTCTTCATATTTCTCCTTAATCCGATTCAGAATCTCAATAGTTTCTGCAGGAGTAGCAGGCTCAACCATCACCTTTTGAAAACGACGATCCAAGGCGCCATCCTTTTCAATGTACTGACGATATTCATCCAGGGTAGTGGCACCCACACATTGAATTTCTCCCCTTGCTAATGCCGGTTTGAACATGTTTGAGGCATCCAGAGATCCCGAAGCCCCTCCAGCACCAACAATAGTATGAATTTCATCAATAAACAGAATCACATCCGGAGATTTTTCCAGCTCATTCATAACGGCCTTCATCCTTTCTTCAAACTGCCCCCGATATTTTGTACCGGCAACTAATGAAGCAAGATCAAGCGTAACCACCCGTTTGTTAAACAATACGCGGGATACTTTACGTTGAATAATCCGAAGAGCAAGACCCTCTGCAATCGCAGACTTACCCACTCCAGGCTCACCAATTAAAATTGGGTTATTCTTTTTACGACGGGATAAAATCTGAGATACCCGTTCTATCTCCTTATCACGACCTACAATAGGGTCAAGTTTACCGTCTTCAGCAGCTTTGGTCAAATCGCGACCAAAGTTGTCCAACACAGGAGTCTTTGATTTAATATCCGATACTTTTTTAGGTTGGCTAAAAGAAGACTCTTCCTCACGAAAATCATCGTCTCCCGCTGCAGAACCAGATGCTTCATCTCTGAAACCATCTCTGTTTTGTTCTACTTCTCCTTTAAATATATCGTAATTAACATTGTACTGCATTAGAATCTGTGAGGCGATGTTATCATCATCCCTTAAAATAGATAACAGGAGATGTTCAGTACCGATCACATCACTTTTAAAAATCTTAGCTTCCAAATAAGTGATCTTCAAAACCTTCTCTGCCTGTTTTGTAAGTGGGATGTTACCTAAGTTTGCGGTCGTTCCAGAAGTGCTTTTAACAGCATCCTCTATCGTCCTTCTCAATCTTGAAGTATCGACGGCCAGTGATTTAAGAACCTTTATAGCCATTCCATCACCTTCCCGGATAAGACCCAGCAGTAAGTGTTCTGTACCAATATAATCATGTCCTAAGCGAAGTGCTTCTTCTCTGCTATACGAAATAACGTCTTTGACACGGGGTGAAAATTTAGCTTCCATTTATTAACCTTTCTACGTGTGAACGCCCTAATGTAATAATTTGTTTTATCAATACACAGGACGAATTTGCAATAATTTAAACAACAATTAAGCCAAATTGAAAATAATTGCTGTCTATACTTCTAAGTTAACAAAAAATTACATCAAAACGCTCCAATTAGCGATATTTGCACGACTAATACGCAAATATGGCAGACGAAAAAATAATCTTTTCCATGGCTGGGGTAAATAAAATCTACCCTCCCCAAAAGCAGGTTCTTAAAAATATATACCTATCCTTTTTCTACGGTGCAAAAATTGGTGTAATTGGCCTAAATGGTTCCGGAAAATCTTCCTTACTGAAAATAATTGCCGGCTTAGATAAAACCAATCAGGGTGAAGTGGTTTTTTCTCCCGGCTACAGTGTAGGATATCTTGCTCAGGAACCTATTCTTGATGCAAGTAAAACAGTAAGGGAAGTCGTATTGGAAGGTGTAGCAGAAACCACAGCGATTTTAAAAGAATATGAATATATTAACGAGCAGTTTGGCCTGCCTGAAGTATATGAAGATGCTGATGCAATGGATAAATTGATGCTCAAACAAGGTCAACTGCAAGATCAAATCGATGCGCTAGGTGCGTGGGAGCTTGATTCTAAGCTCGAAAGAGCCATGGATGCTTTACGCACACCCGACCCTGATGCCATAATAGCCAATTTGTCAGGAGGTGAGCGTAGAAGAGTAGCACTTTGTCGCCTTTTGCTTCAGGAACCCGATGTTCTTCTTCTGGATGAGCCTACCAATCACTTGGATGCTGAATCCATCGACTGGCTGGAACAACATTTAAAGCAATATAAAGGAACTGTAATCGCTGTTACCCATGACCGTTATTTTCTGGACAACGTAGCCGGATGGATCCTTGAACTTGATCGCGGGGAAGGCATTCCTTGGAAAGGGAATTATTCTTCCTGGTTAGACCAGAAATCTAAACGACTGGCTCAAGAGGAGAAAACCGAAAGCAAACGTCAAAAAACACTCGAAAGGGAACTGGAATGGGCACGCATGGCTCCTAAAGCACGTCATGCCAAGTCTAAAGCCCGTTTAGCCAACTACGATAAACTGGCCTCCGAAGAGACTAAAGAAAGAGAAGATAAACTTGAGTTGTTTATTCCACCAGGTCCCCGTTTAGGAAATGTAGTCATCGAAGCCACAAACGTGAGCAAGGCCTATGGCGACAAAATATTATTTGATAATTTAAACTTCTCGCTTCCGCCTGCAGGTATTGTAGGCATAATAGGACCAAATGGAGCTGGAAAAACTACACTTTTCCGTTTGATTACCGGACAGGAAACTGCAGATAGCGGATCCTTTCGTGTGGGCGAAACAGTAGCGCTTGGCTATGTAGATCAAATGCATAATGATCTGGATGCCGACAAATCAGTTTGGGAGAACATTACTGACGGACAAGAAACTATATTATTGGGCAATAAACCCGTTAATTCCCGTGCTTACGTATCGAAGTTTAACTTCAACGGAGCTGATCAGCAAAAGAAGATCAGCGTAATTTCCGGTGGAGAACGAAATCGTGTACATCTGGCAATCACACTTAAAAAGGATTCTAACGTACTTTTACTGGATGAGCCAACCAATGATATAGATATCAACACGTTGAGAGCATTGGAAGAAGGAATGGAAGGTTTTGCAGGTTGTGCTGTAATCATTTCCCATGACAGGTGGTTCCTTGACCGTATCTGCACACATATACTTGCCTTCGAAGGCGATTCCCAGGTCTATTTCTTTGAAGGGAACTACAGTGACTATGAAGAGAATCGTAAAAAGAGATTGGGTGACCTTGCTCCTAAGCGAATAAAGTATAAAAAACTCACAGTTTAAAATCACCAACCAACCGGAGACACCGGTTGGTACTAATTTCAACTTGATGTTACAGATTACTGAACTCTATATCTATCCGATTAAGTCATTAAGCGGCATATCGGTTAATCAGGCGGAGGTTACCACCCGGGGTTTTAAACACGACAGGCGATGGATGCTGGTGGACGAGCATAATCGTTTCCTTACTCAGCGCGAACACCCACAAATGGCCCTGATTCAGGTGCAAATAGCCTATTCTGGTTTACTCGTTTCTCATGCCCAACACAGATCACTTGAAATTCCTTTCCACAACCTTGAACAAAATAAACTGCATGTAGTAATCTGGGATGATAACTGCACCGCAGTATTCGTAGGAGATCAACAAGACACCTGGTTTAGTACCGTCCTAAACACAAAATGCCGCTTGGTTTATATGCCTGATGAGACCAAACGCGAAGTCGATCAGCGCTATGCAAAACCAGGCATCATTACCTCTTTTGCTGATGGATATCCTTTTTTGCTCATTGGCCAAGCCTCCCTGGACGATCTCAATGCGCGCATTCAGCTCCCCTTACCTATCGATCGGTTCAGACCTAGTATCGTCTTTACTGGCGGCCAGCCCTATGAAGAAGACCGGATGAACTCCTTTGCGATTGCAGGAATCCGGTTTAATGGTGTAAAATTGTGTGCCCGCTGCACCATCACCACGATAGATCAGCAAACAGGCCTAAAGGATAAGGAGCCTTTAACAACATTGGCAAAATATCGTTTAAAAAACAACAAGGTGCTCTTTGGGCAAAATCTGATCCATGAAGGTTCAGGACACCTTACTATAGGTGATCAGCTAAGCATTTTAAGCACACACGAAGAAGAGCGCTTTATCGTATGAAATCAGATAATTTGTTCCTCATAAATCAGTTTACCCATACTTAAAACACCTGACGTATCAAGAGCCCAGGCAGAGAGATAAACAGTGCCATCAATGGCAAAATGCAATTTAAAAAACCCCTTACTCTTCTCTCCAAATTGAAGGTATTTACCCGACTGCACCACATATTTTACTTTCGATCCTGAACCACTCACAATAAAATGATTCCTGTTTTTACGAATATACTGCAGATTATGCTCATGTCCGGCTGCATAGATCAGGTTGCTATAGTTAGAAAGAATTTCTTTCAATTTATGCCTGAGTCTGCGGTATGGCGGATGCGCCATATCCTCCCTCGCCCCTAAAAACCGCCTGTATAAAGGCAGCAAAGACCCAATACCCGGCAAGGGAATCCATGCATCCTGATCAAAGAGCGTTAATGGGAAAATATGATGCTTTAATTTGAAACGCCCGCCATGGATGGCGTAACTATATACCGGATGATGACCGATAACCAACAAATGCTTTCGCTTGTTGGCATCCAGCAACTGCACTAACCGATCAAAAAACTCTTCCTCAGAAGTTAACCCGTCCGCACAAGCCGATCCATTAAAACTTAAGTCTCTTTGCATCCACCACTGGGTATCTATGGCCACAACTGCTATATTATCATTCAGGGTAAAGGATGTGGGACCGGGACACCCTCCTTCCGGGAGCAAAACCTTTTCACCAAATAAACCTTCGAGGTATTCATCCTGCCGCTCAATATATTCCTTTCCATTTTTCCTACCTTTATTCCAATCGTGATTACCTGCTATAAAAACCACCTTACCAGGATAATTTTTTAAGGCCTCATGATGCCGGATTAATGTATTTTCAGCATTTTTACGAAGGATATTCCCTACCGGAGGCAATCCACGCGGATAAATATTATCACCTAAAAAAATAACAGACGATGCTTGATTCGGATCAAAGTGTGCATTAAGCATTTCCAGTACAGGGTCAGGCTTAGATATTGAAATATCCCCTGTATCACCAATAAGGAATAGATCAAAAGATGTATTTGAAGACGTTTGAAGCGACATAAAATACTTAACAAGATGCCCACTGTATTGTTGAAATTCATTTAAATAAGGTTATCATATGCATAAGACAAACTAGAATTATACCATAACCCATTTAAATCCAATGTTCTGAACATTTAATAAACATAAATAACTACAATAAACAGGAAAAATGTTAAACTTTATAGCAAATTAAGAGTTGATCTAATAACGCTCCAACAGTTTTTAATCAAAGAATGCTTTTTCCATAAAATCATATATAACAGAATGCTGAATTTATACCGTCAGTTAATAAGCAATAATCTTAATAATACTATTTTCGAAGAATTGTCCGAAGAATGGTTAGACCGAATTTCACCTGAAGTTAGGAGTGTGGTTATAGACGGGTTTTATAATGCAGGGATCTTAACCATTAATCTTTCCAATTTCAATAAAAATGAGTTTTATACCAAAAGCATTCGGCATAAATTTCCCCACTATTGCGAAAATTTACATATTCAAATAGGACCCGTTATTCAAAGATGTTTGCGTAGAATGTTTCTGGGATTCAACCCCAACCTTTTGGAATACAAGGTCGTACTTTTTATGGAAGGAAATGATGATGATCATCTGGAGCCTGTAAAATTCCAACTGGAGATCTTTTAGCCCATTCAAACATAAGCCTGCACAAGGCTTTTTTTTACCTTTTAAAGGTAAAGAAAAATTCGGCGCCTTTATCCTGCCGGCTTTCAACCCAGATCAAACCATCGTTAGCCAGGATAAATTCTTTACACAACATTAAACCGATACCGGTTCCCAGTTCTCCACTAGTTCCCTCTGCTTTGAGCGCAAACGAAGAAAATAAATTCTGCGCATCCTGCTCATTCATCCCTTTTCCATTGTCGCACACGGAAAAACGGACATATTTATCCCACACCTGGGCCTTAAGCTGAATAACACCACCTGCGTAAGTAAATTTTATCGCATTACTGATCAGGTTCCTTAACACAAAATCAAAATGATCCGGATCAGCACAAATTTGAATCTCCGCCGGAATATGATTAACAATTTGTATCAACTTCGCGCTGGAAGCAGCATGAAAAATATCCAGATTTTTCTTAATAATACTATCAACCTCAAAACTCGTTTGTTTTACACTCACTCCCTGAATCTGGATTCTTCCCCAATCTAATAAAGAGTCCAGGGTTGACAATGAGGCCTCTGTATGTTTTTTAAGCACCCCAACAATCCCCTTCAATTCAGCCTGATCCATTCCTCCGTTTTCGAAGAGCGTTAACATCTGCACAATATTACCCACCGGACCTCTTAAATCATGTCCAATTATAGAAAATAGCTTATCCTTTACCAAATTCGACGCCTTGAGCTTTTTATTTAATTTACGAACATTATACAAGGTGATGTATACGGATACGAGAATAAGGATTACAAAAATGGCTACCCCTATTCCTGTATTTCGCTGAAGTGTTCTTTTGCTATTTACAAATTGAAGTGTTTTAACATGCGCATTTGCCTTATCTTTTTCATACACAGACTGCATTATTTCCATTTCTTTTTTTCGGTCTGTGCTAAATGCATCCTTATTTAAATCATATCGTTTCTCCGACATTAGAAAAGCATCTTTATAATTCCCCTGTTCTTTAAAAACGGCAATCATTGCCTCACAGGTTTCTGATATGAGATCTTTATCGTGAATAAAAATGGCTATGCTTAACGACTTTTGTAACAGCTCAAGCGCCTGACTAAATTCTTTTTTATCAGAATAAGCGGAAGCAAGATTTAACAATGCCCTGGATTCGCTTGCTGGTAATTTATAAATCCTGGATTCTGAAAATGATTGCTGATAATAAGTCAGTGCCTTATCCTTATATCCCAGCTTATAATACGCATTACCTGTATGTGTAAGCATGGGCAAATGCAGACTTGCGAATTCTGGTTTTATGGATTTTTGAACTCCTTTTAAAAAATAGGTTAGGGCCAGCTGCGTTTTCCCCATCCTGGCATTTAGAATTCCAAAACCTTGTAATATCCGTATGGTCTCGTACTCCGAAGGATTTATATCGTTCAACCGTTGCGCTTTTTTATAATAAAACAAGGACTTTTTCAGATCTCCTGCACTACTACAGATCTCAGCTAGCTTGATAGTGGATTGAACAACACCAACATTATTATTTAACTGCTTATAGATCGCAAGCGACTTTAGTAAATCATCAATAGCCTCGGGATAGTTCCCCATTTTGCTCTCCACAGTCCCAAGAATCTCATATCCGGAAGCAACACCTTGCTTGTTATTGATTTTTATTAACCCATTTAAAGATTCTTCTGCATAATGTTTAGCCAGACTCAAGTTTCCATCATACGTATTGATAGTCGCTAGTTTGCCTATCATCACGAGTTCAGCATAGGGATAGTTTACTTTACGTGCCAGGTTCAGTGCGTTCTTTATGTAATAAAGCGAAGAATCTAAATTTGAACCCAGATAATAAATACCAAGATCCTGATAGATCCATACTTTAGCCGTGTCAGATTTTTCCACTTTTAACTTTAAAAATAGTTTAGAAGGATGGTCCTGAGATAAGGCAATCGTATTTAGAAACACAAAACAAATAAGTGAGAGTTGCCTCATTGCTTTACTATTCTTCAATTTTTAGGAATATTTGAAAGATTTATGCTTATCAAAAAAAAGTTTATTAACCTGATTTTGATGTATTAAGTTATCAAAATAAATTCAAGTATAACTCTTTTGCTTTGCAATATGCGAGTAACCTTTTATTAATTGATCATTGGTGGTTATATTTACCCACATTTCTTCTGGAATAAATGATTTCAATCATCTCAAATAAGTCCTTCAGATCACTTTTTATTTTCCTAAATACACGGATGTTTGTCTCAATGATTGTTGCTACCCCAAGCAACTTTTTCATAGGTAGATGTAGGGTCAGGCAGTTTCATATTGCCTGACTTTTTTTTTGAGTTACATTTTACATGGCATTGACCCCCTATACTCATCTTTAATTTATCTTTGCAAATAATATGAGTAAGCACGGAAGAATTTTAGTGGCAATGAGTGGCGGAGTGGATAGTTCCGTAGCTGCTGTAATGTTACACGAACAGGGCTATGAAGTAATAGGCCTGACGATGAAAACCTGGGACTATGCTTCTTCTGGTGCATCATCAAAAGAAACAGGATGCTGCAGTTTGGATTCTATCAATGATGCCCGTTCTTTGGCCGTAGGATATGGATTTCCACATTACATTCTGGATATCAGAAGTGAATTCGGAGACTTTGTGATCGATAACTTTGTTGATGAATACCTCGCCGGAAGAACCCCTAATCCTTGTGTATTATGCAACACGCACATCAAATGGGAAGCCCTTTTAAAACGTGCAGACAAACTGGACTGCGAGTTTATAGCTACAGGACATTATGCCAATATCCGACCTCAGGATAGCGGACGTTATGTAATTTCAAAAGGTAAAGACGAAAACAAGGACCAATCTTATGTCTTATGGGGCGTGTCGCAAAAAAACCTTTCCCGTACCAAATTCCCCTTAGGAAGTTTTACAAAAACAGAAATCAGACAAATGGCGGTCGATATGGGCCAGACCGAACTCGCTAAAAAAAGTGAGAGTTACGAAATTTGTTTTGTTCCCGATAATGATTACCGTTCTTTTTTACGCCATCGCGTAGAAGGACTGGAAGAAAAAGTAGAAGGTGGAAACTTCGCACTCACCGACGGATCGATTGTAGGTAAGCATAAAGGTTATCCTTTCTACACAATAGGTCAGCGCAAAGGACTTGGAGTTGCTTTTGGGCACCCCATGTTTGTGAAGGAAATTTTACCCGAAAGCAATACCGTAGTATTAGGCACACATGAGGAGCTAAACAAGTCTGTAGCCTTCGTAAAGGGCCTAAACCTGGTGAAATACGAAAGCATAGACCAGCCTATGGAAGCTATTACGAAAATAAGATATAAGGATGCCGGTTCCAATAGTATTATCGTGCAGGAAGACGGATTAATGAAGATCGAATTTGAGCACGCCGTTACCGGAATCGCACCTGGACAATCTGCCGTTTTCTATGAAGGAAATGACCTTTTAGGTGGAGGTTTTTTAATCTAGTTATTAAAATATGCAGGCCCAAATCAATATCTTATTTTGGATTGGGTTGATTAATGCCTTTATTTGCAGAAAAACCAATCAATTGAATGGCTAAAAATTTACTAATCGTAGAATCTCCTGCTAAAGCAAAAACCATAGAAGGTTATTTGGGTTCCGATTTCATGGTAAGATCTAGTTACGGACATATCCGTGATTTGGTTAAAACCGATGATGCTATAGATGTTAATAATAATTTTACCCAGCGGTATGAAGTACCGGCGGATAAAAAAGCTGTGGTCAGCGAACTGAAGAAATTGGCTAAAGAAGCCGAGATGGTTTGGCTGGCATCGGATGAGGATCGCGAAGGTGAAGCCATTTCCTGGCACCTTTTTGAAACTTTAGGATTAAAGGACGAAAAGACGAAGCGAATTGTTTTCCATGAAATCACTAAACCGGCAATTTTAAAGGCCATTGATTCACCAAGAACCATCGACTATAATCTTGTTTATGCACAACAGGCACGAAGGGTACTGGATCGCCTGGTAGGTTTTGAATTATCTCCCATTCTATGGAAGAAAGTAAAACCATCTTTATCTGCTGGTAGGGTTCAATCTGTTGCTGTACGTTTAATCGTAGAGCGCGAACGTGAAATCAATAAATTTATCCCCATTGCAGCCTACAAGGTTACCGCTATCTTCAGCACAGGCAAAGTCAAAGAAATTTTCAAAGCCGAACTTCCCGAACGTTTTGATACTGAAAGCGAAGCAACAGACTTTTTAAATGCTTGCCTGGATGCTACTTACAAAGTAACCTCTGTTGAAAGCAAACCTACAAAACGTAACCCATCCGCTCCTTTTACCACTTCAACCTTACAACAGGAAGCGAGCAGGAAATTAGGTTTTTCCGTTTCCAGAACCATGTTAATTGCCCAGAAGCTTTATGAGTCTGGGAAAATTACTTACATGAGAACAGACTCCGTGAATTTATCGGATACTGCTCTGGAAGCTGCTACCAACGAAATCAACAATGCTTATGGCGAAAAATACCATCAGCAACGTAAATATAAAACCAAGTCTGCAGGCGCTCAGGAAGCGCATGAGGCAATCAGACCTACTTATTTTGATGTGCATTCCATTGATGGCGATGCCTCGGAAAAGCGTCTGTATGAACTGATCTGGAAGCGCTCTATTGCTTCTCAGATGAGTGAAGCTCAATTTGAAAAAACAACTGCGAAGATTAGCATCTCTACCCGGAAGGAAAACTTTACTGCCACTGGTGAAGTCATGAAGTTCGACGGATTCCTGAAAGTTTATATGGAATCCAGTGATGACGATCAGGATCAGGAAATTAACCTGGATGAAGACGCTGATAACGCCCTGCTCCCTCCTCTTTCTAAAGATCAGTCATTAATCAATCAGGAGATCAAGGCAACCGAACGTTATTCCCGTCCCCCTTCCCGTTATACAGAAGCCAGTCTAGTTAAAAAACTGGAAGAACTGGGTATCGGCCGTCCTTCTACTTACGCCCCAACCATTTCAACTGTACAAAATAGGGGTTATGTAATTAAGGAAGACAGGGAAGGAAAATCAAGGAATTTCAATGTATTCACTCTTGCTAAATCAACTGTAGTTAAAGATATTAAAACGGAGATGACAGGCGCGGAGAAATCCAAGCTGTTTCCCACGGATATCGGTGCCGTTGTAAATGACTTTTTAGTTCAGCATTTCAAGGGTATTGTCGACTTTCACTTTACTGCCAGTGTAGAAAAGGAGTTTGATGAGATTGCCAACGGACTGAAAGACTGGACCGAAATGCTAAAGGCTTTCTATAGTCCATTCCACAAGGAAGTTGAAAATACTTTACTTAATGCTGAAAAAGCACGTGGAGAAAGAGATCTCGGTGAAGAGCCTGAAACCGGAAAAAAGGTTTCTGTTCGGATAGGTCGTTATGGCCCCTTTGTTCAGATTGGTGATACAGAAGGTGAAGAAAAACCACGTTATGCCAGTTTACGCTCTGGTCAGATGATTGAAACCATCACGATGGACGAAGCGATGGAACTTTTCAGACTTCCTAAAGTTGTAGGAACGTTTGAAGAAAAGGACATGACTGTAGCGATTGGACGTTTCGGTCCTTACGTACGCCATAACAGCGTTTTCCATTCATTACCAAAAGGTGTAGACCCGCATTCCGTAACGGAAGAAGCTTGTATCGAAATCATCAAGGAAAAACGTCAGAAAGATGCTGAAAAGTTAATCAAAACGTTTGATGAAGATCCAACGGTTAAAATCCTGAATGGCAGATGGGGACCCTATATTGAATACGGAAAAGCAAATGTGAAGATTCCTAAAGATAAAGAAGCAAGTGAACTGACTTTCGCAGAAGTAAAGGTATTATTTGACGCTGCTGAGAAAGAACCTAAAAAAGCAACAAAAAAATTCGCAAAGAAAAAATAAATCGTTTGATCTGCTTATCAACCTATGAAAAAAGATATTCCAGAAAATCGCGTAGAAGATATAGGTATAACCGTTGTACTTGAAAGTGAAAGTCCCGAGGGACGTTCATGGAATGTATACCTGATTAACCTGAAGAATGTGGCTATTGAAACCGTCCTCGTATCATCCAAAGGATATGGGACAAAAAATGGAGTGGAAGTGAAGACTTCGGTTTTAAGACATTCAATTGGTGATGTAGCATCAAAAGGATTTGCTAAAATAGAAGCCATAGATGAACAAGTATTTGGCTTGACAAATGAATATCTATTAAGCTATTATATTGATAAACAGATTTTCGATAAGAAATACATATTTGTGCCCGAGAGTATAGTCGAAACGAATATGGTACGCATACCATTACTAAATAAACCTGGTGTATTAATTCTGTAGGTTAGGATTGATTATACTTTGTACCTTTAAAAAGAGGCGGCCGATCAGGTCGTCTCTTTTTTTTTACTCCATTTTCAGAAAGCAAACAAATCGGTTCCGTATTAAAATTCCAGGTGTCAAATTAAGGAAAATTTTACATCAGATGATGGCCAGATTAACGGTGATGCCACAGTGATGCCACGGTGAGGCCACAGTGAGGCCACGTTTTTGCGTTAAAAGGTGGCCTCACTGTGGCCTCACTGTAACTTCACCCTTGGGTCAAGGGTAATCCGGTCATAACTTGTCGGTAACATGTTTAGTCCATTTATATCAAAAGGCTACAATCCATGCTAGTAATTTTATATATTCGATCCAGATAAAAGGCAAATTTATTAACTTGGCCTTTTACGATCTATACATCTGAAATAACCATGAACTATATGGAGACACTTTATGTTGTGATCTTATAATACAATAACGAAATGGCAAAGAAAAAATCCAACCATCTGATAGTTGTTTTTACGCAACTTATCACTGATATCTTGGAAAAGGGAGGCAACACTCCTATGAACTATAAACAGATTGCTTCAAAACTAAATTTGACTGACCCGGAATCGCGGGAGACCATATTATTAGTATTGCAGGAGGAAACCCATAAAGGGATATTTTCTGAACCTAAAAAGGGCAAATTTCAGCTGAAAGAACTTAAAACCATTGTCACAGGGAAAGTTTCAATGACCAGTGATGGCTCTGCTTTCATTGTACCTGATGATGATCTGGAGGAAGACATCTACATTGCTCCCCGAAAAGTAGGGATCGCGTTAAATAACGATAAAGTCCGCGCATACGTTTTTGCAAATAGCAAAGGCAGAAGAAAAGAGGGGGAGATTATAGAGATCCTGGCACGTGCCAAAATGGATTTTACAGGGATCGTAAAAATCTCAGATAATTTCGCTTTTTTTATACCGGACGACCGTAAGATGCTAAGGGATATTTTTATTCCATTAGAAAAGCTGAACGGTGCGAAACACGGAGAAAAAGCGGTTGCAAAAATCACAAACTGGCCCGATGATGCGAAGAACCCCTTAGGAGAAATTACTACTGTGTTGGGTAAACAGGGAGAAAACAATACCGAAATGACTGCTATTCTGGCGGAATACGGGTTTCCACTAAAATTTCCCAAACAAGTAGAAGATGAAGCGAACGCAATTAAGGATGGTATTACGGCAAAGGAAATTGCGAAGAGAAGGGATTTCCGCGATATCCTGACTTTTACTATCGATCCTGCAGATGCAAAGGACTTTGATGATGCGATATCGTATCGTGTGCTGGAAAATGGAAACTATGAAATAGGGGTTCATATTGCGGATGTCTCACATTATGTGATTCCAGGTACAGCACTGGATCAGGAAGCTTTTGAACGGGGTACTTCGGTATATTTGGTCGACCGCGTGATTCCGATGTTGCCCGAGCGGCTTTCAAACGGAGTATGTTCATTACGTCCTAACGAAGATAAGTTATGTTTCTCTGCTGTATTTGAGTTGGATAATAAAGCGAATATCATTGAACAATGGTTTGGTAAAACCATCATCCACTCGAACAGACGTTTCAGTTACGAAGAGGCACAGGATGTGATAGAAGGCAAATCAGAAGATCTGCGGGAAGAAATCCTGAAGCTGAATGAACTTGCTTATATCCTGAGGGACCAAAAGTTCAAACAAGGAGCGATCAGCTTTGAAACTTCCGAAGTGAAGTTTAAGCTTGATGAAGCGGGCAAACCTATCGGTGTATATGTGAAGGAACGCAAGGATGCACATAAACTGATTGAAGATTATATGTTACTGGCCAATAGAAAGGTGGCTGAGCTGATTGCAAAAAAAGGGAAGGGTAAAAACAAATACACTTTTGTATACCGTTCGCATGATGCGCCAAAGGAAACGGCTTTACTTAGTTTTGCGCAGTTTGCCGCTAAATTTGGTTATAAGATCAATACCTCTTCCAGTAAGGAAGTGGCCAAATCACTCAACCTTTTAATGGAGGATGTGGAAGGCAAAAAAGAACAAAATGTGCTGACGCACCTGGCGATCCGCTCGATGGCCAAGGCGGTTTATACGACTAAAAAATCCAGTCACTACGGTCTGGCTTTCGATTATTACACCCACTTCACCTCCCCTATCCGCCGGTCGCCCGACGTGATGGTACACCGCTTGCTGCAACATTACCTGGAAGGAGGAAAGTCGGTAAATGAAGAAGAGTATGAAAAACTTTGTCTCCATGCTTCTCAAATGGAAAAAAAGGCGGCAGATGCGGAACGTGCTTCGGTGAAATACAAACAAGCTGAATACCTTCAGGACAATATTGGTAAAGAGTACAATGGTATAATTTCCGGTGTTACGGAATGGGGCATGTTTGTGGAGATTGAAGAAAATAAATGCGAAGGAATGATACGGCTCCGGGATATCTCAGATGATTTCTATGTATTGGATGAGAAGAACTACTGTATTATCGGTCAGCGTAAAAAGAAAAAATATCAGCTGGGAGATGAGGTCAGGATCCTGGTAAAAAAAGTGGAATTGGCTAAACGTCAGATCGACTTTAAATTATTGCAATAAAAGATGAACATGACCCGCGAATGATGTATACGATTACGCAATTACAGGATTTAGTAAATAAGCAAATAGCTGCGAAGAGTTACACGGAAGCTCCGTCGGAACTATATGAACCTATAACTTATATTATGTCGTTAGGGGGCAAGAGAATGCGCCCTGTGCTGACTTTAATGGCCTGCGACCTGTTCGATGGTCCGATTACTGCTGCACTTGATGCTGCAGTAGCTATAGAGGTATTTCATAATTTCACGCTGATGCATGATGACATTATGGATAAGGCTCCTTTACGAAGAGGAAAAGCGACTGTACATTCGAAGTGGAACGACAATATAGCCATCCTTTCGGGTGATGTGATGCTGATTGAATCGTACAAACTGCTTGTTGGTTCGGTTGAGAGCAGTATTTTGAAAGAGGTACTGGACGTGTTCAACGAAACTGCTGCCGGGGTATGCCAGGGGCAACAGATTGATATGAACTTTGAGATCACAGACGAAGTCAGCATTGCCCAGTATATGGAGATGATCCGGCTTAAAACAGCTGTATTGCTTGGAGGAAGTTTAAAAATTGGTGCGCTGATTAGTAAGGCCTCTACAGAAGTAGCGGATGAGTTGTATGCTTTTGGAGAAAACGTTGGAATTGCCTTCCAGCTGCAGGACGATATTTTGGATGTTTATGGAGATCCGGAGAAATTTGGGAAGCAGGTTGGCGGGGATATTCTTTCTAATAAGAAAACGTTCCTCCTGATCAAGGCACTGGAGTTAGCAGATGAGCTGGATAAAGAAGAATTAACGTATTGGATTAATACCACGGAGTTTGACCCTGCCAGTAAGATCAAGTCTGTTACAGGAATCTACAACCGCTTAGGATTACGGCCACTTGCTGAAGAAGAAATGAACCATTATGCCAGGAAGGGACTTGCCGCACTGGACCAGGTTTCTGTACCTCAGGAGAAAAAGCAAGCGCTGGCAGAATTTGCGGGACAGCTTTTAACCAGGGAAGCTTAAGTTTTCAATCGGGCATAAATAAATACATCGTGTAATAAAAAAGGCCTTACTGAATCAGCAAGGCCTTTTTTATTACACGATGTATTTTTATTCAGCAGTAGCAAGCGCTTCAGCTTCAACAGCTGGACTCTCTGCAAGAGCAGAAACTTCCAGGGGAAGAATAGAAACGTATGATCTGTTATCTTTTTTCTTTCTGAACACTACAGTACCATCAACTAAAGCAAAGATCGTATGATCCTTTCCTAAGCCAACATTCTTATCTGGATGGTGTTTAGTTCCACGTTGACGAACAATGATGTTACCTGCAATAGCTGCCTGACCACCAAAGATCTTAATACCTAAGCGTTTGCTATGCGATTCTCTACCGTTATTCGAACTACCAGCGCCTTTCTTATGTGCCATGTTTTTTTATATTTTTGAATTGAATGATCAATTCAGGTTATTATTCTGTGTCTGTATATTA
Organism: Arcticibacter eurypsychrophilus; assembly: GCF_001730525.1. Lineage (GTDB taxonomy): Bacteria > Bacteroidota > Bacteroidia > Sphingobacteriales > Sphingobacteriaceae > Arcticibacter > Arcticibacter eurypsychrophilus. Next base: position 204,888 of record NZ_MDFN01000001.1, read on the forward strand.
ATTTGTGAATTACAAAGTAATACTTGTGATTGCAATCTTTGTGAACTGTTGACGATGACCGTTCTTTTTCTTGTATCCTTTACGACGTTTCTTTTTGAATACAATCACTTTATCTCCTTTTAAATGAGTTAAGATCGTTGCTGAAACTTTCGCACCTACTAAAGCAGGAACACCTACTTGAATATCACTTCCGTCTACAGCTAACAATACCTGATCAAATTCAACACTAGCGCCTTCTTCTCCTTGTAAGCGATGTACAAAGATCTGCTGGTCTTTTGCAACCTTGAATTGCTGTCCTGCTATATTTACTATTGCGTACATTGTTAGTTATTATTTTTTTTAAATGAGGTGCAAATATAGAATTAATTTCTTTACAGGACAAGCATGTGATCATAAATGCGTGTAAAAATTAATTTGAGTAGTTTTTGAGGTACTAAACTACACACCGTGGTGATGTTCTACATATTTATTTTACACCAAACTCCCTTAAGCATTCATAACTAGTGTTTTGACTATATTTCTCACAATGGCACGGAATTGCTACAAATGTTTATATCAATAATTGAATAATTTAATTCTAAAACGATATATCATGAAAAAATTAATGTTCGCAGCCTCTTTATTGGCATTTGCAGGAATTACAACTTTGACAGCAACTAGTCACCCAGTTAAATATACTACTACTCAAGTTGCACAGGACACCACAACTGTTCCTACTGATACTACGAGTACACCAGCAACTACGCCTACGGATACTACAGCTGCACCGACAGATACTACAGCTGTACCGACTGACACTACAAAGGTTGGTCAATAATCTGTTCATCGCAGAGATCACCCTTTAATATTACAATTAAAAATGACCTTAAAGCCCCTATATTGGGGCTTTTTTCATTTAAAATCCTGATCTTCCGTTTTTAATTAAAGATATGATTCAGGTAAACGAATATTTTGATGGTACAGTTAAGTCACTGGCGTATGAATCGCCAGAAGGAAAATCGACTATTGGGGTGATGGAAAAAGGAGAATATGAATTTAATACTTCTCAGAAGGAATACATGACCGTAATTGAAGGTGAGTTAGTGGTTCTGCTGCCTGAAGCCACAGAATGGAAAAGTTTTAAGAAGAACGAGACCTTTAGCGTTGATGCTCACGTATCCTTTAAAGTAAGAAGTAATGAACAAAGCTCTTATCTCTGCAAATATGCCTGATGGAAGGAGTGCAGCCGGCTCTCTTTAAAAGAATAACTGATCTGCTACTCTAAAGGTGTTGCAATGAGCCTCTACGATATCGATCATCTGGTGTGAGTAACCACCACCCATACTAACCTGCAACGGGATATTCCATTGCTTGCAGGTACGTAGCACTATTTCATCGCGGGACTTGCAACCTGCCCTGCTTAATGCCAGATGACCTAACTTATCAGTAGCTAATACATCTACCCCGGATAGATAAAATACAAAATCAGGTTTTACCTTTTCAAAAAGTTTTGGGAGTTGCGTTTTTAATATTTCCAGATATTCCTGATCTTCCATACCAATAGGTAATCCAATATCCAGATCAGACTTTTCCTTTCTAAAGGGGAAGTTTTTCTCCGCATGCATAGAAAAGGTAAATACCTGGTTGTTACTGGAGAAAATCTCCGCGGTACCATTGCCCTGATGCACGTCCAGATCAACGATTAAAATATTTTGGGCTAAGTGTGCTTTAAGGAGATAATTGGCGGCGATGGCCTGGTCGTTTAAAAAGCAGAAACCTTCTGCCCAATTACTGCCCGCATGATGTGTGCCACCGGCTACGTTAAAGGCAATACCATATTGCAGAGCGAAGTGGCAGCACTCAATGGTGCCCTGCGCGATCATCAGTTCGCGCTCTACCAATGGACGCGTTAAAGGGAAACCTGACCGTCTGATTTCTGCAGGACTTAAACGCAGATCCCTCAGGCGTTCCCAGTAATCTTGCTGGTGGGATAAAAGAATGATGTCTTCATTGACCTTGCCGGGAGAAAATAGATTCTCTTGCGTGATTAATCCTTCATAAAGCAGCTGTCCGGGAATCAGTTCATACTTGAGCATTGGAAAACGGTGCCCTCCTGGCAAAGGCAAAACGTACGTGGGGTCCCAGGCTATCTTTAACACATCCCTAAAATACAAAAGAAATGAAACTCCCCTATATTATTCGCTAATTAAGTATTTTTGTTTTTTAATTAAGATACATCATCATGGATTTGAAGCTAGGAGAATTTGTTCGGTTTGTAGACGAAAAAATGGAAGGTTATATCACCCGTATCATCAGTGAAGATATGATTGGGGTAACAGGAGAAGATGACTTTGAAATCCCGGTACCGGTTGCAAAGGTAACGCGGGTACATGGGCATAAATATGCGGATTCTCCCGAAGAAGTAACGCCTGCAGCCGAAGTATATACAGGACCATTTGAGACGAAGGGGATTTATGTTGCCGTGGTACCCGATCAGAATAAAGGATCAGTGGTTCACTTTAACCTGGTGAATGAGACCTCCTTTCAACTTTTGACTACACTGGTTACAGAGAAGGCAGGTTTATCAAAAGGCGAATATGCCGGTATGATCAATCCCCATTCCTCAACTGATATCTATTCCGCTAACCTGGCAGACCTGAGTGTATGGCCTGCATTTACGGTAGAGATCCTATACTTCTCAAAACTGAATAGCAGTATCCCTGCTGCGCTACGGTTTACAGAGCGCTTTAAAGGAAAGGATTTTGCAGGAACAAAGAAGAGGGTAGCTCTTTTAAATAAGGATGCCTGGACATTCCGTTTGGATGAAGAAGATATTATTATCGATGCAGAGAAGCTGAAGGAAAGTTTTTTTAAGCCAACAGAAGAAAAGAAGACAGTAGAGAAACCGGCAAATGAAATTGATCTGCATATCGAAAAATTGCGGGATGATTTTGCGCTTTTAAGCAAGACCGAGATTCTTAAGATCCAAATGGAGCATTATCAGAAGGCTTTGGATGCCGCAATTGTACACAAGCTGCATTCGGTGATTTTTATACACGGTGTTGGCAATGGCACTCTGAAAATAGAAATCCACAAAACCCTTGGACGCAATAAACAGGTGAAGACCTTTATGGATGCCCGCAAAGAAAAATTCGGGTACGGAGCTACAGAGATATTTTTAAAATAGTATATAATACAATTTTCCCTATGCCGGATTACGAAACCAGAGCAGACGTACCTTCAAAGAAAAAGTTCTGTTACCAAATTACTGAACCCTTAAGGGAATATTTAGTCAAGTATAACAGGGAGGTAAAACTTCCTGTGCAGTATGCCGATTTGTTGCGCTTTCAATTCAGCACTCCTTTATTAGATAAGGCAGGAAATGACACCCTCTGGCAAACGGTGTATTATGATCAGTCGGAAATGGGGGACCTCTTCCCGAACCTGAATTATATTTATGCGTTGATGAATGCAGACGGGGATATGCAGGTAATGGAACATCTGCACATTGCGCAAATAGACTATTGTACGTTCGGAAACTCCAAACCTTTCCGGATCAGAGTAATCAATAGGTTCAATGATAACTACGATTACTTCTACGTGAAGGTGGCAGACGCTTCCAGAGTGTACGGAATTGAGCTGGAACACATTCTATCCCCTAATCGAATCACGTACCTTACAGACAACAATACGCTTATTGAGGAGCATATCTCCGGACTTCCGGGTGATGTATTCATTCAGCAGCGTACGAATACCTCTAAATTTAACCAGATCCGTATTTGCAAGGAGTTTGTTAAATTCAATGAACGTTGTTTTATCCGTCTGCTTGGCGATATGCGGTCCTATAATTACGTAGTTCATATTACCCCGGATATTGAGGGGAATCAATACCGGATCCGTGCGATTGACTTTGATCAGCAATCTTATGAAGGGCGCAGAAACTTTTATCTGCCACAGTATTTCAAAGAAAACAACAAGCTTGTCCAGTTGGGAATTCAGCATATGGATAAAACAACCATGCGGCAATACCAGGAAGAAGAGCGAAGCTTAATCAATGGCCGTATGAAACTAGTGAACTACCGGCTTAGGGATATACTGAATGTAATGAAGAAACATGAGATCTCCCCAAGGGAAAAAGTGGTTCAATTACGCAACGAATTATGGGAATATCATAAGAAAGGTTCCTTCTTAAATTGCAACACAATGGGAGAATTAGTGGAAGAACAACTCATAGTATTCTTCGAAAAAAAGTAAAGGTGATAAAGGTCATTTTTATAGGGGCATATCTGATAAAAATCACAATATAATTAATGCTTTTTTTAATCAAAAAACTGCTTAATAGCGATAGTGGAAAAGTAATAATTTGCAGGAATTACAAGGGCTTTCATACATTGTTGAAATTCAAGCAAAAGTACTGCTGAATGATGTGAACAGGCTTTTTCAGCTCTATATTTGTTGTGTAAAAAATAAAGAACAACTAAATAAATAAAGTTATGAAAGCTTTTAAATCTATACTCGCCACATTATTATTATTATCCTTAATTATCACTTCTGGTTATGCTAAAGTTGACAAAGAGTCTCTTACTATGGACTATGCCATTAAGACTTACATAGGTGCTGTATCTCAAGGAAAAATTAAAGGAATAGAAGATATATTAGATCGCAATGTTAAGTTTACTCTTGCACAGGGAAGTAAGGTAATCAACTATAACAGAGCCGAAATGATCAGCTCTTTGAAAGTATCAGAAAACATTAACCAAAACTGCAAGACAGATTACTCCATTATAGAAAAAGGAGATGCTCAGTCTATCGTTAAAGTAACTATGACTTACGAAAACTTTTCAAAAGTGAACTATGTCACTATTTCAAATACAGATGAAGGATGGAAAATCACTAACGTATCAAGTGTATTCAACTAATCGTATTTATTAAACAAAAGAAGGGGCTGTATGCAAATACAGCCCCTTCTTTTGTTTAATGGTTTTCCATCAGGCGGCGGACTCTTCTTCCAGATCTTCTGCTACTGTTGTTTTCTCTTCAGAAAGAATAAGCTTGTCATCTTTTTCTACGCGCAGATTGCGTACAATATGCTGCTGACGATCAGGTGTATTTTTACCCATAAAGTATTGCAGCATGGCCTGGATATTGGAATCTTTCAGTATGACAGGGTCTAAACGGATATCTTTACCTATAAATAAGCCAAATTCACTGGGTGAAATTTCGCCCAATCCTTTAAATCGGGTAATTTCAGGTTTCACGCCAAGCTTATTTATAGCTCGGAGCCTTTCTTCATCACTGTAACAATAGATGGTTTCTTTTTTATTGCGGACCCTGAACAAGGGGGTCTGCAAAATAAACACATGTCTTGCTTTTACGAGATCAGGGAAAAACTGAAGGAAAAAGGTCATCAGTAAAAGCCGGATATGCATACCATCCACATCAGCATCGGTAGCAATAACAATATTATTATAGCGAAGGCCATCCAGTCCGTCCTCAATATTTAGTGCATGTTGCAAAAGGTTGAACTCCTCATTTTCATACACTACTTTTTTTGTTAGTCCAAAACAATTAAGCGGTTTACCTTTGAGTGAAAACACGCCTTGGGTCATTACATCTCTGGATTTAGTAATGGATCCACTTGCAGAATCTCCCTCGGTAATAAATAAGGTGGTATCCTGCTTCCGTTCGTGATTATCTTCAAAATGTATTTTGCAGTCTCTTAGTTTACGGTTATGCAGGGATGCTTTTTTTGCGCGATCGTTAGCCAGTTTTTTAATTCCGGCAATGTCTTTACGTTCGCGTTCAGATTGCATGATCCGTTTTAACATGGCATCAGCTACTTGAGGATATTTATGAAGGTAGTCATCCAGACTTTTTTTAATAAAATCATTGACAAAGACACGTACTGTTGGACCCTCAGGACTCACATTTAAAGAACCGAGTTTGGTTTTAGTTTGAGATTCAAACACAGGTTCCTGAATACGTACCGAAACGGCAGCAACAATTGATGCCCTTACATCAGCGGCTTCAAATTCTTTCTTAAAAAACTCACGGATTGTTTTGACCACTGCTTCGCGGAATGCTGCCTGGTGTGTACCTCCTTGCGTGGTATGCTGCCCGTTTACAAAGGAATAGTATTCTTCGCCGTATTGCTGTGCATGGGTCATAGCAATTTCAATATCTTCCCCTTTCAGATGAATGATGGGGTATCGGAGCGTTTCGGCATCTGTATTTTTAACCAGCAGATCGTGAAGACCACGTTCAGAGAAGTATTTTTTACCGTTGAAAATTATGGTAAGTCCGGCATTCAGGAATACATAATTCCAGATCATATTTTCTATGAATTCGGGAATAAAGCGATAGTGCCTGAAAATAGAATCGTCAGGATGGAACGTTATCGAGGTGCCGTTTCGCTGTGTCGTTTCTTTTTCCTCTTCATCCCTAACAATTTCGCCTTGACTGAACTCTGCAATTTTAGTTCGGTTATCCCTGTAGGATTGTACTATAAAGATAGATGAAAGTGCATTCACAGCCTTTGAACCTACCCCATTCAGACCAACGGATTTTTGAAAGGCACGGGAGTCATATTTGCCCCCGGTATTGATTTTAGAAACACAATCTACTACCTTACCAAGAGGGATGCCCCTGCCATAATCACGAACTGATACTTTATGCTCCGAAATATTAATATCAATTGTACGCCCCGCCCCCATCACAAATTCATCTATGGAGTTGTCGACAATCTCTTTTAATAATACATATATACCGTCATCGTAAGCAGACCCGTCACCTAGTTTGCCTATGTACATTCCGGGTCTTAAGCGAATATGTTCTTTCCAATCCAGTGACTTGATGCTATCTTCACTGTATGCGTTAATTTCCGCCATATTAGTATACTTTCAGTCCTCAGTTGCAAAAATAAGAATAATCAATTCTTCTCAAACATGGATTTGTCCTTTTCATGCTACAATTACACGGAAAACGAATGTATTTGTCAAAATTGTGTATAGAATTATTGACAGTACTATTCTTATTTTATTCGTCTTTATGTGAAATTACGTGAAAATAAGTGCAATTATCAATCATTTGTACACTTTGGTATGGTATTCGTAAATGTAGGTGTATATGACTGTTCCAAATAAATTAAACATCTCTAAAGAAGAGCAGGAAGATATTCATGAGAAAGAGGATTTAACTTGGGAAAATCCTTCCGATCCTGAAAATGCCTCAGATATCAGAGATGTAGAGCAACTGCAAAGGCAAAGAAAAGAAGCAGAAGCAAGTAAAGATAATTCATCAGATAATTCATCAAAATAGAACAAGCAACAGCACCTATGCTAAATATTATGAAAACTCAAAAAACTGAACAGACAACCCAACTAATAAAGATAGTTTCAGAAATAAAAAAAATTAACATTAGAGAACCTCAATCAGTTAATGAAAGTCATGATCAGCTTATTATAAGAATGATACCCTACTCTCAATGTTTTCTAATTGCATAGTGCATATAAGATTTTAATTAAATAGCGCTCTCATCGCTCAAGAAAAGAGGTTGTGTCCTAAGGGGTACATCCTTTTTTGTATTTACAATTTCAATTATTCCTTCATACTGATTCTCTGCTAGAGAGATACCAAAAAATTTAGCATACTAATAAATGATTTAGTAATTTAGCAGCATGCTGAATGAGAACATAGATCCCGACTCAGAACGTCTTACACCCACAGACCGTGATATGGAGCGGGTGTTGCGACCACAGGTATTTGAAGATTTCACCGGACAGTTCAAGCTGCTTGAAAATCTCCGAATATTCGTACAGGCAGCTAAACAAAGGGGTGAATCTTTAGATCATGTATTGCTTCATGGCCCTCCAGGTCTTGGAAAAACCACCCTTTCGCATATCATTGCCAATGAAATGGGAGTAAATATCAAAATCACATCAGGGCCTGTATTGGATAAACCAGGTGATCTTGCAGGGTTGTTAACTAACCTGGAAGAGGGTGATATTCTGTTTATTGATGAGATCCATCGTTTAAGTCCGGTAGTTGAAGAATATTTATACTCAGCAATGGAAGACTTCAAGATCGATATCATGCTTGAATCAGGACCTAATGCACGTTCCGTGCAGATCACGCTGAATCCATTCACATTGATTGGCGCAACAACAAGATCGGGGCTCCTGACTGCGCCTTTAAGAGCTCGCTTTGGCATCAATTCCAGATTGGAATATTATGATGCGAAGTTACTCACCACTATTGTACTTCGCTCCTCTTCTATACTCAAAACCCCTATAAGCGAAACAGGGGCATATGAAATAGCGCGAAGGAGCCGTGGAACTCCCCGTATAGCAAATGCTTTATTAAGGCGTACACGTGATTTTGCGCAGATAAAAGGGAATGGTTCCATTGATACGGATATAGCTAAGTATGCGCTTAATGCGCTTAATGTAGATAGCTACGGACTGGACGAAATGGATAATAAGATTCTGATTACTATTATTGATAAATTTAAGGGAGGCCCTGTAGGACTTAAAACAATCGCTACAGCTGTAGGAGAAGATGAGGGAACTATTGAGGAAGTATACGAACCCTTTTTAATTCAGGAAGGCTTTTTAATGCGGACTGCAAGAGGCCGTGAGGTTACCGACCTGGCTTACCGTCATTTAGGTAGATTAAAAGCGACAGATCATCCAACTTTATTTTGAGTTCTTCCTGCTGTTATATGTTATCATTAATAATGGTACATTTGCAACCATTTGAAAACAATGAGTGTCCATCCAGAAATAGATAAAAGAAAAACTTTCGCAATCATTAGTCACCCCGATGCGGGAAAAACAACTTTAACTGAAAAGTTTTTGTTATTCGGTGGTGCCATCAATACTGCTGGTGCAGTTAAACGAAATAAAGCGAATCAGAATACAACTTCCGACTTTATGGAAATTGAAAAGCAGCGTGGCATTTCGGTTGCTACCTCTGTGATGGGTTTTGAATATAAAGGTAAAAGAATAAATATTCTGGATACTCCGGGACATAAAGACTTTGCTGAAGATACATACCGCACATTATCAGCTGTGGATAGCGTGATACTGGTTGTAGATAGTGTGAAGGGCGTGGAGGAGCAGACTGAAAAACTAATGGAAGTCTGCCGGATGCGTAATACCCCGGTTATTATATTCATTAACAAAATGGATCGGGAAGGGAAAGATACCTTTGATCTGTTGGATGAACTGGAAACAAAACTTGCGATTAGTGTTTGTCCGCAATCGTGGCCTATCGGGCAGGGGCATACCTTCAAAGGGGTTTATAATATCTACGGTAATCAGTTGAATTTATTTGAGCCTGATAAAGCAAAAGTGACTGAGCCTGTAATTCATGTGAAAGATTTACATGACCCTACCCTTTCAGAATATCTGCAAACCAAAGCATTGGATAAATTGAAGTCCGATCTTGAACTTACGGAAGGAATCTACGGTCCGTTAGATAAAGAAATGTATCAGGAAGGTCTACTGGCTCCTGTATTTTTTGGCAGTGCCATTAACAACTTTGGAATTCGTGAATTATTAGAGACGTTTATCGTCATTGCACCAAGTCCGGCTAGTCGCGAAGCAGATCAACGTATGGTTTATGCAGATGAAAAGGCCTTTACAGGTTTTGTATTTAAGATTCATGCTAACCTGGACCCAAAACACCGTGACCGGATTGCTTTCTTAAGAATCTGTTCCGGAAAGTTCGAACGTAATAAGTTTTATTTTAATACCCGTTTGAACAAGAAGCTGAAGTTCTCCAATCCGATGGACTTTATGGCAAATGATAAAACACTTGTGGAAGAAGCATGGCCAGGGGATGTAGTTGGATTATATGATAGTGGAAACTTTAAAATTGGCGATACGCTAACAGAAGGGGAAGAATTGCAGTTTAAAGGCATACCCAGTTTTTCTCCTGAAATATTTAAAGAAGTTGAAAATAGAGATCCTTTGAAGACCAAGCAGTTGGAAAAAGGAATTCAGCAGTTAACCGAAGAGGGTGTTGCCCAGTTATTTATTCAACAACCGGGGAACAGAAAGATCGTCGGAGCTGTTGGTGCCTTACAATTTGAGGTGATCAATTTCAGATTAGAGCATGAGTATGGTGCAAAATGTGCATTCAGACCTCTATCATTCTCCAGATCAAGCTGGATTACTGCTAAAGATAAAAAACAGTTACAGGAAATCATGCAACGGCGCTCTTCGCATATCGCATTAGATAAAGATGGCAATGCGGTATTTCTAGCAGATAATGATTGGGCAATCAACCTGGCTAAACGCGATTTCCCGGAAATAGAGTTCCATCTAACATCTGAATTTAAAAAATAAAAGATATTGATTATTTCCTAACCGACTTTTTGTATGCAAGCACAGCATCCATAAGGTCGGTTACAATTTCATTTTGGCCTGCTGCAGATCGCATATATTGTTCTTCTGCGGGACTACTTAGAAACCCTATTTCAGTAAGCACCGCCGGCATAGATGCGCGGGCTAATACAGCCAGACTTTTCTCTTGTACAGTACGATCAAGTCGTCCCGACTGTGTAAATTCTTTTTGTATGATAGAAGCAAGCTTGATACTTTGATTCCGGTAAGCATTCTTCATTAAAGACAAGATGATATAACTCTCCGGATTTCTAGGGTCGTAACCAGCATAGTTTTTCTTATAGTCTTTTTCCAACAGGATAGAGGCGTTTTCTCGCAAAGCAATATCCTGCTCATCCAATCTACCAAAACCAGAAACAAAGGTTTCGGTTCCCCTTATAGACGCACGATTACTTTTATTTTGTGGCATAGAATTGCAGTGAATGGATATAAACAGGTTTGCTTTTACCTTATTTGCCAAACCTATTCGCTCGTATAAAGGAATAAATCGGTCTGTACTTCGTGTAACAATCACTTTAACACCTTTAGCTCTTAATTTATCACTGAGAAGAAGTGCAACCTTTAAAGCTATATCCTTTTCTTTGGATATTTTACCTGAAGCGCCACCATCATGTCCCCCGTGACCCGGGTCTATAACCACTGTAAATGTGGTAGCAATCTTTGCGGAAGGATCACCTAAAATAACTTGAGGGATCAATAATAGTAAAATTGCCTGAAACAATAATTTGATCATGTGCGATATAGTTCGTTAATGATAAAGGCGCAAAGATAGTATAAATACTAATTTGCGCCTTTTCCAATATGAACAAAGCCTGTTGGGGCCTATTAATAACTTCTAGAATTGCTTGATTACGCCGTCCTCAATCATCTTTTGAGCGATCACTTTGGCATAGCCTTCAATAAATTTATTCAGACTGGAAGGATTATGGGTACGTGACTGAACTGACCAAATCAACTCGCCACTCTTTGAATTAAAAACATTTGTTTCCAGATAATAATCTCTGTCTAAGGATGAGAAGCCGTTATCATAGAAACCTCCGCCCCATCCACCGTACATACCCATACCCCATCGGTTTCCCCAACCCCAGGGTCCAAAACCACCACCTGAATAGTTTTGACTAACTTTTTTATCTACTACGGTATTGGTAACAATAATATCACTATTAAATTTACGGAGCTTCCGAAGCAAAGCTTCTTTGTCCTTGTTACTTTTACTGTTCAGATTAGGAGGAAATGCATCTATGCTTTTAGTTACAATAACGCCCGGTCTGCTCAGTATCATTGCTAATTCCTCTTCTACTTTTTGCTGCGCGTTTATGTTATTAGTCAAAGCAGCTACTAATACCCTTTGATAATTTAAGGTTTTTATTTCGGGCTTTTGCCAGGATCCAACAATCTGAGTTGAAGTCCCGCAAGAACTTAATAATACAACAGGTATTACTAAGCTTGCTAATAATTTCAAATACTTATTCATGTGTGTTTGTTTTAATTCGTCTATTGTATGTACGTATTGTTTGAGATCTTTGTGTCACGGTATCGAACATTTTACTTCTTTTTATCCTAATCATTATAATAATAAAGTATCTATACGATGAGCCTGTACAATGTTAGCCGAAGGTGACCATGAAAAGATAGTAAATACGCCATCCTGAGAAGCCACTAAAGCAATAGCGTCATGCTGATCATGTACAAATTGAGCTGCGGACAAGTGCCTTGTACCACCAATCTTCCCCGGATGAACGGTATCTGCTTCTCCCCCTACAATTGGTTCAATTAAAGCGACACGTTCAATGCGAACGCTCGTTTTTGCTATACCTATTTTTGCTCCAAATGCAATTAATTCATGCTGGTCGTTTAAAATTGTAGCACCATCAATTGCGGTAAGACCACCGATATTGTCCACTTCTTTATTCAGCATACTCTGCCAAACACTTTCACTTCTATCTATGCCCTCTTTCCACACCATTTCGGCTAAGCCGGTAAAGGGAGGATTGACAGCATATTGCATCGGCTGAATCACAGAATGTTTCCATTCAGTATTATCTGCAGGAACGACGAGTAATATTCCACCCTGACCATGTGCCCTCATGGAAACAGCCAATTGAATTAATACGTTTACAGAATGGTTAACAAAAGAGGATAGATCCAGTAAAGCTTTTACGATGGGAGGACAATCTAAAGACTGCACACAAGATTCGTCGACTACCTTTATCTGGTCACCTTTAAGAACAGCGACGTTTGAATACTTTCCAAAACCACACATACGTCTGTGCTTGATAACCAGCAAGCCTGGTTCGGAAACATCAAGTACAAAACAGAAGTTAGGTAATTTTATAGTAGTACCCCAAACAAACAATCCATCTTCGTCATACCATACACCTAGATGAATACCAGGTCTTTCTACACCAGGAGCAAGCTTGGTTAAAACAAGTGGAGTGAGGGGTTGTCTGGATTCAAACAGTAATGCTTTAGTAACCTGATCAGGAGCTAAGAAAGCAATAGAAATACGGGGACTTCTCCCTTCTTCCTTCCTTAAGCTTGCCCAAAATGCAGCATCTATCATTGCTTCAATATAACAGGCAGGAGGTTGTTTTGCCAGATTTAGCATGCCTTGTTCAGAAGCAGCACTTACGTGATGAGCAAAATGAGCCTCCACCGTTTCAGCTACAGAACGTGCGGCCATGTAAGTTGAATCGTAATTTCTGGTCATGATATAAAATTAAACTAATTGTCGGTCGCTTTTACATAATGTATGGGTATCTATACAATTTTACATTATTATTGTACAATGAGAACATTTTGATTAAGATTTTTAAAACAAAATAAAAGTTTAATAAAATAATAATTTTAAGTTAAGAGACTATTCCTCAATTAACTATAGCAAAATAACTTTATTTTAATACTTCATTAAACCTTTCTGGCATCATTATGTCATATATGTTTACGAATTATATGATTATGAAAAAATTATTAACAATACTAGCATTTGCATCAATAGTTGTTGCATGTAGCTCAAATGATAAAATTAAGGCTGATCTTAAAGCAAAGAATGATTCCATGAAAATGATGAAGGATAGTTTGAAACTTGATAGTTTTCAACGAGCATCTGCTGCTATCGAAGAGCAAAAAAGAATTGAAGCAAAAGAAGCTGAGCAAGCAGCTGTTTTAGCAGCCGCAGCCAGAAGAAGTACGAGGAGTACAAACACAGTGCGTTACGTAAATTATCCATCAAGATCTACCTCTACAAGCTCTGCTACAACACAATCACAGAAGAAAGGGATGAGTTCTGCTGCAAAGGGAGCCCTTATAGGTGGTGGTGCTGGTGCAGTAACAGGTATACTTGTTGACAAGAAAAATGCACGTGGAGCTATTATTGGTGGTGTTCTCGGCGCAGGTACAGGTTATGTTATTGGACGTGATAAAGATGTAAAATCAGGTAGAGTTCAAAAATAACTTTTACTAGTATAGTCATTCTCATTTTTGAGATTACGTTATAAATAAAAAGTCCTCAAAATCAATCTCATAAATGCGATTGGTTTTGAGGACTTTTTATTACCCGGTTCTTAGTGTAGCGTATAAGCTTACTTTAATGCACAGTTCTTCTAACTATTTAATCGTGTAGCGATATATATATCTGCCAATATTACCTTCAGTATCCATACCTTCAATTATTGCACGGTAAGTTCCTTTTGAATCTGCATTATAATACTCTACAACTGCATTACCTGATTGATCTGTTGTTATTAAAGGATTCCAATAAATAGTAGTTCTCAGATCGGCAGTGATTACACCTTTTTTAGGTCCCTCATATTTGGGAGCATAGAATTGTTTAGCTTTTCTATATCCCATAGGCGAAAAGTCAATCACATTACTTTTAGGGAGCAAGTCTGCCAACTGACCCGGTTTTAATTTAATCTTTTCTACCTTTTTAGTATTGACAACTAATACACCATTGGTATTATAAAGGCGGTTTACAGTTCCCAAATCATCCCTTAGAAAGATTTCAACGGATTCGACTTCTGAAGAATTAACTGTACTCAGACCATTTACATCAATAGGCATCCCATTTAAAAAGACTTGTACCGGTGTACGCTGTCCTGCGTTATAGTCCCGATTAACATAGAACTGTTCATCCGCAAAGATCAACCCCATTGCAGAAGTCTTCAGACAATTCAAAAGGAAAGGACAATCTTTAAACCGATCGCCAGATATTAAATGATCGGGCATCATACTTAATCCGCTCAAAGAAGAATGGTCTGCATGACTTGGCTTTTTTATGGTACTTTTTGCCACAATAACCACTTCATCCAATAAGTTAGCCGTACGATACTGGCGCTTGCTATTTTGCAGGTATGGATTCAAGGTACTATCAATATTGACAACAGCATCGGCCATGTTGGTATTTTTAGTAACCGCAGGAAAGGCAGATCCATCCACAACAATGATCATATTACGGGAATTCAGGTTATTTCTGGCACTTAATATCGCTTTGGCAGAATCAGGGAAAACCAGATTAGTAAACTTAAACTTACCCTCTTCATCGGTAAGTACGCTTAATGAAATGTTCTTATCCGGGATGCTTAACTGCATATTACCCTTAATAACGGGCATTCCATTCATCATTCGCAATGTGCCTGTTATTTCCATGCCTTGTTCGGGCAAGAAAGAAATAGGAGGATATTTGTCGTTTAAATAATTTTCGTATTCAAAGGCACGGTATCCTTGTGTCAGCAGGAGCAAATCAAGATCAGCTCTTTTTTTATCATCCTGGTTATTAAAATAGTAATTAGGCAACTCAATGTAACCACGAAGATCAGAACGAAGAAGCATACTACTGAATATAGAAGTTTCCGCATCTTCATTATAAGGCACTTTACTTTCGTCAACTACTGAGAGGGAATAACTCCCAGGTAAAGCTTTGAGTGGATTTTTAGCAGAAACAGTCATCTTTACCTTTTGTCGGGGTAGGTATGATGGTTTATCACTCGTTAACGTTAATTTAAATGTTTCAGGATGCTGAATAAATGCGATCCGCTCACTCAAAGGCATGCCTGATGAGGTAAATAGGGTTATCTGCACAATCCCATTTGGAAACTTGTTTTTTGGAATTAACGCATTATAAATCTGGCTCTGCAGTTTTATCTGAGCGGCATAACAAACCACACCAGAACTCTGTGCAATGATATAAAATGCTTTATTTTTATAATTATCAACAAAGGTGCTACTTGCAGCAATCCTCACAGATAAACTGGCGGTATCCACATCGTTAATTGCAATATTGATCCCTTCCTTTAATGCGGCAGGCATATTGTAGGTACTACTTGTTCCATCTGCAAATGCCACATTGGCTTTATATGTTTTATTGGGTTCAGGAATATAGTTGAGCATCCCTAATCCCAGATGCTGAGAGGCGAATTTCACCACCTCTTTGCCTTCATTATCAGTAATGTTTCCTTTTACCGCAATCCCGAGACCGTCAGATTTAATTGCTTTAAAAGCGAATTTTGTGGTAAGACCAATAAGGGCGACACCACCTTCAGGAAGAAACTGAATCTCATTGGTTGTCAATGTAGATTTCAACGAAAATGAACTGCTTAACGTTTTTTCATTACTCACAGAAAGGTCAGTTTCAAGTGTTCCAGCATTTAAAAGCGCCCTATTCGCATTTGTTGCAGAAATATTAATAAAGCCGTTCGCATCCGTAACTCCCTTTCCTTTACTAATATCCTCAAATTTTGATACTACTTTCCAGCTTACCTTCCGATCAGAATAAGGTTTGCCAGCTTCATCCTTAAATTGAACTTTTACATTTACCTCCGCTTGTTTGTCTGTAAAACTACTTCTAAGCGTAATATTGGTATATAATTTCTTATTGAGTGTATTACCTATAGTGATCGTTTTATTAAAGAAATAGGCTTCTCCAAAATTCATCATCCAATTGGTATATGCCCTGAACTGATAGTTTCCCTCTGCATAGTTCATAGGAGCTAAAGTCAGATTTCCGTTTGCAATACCACTTGAAACAGGAAGCTTCATGGTTTCTATCAAAGAATCACGATCATTTATAACATCAACATACACTACTTTACTAATTGGTGATGGTTGCTGAAGTCTGCTCGATATATAGGTTTTAAACCAGAGGGTATCCCCAACGGCATAATAAGGTTTATCAAAATGAAGATGGGCCTTTTCTGTCGGGTAATGTTCTGAATATTCAACGGCCTTTTCAATGATGGTTTTTAGACTCACACTATCTTCTTGTGCCAGAGCTGAAAAATGCATTGCTAAACAGAAAAGCAAAAGCGTAAAGAATTTTATAATTGAATTCATTAAAACTATTTAAACAATATGGAGCATAAAGATATTCAATTATGACCGAGCAATAAAGTTTCCGGTCATGTTTAACACTTTTTCACATTTATATGGTTCGTTTAGGCCTAATTACAACTATTTTGTTACTTTCTCTTCTTGCTTTATTTAACGCGCCCACCTATCATCTCTGGCTTGCTGCGGTTGCAATTACTGAATTCCCATTAATTTTCGTAGGCATCACATTTATTTTGATCCTATCAGTTACTATTACAAGAAGGTTCAAATCCTTAGGTACCTTTCTGGGTATTGTTGCTTTGATTATTTTCAGTACTCCAATAGCCCGTGCTTATTTAATTGCTGATAACCTGGGAATTGAAATGGATGAAGCCTTTAAATCAAGCCCTGTTACTTCCAGCAATTATAAATTTAATTTTTGGAAACTAGCCTCACGGGAACCTGATCTATCTTCCTACCAAACATTGAAATACATAAAAATTCAGCACATGGACTTAACTCTTGATTATTACCAATCTGATAGTGCAGGTCTGAGACCCTGCATTGTTGTCATTCACGGGGGGTCCTGGAGTAGCGGAAATAGTCAGCAATTGCCCGAACTAAACACGCGTCTCGCCAGACTTGGATATAATGTTGCATCTGTAAATTATAGAAAAGCATCTCAGTGGAAAAGTCCCGCTCCACTGGATGATGTAAAAAACGCATTATCCTATCTTAATAAAAATGCAGATAAACTTCATATTGACACGACTTCAATTATTTTGTTAGGTCGATCTGCTGGTTCACAAATTGCACTCTTAGCAGCCTACACACTCAAAAATAAAGACATTAAAGGAGTTATAGATTTTTACGGACCTGCTGACATGATTTGGGGTTATTCCGTACCAGCTAATCCCTGGGTTATGAACTCCCAAAGAGTGATGGAAAATTATTTAGGAGGAACCTATAAACAGGTGCCAGAAAATTACAAATCAAGCTCCCCCCTGAATTATGTGAGTAAAAATAGCGTACCCACCTTGATGATTCACGGCAAAAATGATGTATTAGTATCCTACCAGCACAGCATTCATCTGCAAAAAAAGCTAAATGACCTCGGAATCCCTAATTATTTACTCAGCTTGCCCTGGGGAACCCATGGACTTGATTACACCTTAAACGGCCCCAGTGGCCAGCTATCCACGAATGCCATAGAAATATTCCTTAAAAAACTCTTTTCAGAGCAATCCACTGTAAGACAGCAGTAACGCAAATGCAATTTGGATAAAATATTTTCATTAATTATTATTCTTTTATCAAAAATTGCTTTTTTTCGCTTATCTTTACAACTTTAATATTTAAATACAATGCAAGAAGGAACAGTAAAATTTTTCAACGAAACAAAAGGTTTCGGATTCATTAAACCAAGCTCAGGTGGCAGCGAAATCTTCGTTCACTCTTCAGGTCTTATCGATAGCATTCGTGAGAATGATACTGTAAGCTACGAAGTAGAACAAGGTAAAAAAGGTTTAAATGCGGTTAATGTAAAAGTAATCTAAAGATTAAATTAACATCATATATCGTATAAGCATCCGGCTCCTCCGGATGCTTTTTTCGTTTAAAGACCTTTATTTCTATTTTGTTGTTATCTTAAACATCGTTGCTATTCCAATTCGGTAACCAAATTCTTTATAATGACTATCCAAAAATGAGGTAGCTATTTCAACCCTGAAAATTCTAAATATATTATCGAGCGAATAACCCAGCTCATAATAGTTTGCAGATCGCTCTGTTTTTAAATAATTACCAAACAAATTTTCTTTTAACCCTGCTAGCCTAACCTCTGGAATCCGCGTAAATAATAACTTCCTTATTTGATAATATACATTAGCCGTAACATAGGATCCATTTGTACTGTAATAATAGTAATCCAATAGCCTAAAAGTTCCTGCTGGTTTTGCACTTGCCAGAAATACCCTGTTTGCATCAAAATGTTTATAATCCATGAAATACATCTGCTTGCTATTTAGAAAAGTCCCTCCCCGTACTTCAAAGTTCAATCTTGAACCTAGTCCTGCTTCAAACCCATGATTAACACCCAGCTCAAGCTGATCAAAGTCAACATCACTTCCTAATACTCCGGAGATTCCCTTTTTATAGTTCAGCAAAAGCTCCGGAGACCTTTCATATAGTGGAATTTTCTTCCCGTTGTAAGTCCGGTAACTTTGAATCGGCCGGTATTTTAATTGTATATCCGCTATAAATGCATTATGAGTAGCAAAATCAGTATTTTGATCCGTTATATTTACAGGAATATTAAGTGTGTAATCCCTGGAATCTGATTTAAAAAAGCTATAATCCGACTGATTATATAAGGCTGACCTTTTTGCCCATTCAGCATTTAAGGACATAGAGAAAAAGGCAGAAGGCTTATAGGTATACCCCGCTTTCAGAAAAGTCTTCTCATACAATTTCATATAATTCCTTCTGGCAAATAAGGAGCTTATTGAATTAACCAAAGGATGGATAGGTTCCTCATCATTAAACTGACTCACAAATTGACCTCTGGATAAAGAAACATCAGTAACAATACCTGCATTTTCTTTCCGGTAGTTCAATGTAGCTTTTGAATATAGCGTGTGACTTGAAAATCCATAACGCAAGGCAGGAGCAAAAGACAAAGATCTCTTGAGACTATCAAAATCATATTTGAGCTCTCCACTTAAATTCACATTAAATCCCTCTATTGTATTAAAATAGAACTGCGTAAAGGAGGGATCTATTTTAATTGAAGTATTTGTGAATACTTTATAATACCCTCCTGTAACCAAATCAAGGGGATTAAATAGCTTATGTTTTTTTACCCCGGTTGAGTCTTTTAAGGATTTCTTTATGGAGTCCACTTTTACAAGCGAATCATCCCGGTGGTATCCCTGCACCTCTTTGGTAGTCAATGGAACAGAACGCTCGTTTGTCCAATAAACCGAATCTCTCTTTCTGGCTAACGAATCAGTAGTAATTGCACGTTCTTTAATAATTTCCGGATTACGCTGTTGTTTCAGTGATTCCTTTTCAACCTGATCCACCATTTTCCTAAACTGCTTTCTGCTGAGTTTAGCATTATTGCTTACAGGCAATTCAACTACAGATGAGGATAGAGGTTTACTATCCTCCATAAGCTCTGCTTTTGCAATTAAGTCCTTATTTAAAGTAACCTTAAACTGGCTGCAGACCGCTATGTACTTATAGTGCCCGGCAAAACCCAATACATTTCCAGAGAAATCATATTGATGATTAACGGGTAACCATACCAAAGGGGCAACTTCTGCGAAATTCTGTCTAACCAGTATGGGGAAACCAAGAACGCTGGTCCTCAAATTAACGCTATGGATCGCCCATTCGTCTTCAATAATAAAAATGCTCCCTTCAAACACATTATCCCCCTTTGAACGTGGGATAACCAGAATTTTATTGATAATATGATTGCCCTCCGTGAAACTTCCCTCATACTTAAACCTGTAATAATTAAAAGCAGAACGAGATAACGGAGAAATAATATTGGCCACTTTATCCTTATAAAAAGTCGCTGCAATGAACATTGAGGGAGAACCAACACCCGAATCTTCTCCAGTGCTGCGGGTAGCAATTACTTTTTCAGTAACCTTATCCGGCTGACTAAAGTTAATCATACTGACCGATTCGGAAGTATACGCTTCATTTAATTTAACACCCTCCTTCTTTAGTTTCCCTTTAACAAAAAAGGGAGCTTTCAACAGTTCACCCGTTCCTTTAACATACACTTTCATTTGATAATCAGTGTATTGTAAACGATGAAATTTACTCTTAGCAATCGCATTCCGGATGATGGTATTGGCATAATCACCTTTTTCACCCTTTCCTATCCTTACTTCCTGCAATTGATACCCTTGTACTTTTAAGCTGAAATCCTGGATTGCCCAATCACTACCTATAACTACTTCTTTTTCTTGCGAAACATAACCAATATTTTGAATCCGGATAGCATAGGTTCCCGAAGGCAGCTTAATCTCGTACTCTCCAATTGAATTTGCAGAAGTACCTGATTTACTTCCTACTAAAAAGATAGAAGCATAAGGTAGTGGTTCACCATTCGTAGCTCTTATAACACCCTTTATTCCCTGACCATAAACAGAAGAAAAAAAACACAATAAGGCTGCTGCAGCTGTTAAAAATTTAGGGTAAAGGAAGTTCATGGTTTAAATATAGTTATAGCTAGTAATAAACGAAAAGACTTTCTAGTTAAACTTAGTTAAACTAGAAAATATGAGATGTGGAGGCAATTTATTCGATTCATTCACCTAAAAGAGGTGAGGATTTTAGCAAAGAAGATTGCAAATCTGAAATAAACCAGACAATAAAAAACTTTTCTTAATCTGGGTTAAGTGTACTTCCCAACAGGGACCTTAATTTTGTTTAAAGATAATTACTAAAAAATACTAAAAATTAATAATAATAAAATCATGGCAAATAATTGGAAAATTGATCCTACTCACAGTGAAATTCAGTTTAAGGTTAAACATTTGATGATCACTACGGTTACTGGTAACTTTAACGAATTTGATGGGTCAGCTATTACTGAGGCAGAAGATTTCAGTGCTGGCTCTCAAAGTGAATTTACAGCAACTATTAGTTCAATCAGCACTAATAACGAACAACGTGATGAACATTTAAAGTCTGCAGACTTTTTTGATGCTGTTCAATTCCCAACTTTATCCTTTAAAAGCACTAAAACTGAAGGTTCAGGAGACGATATGAAAATATATGGCGACCTGACTCTCAAAGGAGTAACCAAACCAGTTGTTCTGAATGCCGAGTTTGGCGGAATAGTAGTTGATCCTTACGGACAAACAAAAGCAGGTTTTACAATATCCGGTAAAATCAGTAGAAAAGAGTTTGGACTTACCTGGAGCGCTATTACTGAAGCAGGATCAATTGTTGTAAGTGACGATATCAGATTACTAGCTGAAGTACAATTTGTTAAACAAGCATAATTCAATCATTAAAAAATCATAGTAAATGTAAAAAGGGAAGGCTCCAATAAAGCTTTCCCTTTTTATGCATACAACCGCCTTATTCGTGTTCACTTCAGTCAATGCCCATCTCCTCTTTTATTCAAGAATCATTTCCATTTCAGATCCTAATCTACTAAAACAGACTCACAAATCATTTCCATTTCAGATCCTAATCTACTAAAGCAGACTCACAAATCATATCCATTTCAGATCCTAACCTACTACAGCAGACTCACAAATATACGTAGGTATAATTCCCGTAGACGCAATCAATGCATCCCGATCTGCCGCTAATGTATTTCCTGACAATACCAGCACCGTATCAAGGCCAAACTTATTCCCCCCAAGAATATCAGTAAAAAGCGTATCCCCGACCATTAAAATATCGTTCTTGGTAGCCATAGAAGATTTCCGCACCAGATCATAGGCAAACATAAATAACTGCGAATCCGGTTTACCAAAATTGATAAACTCTCTCCCCAGTATATTCTCAATCATCGATGCAACCCCACCAATGGCTATAGAAACCTCATTTTTATTTACCGGATAGGCATAATCCGCATTCGCTACAATAACAGGTATAGTTCTTTTTCTTAATAAATTAACAGTTTTATTTAAATCACTGCACCAGTCAAAACCCTCATCATCCAAAAATACCAATACATTAACCAAATCGATATTACTCTCATCGATTAAACTCATCGGTAATGTTTTCAATCTTGAGCTCTCAATATAATGGGCCGAATTGCTCGTTCCCAGATAAGCCACAATACCATCATGCACCTTTAAATCAAGGTATTCTCTGGCCAGCATGCCTGATGAAATAATCCGGTGATGCGAAATGGAAGGAAGCCCCATTTGATGGTATATTGAAGCTAACTGTCTTGGACTTCTTGAAGCATCGTTCGTCACAATATAGTACTCCTTTTGTCGAGCCTCCAGTAAAGCAAACGTCCTTTCAATACCTGGAAACAGTCCGTTATAATTTCTCAGCACCCCATATGCGTCGAAGAATATTACTTTATACTTTTCTATAATGGATTCAAAGTCGCTCAGATAAGTCATTCTTAAGTTTAATTTAAATAATATGCAATGCTTCTATTATCTTTTCCGGATCAAAATCCCGATCTATCGAAGGAAAATAGATCTCAAAGGCTTCAGACTGCAACTTCGTTGCATATTGCTCACTGAAGAAATGTGTTCCATCCTTGATCACATAATTCAATATAAAAAATCGATATACCTCCCTGATAAACCTCACTTCCATGGCCGTTAACGGATTAATTTTATGATACTCTTCCAGAAAAATAATGAACCGGTCTTCAGTAAGTGGACCGATTAGATAACTAAATACCGTTTTATCCCCCGCGTCGGATACTACACGACTTAGGAAATAAAAATCCATCACCCTACTGCTCATCCTAAACCAATCATAATCCCAGCGCGAATAAAGCTTTAGCGCTGGAGTAACCGAAAAGTTCCCAATATTCCAGTCTATAAACACAGGAATACTTTCAAAAGCAAAAGCATTAAATAATAGCCTGTTCTTTAAAAAGCTTTCACAATGAAAACGCAAGACCCCTATTTGTTCAGCAGTAAATTGCTTTTTAAGCTTTGCAGTATCCAATTGTTTAATCAGGGTATTTATATCGGTGCTTAAGTTCTTTGATGACTTAGGAAGCACCTTACTTACTCTGGAACATGCACGGTGAAAGCGACCAATCTGTTGTCCCAATTTACGAATTTGCTGCTCTTCCAAACGCTTAGGCAAGCGATTTTGTACCCTTGCCGGGTTGTAAAAGACCACCCAGGTATCAACCTTTCCTGTTTTATGATGATACGTGTATACCCGGTTATTCTTCAATAAAGACTTGGCCAATAAATTCTCAAAAGGATACAACAGGTTATTTGCCAAGGCATGTATTATCCGATGATCCTCCTTAAAATGTTCATACTTACCAAAAAAAGACAGCTTGGCTATCACAATGTCTTCATCCTCAAAAAGAATCCTGAAGACATGATTAGTAGAAACCATAGCACTGATGTCCTGGATCCTTACAATAGTTTTCGATGGATCATAATCCTTCCATGCCTTTTTAATAATTCTGGAATAGTCCATGAATACGCTCTATTTATTTATATACTTTCAAAATATCTTCTCAACTCCCAGTCACTTACATATTTACTATGTTCCGTACATTCCCAGAAGCGGGTTTTGCTAAAATGATTAATAAACTCTACACCAAATAGCTCTGCAGGCAATGGCGACTTATACATGATCGACGTTGCCTCATGCAAACTGGATGGAAGCCTTTCTATATTCATCTGCGCATAAGCATTTCCCTTAACAGCCGGAATGTGAAGTGGAATTTTATTCGCAATTCCATATAAACCGGAAGCCAAAGAAGCAGCCATGGCAAGGTAAGGATTCGTATCCGAACCAGGGATCCTCGTTTCCAAACGAGTCAATGCATGATTCTGATTGATCACCCGTAACGCTGTAGTGCGATTTTCAATCCCCCAGGTCACCGTTGTCGGTGCCCACGCCCCTTTCACCAACCGTTTATAACTATTGATTGTAGGCGCATAAAAAGGCATAATATAAGGCATGCAATAAAGCTGTCCCGCCAGATAATGCTTAAATAAATCACTCATCTTGTCCACATCCTGCTCATCATAGAACAAATTGTGCTGCTTGTCCCGATCCCAAAGACTCTGGTGAATATGGCCGCTGCAACCAGGAAGCGTTTCATTCCACTTGGCCATAAAAGAAGCCAGCAGGCCATGGTTGCCCGCAATCTCTTTTACCGACGACTTTAACAATAATGCCTGATCTGCTGCCTCCAGCACTTCATTATGTATAATGGCTGCTTCGTACACTCCCGGGCCTGTTTCCGCATGCAACCCTTCCAAAGGAACATTAAACTTAGCCAGCTGCCCGGCCAGATCATAAAAATAATCACTATGCTGAGATGGTCGCAAGATGGAATAACCCAACATTCCCGGACTCAGAGTCTGCAGGTTACGGAAGTTTTTATCCACTACCGTCTGTGCATTCTCCTTGAAATTAAACCACTCAAACTCTTGTGCAAACTCAGCATGGAATCCCATTTCAGTGCACTGCCTTCTGATTTTTTTTAACAGGCCGCGAGGACAAGCAGAAAGCCCCGTTTCTTCACCTTTACTAAAATCAGCGATAAAAAAAGGAATATCATGCTGCCAGGGAATCGTACGAAAAGTAGAAAGATCTATAAAACAAAGTTTATCCGGATAACCACTATGCCAGCCTGTTACCTCCAGATTTGTATTTAAAACATCTGCGCTATCCCAGCCAAATACGACATCACAAAAGCCATATCCAGCATCCAGACCCGCTATAAATTTATCTTTATGGATCACCTTACCCCTCAATATACCATCGATATCAGCAAATGCAAACTTGATATAATCTGCATTTTTATCTCTTAAATAGTCAATGATCTGGTTCTTCTCCATTAAAATAGTATTGAAACAGTAAATTTCCGTTAATTAAACCGAAATAACTATTAAAGACAAAAAATCACAAAAAAAAACCCCTGAACGTTTCAGAGGTCTTTTTTATATATAAAAACTAATTATACTTTAGCCGATTTTACTGTCTTAATAATAATAGCTGCAACTTTATAAGGATCTGCAGCAGAGTTTGGACGACGATCTTCCAAGTATCCGTTCCATCCTTTTTCTACCGTGTATAAAGGAATACGAATAGATGCGCCACGATCAGATATACCGAAGCTGAAGTCCATAATAGACGCAGTTTCATGTTTACCTGTTAAGCGTAAGTGGTTATCAGCACCATATACATCAATATGTTCTTTAATCACCGGACGGAAAGCTTCACAAATAATGTCGTAAGTTTCCTTGCTTCCAGCAGTTCTCAACGTAGTATTAGAGAAGTTAGCATGCATTCCTGATCCATTCCAGTCCAAAGAGCCAAGAGGTTTACAATGCCAGTTGATAGAAACACCGTAATCTTCACCAATTCTTTCTAATAAATAACGGGCAACCCAGATTTGATCACCAGCTTCTTTAGCACCTTTAGCGAAAATCTGAAACTCCCACTGTCCCGCAGCAACTTCAGCATTGATACCTTCAACATTCAAACCAGCATCCAAACAAGCATCTAAATGTTCTTCTACGATCTCTCTTCCGAAGGCATTCTGAGCCCCTACTGAACAGTAGTAAGGACCCTGTGGACTAGGATAACCTGCTGCAGGAAAACCAAGTGGTTTACTTGTTTCAGGATCCCAAAGGAAATACTCTTGTTCAAAGCCGAACCAGAAGTCATTATCATCATCTTCAATCGTTGCACGACCATTAGAAGGATGAGGCTCATGAGTTGAAGTTAACACTTCACACATAACAAGATAAGCCTCTTTTCTTTGAGGATCAGGACAAATGAAAACTGGTTTTAAAACGCAATCAGATGAACCTCCTGGCGCCTGCTCGGTAGAAGAACCGTCAAAGCTCCAATAAGGGCAATCTTCTAATTTACCACTGAAATCCTTTTCAATTTTCGTTTTACTACGCAGGCTCTGTGTTGGTTTGTAACCATCAAGCCAGATGTACTCTAATTTTGTTGCCATTTTTGAATATATCGCTAAAATTTACCTTAAATAATATGTTATTGTCTTAATTATCTAAACTGAAATTCGAATCTACATTTTTATTTCTATTATTTGCAAAACTTTAGCACATTTATTAAAAATAAATCAAGTATTTTTAATAATACCCCTAGATGTTACATTTAACCCAATTTTACGAACCCAAAATAAATCCCCTCTCTAAAAATAAAGCCTTCGCGATAAAACATGAAGCTAAATTTTAAATAAAAAAAATAAAATTGCATAAAAAAACCCTCTTGTTTAAAGAAGGTTAAATAAATTTATACTGCTTATAAAAATCCAAGCTCCAGTTTAGCTTCTTCGCTCATCATCTCTCTGTCCCATGGCGGATCAAATGTAATTTCCACCCTCACCTCCTTAACTCCTTCTATCACAGAAAGTCCGCGCTCCACATCCTGAAGAATCTGGTCGGCAACCGGACAGCCCGGAGCAGTAAGAGTCATAATTATTTTAATGATCCCATTCGGATAAGTAATCAACTCATAGATCAAACCAAGCTCATAAATATCCACAGGAAGTTCCGGATCAAAGATCGTTTTAAGTCTTTCAATTACCTTATCCTGTATTCCCGCCGCATCATTTATTATCATCTCATCAGGCTTTTAAAGAGTTATAGGCATGTGCATACAACTTAATTTGTTTCAACATGGAAAGCAATCCATTTGAACGTGTTGGCGAAAGATGTTCTTTCAAACCAATCCGGTCGATAAAATAAACATCAGCTCCTACAATTTCAGCTGGAGTATACCCTGACAACACCTGTACAACCAGGTTAACCAGCCCTTTTGATATAATCGCATCACTATCAGCTGTGAAGAAGATCTTTCCATCCCTTGTCTCCGGATAGAGCCACACTCTGGATTGGCATCCCTTAATCAAATATTGATCTTGTTTATATTTTTCATCAATTATAGGCAGTTCCTTTGCAGAAGTAATGATGTATTCGTATTTATCAATCCAGTCTATCAGAAATTCAAACTCATCTACAAGTTCATCCTGCTTCTCATTTATAGTCATCAATCCTTAAATTAAAATAGTAAGCGCCCTTTTTAAACTAGTTATAAAGACATCTATTTCCTGTTTAGTATTATACACCGCAAAAGAGATCCTCAATGTACCCGGTATTTCAAAGAAATCCATAACCGGTTGGGTACAATGATGTCCGGTACGAACAGCTACACCCATTTTATCAAGCAAAACACCAATATCATAGGGATGAGCACCTTGAACAACCATCGAAATAGCACCGGAACGATGTGCAGCCGTACCGATTATACGAACACCCTCTACTTGCAATAATTGATTTAAAGCATATTGATACAATTCCGTTTCATATCGTTCAATATTTTCAAGCCCGATTTCATTAATGAAATCAATAGCCGAATTCAGCGTGATAGCCGCTTCAATATTGGGCGTACCCGCCTCAAACTTAAAAGGCAAATCGTTATATTCCGTACCTTCAAAAGTAACGGATTTAATCATATCTCCCCCACCCTGATAAGGTGGAAGTTTATTCAGCCACTCTTCCTTACCATAAAGGATACCAATCCCGGTAGGACCATACATTTTATGTCCCGAGAAAACCAAAAAGTCGCAATCCATTGCCTGAACATCAACCTTAGTATGTTGTACCGCTTGTGCAGCATCCACTAGAACAGGAATATTATTTTCATGCGCAATCTTAATAATTTCAGATACAGGGTTAACTGTTCCCAAACTGTTCGATACCATCGTTACTGCAACGATCTTCACACGATCATCAAGCAGGCGTTCAAATTCATCCAGTAACAGCTCACCAGACTCATCCATTGGTATAACCTTTAATGTCGCTCCCCTTTTTCCGCAGATGATCTGCCAGGGTACGATATTAGAATGATGCTCCATAGCAGAGATCAACACGCTATCACCGGGATTCAGATACGTATATCCAAACGTATCCGCAATCAGGTTAATACCATCTGTAGTACCCTTTGTAAAAATAACTTCATGAGAATGAGGCGCATTGATAAAGGAAGCCACACTATTCCGTGTTACTTCATAAGCATCAGTAGCTTGCTGACTTAAATAATGCACCCCCCTGTGGATATTACTGTTTATCGTAGAATAGTATGCAGTAATAGCCTCAATAACAGCATTCGGCTTCTGTGTAGTCGCCGCATTATCAAAGTATACCAACGGTTTGCCATACACAGATTGATGTAAAGCAGGAAATTGATTCCGTATGGGCTCTCCCTTATATATAAACGCGGTTTCTACCCGATCTGTAATTGCTTCCATAAATTCTTAAATAATCCGTACCAATTTTTAAACTACAGTAAGATTCTCTGTATTCAGTTTTTTGTTTAATAAATCGGATACATAATCCTGCAGCGATTCAATTTTTATACGCAAAATCACGTCAAATATAAACGATTGCATAATCAGTTTCTTTGCGGCCTCTTCTCCAATACCACGTGTCTGCAGATAAAACAAAGCATCCTCATTGATCTGACCTATTGTTGATCCATGTGAACATTTCACATCATCAGCAAATATTTCCAATTGAGGTTTACTGTTTACCGTAGCCTGATCACTCAGCAAAAGATTATTGTTCTGCTGAAAAGCATTGGTTTTTTGAGCATCGGGACGCACAAATACCTTACCATTAAATACAGCGTGAGAAGTATCAAGCAGAATTCCTTTATATACTTCGTTGGTATTACAATTAGGCGACTGATGATCTACCAAAGTATGATTATCAACGTGCTGGTCACCGGTCAATATGTATGCTCCTATTAAATTAGTTTCCGTACCTACATCCTTCAATTGAAAGTTCAGGTCGTTTCTTAATAAAGTAACATCGCTCAGCGCAATATTTGAATTATTCAGCACACTGTTCCGGTATTGAAAAACCTCTCTATGTTGCACGAAATAGGCATTTTCCGGAAGCGTGTTGATCATGTGGGTATGAAGAACCGCTGATTCATGAACCTCCTGTTCGCATACATAACTCACAAAAAGCGGATGTACCAGCGAATCAGAATGAAAGGTTTCAATTATAGTGGCTTCACTGTGTTTTTCAGCAATCACCAACATGCGGTAAGGCACAAATTCAGCGATATCATTCACTGTAAACACATGGGATACATGAACCGGTTTTTCTACAATTGCATGAGCAGCTATCTGCAAAACGCTTACTTCAGTAAAAAAAGCGGTGTTCAACGCCAGCATAGGCGCATCATCTTCCGTTGCCAGCGTAGAGATCTTATCTGCAAACCTGGATTCAGCCAAGGTAGCCTGAGTATCATAAAAAGTAATTCCTTCAGGCAAAGCATCCGAAAGTTCCGGAGCAAAACGCCCGTTCACCAATACCAAATGAACCGCGTCTAAAGAGTGAATCCGGTTGGTGTTGATCAAGGAATGATCATGTTCAATCATTAACTGCAACTCATCTTTCAGCGCAGCAGATAAACTGGTAAACTTCCATTCCTCATATTTACGGGTAGGAAACCCCATTTCCTTAAATATAGAAAAAGCTTCATTCCGCTTTGCTGTCAGATTTACCGATTCAATATAGGTTAAAGCAGCCTGCTTCTTATCAAAGCTGTCAATTAAGTATCTATAAAAATTATTATACAGTCCCTGTTTCATGTTGTGTTATCCAGTCATACCCTTTTTCCTCAAGTTCCAACGCTAATTCCTTAGTGCCCGATTTAATAATACGTCCATCATATAAAATATGAACAAAATCAGGAATAATGTAATCAAGCAGCCGCTGGTAATGAGTAATAATAACAAATGCATTATTTTCAGTACGCAATTTATTTACACCACTTGCCACGATCCGTAGCGCATCAATATCCAATCCGGAATCTGTTTCATCCAGAATAGCCAGTTTAGGATCCAGCATGGCTAACTGCAATATTTCATTCCTCTTCTTTTCACCACCGGAGAAACCTTCGTTCAATGAACGGTTCACCAACGATGATTTTAATTCTACAAGCTCTTGTTTGTCTTTTAAAAGCTTCAAAAACTCTTTAGAAGTCAACTCAGGCAAGCCTCTATGCGCACGGATTTCAGTAAGCGCTGTCTTCAAAAAGTTAATGTTAGAAACTCCAGGTATTTCTACAGGGTACTGAAAAGCTAGAAATAGTCCTTCGCGTGCCCGTTCTTCAGGAGCCATTTCCAACAGGTTCTTTCCATCTAGAAAAGCCTCTCCTTCAGTCACCTCATATTCAGCCTTTCCAGCTAAAACAGAAGCCAAAGTACTTTTACCTGATCCATTAGGACCCATTATAGCGTGAATTTCTCCCGCATTTACCTTAAGATCAATCCCTTTCAGGATTTTTTTTCCTTCAATCGAAGAATGAAGATTCGTTATATTAAGCATGTTTTTGTCCAAATTAACAATAAAACTATCCAACACTTCCGTCAAGTGAGATAGCAAGTAATTTCTGTGCCTCTACAGCAAATTCCATTGGAAGTTTATTCAGCACCTCCCTGGCATAACCACTCACGATCAAAGCTACCGCTTTCTCATTATCAATTCCACGTTGGTTCAGATAGAAAATCTGATCTTCCGCAATCTTGGATGTAGTTGCCTCATGTTCTACAATGGAGCTGCTGTTTTTTCCTTCAATATATGGGAATGTATGCGCACCACATTTATCACCGATCAGCAAAGAATCACACTGCGTAAAGTTACGCGAATTAACTGCACCCGAATGGATAGAAACTAAACCGCGATAGCTGTTGTGGCTATGTCCGGCAGAGATTCCTTTAGATATAATCCGGCTCTTGGTATTTTTACCCAAATGGATCATCTTCGTTCCTGTATCAGCAATCTGTCTGTTTCTGGTTAGCGCTACAGAATAGAATTCTCCTGAAGAGTTATCACCCTTTAAAATCACACTAGGATATTTCCATGTAATGGCAGAACCGGTTTCAACCTGAGTCCAGGATATTTTTGAATTTCTACCTTTAGCAATAGCTCTTTTGGTTACGAAGTTATATACCCCTCCCTTACCATCTTTATCGCCTGGATACCAGTTTTGCACCGTAGAATATTTGATCTCAGCATCATCCATTGCAATCAGTTCCACTACCGCAGCATGCAACTGATTCTCATCGCGCCTTGGTGCAGTACATCCTTCCAGGTAACTTACATAGCTGCCCTCATCCGCAATAAGCAAGGTACGCTCAAACTGACCGCTGTTCATGGCATTGATCCGAAAATAAGTAGAAAGTTCCATTGGGCAACGTACACCCTTAGGGATGTAAGCAAATGATCCGTCGGAAAATACCGCAGCATTCAGTGCAGCAAACAAATTATCAGTAGCAGGCACAACGGTTCCTAAATATTTCTTAACCAGTTCAGGATGATTTTGTACCGCTTCACCGAAGGAACAAAAGATAACCCCTATCTCGGCCAACTTACCTTTAAATGAGGTACCTACTGAAACACTGTCGAAAACAACATCTACAGCAACTCCTGAAAGCATCTTCTGCTCATCAAGAGAGATTCCCAGTTTAGCAAAGGTCTCCAGTAACTCCGGATCGACTTCATCCAGACTTGCCAAAGCCTTTTTCTTAGGTGCAGCATAGTAGGAGATATCCTGAAAATTCAAATCAGGAAAATTGAAGTTCTGCCAGTCTGGTGTCTCCATTGTTAAAAAGTGTTTTAACGCTTTCAGACGATATTCCAATAACCAAGCCGGTTCATTCTTCTTAGCTGAAATAAATCGTACCGTATCTTCATTCAAACCCGGAGGTAAAATCTCTGTATCTATATTAGTAGAAAACCCGTACTCGTATTCACTGTTGGCAAGTTCTTCTAATAACTCTTGGTCTTTACTCATCGTTCAAATTAATTAAACCTTTATTTTATTTATCAGGAAATCGCAACCCGCATTCCATTTTAAAAATTTTCTCTTTATTAATCACAAAGTTACTACTTTTGTATTAAACAAGTAAATCCTTGGAAAAATAATTATGCGACCAAACAGGTTCTTACAGCTTCTTAAAACGAGAGGGCCTCTTAGTGCCAAAACTATTGCCGTTGAATTAGGTATGACGGGCGAAGGCGCACGTCAGCAACTAATCAAACTGACAGAAGAGGGACTCTTAAAAGCGACCTCCATTTCTAACGGTGTAGGAAGACCCATGCAAATATATGAACTTACCGAACATGGCAATACGTATTTTCCAAACAACCATGCGGAGCTTAGTGTAGAACTGCTTAATGCCATTAAAGATGAGCTGGGTGAGGCCGCCTTGGAAGTGGTATTAGTTACCCGTGAAAAACAGGCCGTTAAGCGCTATATG
Source organism: Arcticibacter eurypsychrophilus (assembly GCF_001730525.1). Lineage (GTDB taxonomy): Bacteria > Bacteroidota > Bacteroidia > Sphingobacteriales > Sphingobacteriaceae > Arcticibacter > Arcticibacter eurypsychrophilus. The sequence goes on from NZ_MDFN01000001.1 coordinate 237,594, forward strand.
GAGGTCTTAAAGGACTATCAGGGCCTTGAAAATATCCTCAAAGCATACACTGCAATGCGGTCTACTGAGGGGTATATGGCGGAATGTATTAAAGAGTCTGAACACGTATATACCCTACTGGAGAACCATTGTCCCATAGGTGCTGCATCCAGTGCCTGCTCCGGATTTTGCCATTCAGACACGCGCATTCTGCAACAGGTTTTGGGAGAAAGTGTGCAGATCAAACAAGAACATACTATTGCAAATGGGCAACGTGTTTGCTCTTACAGTATCATTGAAGTGCAATGTTAATATGACTTTTAGATTAACTAATTTGCACCTTTTACAGAATTGACTCGCAGATTGGGTTGCATCGAGCGGAGAAGGTGCGGAGAAGGTGGATGTCAAGTGCGCAATAATCAATACGTTGCTTGTAATCAAATCTTAGCCAGGTAATTTACTTAGATCAGATTACTGAACGGATCTAATTCTTTAAGAGAATTGATTGTTCGCATTGGATTATCTGAAGAAAAAACAAAATTTCCGGCTACAAGCACATTCGCACCAGCCTTTACAAGAGAAGTCGCGTTGGTTAAGTTTACCCCTCCATCCACTTCAATATACAAAGAATCATTCCTTCCAGCAGCCAAAGCTTTCAGGGTATGAAGTTTTTGATACGTGTGATTAATAAATTTTTGGCCTCCAAAACCTGGATTAACAGACATCACGAGTACCATGTCTACATCTTCAATAATATCTTCCAATAAAGAGATGGGCGTATGCGGATTTAAGGCTACACCGGCAGTACAACCCATTTTTTTTATAGCATCTATGGTGCGGTGCAAATGGGTACATGCTTCATAATGAACGGTTATATTCGTGGCACCAGCGTTCTTAAACGGCTCAAGGTAACGATCCGGATCTGTGATCATTAAATGCACATCAAGAGGTTTTCTAGCATACCTTGCGATAGCCTCTACAACAGGAAAGCCAAATGAAATATTAGGAACAAATACACCATCCATAATATCCACATGAAACCAATCTGCTTCAGAATTATTAATTAACTCAATATCACGCTGGAGATTAGCGAAATCTGCGGCTAAAACAGAGGGAGCAATAAGATGATTCATAGATCAAATATAGGCTTTAAGTAGGGTTGTCACCTCTTTAATGTGAAATGGTTTTTGGATATAATCATCTGCGCCACATTCAAAAGCAAGATTTGAAAGCTTTATAGAAGTCGAAATGAGGATAAAAGGAATATGTTTGGTTGCTTCGTCACTCTTTATAATCTTGCAAATTTCACTTCCCTTTACAGTAGGAACCCAAATGTCACATAGCACAAGATCAGGCATAATGGCTTTGATCTCTTCCACAATTTTCCCATCGCGTGACGACACCACTTCATACCCCTCCTCCGTTAGGAGAAGTGTCAGTATATCTTGAATATCTATATCATCCTCGATCACTAATATTTTCTTCTTCATGTAAAAATTGATCTTAAAAATTATTTGTAAAAATTAAAGTGTTATATACTATTACCTGTTTTTGTGATATATTGTTTAATTTAACCCATCTTTCTTTAGTAATACATTTGAAATATATGATAACCAGTCAGGAAGCAATCGATTTAGAAAACCAATACGGAGCCCATAATTACCATCCACTGCCGGTTGTACTGGCAAAAGGGAAAGGGGTATTCGTGTGGGATCCTGAAGGCAACAAATACTTTGATTTTCTGTCTGCCTACAGTGCGGTGAACCAAGGGCACTGCCACCCTACGATTATCAAGGCGCTTATTGAACAGGCTCAGGTACTTACGCTGACTTCGCGTGCCTTTTATAGTGTAAAATTAGGACAATGTGAAAAGTTTATATGTGATTTTTTCGGCTATGAGAAGGTGCTGATGATGAATTCAGGGGCTGAAGCAGTGGAGACAGCTTTAAAATTAAGCCGGAAATGGGGTTATGTAAAAAAGGGAATTTCCGATGATCAGGCGCAGATTATTGTATGTCAGGAGAATTTCCACGGACGTACTACAGGTATCATCTCATTTTCATCCGATCCGGATTCCACGACCAACTTCGGACCTTTTACACCGGGTTATATTCCTATTCCATACAATAACCTTGCAGCACTGGAAGAGGCATTAAGTAATCCAAATGTATGCGCCTTTCTTGTAGAGCCCATTCAGGGAGAGGCTGGGATAAAGATTCCGGATGAAGGTTACCTGACACAAGCCTGGGCATTATGTAAGAGCCACAATGTTCTTTTCGTTGCCGATGAAATACAGACCGGAATTGCGCGAACAGGTAAAATGCTGGCCTGTGATTTCGAACATGTTCGTCCGGACGTTCTTATTTTGGGCAAAGCACTCTCAGGAGGAGTGCTTCCTGTGTCAGCGGTGCTTGCCGATGATGCGATTATGCTGGTAATAAAACCGGGCGAGCATGGCTCTACTTTTGGAGGAAATGCACTGGCCTGTGCGGTATCTATGGCTGCTTTATCAGTAATCAAAGAGGAAAACTTAGCAGAAAATGCCGCCAAAATGGGACTTCTCTTTATAAACAGGATGAAGGAACTGAAGGACAAGTTTCCCGATATCATCTCTGAAGTACGCGGAAAGGGATTAATGAACGCAGTTGAAATTAAATCACAAAAAAATGGACATACTGCCTGGGATTTCTGTATTCTATTAAAAAACAAAGGATTATTAGCTAAACCTACACATGGCCATATCATACGATTTGGCCCTCCACTTGTTATTGATGCCAAACAGATGGAAGAGTGTCTGCTCATTATCGAAGCTACACTTGATGAATTTGGCTAATATTGGAAAAGATTATTTCAACATTCAAACTTATACACTTAACATCTGTTAAAATTTGGTCTATATAAGCTTGTGATCTATGAATAAAATCTATCTATTCTTTACAACCCTCATTTTGTTTTTTTTTACTACTGCCAGCCGGGCACAAAGTGTGGATTCATTATTACTTAAAAGTCAGGTCATCTTATCAAAAGAGCGCATTTTTAGTATAAAGGGTTTGGGGATGGCCTTCCCTGTTGGCGGTGTATCAGAGATCTTAAGACCTCGGTTTTCATCTTCAATCGGGTATCAGATTCTCAGTAAGAATAGAAAAAACTTTATTTTTCCGGCTCTCGATTACTTAAACTATAAGTATGATCAAAAATTCCCGACGGATGGCTACAATACCAAAAATGCAAATGCCAGGTTCTACATGGCCACGCTTTCTTATGGATATATTAAAAGCATCAAACAATTGAGTATTTTTGGATCAGCTGGAATAGGAGGAGGACTGGTAAATGAACCCAGAGCTTCAATAGATGAAGCAGCAGGAAACATCAACTTCAGAAACAAAAGTTCTTTCTCTGGGATAGTTAAATTAAATACAGGAATTGACTATGGGAAACGTCGATTTAAGTTTTTTGCTGAGTTAAGTTACATGCAAAACACGAAACGAATAGAGACGCATAATCTACAGACATTGGCCTTTAACATCGGTACAAAAAGCAATCTGTTTCGCCTGGCACAAAGTATAGAAGGCATCAGAAAGAAATAAACAGCAGGTCGATATCAATCAATTGATATCATTAATTATAGTGTTTGCCAATAAAAGTTGATCATTGTTGTAGTAATGATTCCCTTTTAAGGTCACTACACGGTTGCCTGCATTCCTAAATTCTTTTGTTATACCTGCATTTTCCAGTGTTCCAAAAAAGCATAACGCTTTCATGGATTTAATTTTTTTCAGTTCGGCCAATACATCGTATTTACCGGATGCCTTCATATTCAACATACCGGAGACACTCACTTCAAAATCGGCTCTTGGCTCAGCAGAGATCATACTTAAACCAGTAAGGGAAGCCTTTAGATTTTCAGGAAGTCTGCGGGCCACGAAAGGAACGATGCTGCCACCAAAAGAAAAGCCAGTGAGCAAAAAAGTGTCTTTTTTCCATAATCTCATATAGCGATTAATCACTTCAGAAATCTCAAGGGTAGTTTGATCCGGTGATTTTTCATCCCAAAAGTATTTCTTCGCATCTAAAGCGACTACAGGATAGCCTTTCGCAGCAAAGGTTTCAGCGAGTTTCTGGGAGAAACTATTCCATCCTCCATCGCCTGAAATGAAGAATACCATGGGCAATTTAGCATTCGTATGGGTTGCAGGAATAACCTTTAAGGGTAAATCGGCAGCCTTGAGCAATACAGAGGAAGATAATATGAGAATCAGGACTATTAAACGATTGAAAGTCATGGTTTGATTACTTTATTGAGAATAGAAGGAATTTGAAAGAGATCATAATCATTATCGTATATCAGATATTTGTTGGACCATGATGGTTCAAACTTATCTTTATACTCTCTTAAACCTTTATAATGGGAAAATGTTCTAATGCGTTCGTAAGCAAATTTCATTGACTTTTCAGGAAATGTTCTTGCCTCATCCAGTCCAGCCAAAGGCGCAAAGCCAAGATTTACAGCATGGTAATCATTCTCTTTCAGGTAATTAAAAAGTTCTATAAGGACAAAGTCCATGATTCCATTTGGCGCATCTGATGATTTACGCATCAGATCGTAGGTAGCCTCCCCTTTTACAAAGTCGGGAATAATATTTAGGAAAGCGACCACTTTCTCTTCTTCGTTCTCTACAGTGATGACGACCTGGTTTTTAATTTCTTCCCAAATAAACATCCCTTGGGAGAAGATAATTTCAGAGCGCTTGGTGTCCTGTAGCCATTCATCGGATACCGCCTTTAATTTTTGCAGCAATCCGTCTTTTAAAGGAGGCGTATGAACGGTGGCTTTAAATCCCTTGTCGCTTACTTTTTTCAATGCGTTGCGCATAGACTTTTTAGTGCCGCCGGCTAAAGAAAAAACGTCCAAATCTACTACTCCCTCCTGCCCAAGGAAAAGTGCTTTTTTGCCTAATTCCTTATAAATCGGCATACTTTGTTCCGATACGCGGTAATAGATGGGCTTAAGACCATTTTCATAGCCATACTGATCAAATGCTTTGATACATTGTTTTATGCTTTCATCATCGGGGGCAACAGGATCTTCGAGCACTACGGCGTAATTTCCAATCACACGGTAAGAAATAAAGCTTTCATCTCCCGAGTGAAAGATCAGCTTATCGAAGTAAGTTTTAAAATAATCGAGGGCAGAATGACCATATTTTTCAAGCAAGTTTTCCGCCTTATCCAATTCCTCTTTAGAAGGCTCTTCCTTCGAAACATAGGGTCGGATGAGCGTGTAGAGTAAAAATGCAATGGATAACACCCCACTGATATTAATGGAATAGAGAAAATTACGACCAAATTGGCTTTGTGCCACCAGACTCCCATCAACAATTAAGAAATAATTTTCGAGCGTATAACGGATAGACTGAATTAAACTAAAGTCGAGATCAAAATGTCGTTTATCCAGAAGATAAAACCCCAGTATGCCATAAATAATGACAGCCCCAATGCTGAATAAAGTCGTTTGAATGCCAATGTTTCGCAATCGGGGATTGATGCGTACGTAGTATTCCTTTCGGGAAACAAACAAGATGACGGTGACCACCAAAGCGATAGTCGACTCTTCATAATCAACAGCCTTTGCCAAGTTTCCTATAAAAGAAATCAGACTCAGCGTGAGTGCCAGATACCATGCAGAGCGCAGTCCCTTGAGCATAAAAGCAGCCGTGATGAGCAAAAATAAACCAGCAGCAAGTACAAAATAGTTGGATAAAGAAATGACTTCAGGTGCCATTATTCCTTTTAGAAATTCAACACGAACGGCAATTGAAGGTGTGAGAACGGAAATAATATTGATCAGACCGAGTACAAACAACAGAAACGCAGGCAGCACCCGCATCAGCAGTTTATTAATTTTCAGCAAAAAGCTAAAAGCACCGGCAATCATGGGCAGCCAGAACTCAAAAAAGCGATATAAAAAGGTAACGGCAATCGCTTCAACTTCGGAGAACCCAAAACGGGTAATCACGAAAGCCATGGACACCTCTATTGCTCCTAATCCCCTTAAAAAAGGAGATATGATCAAAAAGATGACCGAGATAATATAGGCCATGGAGGAGGTAAGCAAGGAAGGATTCAGGTTTAAGGCCAGCATGGCGATATAGATATGAGCAATACCGACCACTTCAATGATGGAGCTATAAAGAACCGTTAACATAAAGCCTTTACTTTCCAGCTTGTTATTGATTAGCCCATCCACGAAAAAAGTAGCGGCAGGAAAATATCGCTGAATGCTGTGGTAAATGAAACCCCGACTTTTGATCGAGTGGTACACGTAGACCAGCAAGCTGACCAACCCAATAATAGAGGCTAAGGCAAACCACTCGCCAGCACCTACTGTACTATTTAGGAAAGCAATGACAAAGACCGGTAGAGCAACCAGAATAACTGATAAGATACCTACAAAACCATATATGGAAGAAGCAAAATGAATTTGCGACTTATTAACTCCTCTTTCTTCGATATCACCGGTAAAAAAGGCTAATGAAGATATGCCTCCGGCAGGAAGGAAAACACTTATAAAATTACGTTTAAGAAATAAAATCAGGCCAATGCGGAGTGGTATTTCAGTTCCTACAGATTTAAATGAAGCCACGTACATCATTCCCTGTAAGAGCAGGTAGACGACGGTTAGTATAATCCCCGGAATAATCCACTCTATGGAGGCAGCCGACATGACGTCTTTAACCTGAGAAATTTCTGCCCGCTCATTTTTAATGAACCAGATTCCAATTCCAATAAAAAAAAGCGTCAGAATAAACTGTGAAATCAGTTTTAGATTTTCCCTTAAAAAGGGGATACTCCTGTCGTTGAGTAGTTTAAAAGGTTTTGTATATGGCATTAGAGTTTAGAATAGATTAATCTACACCACTGACACCGCCAGAAACGATAAACTTCATGGCATCACTAGCGCTCATTTGTAAAGGTTTTACATTTTCAGCTTTAACAATAGCCAACTGTCCGGCGAACGAATAAGAAAAAGGGAAATAAACGGCCACATTACCTTCCAGGTTAAGTTTTGAAAGATCTTTTTTAGTGACAAAGCCAATTTGTTTCAGACCGAAATCATTAATCTCAACAATAACAGGTTCATGAAATTTCTTTTCATCCCCTACAAAAGCTTCGGTTAGATCTTTAACTGAAGAATACAGGATATTGAACAAGGGAACCCGGTTGAACCATCTGTTAAACCAATGTTTGATCGGTTCCGTAATCAAGTTAGTAACCACAATTCCTGCAAATAAGATGATGACGAGTACCGTCAGGATCCCCAAACCGGGAATATACATTGGTTTGCCGGTTTTAGCATCTACCCAAATTACGCCACTCAGATTTAAAGATTGGTCGAGGGTTGATACAATCCAGTACACAAGAAAAATGGCCACTCCTATTGGAACGACCACAATTATGCCTTTAATAAAATAATTAATTAATGCGCTGAATATCTTGTTCATCTTGGGTATGACGTAAAGGAAGTGAAATAAATTACAAAATCGGAATCTATATTTGGTTACTCATAATAATATATACGTTTTACACGTTGAGAAATGCTTGTTAAAACCTCATAAGGGATGGTTTTTAATTGATCGGCAATATCATTAACAGTATGATGTTCGTCAAATACGAGCACATCATCCCCTTCTTCAGCAGGAACACCTGTAATGTCGAGCATACACATATCCATACAGATATTTCCGATAGTAGGAACTAAAAAGCCATTAACCAGCATTTTGCCTGTGCCATTGCCCAATTGTCTGTTATACCCATCTGCATATCCGATTTTCACGGTTGCTACCCGGCCGTCATGCGTCATCACTCCCTTTCGATTATATCCTACGGTATCTCCGTTCTTCAGTTCCCTGATTTGGGAAATGCAGGTTTTGAGCTTGGCCACTGTTTCCAGTGGTGATTTATGCGCCGGATAAGTACCATCAATACCATACAATCCAATGCCCAGGCGAACCATATCGAACTGTGCTTCAGGAAAACGGCTAATAGCTGAGGTATTCGCTATGTGTTTAATAATGGGATAGCCCAGGGTCTTTTCCATAACATTAGTGATGGAAGTGAACAAGTTAATCTGTTCATGAGTGAGGTCGTCAGACAATGGATCTTCACTGCTGGTAAGATGAGAAAATGCACTTTTAACTACAATCAAGGGATTTTTAGCAATGATTTTTAACATGGGACCAATCTCTACCGTAGAAAAGCCAAGACGGTGCATACCTGTATCTAACTTAATATGGATGGGATAACGCTTCTTCTCAGTCTTTTTAAGCGCTACAATAAAATCATTCAGGACACGCAAACTGTAGATTTCGGGTTCCAGGTTATCTTCAATCATCATTTCAAAACCAAGCAAGTCAGGATTCATCACCATGATAGGTAATGTTACACCCGCTTCTCTAAGCGAGATTCCTTCATCTGTATAGGCAACAGCTAAATAATCAACCCGGTTAAACTGGAGCACGTTTGCAATTTCAAAACTTCCGCTTCCATAAGAAAAAGCCTTTACCATGGCCATCAATTTTACGCCGGGTTTCAGATGCGATTTGTAGTGATTGAGATTATTTTCAAGTGCATTGAGGTTGATCTCTAAAACCGTTTCATGAACCTTTTGGGTAAGAATTTTGCTGATCAGTTCGAATTCAAACTTTCTTGCACCTTTAAGCAAAATAGTTTCATCGGTTATACGAATGGTATGAATCTGGCTGATTAACGTAGCTGTATCAGGGAAAAATGTTTTTTCTATAGAGAAGAGTTTGGCATAAGAAGATATTTCGGGACCTACACCAATTAAGCGATCTACAGATTTACTTTCCAGTAGTTCGGCTATTTGTTTATATAGTATTTTAGGCGACATCCCCGCTTCAGGAATATCAGAAAGAATCAGGGTTTTTTTAGGGTGTTGATTTTGCTGATTTAAAAAATCGAGCGCAATAGCAAGAGAAGAGAGGTCCAAACTATAGGAATCATCGATTATCGAGCAGTTGTTGATTCCTGTTTTAAGCTCCATGCGCATCCTTACGGCATGGAGCTCTTGAATCCAGATCGTCACATCATCCCCATCGTATTTAAGTGCAAGCAGTAACGCCCAACAGCAAACCGCATTTTCTACTGAGGCAGCATCTTTAAAAGGAAGCATAGTTTTCATACTCTTTCCCTTAAAAATGGCAGTTAGGACGGTGTAGTTCTCATATCCATCATATTGGCGGATGACATTCAGATCTGCAGGTTGATTGAATGCCCAGGTAAATTTCTTTTTACCGGGAATAGTTCCTTTATAATTATAGAGATATTTAGGCGAATACACGAAAAGATCCACACCCTTAAAAAGAATCAGCTTTTCGGCTATTTTTTCATCCCTGGAGATAAATCCTTCATTGTGGGCTTGACCTATATTGGTCAAAACACCTATATTGGGACGGATAATGCTTTTCAGAGCAGACATCTCCCCTTTTCGTGAGATCCCAGCTTCAAAGATTCCCATGTTATTTTTCTCATTCATATTCCATACGGAAAGGGGAACGCCGATTTGAGAGTTGTAACTTTTGGGACTGCGGATTATATTTTTTTCATGACCCAGTAACTGGTAGAGCCATTCCTTCACTATGGTTTTACCGTTGCTGCCGGTGATTGCGATAACGGGATAGCTGAAATTTTTGCGGTGTTTGGAAACCAAGTCCTGCAATGCCTTCAGGGTATCTTCCACTAATAAGAAATTGGCATCGGGAAACTCAGAAACTCCGGTATAGTTTTTTTGTACTACAAAATTCCGAATGCCTTCCTGGTACGCTTCCTTTATGTATAGATCTCCGTTTCTTCGCCCACTTAACGCGAAAAAAAGTGCGTATTTTTCATCTACCAACTTCCTGCTGTCGTAAGCCAGGGTGCGGATGCTGTATTCAGGATGGGGGGTAATTCCCTCTGCTTGAATAACTTGTTTTATTTCTTCAAGAGAATAAGCTATGTGATACATTTGCGGACGAATTTCCGTATTTTTTTGCGATTTGAGTGATAAAATTACTAAATAGCGTTCTGTTATGAATTTAGAAAAGCCTATAAATAAAGTTCTTGATAAAAAGGCGGCACAAGCTAAGGCAGAGCACTATTGTGCCTATCAGGAACGTTCGCAACAAGAAGTGCGTAATAAGTTATACGAATACGGTTTAAGGAGCAATGAAGTCGAGGAAGTTATTTCGGAGCTGATACAAACTAACTTTTTGAACGAAGAGCGTTTCGCGATTGCCTACACGCTAGGGAAATTCAGGATCAATCACTGGGGAAGGATCAAGATCAAGATGGGATTGAAGAGTAAAAAGGTATCAGACAAACTTATTGTGTATGCGCTCAGGAAGATTGATGCGGAAGATTATTTCAACTCGCTCTGCCATATTATGAGTAAAAAAGCGGAGCAAGTGAAGGAGTCTGACCCATATAAAAGGAAGCATAAGCTGATTCAATACGGTTTAATGCGGGGATATGAAAGCGATATCATTTTTGATGCTCTGGAATTCAGTGCATTACTATAAAGTTAAAAAATAATTACATTTTCTCTTGACAAAACTACTTTTCTATCTATATTTGCAACATCAAAACGGATCGACGTTTTGATAAATACCAAACAATAACAATGCGAAAGTAGCTCAGTTGGTAGAGCACGACCTTGCCAAGGTCGGGGTCGCGAGTTCGAATCTCGTCTTTCGCTCCAATCCCTTCCTCTACCGAGAAGGGATTTATTTTAAAAGGTTTTTAAACCTGCTGAAGTGGTGGAACTGGTAGACACGCAGGACTTAAAATCCTGTTCGCCTTAAAGCGAGTGCGGGTTCGATTCCCGCCTTCAGTACAAATGCTCTCTAAGCCAACTTAGAGGGCATTTTTTTTGTTTAAACCCTTAGTGAGCCACGGAACCCTCTGCCGGCATAATATGATTCTGCACCATTGTGATACACGAAGACAGTGCCATAACGATAATCGGCAAAGATGGCACCACCAAGGTTTCTAATCATAGTAGGTGTCATAATCCAGCTTGATGTTTTAGTGTCAAAATTTCCCAATTTCTGTAAATCCCGATATTGTTCTTCTGTTAAGAGCTCAATACCTATGGAAGCGGCCATGTCAATAGCGTTATTTGCCGGTTTAAATTCTTTCCTCGACTCCAGTGCTTTACGGTCGTAGCAAACGCTTCTACGACCCTTAGGACTTTCCGCTGAACAATCATAAAAAATATATTCGTCCGTCTTTTTATCATGTCCAATAACATCAGGTTCCCCATCAGTTATTTCCATTTCGTTAACTGCCCACAGTTTTTCAGTATTTGCTAACAGCTTTGCTTGTACTTTAGACCATTCAAGCTCTTTATGGCGGTTTATGTGTTTCTCAAAACGGACTTTCAATACGCTGAGTAGTACTTCACTCTGTTCTAATGTCAACTCTTTTTTATTGCTCTTCATATTATTGATTTTTTTATGTTATATTGAACAGTTAACCGCAGCTACACGTATACACACCTAATAATCATAAAATAGAATTCTATAGTTTTCTTTGTTGCCATATGTCTAAGATTAGAAATAAAATTAATGAATATTTTACGTATTAATCCAAAGAAATTACCAAGCGTACTGGTAGTCAAACACATCTTAAAAGCAAGCTATTTTATAAATATAAGCCGTACAAATACGTATTTCCTTCAAATGAGGCAATTAGATTGTATAATCCTTCCAAGAATTAAGTAGTATTGACTGAATTTCCATAATTTAAAAAACTACCATTTAATAAAAAATGAAACTACACATCAAGAACATGGTTTCGGTTCGCTGTAAAATGATTGTCAAACAAGAATTAAAAAAGCTTGGTCTTCATTTTATAATAGTAGAATTAGGAGAAGTGGAAATTATGGAAAACATCAGAGGCGAGCAGTTAGAGCAGGTAAAAATCGCTTTGCTTCAGTCTGGACTCGAACTATTGGATAACAAAAGATCGGTTTTAATTGAAAAAATTAAAAACACGATTGTTGACATGGTTCATACAGATGGGTTGATTAACATGACTTTTTCTGATTATTTAAGTGGCAAATTGAATCACGACTATACCTACCTGGCAAATTTATTTTCGGAGATACAAGGCACTACCATTGAGCAATTTATCATTTCGCATAAAATTGAACGGATAAAAGAGCTCATCATTTATGATGAATTGAATATCACTGAGATTGCCTGGAAAATGAATTATAAAAGTGTAGCGCATTTATCAAACCAATTTAAAAAAGTAACAGGATTATCACCCTCTCATTTTAAACAATTGAAGGATAGAAGAAGAAGTCCCATTGAAGAAATTGGATACCTGGGATCACAATCGTCAATTATTTCAGACGAGCTGCCTGCAACTGATTTAACAGATTGATAGATCTAGTTCAAAAACCTCAAAATTCCGTCAGAATTGACAGTACTTTTAAATCAATCAATTACCCTCATTAAGCTCTTACATTATATAGAATAGCAATTGTTCAAACAGAAAATGGTAAAAATTAAATCATCGGAAGAAGGCGCATTATTAATTGCCAGGAAGGAACTTGCCTTTCAAAAAGAAGAAAAGGAAAAGTTAGCTGCTGAGTTGGTTATTGCACGTAAAGAAGTTGCTTTTCAGAAAAAAGAGAAGAGTAAACGGGCGGCGGAGTTAGGAATTGCGAATAAAGAACTAGTTTTTCAGGATGAAGAAAAAGAGAAACGGGCAGCTGAATTAGGTATCGCCAACAAGGAGCTCGCTTTTCAGGATGAGGAAAAGGAAAAGCGTGCAGATGAATTGATCATTGCGAATATAGAACTTGCTTTTCAAGATGAAGAAAAGGGAAAACGAGCTGCTGAGCTGGATATAGCTATTATTGAACTCGCTTTTCAGGATGAGGAAAAGGAAAAGCGGGCAGCTGAGCTGATTATTGCTAATTTAGAGTTGGCCTATCAGGATGAAGAAAAAGAAAAGCGGGCAGCTGAGCTGAACATTGCCAATGAAGAACTCATATTTCAAAATGATGAAAAAGAAAAACGGGCGGCTGAATTAGGCATTGCCAACAAAGAACTTATATTTCAGAACGATGAAAAAGAAAAACGGGCGGCTGAACTAATCATAGCCAATAAAGAACTGGTATTCCAAAATGATGAAAAAGAAAAGCGGGCAGCTGAATTAATTATTGCCAACAAAGAACTGGTATTTCAAAATGATGAAAAAGAAAAGCGGGCGGCTGAACTGATCATTGCCAATAAAGAACTTTTGTTTCAAACCGGGGAAAGAGAAAAGCGGGCTGCAGAGCTCATCATTGCCAACAAAGAACTGGTATTCCAAAATGGCGAAAAAGAAAAAAGAGCTGCGGAACTAATCATTGCCAATAAAGAACTGGTATTTCAGAATAACGAAAAAGAAAAAAGAGCAGCTGAATTAAGTATTGCCAACAAAGAACTGGTATTCCAAAATGAAGAAAAGGAAAAACGAGCAGCTGAATTGATTATTGCCAACAAAGAACTGGTATTTCAAAATGATGAAAAGGAAAAGCGGGCAGCAGAGTTATTCATAGCCAATAAGGAGCTTTTGTTTCAAACAGGTGAAAAAGAAAAACGGGCAGCAGAATTAGTTATCGCTGATATAGAACTTGCTTTTCAAAATAAAGAAAAAGAAAAGAGAGAGATTGCAAATAAAGAGCTCGAAGCTTTTAGCTATTCTGCGAAGCTGGCGTCTCAATATTCTTTGAGTTTAATAGAAGCCAGTCTTGATCCTTTGGTTACCATCAGCACTGAAGGTAAGATTACAGATATGAACCAGGCAACTGTAAATATTACAGGTATAACACGCGAAAAATTAACAGGCACTGACTTCTTCGATTATTTCACAAAGCCTCAAAAAGCGCGTGAGGTTTATCAGGAAGTATTCGCAATAGGATCTGTAGCTGATTTCCCGCTTACGTTACGCCACAAAGATGGCAAATTAACAGACGTACTTTTCAACGGTTCTGTTTATAGAGATGATAAAGGACAGGTACTGGGGGTGGTTATTGTTGCCAGGGATGTTACGGAGCAAAAAAGAATTGCTACTGAATTAACCGAGGCTAAAGTGTTTGCAGAGCTGGCAACAGGGATTGCCGAGAAAGCAAAAAGAAAAGCAGAAAGTGCAACGGGAATAGCGGAAGAGGCCGTAAAATCGAAACAACAGTTTTTGTCTAATATGAGTCACGAAATCCGTACGCCAATGAATGCAATAATTGGATTTACAAAGGTGGTTCTTAAAACAGATTTATCTATCAAACAAAAAGAATATTTAACAGCCATAAAAATCAGTGGTGATGCATTAATTGTATTGATAAATGATATACTCGACCTTGCAAAAATAGAAGCCGGAAAAATGTCATTTGAGAAAACACCTTTTAAAATGGCGGCATCCATATCATCTATGCTTCATCTTTTTGAAACAAGAATCCAGGAGAAGAATATAGAATTAGTTAAAGAATACGATAGCAATATTCCAGATGTGTTAGTGGGTGATCCGATCAGGTTACACCAGATCATCTTAAATTTAGTAAGCAATGCAGTAAAATTTACAACAGACGGCTTGATAACAGTGAGTGTTTCCAGGATGGCAGATGAAGATTCTGATAGTGTTAATATTAAATTTGCAGTAACCGATACCGGCATCGGAATAGAGAACAATAAACTCGACCGCATATTTGAAAATTTTCAGCAGGCATCCAGTAACACCTCGAGGTTATTTGGCGGAACCGGCTTAGGACTTGCCATAGTTAAACAACTAGTTGAACAACAAGGTGGAACAATTAGTGTAGAAAGTAAAATTGATAAAGGTTCAACATTTAGTTTCATTTTAAGATTTCAAAAAACTAAAGTAGAAGCAGAATTAAAAATTGGAATAGTGGAACTGGATACTAAATTTAAAGATATTAAGATACTGGTTGTAGAAGATATTGCTCTTAATCAGTTACTGATGAAAACCTTCCTGGATGATTTTGGATTTGAAAGCGACATTGCACCTAATGGAAAAGTTGCTATTGAAAAATTAGCAGAACAGAACTTTAGTGGATCTGCCAAACCTTACGATATTGTTTTAATGGATCTGCAAATGCCGGTAATGAACGGATTTGAAGCTACTGAATACATCCGTAACAAAATAAATTTCACAATTCCTATCATCGCGTTGACCGCGGATGTAACAACAGTTGATTTAGCAAAATGTAAAGCTGTTGGCATGAATGATTATATTGCTAAGCCAGTTGACGAACAACTACTGTATAGTAAGATAATTGAGTTTGTGAAGAAACCAACGTTGAATTTAAGTGGCATGGAGGAGATTTCCGCTGTTGGAGAGCCATTCAGGTTCCCTACTATTGAGCATACTAAATCAGTAAAATGCATAGATCTTAGTTATTTAGTTAAACGAACCAGATCTAATTCGAAATTAATTGTTGAAATGATTTCTATATATCTGGAGCAAACCCCCATTTTAATTGCCACTATAAATGAAGGATTAAAGGATAAGGACTGGAACTTATTAAAATCTGCTGTACATAAATTGATCCCGTCATTCTCCATTATGGGGATGGATAAGAATTATGAAGAGCTTGCAAAGGAACTTCAGGAATGTGCACATTTGTCTGCCTGTACGAAAGCGGAAGGGAATGAGATATCTAACACTTTACAGATCAGCAACTTAGTTTTACAGCTTGAAAACGTATGTTTACAAGCTTGCAAGGAACTAAATATTGAGCATAATTACTACGTTAAAAACAATGATTAATGGAAACTAAGCATAAAATAAAAATTTTTTTAGTAGATGACGACACTTTCTTTTTAAAGTCCCTGGAGATAGACTTCCTTCAAGATGCTGAATTTGAAATAGTAACATACATTACCGGTGAGCTCTGTGTAGAAAATTTATCGCTCAACCCTGATCTTATCATTTTGGATTATCATCTTGATGGCATTCAAAAAAACGCAATGAATGGCATAGAAACACTTGATAAGATAAAAGCTTACAATGAAGGCATTACGGTTATCATGCTTTCTTCTCAAGACAAAATAGAAGTGGCCGTGAACTGTATGCATCATAAGGCGTTCGATTATATAGTTAAAAGTGAAACGGCATTTTTTCGCTTACAAAAGACAATTGATAAGGTTCAACAGTTTAAAAAAATGGAAAAAGAATTAAACTGGTACATGGAAAGAATGTAAAGCGCTTAAACCCTTATTGCTAAATGTGGGAATTACGCAACTTATTGTCATAATTATGCAACAGTTATTACTGTTTAAGCATGCATTTTTGTGGTGTGATAATGTTGTCACCTAGTTTAGTAATATGAAACGTAATTTATTTATACCAGTCATTGCAATGTTGTTGTTTATTAGCATAGGAGGTTGTCAAAAAGAGCAGGACAACGCTACTGATACTATATTGACTTCCGCTCAAAGCAATATCTCAGAAAGAATAACTTCCAATTTAGTTGCAATAAAGGGAGTGGATTTAGGGGTTGCAGGTAACTTCGCCATTTTGTCTAAAACTGGTATAACCAGCGTCTATAAGTCTACTATTACTGGCGACATTGGAACAAGCCCTATTACAGGTGCAGCAATGGTAGTTAGCTGTGGAGAAGTAACCGGAAACGTATTTTCTGTTGATGCTGCAGGTCCTGCATGCAAAACTACAAGTGCAACCATGTTAACTGCTGCCATTGGCGATATGCAAACTGCCTATACAAATGCTGCAGGTCGTATCAACCCAGACTTCTTAAATTTAGGTGCAGGAACTATTGGAGGCAAAACTCTAACACCTGGTCTTTATAAATGGACAAGTTCTGTAAAAATCCCAACTGATATAGCTATTGCAGGTGGTCCAAACGATATATGGATTTTTCAGGTTGCTGGCACTTTAAATGTAAGTTCTGGTGTTAGAGTAACTCTAAGCGGAGGTGCACAAGCAAAAAATATTATCTGGCAGGTATCTGATGCCGTTACTTTTGGAACAACAAGTCACTTTGAAGGTGTTATTTTGGGTAAAACAGGAATTCATTTAAAAACTGGCGCTTCTATAAATGGAAGATTGCTGGCACAAACTGCTGCTACTTTACAAATGAGCACCGTTACTGAACCACAATAGATATAATGATTTAATAATAATCAACCTTTTCTACAATAAAAGCTTGATTACTTTATTACAGAATTGTTAAAATCTTAAAGATTCGATAGTCTCAAATCACCAAGATTAGTATGCTGTTAATAAAATTTTGAGTACAAGCCGTGAACAGTTCGAACCTTCGTTCTGCCACGGCTTCTTATTGATATGTTGTTGCAGAACTTAACAGGTTCAGGTGCTACTTACACATTTGACCTTATAGCAATCATATGAAACAATTAGGCTTAAACCTTAATCATATCTTTGAATGGCAAAACACCTTGCTTTGCTATCAAAAGATAATTTTCACAATTGACTTGTAAAATTGTACTTCCCTGATCCTACTTTTACAATACGATATCCGTCCATTACTGATTCAGTTTTATCCGTTTTATCTATTAGCAGTTTTTTTCCATTTATAGTAACCTCACCATCTTTCATGGAAGGGATATAAACGGTTGCTGATGAATTGACTGGTATTTGAATATCCATCTGTACTACCCCGGCCTCAACTTTCCAATGTGATTTTATAGTGCCGTAATTTGTATTGTAATCCGCATTAGCAAAAGTTAGCCCTCCTCCTATTGTAGGTTTAATAATGATATTCTTGTATCCGACACCATCTTGTTTGGTATCAATTCCAGCAATAACCCGGTACATCCAATCACCAATTGCACCATAGGCATAGTGATTATAGGAATTCATGGAGGGTTCTTCAAAGCTTCCATCCGTTTTAATGCCGTCCCATCTTTCCCAGATAGTAGTGGCTCCTAACTTAACCGGATATAACCACGATGGATAAGTCTCCTGCAACAATAACTTATAAGCTAAATCAGCGTAGCCAAACCGGCTTAGAACCTTACATAAATAAGGAGTACCTAGAAAACCTGTAGTCAAATGATTTCTATAACGATCTATGTTTTTAGCAAGACGTTCAGCAGCTTGTGGACTTAACGTTTCAGGCAGCATGTCAAACTCCAAAGCTAATATATAAGCAGTTTGCGTGTCAGATGAAATCAATCCATTTGGAGTTACATACTCTTTAACAAAAGCGGTTTTAATTTTGGTTAGTAAGGTGGAATAGTACTGTTCATCCGCTTTATTGCCTAACACTTTTGTCGTATTAATAAGAAGTTGAGTGGAGTAAGCATAAAAACACTGCGCAATCAGGAATTTACTGGTAATAGCCGAGCTACCATCATTGTCATTATTTACGCTGTAAAATAGCCAATCGCCAAAATGATTACCGGAACTCCAAAGGTCATTCTTGGACTGTTTTTGTATATAGTCAACCCAAGCTTTCATACTTGAATACTGCTCTTCCAGGATTCGTTTATCTCCATAAACAAGGTACATATTCCATGGTATAACGGTTGCAACATCACCCCAACCTGCACTGCCTCCTACCTGATTATGTCCATCCGTAAATATATCCGGCACTATGTATGGAATGCTACCATCCGGATACTGATCTGCAGCTACGTCTTTGAGCCATTTACTGAAAAAATTATGAACATCCATATTAAACGATGCTGTACGGGAAAATACCTGAGCATCTCCTGTCCATCCCAAGCGTTCATCCCTTTGCGGACAATCTGTAGGTACGTCTAAGAAATTTCCTTTTTGTCCCCATACAATATTATGTTGCAACTGGTTAAGCAAGGGATTGGAACAAGAGAATGTTCCCATAACCTTCATGTCGGAATAGATGGCTATTGCTGTAAAATCAGCCGGATTAAGTTCTCCTGTAATACCCTCTACTTTCACATAGCGGAAACCCTGCCAGCTGAACTGGGGTTCAAAAGTCTGTTTGTTTTTCCCTTTTAAAATATAGGTGTTTTGAGCTTTCGCTGAACGTAAGTTCGCGGTATAGAAGTTGCCAGCTTTATCCAGCACTTCTGCGTGTGAAATTTTTATTGAATCGCCATCGTGTCCCTGAAGTTCAACCTTTACCCAGCCAACAAGATTTTGTCCAAAGTCTAAAACTTTTTCACCGCTTGGGGTTAAGATGACTTTAATGGGTTTAAAGACTTCGTGCTTGGTAACGGGTTCATTGTACGTTGCTATCAGGTTATTTTTAGGAAATGATTGTACATTTACACCGCTCCATTTTTGGTCGTTGAAAGATGCTGTAGACCACCCTTTCTGTTCCAGGCGGGCATCAACTACAGATCCGTTGTAGATTTCTCCTGATCTCAAAGCTCCTGTTGACGACTTCCAGTTTTCATCAGAAACAATAAGCTGCTCAGATCCATCGGTATAAAGTATTCGTATCTGCAATAGGAGCCCTAAATCATTGCCGTAAAAATGAGGCTTTGGATTATCGGGGCCTAAAGGACTCCTGTACCATCCGCTTCCTAGTGTAACTCCTATTGCATTTTTACCATCAGTTAAGAGTTCCCTTACATTGTAAGCCTGATATTGCAATCTTTTATTATAACTGGTCCATCCTGGTGTTAGGTATGCATCGCCTACTTTATGCCCATTTATTTCTGCTTCATAAAATCCATGCGCAGTGATATAAGCCGTAGCTTCCTTAATGGTTTTGTTTAAAACGAAACTTGTTCGGAGTAAAGGCGCTGGAGTATAAACAGCCTCCTTATGTTCAGGGCCAATCCATTTTGCTTTCCAGTCTGTTAATGAAAGTCCCATCTTCCAAAAAGATTGTGGACTCCAATCAGACACTTTACCATAATTATCCCAGACTCTAACCCGCCAATAATAACTATGCCCAGATGCTAAGGCCTTTCCTTTGTAAGGAACATATACGGACTGATCAGATTTTACCTTGCCACTTGACCAAAACACAGATTCGTTCTGATCAGTAAGAGCCGTTGTGTTGACCTGAATTTCGTATGCTTGCTGAAAGACGTTTTGCTTGTTAGTTTCGATCAGCTGCCAGCTAAAACGAGGCTCAGGCGAATCAATACTCATAGGATCTTTCAAATTTTCTATTAAAAGATTATTAACAGTGACTTGTGCAATACTGTTGTTTTGTATAAGCAGATAGCAAGCGAAAAAAAGAACTTTTTTCATAATTATAATTGGCTTTTTAATTATGTGGTTAAAGTACTATTAATTATTAAGTTTCCAAGTGCTAAAAGGTTTTATTATTGATTAAAGATATATAGATACTGACGTTTTGTTTTGACATTTGTACAATTTTAAAATTCTATTGGGCGCAAATTACAAGCGGGGCTAATAAAGAGATCATGGTTACAAATTACATAAATAAACTACTAACAAGGTTAAACCACTCATTATCCAACTCATTTAAAAAAGTGGCTTGAATCATTTTTTACATAGATTATTCATTTTACTTTCGTTTCATCATTATTAACCAGATTAAATACCATTTCACTTGAAAATTGCTGTTGTTAAAGAGTGCAAAGAACCCGAGAAACGGGTAGCACTTACTCCAGATAGTGTTAAATCACTTGTAAAAGCTGGATTTGAATGTCTTATTGAAGCGGGTGCAGGTTTAGCAACCGGTTTTTACGATTCTACTTATGAAGCTGTAGGTGCACGTGTTTATTCAGATAAACAAACCCTTTTAACTGAGGCGGATGTTCTTTTGAAGGTAAATGCCCCCTTGGTTGATGAGTTATTGCTCCTTAAAGAAAGCTCTATAACCATATCTTTTCTTTATGGTTATACTGTTCCCGAAACAATAGAGACTCTGTTAGTAAAGAAGATATCGGCATTTGCTATGGATGCTGTACCACGTATTTCGCGTGCACAAAAAATGGATGCTTTAAGCTCCCAGGCTAATCTTGCAGGGTATAAAGCTGTGTTATTAGGTGCAAATGCTCTTGGTAAAATATTTCCATTAATGATGACAGCTGCGGGTACAATAACACCTGCACGTGTATTAATTTTTGGTGCCGGAGTTTCAGGTTTACAAGCAGTGGCTACAGCTAAACGTTTAGGTGCGGTGGTTGAAGTTACTGATGTTCGTGCCGAAACAAAGGAGCAGGTAGAGTCATTGGGAGGAAGGTTTCTAGAAGTGCAGGCCCAAGGGGTTCAAACAGAAGGAGGTTATGCTAAAGAAGTTTCTGCAGAATACCTTCAAAAACAAAAAGAACTTATTGTTAAACATATTGCTGAGGCTGATATCGTGATTACTACGGCACTTGTGATCGGGAAGAAAGCTCCTGTTTTGGTGACTGAAGATATGGTTAAGAGTATGAAACCTGGTTCTGTAATAGTTGATATGGCTGTAGAAAGCGGGGGAAATTGCGCGATAAGCGAACTTAATTGCACCGTAATCAAGCATGGTGTTACCATTATTGGTGAATCTAACCTGCCGGGAATGGTTTCGGTCAATGCGAGTGAACTTTATGCAAAGAATATTAGTACATTATTATTGCATCTTGCAAATAAAGAATCCTTTAAATGGGAAATGGAAGAGGAAATTACAAAAGGCTCCCTCATTACCCATCAGGGCGAAGTTGTCCATCAGTTTACTAAAGAAATTTTAAATAAGAATAAAGCATGAATGCAGAAACCTTAATAATACTGTTATATGTGCTGGTACTTGCCAGCTTTGTGGGCTTTGAGCTGATCGCTAAAGTTCCACCTACATTGCACACCCCGTTAATGTCGGGATCTAATGCCATTTCGGGAATTACTATTGTTGGAGCAATAGTCGCTGCAGGCCCTGCAGGCCTTCCTGTTAGTAAAATATTAGGTATAGCAGCGTTATTCCTTGCTACCTTAAATGTGGTTGGAGGATATGCGGTGACTGACCGCATGTTAAGGATGTTTAAAAAGAAAAAATAGCACATGGATCTTAAATTAATTATACAGGTTTCTTACCTGCTTGCTTCTATATTGTTTATTGTGGGCATTAAGATGCTTGGAAAAACAGCAACAGCACGACGGGGAAATATACTGAGTGCTGTAGCCATGCTTATTGCCGTTTTGGCAACCTTACTCGATTCGCAGGTATTAAGTTTTACCGAAATTTTTATCACCATTTTAATCGGCTCTGCTGTTGGTACCTATGCGGCTCAAAAGATTAAGATGACGCAAATGCCGGAGATGGTAGGTATATTAAATGGTTTTGGAGGTGCTTCATCTGTTCTTGTTGCCATTTCTGAATATTGGAAACAAGCACATAACAGTGGCTTAACAATGGATGCAATCGTTGCAGTAACAGTTGTTTTAAGTGTGATCATTGGTTCGATAACCTTTACAGGATCTATGGTGGCATTTGGTAAACTGAGAGGATTGATTAACGGCCATGCCATTGTTTTTAAGGGACAACATTTAATTAATGCGATGATTCTACTTATCATACTTGTATTATCGGTGCTTGTTGTAATAAACCCCAACATAGAAGTCTGGATGATGGGTATTTTATTTTTAGGCTTGCTTCTGGGGGTACTTGTCGTGATACCAATTGGAGGTGCAGATATGCCGGTAGTGATCTCGCTGCTGAACTCTTATTCAGGGGTTGCTGCTTGTACAACAGGATTTGTGCTCAACAATCAGGTATTGATTATAGCCGGTGCTCTTGTAGGTACTTCTGGCATAATTCTGACACAAATAATGTGTAAAGCCATGAATCGTTCTTTAGCGAATGTATTAATGGGTGGATTCGGTCAGACAGTAGGTACATCGTCTACAAGTGGTGAGGATATTGTTGTTAAAGATATAGGGGTGGAAGAAACAGCCATGCTTTTTGACTCTGCCTCCTCTGTTATTATAGTTCCAGGATATGGTATGGCTGTGGCTCAAGCGCAGCATGTTGTAAGAGAACTGACTGATTTGCTGGAGAAAAAGAATATATCAGTAAAATTTGCCATTCACCCTGTAGCCGGACGTATGCCAGGACATATGAATGTACTTCTTGCCGAAGCTAATATTCCGTATGATAAATTAATTGAGATGGATGATATTAACGATGAATTCGCAAATACGGATATCGCTTTAATTATCGGCGCAAACGATGTGGTTAATCCAGCTGCTCATACCAATCCTCAAAGTCCTATTTTTGGCATGCCAGTATTAAATGTTGATAACGCTCGCACTGTAATCGTTTGTAAAAGAAGTATGAATGCAGGGTATGCTGGCATTGAGAATGAGCTATTCGGCTATCCTAACTGCCTGATGCTATTTGGCGATGCTAAATCAACAATGGCAAAAGTAGTAGGGGAACTGAAGGAGCTCTAGATTTAATGTTTGTATTGCAAACAGTTTGTATTATTTAACCGTTCTTTTCAGGAAAGTCTGTTTCCTCCTGATTTTTTTCTATTTCCGCGTCAGTGTCATTGTCCTTAATAACTTCCAATGCTAAAGGAGTTAATTCGGTATTTTCACCAATTGTATCATCTCCTGTACTAGCTGTATCATTCCTTTCCTCTTCTGTACCTACATTCTCTTCAGGCACCTGGTTATTGATTTCTTGATTTTTCATAAGTAAGTTTTGTAATCAGAGAAGAATTTTTAATAAATTTTGTTTCAAAATGGACTAATTTTACTTCATAAATAAAAAAGGTTATACCTAATGGAAACAGACAATCAAATGGCGCCTGCTGTTCTGGTTGGAGCAATTATTTGTCCAGAAGATAAACAGTTTGCTTTTATTCATGTATTTTGATCATAGGAGAAAGAAAAAGGATACTTCTTTTTTCAAAAACTGAAGTAATAAAGAAGTTTAAAACTTGGGTTAGGTAGAAACAAAACCAGTAGAAGAGTTACTGGCAAATATTCAGATTATCAAAAAAGATGCTTTCTTTGCAATCAATGTCTATGGATACCGAATTAAATTAAGTGTCACCAAAAGTGCATTTTTTATTTCTTAGAAGTATCATTATTTATACAGTATTTCACATAAAGAATACAATTAATCCTATAAAGTGAGCATTTTATTTTCTAGCGATATAATATTCCAGCTAGTATTATATGGGGTTGAAAAAAAATAAGATTGATGCTTTAATCCTAAAAGTGCCTTGTGCTCATGCCAAACCTTCATTTTCTTAAAAAAAAGATTTGAATTCACACCGCTTCAACTAATAAAGTAAGAAGTTCAAAATTAGGAGGCACGTGTTTTGTAAATGGTTAGTCAACATGATATGCTATATTATTAATATTTTAATTCTTGGTTGAACCTAATTTGAGAGGCTTACTTAAACGCACTCGGCCATCTCAATCAGGCAAAATAAACAACTACACTTATAGGAGAAACATAAAAATCTCATAGCTTTTCAAAAGCTTAGTTAGTACTCCTATCATTCTCGTTTATAGCATTCAATTCTTCACGAATAAATACACAATAAATAAATAACATTATGAACAAAAAAGATACTTTGACTATAAGTAGTTACAAAGTAAAACAAAACAAGCATTATTCAAAAACATATAATATTATATGTTCACTGATTGTACTGTTAGCAGTTTTTACAACAGGGTGTAAAAAAGACGATTTCGATGGAGAAATTACAGGAGTATGTCCGGTAGTAGTTTCCACAGACCCAATGGATAAAGCAGTTGATGTTGTCACTAATAAATTGATTTCAGCAACATTTAATACGGATATGGAATCTTCAACAATCAGTAAGACTACATTCACTATTAAAGAGGGCACAACATTTGTTTCAGGAACTGTTTCTCCTACAGAAGATGGTAAATTTTTTACATTTGACCCAGATGTAGACCTTTTACCTTTTACTACCTATACGGGTACTATAACTACTGGAGCGACCGATACATTACGTACAGCAATGGTAAGTGATTATGTATGGACATTTACAACTATTCCCCGAGTAACTTTATCAGAAAATCCAACTTTAAGTGGTACAACTGCTGGAGGAGGAGATTTTGCTCAAGGTTCCTTTGTAACAGTTACCGCAGTTCCAGAAAGTGGTTTCACATTTGCAAATTGGACTGACAATGGAACTGTTGTTTCAACAAGTTCAAGCTATCAGCTTACAATGGCAGGAAATAAAGCTTTAGTAGCTAATTTTACCGAAGTAACAGCTGGAAATTTTGCTATTAGTCTTGCATCAAGTCCTGCTGCAGGTGGAACGACAAACGGTGCAGGTTCATTTGCTGCTGGTACGCCAGTAACAGTAACTGCCACTCCAAATGTTGGTTACACCTTCGTTAACTGGACAGAGGCCGGAGCAATCGTATCCCCTAGTTCAAGCTATTCTTTTGCCGTTAGTAGAAACAGGTCATTAGTAGCTAACTATACTCTGATTCCTGTTGCACAACTTGCTGTTGTATTATCATCATCTCCCCCTGCAGGTGGTACAACTACTGGAAATGGTTCATACACTGCAGGCGCATCGGTAACAGTTATAGCTACTGCGAACAATGGTTATACATTTACAAATTGGACTGACAATGCCACTAAGGCAATTGTTTCAACAAGCTCAACTTTCATATTTCCGATAAGTGTAAACACATCATTGGTTGCAAATTTCGCGCTTAACAGCTACACATTAAACGTAACTGCGACTAATGGATCCGTTGTTAAGAATCCTAATCAGCCGACCTATAACCATGGGTCTACAGTTTCATTAACAGCCACACCAAATCAAGGCTATATATTTTCATCATGGAGTGGAGACGCTACTGGCTCAGCGAACCCATTAACTGTGATCATGAACTCAAATAAGAACATTACTGCTAATTTCATTCCAGCGCCTACTGTTGGTCCAGCACCAATAAATCTCGGATCATCAGCTGACTTTGGAATATTAACTAAGTCAGGTATTTCAACTACTGGAGTAACTGTAATTAATGGCAATATAGGAGTAAGTCCTGCTGCTGCTACTGCGATTACTGGTTTCGGTTTAATAATGGATTCTAATAATCAGTCGTCAACATCTCCTATTGTAACAGGGAAAGTATATGCATCTGACTATGCTGCTCCTACTCCTGCCAAAATGACGACAGCTGTAAGTGACATGGAAACTGCATTTACTACAGGAAATAATCTGGTAACACCTGCACCAATAGTGGCATTGTACGCAGGAGATATCAGTGGAAGAACATTACCTGCCGGCTTATATAAATGGAGCACAGGAGTTCTGATAACAAATGCAGGCGTAACGCTTGAGGGTGGTCCTAATGATGTATGGGTATTCCAGATAGCACAAGACCTAACCGTTAATAGTGGTATTATCACTTTGAAGGGCGGAGCACAAGCAAAGAATATCTTTTGGGTAGTATCAGGACAAGCCATTCTAGGTACAAACACAGATTTCAGCGGTAATATCTTAAGCAAGACGCTGATTTCCCTTAATACAGGAGCTAAAGTTACAGGAAGGTTACTGGCTCAGACAGCCGTTACGCTTAATACTTCTACTGTTATTAAACCTTAATCCCTTAAAGGACAGGATACTGATTTTTACCCCCCTAAAAAGGGGGGATATTATAGCTCAAATAACTAAAATAATTTAAACAAAATTTCTATGTTACCCATAAATAAACTAACACAAAGATTCACCATTTGCTCCTTGATGCTATTTCTTGGCCATATGACGATTCAAGCGCAAACAACTCAACCAACCTGGTGGTTTGGTGTATCCGGAGCAGCAAATTTCAATTTCTATGACGGCACAACCCAAAGGTTAAACAATACATTAATTGCACCTACTGCCTTTCATGACGGTTTTGGAATACGTCCCTACGGCTCATTCCTGATAGAATATCGCCCCGCTAGCGCTCTTGGAGTTATGCTGAATGTAGGCTATGATGGTCGTGGAGGTAAGTTTGATGATGTTATTGCTCCCTGCAACTGCCCAGCCACATTAGAAACCAACACAAGCTATATCACTGTAGAACCTAGTTTACGTTTAAGGGTTGCTTCTTCTAATTTTTATTTATTTGCAGGACCACGTGTGGCCTTCAACTTAAATAAAGATTTCTCCTACACCCAACTTAGACAACCGGATACTGATTCCGAACTAAGTGAGATGCGAAAAACAGTGGTATCAGGTCAGATTGGTGCAGGTTATGATTTTGATATATCTTCTCCAAACAGCCGTACCAAAATAAATCTATCACCATTCGTTTCTTTCCATCCTTATTTTGGTCAGGATGCCCGTGATATAGAAAGCTGGTCTATCACTTCGGTAAGAACAGGTATCGCTCTAAAATTTGGAAGAGGAGAAAAGGATGCTATTGCAGATGCTCCAGTCGCAGTTCCTGTAACGGATGTTATTTTCACTGTTCGTGAACCTAAGGAGATATCCTTAAACCATCAGATAAGTGAAACTTTACCATTGCGTAATTCTGTGTTTTTCAATCCAGGATCATCTGAAATTCCATCCAGGTATGTACTTCTTTCAGCAGATCAGGCTGGTAATTTTAAAGAAGAGCAATTACTTAACGAACAGTCAGCTAATACAAATGGACGATCTGCCAGACAATTAAATGTATATCACAATATCCTGAACATCTTGGGTGATCGTATGCGTGCCAATCCTACTACCTCTATAACTCTGGTTGGTGCTTCAGCCAAAGGAAAAAAAGAAGGCAGAGCATTTGCAGAATCGATCAAAGAATATATGGTTACCTCTTTTGGAATTGATGGTTCAAGAATCACTACCAACGGACGGACAGAACCAGTAATTCCTTCTAAACAACCTGATGGAACCAGGGAACTTGCACTTTTACGTGAAGAAGATCGCAGGGTTGATATTCAAAGCACCTCAGCTGAATTACTTATGGAAGTAGGCGGCGGAATGATGAAGCCAATCCAAATCAATGCATCTCAGGTAGATCCACTTGACAGCCATGTTATCTTAAATGTAAAAGGAGCTGAAAAGCAACTTAAATCATGGTCTGTAGCGCTTACTGATGCTAATGGAATAGTTCAAAATTACGGACCATTCACAAAAGATCAGGCAAGTATACCAGGTAAGACTATCTTAAATAATAGTCAGGAAGGAACCTACCAGATTGCTATGAATGGAGAAACAAAAGACGGACTTCCAGTTAAAAAAGAAAGTTCTCTTCATTTAATCAGTCAGAAGGAAACTATTGAAAAGAGCTTCCGTTATAGCATATTGTTTGATTTCAATAAATCAAATACAGTAGCTTCCTACGAAAAGTTCTTAACTGATGTCGTTTCGCCGTTAATTACTTCAGGCTCTACTGTGATTATACATGGTCATACTGACGTTATTGGAGATGTAACATATAACACTACTTTATCTCAAAGTAGGTCTGAGCAAACTCAAAACAGTATTGAGCGTGTATTATCAGGTTCAGGTGTTACAAATGTAAAGTTTGAAACATCAGGTTTTGGTGAAGATTTGGATCACGCACCGTTCGAAAACAATCTTCCTGAAGAACGTTTTTATAACAGAACAGTTGTTATTGACATTATACCTGCCATTTAGTATTTAAAACAAGCAAAAAACAGATAAGGCGGAAAATCTTTCTCCTTATCTGTTTATTGCTTGTTTTTATATTAACCAATTACTAATGGTCTTTGCCCTACCATCCGCGATGTCCAGGCATAGCGTATGGGTCAGATAGTAATAATCCCCTACCCATACCAAATCAGGGTCAAAAAACTCTTTGTAAAACAACGGATTTATAAATGTTCAAAATAATCATGGCGTATAAATCGTCAGTTAGGTATTATTTTAAGTCTAAAGCATGATCTGCCGGAGTATCCTGTCCGTTCCAAACCTTTACAGCTGTCCAAGGCAATGAAGGTGCCGACCAGAACTCATCTGTATCTGGTAATCCCAGAGGCAATAATATATCCATACACAGGTACAAACTCCCTGTAGTGATATAAAAATCGCCTAACTCTGGCTGATTTCCATAAAGACCAATAGTCAACCAACCATCTTTAGTTAAAGTAGCTGGCGACTCAAATGTTTTATGGATCACTGCAGATAAAGCGCCTCTTACCTGAGCTGCAGGAAGAGAAACAGGCAACTGCTTTCTATAAGCCATATCAGCCAAATGATGAAAAGCTCCCCCACGATAAGTAATGGAGCGGCCAATAACAGGAAAACTCCCATCTGCATTAATAAGCCTTTCCAAAATCTCAGCATAACGTTTACTGATCTGATCAAACTTTGGTGTATACCAATTATAGCGACCGTTCTTCTTATTTACAGTTTCTAATATGGCAGCCAAATAAGGTTGAATCACATAGCTATTGTAATAATCCAGACTAAATTGCATACCATCCGAGAACATTCCATCACCTGTATACCAATGCTGAGCAAACTCCCTTACGCCATATTCCACTCTCACTTGATCATACTCTATATTATACTTACAAAAGAACGCTTCTATCACCCCTGAAAATAAAATCCAATTGGAGTAAACAGGTACAGTACTTCGGGTTGTCAGTAATGCTGTTACTACCTGATCTTGTACATTTTTATCAAGATGTTGCCATAACCAGGGACAACGTATCATTCCAAGAGCAAAAAATGAAGCATCTACAAGAGGTTGTCCGCCATTCCAAACCATATAATCTTTAGCAGATGGATTTACTGCATTCGCTATGGCTTTTAATGTCCATTCCCGATATTGTTTACGCAACGCAACCTCTTCCTTAGAACCTCCTTCCAGATTTAAGAAAGGAGCAATTCCACTTAAAGTCCTTCCAAAAGCTTCCAGATAAGCCACTTTTGTCCGTTGTTCTTTATTATCAATATGTGTAGATAACGTAACAGGCATTTTTTCTTTCAATTTGTCATTTGCCAAATTAAAAATGACTGGTCGTGCTACCCTATCCAGATGATCTAACCAGAATTTTCTACTGTCAACAGGTTCAGTTCTTTTATTCTGTGCTTGTGTGGCAGATGTAAGACAATAAAACACTAAAAATAATCCAATGACTTTCACGCTTTTAAATTTGATTGATTGAAAAAACTGAATATTTTAAAATCGAATATCGTTAAGTAGCTAACTAAAGAACAACTTAGGAACACAATATTGTAAAATTCCTAAGAACACGCTATTTCTAAATTCACAGAAAGCATAACATCCTTTCAGTCTCTTTTTTTTGCCCTTCCAGACGATTAAGGCTTGCTCACATAGCGATACATTTCACAGGATGCCAATAAAAATGCCCCTACTCCAAAATTAGCAGTAGAATTTTTATCAACCACCTGTCCGGGTATTGCCCTTTCACCAATTGGCTGAACATAACCTATTTTACCATCCTTTTGTAAGGCAGTTTTAGTCAGATAACCCCAGCTTTTACTTACAGCGGGTATATATATTTTCTCTTTCAGATATCCATTGTTAATCCCCCATAACAAACCATACGTAAAAAAAGCTGTTCCACTCGTTTCAGGTCCGGGTGCATGTGCCGAATCAAGCATACTTCTCGTCCAGTATCCTTCGGCTTGCTGAGATTTTAAAATTGCTTCAGCCATGCCCTTAAATTTAGCAATATACTCCTTTCGATGTTTATCATGCTTCGGAAGATCTTTTAACACCTTAGCCAGACCGGCAAAGACCCATCCATCCCCACGTGCCCAAAAATCTTTTTTACCGTTTGCACTGGTATGTTTCGGATAAACATATTTTGCATCCCTGTAGTACAACTTTTCTTTAGAATCATACATGATGCTATTCGCGTAATCGAAATACTCATGTAGCTTTTCCAGATACAACTCATTCCCGGTTATTCTATACAGTTTCGTCATCACCGGCATAACCATATAGAGACCATCTGCCCACCACCAATAATCGTGATGAGATGTACTCATCTCATATTCCATAACTTCAATAGCTCTAGCGATCTTCTTTTCATCCTTATTGATTGCATATAGATCTGCATATGTTTGAAAACAGATCTGCCAGTCACCAAACAGTACATGTTCATCCGTTTCGCCATAGGTCGATTTCCATTGTGATTTATCGGGTGACTTTGCTCCCATCCATTCGTTTTTTTCTGCCCATTCTTCAGAGTAACGGAGATAACGCTCTTCTTTAGTTAAGAAATAAACCTCCATATTTCCAGTATGATAAGCAGCAGGATCCCAGAATGCCCGATCCTGAACAGGATTTGCAGATTGCCAGTAATCATTTACCCCCCTGATGATTTCAAGCACCTGAGCTCCTGGATCTGTTACTTTGGCTTTATGAGTTTGTGCATATAGGGTGTTCACCAGCAATGTACTTGTCAAAATAAGCATATACAGGCCAATTATGTTCCTTTTCATATAGTAAATTTAGTTTATATCGGTTTCAAGCACCTGAACTGCAGAAGGAGGAACATCAGCCTTGCCCTCTCCGTCAACCTGCTCGACCCGCTGAACAAAAATATGCAGCTTATGCTGTTTTTTCCATAGTTCGGTATCATAAGACGGTTCCCAGGAATCAACTGGCAATAACGATAAATCTTTAATCCTCCATTCCGGTTGTTGTAAATCCTTGCAAATCGCGATGGAAACCTTACTTCCCCGCTCTTCATCACGAAATAACAAGGCAAGAGTCGTTCTTTTCCCTTTATTTAAAGCAAATACCTGCGGACGTGAAATAGGAATCCTTTTTGTACCACCACCTTTTAAAGAAAATGGAATCTGCCTAAACCCTAAATTCAAATCTTTCCATAATGTTCCATCATGGTATATAATATGATATTGAGGAATCGCCGATCCAACAATTCGGTAATAAGTAGCAATAAAAGGATTTCCCTTTGAGTCCGCAGTCATAGAAGTCTGATTGATCAGCTCACTGTTTTGCGGAATTTTACTTGCATATTCAGCACTTACTGCTGTAATTGGTAATATATATTTTTCACTTGTAGACTTTTCCCATGTTTTCCCTCCATCTTTAGAACGGGCATAACACATGTCGTGATTGCTGGCAACATCAGGACTTTCTCTCCATACCCAGGAAATATGTATTGTTCCCTGCTGATCAATATTTGCCTGCCAGTATGCATTTCGTTTACCTTCTCCATCAATCAGGTCACTATGCAATTGCGACCATTTTTTCGATGCCGTATCATACCGGTTAATCACCAAATTTCCTTTACCGGATTGTCCATTGCGATAAAAGAACAACAAGTTACCATCTTTCATGGTATAAAACTCAGGATAAGCCACCTTTTCCTCCAACGAACCAGCCATAGGTAATTTTTCAGTAAGCTCTAATGAACCAGGACTTATACTTCGGCAATAGCGTAAGGCATTATCATGATGATCCCAGGCAATATGCAAATAGCCCTCTCCATCCACTATGATGCTGATTGTATTATGCGCATCAGAAGTATTTCCCTGATAGCGTGTCTGTTTTAACTTCCATTTTTTCGTACCCAGTTTTCTTTTACCTAGTACTACATACCGGTCCTTATCATAGAAAGCAATATATTGTGTCAGCTTATGAGTAACCAATGAGTTCTTTCTGAATATTACAGCATTCACAGAGTTGTTTGCCCAGCCATCAGCAACGGAAACCACCTTAACCTTACTGATACTTTGTGCATATAAGGTTGTGGACAAGAACAATGAAACTAAAAAGACTACTACTATTCGAATCATATCATTATTAGGATTAAATGCCTATAAGGGCTTTCGTTCCAATATTTAATTTCAATTTGAGCAAAATCAAGCTATTGGAACAAATATCCTAAATTGGGCAGGTTTACAAGTCGCAAAGTAGCAAAGCTTACTCATTAAACCAGGGGGTATATTCATAATGAATAAGGGGTAAATAAGTCAATCCAAATTTCAGATTATTTAATCATGAAAGGCGTTTTAGAAACATATAAATTATACCCTTTCACCCTTCCTGCACTATTTTTTATACGGGGAAGATAACGAAAGCCCGAAACACTTGAACTTTTACCAAGATCTATCACTACCTGATGAGGTTGCCCAGGTTTTTCTTTACTGTATTGCGTATGCCAAAAAGTAGTTGGTTGATTATCCATCAGCAAACTTGCTAAGCCATTCTCTTCCCCAAACTCTTCACTATCAGCATACACAATGGTGTAATCTTCACGAGGGATATCCGCTCCTTTCGCATCAGTAATTCTTAATTCAGCAATGCTTGTAAAAGGCGAATCTTCATAAGCTGCTGTACTCTCCAAACATATATACCTACCTGAAACCAGCGCAGATAGCTTCACTTCCTGCCATCCCTCTTTGTTCTCCAAAAGGCCACTTTTAACCTTTTGCTTATTGACTAACTGAATGCGCTGTCCAGCACGGCTATGCATCAGTGAAGAATCCACTTCCGTTGACCATATCTGGTGTTTGATCCCTGTCAAACTAAGTTTTTTAGGAGTTCCCATCTCCAAAACCTTAATCTCATTCTTCCCTTGATTTAACCAGCAACCGGGAACATATAACGTTTGTTGAGGGCCAATAAACCAGTAGCGTCCTATTAAACGACCATTTACCCATAAAAGCCCTTTATCCAGATTTCGCGTATCAATATATGTATCCCCTACTTCAGAAACATCAAACGCTGCGGTATACAAATGCGGGTATCCTTCTTTGATAGCAGAAGCTTTAAACTGATCAATATTAGTTAAAGGCAACGTGTAATGTTGCCAGCTCTTTAATTCCTTCCCATTGATATACACCCCTTCAGTAATCCCTTTCCTTTCCTGATCAATGGCATTTCCAAAGTTAACACGTGCCTGGTGTTCCACTAAGATCTCCAGCCGATGTTTACCCTTACCGGCAGTAAAAGGCAAGGCTGATTGATTAAGCCTTCTGTCCAATGTTCCAATCTTTTTACCATCCAGATATATAGTTGCCCTATCCATTACCCGCTTAATCAGCAGGGTTCCTTTTAATACCCCGCTAAATTCGTGCGCATATAAAATCAGTCCTGATGTCTGATCAAGAGCTTCCATATTTTGAGGAGTATCAAATAGCTTCGCTTCAGGAAGATTATCTTCCAATGATGCATAAGCCTTCAGCTGAATTTCAGGTATCTCAATTTTCTTTATAGGCACAGGCAACTCTGGTAAATCCAAATCCGGAAACTTATCCAGTATCACTTTTCTAAAAGCGAAGTACTTATCCGTAGGTTCCCCATTTTCATTGAGTAGCGCATCATAATCATAACTAGTCGTATAAGGAGTATAATAATTGTTGCCCCCATTTGCACCTGCAAAAAAGCCGTTACTGGTTCCTCCATGAAACATATACAAATTAACAGAGACCCCATTATCAATCATCCACTTAAAGTCATCCAGTTTTTCCTTTACCGTATGTACTTCATGCTTTCCACCCCAGTAATCAAACCAACCTGTCCAAAATTCCGAATTGAACCTTGGTGCATCAGGTGCATACTTTTCGAATATAGAAAAGTTCTTTTGTGCATCACCTCCAAAATTAATGGAAGGCATCACACCATCAATATGAGCCTTGTCAAAATAATTCTTTCCGGCCCAATCACAATGGAATAAAGGAACATCTACACCTGCGTCTAGAAGTGTATTTTTTATCCCATTCAGATATACTTTATCACCAGCGTACACGCCGTACTCATTCTCCACCTGAACCATGAGTACATTACCTCCGTTCGTAATTAGGGATCCTTTAATCTGCTCAACCGCTTTACGAAGATAAGTCAAAGTCTGTGGCATATAGTTTGGGTCAGATGACCGCATCACAACGTTCTTTTTCTTCAATAACCATGCGGGAAGTCCCCCAAGATCCCATTCTGCACATGTATATGGGCCAGGACGAATAATCACCCAAAGGCCTTCTTCTGCGGCCTCTTTACAAAATTCTGCTACATCCAGGGTTTCACTAAAGTTATATTGTCCTTCTACAGGTTCATGGGCATTCCAAAACATATAGGTACAAATGGCATTTAGCCCCATAGCTTTCGCTTTTTTAAAGCGGTCCCGCCAGTAAGGGCGCGGCACCCGGGCATAATGCATTTCGCCAGAGATAATTTGAAAAGGCTTACCATCGAGTAAAAACTCATTTTTACCAACCGCAAAGGTGTGTTTAGCTGTTTGTGCGAACGAATGATTTATCAGCAGGCTGGTCAGAACTAAAAACAGATATTTCTTTAACATAATTTTATTTCGCTGAAAAATGAACATTGAAATTACTATAATCTAATTGTTTCCATTTAACCTTGAAATTGACTTGCAAGAGCCAAGAAAAAACCAAACATATTTCTTAAATTTTCATTGTACTGAATTTATAAATAAGTGTTTATTACAGTATAGTTTTTTTAAACCAATCTAAGTTCCATTGATCCATCCATTCTATTTTTACTTGACCTTCGATAAATTGAACAGGTAACCAAATATAACGGCTATCCATTAAATCTTTAGGATTCCATTTGTCAGCAATAAAAATAAATGCATCTTTTTTACCAACCAAAGGTAATACATATGTAGACTGGCCACCAAATGTCGATTTCGCATTCGGTCCTTTCATTGGATCACCCATAAGCTTCCACGGACCAAACAAATTATCAGCCATATGCACACTTGCTTCATTCGGTGCCCATCCTGTACATCCACTGGAAACTAAGTAATACCTCTTTTGATATTTAAAAATGGCAGGTGCCTCCCGTTGTCTTCTAAAGAGAAGTTTATCTTCTTTCGTTGCTTTAAGGTAATCATTTGTAAGCTTTGAAATACGCATATTCATATTTTCATCAGAAGAGTAGATATGGTATGCAGAACCGTCATCATCTACAAATAAATTCATATCTCTGGACATGTTGCCATTCGGACGGAAGCTATCTACGAATTTATATGGACCAGTTACTTTATCACTTACTGCAACCCCTACCTTTGCTGCAGCATACCCTTTTCCTTTTAATTCCAAATGAAACCACATCACATACTTACTCGTTTTCTTATTATAAATCACTTTCGGACGTTCTATAAGACAACCTTCCGTAATCTCACTTTCAGAATTCTTGTCCGGAGATAATGCAACACCTTCATATTTCCAGGCATACAAATCTTTAGACGAATACACTGTTACTCCTTGAGAGACCTGCTTCCCTCTTTTTTCTCCAAACCAATAATACTTTTTATTGGCATAAAGTATCCCTCCGCCATGGGCATTGATCAATTGACCATCCGTATCATGCCAAAGTTCTGATGGCTTAAAACTTTTTTCCATTTTTTGCTGAGCATACGCAGAGGTCAAAGTAACCATTGCCCCCAGCATCATTAAAAAGCAAAGTGTGTGTTTTCTCATTTGTGTGTGTGTGTGTGTTTACTTTTTTAATTTAAATTGTTGTCTCACTGATCCTAAATTGCCGTTCATATCGCTCCCTTCAATAATAACAGTATAATTACCCGGTTTATGTTTGTGATAAAAGCTAAGTTTTGCCTCCCCATTTAGATTAGTTAAAATAGAAGGTTCCCAAAAGGCCAAAGGATTAAAATCAGGCATTGAATCATCTTTTTCAATAAGGTACTTAGGATTATAAAATTTATGTGGCAAAGAAAAAGGAAGGACACGTATAACCTGCATACCTGGCCGTTGCCTTATCGTTGGCCCACCACCACCATAAGTAGTAATCTCTACATATGCAGTATCACCCATTCTGAGCATACCACTTGTTCCACTACCTGACGAAAGATTGGCGGCTCCTCGTTCAGGACTAAACCAATTCTGGTAAGTTTGCACATTTTTTATAGATGTCATTATTTCAATGCCTTTTACATTTTTAGCTTTAAAATCATTCAAGAAATTAATCTCAGGTGATTGTTCAACATAAAACGGATCGGTTCCATCGAACACTAATTTCAAAATTTTATTCCCAATTGCATAGCTATATATCCCAGGACCCCTGATTAATCTAAAGCCTTTTACTTGTTTTTGCAGCAGTTCCAGCAAAGTCATCTCAGGCACTTGTTTTAAATCCTTTTCATTAAATGTGATATCTGCATTCCCATCACCATTCTTATTTTTGGAGTTCTTTATAATTCTTTTACCAACCACGGTTACCTCGTCTAATGCATTTACTCCATTTATGTTGTACCCAATAGTGTTCTTAAAAAAGTTATTTCTAATTGTATTAAATTTAAGTGCTCCTGTATCACTAGTGGCTAATGCATATTTTTCTAATTTAAAAATCTCTAGGCCGAGAGCTTTTTCTCCCTCTACCATGATCTTAACATTTGAATCCTTTCCCTTAGCATTTTTTGCCGTCAATAAATATGCTTCATTCTCCGATGGCGGGATATTTTTAAATGTAAAAGAGCCATCAGACTCAGTTAGTGTATCTAGAAACATCATCGGCTTTTTGGTATTTAACGCAATCAGCGCAGCTGACCTTGGCTTGCCTGTTAGTAGATTTATTGATTTTCCGCTAATAGTGAATTCCTTTTCTGGTTTAAATTTAGGTTCGGTAACTGGCTGCAGTATCTCTTCCCAACTATACCCTGTCCAGCCCTGAGTCAGCATGAGTAGATCTAAAGCCTTTTCCGAATCATCCGTATGACTCAAAAAATAAGCTGGATCTTCTATTTTTCCTTTGATATCAGCCTCCAAAAGAATACTACTAAGTAGATTAGATTGAAAAGAAGGTATACTTATTAAACTATCTACTGTTACTGCCATTGAAAAGACACTTTCAACAGGATTACCCTCAGCATCTTTCACAGAAAAATCTATTAAAACGCTATCGCTGAATTCTTCATCCTTGAATTCAATATTCAGTGCGTCCTTTTTCTCAATATATACAGCCCGCTCATTTAGTGGCTGATATAAAGAATTAAAAAGAGTGAAACGAGCGACTCCAGAAGGAAACTGCGCCTTAGATACTAAAGAAACCACCTCTTTAATATTTTTGAAATTTATAGCCGCAGCATAACAAACCACTCCTCTTGACCGACCAATCAGATAATACATCTGTGTACTGATTTCATTTTTATTAATGATTACTTTTAAAGAATCTGAAAGTATATTTTGTACTCTTAAAACGATGCCATCCTCCTGTACATTAGGCAAATTAAACTTTTCTATATTAGCACCATTTCCACTCAATTCCGCATAATAGATCTCCCCTAATCCAGGTACTAAATCGAACGCGCCCATTCCTTTATAGCTCGATTCAAAAGTCAGTATTGGTTGTTTTTTTGAATTCAAGATACGTCCTTTAACTTCTTTGGCCCTTCCATCCTGTCCAAGTGCTTTAAATGCGACATGTGTGCTTAAACCAGCTACAAGTTTTCCTCCTTCAGGTAAAAATTGCAAATCAACCTCTGTATTCGTTATTGATCTCTCATTAGCAATCTGCCACTTTAATTGGTTATCAGAAACATCTGTAATGAATAGCTTTTTCGTGAACACATAATCGCCCTTAAAATTCAGTATCCATTTTGTGTATGCACGCAAGGTGTAACTACCCACTGTCAAGTCTTTAGATTGGAGAGAAATGTTTCCCCATGCCATTCCGCCTATAACAGGAAACTTCATGCGCTGGACAACTGTATTAGTACCATCCACAAGTTCCGCATATAATATTCCACTTTGATCTGACCATGTCAAAAATGGCCCTTGAAAAATATAAGCTCTGAACCAGATCGTATCATTAATAGAATAATAGGGTCTGTCTAGCTGTAAATACAGTTTTTCAACAGGTAATTTCTTATTTAAAGTATCGATTGCTTTCAGTATTATGGATACCTGATCTCCCTCAGATGCCTGTGAGTAAGCAAAAGTTGGAAACACAAAACCTATTATCAGGAGAATCTGTAAAACAAAATAGGATTTATTTTTCATAATAAGATAGGGATAAGTAAAATGGCTTATACATGAAAAAGTAGAGACCTTATCAAGCTCCAATATCCATGGGAATTATCAATTTTCGGCGGATGTTACACTACTTCCTAAAGGCTTATATCCGAAGAATTATGGGCAGTAAATTAAAAAATTACAGGGAGCTATTTTAGGCTTCCTGTAATTTTTTATGTATTTAAAACGACTTAGTGATATACTATAGAGTAAAGCCTTACATTACCAATTTTAAGATATTGTCCCGTACTTGAATTTCCGCTAAGGTTTGCGCCAAAACCAATAGACACTTGTTGCGAAGATGCTAGAGTGAAGGTAAGTTTCTTAGTATCAAGTTTTGAAAAAGCAATAGATCTAGAAGTCATATTGGCTACATCCGGAAGAACAGCTCCAGCTGCTACTGAAATATACTTTGAACCACCAGAACTTTGTTCCATTGCATTTACTTCAAATGTATATGTTCCTGCTGGTAAAATAATAGTTTGATAAATTAATCCGTTTGGAACATTCACGAGACCCCAACCAGCTTCCATGGAAATTACACCAACACTGCTTTTAAATTCATATCCACCTACACCATTAAAATTTTTAACAGATGCGTTTGAGGTCCATCCGGCTAATATGCCCCAACGTGAACCATTCATTGCTGAAGCTGTTATTTTTGGACCGGCATTTACTAAATATGTACTTGTAATATCCGTTTTTATAAATCTAGGCACATAACGCTCTGTATAAGCAGTATAGAAAGTATCAATGCTTAAAGTATCTGGCAAAAATAAAGTACGATATCTAATTGATGTACTTAATTTAAAATTACTGAGTACTCGATTTGTAGACTCTATTGGGATCCTTATAGTCTGTTCGACATCATCATTATTTCTATAAATAACCTCGGTAGCAAAAACGCCACTCAAGCGATCCATACCACTAAAATTAATCGTTGTTACACCAACTTCACTTGTAGTTGACTCATTAATACCTCTGTTTAATAAGGAAGCCTGATATATATCTCCGTAAACCCTCCCTGTTTTATACACAGCAACTGATCTATTTCCCTCACCGTCAATAGTATAGATAACGAAATTCTGAACTCCTTCCTTCATATTTGGAATATAAAAGCTTAGCGTATCTACGTTATTTGTACGTGTTACCGGGATGACTATCGAATCAGCTTTATTTGTCCAATAAATCACGCACTTTTTTACTTTCGGATCAGCTATAAACAAACCTTTCACAAGTACCCTATACTTTCCAGACATCACTTTGACTGAATCTAATTTGCCTGTATATTGGATTTCCCCACCAACAGCAAACTTTTTATAGTCATCAATTTTAGTGCAGGATGCAACTATCATTACAATTAATACCGGGAAAACAAGACCTATCCTTTGTTTAATCCAGCGATTTATATTAATAAATTTCATAATAATTCAAATTTGATGTATAACTTATCTAGGATCTCCATAAACCTGTACCTCTCCAATAGACATGAATGTTGTACCCTGCCAGTTTTCAAGATTTTTAATACGCAAGTATCTTACTTTAGGTGCTCCTAAATCAAATGTATAATTAAGTCCTGCAGCTCCAATCGATACGTCCTCACTAGTATTAACACCATAAGCACTACCTGAAGGCTTCACTGATTCAAATGTTCCTAACTTCACCCAATTATTAAAGCTTCCATCAGCAGGCGGGCTATCGCTACCCCATACTTCGAATTTTTTAATATTACCACCATAGAAATAGGTACGTCCATTTAAATACTCAGGATAATCCCAAATTACGATCCGACTAAGTGTGGACAATTTACCAATATCGAATGTGATCCACTGTTGAGATAGAACTGTTGAGCTCGTCATCAACATCCTGGGCCAATCTCTTGTATCTCCATCCCACAATCCAGCTATCGAAGTACTAGTATTTATACCAACATCAGTTGGTAAACTAACTGCCCGGTAACCAGATTTTGGAATGGTAGTTTCGTATAAAGGTTTAATGGTAGTAAAGAGCGTATCACTATAATTTAACCATCTATCACGAATAGTGATAGCAAAATCATAATTAACCGTATCCATCCCCCTCAACGACTGATCAATTTGCTCAGCTGCAGTATAAATATTTCTGGATGTAGGTATATATTTCCCGTTTGTTAATACAAGAATTTCAATGGCCAAATCAGCTTTTGTAGGATTGTCGGCAAGAAGTTTAACTCCTCCAAAATCCGCAGTTGAAGTTAAGCTCCTGAACACACCCCATACCGGGTTCTCTAAAGGGTGAACCTTAACTGAAACTGGAGCAGATACAATTTCGCTCCTATTAACTGCATAAAGTGATACTTCATGCTCATTAGTATCTCCAAATCCTTCAACGGTTAATGTATTACCATAATAAGATGCCTTAACTTCCATGACCCTTCCTGTGGCCAAAGTATAAACAGCCTTTACATATAATAAGTCATTATCAACTGGAGGTGTATAATGTAAAATTGCATATGCCGGTCCATTAGTAACCGTTACGTTTGACACCACTCCTGGGGCTTTTGTATTGCTTTCCAGCGGGGTAAGCTTATCCTCTTTGCAGGCATACAGTAGCACTGCAAAAAACAACAACACAAAACACAGATTTAATTTATTTTTTTTCATATCTATACTAATTAAAATATATGTAACAAGCTTACCACCCTGGGTTTTGGATAAGGTTTGGGTTAACGGTTAAGTCGTAAGTTCTGATTGGCCACAAATAATCCCTTGGAGCAACAAAATTCTGAGAGTATATAGTCCTAACCCTGTAATAATCAGTTGTCGCCTGCTGAAATACACTCCAGCCTGTAATAGGTTGATTAAAGGAATCAGCAGCCTTTTTCCACCTTAGTATATCCCAAAAACGATTACCCTCAAAAGCAAGTTCAATACCTCTTTCCTGGTGAATAATTTCACGCATCCCCTCTTTTGTCGTAAATTTTGTAGGATTTGTTGAATGAGCAGTCCAGGCATCTTGAAGATTTTGCAAGTCTGCTCTTCTACGTATCTTGTTCACATACTCGTAAACTTCTTCACCTGGACCGTCACTTTCATTCAAAGCTTCCGCATACATCAAGTAAATATCCGATAAACGAACTTGAGGCCATGGATAAGTCTGATACGTAACACCACTTGAACTATTAGCCATATTCCAGTCTACAAGTTTCTTAATGTAGTATCCTGTCTCATTATAAAAACCTACATGAGTTGCACCTCCCAGTTGTGTATACTTACCTTCAATCGAATAAGTGCCTTCATCTGAATTGGTTGGACTATCATATTTATACCAAATTCCACCATCAAAGCTTAGATCAGCATAGAACCTAGGTTCGCGGTCAAAGTTTAAACGTGCTGTTTGGTATCCATCTTTTACATAAAAGCGTTCGCTTGTATTTGCTGTCCTTAAAGAATATTTATTCGAAAAATCGATATCCTTATCTTCATTTATAGGTACGCCATTACTGCTGTAAAACATTTCTGCAATTTTGAGAGGTGCAGCTAATTGCATTCTTGCATCACCGCTGCCACCAGTAGATACCAATTTAGGCATGGCAACCCGTTGCATAAAATCAGCTCTGCTATTTGGATTTGCCCAAACATGCTCACTATTCCAAGGATCTGTCATTGCGCCTCTCAACTTTAACTGCAATAATGTGGTATCAGAAAGCTTGAATGTTGTTCCAGGAAATACATATAAACTAAATCCAGCAGTTTCCGATGCATCTATAGCAACTTTTGCGGCGTCCGCTGCGCTTTTCCATTTACCAGCGTCATAAGTAGGATTAAACAAATCAACCCCATCTTTATCTTTAAAACCTGCATAATCTGAATTACCGTTAAACAGCGGACTGGCAGCCAACAATAAAAGCTTTGCTTTTATTGCCAAAGCAATTGGCTTTGTTATCCTTCCTAATTCACTGTTTCTGTCTACAATAATTGATGGCAAGTCAACTACAGCTTCATCCAACAAAGTTGAAATATAAATCACACAGTCATCAAATGGCATTCTCTTAACCCGAACTTCTTCTTCAGTTGCACTTACGTCAACGTTTTTGTCGACAAGAGGAATTGGCCCATACATGCGCAAAAGATAAAAATGATAATATGCCTTTAAAAATTTGACCTCTGCAATCCAACGCAAACGCTCGTCAGCTCTAAGGTCAAGCACCTTACTTTCATCTTGCACATTTTCCAAGAAAATATTACAATTACGGATTCCTTTATATAAACCATAAAGATCACCACTTCCTCCACCCTGGTAGTTTCCATTCCATGCATTTAAGTAAGGATTAGCCGCACTTTGACCTCCTCTGGCCATTCTCCAACCATAAGAAAGTAATTCCCATTCTTGTGTTGGTATCCAAAGTTCATCTCCAGCAAGTAGACCAACATTATACAAAGGATCACCGTCTTTAGGCAGAAATGAATAGCAGGTAAACAGGTATTTTTCTGCTTCGGTACGCATTGTAAATGCATTATCTATAGTAGCCACATTATCGGGCACAATATCCAGGTATTTTTTGCAGGAAGGTAAAGTTAAAATAAGCCCCACAATTAAAGAAGAATATAAAATCCGCCTAATATTATTTTTTACTTTTATAATCAAAGTATTCCTGATTTTCATATTATATCTTTTAAACTAATCTGTCGATGATTTTTAAAATGAAGCACTTAAACCAATGTTATATACGGTTTGAATCGGATAACCAAGACCATTACCACCCATTTCCGGATCCCAGATCTTAAAGCTACTTATTGCTCCCAGGTTAGTGCTGTTTAAGTAAATCCTAATATTGCGCATTGCCAGCCTTTTCACAAATCTATCAGATACGTTGTATCCAACTTCTACACTTTTTAACCTTAAGAAGCTGCCATTCCTCATCCACCAAGTAGACGTTTGATTGTTATTGTCTATAAAATTGGGACTTAAGCGCGGCCACATAGCATAACTATCACGGTTATCCTCTGACCAATAACTCTCAGATATTGCTTGGAGCAAGCCATTCTGGCTACCACCATTTAATACAAAAGGGGCTATATTCTTAGGATTTATAAAAAAGGAAGAACGAGCTGAACCCTGTATAAACGCAGAAATATCAAAGCCCTTAAACCCTATTGTTCCTCCAAATCCATAAACAATTTCGGGGGATGTTGGAAGACCAATAGGAACCATATCCGCATCACTAATAACACCATCGTTGTTGATATCACGGTACTTTATATCTCCACCTCCGTAAGTTGTTCCTGGTGTTCCAGCTAACTGAACAGGGGAATTTTTGGCTTCATTATCATCTATAAACAAACGCTCGGCAACATAGCCAAAAGCCTGCGTAGTTGGCATACCTACATGATATCTATAAGTTTCATTAGCATTGTATGTTGGTTCATCATAGATGAGAATTTTGTTAGCTGCATATGTAAAATTACCTCTTGTTTGTACATACCATGAATTTCCAAATGATTTATTATAATTCATAGAAAAATCAAATCCTTTACTCTCAGCCTTATTGGTGTTAGCTTGTACATTTGCCTGAAGTCCCATTGTTGTTGGAATGTATGTTCGTCCAGTCAATATATTGGACCTTGAGTTTTTATATACATCAATTGTTAAATCAATTGAATTTAAAAACCTTAAATCTGCCCCAATATTAATTTGTTTAGACCTCTCCCAAGTAATTAATGGGTTTGCGTATCTTGATACAGAAACACCATCTTTATAATAAGCGTTTAGTTCGCCAAACGATGCTCCATAACTACCATTGTTCATGTTAACTTCCGACATATAGAAAAACCGATCTCCAGAGGCACCAATCTGATCATTTCCTACAAGGCCATATGTTGCTCTAAGCTTGAAAGAATTAATGACTTTAGTTAATGGTTCAAAGAATTTCTCATTAGAGACAACATACCCTAAACCAAAAGATGGAAAGAAGCCAAAACGATCACTTTCAGAAAAGCGTTCCGAACCATTGTACCCAAAGTTAAATTCAGC
Source organism: Arcticibacter eurypsychrophilus (assembly GCF_001730525.1). Classification (GTDB taxonomy): domain Bacteria; phylum Bacteroidota; class Bacteroidia; order Sphingobacteriales; family Sphingobacteriaceae; genus Arcticibacter; species Arcticibacter eurypsychrophilus. The sequence goes on from NZ_MDFN01000001.1 coordinate 282,479, forward strand.
AAGATAACGGTTGTCAAACCCGTAGGTAGCTCTTCCTGACACACCTTGATTTCTTGATGGTAAAGAAAGTTGTAAGCTACCTGCATTGCCGGCCAGGTAATTACGCATAGTTGTAATTAACATTCCACTTACTGCATGCTTTTCCTTAAAAGTATGGTTATAGTTCAAAGCTGCTTCTAAATAAAAAGTAGAATTAAGCAACTTGCTACCTTCCGAATAATTTAGATATTCAGTTCCGGTAGTACCAATGGATCCTGTTCCGCCTGGATTTAAAACTTGCAAATCAATGGATGCATCTGGCAGTTCCGAAGATGAATAATAAAACGGAGCGTATTCCCTGGATAAATCAAAATAAGAATAACGCTTTGCATAGGTCATCATTCGCGCATTCAATCCTGGCACAATAAATTTCAAATCTTGTTTAAGCTCAATTTGAGTCTGTAATGTTGAAGTATTATATTCCGAATATCCCTTCACCATTTCAGCATATGGATTTACATATAAGCCGTTGTTTGGTGTAATCGCGTTACCAAACAGTGAGTGCGTAGTAAAGGGCATTAAACTACTAGGATATACTGCAGGAAACATGACTGGATTTGACCAAATAGCTTGATTAAATATCTTTTGTCCACCATTGATTCTATTGCCATTTGAATCATACCCGCCAACAGGTCCTGAATAATCATCAAACTGTCCATAAACCCTTATTATAGCCTCAGTTGTATTGGTAAGGTCTAAGTTTACATTAGATCGTACTGAATAATTTTTAATTTTTATATTATTATTAAAATTATTGACCCCATCTACTTTAAGTGCGCCGTTGTCAATATTATATGTACCTGCTACATAATAACTAGCCTTTGATCCACCTCCAGATATATTTAGATTATAACGGCTGTTAACTGTATAGTCTTTGATCAATTGATCAATCCAATTATTACTAGGATATAACAATGGATTCTCTCCTTTAGCTGTTGCGTCAATTTTAGTCTGTAAGTAAGGTAACACAGCTAATGGGTTCCTTGTTAATGAAGCCTCATTCGCCATATTCATATAGGAAATATTATCGGCAAATTGAAAGTTCCTGGTATTTGATGACACAGAATTCTCAGCTCTAAAACTAAACTTGGTTTGACCGGCTTCTCCAGATTTAGTAAGCACAAGAACAACACCATTTGCTCCGCGTGCTCCATATACTGCTGACGCTGTAGCATCCTTTAAAACATTAAAAGAAGATATATCATCAGCTTGCAAACGTGCTAGATCACTTTGTGAAGATTCTATACCATCAATTAAAATTAAAGGATCTTGCTTTCCAGTGCCGAATGTTCCCAAACCGCGAATAAAAAACTGTGCATTATCTGCTCCAGGCTCCCCACTTCGTTGATAAGAAATCAAACCTGCAACCCTTCCTGCCAACATTGTTGTTAAATTGCTGGTTGGCCCTTTCAATGCTTTTGGGCTGATTGAAGTAATAGAACTGATTACACTAATTTTCTTTTGCGTACCAAAACCCACAACAGTTACCTCGCTTAGTGCGTTTTCATCATTTTCAAGGAAAACATTAACAATATAAATGCCCTCCGCATTTTTTTCATAATCGGCTACAGCCACTGTCTTGGGTTTATAACCTATCATAGTAAATAGCAATCTGCCAGACCTAGGTAGGTTGATAACGTACCGTCCGTTTTCATCTGTAGAAGCACCTCTGTTTGTTCCTGAAACTTTAACACTGGCACCCGGTAAAGCACCTATTGAATCGCTAACAGTTCCTCTAACAATTATTGGTGTCTGTGCAAATGCAGCGGTACTTCCAATAAATAAAACATAATAAATAAAGACTTTAAAAATTGATTTTAAGGGACTACAGGTTGAATAAAATCGAAACTTTTTAAGTAGTTTTCTGTTCATATACATATAGTTATTTAGTTAATAATTGTTCATTAATTTGTTGAATAGTGACTTTATCATCAGGATCAAATCGACTTTATTCAATGAAAGTTTACGTTTACTTTAAAAACGAAGGTTAGACATACTCAAAGCTTTTTTTGAATTGTTTATAATTGATTTTAATTTGGTTTATACAAATAAACGTTAAGTTTTGATGCCACTTAAGGGGCAGGACAATATGATAAGGGGGTCAAATCGTTATTTATTACTTTAATAAGGTATTAATAGTCATTTAAGCTTTAAACACATCATTTATTTAAGACTCTTGTAAGCTCAATTATTAATCTACAAATCCTAAACTCATCTGCAATACATCGCTATTTAACATTATTCGATATGCACCACGCTCAATTTGCAAACCTTTAAGCTAATACATCTTGTATTTTTCAGAAACGGAGTCAATACGCAAAAACGCATAAGGCGTAAATTCATTTCCAGGCTCCAATATTACACTCACACTTTTGTCACTTTCATTGAATGACACTAATCAAACTTACCCGCATCCAAAGTAAGCCAAAGTCCTAAGCAGCAATATACACTCTTAATTTGCTCCTATTGTAATCTTAACATGGATCCAATCTCCCTCTTTCTTAATATTACCTCCAAAGGATAGACATCCCAGTTCTTTACTCATTGTAATATACGTTTCAGTATTAACGGCATATCCAAAAAAATTAGAGCCGTAATCTCCCAACAATCCGTCTATCTGAAGCGGCGATGGAAAAGCATGAAAAGCCGCAGAACCAAATCCATCTTCTGTAATGTTAGATATAGATCCCAACACCCCCCCTTGCCCAACGCGTAAAAGATATAGGTCATCCGGATTTTTTATAATCGGTATAGAACAGGAATCACATTAAGTCCTGACCAATAATGATGTAACTGTCGCTCTATCCGAGACAATTTACCTCCATAAAGAAAATCCCAGTACCGTCTTGCACTTCCATTATAACCCCAATGTGAAATACTGGGCATATAAGCAAGAATAGCATTTATGGTGGCCTTGGCCTTGTCTATGCAACCAAAATAATCAGACCAAAGATAAACGTCTTCCTGACCGGTAGAATCCCATGGAATCTCACTTCCAAAAGGATATTGCAAGATATCCCAGTGATTAGCACGCTTTTTCATAGCTTCTTCAAGCTTTGCAGACATTTCTGTCAAGCCCTCTGCTTTCAAATCCTGTAAGATCAAAAAGAAAACCGTTCCTTCCATCTGGCCAAACTGTGCATATTAAGGTGCCTGTTCAATCATGGCCATCATCGTATGATAGGAATTTTCCAGATACCATTTCCCGTTTTGCTCAGTCACCATGCCCCGATAATTTCGCGCCAAGCGGTATAGTACCCAATGTGCAACAGCTAACATGAGGATAATATAAGAACGCCCCAGGTTATTAGCATCCTTTAAAGGCCATGCAGCTCATGTTTTATAATTAATGTTCGTACTATAGGTCCCCTTTGGCATTTTGTTAGGTTCATAACAAAATTAGCTTTTCTTTACGCCGTATTTATGCTTTCCTTCGCTATATTGAATCTACCCCCATAAGGTAAGAATAACAAATTGTTCCAGCTTTTTTACTCCTTCCCGATCTGGTTGAATTAACTCTTTCATTATAGGACTTCTTTTAAAAATATCGTTGGAATCTCGAAACCATTGCTGATAAGTATGAAACCTTCCAAAGTCGGCAACCATGTGCCCCTCCGGCTTAATCACCTTATAGTTAATCGTCTGTCTAAGTCAATTTTCATAAGTAATCGTCAACCTGGCTCGTCCCTATACTTTATCATTAATCGCATAAGTCTTCAATTCTCTACTACTGGATGGCAGTTGTTTTAATACTTATGCTCCCTTAGGCCCTATTTCCATAAAAGAAACCTTTTCAGGATAACTAAGAAACAAACGACCATCTACATCCTGAGGAAGGACATATCCGGGAACACATATCGCTACAGGACGTTTATTTTTAATCAAAGCCGCCTCTATTCCTTTAACAGAATCAGCTAGTATAAACTACAATCCATAAGAACGCAATTCACCTGGTTTCAAAACCACAGAAGTTGGATTATTCCATGGCTTAGCATTTTTCCAGTCCTGTCCCGCACGTGCTTTGCTAAAAACCGTCCACTCGTAAAAGCCTTCAAAAGCTATTCCTCGGGGAGTAGGATCATCCAACAAGGGACTATATGCCTCAAAAGGTGTTTTACCATACGGAACAACAAGCAGCACTTTACCCTGACCATTTAAACGGGTAACCTGTAAATATCCGGCATCCTGACCAATATAAGGGTCATAAAAAACATTGCTCCTGTGAGCTTCATCCACAGTTTTACCCTCCAGAATATTATTAAAGAAAGGAATTCCTAACGACCCTATTTCTACCGCCTGTTTACTTCTATTTCTTATCTCAAACCGCAGCATCAGGTGATTATTCTTTATCTACCAGTAACGTTTAATATGTAGTGGCAAATCTGTTGCATACGTAGGTGAAAGGTCAGCGGCGGCAAGAAACGATCCCTTTACACTTAAAACCCTTACAGGTGACCGTTTAGTTGCTGATTAATAATTTTTTCATAAGGATTCTCCTTCAACCCTTATACGCAAATTTAAATCGCCCTGATACAAGCCATCCTTATCGCGCTGGGGAATCCGATCAAATGGCATAAAACCCACTCCATCAGCTCCTTTAGGGAATACTACCGCAACGGTTTGCGATGCACGTACCAACTTTAAGTTGAAATCTACCCCTTGCAAATCCATATACCCCTTTTCCAAACCCAATGAGGAAGGCCGTTTTGATAATGCTTCCCAAGGGTTTTGTGCACATAGTTCTAATGATGCAGATCCCAGTAAAAAAATACGATTATAAAAGTGTTTATTCTCAACTTAATTTATTGATTTCTATCTGGTGGATCAACTTGCAATAGACTTTTAACAAAAAAATCTCTCAGCTTTCTTCTTCCATATGGACCACCATCACTGTGTCCCATTCCCGGAACAGTGAGCAGTTCGAAGTTCTTATTTGCCTTGATCAAAGCATCCGCCACTCTGTAAGTAGATTCTGGCGGAACATTGGTATCGGCTTCTCCAACAATCAATAAAAGCTTCCCTTTTAATTTCCGCGCATTAGTCACATTCGATTGTTGTTCATAATGCGGCCCAATAGGAAAACCCATCCATTGTTCATTCCACCATTGCTTATCTACACGGTTATCATGACAACCACATGCAGATACACCTGCTGTATAAAACTCAGGATGAAAAAGCAATGCTCCAAGTGAATTCTGCCCTCCCGCTGAAGTACCGTAAATACCAACCCTTTTCGTGTCGATGTAATCATATTTTGCTGCAAGCGCTTTAATCCATAAAATACGATCGGGAAAACCACCATCAGCCAGATTCTTCCAGCACGTATCATGGAAAGCTTTTGAGCGGTTAGCCGTTCCCATTCCATCCATCATCACGACCATAAATCCAAGTTCAGCTATACTCTGCATTTCACTGTATGATCTGAAATTTTTAGGCACAAACGAATCTTGCGGCCCTGCATATATATATTCGATTACCGGATAGCTTTTTAAGCTATCATACTGGGAAGGCCGGCATAGAATGCCCCATATATCAGTTTTACCATCTCTTGCCTTTGACACAAAAACTTCCGGAAGTTTCATCCCTGTTGCAGTTAATGCACTCATGTCTGCACGTTCAACTTCCATAACCAAACTTCCATCTGTTGTACGATGAAGTTCGGTAATAGGGGCAGTAGAAATTGTAGAATAGGTATCCAGATAATATTTACTATCCGGAGAATAGGTCACTTGATGGGTTGCACGGGCAGTGTTAAGCGTAATTAGATTTTTACCATTAAATCCAATCCGATAATGATGGATATAATAAGGGTCCTCTCCCTGATTTATTCCGCTGGCACTAAACCAGACCTCTCGTTTTGACCGGTCAACGCTATCTACAGTACGAACAATCCAGTTCCCCTTAGTGATCTGAGATTTAACTTTCCCTGCTTTTGTATCCACAAGGTACAAATGACGCCAGCCATCCTTCTCAGATGACCATAACATTTCATCTGTATCTGGTAGATAATGCGTATAAGTGCGTTGTTCATAAATGAATGTTGACGTCTTTTCGTCTATAATAGTACGGGTTTCTCCAGTGAATGCATCCACTTCTATGACCCTGTACCGTTGATGTCCCCGGTCTGTCTTTGCATATAATACATGACGACCATCCTTCTCCCAATGCAGTTGAGGCATACCCAAAAAATCTATTTTTCCCACCTTAACCCTCAAGCCCCTCTTTTTCAACACATCGAATGTGTGCATTTCATAAGAAGTAAACTCTTCACCCGGTTGAGCATAATCATGCGACTTTAATTCAGCTCTTGTGGTATTAGGTTGTGATGTAAGAAGATAGTATACCTTTTTGATTTCTTTAGGATCAGATAAATAGCTAATAATATGTTTGCTATCAGGAGACCACTTAAGCCCATCAAATGGCTTCTCTTTCGTGCCATGAATACTTAAGCGACTTTCAGCGCTTCCGTCAACAGGCTTTACAAATATGTTTCCCTCTTTAATAAACGCTATCCATTTCTTATCCGGAGATAAATTGTCTCTTCTTCCACCTCTTCGCCAATATTCAAATTCTCCCATGATAACAGGCTTCTTTTCCCGATCCATAGCTTTAGACAGCGAGTATCTTAGCGGATCAAATTCCAACCATTGATTGTCCACTTGAAACAACAGATTTTTTCCATCTTTTGCATATATGATTCCATTCAACCTTAACTTTGTTGCATCAAAAGGCTTACCTATAAAAGATGTTAGCGCCTCTGCCAGTCGCCCGGAATCAAATGCGTTGGTTTTACTCTTACTTTTGACATCAATATATATAAACTCTATGCACCCATCCTTAGACATCACATTTTTGAATATAAAACCACTACCATCAGGTTTCCATATAGCTTTTACATCCGTTTTGAATACGGTATTAATAACTGCCGAATCCATTGAAGCGGCCTGTGCATATGATTTTAAGACCTGCTCCCTTGCTGGTAAATATTGAGGTAAGGGACTTTTCTGTGCATTAACCAGTAAAGGAATACTCAGTCCAATAAATAAGACAAAGTAAGATTTGAACATATTATATTTTTTGAAGGAACCTTAGGGATTTCGCAAAGACATACTTGATGAATGTTAGTGCGTTTGATGTGCATAATAACCACGTTTCCCTTTATTCAAATACGATCACAAAACCACCAGCAGCCTTTACTTTGACTAGCGTATTTCTGGATGGTGTAACATCCGATTGAACAAAAGATAGATCCTGAGCTCCATCCGTAATCATCTTTCCAGTAGAATTTATAAACGAAAGATCCAGCGTAAGTTCTTTATCTTCTTTTTCACCATTAATCCCCGCGACAAACCATCTTGATCCCGAACGACGCGCAATGACTACCCTTTTACCCGGGAAACCATCTATAAAACGAACATCATCCCAGTTACCTGGAAGTGTTTTAAGCATCTCTTTGACATAAGAAGGCACATGACTCATCCCTTCAGGAGTTTCCGCCAGATGTTGAATCCCGGACAGAAAAAGAACAGGCAGAGCCAGTTCAAATCCGTTAGTCGTACTTCTTTTGATATTAGGAATTTTGTATAGAACCATTGGCGTATAATCCATCGGATCATAAACATTCCGCGTAAAAGGAATCGTAGTACAATGTACAGGCTGCATATCTTCAGTAGCCTGTAAAAATGTCCTGAACTCCATTCCTTTAATCGACTCCATAGTCATCAGGTTAGGATAGGTACGCTGCAAACCACGTGGCAACGTAGCACCATGAAAATTCACCAATATATGATGATCAGCCGCATCCTGTAAAATATCCTGGTAATACTGCACGAAAGACTGCCCATCACCTCCAAAGAAATCAATTTTAACTCCCTTAACTCCCATCTTCTCCAGCTTGCTAAACTCATTTACCCTGCTTTCTTTCGTCAGCAACATATTCCTTGGACTAAATGGAACAGTGTTCCATGGCCCTGCTGAGTTATACCAAAGGATTAAGCCAATATCTTTTTTCGTAGCATAAGCAGCAAGTTCCGCAATTTTTTCATACCCAATCTTTTTATCCCATTCCGCATCTACCAGACAGTAATCCCACTTCATATCCGCAGCATAGTCTATAAAACGTTTCTGCACATTAAATACCGTAGAATCATCCTTTAAAAGCACCCAGCTCCATGCAGACTTTCCCGGTTTAATAAAAGAGGCATCCATTTTCAATGCTGGTTTAGCCAGGTCTGTCCCTAAAGTAGACTCTACAATAGTTTTCAGACTCCCTACCCCAATGATCCTCCAGGGCGTGTACCAGGGAAGTTCAGACTCCGGATTTAAAGCCGCTCCCGCAGCAAACACTTCAGGACCCTGTGGGAATCCGATACTATATTCCCCATTAGGGGACAAAGCATTCAATCGTGTGTAGCAATAATTCCGTTCTGGCGCAGATTCAGTAATTAACACCCAACTATCTCCTGCCTGAAAGAGTGCCGGATAAACCCAGCCAGCCCTTATCGGAGAGGGTTTACCTACAGCAATACCCTGCTGATAATTTTCTTCATACGATGGATTAGAATGCTCAAATCCGGTTTGTGCATCCGACATCGGCTGAAGCCATCCTTTCGCATTTTCTGCAAAATTATAAGATGTGGCTTCCAAAGTGATCTTCTTTACTACCGCAGATTTCTCAGGAAAGTAATACCGGAAAGCAACACCATCATTAGAAACCTGGAAGATAACATCCAGTTTAGCACCAGCAGCATTACTTAGATGGAATTCCTGTTTGTTCGCTGTATATTTATTCAGCTTGCGTTTAGCCGTCAACAACTCATATTGATCTGAAGTAACGGTGATATTAGACGCTGAAATTAACTTTAGATTGCGCGTAAAATCAGCATCCTGACGAATTAGTCCTAATTTCGACTGTTCCAACACCACTACATTGTTTCGGTTTACAGAATAAAACAGTGTACCTGTACGACGGAGGCCAAATGTTACGGATAAAGACTGATCCGGACTTTTAATCTGATATGTTTTATCCTGAGCAGCAGCCGTTAGGCCACTAAATAACAAAATCATCAGGTTTAATTTCTTTAAGTATAGTTTCATTCTAAAATATGAATTATATTTTCAAATCACTTCAGGCCAACCTAAAGCATCCCATTTCAATTCTTTGATTTGTAATTTAGATTTACCATCATCATGAGCATCATATCCATGATAGATCAAATAATCCTTTCCTTTAAACGTACAGACAGCGTTATGCCCTACACCATACCAATTTTCATTACCTTCAAGCAACAAGGAACCACCACCTCTTCGCATTTCTAAACCTTCCTTATCTATAAAAGGTCCAGTTACACTTTTAGACCTTCCTAATATCATTTTATAGGTACTCTTTGGCCCTTTGCAGCAATAATCGATAGAAGCAAAAAGGTAAAAATAGTTACCTTTTTTAAATACAAAAGGCGCTTCAATAGTATTTCCCCCAGCATCAGGAGGATTATTATCCACCGAAGGCGGATTTGTTTTATCCGAAAGATCCTTCTTGCGACTGGCAATAGTTGGAAGCTCAATAGTATCTCCGATAATCTTCAAACGATCTTTACTGAGTCTTGCCATTTTTAACCCATCCCAAAAAGAACCAAAAGCAAGGTATGGATTCCCTTGATCATCTGTGATCAAATTCGGATCTATAGCATTCCAGTTGGTAATCCCAGGATAAGATTGGATAATCTTTCCATGGTCCACCCATTTAAAATCAGGACTTTGTGGATCTAACGATCTATTTGTAGCCAAACCAATACAGGATGTATTTTTCCCAAATGCTGAAACAGAATAATACAAATAGTAATTCCCCTTCCAGTAACTGATATCGGGTGCCCAGATATGATTCTTGAAACTAGGAATTGCGCTTACAGCCCAAGAAGGCGCCTCATCAAATACAGGCTTTTCCCGCTTCCAATTAACCCTGTCAGTAGAGGACCAGACTGCAATACCATGTCCGGTACAGAAAATATAATAAATCCCTTTCGCTTCGATCATGACAGGATCATGTACAGAGATCTCTTTTTGCAAACCAGGATTAACCGGTAAGCCCTGTCCTTTAAGGACAAGGCTACTGATACATAAAAGCAGAATAAGAATCTGTTTCATTGTTTGTCATCTAAAGTTTAACCCTTACCATATTAACAGAATAAGGATTTAAAGTAAGATTCATAGTTTTATTTTTAACAGCAATTTGAGAAACCACCGGACTAATTGCTCCAGGTGTTTCAAAAGAATTTACCTGATCCAGATCAGTACTGCTCAGTACTGTCATTGTTCCCTTCGATTGTACCTTTGGAGCACCATCAATTAAGAAAGCCCCACTTTGCTTTTTACCAGTTGAGTTCACCACTTTTAAGATCAGCTCATTGGTCTTTCTATCAATCGTAGCAGAAGCATAATACCCGTCCTGACCACTCACCGCCTCATTATTCAATAAAACAGGAACCACGTCTGTTCCTTTGTTTACAGAAAACAGTTTCTGCACCTGGTAATTAGCTGTTCCATACGAACGAAGATTATCCACCCAGATCAAATCAGGAGTCCACTGCCAACCTTCCGCATGAGCAAACAAAGGCGCATAAGAGGCCATCACCACAACATCAGCATTCCGCTCCAAACCAGTCATGAATGCTGCTTCAGACATAGCACAATTCCAGTTATTCTTATTATCCGGACTAGCAATTGCTACACTTTGGGCAGCATACTCACCCGCGAAGATCTTAGGACCTTTCCTGTCATAGTTATCATACCGTTTTGCATTATCTAAAAACCATTTCGGTGCCCTGTAATAATGCTCATCTATTACATCCACATTCATGGACCTTAAATTATTATTTAAAAAGTCAAACCGATCCCCATTTGGATCCGTACCCGAACTGTTCACAATTTTCATATCCGGATACTTCGCCTTGATCGCTTTCGTGAATGCTGTTAACCGTTCAATATATTGAGGTCCCCAGTTTTCGTTACCCACACCCAACATGGTCAGGTTAAATGCTGCAGGATGTCCCATTTCAGCCCTTTTTTTACCCCATTCCGATTGCGCTGAACCATTTGCAAATTCAATTAAATCCAATGCATCCTGAATGTAAGGCTCAAGAAGGTCTAAAGGGACCACTTCGCCTGTATTAAACTGACAAGCCATTCCTGCATTTAAAATAGGAAGAGGAAAGGCTCCAATATCTTCACATAACTGAAAATATTCAAAGAAACCCAAACCGAATGATTGAAAATAATCAGGCGCAAGGCGATGTTTGAATTCCATATTCCAACGATTGACAATCAGCTCCCGATCTTCAATTTTACCGATGGTTTTTTTCCATTGAAAACGCTCATCCAAGTTTCTGCCCTCTACAATACAACCTCCCGGAAACCGTAAAAAGCCCGGTTTCATATCAGCTAAAAGCTGCACCATATCTGCCCGAAGACCATTTTTCCTTTGTTTCCAGGTATCCTGAGGGAAAAGGGAAATCATATCCAGGTCCATACCGCCTTTTCCACTTAGCTCCACATTTAAGGTCGCTTTATTCACTGTAGCCGTTGTAGTAAAACTTCCCTGATAGGTTTTCCATTCCGGACTATCTGGTTTTACAGTAACCGTCCCAATAACAGCACCCTTTTCATCAACCAGTTCAACAAGTAAACCGGCTGTATTACCGGCATGCTGACGAGCCAAAACAGAAAAATTGTATTGTTTTCCCTGTCTGATACCAATGCCTTTAAATCCTTCGTTTGAAAGGCCATAGCGACCTTCAGCAGTAGATTCCAACTTCACATACCGCCTGTTTGCCGGATTAAGGCTTCCCTTATTTAAAATTAGAAAACTACCCTTTGCCTGGTCATCTTTTTTCTCTTTCCATCCCATCATGGGAACATCGAACTCAAAAGACCTGTTTTTTACCAGTTCGGCATATAATCCTCCATCAGCACCTTGGTTAATATCTTCAAAAAACAGCCCCCACATTGTAGGAGCCACTTTTGCCTTAACCTCATTGGTCTTAATCGTAAATACTTTAGTATCCTGAGCGAAGGAAAAATTAACACTCGCAGAGCTTAATAAAGCCGTTAATACGATGAATCCTATCTGTTTATTCATATCTTAATCATTAATTATAACCTATTTCAATTCCAGCTCTACTACTGACAAAGCAGGCAACTCAACCTTCAATTGATTCCCAGTCTTTTTAGCGCCTTTAAAACTAGCGGCAACAATCTTATTCGGATTTGCAAAGGAGTTAAAGTCATTAAACTTAGGAGAGGTAACAATCCGGCCTGTAACGCCTGACCATTTCAAACCATTTAAAGCTGTATTGATACTGATCTTCTTCTTAGGATCAAGATTGACCAACGTGATATGAACAACCCCATTTGAATCCACAGACGCAGAAGCATTCACTGCTGGAATTTTCTGGTCCCCTAAAACATAATCAGGACTGATAAAATCCAAAGGAATAAGTTTAGCCCCCATATGCACCTTATATAAATCAAACACATGATACGTTGGTGTAAGCAAAATCTTTTCCTTTTCGGTAAGGATCAAGGCCTGTAACACATTTACCGTTTGAGCTAAACTGGCCAATCTGACCCGGTCACTATGATTATTAAATATATTTAAAGTAGAGCCAGCAATCAGCGCATCACGCATTGAATTCTGTTGATAAAGAAATCCAGGATTAGTGCCAGGTTCAACATCAGTCCACACACCCCACTCATCTACCAGCAAGCCCACTTTTTTACCCGGATCATATTTATCCATAATCGCAGAATGCTTCTTCACCAAACTATCCATGGCAAGACCATTTTTCATCGTGTTGAAATATTCCTGTTCAGCAAACACAGTAGCAGAACCCTTCTTTCCCCAGTTTCCTGTTGGCAAAGTATAGTAATGCAAGGAAATGCCCCACATATCACGTGCAGGAATATTTTTCATTAACACTTCAGTCCAGTTCAGATCCCATGAATTTGCACCGCTGGCAATCTTCTTTAAAGGAGATCCAGGATAATTACGAGCATAGGTAGCATAACGTTTATATAAATCAGCGTAATACTCAGGTGTCATGTTACCACCACAGCCCCAGCTCTCATTACCAACGCCCCAAAAGCTAACCTTCCAGGGTTTTTCCCTGCCATTCTGTTTCCTTAAATTAGCCATAGGACTTACACCATCAAAATTCAGGTATTCTACCCATTTCGCCATTTCTTCCACTGTTCCACTTCCCACATTACCTGCGATATAAGGTTCCGCACCAAGCAAACTACACAGTTCTAAAAATTCATGCGTACCAAAGCTATTATCTTCCACTACACCACCCCAATTGGTGTTCACCATTTTAGGACGCTGTTCACGGGGACCAATGCCATCCCTCCAATGATATTCATCTGCAAAACAACCTCCCGGCCATCTCAAATTTGGAATATTAATCTTTTTTAAAGCATCTACAATATCAAGTCTGATCCGATCCTTTTTAGGAACATTCATTGCAGGATCAACCCAAAAGCCGTCATAGATACAACGACCTAAATGTTCAGAAAACTGACCGTAAATATCTTTACTGATCACCGTTTTAGCATTAGCTGCATTCAGGTTGATAGACACTGCGGTTTGTGCACTTAAATTAAAATTAGTGCATAAATACACAAATAGAAAAACTAGGGAGGTTTTTTTCATTATAGAGGTTTGTTTAAAGGTCATCTAAAAGCATATCAGTTTTGATCAGCGTATTAAGATTAGCCTATTTCAATAATTAGTTTAATTCTGGAATTTAAAGTTAATCATAATTGTCATATAAACAGTTATGGTAAAATAATTATTTATTACAAATTTAATTCATTAAAAACGTTTATTCAAAAAGCCCCTTTCGGGGCTCTTTGAATAAACTGCAAAATCAATAAAAGTATTTATTTCAACTGAATTTTCTCAGCAAGAGAATATGCAAGTTCTGCAACCCCAGCTGTTTTCACTCCTATCCTTACATATACCGCATCGGCATTCGCTAAAGATGCAGGAATGGTCACACTAATAGCAAGTGGCTGATTCACGTTAGTTATTTCAGATGCATTAATTACGGTGATACCATCCTGATTCAGATCATCAATAAGCGCATTTCTATACACATACAGCCGAACTGATTCTAAAGGATTGGCTGCACTTACAGTCTGCAAATTAGCTGTGGCTGTCATCGTGGTTCCGTTTCTTTGATAGGTAGCCGTTTTAACAAAAGTATATGGGGTGACAGGAACGTCAATCATCGTATTACCACTCACTTTTACATCAATGGAATCTGTATTGTTCACCCAGGGACCAACACCGTTTTGTCTGGTTAATTTATAATTACCATCAAATAAAAGAGCTGAAAAAGAACCATCCTGATTGACAAAAACCGGTATTTTTGTAAAGAATGCATAACCACGTTGCCATAGTTCCAGCTGTACTCCATTTGATCTGACACCTATAGCTTGCCCTTCGTAAATCACTTTACCTGTAAGTAGAGATTCAGGAGAAGCATAATTATCTTTTTCACACCCAACACCCCCTACTGCTATAATAAACAGTAGTATATATTTATATGGATTTATTTTCATGATCTGACTAGTTAAAAGGATTTTGTACAATTAAAGGATTATTATTAATAATGTCCTGACCGAAACCCGCATAATAATTAAATATTTGAAAGAAACGTGGTGCGCCAAACTTAGGAGCTACGATTTTTACAAAAACGTATTTCCCATCACGAGTTGAATCTCCCGGCCGGATAACCCGATAAGGATACAGGGCATACACCCGGGTATCCGGATTATTAACATTACCATTCCAAACCTTATCAGCTTGTCTCCAGCGTTTTAAATCCCAAAGACGATGATCTTCAAATGCCAGCTCGTTCCTTCTTTCATTCCTGATTTTGTCAATAGTGAGTGTACTAGCATTTAAGCTGTTTGCAGGAAAACCTGCACGTTCGCGAAGTGAGTTAACTAAAGGCAAAGCCGTATTTGTTTGTCCAAGTTCAAAAGCAGCTTCAGCAGCATTCAAATAGATTTCACCTAAACGAAACCAAATCCACCATACATCACTTTGAATACCTCTGGTTGAGGTTCCATCATTTGCATCAACGTATTTACGAAGGTAAAAACCAGTATTCGACACTTCTTGTATAGATCGGTTAGGACCAGATGCAGCAACCAATAATTTACCATCGGTATAATTTCCGCCTAAATCAGGACTTTCAACAGTCTGATACGAATTTGTAGTGGCGTTCCATACCATAACGCCTGCCTGCATATCTACGGTCAAACCTTTAAAAGGAGCACCCGGATAAATTACTGTTCCATATAAACGGGCATCTTTATTGGCAAATATATCCGTCGTCTTATCATAATAAATATAATCTGTATTGGCTACATTCCTGGTTTTAAGTGCTCCATTGGATCCATCCAAATAGTCATAGTTTTCAACTAGATTCAAAGAAGGAACAATGCTTGATGAACTTAAATTATCTTCACGAATACCACGCGCAATGTTTTCATAAGAGAAAAAATGCTTCTTTGATTTTGATGTCAAAAAGTCTCTGGCAAAGATTACTTCTGTGTTGTTGGTTTTTTTCACAACAGCCTCATAGAAATTCTCACCTAAAATCGGATTACTTTTATACAAGGAATAAGGTCCAGCCATTACTTCCCTGGCAGCATCTAACGACTTTTGAAAATACTCATTTGCTCTTAAAGCAGGTATTCCAACTTCTCCACCAGGTGTAACTACATTGGGAGTCAATAAAGCATTATATTTTGCAATAGAACCAGCATAAAGCATCGCCCTGCTTTTCAACGCCATACAGGTATACTTATTTGCTCTTGATTTACTGACATTATTTCCAATATCATTCTTTATTGCATCAAGTTCAGAAGCTATAAAATCGTAAACTTCCGCCTCTTTAGCACGTGGTTGTCTTAAATAGGTCGGATCTCCTTTGAAATCGTAAAGTAGTTGATTAACAACCAGAGGAACACCCCCCATCCGTTTTACCATTTCAAAATAAATATAGGCTCTTATAAATCTGAACTCCGCTTTTAATTGTGCTCTTTCAGCATCTGTAAGTGTTTTACTTCCGAAGGTGTCCACATTTTCTATGGATAAGTTTAAATCACGAATATAGAAATAGTCGTACATACCCCAGCTACCTCTTCCATAATTGACAATGTTATTCCGCCATTCTTCATTGGAACCACCTGACCACATTGCATCATCATAGTTAGCCATGTTTCGCCATTGTGACCCTCCCTGATCATTTAATCCCATATCTGTCGGGATACGATCATAAAAACTAGCTAAAAGTCCATTTATTAATTTCTGGTCTTGCCATAATTGCTCATTATCAACGATAAATGTCGGCTCTCTCTCGAGATAATCTTTTTTACATGAGCCCATACTTAGCATAAATGCTAAGATAAACATGAAATATTTTGATATAATTTTCATAATATTTTCGTCCTATAGTGTTAAATTGAACCCTAGTGTGTAAATCTTTTGTTGCGGATAAATCAAACCATTGGTTGCTGAAATTTCCGGATCAATCTCAAAATCTTTTACATTATCAAAAGAAAACAGGTTTGATCCGTTTACATACATCCTCAAAGCGGAAATATTAACCTTTCCCAACAATGCCTTAGGAAAGCTATAGCCTAATTCTAGATTTTTTAATCTTAGATAACGAATATTGGTAGTCCAAAAATCATTGTGATTATTTCCACTCAACGGACTGGTAAATACGGACAATCCACCATTATCTTTTCTTAGTGCAGGATATGTTCCAGGAATCCATTCACTCGTAGGATCAAATGGATCCGCTCTATGCCAACGATCAGTCAACATATAAGCAGGAGAGTTTCCATTATTTTGAAATGGATATTTAAGTTCCCAGTCTCTGAAATAGGTTTGCATCCCTGCCCCCATAAAATCAAAAGCAAGAGATAAACCCTTCCAAGTTACGCGTCCATTGATACCATAGTTGAAATATGGAAGGGTACCTTCTGCATATCCAATAGGTTTTATATCTAACCCATTGATAATACCATCACCATTCAAATCTTCATAAATTAGATCACCAGGCAACAAGGATCTATTTCCCTGTCCATCAACATTAACCGGATAATCATTAATCTCCTGTTCAGATTGAAAACGTCCAACAATATGATGTCCCCAATTCACATTTTGCCAACGTTCAGTCCGATCTCCTCTATACTCATCATATGAGTTGCCAAAACGAGGTTTGTATATATAATCATCCTTAGTTCTTCCAATTGTCGCATTCCCTCCAATTGAAAAATCAATTTGACCAATTTTGTTACTATATGTAATAAAACCGTCCATTCCTTGGGTTATATCAGAGTTGAGATTTTCAAGACCTAGAATATACCCGACTTCACTAGGCAACACAACGTCGTAACGAGCCGCAGGGATTCCAGAACGCTTACGTCTAAAAGCATCTATTTGACCAGTAAAGTTTTTAAATACTGTAAAATCAATACCAATATTCGACATAGAATTGGTTAACCACGACAAATTAGTTGTCGGTATTCCCCTGGGTCTTACACCATTATTAAATACACCATCAAAAATAGCACTGCCGTTGTTTATATTATATCCAGCTAAATAGGCGAATGGGGCTGGATCATAATAATTTCCATTTGTACCCTGCAATGATGTTCCTGTTTCACCATAAGAAGCTCTAAGCTTAAACTCGTTTATACTGGATGAGAAAATCTTTTTGAAAAACCCTTCTTCTGAAAGACGCCATCCAACAGACACACCAGGAAAAAATCCAAACCGGCTACCTGACCGATATAGAAAGGATCCATCATACCTGGCAACCGCTTCGACTAAGTACTTCTTTTTATAGTCGTAGTTTAACCGCATGGCGTATCCTTCAAAAGCTTCTTCATAATGTGAGTCACCAAGATAATCCACGTCAGCAAAAAATTGCGTAGGAATAAGATTATTTGGAGGCACAGAGTGTAAGGCGATGTAATCATTTGTTGCATCCTTCCGTTCAAAGGCCACCAACGCTGCTATAGAGTGATCTTTAATTTGTTTAGCATAGTTCAACTGAAACTGTGCAAACTTAGAAATCACATTTCTTTTATGACGCTCTCTCCATGGATTTTGATTACCGAATAATGCACCATTGTCTGCCCTGTCATTATATTTATCCGTGGCAGCATCATAGATATACGCTTTATATGTATATTCAAAACCATCAAAATCTTCATTACTATAATCGTATGAATACAATCCCTTTGCAGATAGACCAAATCCAAATTCATATTGTGCATTGAACTTGGCACTCCCCCCACGGGTAATGTTATCAATGTAACCAGTGATATCATTAGAGTAAGTTGCTGGATTTACATTGACATTATGGGTTTGGTTAATATATAAAGGGTTATTGTTGGCGTATGCTGTTTCTGTAGGCCACATACTTCCAACACTCAACAGTGGATTGAAGAAATCGTCTAGTCCCGGTACCCCAACATTATGGCGTTTTTCAACTCTTCCACTGATCTGTGCACCTACTGTTAAACCTTTTAATACAGTACTGGAAATATTAGCCTGTAAATTAGTCCTGTTAAAATTAAAGTCCTTTATGGTAGCTTCCTGGTTGACATGACCTAAGGATAAATAATAGGTGGAATTCTCCGTTCCACCTGATACATTTGCACTCACATTATACTGAGGAACATTAGGCCTAACTACAAAATCATAATAGTCATTACTTTGATAACCAGGCTCTGTTCCTGCTTCCCATTTGGCTAATTCTTCGGGAGAATATAACAATGCGGGATTACGTCCCAGGTTTTGTTCCGATTCCAGTCGGCCACGTACATATTGACCAGCATTACCTGGTTTAGGAAAACGGGTAAAGTTTTGCAAACCATAATAACCAGTAATACCTAAGGAAGGTTTTCCTGATCCTCTTTTACCTTTTTTAGTGGTCACCAATACCACACCATTTCCAGCTGCCAATCCATATATAGAAGCAGAAGCATCCTTTAATACCGTGATACTTTCGATATCATCCAAACCTAATTGATTAAAAGCATTAACACCGGAAATACCCGTATTGTAACCAAAAGCATCTGTTTCGTTACTGGTACTATAAGCTACTCCATCAATTACATATAGGGGGTTACCCAAATTCCTGATCTGTAAACTGGCACCATTACCCGGACGAGCATCTGTTGTACGAGCCGTCACACCCGGTATTTTCCCCACCAAGGCACTAGTTGCCGCCACAGAAGGAGAGCGCACAATATCAGCAGCCTGAATATTGCTGATCGCACCAGAAATAGTAGCTTTCTTTTGTGTACCATAAGCCACAACTACAACTTCTTCCAATGCCTCGCCTGCAGCGGTAATCATTCGCACATTAATTACGTTCTGCGTACCCGCTGTAATTGACTGATTGGTATATCCGATGTACCTGAACTCCACTACAGATGCTGCAGTAGGAGCCTCAATTGCATACTTTCCGTTGACATCGGTCTGAGCGCCACCTTTTACTCCCCTTACTGTCACAGTAACTCCTATTAAAGGTTGGCTTTTTTCATCCGTTACCGTCCCAGTAACCCGTGTTTGTGAAAAGACACTGGACGAGATCAACAGGGTCAGTATAAATAAGTTAAATTTAAATTGTAGTTTAGGGTACCAGTCTCCACCCTGAACACGGATGCCAATTTTTTGACATACCTCTAGTAATTTTCTTTGCATAGGTCCTTTTGATTAGTTTAAAAATTGATATTCTGATAATTAAAATCGTTAGTTAGATCTTAGTGTCTATTGAATATTTTTTGGGATTTAAGTTTTCATTTTCATTATTTTTTTTAGTTAGTTATTGAATATATTGGTTTATAAAATCACACTATATACATTTTAATAAAATCTAAATGGTATTTCTGGTTAGAGTTATCTAATAGTTAAGCAAAGCATCCTTTGTCCGTTTCAAAGATTTTATTTATACTATTTTATTATTGGTTTGTGAATACTAATATAGTATTTTTTTTCTTAAAGTGTACATATTACATTTTATTTATTAAAAATGCATTTATTCACATAAATAACTCAATATCAATATTTTAAATTAAAACACCCCTAATTGTGAGCTAGTTAATGTATACAATTTGGTTAGTTTAGCACATAAATGCAACCGCATAAGCGTCATTTTTACATTTATAAATCCTAAATTGTTCTTGCCTTCCCCCCCTGTACCAAGCCGGAAATTAGACCTGCGTATTAGTCAGAATAGTATTTCTATTTTAATCCTTCTAATAAGATTGCAATAAGAATCAGATATGAGTCCAATCACGGTTAGTTTAAGTCGGACTTACAGCGGAATTTTGTTAGTTAAATTTTGCTTTGAATTACAAGCATTTTATCTGTTAACCTGCCATATTCCAATTTCGAACCTTAGTCAAAGCATATTAGAAAGATATTCAAAGAAGAGTAAATGATCATAAATGTTTTGTTTTGGAAAGTTTAAAATTTAAGCACGATGCACTGTATAGAAAATTCATACCGTTTCCGAGAAGATTTAAGAAATTTTAGCAATTTTTTCGTTCTTGAAAATCTTTAGTGATTACTTTATGCAAATAAGATAACAGTATGGCGACAATAGATAATAAGGGAATGGTACACGGAACCGCAGGTTCGGTGATCTACCGTGCTTACAGAGGAAAGAATATCATCCAAGGCAAAGCAAAGACATTTAAGCAAACCGAAAAAACGATCAGGAGTGCTACTGAGTTCGGACTTTCGAGTTCAGCCGCGGCAGTGATCCGGACGGCATTTGAACCGGCTTATTTCTTTAAGGATGGGACGGCAGCTTATAGAAGCACGCAACTGGTGTATCGGTCGATATTGAATAATATAAGCGTAGAGAAAGGGAAAAGAGATTTGCATGACGGAAACCTTTCTCAACTTGAAGGAATGGACTTTAATGCCAACAGTAAATTGCATGATGTGCTGCAGATAAGCCACTCTGTATCTAAAAGTGTAGCTGGTTTGGTAAATGTTACCCTTGGATCCTTGAACACCAAAACACAGATCAAAAGGCCCAAAAACGCAAGCGGAGCCTACATAAAACACCGCATAAGGCTGATGTTAGTTGCTTTTAACTTCAGGGAAGAGTATTATGAAAACCTGGGTTTTCAGGATCTGGATCTGGAGGGGTATCAAAGCTTTCAGGGACAAGTGGTCACTTTTACAGAAAAGGTTCCTGAAGATTGTCTGGCATTGGTAAGCATGTCCCTAATGTTGTACTCAACTGTCAGCCAAACGAATGAAAGTATCTTATTGAACAGTAAAGAATTTAGTCCATGTGCGATCATCGGTTCATTTCAATCTGTAAAGCCTTCTGAACACCCTTTAAAAAAGGTTGACACACAACCATTCAACTATCCTGGCAGGGAAGAAAAGATCAGGTTAATGGAATATAAAGGTAATCTCCTGAAGTTAGGGCTGGAAAGCAAAACCAGCAAACTGATTAGTGAAAGGAGCAAAAAGGCTACAGTAAAGGAAGTGGTAATAGACATCATCCCGAAAGGAAGAATTCCATTTCAAAAGAAATAGGATTCGTTTCAAAAAAGAAAAGAGATTTCATTTAATGAAAAGACTTTGTCTCCTCATAGAAAGCGGATAACACATTGATGATCAAAAGTAGATTAACAAGGTCAAATTATGCGATAGTCCTTGGATCAGAGGGGGCCAATAAAACCAGCACTAAACAAAAAGAGGTCGGCCTTTAAAAGACAACCTCTTTATAATATATTTTATAATCTGGAATTAAATTCGTTTTCTAGGACGCTTTCCACCTACACGTTCACCTGGTCTGCTTACCTTTTGATATATTTTTGGTTTAAACTTCACTTCCACCTTTCTTCCAAAAGTGCGGGGGGCAGGTTCAGGTTTTTCTTTTTTGCGGTCATCCGCATACGTAACGCTAATTACATCCTGATCAATGCTCGCTTCATGAAGATTCTGCAATGCCAGTACCGCCTCCTCTTCGTTAGGCATATCCACAAAGCCAAATCTTCTGCTTATACCAGTATGCTTATCTCGTACAATATTTACAGATTCAACTGTACCATATTGTTCGAAAATATCTTTTAGCTCTAATTCTTCTAAATCGCGGGGAAATCCGCCTGCAAATAACTTAATCATTACTTATGTATGTATTCTATGATTGGGTCTAGCCTATTAATTATTTTATCTAACAATGATGATTGCATCAATAAATATGCCGTAACAAAAATTATATTTTTCCAAAAGGTAATAAGCAATCTTTTATTGCCTAAAAGAATTTTTTCTTTAAAACAAGAATTAATTGATAATCAGTTAACATTAAACTTTATAAGGTTGTAAACGCCACAAATATATTATTTTCTTATCATAGTAGTGTGTGAGAATAACCTATTTACTGTAAATTTAATAATTAAAATATTAAAATTCGAGTCAAGCGGGATAAATATTTGTGTGATAATCAAAATAACGCGTAAAAAAGCCGTTGAAGGAAATTTCCTCAACGGCTTTTGTGTGTGTCATCAATTAATTATTTGCTTAGATTGAATCCGTATGCAATACGTAAAGCTACCTGACTTGCGTCATACT
This sequence comes from Arcticibacter eurypsychrophilus, assembly GCF_001730525.1. GTDB lineage: Bacteria > Bacteroidota > Bacteroidia > Sphingobacteriales > Sphingobacteriaceae > Arcticibacter > Arcticibacter eurypsychrophilus. Next base: position 305,208 of record NZ_MDFN01000001.1, read on the forward strand.
TGGTAAATTCTTCATAACGTATTCCAAGATCTAATCCGTTACCAAAGCCCCAACCAATAGCTGGTGCCCATACAAATGAGGTTTCAGCTCCATCATTGGTTCCGAAACCAGCACCTAGTTCCCCACCTACATAAAAGTTAGGAGTAACAAATACTTTAACTCCAGCCTTCAACGGAATAATTCCCAGATCATCTGCTATAGGTTTGAAGTCATCCTTTACAAAGAAATTGGTGTAACCAGTACTTAATGTTAAAGACACAGGTCCTACAAAATCTTTCTGCAATTTAAGATCACCTCCTAATACAAATCCGTAAGGATTATCGATTGACACACCGGGATTTATACCTACTCCAAGGCGCCATGCTTGTGAATCCTGAGCTTTTGTTTCTGTTGAAAATACTAATGCAGCTATTGCGAATGCTGCTGTGAATAGTTTAAATGACGTTTTCATATTAATGTGTTAATAAATATTATTTATAGACACTTAATCTCAATTTGTATGCCAAAGGAAGTAAACAGAACCTTCCAATCCTTGTTCTAATGTAAATTTCAATTTGAATATTCGCACTAAGCGCTTCATTTTAAAGCTATTCAATTAGGATAAAATCAGGCTTATAATGACTTATATAAATCAGGTTTGAATTAATTTATTTTATATAAAGTTTAACTTATTGACCGATTCTCACGATAAGTGTACTTATTTAGGTTCATTTTTTGTAAACAAGGCGATTAAATACTTCAATTAAACTTCTGCTTCATCTGCTCTTAATATTCATAAATTTGAGAAATTATTAATATATGGCCAAAAAAATTGGGATTAGTATTCTGGGTTGCGGATGGTTTGGATTGCCCCTGGCCAAACAATTGATTGATTTGGGATGTCGGGTAAAAGGATCTACTACCACTCCTGACAAACTAACAGCACTTACCGGCGAAGGGATAGAGGCTTACTTAATTGATCTAGCCAACGAGGAGGGTGCCACTGTATCTGGATTCTTTGATTCTGAAGTCTTAGTTATCGCCATTCCACCCCGAATGCGTTCAGGAAAGGAAAGTAAATACCTTCCTAAAATTGAACTTGCACTGCGTATGATTAAAAATTCGGCAGTTAAGCAGATTATATTTATCAGTTCAACCTCCGTATTTGGCGACACCAATACCAGAGTAGATGAAACCTCAATTCCACAACCTGAAACGGAATCAGGAAAAGCAATTCTTACTGCAGAGAAGCTTTTGCAATCCACTCCCGGCTTGACTACAACGGTGCTCCGCTTTGGGGGATTAGTAGGTCCGGGACGTGATCCTGGACGTTTTTTTGGAGGAAAGACAGACATTCCTAATGGACAGGCTCCAGTAAACCTGATTCATCTGGACGATTGCATTGGAATAACTTGCCAGATAATTGAAAAAGAGGAATACGGTCTGGTTTATCATGGTGTCACTCCTGATCACCCTTCCCGACAGGATTTTTATGCCCAGGCATCTTTAAAAGCAGGCTACACGGCCCCAGTTTTTATTGATGAATTAAATGAATGGAAGATGGTAGATAGCAAACATGTTCCGCTTTATTTAAATTATATGTTTGTAAATGGGACCTTGCTTAACGTAACGTAGCATTATTGATACTAAGAGGGCTATATTAATAAAGCTTAATTATTTTTAAGCCCTATTTACACCGTCTTATTCCCGGATAAGTCACCATTTTATTTCCGATGATTGACAAAAAGATACTTATTACTACTGCATTTGCTTTAAGTTTAACGTATATGCCAAATGCTAAAAGTCAAACTACTTCAATGAATCCATTTCTTACACCATACACTACCCCTTATCATGTTCCTCCTTTCGATAAGATTAAAAACGAACATTTCAAACCCGCTATTCTGGAGGGGATTAAACAAGAGGAGGCGGAAATTAATTCCATAGCAAACAGTAAAGCTAAACCCAATTTTGCGAATACCATTTTAGCAATGGAAAATTCGGGACAGCTGTTAACCCGTGTATCATCGGTATTTTATAATCTTAATTCGGCTAATACCAATGAAGAGATTCAGGCAATTGCCAGGGAAGTAGCACCTGAGTTAGCGGCTCATCACGATAATATTATTCTGAACCATCCGCTTTTCCTACGGGTAAAACAGTTATGGGACACGCATGAAAGCTTAAAGCTGAATGCAGAGCAGACCAAACTATTGGAAAAGACGCATAAGTCTTTCGTTAGAAGTGGTGCGAATTTAAAGGAGGCAGACAAGGCTATACTTAGGAAGATCAACGCGGAACTTTCTTTATTAAGTTTAAACTTCGGACAGAATCTGTTAGCTGAAACAAATGCCTATCAATTACTGATTGATAATAAAGAAGATCTTTCAGGTTTATCGGAAGAATTGATTCTTGCCGCTGGCGAAAGGGCTAAACAGTCGGGTAAGGAAGGTTCCTGGATTTTTAGTTTACAGAATCCAAGTGTGATGCCTTTTCTTCAATATGCGAACAACAGGGAATTGCGAAAGCAAATTTGGGAGGCATATACGCTACGTGGGGACAATAATAATGCGCATGATAATAAAGAAATAGTCAGGAATATTGTTAATCTCCGTCGGGAAAAGGCACAGTTACTGGGTTACAAAGACCATGCGAGTTATGTGTTGGAGGAAACGATGGCTAAGACTCCGGAAAATGCATATAAATTATTGAATCAGCTGTGGCAACCTGCATTGAATGTGGCAGGGAAAGAAGCTTTTGATCTTCAGAAAATGATTGATGCCTCAGGAGCTAAATTCAAATTAGCACCTTATGATTGGAAATATTATACCGAAGAATTGCGCAAGGAGCGCTTTGATTTGGATGAACAAACGCTAAAGCCTTATTTCAGTCTGGATAAAGTTCGGGATGGTGTATTTGGTGTGGCCACAAAGTTATATGGCTTACAATTCAAAGAACTAACAGACATCCCTAAATATCATGAAGAAGTAGCTGCTTATGCTGTATCGGAAGCGGATGGAACCTTTATCGGGATTTTATATACGGATTTCTTTCCTCGTGCATCCAAGCGCGGAGGGGCATGGATGACGTCTTACAACGCACAGAAAATGGAGAACGGAAAGCGGATAAGTCCGGTGATCTCTATAGTATGCAATTTTTCAAAGCCTGCCGGGGACGCACCTGCCTTACTTACTTTTGATGAGGTGACTACTTTTTTTCACGAATTTGGGCATTCTTTACATGGCTTACTTTCCAATGTAACCTATCGAAGTCTTGCGGGTACGGCTGTATCGCGCGACTTTGTAGAGCTTCCTTCTCAGATTATGGAAAATTGGGCAGCTGAGCCTGAGGTATTAAAAATGTTTGCCCGGCATTATAAAACAAATGAGGTGATTCCTGATGAACTGATCAAGAAACTGCATAATGCAGGTACGTTCGATCAGGGCTTTGCAACGACTGAATACTTGGCGGCTTCCCTTCTGGATTTGGATTATCATACGCAGACAAAAGAGCTGACCAACAATGTAGATTCTTTTGAACTTCAGTCTATGAAGAAGGTGGGTTTGATAGATGAGATCATTCCTCGTTACCGCAGCACTTATTTCAATCATATATTTGCTGGTGGATATTCTGCCGGATATTACAGTTACGTCTGGTCGGGCGTATTGGATACCGATGCTTTTGAGGCATTCAAGGAAACCGGTGATCTTTTCAATCAGGAGAGAGCTCAAAGTTTCAGAAAAAATGTACTGGAGAGAGGAGGAACTGAGGATCCAATGGTGCTGTACAAGAACTTTCGTGGTGCTGAACCGGGGATTAAGGCATTGTTGAAAAAGAGGGGCTTAAATGTACAGCCGGAAAAGAAACCGATATAGGGGGATTATTGTAGCCAATATTAACATTCAAAATCTTTAACCTGAATGTTAATATTGGCTTTTTACCAATTACAACTTTGAAACTCCAGCTTTCCATAAGCTGCACAGATGGAAGAGTGGACTATGAACTGATATATTCTGCCGGACTGGTAATCTCAATAGTATCCCCTGCTTTTAAATAAGGGGGTATTTTATATTTCCTTCTCATTTCTATCGCTGAGGGGGTAGCCCAGACATCATAGGTTGATATGAGCCCTCAGGGCCGTTGCTAAAGAGGCGATAAAGTTTTTCCTGCCCATTTATGTGAATTAAAGAAAACTCTAATATTAAAAAAATATTTTTAAAAATTCATCTTAATTTCATGTTTGAGCTGGTACTTTGATGAAAAGAAAGCAACATGAAAAAGTTCATTATAGTACTCGCCATCTTAGTTACAGTTATATCTGTAGGCACAACCAATGCGCAGGTAAGAGTTAACGTTAACATAGGCACACCTGCTTATTATTATATGCCGGATCAGAATGCCTATTACAATGTTTCCGAAAGATCCTATTATTATGAGGATGGAGGAAGGTGGATTCACCGCTCTTATTTACCTGGTAGATACCGGAATTATACTGTGTATAACGTCAGACATATAGAAGTTAATGAACACCGTCCTTATTTAAGACATAATTATTACAGGGAGAAATATTCAAGATCAAAAAATTACCGGGGAGAAAGCCGTCGTCACGGACGTTATGATTATGATAGAGATAGAAACGATGACAGAGGACATAATGACAACAGAGGTGGTGGACATGATAAAGGTGGAGATCGTGGACATGGACATGGAAAACACAAATAATCAGGATGCCTTATAAATTGGGAAATATAAGGTAAAGGTAGTACCCTTGTTTACTTCTGATTGAACTTCAATATTAATATTGTGGTAGTTGGCAATACTTTTACTGATTGCTAACCCCAAACCGTAACCCCCTGAGGACCGCTGAACATGCACTTTTTTAAATCGGTTAAATATCAGGGGGAGGTCAGTTGATGAGATACCTATACCAGTATCTCTGATAATCAACTGATACTGATGCTCCGGGGTGTATCTATCCGATATATGGATAGATCCCTGCGGAACATTGTATTTAATAGAATTATTTAACAGGTTATAAATCAACTGAAACAGAAGATCTTTATTGCAGTTGGTAAATTCTACATCTTCATCAAATTGTATAGCTAACTGAATCCCTTTCTCCTCAAACCGATCTTCTATTTCTTCTATTACCTGTTTCACCAACACGCTTAAGGTTACCGTTTCATCCCTTGAATACTGATCATTATCGATTCTGGATATTAGCAACAGGGAGTTCACTATTCTTTTTAACCGGTTTACTGTGATCATCAGTTCGGCCAGTTTTTCATAGGTCTGCTCACCAATCTCCTCCTGCATCATCAGGTTTTCAATCTTACTATTCAGAATACTAATAGGAGTCATGAGTTCATGCGAGGCATTTGCCGTGAATTCACGCTCTTTCTCAAATGCATCTCTTACCTGATCCATCAGACTGATCAGCGAGCTGTCCAGATATTTAAAATCCGTTGTATTGGTTTTTACCGGAATGGCCCCTTGTGTGAAGGGAAATGTCTGCCTGATGAGTTTTGTTTTGATGATTCGCTGCAAGGGCTTAAGCAGATAACGGGTATACAGCAGGTCAATGAGTACGGATAAGACAATTAAGCTAATCAATACGTATAAAGCAATGCGCTGTAAGGGTTTGTTGTATTCGCTGATAGAGGTTACTTTTTTTCCTACTTCCAATAAATAAGCCTTGTCCTTTTCCTTAAAGGTATAACTGAGTACCCTGTAAACAAGTGTATCTCTTTCCACAAGACGCCTGCTGGTTTCTATGGTGTCTACTTTTAGCTGTCGCACTGGTTCCAATGAGATATATTCTTGCTTAAGCATGGTATAGCTACCATAACTGCGTTCACCGTCAAGATAATATTCAACACCGTTTGTTTCAATATTCTTGATGACTGCTGCTTTCTGTTGTTTTAAGTTATAATCGGTAAAATCTGAGGCGATATTTTCTACGATGAAAGGAAGGATAATAATAAATAACAGTACGATACCCAATTTGGATAAGGTGATAAATAACGTTAATTTGTTGAGTAATTTCACGCCTGTTTTTTTATTTTATAACCTACTCCGCGAATAGTTTCCAGCCATTCCGTACTGGCAAAGGCCCCAAGTTTCTTGCGCAGGTTTTTGACATGGGCATCGATGTAATTCGAGTCATTTTCATCTTCTATAAAATTACCCCATATATGTTCACACAATTGCATCCTGGTAAGGGGACGATTTTTATGCAACAGCAGGTAACTTAAAAGATCAAACTCTTTCTTAGAAAGCTCTATGGCCATTGTTGCATGGGTAATCGTTCTTTTTTGGAGGTCTACCATAAACTCTCCTATGCTTACTTCAGAATTGATTAATCCATATTTTCTTCGTGAAATTGCCTGCATTCGGGAATGAAGCTCTGGAAGGGAAAAGGGTTTTGGAAGGTAGTCATCGGCACCAAGATCAAGCCCTTTAATGCGATCTTCGGTATTGCCTCGGGCTGTTAAAATAATATAGGCCGCATCGGGGTTATACTTTTTTGCTTCCAAAAGAAGCTTCAGTCCGTCCATATCCGGAAGCCCAAGATCAAGCAGTACAAAATCATAGGCATTAGAATCAAGAAATTCAAGGGCTTTTTTAGCCGTATGGGCGAGATCGATTATATAAAAGGACTTTTTAAGAAATAGCTCTACTTCAAATGCAAGGATCTTTTCATCCTCAACTAATAACACTTTCAATGTATTGTGTTTTAAAGTACTACTTTTTGTGTTTTCTTACAGGCTCGGGTCTATCCTGCTTCCTGGATTTAGGGACTTCCTTTACTTGCTTTTTGGAATCATCTTTCCTCTGAGTTTGTTCCGTTCTATTGCCGTTTTTTCCACCCTTTCTATCCTGTTGGATAGCGGCTTGCGAAGCAAAGGCATAAGTAGTCAATGCTCCTATAAGAAGAAAAGTAAATGTCCGTTTAAAGGTCTTATTCATCTTGTAAAACAAAGTTCATCATTTTCGATGAGTTTATCAGATATTTCTGCATTTTAACAAGAGAGGTAATAAATATTCATAAAATTTAAACACAATGAGCTTAAAGGTGTTAGATACTTAAACACAGAAAATTAAATTATCATGAACTATAAAAAGTATTTACACAGTGGTCTTAGCGATAACACAGACACTGCAAAAGTATTAGCTGCTCTTTTAGCAGGTGTAGCATTAGGTGCCGCCATTGGAATTTTGTTTGCTCCAGAAAGTGGGTCTGAAACACGTAGTTTGATTTCAGATAAAGCGAAAGATTTAGCAAGTAATGTGAAAGATAAGGTGCAGACAGCAAAAGACTCTTTGTCTGTTAAGGCTGATGAACTTAAAGATGCCAAAGATGAAGTAGTAAGTAAAGCAAAGGAAAAATACAATAGAGGCTCGGGTGAAATAGATGATGCAATAAACGGATAATACTGATTATTTGACATAAAAATCCTCGGTTTATGATTTAAACCGGGGATTTTTGTATGTAAAAGTTAATATTTTTGGATTTAAGAATTGATTAAGGCCCTATCCAGATGTACGTATCCTCCATCTACATAGGTAATTTGTCCGGTCGTGTGACTGGAAACACAAGAAAGTAAAACCACGGCAGCGTTACCTATCTCTTCCTGTGTCGTCATTCGTTTTCCAAGAGGAATGTTGGCCACTATAGTTTTTAACATCTTTTCTGGATTTTCAACGGTTTGAATCCAACGCTCATATAAAGGAGTCCAGCATTCCGCAATGACAATTGCATTGACACGAATATTATGTTTAAGCAACTCTACGGCCCATTCCCTTGTTAAAGCATTCCTTCCTCCGTTAGCTGCTGCATAACCTGAAGTACCTCCCTGACCTGTATCTGCAGTTTTTGAACTAATATTGAGGATAGATCCCTGCGTCTTTTTAAGGTGAGGAAGGGTATAATGGGCCATCATATAATAATGGATCAAATTTTTATGCAATGAGGAGATGAACCGATCAAAATCTCCATTTTCTAGTCCTACACTATCGTTTTCTCCTGCATTATTCACAAGGCCATCTATTTTTCCATATGCAGCAATTATAGAATCCACCGCTCTTTTACAAGCTTCCGGATCTTTCAGATCGGTTTCTACCTGGAAGGCTTTGCCTCCAAATGCTTCGATTTCACTGATTGTTTTTAAACTTTCAGATGCTGTGCGACTTACGATTGCAGGAATCGCACCTTCACGTGCAAGAGCTATTGAGATTCCTTTACCTATACCCCTTGCACCTCCGGTGACAATAACAACCTTATCCTTCAGTTTAAGATCCATAAAGTAAATTTATATTGGTTAGATTTTTTTTACCTGTTGACGCGAAACGCCTAAACCATCTATTCCTAATTCAACTACGTCACCCGGCTTCAGATATACAGGAGGATCAAAACCAAGGCCTACGCCAGCAGGAGTTCCGGTTGATATAATATCTCCTGGAAGCAGCGTCATAAACTGGCTGATGTAAGATATAAGATAAGGGATTTTAAAGATGAGATTAGCCGTTGTGCCGTCCTGCATTATTTCTCCGTTTACTTTAAGCCATAAACGCAAGTTGTTGACATCTTCTATTTCATCAGGAGTGGCCATAAAAGGACCTGTAGGCGCAAAAGTATCGCAACCCTTTCCTTTATCCCAGGTACCATTACGTTCAAGTTGGAAGGCGCGTTCGGATACATCATTATGGAGGGCATAGCCGGCTATATAATCTACCGCATCGGCTTCGTCTACATAAGACGCCTTCTTTCCTATAATAACAGAAAGTTCGACTTCCCAATCTGTCTTTGTAGAGTTTTTAGGGATCAGGATATCATCATTTGGGCCTGAAAATGAAGAACTTGCTTTAAGAAACAGAATAGGCTCAACCGGCAGTGTAGCATCGGTTTCTTTGGCATGATCGGCGTAATTTAAACCCACACAAACAATCTTGGAAGGACGTGCTACTGGTGCTCCCAATCGTTCTGTACCGGCAAACACAGGAAGGTTTTGTTCATTCTGCTTTATAAATGCCTGCAGGCGGTTCAATCCATCGTTGGCAAAAAATGCTTCATTATAATCTTCTCCAAAAGCAGAAGTATCATAGTAAGTACTATTTATAATTACACCGGTTTTCTCTTGTCCGGCTATTCCGTAACGTATTAATTTCATGCTATTAGTTGTTTAATTTTATAAATCCACCGTCAATTGGGTAATCATTACCGGTCACAAATCCAGCTTCGTCTGAACATAGATATAAAGCCAGACTAGCTACCTCCTCCGGTTTTCCCATTCTACCGATGGGTTGACTCTTAGAAAGTTTGTCGAACATTTCCTCCTCTTTCCCGGCGTAGTTTTTGGAGATAAAGCCATCTACAAATGGAGTATGAATCCGTGCTGGAGAAACCGTATTACTTCTGATATGGTCATTTAAATAATCGCGCGCAACAGACATGCTCATCGCATGAATGGCACCTTTACTCATTGAATAAGCAAACCGATCCGCTATACCAACAGCGGATGCAATAGATGCCATGTGCAACATGCAGCCTCCGTTGTTATTTTTCATTAGAGGGATAGCAGCAAAAATACAGTTATAGGCCCCTTGTACATTAACCTCAAAGACGCGGTTAAAGTCTGACGCTGTACATTTTTCTACATTCCCCACATGTGCGATCCCTGCGTTATTTACCAGGATATCGATTTGACCGATAGCAGAGAAGGTCTCAATTACATCCTGTTGATTTGATACATTAAGGGAATATGATTTAGCCTGACCGCCAGCTAGCTCTATTTCTTCTACAGCCAACTTACCTGCTTGCTCGTTGAGTTCTATAATATGAACAAATGAGCCTTGCTTCGCAAATAATAATGCGATTGCTTTACCTATGCCACTGCCGCCTCCAGTAATCACGGCGTGCTTATTTTGTAGACTAAACATTTTTTGTTTTGATTTATAATGAAACCCCTCTTTTCCAGGGAATGAAATCGTCCTGACCTAAAACAACTGCTTTAGGCTGAATAGCTCCGCTTGCTACTTGAATAACATAGTCAAGAATTCTTTCCGCAGCTTGTTTTGTATTTTCTTCGCCATCTATAATCGTTCCGCAGTTGATATCAATAATATCGGGCATCCGGTTATACAGGTTCGTATTAGTCGCTATTTTAATTACCGGTGCAATGGGATTGCCAGTTGGGGTACCTAGTCCCGTTGTAAATAATACGATATTGGCACCCGATGCAACTTCCGCAGTAGTACTTTCCACATCACTACCAGGGGTGCATAAGAGGTTGAGACCCTTTCTTGTAACTTTATCCGGATAATCTAGTACGTCCGTAACAGGAGAAGTACCACCCTTTTTAGCTGCCCCCGCAGACTTAATCGCATCCGTAATTAAGCCATCCTTAATATTTCCAGGAGAAGGATTTGCAAAAAAGCCAGAGCCGTCAGCCTCTGCCCTTGCATTATAGGTGCGCATGAGTTGCATGAATTTATTTGCCAGGGTTTCATCTGTACAGCGGTCACTCATTTCTTGCTCGACACCACATAATTCGGGGAACTCTGCCAGAACTACGCTCCCTCCCAGACTGACTAATATATCGGATAACGTGCCAAGGGCAGGGTTTGCTGAAATTCCTGAAAAGCCATCAGAACCGCCACATTCAAGACCTACTACTAATTTAGATAGTGGAGCGGGACTTCGTTCTGCTTTATTGGCCTGCATTAAGCCGGTAAAGGTTTGTTTCAAAGCCAACTGGAGCATCTTTTCTTCAGTACCAATCTGCTGCTGTTCCAGTATATAAAGCGGTTTATTAAATGAGCGATCACGCTTATCGATTTCGGCTTTTAAGATACTCGCCTGGGCATGCTGACAACCCAAACTTAAAATTGTAGCCCCAGCTACATTAGGATGCGTAATGTAACCGGCAAGGAGTCCGCATAACGCATCTGAGTCAGTTCGTGTTCCTCCACAACCCAGATCATGGCTGAGGTATTTTATCCCATCGATATTAGGAAAGATCTTTCCTGAACTCAATTCATGAGGCGACTTTTGCAAATCAGCCTGTAATATTTCCTCTACCGTTTTACCGGTTTGATACATTGCGAGGAGGCTATCCACTTCAGTTTCATATCCCCTGGGCTTTTTAAAGCCCAGCTTTTCTGTAAGGGCCTCCTTAATCATGTTTACATTTCTATTTTCGCAAAACACCAAAGGGATAATCAGCCAATAGTTAGCCGTTCCTACAGATCCATCTTCACGATGATATCCCATAAAAGTTGCGTTTTCAAAGCGTGAGGTATCTGGTATCGTCCATTTCGTTTTACGCTTACCTAATGCAAAGCTTTCGGAGGCATGTTTAATATTATGAACGGTTAAGGAAATGCCTTGAGGTAAAGCCATACATGTTTTGCCAACAAGTACTCCATACATAAAAATGGGAGCACCTTCTTCCAGCTTTCTTAAGGTAAATTTATGTTTAGCCGATACATCACTCACTAAATTGAATTGTACACCGTTGAATTCTATATTGGTTCCAGCCTTAAGATCTGTAAGGGCAACCAGTACATTATCAATTGGGTGAATCTGGATATAGGTGTGTTTGTGATTTTCGGACATAACAGGTTATTTTACCCAATAATAAGAGATAATATTGATATAACAACCGACACCCATAAAAAGAATGACAGGACATAAACTAATCCTGTCTATTCAAATTTCATATAACAAAGGGTATATATCAATCTTATCCTAACTCTGGAATTAATACTTTAGCCGTATAATTTGCACTTTCTTTTATACTAACGAACGGATCTATAGAAAAATTCTCCTGCTCTACAATACTATGCTCAAGGCCGGCTAGTTTAGCCGAAGCGAATATTTTTTTATAATCTATGGAACCATTGCCAACTTCGGTGTTCTTTGTCGAATCAACTTTATCCATATCTTTCACATGCCATAGTGAAAATTTACCTGGATATTTTTTAAAGAGTTCAACAGGATCTTTGCCTGCTTTTACAATCCAATACAGGTCTATTTCAAATTTTACTAAATCCGGATCAGTCTCCCTCAAAAGAATCTCATAACCGGTAACACCATTAAAATCCTGAAATTCGAAAGCATGATTGTGATAACCAAAGCGGAGGCCTGCTTTTTTACATATTTCTGCTGCTTGATTAAATTTAGCTGCCAATTTTTTATAATCATCAGCAGTTTGACGTAAATTGTCAGCTAGATAGGGAACCACCAGGTACTGATGTTTCAGTGTTGTCGCTGCCTCTATGTAACTATTTAGCTTGTCCGTTTTCCCTTCCGGACCAAGGAAATCTGTAAAATCATAGTGACCACTTATGGCATGTAATCCATTTGATTTGAGTATCTGTTCCAATTCCTGAGGAGATAAACCCCAGAACTTATTATTCGCATACCCAAATAGTTCTACCTCTTCGTATCCGGCTGCCGCAACTTGAGCAATCACTTTTCGTGGGTCTTTAGGGAGTTCGTCCCTTAATGTATATAATTGAAGTCCTACCTTTTTGGTTTGAGCTGAAGCCACACAAGATAAATGTGGCAAAACCAAAGCGCCTGCTGCTGCCATAGCTGTTTGTTGAATAAAAGATCTTCTGCTAGTCATATTATGTTAATTTTATACATCACAAATTTCGAGGGCTTTACGTAATGAGGCCACTTTATCTTTCTGTAGAGGAATAAATTCCTGAGCCAGATAGCCTTTAAAACCAGTTTCTTTAATTGCTTTTATTATTGCAGGGTAATACAATTCCTGTGTGTCGTCAATTTCATTCCTTCCCGGAACCCCAGCTGTATGGTAATGTGCAATATAAGCGTGATTTTCCCTAATAGTATGGATCACATCTCCCTCATTGACCTGCATATGATAGATATCATACAGCAATTTAAAATTATTGGAATCTATTCTTTTTGCCAGCTCTACGCCCCATGAGGTACGGTCACATTGATAGTCTTTGTGGTTAACTTTACTGTTTAACAGTTCCATAACCAGTACGACTCCATGCTTTTCTGCCAGAGCCATTACCTTTTTTAATCCATCAGTCGAGTTTTTAAGTCCGGTTTCATCATCCATCCCCCTCCTGCTTCCACTGAAACAGATGAGATTTTTATACCCTGCTTTCGCAACAAGCGGAATCATCTCCATATAGTTTTTAATCAGAACAGGGTGATATGCCAGAGTATTCCATCCGTCTGTAAGATTAATTTCCGCACCATTACACATGGAGGAATACAGATTATACTTTTTAAGAGTCGGCCAGTCTTTAGGACCTACGAGATCAATCGCTTTCATCCCTAAAGTGTTGGCTACCTGACATAGCTCTTCAACCGACATATCATTAAAACACCAGCGACATACAGAATGGTTAATATTTCCTTTAAGCTTATAAGGTGCGTTTTGTTCTGATGCTGCATACGAGGATGTCATAGAGGAAGTGGTAATTGCGGCCGTGCCTGCAAGAAGTGTTTTAATTACTGATCTTCTGGTGCTATTCATCTTTGTTCATTTAAACTTTCATGGATCTCTTGGGGCTGCTTGTTATTATCTTTAAAATAAATAATAAAAAGTAGCATCACAACTGCCGCTATAGCTGCAGGGATCAGCCAAATGATATGCCAGTCATGACCTTCGGAGGTGATGTATGCATCCACAACCGGCCCGGATACTAATGAACCAATCATCATACCCACACCATAGGTTGCAAGAGTGATAATACCCTGTGCTGCACTTTTAAAACGTTCTCCGGCAAGGGCATCCGTATAGATCTGTCCGGTAACGAAAAAGAAATCATAACATACGCCATGCAGCACAATACCCATAATCAGCATCCAATAATTAGCATCTACGTTTCCAAAAGAGAAAAACAGGTAGCGCAATACCCATGCGAGCATACCAATAGCCAGCATTTTTTTCACTCCCAGCCTTAAAAAGAATACCGGGATTAGAAGCATAAATACCGTTTCGGAAACTTGTCCTAATGCCTGTATGGCTGCCGCTGATTTCATACCGGCTTCATTCAAATACAGGTTAGTGAAGTTGTAGTAAAAAGCAAGTGGAATACATATCGCTATAGAGGACAGAAAGAACAGCAGATAGGACTTATTCTTTAACAGCCGCAAAGCATCCAGTCCTAAAACCTCAGCTACAGTAACCTTATCTGATCTTTTCACAGGAGGCGTGGCAGGCAAAAAGAAACTAAGTAAGCCAAGTATTCCTGAAGCTACAGATGCCATTTTGAAGGTAAGGGAGAGCTGATTGGCTTGTTCCCAATTCAAATAGCCTATTATAAGTCCTGCAACGATCCAACCAATTGTACCTAACACCCGAATAGGGGGAAATTCCTTCGCTGGATTGTTCATCTGTCGGAAAGAAACTGAATTGACCAACGCCAGGGTCGGCATATATACAATCATATAAACCACAATGATGGGGAAAAACCCGTCAAAGCCCACAGCGGTTGAGGCTGCCCACAACAAAATACTTCCTAAAATATGCAACACACCCAGGATCTTTTGAGCCGAAAAATAACGATCGGCAATCAATCCTATGATGAAAGGCGCAATGATGGCGCCTATAGACTGTGTAAGATAGGCCAAACTGGTCTGTGTGCCCGATGCACTCAAATCCTTGACCAGGAATGTCCCTAATGTAACAAACCATGCTCCCCAGATAAAGAACTCCAGGAACATCATAGTGGAAAGTTTAATGCGGTTGGACGAAGTCATTCTGCTTAGTTAAAGTTTTCTAATCTTAATATTACGATACCAAACCTCGTTTCCATGGTCTTGTAAAGCGATCTTACCCGATTTGTATATTGAAAAATCAGGCATGGAAGCAAACTTACTTCCTGCAACCAATTTTTTCCAGTCCTCATTCCACAAAGTTGTTGATACCACCTTTATACCATTCAGATATAAATCAAGTTTGCCTTTTTTGCTAACAATTTCTGCTTTATTCCATTCTCCTACAGGCTTTACAGGTTCGGTACTGCTTGCTACCAGGTCGTAAAGGTCACCTGCTCTATGTTTAGGAATTTTTCCATCATCATGTCCATCGTTATCCAGCACCTGCATTTCCAGACCAGTATTATAGGTATCCGGATATTTTGCCTGATCATCATGAACATAAAAGATAATTCCGCTATTTCCTTTTGCTGATATTTTCCATTCCAGCATCAGATCAAAGTCTTTAAACTCTTGATCAGTAACCAAATCTCCACCTGCGACACCGGCTGCCTTTGCAGCAGCATCCAAATGGAGTGCGCCATCCTGAACTTTCCAGGCAGCACCTGCTGTAGTTTTACCATAAGAGTGCCAACCTTCTGTAGATTGCCCGTCAAATAATACTTTCCAGGGACCCGCATGAGTAGAAGACACTTTAGAGGCTTTCTCTACCTCATCTGGTTTATTAAAAGCGGTAATTCCCAAAATAATAAATAGCGTTGAAACTGTTAACCATACTTTTTTCATAGAGTCATTTAATTTAAAGAGAGTATATATTTTACCATTTCATGAGCATCCTGATCACTGATTGCAGGATGAGATGTCATAGGCACATCACCCCAGACCCCGCTTCCTCCTTTGATAATTTTATCAGCCAGCAGGTTGATATTGTCATCAGTTGGCTGATACTTTTTAGCCACATCAACATAAGAGGGACCCACCAATTTAACTTTCTCCTGATGGCAGCTTAAACAATCGGACGATTTAATTAACTGGGCACCTTTTTCATAAGCGCCTTGAGGAGGCAACCCGGCATTGCGGTTTGTTCCCAGGTCATTCACATTCGTATCCACTTCTGACTGCCGGGTAACAGCAGCCATGTCTGAAGCACCTATAGAATCACCGCTTGTACTCTTTTCCGATTGAGATGTACAGGAAATTAGCAGTACATTGAGGCACAACAGAGGTATTATGTTTTTCATCATTGATCTTGCTGATTTTAAATTTTGATTTCTCTAAGTCAATTTAAATAGTTTGCCTGATTCTTGCAGTTGTTGAATTTTGATTATTCTAATCTTATTAATATGGGCTCTTTAATTCTTGCAGATTTTAGACCCAGAAAAATTAATTTTATTTTCAATTAGTCCAAGCCTATAATTCTCCTGTTTAGCTCCTCATTTGTACCACTGCTGGCAAAGTCATCAAAAGCCTTATCCGTAACTCGAATAATATGATCTTTTATAAATTTCGCGCCCTCTCTTGCTCCATCATCTGCGTTCTTCAATGCGCATTCCCATTCCATAACAGCCCAACCTTCAAAATCATAAGCCGTTAACTTACTAAAAATAGCTTTGAAATCTACCTGGCCATCACCTAAAGAACGGAACCTTCCAGCCCGGTCTACCCAGGATTGATATCCACCATACACCCCTTGTTTACCTGTAGGATTGAACTCTGCATCTTTTACATGAAACATCTTGATCCGTTCATGATAATGATCGATATATGCCAAATAATCCAAACACTGCAGAACAAAATGCGAAGGATCATATAAAATACTTGCCCGTGGATGATTATTCACTTTTTCAAGGAACATTTCATACGTTATACCATCGTGAAGATCCTCCCCGGGATGTATTTCATAACATAAATCAACGCCATAGCTATCAAATACGTCCAGAATAGGGCTCCAGCGTTTGGCAAGCTCAGTAAACCCCTCTTCCACTATTCCAGCCGGACGCTGTGGCCAGGGATAGACTAACGGCCACAATAAGGCACCACTAAAAGTAGCATGGGCCTTTAACCCAAGGTTATACGAAGCCTGTGCAGCAAATTTTAACTGCTGGATAGCCCATTCCTTTCTTGCGGAAGGGTTATTCCGATACTTTTCGGGTGCAAAGCCATCGAATAAAAGATCGTAAACCGGGTTAACAGCTACCAATTGCCCTTGTAGATGAGTCGATAATTCAGTAATTTGAAGTCCCGCCTCTTCGACCGTTCCTTTTATTTCATCTGCATAGGTCTTACTTTCAGCAGCCTTTTGCAGGTCTATAAAACGGCTGTCTGTCGTAGGAATCTGTACACCCTCAAATCCCATTTCTTTTGCCCAGGCACATATAGATTTCAAACTATTAAAAGGAGCTTCAGCTCCAATAAACTGAGCTAAAAAAACAGCCGGACCATTTATTGTTCTCATTATTTATACGTTAAAGTCTAACCATTTAGTTTCCGACTGACCAGAGGCAATAACATGCTCAATAAAGGCCATTCCTCGTATTCCATCCTCTATTCCCGGATAGTCAAGCCATTCCTTCTGAGGTTTATCATTCATCAATTGCGCACGGACAGTCAGTGCAAAGTTCCTGTATAAATTGGCAAATGCCTCCAGAT
Source organism: Arcticibacter eurypsychrophilus (assembly GCF_001730525.1). Lineage (GTDB taxonomy): Bacteria > Bacteroidota > Bacteroidia > Sphingobacteriales > Sphingobacteriaceae > Arcticibacter > Arcticibacter eurypsychrophilus. The sequence continues at coordinate 322,546 of NZ_MDFN01000001.1, forward strand.
ACCCTTCAGGATGACCTGCAGGAGTTCGTGAATTATGTGTTGCATACGAGCTTAAATAGGAAGCACCTGTACGCAGTATTTCTGTAGGTTTATCAAGCCATTTCAGCAGAAGCGTATTGGCATCATTTTGCTGCCAGTCCAAACCTCCCTCATCTCCATAAACCCTTATTCTAATATTATTTTCTTCTCCAGCAGCAACTTGTGTAGCAATAAGTACTCCGCTAGCACCATTTGAAAACTTCATCAAAACAGCTCCATCATCATCCAGCTGCCTACCCCTCACCACAGTGTTAATATCTGCACAAATGCTAACTACCTGTAGTTGGCTCACATACTCAGCCAGATTAAAAGCGTGCGTCCCAATATCACCCATGGCACCGGCAACTCCACTCTTCGCCGGATCCGTTCTCCAGAGTGCCTGCTTATTATCCGTCCCCTCCTCAAACCGGCTTAACCAGCCTTGTGGGTATTCGACATACACTTTTCTAATCTCACCAAGTCTGCCTGAAGCGACTACCTGCCTTGCTTCTTTAAGCATTGGATAACCGGTATACGTATGTGTAAGGCAGAATAATTTACCAGTGCGCTCAATGATTTCTTTTAACAAACGAGCCTCTTCGAAAGTAAAAGTGGCCGGTTTATCCAAAATAACATGAAAGCCTAACTCTAAGGCAAGCTTAGCAGGTTCAAAATGAAGGTGGTTAGGCGTAACAATACTGATTACCTGAACACGTTCATTTTCAGGAAGTCGCACTTCACTTTCAATCATCTGCTGATAGGTATCATAGATGCGGTTAGTAGCCAGACCTAATAAGTTACCTGTAGATTTAGACTTCTCCGGATCACTGCTAAATGCACCACACACTAAAGTATACTCATCATCCATCCGGGCAGCAATCCGGTGAATCGCACCAATAAAGGCACCCTGCCCACCACCTATCATCCCTAACCGGATCTTTAAATTGCCCATGCCCGATCTCCCTTTTTATAATCCATACAGCCATCATACCTTCCAGGAATGGGCAGATATCTCAATGCTTTAGTTGCACCTACTTCCGAGGTAAAATAACCCAAAAGTGTGAGCTGTTTCATCATGCTAAAATAATGATTTGGATCTTCAGGCTTCTTCTCTTTAGCGTATTTTTTCTGTTCCTCATCCAGCGTCTTTAAAAACTCTGTACGGCTTCTGGAATCCCCTTCCAGGAATGATGACCCATATTTTTTATCGAACGACTTATCCAGATCGGATAATCCCTTCATAAATACTTCCTGATCTTCAGGAATATAACAATCCTGTACCATTGCCGTCATAAATGCCCCTACCTTAGCAGCCTTAGCTCCCGGTGTGGATGTTTGGGGAAGTATCGTTTCGGCAATCTCATCCAGTAATAATAGCTGATCCTGATCAAACAGATTATTCACCTTTTCGGGCGAGGGGTTGCAACCCATTTGCATAAAAAGCTCGGCACCCAGTACGGTTCCGCCCATAATTAAGGCGACTTTTTTTATTGCTTCTCTTCTATCCATAAGATTTAGAATTCAATTAAATATCCATTGACCAGCCTTCACGATACTGCCGTTTCACAAATTGGTTTACATCGTCAAAATTGGTCACTTTCATCTGCTCATTATCCCATAATAACTTGATATAGCGGCCCGGATAATCCATCCCCTGACCATCTGCTTTAGGTTTTTGCACATCAAAACCACGTATAGCAAGGTTCGCCATCAGTAGTGCTTCTGTAACCGGTCCAGCAATAGAAAAGGGAGAACTAACCTCCTTTTTCCCCCACCCGGCAATGCTAGCTTCAACCCATTGGGCATAATGACCTTCAGCACCACCCGGCACTCTGGTTATGGTTGGAGCAATTTGAACAGTAGCACTCCGCGACAAAGGCAACAACCTTGGGTCTGCCCCATAGGTACTGCACATCATTTTTCCTTTTGTTCCAATGAATAAAGTACCATTACCTCCGTCTCCAAAAAGCTCCGTAGGGGCAAGTTCAGCAGGACGCTCAGGCTGAATTCCTCCATCCATCCAGTGTAAAGTTACCTCACCTGTTGTCTTAGGAGTGGCAGGAAAAGTCATCGTAACATGACTGGAAGGCGGACAACTTTCAGGAAAATAGCCCCGTTTAAACTCATCTACATAAACACTGCCAACGCTGCATTGCACATCCTTAACGTAGGACAAGCCAAGAACACGAAACGCAGGTTCAATCAGGTGGCAACCCATATCCCCCAAAGCACCTGTACCGTAATCCCACCAGCCGCGCCAATTAAAGGGCACCAGCTTATCGATATAATTTTTAGAAGGCGCAGTGCCCAACCATAGATCCCAATCCAGTTCCTTCGGAACCGACACATTGGTTTGAGGCCATGGAATCCCTTGAGGCCACACAGGGCGGTCTGTCCAGCTGTAAACCGTATGCACATTCCCTATTACGCCAGCATTGTACCATTCCATTAACTGACGCACACCATCTCCCGAAGCACCCTGGTTACCCATCTGAGTAACTACTTTATATTTTTTTGCTGCGTTAGTTAAAGCACGTGCTTCGTAAATATCATGCGTAAGCGGTTTTTGAACATACACATGTTTGCCCAACTGCATAGCAGCTAAAGCAATCACAGCATGATTATGATCAGGCGTAGAAACCGTTACTCCATCAATATGCTTGGCCTCTTTCTCCAGCATTTCACGCCAGTCCTTATAATATTTAGCTTTAGGGAAATTCTTTACGGTGGTAGCCGCACGACGATCGTCCACGTCACATAAGTACCCGATTTCAGCCTTACCACTTTGAAATATACTCGTGATATCACTCGCCCCTTTACCTCCAACCCCTACAGATGCCACGATCAAACGATCGCTGGGTGCCAAAAACCCTTTACCCCCCAGTACATGCCGGGGAACAATCATGAATGCCGCAGCAGTTACCGCCGCATTTTTAATAAAAGTCCTTCTCGATTCACTACTTACAGGTTTAGAAGGTATAGTATGATCTGACATATGATTTTTATTTAATAAGCTTAAGCAATATTATTCCCCTTTTTCAACTCTTTATCAGCATAATCAACAGCCCTTGCTGTTAACGCCATGTAGGTTAATGAGGGATTCACGCAACTGGCAGAAGTCATGCAAGAGCCATCTGTTACGAATACATTTTTAGCATCCCAAACCTGGTTCCATTCATTCAAGACAGAAGTTTTGGGATCCCTACCCATGCGGGCAGTACCCATTTCATGAATCCCCTGTCCCATTGCATAACCAGAGTCATATGTTTTCGCATCTTTAACACCTGCCGCTTGCAGCATCTCCTGTGCATCGATCATCATATCTTTGCGCATGGCATGTTCATTTTCCCTGATCTCACAGTCAAAGGCCAATACCGGTAGTCCCCATTTATCCTTTACCTTCTTATCCAGTGAAATCTTATTATCATGATAAGGCAGCGTTTCCCCAAAGGCACCTATTCCTATCCGCCAATTTCCAGGCTCAGATAAAGCATCTTTAAACTCAGCTCCTATATTAAATTCAGCAATTTCTCTACCCCAATTATCCCTGGAAGCGCTTCCCTGGTAACCAAATCCACGCAGATAATCCCGCTTATCGCCAAACAGGTTTCTAAACCTTGGCACATAGATCCCATTTGGCCTTCTGCCATAATAATATTTATCCTCATAGCCTTCCACGGTACCCGAGGCTCCACATCTGAAATGATGATCCATTACATTATGACCAAGTTCACCGCTACTACTTCCCAGTCCTCCATCCCAGACATCAGTAGCTGAATTCATTAAAATCCATGCTGAGTTCATCGTTGAGGCACACAGAAAGACTACTTTTGCATGGTATTCAATTGTTTCGTTCGTTTCTGCATCAAGCACTTCAACCCCTTTTGCTTTTTTAGTATCCTTATCATACAGGACACGGGTTACAATGGACCAGGGTCTTAGCCTTAAATTACCTGTAGCCATGGCTGCAGGAAGTGTGGAAGACTGCGAACTGAAATAGGCACCAAACTGACAGCCCAACCAGCATTTATTTCTATACTGACAGTTTGTACGATCGTGATGAGGGGCAGTAAGATTTGCACTTCTGCCAATAATCATAGTTCTGGAATTATTATAATGCTTTTTTATGCGTGCGGCAACATCTTTCTCGACACAGTTCATCTCCATTGGAGGCAAATAATCGCCATCAGGCAACTGTGCCAATCCATCCTTTGAACCATTTATGCCTGCAAACTTTTCAGCATAACTATACCAGGGTGCAATGTCCTTATAGCGAATTGGCCAATCTACAGCAATACCTTCTTTTTTATTGGCTTCAAAATCGAAATCACTAAACCGATAGCTCTGTCGTCCCCAGGTAAGCGATCTTCCGCCTACATGATAGCCCCTGTACCAATCAAATCGCTTTGTTTCAACATAAGGACTTTCTTTTTCATTGACCCAATAGCTCAGATTAGCCTCGTTTAGGGTATAATCCCGATTGAGTACGGGATAGTCATGTATCATTTCTTGTGTTTTGCCACCACGGTGTTCGTAATCCCAGGGGTTTTTATTGGCGTTGACATAGTCTTTAACATGTTCTACATTCCGGCCACGCTCGAGTAACAACGTTTTGAATCCTTTTTGACTTAGCTCCTTTGCCGCCCATCCTCCAGAGATACCAGAGCCCACAACTATTGCATCATACGAATTATCTGACATACTTATATTTGGTTAATAATATGCTATAAAATCAATAAATGGCAACATTTTCGTACGCCTTTTTAGTACAGGCATACTGTTTAAAATTGGTCAAAAACTATATTTTATGCTAGTACAAAATATCTTCTATGTGCACCAGATAAAGTTGATGCTATAACCTATAATTTAGTTAATCTTTTCAAATATCTCACATATAAAAAATACGCACTTAGTCCCCACCTAACTCGCACCTTGTCCGCACCTTCTCCGCTCGGGATGCGGATCAATTGCCTATTAGGTAGATATTAAATCCTTTTCATTTATGCATTAGGTAATATGCATAATCACGTCCTGGTTATTCTTTTATTTCATCTTCCAATTGAACCACACAACTTAATTAGCGTGCAAAATAGCCCTTTTCAGAAATCCTGTTACAAGTATAAGTAATAAATTAAATAATCCAAATTTCGCAATTCCAACACTGGTTTTAATTCTATAACTGAAAAAATGGCAATTTACCACCCGTAACTACTTTAATACCATGTTAAATTATGATTTATAATGACCAAAGTCATTTTTATTTAAACGACTGATCGCTAATTTTAGAAAAAGAATTTAGCACAACCAACTGTTTAATCTTTCCTTATCACTGTTCGTATCCATTATGCACAATAACGCAATTCTCAAAGCACTTGACCATTTTGTACTATTAACTGATATACAGAAAAAAGAAATCCTTAGTTGTTTCAAGGAACACTATTATATAAAAGATAAAATAATTTTACGGGAAGGATTTACGAACAGACTTTTATACTTTATCGCTAAAGGAGTAGTAAGAGAATATCAGTATTCGCTATCAGGCACACAGAAAACACTCTCTTTTAAGAGTTCCGGTGATTTTTTTACTGACTTGGAAAGTTTTGAAAAAAGAAAGTCATCCTTCGTTAGCTTCAGTGCAGAAAGCGAAAGTGTGGTATATACGATCGACTATTTCCTTTTAAAAGATTTGATTGAAACACATAAGGAAATTAAAATGGCCTTTGCTAAATGCAGAGCGCATTATTTAGCAATAAAGAAAACCCGAAATACATTCCTCTTTACAGAGACGGTTGAGAGCCGGGTGATCAAAACATACGAAGATTATCCTGAAATAATTAAACACTGCAAAAAAAGAGACATCATTTCGTATCTACGCACGAATAGCCAGATATACAACAATATATTAAGGAGCATTCCTGAAGTACCTGTTCTAGAAAGAGGAATAACCCCCTCCTGATATAAAAATTGATCTCTAACGATTTTACAATTGCTATAGGTTTCGGCTGTATATTACTTATTTTAGCTGCTTAACGGTAATAAACGTAAACAGCATGAGTATAGAACAATGGACCTACCCTATCGGCCGATATCAAGAACCCGAAGAGCTCAGTGAGGCGCTAATAAGTAACTCGATATCAGCTATACAGGCACTTCCAAGCTGGCTTGATGTCGTTATTGAAAATTTAGACGAACACCAACTGAATACCGCCTACCGACCAAACGGCTGGACCATTATCCAGGTTATTCATCATTTAGCGGATAGCCACATGAACGCTTACATCCGTCTTAAACTTGCATTAACCGAAGATAATCCAGTGGTAAAGCCATATGACGAAAAGCTTTGGGCAGAATTACCAGACGTGCATCTTGTGCCGGTAAACGTTTCAATAACCCTTGTTCATGCACTTCACATACGCTGGGTTCAATCCTTACTTTCTTTAAAAGGCGACGATTGGAATCGAAGTTATTACCATCCGGAATCGAAGGAAAGTGTATCTATGTGGAAAATGACCGCCCACTATGCATGGCACAGCAGGCACCATATGGAACAAATGAAGGGATTACGTGATAGAATGGGCTGGTAAGCAATCATAAACTATGAACAAAGCTCGTTTGCCTATTTCCCTTTCCATTGTTTTATTAGTCGTAGCTTTACTGAACTGGTACGTTATATCTGGTTTTTACCTGGTATTGTCTAATCCTGTTATCATTCGATCCTTCTGCATTTTACTAGGCGTCCTGATTGTAGCTTTGGTTTATGCTATCATGCGTATGCGCATTACTGGAATGACTGCATTTTCAAAGACCGTGAGCCATTCCTTCCTCATTTTAGTGATCACTGAACTGGTTTTTGCCTCTGTATTATTGCTGGGCGACATATACAGGGCTTTAAAAGGAATACTTATGTTCGTTTTAAAGTATGATCAATTTGTTTATCCCGCACGAAGCATCTATGTAATCGAGTTGGCTATTTTGTTATCGGCGCTGTGTTGCGTTTTTATAGTTTATGGAATAATATACGGCAAATATGCTTACCGGGTCATCAAACACACATTGTATTTTGATGACTTACCAGCAGCCTTTGATGGTTTTACGATTACACAGGTTTCGGATATACACGCCGGAAGTTTTGGCAATAAAAAAGCAGTCCAGAAGGGAATAGACCTGATCAAGCAACAAAAGTCAGATCTTTTTGTCTTTACCGGCGACCTTGTAAATAATAAAGCAGAAGAAATTGCTCCATGGATCGAGCAGTTTTCAAGTATTAAAGCGTCTTATGGCCAATTTTCAATCCTTGGAAATCACGATTATGGCGATTATATCCGATGGCCGGATCCACTATCCAAATCAAAAAACTTACAAAAGCTAAAAGAATATCATGTGCAACTGGGTTTCAAACTTCTATTGGATGAGCATGTAGAGATCCATAAAGACGGCGACACATTGATCCTGGCAGGAGTAGAAAACTGGGGAGTAGGATTTGGAGAGCGAGGAGACATCAAAAAAGCATTTCAAAATGTGAAAGAGGAACAATTTAAGATTTTATTATCACATGATCCTACACATTGGGAAACTATAGTTAAGAATTATCCCATGAAAGTACATTTGACATTAGCCGGACATACGCATGGTATGCAGTTCGGTTTGGAAGCCTTAGGAATCAAATGGAGCCCGGTAAAGTACCGTTATCCGCATTGGGCCGGAATAACCAGCTTTAATAACCGATATTTGAACATAAACAGGGGCTTTGGGTTTCTTGGATTTTCGGGTAGAGTAGGCATTTGGCCCGAGATAACTGTTATAGAGCTAAAGAAACATTAATTGCACTCATATCCCACAAAATATCACACTCACTTTACACCAATTAGGGAATATATTTGCTATCTTTGCAATAATGTTTACAACCGCATCTGCATTCCATCTAATTTAGAAAACTAATTACTTCAAAAAACTGCAACCTTGTTGCTGTTTTTGCGTTGTAATATTATAACAATAATTGTTATAAGCAAAATAGTTTATAATAAAGTACGTTAGGATTAATGATCATCTTGTATTAACACATTTGATTTAAAAATGAGACAACTTAAAATATCCCAATCTATTACTAATCGTGAGTCCCAATCCCTGGACAAATACCTGCACGAAATAGGTAAAGTAGATTTAATCACTGCTCAAGAAGAAGTTATACTGGCTCAAAAGATACGTGAGGGTGACCAGGCCGCTTTAGAGCGTTTAACTAAAACAAATTTACGTTTCGTTGTTTCTGTTGCGAAACAATACCAAAACCAAGGATTAACGCTTGGTGACTTGATTAATGAAGGAAACCTTGGACTGATTAAAGCTGCTAAACGCTTTGATGAAACAAAAGGATTTAAATTCATTTCTTATGCCGTATGGTGGATCAGACAGTCTATCTTGTCAGCTGTAGCTGAACAATCAAGAATAGTACGTCTCCCATTAAACCAGATTGGCTCATTAAGTAAAATAAATAAAGCTTATTCTAAGCTTGAACAAGAATTTGAACGCCAGCCTTCTCCTGAAGAACTTGCAGATATTCTGGAAACTACAGTTGAAAAAATCTCTGACTCTTTAAGCAATGCAGGTCGTCAGGTTTCTATGGATGCTCCATTTGTTCAAGGGGAAGAAAACACATTGCTTGACGTGATGCAGAGTGATGATCCGGGAACAGACAGTCACCTGATAAACGACTCTCTTGCCATGGAAATAAGTCGTTCTCTAGCTACTCTTTCAGAACGCGATCGTGAAGTATTGATCTTATTCTTTGGGATAGGAAGTAACAATCCATTATCACTGGAAGAAATTGGAGAGAAATTCAATCTAACCAGAGAGCGTGTACGTCAGTTAAAAGACAAATCGCTTCAACGATTGAAACATGCCTCAAGAAGCAAAATTTTACAATCATATTTATAGTATTTTAATAGTTTAATAAGCATAAAGAGCTGAAAGTTTTACTTTCGGCTCTTTTGTATTTACAGCAATTTGTCTATACGAATCCAATCCATACCGGCAGCTTCAGCAGAAACGACACCTGGATTGCCATCCTCAAAAACCAGACACTCATGTGGTTCTACACCTAGCAGTTCTGCTGCTTTTAGAAATGGATCAGGATAAGGTTTACCATGCTCAGTTTCTCCGGCACATACTAAAACTTCTACCTTAGCACTTATACCCAACACATTGAGCGTCTTTATAACCGCTTCTCTGGAACCTCCGGAGACAACGGCAATTTTAACCAACCCTTCGTGAGCCAAAAGATGGTCTACTACATACTGTACTGGTTTAGTATGCTCAATATAGTCGTTATAAAAAATAGCGTATTTTTCTTGTTCAAAAGTTAAAGGGTCAAAAGAGCTTTCATAACGTTGATTGATGCGCTCTACCACTGCCTGTACCGGAAGTCCGGCAAATTCATCAATAATAAGCGGATCAATCTCTACGCCACTGCCCAGTGCTACTTGTACGTAGGATTCCTTATGAGCCATCATATTATCCGCAAGCGTACCATCGCAATCGTACAAAAAAGCTTTATAATTACCCTGGCTCAGTTCTGTTAATTGCTTTAATTTCCGGTTGTTCGCTATGTTTTCTACCATCTTTTATAAAATCTCAGTAAGTTCAAGTAAACTATTCGCATTGGCAATCTGCCCTTCGGGTACTTTCCCAAAACCATAGGCCGCAAATATAAAAGGTACACCAGCTTTCCTACTTGACTCAAAATCACCTTGCGTATCTCCTACGTAAACAGGAAATTTGAGGTGATAATCGGTTACAATATCTTTAATATTATCTGCCTTAGGCTTTCCTTTTGATCCATAACTCTGATGACCAGTAAAATATTGCTGAAGATTATAATAATTCAGAAAGACCTCAATGTAACCTGATTGACAATTACTTACAATAAACAGCTTATACTTATCTGCTAATACTTGAATCGTTTTGAGTAAATCCGGGTAAAGAATCCCTCCCCTGCTTGCTAAGGTATCCAATTCCTTTTTAGCACAGATCAGTTTAAAGGCCTCACGCTGTTCGGTGTCCAGTTCAGGAAATAACTGATCATAAATGGCATCGTAAGCCATCCCGGCAATTCCGGCAACCTGTTCTGCAGTAATATCATTTTTAACATAATCCACTTCTTGCTTAGCTGATTGCCATGCAAAAGCAACACCCGCTGTTGAATCCCATAAAGTGCCGTCCAGATCAAATATGATACTATCGAATCGTTGTTTTAATGTAATATCCATGTTGCGGGCAAAAATATAGCTTTGCTTCTGAAAACAATTGTTCATTTTTGTCCAAATATCTTAAATCAACCCTGGTATCAATAAAATGACAAAACCCCGCATAAATGCACTCCAACAACTTCGCGTAATCGGAATAACGGAGGGTATCTCTTACCTCTTTCTTTTACTCATTGCTATGCCATTAAAATATTACTATGATCTACCTTTGGTAGTCAAGTACAATGGCTGGGTGCACGGCATCCTGTTCATTATCTATATTGCAGCAGTATTAAAAGCCACATGGCTTTGCAACTGGTCTTTACTACGAATTCTAAAATACTTCATTGCCTCTTTAATTCCGCTTGCTACTTTTATTCTGGATAAGGAATTAAGAAAGGACATCTCTGTTTTATAAGAATAAGGTTGATCCACTTATTTCAATTAGGCATGCTCAATAATCTATTGGGCACGCTTTTAAAGAGATTCGCTATTTAATTTAAGAAGGGAAAATTTATTTATTATTAATTTTGTATTAACTCAAACTATTCTACTAATCTTCACGTTTAATTTTCAATGTATATTTTATTATTTTTTGTCGCCCATTGGTTTTCTTCTCTATTCTTCCAAACGGTTTTCCTTCATCGGTATGCCTCGCATAAAGTCTTCACAACCAGTAAGTTCTTTGAACGCGTGCTATTTTTAATGACATATATCTGTCAGGGTTCTTCTTATTTAAACCCAAGGGCTTATGCAACCATGCATCGTGATCACCATGCATTCAGCGATACTGAAAAAGACCCTCATTCTCCTCATTTTTTTAGGGATGTATTTCAAATGATGTGGGCTACAGTATTAACCTTCCGCGATCACGTAAAGTTATCTAAAGAGAAATCTATTAAAGGAAATCCATCCTATCCTGAATGGCCAATCCTGGATCGTATAGGATCTTCTATTGCCTCTCGTTTGGTTTTTGGTGGTTTATATACCTGGTTCTACATTGAATTTGCCACCCATTGGTGGATGTTCCTTTTATTACCAATTCACTTCCTTATGGGTCCTCTGCATGGTGCAATTGTCAATTGGTGCGGACATAAATATGGTTATTCGAATTTCAATAATAACGACCATTCGAAGAACACCACACCCTTTGATTTCCTGATGTTAGGGGAATTATTTCAGAACAACCATCACCGTTTTCCTAATAGTGCTAACTTTGGTCACCGTTGGTTTGAAGTAGATCCCATTTATCCGGTAATTAAATTCATGCATTGGATTCATCTGATTAGGTTAAGGAAAGCCTAATCATTTAAAGATTATTGTAAAGCCCTAGAATCGAAACTTCATAAGCTCCTTTTATGCCATACTTTACTATAAATTGAGTTTCCTGATGCCCTAAACTCAATGAATTTTATTGAGTGCTTTAATTTAAATTTCTTAAAGGAATAGAATACTCTGATCCTTTATTGAATACTCAAGTGCATTTGAATTTTTTTTAAGTTATACAAAAAGTTTTTAAACAATTGGATGCCATTGAATTATTGAAGGCAATTTTAATCTCTTAAGGCTATGCAATGATTTAATTAAACTAATTTTATGGCTTTATGAAATCAGCATACCATTTTCCTGATGATTTAATGATCCTTTCTTGTGTATCAAAATCGACATGTACCAATCCAAATCGTGGATGATATCCTTCTGCCCATTCGAAATTATCTGTCAGCGTCCATACGAAATAGCCTTCTACCTTACACCCTTCATTTTTAGCCTTTAAAACTTGCTCTATACTGGTTTCCAGATAAGCTAAACGTTCCTGGTCATCCACATGTCCCTGGACCACCGCATCCGGAAATGCAGAACCATTCTCCGTAATATAGATCTTCTTGATTTGCGGATAGGCATCGTACTTCTTAATGATCGGATAAATACCTTCGGGGTATACTTCCCATTTCATCGAAGTGAGTGGAACATCTCTATTCTCAGCCTTTACCAGTTTGGCATGCAGATAAGGCGTTAGGAGAGAAAACCGTATCACTTCTCTCGTATAAGTTTGAATACCAATAAAATCGAAGTCGAAAGACATTTTATCTTCATCTCCAGGTAACATATACTTTCGTATTCCTTTCAACAAGGAAAGCTCTTTATCCGGATAACCCAATCCAAGAATGGGCTCAATAAACAAGCGGTTAAACAATATATCTGCACGGTTAGCGGCTGATTTATCCCAAGCCCGTTGCGAATAAGGCTCAACATGCGAACATGAAAAAGTTGTTCCTATTTCAGCCTGCGGACATAGTTTACGCAAAACCCTTCCACCTTCTGCCATACTCAAAACCGCGTGATGAATTGCAGGAAAAAAATTCTTTAAACCTGTCCTTCCCGGAGCATGTAAACCAAGGAAATAACCTGCCCCGGTAAATACCATGGGTTCGTTCATGACCATCCAATGTTTGATACGGTCGCCATACTGCTTTGCACACACTTCAGTGAAATCGGAAAACCAGTTCACTACATCTCTATTTGTCCAGCCTCCCTTGAGCTCAAGCGCATGTGGCAAATCCCAGTGGTAAAGTGTTGGCCATGGCTCAATTCCTCTTTCCAGACAGCCGTCAATTACCCGATCATAATAGTCTAATCCTTTTTGATTCACAGGCTTAAGTCCGGTAGGCATAATACGGGACCATGCAATAGAAAACCGAAAATTAGGAATATGAAGGCTCTGCACCAAGTCCAGATCACGTTCATAAATATTATAAAAATCACAAGCTGTATTGGCATGGTGCCCATCTTTTATCTTCCCCTTAATATTGGAAAAAATATCCCATATAGACGGGCCTTTGCCCTCTGCATCACAACCACCCTCTATTTGAAATGCAGCCGTAGATACACCCCACTTAAAATCAGCACCAAATAATTCTTTATTCAAGTCCCATTTCCCCTTCTTTACTCATCTTATAAACGACCCGTTTCTATTTGGTCTGATCAAACTGATTATCAATAGTCCATTGAGTTGGAGATGTTCCGGTTTGATTGTTTACAATGAAATTAACCACTTTCTGCGTAATATCAGGATAATTTACAGGAATAATTTGACCGTTATCGAGCCAATCGCGAATCACAGGCTCATACTTATCTTTCAGACTTTTCATTACAGGCACTCCCATTTCCTGAAGAGCTGCAGCATTTAAATGTTGTTCATATTGGTTTTTCATGGGAATGACCAATAGTTTTTTACCCATAAACAGTGCTTCAGCAGGTGTTTCAAAGCCTGCACCGGTTAAAATACCCGATGACTGCGCCATGCTAAGCGTAAACTTTTCATTATCGATTGGTTGAATCTTAATATTTTTAACTGTCAGCGTCTTCTTGTTGTGCTTGGAAAATACATCCCACTTGACATCCTTAAAAGCAGAAAGCTGTTTGATTAAGCGTACATCATCATAAGCAGGAAGATACACGGTGTAATGTCCTCGATCAGAAACGACCTGATTACGTACCTGACTCCTTATCACCGGCGTAAACGTATTATCATCATAAGCTTTGAAATGAAAACCATAACGAGAGCTTGCAGGTGCATAATTATGAAGAATGAGATTACCAAGCATGTCCCGGTGCTCTGCTTTTGGTGCATTGGGTGAAAGTACCGCAGACTGATGACTCAGTGAAACACAGGGTTTGTTCTTCATATAACAGGCCCATGCTGATACCGGCTCAAAATCATTGATCACCAAATCATACTCTTCCACAGGTAAGTTATTGATACCCTTTACCAGTCTTCGAAGATTCGCTTTAAACAAGGTGTTCCATAGGTTCACACCACCGGACTTGCCAAAGATAAAGCTCAGCCCCTTCATTTTATACTTGACATCAAAGGGCAAAACGAGGTCACACTGAATACCGCTAATGAGGATATCCACTTCACCTAGTTGTTGTAGACAGGGAATGACATCCATGGCCCTACTGAGGTGTCCATTACCAGTACCCTGAATTGCGTACAGTATTTTCATATAAAAAAGGACCTAATCCTTGCACGAAAATACCGTTCTTTAAGATAGTAATACAAAACAATTGGATTTAAATTTATATAACTCATAAAAACAAGATTTGATTCGTTCCAACCATAGTATAAATTGGACGTAAACACGTATGCGGATTTATCGTCTAATACAAATAAAAGCAAAAGGCATTAATCAAACATGCAGTATATGTGATGATTATGTTAAGAATCTGTGTTAAGTGCAACTTTCTCCAGTTTAAAAACCTGATCTACAACATCAGGAATCTCGTCAGTGTAGTGACTTACATAAATCAAAGAAACGTTGCTGTTATGGCAAATAGCGTTAACCAGTTGTTTAAAATGATCTTTTTGCTTCGTATCAAGTCCCTGACAAGGTTCGTCAAAGATCAGCAAGACAGGATTCTTAACCAGTGCCCGTGCCAGCAGGCATAAACGCTGATTACTAGCAGAGATGTTACGGAATAGTTTACCTGCAATTTCTTCAATCCCCATTACCTTCATCCAACGCATGGCAATTTCCGCAAGCTTTGGATTTGAAGCACGATAAAGCCCCAAAGTATCATAGAACCCTGATTCTACTACGTGCAGACAAGAACTGGAGGATGGGAAATATTGAAATAATTCAGGAGAGACAAATCCGATCCTCTTTTTGATATCCCAAATACTTTCACCAGAGCCTCGTTTACGGTCGAATATAATAATGTCGTTGGCATAGGCTTGCGGATTGTCTCCATTGATCAAACTAAGCAAAGTAGACTTGCCGGAACCATTCGCACCCAGCAAAGCCCAGTGTTCACCCTGACGAATGGTCCAATTAATATGGTTTAAAATCAAAGCATTCCCATACTTAACCACTATATTTCCCATCTTTACGATATAGTCAAACGGTGGTATTGTCGTGCGGTTTATAAGTTCCCTTAATTCGTTTAGATCCAGAGGAGCAGTGGAAAGATCTTCGTACTGATCCTCCAGAAAAGCTTGATGCGAAAGCGTTTTAATGATCCGGCATTGTTCCAACACCGCAACATGAGTTACCGCATCAGGAATTTCTGATGGCGATGTAGCCATAATAATGTGTATTCCAGAGGCATTAACTTCTGCTATTAGGTCGTTGAAATCAGCCCTGCTTTTAACATCCAAACCTGTTAACGGATTGTCAAGCAATAGAAGAATTGGATTTTTAATGAGTGCAGCAGCTAATAATAACCGTTTTGTTTCCCCATTAGACAACTTAATGATCTGCTCTTCCATCAAATCGTTGAGGTTTAGACTCTGTACTACCTTTGTAATATTCCAGTATAACGAAGGCAAATGAGATTTTAATCCCGAAAGATAAGAGCCCACAGTAGGCGCATTATCCGAATCCATGGAATTATAGCGTTGCTGATAATAGAATTCTGTTGTATTTGAAAGATTTCGAAAGTTATGCCTGGAAGACACAAAAGAGATCCGCTTATGCCAGTTGATCAATTCCCCTGCGAGCGCACTTTCTTTATTGGCTGTGTCAAAGTAGCTTGTGTCTATAAACCCTTTACTCAGTCCTAACCTTCCTGCAATGGTTTCCAGTAAGGCACTTTTCCCCGATCCACTTTCTCCAATCAAGGCCCAGTTTTCAAATTCGCTTATGCTAAAGCTGAGATCTTCAAAGATGATTTGATTCAGATTGCGAACAGTAATGTGTTCGAATGCCAGTATCGTTTGAGCCATGGGGTTAAATTAAGCAGATTTCTTCTGATTGAAGAACTAAAATAAGGTCGCAGTAATTCAATTCCACAAATGCAAGGGTTTAATACTATGGATTAAAAAATACACATTCGAATGTTGAACCAGGAGAATAACAACTCAAGCACCCATAAATACCCTCTACAATTCTTGAACAACCGGACTCAATACATTTTCTAAACTTAAAATCGTCTCCTCCGATGGCTTTTGAACATATACCCCATTTGAGGAATCTTTTCGAATTCCCCTTAAAAACATATAGATAACCCCACCAAAGTCTCTTTCATAGTCAAAGCCAGGTAACCTGCTCTGTAAATACTTTTTGACTGCCAGTGTATATAAAAGATACTGCAGATGGTAGTTATTTTCATTCATGGCCAGTGCCATATTCTCCTGCGTATAATCCTCCAGCTTATCCCCCAGAAAATTAGATTTCCAGTCCAGCACATAATACCTTCCCTCCCATTCAAAGAACAAGTCAATTTTCCCATTCATCACACCTTCCATTGATGACGGACCATTTACATCAATTCTGATCTCCTCAGTAGATAAATACTTCAGCGAAAAAGGATTAAACAAGGGCACTGTAAAATCAAATTCAAGTTCATGGATCCTTTTGTTGTATGCAACACCTAATAAAGTAAAAGAAGTCGCATCAATAACAATCCGGGTTTGCATCACATGTTCCACCATATTCAGCAGCCTGTCCGCGAACATGCTTTCCTGTCTTGGCGCAAAACGCTTTAAAGACGATTCAATCTTTCCCATCCATTTATCCGGATCCATAAAATTGATCGTTTCAAACAAATGATGCAACATGTTCCCGGTGTTGGCTCCCTTGGGCAAGTCTTTAAATACAAAAAGATCATATTTATCTTTATGCGTCTGATAACTAAAGCGCATCGTACGGTCATGTTGCACATTAAGCCTGCTGTAACTCATCCTCATCCAATTCTGTTGTGCCAATTCAAAGTGCACAGGCATCGAATCTGGCAATTTAATTAGCGGCTGATCTGCTCTGTATTTATATTTTTCAGGTATCTCAAGCGCGGTATCAAATTGAATTAGAGACGCATCCAAACCCTCTACAGCAGACACAAAAGTTCTCAGTGTCGAATTTCCTGAACCCGTGCTTCTGTATATGAAACACTTATATACCGCACGGGTAATAGTGACATATAACAAACGTCGATTTTCCTGTTCTTCCTGATAACGAATCAACTCTTTTTGCTCATCACTAAGTTCTTCAAGTCCGGCAGATACATATTTACCAGTTTCTTGATTTTTAAAACTGTAAAAATCTCTTTTCGCATTAAAGACAAAGTCAAGCTGTGGGGCGAGCACAATGTTATATTCAAGTCCCTTACTTTTATGAATAGTCACTATTTTTACAGCCTCTTCATCACTTTCAACCCGCTGTTCAAATTCATCCCCCTGTGTTTCCATGCCATCAATTCCCCGTTTCAGCCAACTAAGCAACTCCAGCGCATTCAACATCTTTGTAGATTGCACCTTATGAAACAATTCAATCAACTGAAAAAGGTTAGTAATAATTCGTTCTCCATTTTTAGTATCACCACCTAAAAGTACCTTCCTCACATTGAAATCGGCAACGAAATCAATTAACGCAACATAAATACCGTCTTTCTCCCATCTGGACTTATAACCGGAAAATAACTCCATCACCCTTTCTTCATTTAAATGCAGCAGGTCATCGATCGTATAGCCGGTTAGTGCTGAAAGTAAAGCTCTGTTAATGGACGACATGGAGTTCGTATACATAGCATCCAAAATATACAATAACCAAACAGCTTGTTCAGATTGTAATACTTTGGATTCGCCAATCGTAACCGCTGGGATATTATATTTCGACAAGAGATTTTTCACATCTTGCCCCATACTATTATTACGTATCAAAATCCCAATATCCGAAGGACTAACCGCTCTCCTTTTGTTGTTCTTATCGATCAGGAAGGTTTTTCCATCCAATAAGTTCATTACCTGTGCAACAACAGCCACTAATATTTCACCCTTATTCGGTTCTATGATCACGCTAATCGGAACATCCTGCTCATCATCCCGGAGAAGAGTACCTTTAGAATTAACTGAAGGAGATTCCACCTTAATGTACTTTATACTATCCACCTCATCTCTATAATGAAACGTATCAAAATTCTCCACAGGTTTAAAAAAGAGATTCATTGCATCGATATAGGTAGTCGAAGAACGGTAATTCTGATTCATTCCATAAAGGTGATCCACTTCACTACAAGCTTTAAAATAAGTGGTAATGTCCGCTTTCCTCCAGGCATAAATGGATTGTTTCGGATCGCCAATGTAAAACAAGATAGTATCTTGTTGAAAGGCGGTTTGAAAGATTTCATATTGCTGCTGATCCGTATCCTGAAATTCATCAATAAACACAGCCTTATATTTCTCTTTCAATCCTTCAATTAACTTCGATTCTTCCCGGACTACCAATGCCTCATGCAAATTGACAATCATATCATCAAACGTCAGCTGGTTATTCCGCAGTTTATACCCTTTTATCCCTTGATCGATTTGCCGAATAGCCATACAATGAATTCGGCTAATTACTTTATTAATCTCCTTTATCCGGTTTTCAACAAACTTATCACATTCAATAAGTGTTTCTACAAGATGAGGAAAAAGCTTTTGTGCATAGCCTTTATCTTTTTTATCAGACAACTTATCTAAAAACACCTTGGGCTCGAAAAGAGTAGCATATAAACTTTTCTTTGCATATCCGTTACTCTGAATACGCGCTTGGATATCATCTACAGAATCCAATACCTGTTGCACTAAATAAGTTCTTATTTCGTCTTCTTTAAACTTGATATCTCTTAGTAACTGGATTATGCTATTGTAGTCATCTGTGCAATAAGAATACACTTCATCATGATTGTAAAACAAATACTGCTTTCCCCCAATGTGCTCTTTCACCATGGAAGCAATACTATTCCTGCTAAATTTAGCTTCAATCAATATCTCAAGCAATTCTGCGGGTAAGGTAGTCACCTCTTTACGCCAAAACTTATTGACTTCATCCTGCAAAACAGTACCTATATCCTGAAGCGTCTCCGCACCAAAAAGCTGTTTGGTTTCAAAGGCAAATTGTGTCAACGTCTGCTGACAGAAACTATGAATGGTCAATACCGAAGTCTCATCCAAAAATAGCACCGCATCATAAAGTAAACGTTCCACCTTCTCTTCTCCCAATTTCCCAACGGCATCATCAACTACCGTTATGATAGTAGCATCCTCTATCTCTTGCCCCTGCGCATATTTATATGCTAACCGCAGGAATAGCCGGATCCTTTCTTCCAATTCTGCTACTGCCGCTTTGGTAAAAGTGACCATCAAGACCTCCTTCACTAACAGCTCTTTTTCTAAAATCAGGCGAAGCATTAAAATGGCAATAGAATAGGTCTTAC
This sequence comes from Arcticibacter eurypsychrophilus, assembly GCF_001730525.1. Taxonomy (GTDB): domain Bacteria; phylum Bacteroidota; class Bacteroidia; order Sphingobacteriales; family Sphingobacteriaceae; genus Arcticibacter; species Arcticibacter eurypsychrophilus. The sequence continues at coordinate 341,997 of NZ_MDFN01000001.1, forward strand.
CGGTACCGGCACTCGCTTCAATCAGGTTACTTCCAAATAAAGGTACCTGAACAGCATTAAAATCTTCAACAGCGTTATTTGATGGCATGCTATTATAAATAATAAGTAGGAAATAATGTAGTTAAAGGCACAAGCAACTGTTCGGCGTTTTGAATAAATTCTTCATATACTCCTTCTTGAGTAAAATATTCTTTATCATACTCTTTAGCTGCATATACATCATACGATCTTGAAGGATCGTTAAATTTATTTTTAACCATTAGAGTATATTCTCCTTCATTAAGGGCATCTAATTCCAAAGGATTTATTTCAAAGTCAGGATAAAAGGTAAGAATTTTGTGTTGCCCCTGCTGATATAAATCAACCAGCTCTTCCAACCTGCTCAAGGCATCAGCCTGACTAATTTCCATCCCTTCATAGATCTTATCATGGATGGCCGAGATAAAATAAAGCCTTAAATTTAATCCACATGCCTGCGCCACGAGATAACGAATGCTTGCCTCTACCAAATATTTCGTTTCATGTTTAGACCAGCATAAACTAACTAATTTTTGTCCGTAAACTTGCCGTAAAGTACCTTTTAAAAGCATGCCCTTAACCGTTAGTTCTATAGGCACACTCACTGCAACATCAACGGCTACTACCTCATTAAAAAGATCCCGCATAGGCACTACTTGTTGCTCTACCTTACTCAACGTAATGTCAGCCATGCTTTTTAATGGAAGACCACCAGTTTTAACCAATCTTTTCTTCAACTCTGAAGCTTCTTCAGGACTAGTCCTTAACAAATCCTGTTTCAAACTCCAAAACTGAAGTGCATCCAGATCAAATAATTCCGTTTCAGGCAATAACACTGCATCCGTGTTATAATAAATTCCCAAAACCTGATTATAATATCCCTTTATCGGGTTCTTGAAAAAGCTTACCAATTTATCTAAAGAAAGTTGTTCAACTAACTGATTGTCCTGTACTTTAGCCCGGTCAATTAATCCACGATTAGCCGGAATCTTCTGATTTAAATACGTGTAGAACCCACTATCACCCTGCTGATATTTCTGACTGAAACTGTGCAACGGATGACGGGTAACCAGCTTTTCCTTTATACCTGCTTTATTTTCAGTACCCGACTCGATATAATCGATCAGTTCATCCACAAGAGCTGATGGAGGAACAACCGTATTATCCTTTGCACTTTGCCCAATGTAGCTGATATAAAAGTACTGATCAGCCGATAAAATAGTTTCCAAAAATAAATGCTTGTCATTCTCCTTTACATTCCTATCCCCTCTTCGTTTATCCTTTTCCAGCAGGTTAAAGCTTACCGGAGTTTCCTTTCTTGGGAACTGATCAAAATTCAAACCCATTAATGCGACCACCTTAAAGGGAATACTCCGCATCGGAATCAACGAACAAAACGTAATCCCGCCCTGTACAAACGAACCGGCACGCGTTGCACCTGAAATAGACTGAAGAAACTGATGACTGAATACTTCATAACTGATGACTTCCGTCAGCAATGGCGTCAGCATATTATATTTCTCTAACTGACCTAGCAAAAGCTCATAATCTTCTAAAGTACCCTCCTCAGGATCCCATACCAGATTTTGCAGCACATACTCCATATACACCACCCAATCTGCAATCGTTCTATTCCTTTTTCGCTCCCTAACCGAGTTCATCAGGATTTCAACAAAATGACAAAAGCGAATAATTTCATAAGAAGCAGAACCTTCGATACTATCCAATGGATAAAAACTTTCCGCACCAGTCCCATACTCCTCCTCGCCCAGCATACAGATGCCAAACATCATACGCTGAATTCCGTACTCCCAACTTACGTAGATGGTATCATCGGCCAATTCACCATCCATCCCAAAGCGGATATTCGCTTTATTAACGGTATTACGAATCAATTGCAGATCTGTAATACCAAACCGCTTACGGATATATCCTGAATCCAGGATCTGCAATACCTCCTCAGCCTTAAAGTTTTGCTCATTTAGGGATAGCAAGGCATGTAAAGCATTGCTTATTGTATCCGTGCTTGTGAAATTCTCATCCGCAATCGTATACTGAAATTTATAAGGCGCATTACTGAACACCGCCTTAATATAAGGCGCATACGCATCGATGTCGCTCACCATAACCACAATATCACGAGGCGACAACGTCTCTTTTCTTTGATCAATAAGATGTATCAGGTAATTATATAATACTTCCACCTCCCGCACAGGCGTGAAACATGAATTTATAGTGACCGAACCATCTGACAGATCTTCCGGCAATAACAAACTACGATCCTCCTGACTAAAGTTAAAAAAGATATCATGCTGAATTTTATGCAGCAGGCTATCCTCTTCAGGCTCCTCAATTTCTACCTCGTCATACACATTCAGCATCTCCTCATTCTGGAAAAACAAATGAAACGTGTTTTGAATTACCCTTCCCCAGCTTGTTAAAAGCGGGTTTCCTAGACTTTCGTCACTGCTATCAACGAAACCCTTTTTCTTCATCCAGGTGAGTTGCTTCTCACTCTTGTCTTCAAACCAATATACAGAAGGTGCGGGATTTAAAATATGAAATGAAAAATCAAGGTATCGGGCGATCTCGTAAAACAAGGTAAGATGGTATCCGGTAGTAATAGAGAGACCAAAAACATGGATCGCCGGCATCTGAGCCCTAAGCAACTCAATAGCTGATTCACGCTTCAAATTTTCAATGATATAGTCACAAATCAGCGTTTTATCAGGAAGCTGCACCTCTGCTATCACACGCGCTTTAGCCCATAGATATTGCTGCCAGTCCTGAATGGTACGATCATGCGGATCCGTCTCATTCCAATGAACAATCATTTCCGGACGATAGATCTGGTACTGATCAAAGAGATCGGCAATCTTATCCGCTAAGCCCATCCGCTTCACCTCTTTATCCGGACCATCATAGTTATAATAATCCGATACCGCAGGAAACCGTTTGATAAATACCGGATCCGCTAATAACGTATACAGTAACCAGGATATATTATCCGCAGACAAGGTAGCACCAGATCCCTTACCTCCCAATAGATAATAAATCTGGTTGATAATGTCGCTGGGCTTAAAAAAGCGGTAATTGGCAGCAATCCCCATATGCTCTGCAAACTGGAGCTTCAGCCAGTTATTCATTCCATCGGTCTGCGTAACCAGGATATGAGGCTGAAAAACCCCTTGTTCCTGGTGTTTTAATTGAACACAAAGACGCTTGGCTAATTGCGCCAAAGAATTTGATACCTGTAAATGTAATGCCATCTTTAATTTTCTTCCAGTTTAAGACGTTCCACAATCCCGGAGGCTCTTTCCACCACACGGCTGCAAGCCTCATCAATAACCTCTTCAGATCCCTGAAGCAATACATAGGTCCGGGCGCGCGTAACTGCCGTATACAGCAGCTCTCGTGTTAAAATACTATTATTCGAATCGTCCGGCAAAACAACTAGTACCTGGTTGAATTCAGATCCCTGACTCTTATGAATGGTCATAGCATATACCGTTTCGCAATTCTTTATAAAACCCGGACTAAAGGATTTGACTTCGCCCTCTTTATTTTCAAACCAGGCATGAAACACACCGGCATCGTCAGGTCTAATAAGGCCAATATCGCCATTAAAAAGACCTAAGTTATAATTGTTACTCGTGACAATGATGGGACGGTTTTCATAAAATTCCCTGTCCACTTTAATCAACCGTTTATCTTCGAGGTACTTTTCAATCTTACTGTTTACCGCAGCTAAACCATGAACACCTTCTCTAACCGCGCATAAGACCCTTAGATTATTAAATTTACGTAACGCCACAACCTGATCTTTTTCCTTTATATATTCCTCATAACCCTGAACAAACGACTGAAATAGCTTATCCGAATAAGCAGTATCCACCTGCACCTGTTCTCCTGAGGCATTAGTAATAAACTCATGAATCACCGGCCTGTCATTACCCAAAATTGCTTTACTAAAGCGCCCTATTCCACTATTTCCTGTAAACCGGTGACTGAACATCAACTCTACTATATGCTGAAACAAAGGATGGCCTGAGTGGCCCGACTGGTGCTCAACAGAAATCTGAGAAGCGCTATCCTTAATAAACGAGTTAATTAGTTCCGCCTGCGGAGTGCTAAACACATTCAACCTTTCCTGAGCAAGACAAAGATCCCCAAACAAACTTCCCGCTTCTACAGAAGCGAGCTGATTTTTATCACCCAAAAGAATCAAACGCGTTCCGGTACCAATCGCATCCATGAGTTTGGCAAACAAAGCCACATCAATCATGGAGGATTCATCTACAATAATCACATCGTAATTCAACGTGTTATCATGATTATGCTTAAAAAACGGCGAATCCGGAATATAACCCAGCAACCGGTGAAGCGTGGAAGGTTCAAGTGCCTGAAACCGCTTATTCATCTCCTGATCATCAGAAGAACTCGCTTTCTTGAGCGACTCACCCATTCGGGCAGCTGCTTTACCTGTTGGTGCCGCTAAGGCAACCTTCAACGAATGGTTTAACGTAAATAAAAGTGCCAGAACCTTTGCTACCGTTGTGGTTTTTCCAGTTCCAGGTCCCCCTGTAATGATTGTAAAATTCTGAAGAACGACACTTAGCGCTGCCGCCAGTTGCCAGTCCGTCCTTTGATCTCCCACAGACGCTGCAGAACCACTTTTTTGGAACAACTCCTGTATATACGCACGATGACCATCTAGAACCGAAAGACGCTGAGACATTAACTCTTTTTCCGACTTTATCGAAGCCACAATCTTGTTCAGTATAATCGTTTCATATTGAAAATAACGATGCAAATACAGCCTGTTATTTAATAGCACAAAAGGCTGCCGCTCTGACGGTTTCACAGCCACCAATTCCTCCTTTGAAAGCCGATCCGGTTGATCAAGGTAAGCTAACCAGTCATCTGATAATACCGTATCATCCTCTTTCAATGCATTTAATAGCAGACAAATATGCCCTTCACTCAGCTTTTTAGAAAGCAGGTAAGCATACGGTTGAAGATACCGGGACGGAAAGTAAGAGGCAAATTGCTGGTGAACATCCTTTAATGTAACCATGAATAAAGTATAGATTTTAAATTGAATGAAGATCTCGCTAACAGACAAATGTACTCAGTATTCCCCAAAAAAAAGAGCCCGTCCTAACCGGACGAGCTCTCAATCTTAAATTTATATCCTATTATTTCGGAGCATTCAACTTATAGTCCAATGCTTTAATGAAGTAACCGGCTACCACACTTCGTGCCTGAAAACCAACCATTTTCCCATCAGTTGTTTCATGCCAGTCGCTAATCGGAACCCTGGATGTGGTTTCGGTGGCATACTTATAAATTGGTGCTACCAAGGCCTCAAAATCTTGCTGATTATCAGTTAATGTGGATGTCCACATGATCCAGTCTGATTTGGTATAGCTCTTCCTACTATCCAAAGGAAGTCCAAAATCATTCTGCTTGGTCAGGTAATACTTGATCTCTGCCGCATAAACATCTTTAGGAAACAATTCAAATCCCAGGATTTTATCCCAAACAAGGTTATATTTCTGACTCCATGTACCTTTATTTCCAAAAGATAAAGAGTAGTGGTCACCATCAGCAGCCAACACCTTCCACTTTCCGGCCATTTCCTTTGCACTGCTTCTAAATCGCTGAGCCACTTCTTTTTCTCCAAGTTCATCAGCAAGCATCGCATAAGCGCCTAAGCCTACAATAGCTTTTACAGAAAGGTTGGCATTTCTTGCCATATGACCTGCAAAATCATCTGTACACAACTGATTAGCAGGATCAAATCCTTCTTTCATTAAATAATTTGCCCATATAGTCAAGGTTTTCCAATGCTTTTTAGCGTAATCCGCATTACCTTCCACACGGGCAATCGCAGCAGCAAGAATGATCATATTTCCCGATTCTTCTACCGGCATATCCTCTCCATAAGTCTGTCCATTAGCTAAAGGATAAGTACCAATATCATGTGCCGCAAATGGTTTATTGAACTTACCGCTTTCACTGTAATAAAAGATGCCATTCATCATTCCCTTTAACAGGTCCGGATTGTAAATTAAGTATAACGGTGCTGAGGGGTAAGTAAGGTCTACGGTATTGATAGATCCATTACTAAAATTCTCTTTCGATAAAAACAACAATTCACCCTGTGGACTCTTTACGAGTTTATGTGCCGCATTAGCCTGACGATACACCATCTGACAAAGTTCCGCATACTTCGTGCCACCTGCTTTCAGCGCATTTGCATACATCTCTTCATCAAATGCAGTGCATTTAGCCATCACACTTTTATAATCTGTAAATGCGATTCCTAACTGTTTTTCAATAGTTTGTTTACCATCCTGATTCCACCATGGTCTCAAATTTTCTTTAAAATATTGAATCGAATACAAATCGTCATAGGCCAGCATAATCACTTGCTCTTTTACCGCCGTGCCTACTTTCCCAAAAGGAATCACGGTATTCAATAGCAATTGTTTACCTTCATTCAACGATGTCGTTGTCTTTATTGCAGCAAAAACGGATGATATAGAACCTCCGGTATTACTTACAAATTGAATGGCTTGTGATGAAGAGGGAACTGCAACATAAAAATATCCCCAATCAATCCGGAGATCATCTCCTTGTTTTTTCAAAACTTCCTGCGATTTAGTCCCTGCCTTTAAAACAGATAAAGCTCCGGTAGTATACTTCTGAGTAGCAACTTCCTGTTCCGGAGTATTCACCGCTATAGCAGATGAAGCACCAAAATAAACCTGCACATCATGTGAGGCACCATCGTTTGACTTCACCTTAGAGGTGATATAAGATACCGGTCTGGAGTAAATATCCAAATCAGTCAGCAACAAAGGAGAAGTAAAAGTAAGCGTCAAATCTACCTTTCCACAAGTAAGCTGATAAATCGTTTGGGTTGCTTTTAATTCTAAACTATTTTGTTTGGCAACTTGTATCGCATTGTCCTGATCTGGTTTTTCTTCCACAATACCAGCATCCAGCCATCTGCCTCCGGCAGTATTAGCGACATGAATAGCCAATACATTTTTACCTTTACGAAGCGATTTCTTTACTGATTCCTTGATGCTTTTGTATTCAAACTTATTGTTATAACCCTGATGTTTATAAATTTCCTCGCCATTCAAATACACTTCAACATTATCGTCATGCATTAATTTCAAAAAAAGATTATTCAGATCTGTGTTAGCAAGCGTAAATTCTCTTCTTACCCAAAGATCGTGACTCTGCCAATTGGTTTTTGCAAGCTTCTTGTCATCTCCAAAAGGTGCAGTACCATTTTTCCAGCTTCCATCAATAAAACCAGTCATCATCCATTCCACAGATGGCGTAGTTTCTGTATACCGTACGGTATAACTTTTTTCATCTGATGCCGGCACTATGGTTTTAAACGATTTTTCATTCTTTCCCAAAAAGCGAAAAATAGTGCCATCAACCTTTATAAATCCCAAGATTGATTGATCCGTTCCGCTCCAATGTTTAGTAGGAGAAGCGGTCAACTCATCCGTAGTGGACCAAATACTGAAATAAGGGTCATGCGTAATTAAAGGATATGCAGGTGCTGTCTGCTGTTGTGCATACACGCTGCTTCCCAAAAAGAAGGTGTAAATCAACCATGTAAATTGCAAAAAAGGATGTTTCATTCTAGTCATTTTTATCAGTGTTCAATTATTTAAGACTTTCCGGATTATTGTTTAAGCCACCTGACCAATCATCATTTATGAGAATAGCACAAATAGCGTTCTTCTCCTCCAGGCGCAGTAATAGGTTCATTTATTTGATTTATTTGATTAAATATAATCATCTCAATTGGCCGAAATGATTAAAATAACATTGAAACAAAGATTAACATTTGTTTAACATTAAACTATTCGTTACGTCTCAATCTTATTCAATATCATCTCAATTATTGATCTGTTTTAGCCAAACAGAATGAAATTTGTTAAGAAGACCGATTACCTCAGCGGCCAATTGAAAAAGAAATAACACTATGTTTGTGTGCAGATTAAATTGCAAACCATGACTTCTGAATCTATAACGACTGAATATTCTTCAAAACCTGTAATACTCCTGGTAGATGATAATGAAGAAATCCTTGATTTCCTTCAAGATGATCTGGAAGAAAAATACACCATTCTAAAAGCATCCAACGGTAAGGAAGCACTGGAAATATTAAACAGCGATTTAGTAAACCTGGTGATCAGCGATATTATGATGCCTGTGATGGATGGATATGAGTTATGCAGGACCATCAAATCTGATTTCGAATACAGTCATGTTCTTGTTATTCTGCTTACAGCAAAAAACACGATACAGGCTAAGATTGAAGGACTTGAATTAGGTGCCGACGCCTATGTAGATAAGCCCTTTTCACCGGAATATCTGCAGGCTCAGATTGCAAATCTCCTTTCCAACCGCAATAAGATCATTGATTATTTTATCAGTTCTCCATTGGTGCACATCAAATCCATGGCCATTAATAAAGGCGATGAAAGCTTCCTGGAAAAGTTGAATGACAGTATCTATAAAAACATCGAGAATACTGAACTGGATGTCAAACAGCTTGCAGAGACGCTGAATATGAGTAGACCAACCTTATACAGGAAGATCAAGGCGATATCAAACCTCACCCCTAATGAATTGATTCATATTGCCCGCCTCAAAAAAGGAGCGGAGCTTTTGGCAAAAGGGAATTACAAAATATACGAAATCTCAGAAATGGTGGGATACAGCTCCCAGACTAATTTCGGAAGGAACTTTCATAAGCAATTTGGCATGTCGCCTTCTGTGTATGTGCAGAAATTAAATGATAAAAATTAATACAAAGAAGAACGGAAGCATAATCAGCATTTAATGGATGCCGTTTTCTTCAAAATCTTTTTTAACTCTTCCAGTTTAATAGGTTTCGCTAAAAAATCATCCATACCTGCCTGCAAACATTGCTGACGATCTTCAAACATCGCATTTGCTGTCATAGCCACTATCTGAGGTTGCGGCAACGTACTTTCTCTTATAATCCGGGTAGCTTCCAGTCCATCCATTATTGGCATCAACACATCCATGAATACTAAATCATACGTTTTTAACCTACACATTTCAACCGCTTCCAGGCCATTATTAGCCACCTCCGGCTGGTATCCCAATTTATTTAATACGCGTATTGCCACTAATTGATTCACTAAATTATCCTCTACCAAAAGAATATTCAGCGGTGAGGATAGAGCGAAACTTTCTGAAAGCACATTTTTCCCCTTTTCGTCATTAAGCTGTAAATCAACTAAATGCACCTGCAAAGAATGAAACAATTGGCTATATTTAATCGGTTTCGTTAATGTACTACTAAATAAATCGGGATAATTTCTTTTACTTTCATCTCCAATAGGGTACAATAGAATTATAGGAAGCTCAGGCCATTTCAACTTAATTGCTTCGGCAAGCTGAACACCATCCATTAATGGCATTTTTAAATCTGTGATAATGAATTCGAAATTCGAGTCTTCTGCAAGAACACCTAAAGCCTCCTCTCCTGAAGATGCTAGTTTAGGAATATAATTCCAATTTTGCAGTTGTCTTCCGAAACCCTGCAGGCTCGTCAAATTATCATCTACAACCAATATTTTCTTCCCTTTATTGAATAAGGTAAAAAAATAGGGGTCCTGATCACGCATTAACTTTTTCGTCAATATAGTAAAACTAAAAGTTGCACCCTTTCCCTCTTCACTAACTACATCCATATTTCCACCCATTAAAACAACCAACCGTTTGCTTATAGCAAGACCCAATCCTGTTCCTCCATAAGTGCGTGTAGTTGATGAATCAACTTGTGAAAATGCCTTGAATAATATCCCCATTTTATCTTCAGGAATACCAATACCAGTATCCCGAACCGAGAAAGCTAGTGGAATAGTATCTGATGATCCCTGCAGACGACCAACCTTGAGCAGTACATCCCCCTGTTTTGTAAACTTCAGTGCATTGTTTATTAAATTAATCAGCACCTGCCGTAATCGAAGATCATCGCCAACAACCAAAACCGGAATAGCAGGATCAATCTCGTAGATCAAATCTAAATCCGATTCTGCCACTTTAACTAAAAAGAGATCTATTACAGACTCTATGCAATCGCGCAAATTGAACTCATGCAAGTCTAACTGCATATTCCCCGATTCTATCTTCGAGAAGTCAAGGACATCATCTATAACCCCTAATAAAGACTCTCCACTCTTGGTTATGATTTTAACATACTCATCCTGTTCTGTATTCAGACTGGTCTGCGACAATAAAGAAGACATCGTGATCACACCATTCATAGGTGTTCTGATCTCATGACTCATCGTAGCCAGAAATATACTTTTTGCCTGATTCGCTTTTTCTGCTTCCTGACGAGCAGATTCTGCATCTTCACGCGCCTGCCGCTCTTGCTCTTTTTGTTTAAACAGGTCCTCATTCAACTCATACAAATTCTCAGATTGTGACTTAAGTTCTTCAGATTGCGCTTGTAACTCATTATTCATATGCTGAAGCTGATCCGATTGTTGAACAACTTCTGCTGTACGCTCTTTAACCTGTCTCTCTAAAATAACTTTTTGAGCCACTACGGAACGGGTGTGGTACACAATAAAAGCATAAATAGCACTTGCAACAACCAGCACACCAAGCACCTTAAACCACCATGTAAGCCAAAACGGAGGCGTAATAATAATACGCAGACTAGTCCCTTTTTCATTCCAATATCCATCGTTATTAGCAGCCTTCACTCTGAAAACATAAAACCCGGGATCTAAATTAGTATAAGAAGCCTTTCTGTCTTTGGTATAAGTCCACTCTTTATCAAATCCCTCCAGCTTATATGCATACTGCGTTTCATCTGCAGCGGTAAAGCTTAATGCCGTATATTCCAAAGTAATCACAGCTTGATCATAAGATAAAACCAGTTCTTTAGTAAGCGATATATTCTGTTTCAAAGGAGAGTTTGGACCAATTGGCACCGGCTTATTAAACAGCTGGAAATCCCGTATCAAAACAGGTGGCAAATTTTTATTTACAGGAATATGCAGAGGATCAATCAAGTTGAAACCAGAATAACCCCCGAAATAAATTTTTCCAGTATGATCAATAAAACCCGAGCCTTTGTTAAACTCCAAACTTTGCAGTCCATTATTCAAAGAGAAGATTTTAAAGACCTTAGTTTTATAATTAAACCTGCTTACTCCATTGTTGGTACTGATCCAAAGATCACCCATTTGATCCTCCACTATAGCATTAATAATGTTTCCTGGCAGGCCCTCACGTTCCCCATAATTCGAAAACTTTTTCGTCTTCGCATCATACCGGCATAATCCTCCCCCCATTGTTCCTAACCATATATTTCCTTTACGATCACCATAAATAGAAAGGATAATATCACTGCTCAAATTGCTATTTTTCATAGTAAAATAGCTGAACTTTTTAGTTTTTTGATGATATACATTTACCCCTCCAGAAAACGTACCAATCCAGATATCTCCTGCCTGATCCTGATATAGTGCCCTGATATAATTATTAGCTATCTTGCGGCCATCATTTTTGTAATCAGTCATGAACCTGGTCACTAGCTTAGTTTTTGTATCCAGGACATTTACTCCACCACCATTGGTGCCCATCCAAATATTTCCATTTCTATCTTCAAGCAAAGTATACACTGAGTTATTTGATAAGTTCTTGGGTCCAGTACCTACTGTATAACGCTGAAAAATATGCTTAGATGGCTCATATGAGCTAATACCTCCATCATAATAGCTAATCCACAGTTTTTCACTGAACTTGCTTTTCTTAATATCTAATATGGAGTAGTTGGTTAATGAGTTATCCGTGTTTGATATCGGACTTATTCGTGAGAACGATTTGGATGCCAAGTCCAGTAAGTTTAATCCACCACCCTCTGTACCTACCCAGATACTTCCATCTTCATTTTCAGCAAAGGCAGAAATCATATTACTGCTTAGCGTATTTTGATCAAAGGAGTTGCTCCTATATACGTCAAAGACAGGCAGATTCCGATCATATGTATTTATACCACCAGCATAAGTACCGACCCACATAATTCCATTACGATCATTTAATATAGAGGTAACGGAAAAAGTAGACAAAGAAGTTGTCTTACTCGGATCTGACAGGTAATGATAGAAAGTTTGTGTTGAATAATTAAAAAGATCTAGTGTATACTGAGTTCCTACCCAAAGTTTACCTGAAGCATCAACACTTAAAGCGGTTATATTATTATTACCTATACTATTATCATCAGGACCCGTGTTTTTATGATGCTTAAATGTATTGGTTTTAGGATCAAATAAATCCAGCCCCCCACCCATTGTTCCGATCCATAAATTTTTCTTTTTATCTTCAATAATGGCTTTTACAGTATTAGAGCTTAACGAATTAGGATCTTTAGCATTATGGAAAAAGTGTTTAAATTTCTTCTTGCTATCCATACGATTTAAACCATTGCCTGTACCAATCCACAAATTAGCCCTGCTGTCTTCATAAATACAAAGGATATCAGAATCACTCAATGAAGTGGGATCGCCCGGATTGTACATTATTCGTGTAAACTTCTTGGTTTTACGATCAAATAGATTCAAATTATAATGTGTACCAATCCATAGATTTTCTTTGCTGTCTTCAAAAATACAAGTAATCGACTCGCTGCTTAATGAATTAGGATCGCTAAGTACCTGAACATAGTTAATAAAGGAGTCAGAAGCCCGATCATATTTGCTTAAAGCTCCGAGTGTACCGACCCATATATTCCCCTGCTTATCCTCATAAAGGCTTTCAATATAGTTCCTTAGAATACTTTTAGGATTGCTTGCATCATTACGATAAATAGTCATCTTATACCCATCGTATTTATTCAATCCGTCCTGTGTGCCGAACCAAATAAACCCGTATTTATCCTGTATCATACAGTTCACTGTACTCTGCGACAGGCCATCTCTGCTTTTAATATGACCAAACTTGAGATCCGGCTGTTGAGCGGATGTTGGAAAAACAAAAAAAACACAAATAAACAAGATGCAAATCCCTGCAAGTGCATTTAAATGAGATGATAAAAGAGGTGTTCCCTTAGGCGTATTCATCTGTTAGTACCGAAAATAAATATAATACCGCTAGTTACGGTTTTTTTTCTTTTGCTTCGCTATCAGGTTCATAAAAAGAGTTGCCAAATTAATAATAAGAGTTTTAATGGAGCAAAATAGATCTGAGCCCCGGTTATCGCTTGTAAAACACCAATCAGCTTCAAAATACCCCTTGGCAAACGAATAGCCAGATTAAGGTCTGTTTACCCTTGACGTTACAGTGATGCCACAGTGATGCCACAGTGAGGCCACGTTCTTGTATTAAAAGGTGGCCTCACTGTGGCATCACTGTGGCATCACCCTTGCATTACTCATAATCTAACCCTAATTATTCCTATATAAGTCCTTCATTTCTATAACCTTTTGCCTATTTTATATGTTTTACTATTACTTAACCTTATTAAACCAATATAATGGCCATACAAGACAAAAATGGATTTCTGAAAGGAAAAAAAGGCGATAGCATTTATCGTCTGCTCAATAATAAACCAACGGTTTCGCAAAGACCAGTGCAAGTACATCAGGTTGAAAACTCCAAAATAACAGCTTTTGAATTTGGACTTTGCAGTAATACGGCTAGATGTATCCGATTAGCTTTTAGTATTTTTCATATTGGCCTGGACGGCGGGTTCTGCAACAGATTAAACACAGCAATACGGTCAGCCTTTATGTCGGGTAAAAATACGAGAATCGGGACCCGCGACTTACACGACGCCGATCTGAGGCCTTTATTCCAGCTGCAGTTCAATCAATATGCACCAATGGGAAAGGTTTTAAAGGTCAGACCAACGGTATGGCTTGAAGATAATGATACGGTAAGCTTTTCTTTACCCTCCTTTTCAGTCATCAAAGACCTTATCTTTCCTAAATTAAACTTGCATGTAAACTGTACACTCCGCATTACCCTTTGTGCTTTTCATTTCAGAAAGGAGTTTTATCAAAATATGGGCTTCCAGGACATCGAACTCAGCGGATCGGTTTTTCCGGGTGTACAATGGAATTTTGATGAGTGTGTGCCTGCAGGATCGATACTTCTGGTATGCATGTCCCTTCATTATTTTATAGTGGATCTTGCTATTGGCAAAAAGGATCTTGGGCTTAAAGAATTTAGTCCGGCTGAAATAGTTGGCGCATTTTCTATTCCGTCGGATAAAGAAGAAAAATTGGAATCCAGCTCGAACTGGGATGATAATCAATTACCACTGGAAGGATACAAGGGCAATATGCTTTTGAGAGACAGCGACCCATCCTGGGCATATTAATCAAAAAATCAAAACAGACAAAATGGGAACATTTAAAGGAGGATCCAACAGTGCCTTTTCGGGCAAAGTGGGCAGCGTTGTAGGCAGTAACTGGAAAAAGATAAACTACATTAAAGGACTGCCTAAAAGAAGCAACAAACAAGCTTCTGAAGCACAGTTATTACAAAGAGAGAAATTTCAGTTAATTGTGAAATTCATATACGATATCCTTCCGGTTATTGAAAAAGGCCGCGACCGGAAGAAAACGCAATACACCACTGCAGCTAACGTGGCTGTGAGTTATAACGCCTTGCATGCATTAAACGCAGATGGCTGTGGAATAAACTTCTCGAGAATCATGATTAGCGATGGCTCATTACCCAAAGCGGCTGATGCTTGTGCCTTGTGGATGACTGAAAACTGCTTACGGGTTTACTGGATTCCGGTACCACGCTCCCCAAGTACATCAGTTGATGATGAAGTTACCCTGTTATTCTATTGGCCCGACAATTCTACTTTTTTAAGCCAGGTAGCTGCGGCGGTACGAAGTGATGGAAGTATCAACATCGTTATCGATCCCATGAAATCAGCGGATATATGCCACCTGTATATCTTTTTCACTTCACCAAAGGGAATTAGCTCCCCAACTTTTTATATGGGGGAACTAAGTACGTTAAATAATCGTAAATGATAATAGGGGAAAGGGCTGATCATTTTTTCTTCGTTACTGCATTTGTAGGGGAATTTTTTGATTTAGTAAAAGGATCTGATGGTTTTAATAGTCAATTATGAAGTATTTGCGCAAGTTTCTTTGCGTAGGCAGGCGTGTATTTTCATGAAAAAATAATGAAAATAAAAAAATACAACTTATAGTAAATAAGATTGTTACCCTATTTAATATTAATAAAATATACGGTACATTAAAATTGGCTGTCAATATTAATGATATTAATACGTTCTTATAAATAAGAAAGCATGTAAAAATATTACATTTGCATAACATATTCAACTATGGACATTGCATTAAAGTTTAAGATTGTTGAAAGGATCGTTCAGATGGATGATGAAAAATTGCTGAATGAAATCAAATCTTTGGTGGGTTTAACTGACGACGACCTCATTGTTATGGAGCCACAAAAGGCTACTGAGTCTGCCCCACTTCCTACACCGGAGACTCTTCATGGAGAAAGTGATCCGCAGTCAGAAGTTATGGCGGAGTTGATCAATCGTTTTCTGAAGAAATAAGATTGTTGTTTCCTGAAGGAGTACGGACCTGATTAAAAACTTACAAAAAAACCCAGATTTTAGGCAACAGAATTACACAAGCTACACTACATGCAAATGCTGCCGCGACTAATACAGCCCCTGCTGACAGGTCTTTAATCATCTTTATATCTGTATCATAATCTTTGCTTATGTAGTTCATGATGCGCTCTATGCAGGTATTAATCATTTCAGTTATCAAAACCAGCGTGATAGCCAGCAAAACAAACAGCCACTCAACCGCAGTTAAGCCGCAACATATCGAAATGAATATGGTAATTGTAGCAAGGATTAAATGAAGTTTAGCATGCACTTCATTTTTAAAAAATCCGCTAATGCCTTCTATCGCATATTTTAAACTTTTATACCGGGTAAGCCAATAGTTCGTCATCCTGATTTCTTTAACAGCCTTTTGCGCTAAAGTACGGATTTAGATTGCAGAAAGCGTTTTCCACAAAGTACGGATACTTGAAATAATAACCAGGGTACCTACACTGATCAGCATAGGTTTAGTTTTAAGTCTCCCGGCTAACTTTGCTGCCAGAGGTGCGGCTAATAGTCCTCCGATAATTAATCCGGCAATGGTTTGAATATGACTGGTTCCCAAGATAAGGAAAAAGGTTAAGGCACTTCCCAGGGTAACAAAAAATTCAGTGAGACTTACTGTCCCGATAATATAACGGGGCGTTTTGCCTTTAGAAATAAGGGTACTGGTTACCAGCGGTCCCCATCCACCACCACCAAAAGAATCCAGAAAGCCACCAGCACCAGCCAGCCAGC
The DNA here is from genome assembly GCF_001730525.1 of Arcticibacter eurypsychrophilus. Taxonomy (GTDB): domain Bacteria; phylum Bacteroidota; class Bacteroidia; order Sphingobacteriales; family Sphingobacteriaceae; genus Arcticibacter; species Arcticibacter eurypsychrophilus. The sequence goes on from NZ_MDFN01000001.1 coordinate 358,447, forward strand.
CAGCATGTTTCACTTTTTGAGAGGCACGTTTTTGCTTAAAGGCATTGGTTAAAATTCGCAAACCTAATAGCAGCGTATAAACGGATAATATGGGTCTAAGCCAGCTTCCGTATTCTTCGCCCAGATAGGACAATAGAACAGCTCCTGCGACAGCGCCAAGGACGCCAGGGAGCAACAGTGTTTTGAAAAGTTTTTTATTTATGTTTCCGAAGCGGTAATGACTATAACCGGATGCTCCACTGGAAAACATCTCGGCAGTGTGGATACTTCCACTAATGGCTGCAGGATTAAGACCAGTAGATAACAGTACAGTAGTCGAAATAACACCATAACCCATACCTAAGGCACCATCTACCATTTGCGCGACAAAGCCCGCCAATACCATCCATCCGAAGGCGGCATCCAGATCCAGATTAACGGCAAAAGCCCTGAAAGCATTAGTAATATTATGAAGAGGGTAATAGGAGGATACTACATGACCTAAAATAATAAAGGCCAGGGCAAATAAACATTTATTCGCAATGCTTTTCCAGTATACATCACCAGTTACTGTGGGTTTTCCAGATGTTGCTCCCGGCAAATGGTTGGCTTCTATTGAATGCTCCTTTACGTTTCCGTTTAGTATAGAAATGATGATTCCCTTACTATGTGCATCCTTTTGTACGGTATGTGCTAGAGTAGTGTCAATGGATTTAAATATAATCAGATCGTACCCACTAAGAAGATCTGCCGTATAATTTGAATGTGTTAGCCGTACATCAGGAAAAGGCGCATCTGTTTCGGTTGGATCAGTTTCTAAAAGATCAACCACTACATCCTTATTTTTTTTTGTCCACGCAGCAATAGCCTGACTCACTTCTTTACTTGTCCCTACGGCCAGAATTTCAAAGCTCTTGATTTCCCCGTTATAAGACTTTGCTTCCGTTACTATTTGTTGCATCTGTGATTATTTACCCTTTTGAAATGTGAAGACTGATTTAACCCGGTAACAAAAGTATATAAATTCTACCATAATTGTAGTCTTTTATGATTTATGAGTACCATCTTGTTTATACGACTAATAATGAGTAGATTTAAAATAAAAAGCATGGAGCCAATGACTACTGTTTTGGAAGTAATAGATCAACTGCGCGAAGATGGCTATACTATAGATTTTAATTTAGATTTAAAGATCAACCCTGATGAATTTGTTGTAGATAAACATTACCGTTTTGAAGGCGCCTCAGATCCTGACGATGAAGCGGTAGTTTATGCAATCTCCTCTCTTAAACATAATCTTAAAGGGATTCTGGTAAATGGATATGGAATAAACAGCAATCCTGTTGCAGATGAGATGATTAAAGCGTTGAAGGAAAGAGAACTTTAAATTAACCTTCAACTGCTTTCTGCTTTAAAAAATATTCACTCGCGCTTAAGTATTGACGCAAAGACGCAGCATCTTTATCTTCTAATTTGTCCTGAGAAAGTGCTTTAAGATGTGATAGCTTTAATAAGGAGCCACAACCGGCAGCGGTAAAAAGCTTCGTCAGCTTCTCATCTGCTCCTATATTCAAAGAGTTAAAAATACTGAGATTGTCAATACCCAGAAACTTCTTGTCCAGCAATTGCACATTGGTCATTTCTTCCAGTTTCTTACCTTCCGGAGTACCATCATTAGTCAGAAACAAGAAGGATCGGATAATAATTTTGGCATCATTCAGAGTTACTAAAAAATACCCTGCCTTTTCATCAGATAGATATACGGCAATCAGGGTATGATTCGGTCTTTTATAATATTCGATCTCAAACTCATGAAAGGTTAAAAAAGCAATCATGTGCATAATTCCAGGGGTTATTCCAAGTCTTTCCTGCAAACGCATAAAGGCATGGTTTTGAATATATACATCCAATGGGATGTCAAATTGTGCCACATCAAAGCCAAGTTTAGAGGGTTTGATCTTAGCCCACATAAACTCGAAGTCCTTACCTATCCATCCAACACGAGTTAAGTCGCGCTTTTTACCTTCAATGATGATTTGTGTTTTTTCGGGCTTAAAATCACGTAAGTAAATGACGTTTTGCAGGGTGTTCATATCCTGACAGGCAGTAGTAGCCATGTCGGCAATCAGGAGCCGGTCGTTGAGACTGCTATGAAAGATTTCGATGTCTTGCAATACTGCCGCCAGCATTCTAGGGCCTACCTGATAACCCGGGGTATTGGAATAATAAGATTTAAAAGCTTCTTTAATCAGGCTTGAACCGGGGAAATGATTTTCTGTGAGTACCTCTGCGAAATGTATCAGTAAAAGGCCATCTGTTAAATACCAGGAAAGTAATAGCTTTTTATCGGTGTCTGTATTGATATAAACCTCCTCCATCTCTTTCATGAAATGTTTGTTGAAGGCTTCTATTTTTTCTTTGGGAATAAGTGAACCAGGTGCTGCTTTGACTTTTAATACCGGATAACGGGTTTCAAACAGAAAATTTAATGCTTGGGAAGGAAACTTTTCAAAAATACCCGGACCAGCAAGTACGTCACAGATTTCCCTTAGGCGCTCCATAAATAGTTTACGGTGACGGGCTAAAATAACCTTAGGATCAGTATCGGTATTTTGCTTCTTTTTTTTCATTCCCAAGAGGGTAAAATTAAATCAGGAAGCTAAGATACTTGTAAAACAGAACATAAAAGCCGAACACTAAAATGTCCGGCTTTTATGTTCTGTTTATACATTCTTTTTTGAAGAGGCAACAATAGCAATACCTCCAATAAGCAATATTCCGCCCAAGTATGGAGGCCAGTTTACGGTTTGTTTTTTATCAGCAGAAACCTGAATAGGTCCTGCATCGATGATTTTTGTTTTTTTTGTGTAACTAAATCCGGTCCAAATCAGCATGATAACCCCAACCATAATTAATACTAATCCTACAGTCCTGTTCATAACTTTAAGTTTATACTAAGATAAAGCAGAAAAGGGCTCATTGTTTGCAAATTTATTTTTTTGCTCTGCTTTGTAAATCAGTTACCAGAATAGTCATTTGCCTTCCTATCGGATTCTTTCCTCTGTAGGAGATCAGTTTAAGCGATCCCGCATCCTTAGGCACGATCAGAGGGGCGGTATACTTGGGGTAAAAGCGATCAGGGAAACTATTATCGAAAGAGTAATAAAGATCCAGACCTTCCACTTCTGAAGTCAGACTTACTACCAGCTGGGTATCTTTACGGCCAACATTTATGATTGGATCGTAAGCGCTAAGGGCGTATTTAATCTCCGCCACATCAAATCGTTCAAATTGCTTTTCTACCCTGCCAAAGAAGTCATTCCAGTTTCTATTTTTCGGTTGCGACCATAACGCCTCGGAAACAGCAAAAGCTCTTGGCCAAGTCATATACTCGGCATGGCGCATATTAAAGATATTTTCAGTCCATAAATTAGCTTGTCCACCCTTAATTAGTGCAGGATTTACCCCAGCAGGCAATGGATCAAATTGGTAAGATTTACTTAAGCGTACAGAGGCATAATTTCTAGGTTCGATAGACACATCTCCCTGCATCAGGTCAATGTAGGCAAAATCCATTGGCACCATCACTACCTCATGACCCAATTGCGCGGCTTTAACGCCATTATCAATACTACGCCAGCTCATCACAGCAGCTTCCACCGGAAGACCACCACCTTCCATGATCTCATCCCATCCAATAAACTTCTTTCCTTTAGATGCGACAATCAGTTGTACCCTTTTGGTGAAATAGTTTTGCACCTCTTCCATGGTTTTCAATCCTTCTTTTTGCATTAAAGCTTTGATTTGAGGATTCTTAATCCAGAAATTATGAGCGGCTTCATCTCCACCCATATGGATATAACCAAAAGGGAAAAGTGCCGCTACTTCAGTGACCACCTTATCAATAAACTCGTATACTTTTTCGTTAGCCGGGCATAAAGCGTTATCAACCAAGCCAATTGGAGGAGCCCCACGCGACCAATCCATAATAGGCTCTCCCGAACGTACTTTATAATTTATAGCTTCCGGAGTACAGGAAAGTTCAGGGTAGGATGCAATGGCTGCCAGACTATGTCCGGGAACGTCGATCTCAGGAAGAATATTTACAAAACGAACTTTGGCATATTCGACCAGTTCCTTGATATCTTCCTGAGTAAAGAAACCACCATAATCACGAACTTCGTTAGCTGCCGGAGGACTGAATTTGCCAAAGTAACCTACCTTTTTTACACTCCAGGCACCTACTTCTGTTAAGCGGGGAAAGCTTTTGATTTCAATTCGCCATCCTTCATCGTCGGCAAGGTGCAGGTGCAGCAGATTATACTTATAACGCACCATGTTATCGATATAAGATTTTACATCATCTTTGGTAAAGAAATGACGGGCTACATCAAACATTAATCCACGCCACTCAAAACGCGGATAATCTACTATTTCCAAACAAGGTATTTCCCATTTTACATGCCCGGCTTCCACATCACCTTCAATTTCTTTAGGGAAAAGCTGTAATAAGGTTTGTACGCCGTAGAATAATCCGGCGGGCTGATTGGCCTTTATGGTAATATTTCGGGTGGTAACTTCAAGACGGTATCCCTCGTCACCTAAAATAGAATCAGTTTTCCTGTTTAATTGTAAATGGATGGTTGCTGAAGAACTCCTGGGAATAATGAGGACGCTAGACCCTGTCGTTGCCGAGATCCGCTCTTTTAATAGATTGGTCATCTGCACTAATTCGGGACTTGGGCCTACACTTATTGTGACGTTTTTAGGAAGAATAAAGGTTCCCGTATTTTTAATTAGTTCAACAGGTATGGGAATCAGGGAGATACCTGTATTTTTCACTTGTGCGAATACCGCGGTATAACATGAAATCAGGGCGATTAATATATATTTTTTCATTTGTGTGTGTTCTTTAATGATTGGCAAAGGCCATTTAAATTATTGAATGAGGCCATTAAGCCAAACCTTTTCTACTTGATATTCAGAATTAAAAACCACGAGATCTGCTTTGTATCCAATTTTTATTTTACCTACATCTGTTTTATTTAATATTTGGGCGGGGTATGTGGAGGCCATCCGAAGTGCTTCATCGAGTGGAATATCGGCATGATTGACACAGTTTTCAACGGCTTTTAGCAAGGTTAAAGCGGAGCCGGATAATGTTCCATCTGGCATAGTAAAATGATCTCCCTGTTTCATATGTTGATAGGGACCTTCGTGACATTCCTCTACTGCATCAGTAATTAAAAACATGCGTTCCTGCAGTAATTTTTTGCTGATCATCAGAGCCTGATAATCGATATGAATTCCGTCGGCAACCATACTTGCCATCACCGTTTTGGATTGAAAAGTGGCTCCTGGGAGACCTGTATCACGATGATGAAAGGGCGACATAGCATTAAAGAGATGCGTGGTACAGGAGATGCCCTGCGCAAAACCATCCGTAGCTTGTTGGAAAGTGGCAATACTATGTCCGGCTGAAACGATCACGCCGTTATCTATTAATAATTTAATCAGAACAGGATCGGTTACTTCGGGCGCAAGGGTCATGATTTTCAGTACACCTGCCGCTTCTTTAAGTAAAGCCTCTATTTCTTTCCTTTGCGGTACTTTTATATACTGTTCGATGTGGGCACCTCTTTTAGCCGGATTGATATAGGGGCCTTCCAGATGAATCCCTAAAAGAGCAGGATGTGGATTGTCTCTGACCAGACGTATTGCTTCTAAAAATACATCTATGGAGTTGGTGGCAAGGGTAATGACAAAACCTGTTGTTCCTTTTTTTACCAAATCATCGGCAATAGCTTTTAGTGCTTCGGCGGTTAAATTTCCAGAAAACAAATAGCCTCCAGCGCCATAGATCTGCAGGTCAATAAAACCAGGTACGATAAAAGAGCCCTTGCAATCGATCAGTTCGGCGTTAGCAGGAATTTCATATTCAGGTATGATATCAATAATCTGATCTTTTTGTATAACTACTGCATGATGAGTTAATACTTCTTCACCCGTATACAGCAGTCCGTTCGTTACTATTTTTACCATTTTAAAATTTTAGTCGTATGCTCCGTTTCTGCATAAATCCAACAATTTGAATAATAATAAGCGAAAATATGAAAGATTTAGTTAGCCCAATACCTCCGCTGCGTAATTCGAGGGGTAATCTGCCCCGAAAGAAATATTACAGTTCTTTTTTCGACTTTACTACCTCCCGGGATTGACTTTCTTTAGCTGCAAACAGGTAAACCAGGGAGGCTGTTCCATCCATAGTTGGCTCATTGGTACTGAAGTCTCCTGAATCATCATGATAAACCGCCAGATCAGATTGAAATTCAGCGTATTCATCGGCTTCATGCATCTTGATGCCTAAGAGATTAGTCAGTTTTGGAAGTGGAGACTTCAATTAACTGAAATGTTTTAAATTTTTGATTTCCCTTTAGAGCTTGGAACGGCAAGCTTTATACTTGTAGGGGCATGTCCTAACTGATTTATTCTGATCCAGGCTAATTTATCAGTCACATTTGCATAATTGATTACCTATAAAGGTAAAATAAATAGAAATAACCGTACAAATGAGTGTGTCATTGCAGGAAATAAGAAAGACCTATTCATATTTCGCCGTCTTATGCGTGGCACTTCATCAAATATATAAAATAACGCAACGGTTTAAAACAGGAATAGGCCTTTATGTTAAACTTTTTCGGCTGTATAACCGACTTCTTTTAAAGCAGAAACCATATCTGGTATGTTAGCATCGGTTTTAACAGTAAGAGTACGTTCAGGAACCAGTAAATTTACTTCCCAGTTTCCTTCACCTACAGTTTTATTTAATGCAGGTGTAACTTTGGCTACACATGCGTCACATTTGATGTTCGTTTTAAAGTTCATGGTGTTTATATTTAATTAAGGATGTTTATTCGTTTTATTTAAAATTTAGTGAATTTTTAAATTTGTCTAAAAAGGAAGAATTCTACTATTTGGTAGGAGTGAATTTTTGCATTGTTTCTTTCTGTTTGTGGAAACTCAGCAGAGGTTTCGTAATGTTTCTCAATCCATTGAAAAGATTCTCTTGTTTAATGGGCTATTGTTAATTCATTGTTTTACAGTATAGGGGTTTAAAAATTTGAATATTTAATCTATGCTAAATGGCCCTTTTTATTATCAAGGTTTTGCAGCTTTTAACTTCATTCAATTGCTGACTACCGGAACAGAGCGGGGCGCTATTGCAGCACCAACAAAATGTTGATTTTTAAAGTTTTGTAGCTTTTAGCCTCAGGCTATTACTTACTACAGAAACAGAACTAAGCGCCATTGCAGCACCAGCAATCATGGGATCGAGCAGGAAACCATTATAAGCATACAACACTCCTGCTGCCAATGGAATTCCAATCAGGTTGTAGATGAATGCCCAGAATAGATTTTGATGGATGGTTTGAACCGTTTTTTTTGATAGTTTTAGTGCTTTGGGAATAGATTGCAAGTCAGATGTAATCAGTGTCATTTTTGCAACATCCATGGCAATATCAGAACCATGACCCATTGCAATACTGATATCAGCCTGCGCTAATGCATGAGAATCGTTTATACCATCGCCTACCATGGCTACAACCTTACCCTTTTGCTGCAGTTCTTTGATAAAGTCCGCTTTATCTGAAGGTAGCACTTCTGCTATATACAGTTTGATTCCCACTTCTTCAGCTACAGCGGCGGCAGTCTGGTTATTATCTCCAGTCAGCATGATTACTTCAATGTTCATATCCAGCAGCTTTTTTATAGCGATTTTAGAGCTGGGTTTAACCTGATCGGCAATGGCAATTACGGCAAGTACATTTTTTGCATCGGAGAAGTAAATGACCGTATTTGCCTTTTTCTGAAAGGCCGTTGCCTTGGCGTTTAAATCGCTGTCCATCTGAATGGAGTGCTCATCCATCAAACTTTTGTTTCCGGCGTAATAGGCTACTCCTTCAAATGATCCGGTTACACCTCTGGCAGTGATACTTTCAAAGGATTCCAGAGGGACTCCCTGAATGTTATTTTCTTTTAAATTGTTAATTACGGCTTCGGCCAGGGGATGCTCAGACTGAATTTCAAGGCTATAAAGAATTTTTTCAAGCTCCTCTTTGTTTGTTACTTTTGCATTCCATTCCTGAGCGGTAACCTTGGGTTTACCTGCTGTGATGGTACCGGTTTTATCCAGGATGATCACATTAACATGATGGGCGAGCTCCAGACTTTCAGCATCTTTAATCAGAATATTATTTTCAGCCCCTTTTCCCACACCTACCATGATAGCTGTCGGGGTAGCAAGTCCTAAAGCACAAGGGCATGCAATAACCAATACGGTTACCGAAGTAAGCAAAGCATGTGTAAATGCATTTTCGCCGCCTAAAAGCATCCAGGTAATAAAGGTAATAATCGAAATTATGATAACTATTGGCACGAAGATTCCGGCTATTTTATCTACCAGCTTCTGTACGGGGGCTTTACTTCCCTGTGCCTGCTGTACCATTTTGATGATATGAGCCAGGAAGGTATCACTTCCGACCTTTTCCGCTTTAAATTGAAAGCTTCCTTTCTGATTGATCGTTCCGGCAAAAACCTGGTCATCCTTTTGTTTATGAACCGCAATTGGCTCCCCGGTAATCATGCTTTCATCAACATACGAATCGCCACTTGTAACTTTTCCATCTACGGGAATCTTTTCACCTGGCCTGATCAGGATTGTATTTTCTTTTTCAACAGCTGCAATGGCTATTTCCTTTTCTTGTCCATCAATGAGGAGTCTGACGGTTTTAGGTTGCAGTCCCATCAGCTTTTTGATTGCCGATGAAGTTTTAGATTTAGCTTTCTCCTCGAGTAATTTGCCCAAAGATATAAATGCAATCACTACCGCAGAGGCTTCAAAATAAACATGAGGCTCCACTCCCCTGCTCAGCCAGAACCCCGGATTCAAAGTATTAAAGACACTAAAAATAAAAGCAATTCCGGTACTCAGGGCAACCAAAGTATCCATGTTCGCCCTGCCATGTTTAGCTTGTCCCCATGCATTGATGAAAAAATTCCTGCCAAACCAAAACAACACGGGTGCGGTTAGTACCATTGAAATCCAATTACCATAAGGCAGATGCATGAAGAACATCCCGATAATAAAGACAGGAAGGGAAAGGATAGAAGCCCAGATAGTCCGCGATTTTATTTCCTGATATTGTTTAAACTGGATCTCCTCCTGCGCTTTAGCTGGGTCTTCAACATTCACTATTATATCGTATCCTATGGAGCGGATCGCTTTTTGAAGTTCTAAGGGATTGGTTTCTGTAGGGTTAAATTCTGCCCATGCGGTTTGATTCGCATAGTTAACGGCGGCATCCTTTACACCTTTAGAAGATTTCAGCATGGATTCCACACTACTTGCACATGAAGCACAACTCATTCCCGTAACAGGAAAGGACTGTTTGGTAAATGATCCTGAAGTTTTTGTATCTGTAAGCATACTCTTTAATTGATGATACAAAAATAGCCATTCGTATAGGCCGCTTCTTTACATAATTACGAGAAAGAGTTATATTATTTTATGGATGGGGTTAAAAAGAATTTATGCCGGTTTAAAAAATGGCCGCCCATTGAAATTATCATTGTTTTTTTATGCTTAAATTTGCCTTAAAGGTATTTATTTAGGCATTTTCAAGAGAATTATTCTTGAAGATAAAATTTATTTTCAATTCTTTGGATGCTGTAAGCCACACATTATCTTTGAGTTGCTTTTATAAATTCTGATGTGTGTATGTTTCTTCTGAAAATAGTTTTGAAAACATCAAAAAAGGGCTTACATTTGCTCCCGCTGAGAGAAAAACAAAGCGTTTTTAAAACAAAAATATTAATTAAAAATATATTTGCAGAAAAGACAAAGTTTAGTATCTTTGCAGACCCTTAACAAAGAGATCACTTATAGATCAAAAAGTTAAAACTCGGGGTGTAGCGTAGCCCGGTATCGCGCCACATTTGGGATGTGGAGGTCGTAGGTTCGAATCCTGCCACCCCGACTAAAAGCCACTGAAAATTCAGTGGCTTTTTTCATTTATAGACTTTAGTAATTTCAGTAGTAGACATTTATCTATAAAGTTATACTACAATCTTCTCCTTACTATCTACAGGTTCCTTCTGCGTTGAACAGCATAGTCGCATTCCACTATGCACTCCAAGTAGCTCTTCTATATTAAAATTAATATTTTCTCCAAAGGCGGGCTCCTATCCGAATAACTGGTGCTAAATCTGCTCTTGGAATAGTATATGTTGTCCCGTTAAAATCTACACTGTGTTCACTCCTTAAATAGAGATGTACTCCCGGCTGTAAATACACATAGCGACCTAAGAAGAACTGATAACTTATGCCGCCACCAAAATCATTCGTACGAATATTACGCTTAATACCTGAGCTTTTCTGTTCTATACCAAAAGTGTGCATTTCCATAAAAGTGTAGAGCTCGAGATTTTTCCAAGCATTATACCCCAGAAAAAAACCTGGTGATGTTTTATAAAACCTTTTAAAGTCAGCTTTTGTATTTTTCAATCCAGCAGGTTCGGCATCATAATCGCCTCCATTTATAACGCTTGCTCTAAATCTGATTTTTTTATATCGGTATCCCAATGCAAAGTGATATCCCCCGGTTAAAAACATGGGAAACAAACTCTCTACTTCAAATGCCTGTTTTACAGTGTAATTACGTGGATTAGGTTTCCAAAAAGGACTTTTTAATGAATCACTCTGTGCCTTTAACTGAAGTGTCATAGTAGCGATAACAATAAAAAATGCGATGCATTTTTTCATGGCAATTATATTTTGATAATACATGCCACAAAAATCAACATATAGGATAGTTGAAATGCTCCACATTTGTTACCAAATTCACTTATTAGTTAGTATTTCATTTCGAATTCTACTCAATGATTTAGGATTTATGCCCAAGTAATTGGCAATATGATAAAGTGGTATTTTCTGAAAGACCTCTGGTTGCTGCTCCAATAGCTTAACATAATGCTCCTTTGCTGAAAGTACCTGTAAGTCAATATTCTGCTGGGTAACTTTAATAAATGCCTGCTCAATCAAAATTCTACCTAATCGCTCTGTTTTTGGAATATTATCATACAATGCTGACAGGTTTTTACTAGTGAGTACCAACAGCTCGGTATCCTCAATTGCTTTGATATTTAATAAGGATGGCGAACTATTTAGACGGCTATGATTATCGGTCACCCAATCTCCTTCAAATGCAAAGTCAGTAGTCATCTCATCACTATTGGTTAAAGATTTAAAATAGATTAACATCCCAAAGTTCACATAGGCGATAGATTTACACACCTGCCCTTCAGTTAAAAAGTAATTATTCTTTTTAAGCGTCTCCATTCTAAAAGCATTAAAAACCTGCTGCCACTCTTCATCTGAAAGAGAGATAAATAAACCAATAGATTTTTTCAGTTTTTCTACATTCATCCCTTATTTTCAAATCCTAAATTTGCTCATCGTCATGTTTATCAGGCCTCAACTCTGACCGATTCAGATCTTTTTCAAACTTCTTTTCATCCTTCTGGTTCCTGCGGATCAAATAGACGATTAGGGCAACTACTGCTATGAGCACCAGGCCAGCAAAGAAATAACCTATTTCCATAAACCTTTTTATTAAGTAGACGCAGAGGAAGGATTCGAACCTTCACATGCTGCCAACCAGCACCCTGCTTGAGGTAATTAACTTATACCGCTGTTAAAGATACACGCAGAAAACGGAACGCAAAGGTTACAAAAGATGATTTAACATAAGGTTAATCGTATCAAGCAGGGTTTCCTGCAGAATCAGACCTTTCCTTAACCAAAATGCCCCTTTACATAATTTGCTGTCAAATCATTTTTAGGATCACTAAACAATGTATTAGTATCCCCTTCTTCAATAATTTCCCCAAGATACATAAAAACAGTTTTATCAGCTACACGCTGTGCCTGTTGCATATTATGCGTAACAATGATAATGGTATAATCCTTTTTCAGCTTTACAATTAATTCCTCGATCTTCAAAGTACTCAAAGGATCAAGAGCTGAGCAAGGTTCATCCATCAATATCACCTCCGGCCTTAATGAAACAGCCCGGGCAATGCACAAACGTTGTTGTTGGCCACCTGATAATCGTGTAGCCGGCTTTTGCATCTCGTCCTTTACTTCCTCCCAAATATAACTTTCTTTCAGTGCATTTTCAATAATATCCTGCCGTTTTTCTTTAGGTACATCATTGATTTTTAAGCCGTAATTAATGTTTTCATAGATACTTTTAGGGAATGGGTTCGCTTTTTGAAAAACCATCCCAATCCTGCTGCGTACCTCTGTTACCGAAAGACCTCTTTCATACAAGTCCCGCTGTTCCAGTAAAAACTCACCTTCAATCCTGGCATCGGGTGACAGGTCATGCATGCGATTAAAACACCGCAAGAGCGTACTTTTTCCACAGCCTGAAGGGCCAATCAATGCAGTAATCTGATTCTTAGGAAAGGAAATATTAATATCTTTAAGCACCTGCTTTTTGCCAAACCACAGATTCACTGAAGAAGCTGAGAGTTTGATATCGTCTTTATTCATTTTTGCTGTGTTTGTACCGGATGTAAAATGCAGTAAGATTTAATAAAAACACCACAATAATCAGCACCAGAGCAGTACCGTATGCAAGTGGTCTGACTTCCTCAATCGCCTGATGTTGCGTAGACAGCATATATAAATGGTAAGGAAGCGACATAAATTCCTGATTTAAAAAGCCTGAAGGATTATTAATATAAAAGGCAACCCCTGTAAACAGAATGGGAGCAGTCTCCCCTGCCGCCCTGGATAAGGTTAATACTACACCCGTTAAGATCCCTGGTAAAGCAGATGGCAGAACTACATCAATGATGGATTCAAACTGAGTCGCACCAACCGCTAATGCCGCCTCACGTGTACTGGCAGGTATACGTCGTAATGCCTCTTCCGTAGTAATAATTATGTAAGGCAATGAGAGCAGACCTAATGTAAAACCGGCGGACATTAAAGAGGTGCCCATTTGCAGTCCCTGAACAAATAACGCCAAACCAAACAAACCATAAATGATAGAAGGTACGCCTGCAAGGTTACGGATGCAAGCACGAATAAGTCTGGTTAGCCAATTATCGCTGGCATATTCGTTGAGATAAATGGCACAGCTTATTCCAAAAGGAACAGCGACCAAAGCAGTGATCATCGTGAGTAACACAGTCCCTATTATCGCAGGCAGGATGCCCCCTTTCGTCATACCTTCCCTGGGCAACGTACTGACAAATTCCCATGACAATGAAGGAGCGCCCTTGCTAATCAAATCCCAAAGAATGATGATCAAAAATAAACAAACAATGCCTGTGCTGAAAAGTAAGGTTGACCATTCAATAACTGATGTAAGTTTCTTGATCATGCGGAATGGAATTTTCTAAATTTGTTCACATAATGCTCTCCCAGCAGATTTACGGCCAGGGTAATTAAAAACAATACAGCGGCAATGGCAAACAACGAATAGTAATGCGTCGTCTGATAAGGTACTTCACCCATTTCAATAGCAATAGTAGCAGTAATTGTTCGCACAGAATGGAAAAACCCTTTTGGAAAAGCAGAAGCATTTCCAGTTGCCATAAGCACTGTCATCGTTTCCCCTATCGCCCGGCCAACGCCAAGCATCACTGCCGCCAATATACCTGGTGCAGCTGCCGGAATAGTCACGTAGATCAATGTTTTCCATTTACTTGCCCCAACAGCATAACTAGCTTCTTTATACATGTGAGGTACACCATGTAAGGCATCTTCTGCTACCGTAATAATGGTTGGCAGAGCCATTACCGCAAGTAAAATAGCACCATTCAGAGCGTTTAATCCATTTGGCTGTCCGGTTATTTGGGCAATACCAGGACCTAAAATCACGATCCCTAAAAAACCAATAGCAACAGAGGGAACCGCTGCCAGCATTTCTATAATAGGTTTCAAGATATTCTTAAGCCTTTTACCGGCATATTCAGAAAGAAATGAAGCCGTACCGATCCCCAAGGGAATAGCAATTACCATGGCCCCAAGTGTAACCAGACAGGTGCTGACCAATAAAGGCAAGATACCATAAGTGGCAGGATCACCTGAAGGATTCCATTGAGTGCCTGTCATAAAATCCATCGGTTTAATCTTTAAAAAAAAAGCCGCAGTGTTCCAAAGCAACATGAAAAATATGCCGCCAAGTATAGCGATCACCAAAAAACCGGTTGTTTTTACCAGTAGCTTAACGGAATTATCAATACGTTCTCTGGCACGTAACTTCATATGCTCTCCTCTAAATTAATTTATGATATAATATCCTGAATCCTGAATGATCTTCCGTCCTAAGGCCCCTTTTTCAAATGCAATAAAAGCCTCTACTTTCTTCCAAGATGTTGTGGGAATAAACTGATATAATGGTCTTTGGAAGTAATAAAGGCCTGCATTAATGGCATCCTTATCCAATGGAGAGACAGCAGGCAGACCCATTTTCTTTGTAATTTTGAGCACTTTTACCGGCTGATCTGATCCATCCTGAAGAATGTACCCCGCTCCAACGTAACCAATGCCCGAAACATCCATTTTAACGCCTTCCATAATCTGCGCATTCCCACTCATTTCTTTTGCATCGCGACTAAACTCAATAGCCAACTTCTTCCTTACAAATGAATGCGTACCCGAATTGCTTTGCCTCCCATAAATATTTACAGGAACATCCTGCCCTGTAATTGTCTTCCAGGTTTTATATCTGCCACTAAGAATATTGCTTAAGCCTTTCACATCGATACTATCCAAAGGGAAATCTTTTTGTACGATAAATGCAGTTGCATCTTCAGCAAAGACAATGGTGCGAAGTTCTATTTTACGAGCTTTAAACAGATTAATTTCTTCCTCATTTAGCGGTCTGGAAGAATTGGCTACATCAGCCTGCCCGTTCAACAACGAAGCAATACCCAAACCCGAACCTCCGCCCGAGATAGCAATGCTGAAATTAGCATTTACCTTATAGAAATTCTCTGCCAGCTGAACGGCTAAATTCACTTCGGTATCAGATCCCTTTACTTTAATAGATTTATTGTTACTACTGCATCCAAAAAGCAATATGATCCATAAGCACCCGAAATATTTCATAAGGAAGACATTGATTTATCCAAATGTAATGCGCAATGATTAAGTTTAGGTTAAGCTAATGTTAGGGAAAAATCAGGTCATCAAATAGTATACTTGCGTAATCAATTAAGCAACATTAAGACATTAATTTTATTCAAATTTTAAAGGTTTGTTATAAACCAATTTTCTTACATAAAATTTGGCATAACTGTGCTCACCATCTGCAAGTTTCCATATTGCTTCAGCATAAGTTGGAACCAATACCCCATTAAACTCCTTGTAGTTATTTAATTTTATCACCCAGGTTTCAAGACCTCCTTCGCCTAGATATCTTTTCGTTTCAAGTTGTGTAATCTCACCAATAGCATTAAAACTTGCTATTAAAAATAAGGAAATATCATGATAATCAAAATTCAATCTGGCCGTTTGAGAATCAATTGCAACCCACTTCAACCTATCGCCTGGCAAAAGATTAGTAGGAAACCAAATATTCTCGCTGAGCCACCGCAGCAACTCGCCCTGATTGAACTTTTCACCTTTTGCATTCAAAATAGTGCATATAGAAAAAAGAGAAACAACTAGTCTCCCTTTATCACCAATAAATAGATCACGCGCTGTAAACATTGAAGTAACACCTTTCCAAATAAAACCAGGTTTTACAGTCGTAAAATATTGTTCACCTTTTATATTGATCCACTCTTTGTCTAAACCTGTTTTAAACTGTCCATCATGTTTAAGACTAGCATAACTGATGTAAGATTGCCCCTCTTTAAGAACATGTTTAAAATAACGTTGAACTGGCTCTGGCAAATCAACAAGTTGTTGCGATTGAAATACTTGACCAGAAATATCTTTCGACTGAGCAAAAAGTTCCTTTACTTGTTTACTAAATTGAATGGACAAGTTTATCCTACCAAAAATCAAAAGAAGAAGGATAAATCCACCTAAAGAAAATATAATGATCATAAAATAAGGTTTTAAACAGTACGAACAAACCATTCCACAGGTCTTCTGAGAGACACTGGCCGCGGATAGTTTTTAACGTACCCGGTACGCAATATAAATTGAATAGGATCACTTATCCCGATGGAAGAATTCAGACTTTTGCCTATTGCTGATTCTTCTATTATTTGTGTCATGGGATGAATGGCAATATTTCTTTCCCTTACTTTCAATAACATTCGTTGTAACCGCTTACCCGTTTCAATTAATGTACCAGGCGAACTGTCCTTACTGGTAATAAGCAGCCATCCGGCAGACTGCGTCACTTGTTTCTTAACAGCATCAATACTTTGCTCCCTAAAATTACTTTTCATTACATCTTCTTTTTTATAAAAGTTCCTCAATACCCAAGCAGGTACACCTTCTATTTCCATGCTGCCTAAAGTAAGTCCGTCCCTATGTTTTTGAGCATCTTGACTTGAAAACCTGATCCAGTTTGCCAATTCTTTCTGTGCAAAATTACGGTATGCCTGAATCCTGTTGGCTTCAATAGTCTGCTCGTTCAACCATTTGAATTCCTTTGCCGTATTCGGAATAAGGTAAAAGAATCTTGATTCCTTACCAGTAACATAAGCCACATCTGCAGGTTTCAATACATCGCTCAAATAGTTAGACCTTACTGTTCTACGGAGTTTAATTAGCGCAGTATCGTATTTAATAAAAGCAGGTAATTTAGTCAGTTTAACAGCTGCAATAGTTTCATCCTGATTAGTCTTTGCCAGGATCTCGCATTGGAACGAATACCCTAAATTACTGGCTGCATATTCCAGGTTCTGAAGAAAGGCACCTATGGATAACATCGTTTCCCTTTGAGTTGGGTCAACACCCGGAAGCCATTTACTTTTATCGTTACCAATAATCCAGTGATAGGGTTCCACATATTTTATAAACCACGGCTGTGTATTGTGTCCGCTTGGTGCTAGTGAAGCTAAATAAAGAATTTCTCGTTCATCTTTTTGAAAAGAGAATTTTTCTTTAGTGTTTAGGAGGATATCGTCTCTGACGAAATTACTTTTGTCGGTTGACCAATAATAGCCACCAGCTGCCATTACAGTAGTCACTCCTGCAATACTTATAAACTTTCTTCTGTTCATAATTATTAATTGTAGCAATAGAATTACTACAGGGTAAAGGTCGAATAATATTTTTGTAAACTATTAAATTCAAACCTAGAATCAATATAAACAGACAATTGCATCTGCTTAAGCAGATGTTCATCTAAAAATAACAGAGCTTGATATTACAATTAATAATATAAAAATCAAAAATATCAAGATACTTCCTTACCAGTATGTCAATAAAAAATTTATTGTTGTCCGGTAAAACCGGGATTAGT
>NZ_MDFN01000020.1 GCF_001730525.1 Arcticibacter eurypsychrophilus
CCTTTTTTCTTTTACCGGACAACAGTATAAATTAATCTATTTTATATCCATGATAACTTTAGAAAACGATGATTTTAAAGCGGATATCCATCCGTTTGGCGCTGAACTTCATAGCCTTTACTCCAAAAAAAATAAAATTGAATACCTATGGGATGGCAATCCTGAATTTTGGCCAAGACATTCACCTGTATTATTCCCTATAGTTGGCGGATTGATAAATGATGCCTATACCTACAAAGGAACTTTATATACATTGGCCAAACATGGTTTTGCCCGTGATACAGAATTTGAAGTAGAAAGCAGTTCAGCTGACAAGGCCACGTTCCTATTAAAAAGCAATGAAGAAACATTAAAAGTTTACCCTTTTGCGTTCGAACTTCGCCTGATCTATACGTTAACGGATAGTGAGATCACCTTAACTTATGAAGTAACCAATCCTGCTCAAGAACCGATGTACTTCTCAATCGGAGCACACCCTGCATTTAAGGTCCCTTTGACTGACGGAACATACGAAGATCACTCCCTTGTGTTCAGTGAAGAAGAAGATTCGGATAGATGGTTAATTGATGGCAATTATTTAACAGAACCTGTTAAATACATGGATCACCAGTCTAAAATTGTGTTGAAGCATGATCTATTCTATGAAGATGCGGTAGTTTTTAAAGACCTTAAATCCACTTCAATTTCTATTGTGAATAATAATAATCCACATGGATTAAAGCACACGTTCAAAGGATTCCCTTATATGGGCATCTGGTCGGCCACTGATGCTAATTTTGTATGCATTGAGCCTTGGTGTGGTATCCCTGATGGCATTAAACACGATCAGAAAATAGAAAACAAAGAAGGAATCAATAAGCTGGATGGCGACAAGAAATGGTCTGCCAGCTGGAGTGTTGCTTGTTTTTAATCTTTAATTTACTTGTTTCTGATCCTTTACTTCGGATAAACAATGTTTAGCATTGTTAAAAAGCTATATCTAAAGATTAATTTTCACTTCACAAGAACTGAATATTAAACTGGAATAAACATAAGATTGATCAAGAATAGACTTTAGATCGAACATCAATAGGTACAAGATGGATCGAGAATAGATAAAAGATCGAACAAGAATAAACAGAAAGAGGCTGAATCATTGATGATCCAGCCTCTTTCTGTTTATTCTTGTTTTTTTTAAAAGTGCTTGATTAACCCTCTTGCAATCCTTCCTGTTGTTCTATCCTTTATTCGGGAGAAGAACAAACATCAAATTTATCGGGCTTTAAAAATAGCAGCCTTCCAATCCAACAAATTACAATTCTGTATAAAACACTACATTAAACAGCAGTAAGTAATCTTCTAAAATTATGCTCTAAATAGTTCAAGCGCAATTCCAATTCTTAAAATGGCTTCCTTTTCTCCAAGTACTTTTGTGATATCAAACACAGCAGGTCCATATTTACCACCTACCAGCATAATGCGGTAAGGCAGCATGACATCCCCTACTTTTAAGCTTTTTTCCTGAGCTAACTCCTTAAATTGAGCTTCCAGCTCTGCAGAAGTCAAAGCAGCACTACCAAGCAGTATTTCAGAAAATGAGTGAAAGAATTCTTCTTTTTGTTCTGTCCATTTAGGCTTAACTGAATTTAAATCGTATTCAGACGGAATTTTAAAGAAATATCCAGCTTGTTGAACAAAGTCGGTCATCACCGTACAACGATCTTTGATCATATCGATAACGGCCAGTAACTTAATCGGCTCAGCAGTGATACCATTCTTTTTAAAGACTTCATTTACAGCCGGAGCAAGTTGCTTAGCCGCTGTCTTTTTAATCCATTCGGCACTATACCACTTTGCTTTTTCAAAATCAAATTTCGCACCAGCCTTACTAACGCGATCAAGTGAAAATTTATCAATCAGTTCTTCGATACTGAACAATTCATTTTCGGTACCATCATTCCAGCCCAACATGGCTAACATATTGATAAACGCTTCCGGCATAAAGCCTAGTTCGCGGAAACCTGGAGTAACCTCACCTGTAGCAGGATCGGTCCAGCTCATGGCATATACTGGAAATCCCAATCTGGCACCATCCCTTTTACTCAATTTACCATGACCATCCGGTTTTAGGATTAAAGGTAAATGAACCCATTTAGGCATGTCATCTTCCCATCCCAGGTACCTCCAGAGCAGTAAATGTACAGGCGCTGATGGCAACCACTCTTCACCACGAAAAGCATGCGTTATTTTCATCAGATAGTCATCCACAACCACTGCAAGGTGGTAAGTAGGCATCCCGTCTGCTTTTAAAAGCACTTTATCATCAGATAATCCAGCTTCAAAACTTACTTCTCCCCGAATCAGGTCAATGAAAGAAATGGTTTCACCTTCAGGAATCTTTATACGGATCACATATGGAGTTTCCGCAGCAAGCAAACGTTGCACTTCATCTTCCGGAAGGGAAATCGAATTCTTCATGTCCATACGATGTGCATGTCCATATTGAAAGTTATTAATCTCTTTGCGCTTGGCATCCAATTCTGCAGATGTATCAAATGCGTAATAGGCATATCCTTCCTTTACCAGCCTTTCTGCGTATTCCCGATACATCGGTTTCCGCTCACTTTGGCGATATGGGGCATATGGTCCTCCTGCAACCGGACTTTCGTCTGGTTTAAAGCCGCACCAATCCAGGCAATCTAGTATGTATTTTTCAGCACCTTCAACAAAGCGATTTTGATCGGTATCTTCAATTCTTAGAATAAATTTACCACCGTGTTTTTTTGCAAAAAGGTAGTTAAATAGCACTGTACGTACGCCCCCTAAGTGCAAGCCACCGGTTGGACTTGGAGCAAAACGTACCCTTACTTTATCCATCATAATATTTAATTAAAATCCAAAGATACGCTTAATCGCATTATCCATAATATCCAGATACGCATTACCCCCCCATGATCCAATTAGCTTATAATTTTATAGCACCTATCTTTCAGATGAACCGCACCTTCTACGCACCTTCTCCGCTCGGGATTGGATTACCTGAAAGACAGGTGAAAATTAATTTGCTAAAAGTTACAAATACAATAATAAGTTGAGGCGTTTATCCTAATGGGTCCTGATAAATAAGAAACGATTAAAATGAAGGCAACCCGTTTAGAATAATTTAAAATTTTAAAAACAGAGCATTTATGAATACCCCTTAACCCAAGTTAAAATAGGTTGAGAGAAATACTTAAGATGGTTTTTATATCTTATGTATTGCAGGTAGCCAATGTTCGTTTAAGCAAATTATCTGATGCTAAAACACTTAAAAGTAATTTCAAGCATTTCAATACAAGCTTATATCTTGGTTCTTCCCAATCAAAAAAGCCCTTTATTTTAACGACCGGAAGGTATAAATAGGTCATCCCTATGCCTTATTTCAAATTTCATGCGCTATTAATAAGCAAAGTTTCTATTTTTGACTACCTTTTCTATAGATTTACACATAATAAAAATTAGAAAGGCAATTCTTTTTCATACCATGTTAGATACACTGCAAAATAAATTAGAAGATTTAGTTCCGACCTTATCGCAACTATCGCCACAAGAGGGACTTTCCTTATTGGCTCAGCAGTTTGAAGGAAAGATCATTTTTTCGACTAGTTTCAGCTGGGAAGATCAGGTTATTGCTCATATGATTTTATCGCAATCCCTTCCTGTTAAGATTTTCACATTGGATACCGGTCGTTTATTTGGTGAAACGTATTATGTTTGGAGCCGTACAAATGAGTTATACAACACGAAGATTAGTGCTTACTATCCGAACCAGGAGCATATTGAACGCTTTGTAACGGAAAAAGGTCCTAATTCATTTTATGAATCGGTAGAGAACAGGAAGTCCTGTTGTTACATCCGTAAAGTGGAGCCCCTAAAAAGAGCCTTAGCCGGAAACCAGTTATGGGTTACAGGTTTACGGGCTGAGCACTCCCCCGAAAGAGGTGACCTTCCTGCTTTGGAATGGGACGAAGGCAATCAAATATTAAAATATCATCCTCTTTTACATTGGACAACAGAGGAAGTAAAAGAATTCATAAACAAGAACGGAATACCTTACAATACCCTTCATGATAAAGGATTTGTCAGTATTGGATGCCTTCCATGTACACGTGCCATACAGCCTGGAGATGATTTCAGAGCTGGAAGATGGTGGTGGGAAGACAAGGCCAGTAAAGAATGTGGCCTACATGCTCATTCCTAATTATTAAATAAAGTTTTTATGCCGCAACATACATTGAATTATCTTGACCTGCTTGAAGCGGAGTCTATACACATTATGCGCGAGGTGGCGGGTCAGTTCGAACGTCCCTGCCTTCTTTTTTCAGGTGGAAAAGATTCGATCACACTCGTTCAACTTGCTTTAAAAGCCTTTAAACCAGGTAAAATACCTTTCCCTTTGGTTCATATTGATACCGGACATAACTTTCCGGAAGCTTTAGAATATAGGGATAGAATGGCTAAAGAAGCGGGTGCAAAACTGATTGTCAGGAAAGTGGAAGATACCATTAAGGCCAGAGGTTTAAAAGAAGCGGGGGGAAAGTTCCCTTCACGTAATGCCCTGCAGTCGTATACTTTACTGGATACGATTGAAGAGTTTGGTTTTGATGCCTGTATTGGCGGTGCGCGTCGTGATGAAGAAAAAGCGAGAGCGAAAGAACGTATTTTTTCTGTGAGGGATGAATTCGGTCAATGGGATCCTAAAAAACAACGTCCGGAACTTTGGAACTTATACAATGGTATGATTGCTAAAGGAGAAAACGTTCGTGTATTTCCGATCAGCAATTGGGTGGAGCTTGACGTTTGGAATTATATCAAACGCGAAGGCATCCAACTTCCTTCCATTTATTTTACGCATGAGCGTGAAGTAATCATACACAATGAGTACCTGGTGGCTATGTCCGAATTTGTTCGTGTAGATGAAGGCGATGTAATTGTGAAACGGAATGTACGTTATAGAACCGTTGGCGATATGACTTGTACGGCTGCGGTTGCGTCCACAGCGGCTACAATTGATGATATCATCAAGGAAATTCAACATACGAATATCAGTGAGCGCGGTGAAACCAGGATCGATGACCAGGTATCAGAAGCAGCTATGGAAGACCGTAAAAAGAACGGTTACTTTTAGTCCCTGTGTATTAACAAATTGCTCTTTCGGGAGCTTAATAATCATGATGAGGCGAATGCAATAGGCATGAGTCCTAATTTGGAAGAATAAAAATTACAATGGATTTACTTCGATTTATAACTGCCGGTAGTGTTGATGATGGAAAGAGTACCTTAATAGGGCGCCTTTTATATGATACAGATTCTATAAAGGTTGATCAGCTTGAAACAATACTAAAGCAAAGTAAAAATAAGTCTGAAGGGGAAATAGATCTTGCCCTATTTACAGACGGTCTCCGCGCGGAAAGAGAGCAAGGAATAACAATTGATGTAGCCTATAAATACTTTGCTACTGAAAAGCGTAAATTTATTATTGCTGATGCTCCAGGGCATATTCAATATACCCGTAACATGGTTACGGGTGCTTCAAACTCTGATTTGATCATCATTTTAGTGGATGCTCGTTTAGGGGTTATTGAACAAACCCGTCGTCATAGCATTATCGCTTCGTTATTGCAGATCCCGCATGTGGTGGTTACCATCAACAAGATGGATATGGTTAACTTTTCGGAAGAGGTGTATAATACCATCGTGGCGGATTATTCCAAGATGGCCGATATGCTGAAGATAAAGGATGTGACTTTTATTCCGATTTCTGCGCTGAACGGTGATAATATTGTAAACCCTTCGATCAACACCCCTTGGTATAAAGGAGAAACGTTGCTTAACCTGCTGGAGACGATCAATATAACCAATGACATCAATTATGAAGAATCGCGTTTCCCGGTACAATTTGTCATCCGTCCGCAGTCTGAAGATCTTCATGATTACCGTGGATATGCAGGAAAAGTACTGAGTGGAACCTATAAGAAAGGCGACGTTGTTACGATTCTTCCTGATGGCATTGATTCTACCATTAAAGCAGTTGAAGTTCATGGAATTGAAGTGGACGAAGCTTTCGCGCCTCAAAGTGCTGTGATCCGACTGACTGATGATATCGATATTAACCGGGGTGACCTGATTGTAAAAAAATCAAATATTCTTAAAGTATCACAAGAAATTGAAGCTACGTTATGCTGGATGGACACTAAGCCGTTAGTAGTAGGCAATAAATATCTATTGCAGGTACAAAGCAAACGAGTTCGTTGCGTGATAAAAGAGATCAACTATAAGCTTGATGTGAATACGCTTGTCAAACATGAACAATTTGATCCGGTAGGATTGAATGATGTGGTTCATGTGCTGATTAAAACCGCATCCCCTATCGCTTATGATAGTTACAACACGTTAAGGGCAAATGGTGGAGCAATTTTGATCGATGAAACGGCTCACACTACTGTTGCCGGTTGCATGCTTTCATAAAGCTACGATTTCATATTTATTCATTATCTTCGGATATGAACGGATGATATGGGGAATTCAGCCGAAAACTTTAGTGATCTCATCTCTAAGATAGATGAGTTTATCCGTAAATACTATTTCAACAAAATAGTAAGAGGATTGATATATCTGGCTGCAGCAGGATTTGCTGGATATATTATCATTACACTATCCGAATATTATGGAAACTTCAGCCCGGTGATACGGGCTGTTCTTTTATTTAGCTTTCTCCTGCTGAACAGCCTACTGTTTTTTCGATTCATCTTCTGGCCCCTCCTATCTTATTTTAAGCTTGGAAAAAGAATCAATTACCTCCAGGCATCTGAAATAATTGGAAAGCACTTTCCAACGGTTAAAGATAAGTTGATCAATACGCTGCAATTAAAGGAATTATCCTCCAGAAGCGAGGATGGGAGTCAAATTATTGAGCATGCTATTAATCAGAAGATCGCAGAACTCAGGCCTATCCCTTTTCATACGGCTATTCGCATTCGGGATAATAAAAAGTACTTCCGATATGCTTTGCCTCCTATTTTTCTGATTGTGATCATTGCATTTACAGCTCCTTATATATTCAGCGAAAGCACAGAAAGAATTCTGCATTACAAAACACGGTTTGTAAAGAAAGCGCCCTTTGAGTTTGTGGTTCTAAACGCCAATCTTCGTGCTTTTCAGGGAGAAGATTTAACGCTGCAGGTTAAGCTGACCGGGAATGAGATTCCTGATGAGATTTATGTGGAGGAGGGATTGAATACCTACAAGCTTCAGAAAGATAACCTGGTGCATTTTAAGCATGTTTTTAGAAACTTACAAAAGGATAAAACGATTCGTCTTTTTGCCGGCGAATTCTATTCGGAGCCGTATGTGCTGAAAGTGATTCAGAAGCCTTCGTTGGTTAATTTGTTTGTTAAAATTAACTATCCTTATTATTTAGGCTTGCGAAATGAAATAAGAAAGGACCTGACTGATTTAACGGTACCGGAGGGGACTAACATCCATTATGGGATAAATACCCACTACGCTACTAAAATACGTCTTCATGACGGATCAAAGCAAACCATTCTTCAACCGGTATCGCTCAATCATTTTGAGTATTCTTTAAAAGCCAGGAAAAGTATGGAATTGCGCATTGCTCCTCAAAGTACTACTTTGGTTAATGGGACTGATTTCATGTCTTTTCGGTTAAACGTGATTCCTGATGAAAGGCCAACGATACAAATTATCGAAAAAGAGGATACTCCGAATAATAAAGCGACTTCTTTTATTGGGCAGCTGGCAGATGATCATGGTTTCTCCAGTTTGAAAATTCATTACCGGGTTAAAGATCAGGGGAAACTTTCGAAAGCAAGTTCCCGAAACATTCCTGTAGATAAAAAGGCTACCCAGTATTCCTTTATTTATGCGGTTAAATCCAATGATTTCAAGCTGAAGCCTGGACAAGAGTTAGAGTTCTACATTGAGGTATCTGATAATGATGCCGTAAATGGCTTTAAATCTGCACGTAGCGAAACAATGCGGATTAAAAGGCTGACGGTTTCGCAGGTAGAAAAGAATGTGGATCAATCTACCCGGGTAACGGAGCAGAAGCTACAGCAGGCCATTAAAGAAGCCTCTCTCATTGAGCGTGAAACTAAACGGATCAAAAAAGAGCTGATGAATCAGAACAGCTTATCTTTTGATCAAAAGAAACAGGTAACTGATTTATTAGGCAAGCAGAAAGAGCTGGAAAAACTGATTGATCAGATTAAAAAGGAAAGTGAGAAAAACTACCAGGAACAGAATTCCGAGCTTTTAAATCAAGCGACATTAACCGATCAGCAGAAGCAATTGCAAAAGCTTCTGGAACAGGTGATGGATGAAAAAACGCAAGCCTTATTAAACAGTATTGAGAAAATGCTGATGGAAAACAATAAAGCCCAGACTCAGGAGGAGTTAGGCAAAATGCAATTGGAAAATAAAGGAGTTCAGAAGGAGCTGGACCGGATCCTTGAGTTATACAAACAATTGCAATTTGATCAGAAATTAACTGCTTCAATTAATGATTTGAAGAGGGCGGCTGATCAGCAAAATAAGTTAAACAAGTCTGTTGAAGAGAAGAGGTCTACTTTCCAGGACGCGGCGGCTCAGCAAGAGAAATTATCTAAAGAATTTGAGGACATTACGAAGCAGCTGGAAAGTTTAAAGAAAAAGAATGAAGAGCTGGAAAAAAGTCATCCTTTAGCAGACCTCTCGAAAGAAGAGAAAGAGGTGAATGAAGAGCAAAAGAAGAGTAAAAATAGCCTTCGGGCAAACAATGCGGATCCTGCACAAAAAAGCATGCAAAAGGCAGCGGATCAGATAGCTGAGATGGCTAAACGGATGGAGGCGATGAAGGAAACATCCAAGACATCAGAAAATAAGGTTAATCTTCAGGCGCTAAGGGAAATATTAGCCAATCTTTTAAAGTCTTCTTTTGATCAGGAATCTATATTAATAGCTACCCGTAAAAGTGTTGCTACTGACCCTTTGCTGGTAAGCCATACGCAAAAGCAGTTACAGATCCGCAATAATATACAGGTTATTGGAGACAGTTTAGCTGTTTTAAGCAGACAGATCCCTCAGATTGAATCTGTGGTTAGTCAGGAACTCAAAACGATCACTGAGCGCATTAATTATTCATTGGAGAGTATGGCTGAGCGGAGTATTCAAGAAGCGGTCAGCGATCAGCAAAGCGCCATGGCTTCTATCAATAACCTGGCATTGCTGCTAACGGAGGTGGAGGAACATCTGCAGAAAGCGATGAAGAATGCTTCATCGGGAGGTAAAGGAAGTCAGCAAAGTTTATCACAACTCGGTCAGCGGCAAGATCAGCTAAATAAAAACATGGAGAAAGCCAGGGAACAAATGAAACAAAATGGCTCCGAAAGTGGTAGAATTAGAGGTCAGGTAAATTTATCGCAGCAATTTGCAAGAATGGCTCGTGAGCAGAATTTAATCAGGCAGACCTTGCAGCAAATAAACAGAGAAATGAATAAAGATGGGCAGGGAAAACTTGGTAACCTGGATAAGCTTAGCCAGGATATGGAGCAAACCGAAATGGAGCTGGTTAATAAAAATATTCAGTCTGAAACTCTGATCAGGCAGCATGATATTTTAACCCATTTACTGGAAGCAGACCAAGCGGAAAGAGAGCGGGATTTGGATAATAAGCGGGAAAGCAAAGCGGGAATTGACCAGCTACCCGGGTACATTGAAAAGCTTAAACAATTGAAAAATATAAAATTAAAGGAGACCGAGTTATTGAAAACGGTACCGGCCGATTTAAATTTATTTTATCAATTGAAAATTAATGAATATTTTAGGTCTTTAGATTCAATTTGAACAAATATGCCACCTGATAATGTAAATGGTTCAGATAATTCCTCACTTTATACACTACAGCTTCCTTCTAAAATGGAAAGCATCACTATTGTTGAAAATTTTATTGATACAATTAGAGATGAAAATAACATTTCGGCGGAAGTATATGGCAATATGTTAACTTGCTTAAATGAGGTAGTGATTAATTCTATTGTTCATGGAAACAAACAGGATGAATCCAAGAAGGTATATATTAATTTAGAGATTGTTAACAAAAAAAGTCTGCAATTTACCGTGATGGATGAAGGGGCGGGCTTTGATTATAACAACCTTCCGGATCCTACTGCTCCTGAAAACCTGGAAAACCTAACCGGTAGGGGGATATTTATCATCAAACATTTGGCTGATCAATGTATATTCAACATGACCGGTAATCAGGTGGAACTTCACTTTAACATTTAATGAGTCAAGAAAAAATTCAATTTCATTCCGAAGAAATTACCTACATATTAAAACAGAAAGAGCATATTCGTAAATGGATTAAAGCAAGTATACGGGAGGAAGGGAAAATTCCAAGTGAGATTTCTTTCATATTTTGTTCAGACGCGTACTTGCTGAATATCAATAATCAATACCTACACCACGATACCTATACCGATATCATCACGTTTGACAATAGCGAAGAAACGGATTTGATTGCCGGAGATATTTTCATCAGTATAGACCGCATCAGAGAGAATGCTGTTACCTTTCATATATCTGAAAAGGATGAAGTTCATCGGGTACTTATTCATGGCATTCTTCATTTATTAGGTTATACGGATAAGGGGAATGAACATAAAAATTTGATGACCAGTAAGGAGAATTACTACTTATCATCGAGAACATTTTAAATCCTTTCATATACTGACCTTTCTATTATGGTATAAATCTATTATTTCCTTAGTTTTGTAAATTAAGGATACATAATTTGAAAAAGGTAATAGTAGTTGGCGGTAGCGGACTTATTGGATCTCACCTGATTCAATCTTTGTTACGCGAAGATCGTATTGAAGAAGTAGTTGCTTTGGTAAGAAAGCCATTAGATCTCATTCATGCTAAATTAAAGCAACAAATTGTATCCTTTGATGATCCAAACACTTTTTCAGAATTGATCAATGGCGATGCTGTAATGTGTTGTTTGGGTACTACGAAAAGTAAAACACCCAATTTAAAGGATTACAAAAAAATTGATTACGATTATCCATTGTTAATCGCAAAGATAGCAAGTGATCATTTTGTGCCTCAATTTCATTTAATTTCATCACTAGGCGCTGATAGTCAATCTGTTATGTTTTATACTAAGACGAAAGGTAAATTAGAAGATCGCATTAAAGCTTTAAAATTTAGATCATTGCATATCTATCAGCCTTCTTTATTGGATGGGGATCGTAAAGAAGCCAGACCAACTGAGAAAATTGCAATTGGGGTGATGAGGCTTATTAATCCCATTTTGTTGGGACCATTAAAGAATTATAGAAGCATTAAAGTTGAAACGATAGCAAATGCTATGGTTATCCAAACATTAAAAAATCTTGAGGGGACGTTTACTTATCCTTCAGACAAGATTAAAGAATTAATATGAGTATTTTATCAGGAGAACAATTAGGTCATGTATTTAGTGATGCATGGTTATTTAAAGAGCTTACATTCGGAATAGACAAAGGGCAACGGGTTTCATTAGTTGGAATTAATGGTTCCGGGAAGTCTACTTTATTAAAGATTTTAGCTGAAAAGATCGTTCCTAAAGAAGGGAAAGTGGTTAAGGAGCGAGGTCTCAATATTGGTTATTTGGAACAAGACCCTGATTTTAGCGGTCAGAAAACTATTGCCGATTATGTGTATAGTCTCGATAATAATCAACAGCAAGTAATCAGGCAATATGAAAAACTGATTGAGTTAGAGCATCCCGATCCAAAAGAGCTGGAGAGTCTGATTGATCAACTTAGCGAGCTGGATGCATGGGAATATGAACATGAGATTAAAACTATCCTTCAACGTCTATCTATTTTTGATCATGAACAGGAAATAAAAAGCCTTTCGGGTGGTCAGAGAAAACGTTTGGCATTAGCGAAACTTTTGATTGATAATCCGGATGTCTATATCATTGATGAGCCCACCAATCATCTGGATATTGAAATGATTGAGTGGCTGGAAAGCTTTCTGACTACTGGTCATAAAACGGTATTAATGGTTACGCATGACAGGTATTTCCTCGACAATGTTTGTAATCAAATTATAGAGCTGGATAAGCAACGCTTATTTAATTATAATGGTAACTATAGTTATTACCTGGAAAAGAAGTCAGAGCGTGAAGCAGACGATGCCTCTTCTCTTCAAAAGAATCGTAATTTATTAAAGAAGGAACTAGAGTGGATGAGAAGGATGCCTCAGGCAAGGGCAACTAAATCTAAAGCAAGGATAGACTCTTTTTATGAACTGGAAGCGAAGACTAAAACGACTCAGAATTTAAAGGTAGAGTTAAGTACTTCAGTTTCCAGACAGGGCAATAAGATCATTGAGATTAAAGGAGTTCAGAAAGGATTTAATGATAAAGTTTTCATTGAAGACTTCAGCTATACCTTTAAGAAAGGTGATAAGATAGGTATTGCCGGAAGAAATGGAACAGGTAAATCTACCTTGTTAAATTTAATCACGGGTCTTATTCAACCAGACGCTGGAACCATATCTATTGGAGAAACCATTGTATTTGGATACTATCAGCAGAGCGGTTTAGAATTAAATAAAGATGAACGCGTTATTGATGTAGTTAAGAATGTAGCGGAATATATCATGATGGCTGATGGAAAGACATTAACAGCATCGCAGTTACTTACACACTTCCTCTTCCCTCCTGCTAAGCAACATAACATGGTTAGCAAACTAAGTGGTGGAGAAAAGAAGCGGCTGCAATTGATGCGTGTGTTGATGAAGAATCCGAATGTCTTGATTCTTGATGAGCCTACCAATGACTTAGATATAGATACCTTAAATATACTGGAAGACTTTTTAGAACGTTATTCGGGTGTGCTTTTATTGGTATCGCATGATCGATATTTAATGGATCGGTTGACGAATCAATTGTTTATTTTAGAAGGTAATAGTAAAGTGAATATCTATTCAGGAAACTATACTGACTATCGGTTAGAAAAAGACAACGAAGTAAAGACTAAAGAAAGCAATAAAAATAGTCTTCCAGCTGTTGAGAGTTCAAAAAAGAATAAGCTTTCTTATAAGGAAGAAAAGGAATTAGAGGCGATTGATGTTCAGGTTCCTGATCTTGAGAATCAAATTCAACTATTAACCGATCAATTGAATAGTGGAATTACAGACCATCAAGAGCTAACATTACTTGCTGATGAAATTCAAAAGCTTAAAAGTCAATTGGATTTGATTAGTGTACGCTGGATAGAGTTAACAGAAATACAAGAAAATCAATAAAAGTTCCACGTGGAACTTTAAAGACATATAAACGTTCCACGTGGAACATCAATAAAATGTTTAAAAAATACGATATAATAGTTGTAGGGGCAGGACATGCAGGTTGCGAGGCAGCGGCAGCAGCTGCTAACCTGGGATCTTCTGTACTTTTGGTTACAATGAATATGGCTACTATAGCTCAAATGAGTTGTAATCCAGCAATGGGTGGAGTAGCAAAAGGTCAGATAGTTAGGGAAATTGATGCCATGGGTGGTTATTCTGGTATTGTTTCTGATAAGTCGACTATCCAATTCAGGATGTTGAATAAGTCTAAGGGGCCTGCAATGTGGAGTCCTCGTACTCAGAATGACAGGATGAGGTTTGCTGAAGAATGGCGACTTATGCTGGAACAAACTCCTAATGTTGATTTTTGGCAAGACACTGTAAATGAATTGCTCGTTAAGGGCGATCGTGTAATAGGAGTTAAAACTTCATTGGGAATTAACATTGAAGCAGGTGCAGTTGTTTTGACTAACGGTACTTTCTTGAATGGTTTAATACATATAGGAGAGAAACGATTTGGTGGAGGCCGTACAGCTGAAAAATCAGCAACTGGATTAACTGAACAGCTTAACGAATTAGGCTTTACTTCCGGAAGGATGAAAACAGGAACCCCTCCAAGAGTAGATGGAAGGAGCCTTGACTATTCCTTAATGGAAGAACAATGGGGAGATGAGACTCCTGGTAGATTTTCATTTACAGATGTAGAGGTACCGAAACAACAGAAATGCTGCTGGATTACTTATACAAATTTAGACGTTCACGAAACACTTAAGGAAGGGTTTGAAAAATCTCCTATGTTTACGGGACGAATTAAAGGCTTAGGCCCTCGATACTGTCCTTCCATTGAAGATAAAATAAACCGCTTTGCTGACCGTGATAGGCATCAGATATTTGTTGAACCAGAAGGCCTGCACACAGTAGAAATATATGTAAACGGATTTTCAACCTCTTTACCAGAGGATATACAATATAAGGCTTTAACAAAAATTCCTGGGTTTGAAAAAGTAAAAATGTTCAGACCTGGTTATGCTATTGAATATGACTTTTTCCCTCCTACCCAATTAGGTTTAACACTTGAAACCAAACTTATAAAAAATCTATTCTTTGCTGGTCAGATTAATGGAACCACAGGATATGAGGAAGCAGCTAGTCAGGGATTCATTGCCGGAATAAATGCGCATCAGAAAATTAATGACTTCCATGAATTGATAATGAAAAGGTCTGAATCTTATATTGGCGTTTTAATAGATGACCTGGTAACTAAAGGAACTGAGGAACCTTATAGAATGTTTACTTCGAGAGCTGAGCACCGCTTATTATTAAGGCAGGATAATGCAGACATCAGACTCAGTCCTATTGGTCACCAGTTAGGATTAGTAAATGATGAAAGATTAGAAAAGGTAAATAAAAAAATTGAAAATTCTGATACGATCATTAAATATTTAAAATCTACATCCATTGAGCCTTCCTTAATTAATAGTCTGTTAGAAGAACTTGGTACATCAGCTTTAACTCAAAACTTTAAACTGTTTCAATTAGTAACGCGTCCTCAAGTATCCCTAAATGACTTAAGAAAAGCAAGTACGGGATTGAATGACTTGCTTATGCAGTTCGATATTGAGACAATTGAACAGGCCGAAATTAAAGCTAAATATGAGAGCTATTTTGAGAAAGAGCTGGAAATTGTAGGAAAGATGAAAAAAATGGAAGATCAGGAAATCAATCCTAATTTTGATTATTCCGGCATGGTATCCTTATCAAAAGAGGCAAGAGAAAAATTGAAAAAGATAAAGCCAAGAACATTGGGTCAGGCTTCAAGAATATCAGGCGTTTCTCCTTCAGATATATCAGTTATTATGGTACATTTGAAATAAAAACTTAATTAATTGATATACAGTTAATTAAGTTAATCAAAAGCATACAAAAATAAGCCGTTTTAAGCGACTTAAATAATAAAGTAATACTAGTAATCCATAATCAACTTTAATTCTCTTAAATAGCCACTAAATGCTCCGTTTTGCGAAATACAGTATTTTTTTATTTTTCTCAACCCTTCTTATAATTATGCTTGGATATGGGTGCGCAAGTATCCAAACTCCAACGGGTGGACCAAAGGATAGCATCCCACCAAAGGTCTTAAAAGAGACGCCAGCAAATTTTACTACTAAATTTAAAACCAAAGAAATAAATATCCAGCTGGATGAATATTTTAAAATCAATAATGAAGCAAAGGAATTTAGTGTGTCCCCTGCTATGGATAAAAATCCTAATTTTAAAATAAAGAAGAAAATTTTAAATATAAAATTTCAGGATACTCTTGCTGCAAACACAACATATACAATAAACTTTGGTAGAGGGCTTGTTGATTATAATGAAGGGAATATATTAAAGAATTACATGTATGTATTATCAACCGGTAATAAAATAGATTCGCTTACGATTACGGGAACCGTACTAAACACCTTAACTAAAAAGCCAGTTTTAGATGCTACTGTATTTATAATACCTATAAGTCAGGATACTATTTTTGGAAAGAAGAGAGCAAATATTTTTACTACCACAGATTCTTCAGGGGTATTCAATCTTAAATATTTAAGGCCTGATACGTATAAAGTTTATGCGTTGAAAGAAGAGAGTGGAGATCGGATTTATAATTCCACCAATGAAGAAATCGGATTTTTAAAAGATTCATTGGTACTGACCAAAAATACAGCAGGTATTAAACTTGAACTGTTTAAAGAAGAAGCTAAGATCTTCCGAATCATGGATCGCAAGATAGAAAAAGATGGTAAAATACTATTTCTATTCAACAAACAATTAAACAATCCGAGCGTAAGAATAATTCAACCTAAAGAGCTGGATACATCAAAAATTACGGTATTCAGCAAAACGAAAGACAGCTTATCGCTGTGGACAGAGAATATGAATTTCGATTCTATACAGGTTGCTATTATCAATAATGGAATACCTATTGATACCAGTGTAATAAGAAGGGGTAAAAAGGATGAATATAAAAGGGAATTAAAAATAACAGATAACATTCCTAATTCAAGAATAAAACCAGGAACAGACTTAATACTTAGCTTCTCAGCACCCATAGGAACCAAAATAGATCCATCCAAGATAACGCTATTACAAGATTCAATCTCTGTAAACGGATTGAGAATATTTAAAGACACAAGCTCGACAAGCCGCTACATCTTTAAATTTCCTTGGAAAATTGAAAAAAACTATGTTTTAAAATTGGAAGAAAAAGCTTTTACCGGCTTATTTGGCGGAGAAAACAAACCTTTCGATAAGGCATTTACAAGAGATGAAGAGATAAACTATGGAAATCTCGCATTAGCCGTAACTGTTCCGGACACTGCAAAACACTATATTGTACAGCTTCTTAATCAAAATGGAGAACTCTTAAGAGAAAATCCAATCACAAAAAATACGACCGTAAACTACATCATGTATGCGATTGGCAAATACAATTTCAGGATTATTTATGATACTAATGTAAATAAGAAATGGGATACAGGTGATGTCTATTTAAAAAAATCACCTGAAAATATATGGAATGCTGGGGTAGAAATAACATTGAGAGCAAACTGGGATTTAGAAGAAAAGTTGACTATTCCTCCGGAGACGGGATCCATTCCATTAACATCCCCTCAGGGGAAATGATCTATATAATTAATCACTGTTTCTGAGTTATGATCCTCTGATTAAGTATATTTTGAAGGCAAAATTCATTTGATTAAAACCCACAAGAGAAGGGATACTTCTTATTAAGTATATTCCCAAGGCCTAATCCATTTGCTTAAAATATTTTCTCCGAAAGCATAATGCATTTAAAGGATTACTTCTATGAAGGCCTAATCCATTTGATTACCTACCCCTCCGGGGACATAATCCATTTCGAATACATAATATAATTTAATGGAAGCTGCTTCAACATCTCCCGCTGTTCATCAGTAATAGCTTTAACTTTTTTGGCAGGAACACCGGCATAGATATACCCCGTTTCACATATTGTATTTTCCAGAACAACAGAACCGGCAGCAATAATAGTGAAAGATTGTACAACTACATTATCCATTACTATTGCTCCCATACCAATTAAAATATTATCCTCAAGCGTACAACCATGTACTAAGGCGTTGTGTCCTATTGAAACGTTATTACCGATATAAGTAGCCGCTTTAAGATATGTACAATGAATCACCGCACCATCCTGTATATTTACGTTATCGCCAGCTCTAATCGCATTGACATCACCTCTAATCACGGCGTTATACCAAACAGAGCAATTGTTTCCTAAAATCACATCACCCACTATTGTACTATTTGGAGCAAGAAAACAATCTTTACCAAATTCTGGAATTATACCCTTTACAGGGACTATCAACGACATAAGCCAATTTTAAATTTATAATATGGTATCTTGAGTTACATCCTGATGAAAAGGATAATCAGTTGTAAAATGCAAACCCCTGCTTTCCTTTCTCTTTAAGGCAGATTTTATCACCATATAAGCAGTTTGAATAACATTTCTTAACTCACACAACTTAACAGAAAGTTTGGTCAGTTTGTAAAACTCTTCCGTTTCTTCATAAAGAAGACCTAAACGACGCATGGCACGGTCAAGTCTAAAATCTGAACGAACGATACCTACATAGTCACTCATTATTTTTTGCGTTTCGCGTAGATTGTGAGTAACCAGAATATCCTCATTAGAAAGCTGCGTATTCGTTTCATCCCATTCAGGAATATCAGTAGGAATACTTACATTGGCAAATTTATCCAAAGAATCCGCATAAATACGATGAGCAAAAACAAGAGCTTCAAGCAAAGAATTTGAGGCTAACCGGTTTGCCCCATGTAAACCTGTAGACGAACATTCGCCGCAAGCATATAAGCGATGAATAGATGATCTTCCATTTTTGTCGACCATAACTCCTCCACACATATAATGACAGGCAGGAGTTACAGGAATCATATCCCTGCTCATGTCTATTCCGATGCTTAAACACCGGGCGTAAATATTTGGAAAATGAGTTAAAATTTCTTCTTTAGAACGATGCGTGATATCCAGGTAAACGAAATCCTCACCAGACTTTTTCATTTCTGAATCAATCGCCCGCGCAACAATATCCCTTGGCGCTAAAGATAAACGCTCATCATACAAATGCATAAACTCCTTGCCCTCTCTATTTTTTAACACACCACCGAAGCCACGTACCGCTTCTGAAATAAGAAAAGAAGGATATTCGCCTGGATTATATAAAGCAGTAGGATGAAACTGAATGAATTCCATATTTCTAACCTTACCTTTTGCACGATAAACCATTGCAATACCATCACCTGTTGCAATAACTGGATTGGTAGTATTCGAATAAATATGACCAGCCCCGCCTGAACCCATCACTGTAACTCTGGAAAGGAATTTTTCTACCTTACCTGACTTTGTATCCAGGGCATAAATTCCATAGCACTCAATATCATCTGATCGCTTATCTACAAATATGCCCCGGTGGTGCTGTGTTATTAGTTCAACAGCAAAATAATGTGTTAATATTTCAATATTTGGATTGCTATGCACTTGCTCTAATAGGGCACGCTCAATTTCGAACCCGGTAATATCCTTATAATGAAGAACCCGGTGTTCTGAATGCCCACCTTCTTTTGCTAAATCATAAAAACCCTTGTTCGTTTTATCAAACCGGGTACCATATTCTATAATTTCTTTGATTCGCTCAGGACCTTCATTCACTACTATATCAACAATTTCCTGATTACATAATCCATCACCCGCAATTAGAGTGTCATCTACGTGTTTGTCGAAAGAATCTTGTTTATCCACAACTACAGCCACCCCACCCTGGGCGTACTTCGTGTTCGATTCATCTTCATTTGCTTTTGTAACTATCAGTACCTTACCATGTTTTGCAGCCTTTAGTGCAAAACTTAAACCTGCTATTCCAGAACCTATAACAAGGAAATCAACATCTCTCATGAGTAACTATTTTAAAAAATTAAATATAGCATTGTGTATGTTGATAACTGTAATAAAGATGTTAATTAAAGAGATAAAAGAGCTAATAAATTTTAATAACTAATCGTTACTGGGGATTTTAGGAAAATTTATTTTATTTTTAATAAAGTTTTGAGTTCAAATCAAACAGTTATTAACTTTCTGATCACATCAAATAAATCACATTATAAAATAAACGTTAAAAATTTGGAAAATATATATATCTCCTTTTAAACTACTTATCACAACTAAAGTGTTAATAACTTGTTAATATTTAAGGTATAAATCATTTTACACCATAAATTTTAGCACACTACCAACATTACTAACACACTAATAACCTATAAGATTCTTTATATATATAACTAATTATAATTATTGAGATGTTAGAAATGGATACTTTTGAGGAAATAAAGAGCAGATAATTAAGATAGCGCGTGTTTGTTTAGCGAGCCAATTTTAGAAGTAATTAAGTTGGAGATCAAAACAAAGAGCAGGCTGTTTGAAAATTTAAAATAATATCCTAGGAACAATTTATATTTACAGGAAGGTTAGAAATGAATATTTTAGAGGAGTTAAATATGAAGGGTTTCATAGAAGAGCCCATTGATCCTACTTTGGATCTATATGTTGAAATTGAAAAATTAAAAAGAGAAAAGAATGCAGTGATACTTGCTCATTATTATCAGGAGCCTGATATTCAAGATATTGCTGATTATATTGGAGATAGTTTAGGTCTTTCACAACAGGCTGCAAAAACGGATGCTTCTATGATTGTATTTGCTGGAGTGCATTTTATGGCCGAAACAGCTAAAATACTATCACCTGAAAAAAAGGTTTTGTTGCCAGATTTAAAAGCTGGATGCTCTTTATCAGACAGTTGTCCTCCTGTTCTATTCGCTAAGTTTAAAGAAAAATACCCTGATCATTTAGTCATCACGTATGTAAACTGTTCTGCAGAGTTAAAGGCATTAAGCGACATTGTGTGTACCTCTTCCAATGCAGTACAGATTGTAGAAAGCTTACCTAAAGATCAGAAAATAATATTTGGCCCTGATAAAAATTTAGGTAAATATGTGGCCAAAAAAACTGGTCGTGATCTAGTACTATGGAATGGCGCATGTATGGTACATGAAATTTTCTCCAGACAACGTATTATTAAACTACAAGAGCGTCATCCAAATGCAAAATTCATAGCACATCCGGAATGTGAAGATGCTGTTTTAGAATTGGCTGATTACGCAGGATCAACAACGGGTTTATTAAAATACACGATAAACAGTCCCGCTACCGAGTTCATAGTAGCTACCGAAAGTGGTATTATTCATCAGATGCAAAAAGAAAATCCGGGTAAAACATTTATTCCTGCACCTCCGGATAATAGTTGCGCTTGTAATGATTGCCCTCACATGAAACGTAATACACTTGAAAAGCTCTATCTTTGCATGAAAAATGAGCTTCCTGAAATAAAAATACCATTGGATATTATTGAAAAGGCAAGGGTTCCCATAGCAAGAATGCTTGATATTTCTGCCAAATTAGGATTGTAATATATCACTTAACTAATTAATTATTTAAAAGTTAAAGTAAATATAAACTGTCAAGTTAATAATAAGGAGTTGTTGCATTCAAAAAGTAACTGTGAAGTTGAAATAAAAAAGCTGGCAAATTAATAATAAGGGAAGGTTAAATTAAAGAATTATGTTTGAGAACGTCGAGAAAAGTGAAATAGATAACCTGGGTGAATTTGGTCTGATTGATCACCTGACAAAGAATATAATTCTTACCCAACCTTCAACGATTAAGGGTGCTGGAGATGATGCTGCAGTACTTAATTTCGGAGATAAAAAGACACTTATTTCTACCGATCTTTTATTAGAGGGCATTCATTTCGATCTTGCCTATACCCCCTTAAAACATTTAGGCTATAAAGCGATTCAAGTCAATTTAAGCGATATATACGCCATGAATGGTACAGCTACCCAAGTAACTGTATCCTTAGGCTTATCAAGCAAGTTTCCTATTGAAGCTGTTGAAGAGTTGTATTTAGGCATGTTGCTGGCCTGTAAAAAGTATGAAATTGATCTCATAGGAGGCGATACCTCTGCTTCTAAACAAGGTTTGGTTATCAGTATAACCAGTATTGGGTATGCGGATGAAAAAGATATTATCTATCGTAATACTGCACAGGAAGGTGATCTTATTTGTGTTTCCGGTGATTTAGGTGGTGCTTATGTAGGCCTTCAACTCCTGGAACGTGAAAAACTCGTTTACCTTGAAAATCCCCAGATTCAACCTGATTTGGAAGGTAAAGATTACATTATTGAACGTCAATTAAAACCAGAAGCACGAAGAGATATCATTTTGGCTTTAAAAGAAATGGGTGTTAAACCTACTTCTATGATTGATGTATCGGATGGATTATCTTCCGAGCTCATACATATTTGTAAACAATCTGAAAAAGGATGTAATTTATATGAGGAGAAAATACCACTTGATCCGATGACTTTTGATACGGCCAGAGAATTTAACCTAGATCCTTCCATTTGTGCTTTAAGCGGTGGTGAGGATTACGAATTGCTCTTTACTGTTAAACAATCAGACTACGATATTATTAAAAATAACCCTGATATTACTGTAATTGGACATATCACTGAACAGGCAGCGGGAATGAATCTTATATCCCGTTCTGGAAAAGTACATCCTTTGAAGGCACAAGGCTGGAATGCTTTTAATAAATAAATGATGTAAAATATGTGATGTTTATATTTATTAAAAGTATTTTTATTCCTTTATAAGCGCAAGTTTAAAATGCTTTAAATAAATTATACAATTCAAAAGAAGTAGTAGGATATACTTTAATGTCCTAAATATCTGATAAAGAGCATTATTTCTCTTCAATCAGATATTTTGAATCAATTTTCTTTGATGATTTAGCACCCAGTTTTCTTAAATTTTCTACTTTGCCAATCAAATTACCATTACCAGAGGATAATTTACCAAATGCATCCGAATAGGCGTCCTTGGCGCCATCAATCTTCTCCCCTATCTTTTTAAGATCAGTAATAAAACCAACGAATTTATCATATAAAGCACCGGCCTTTGTTGCAATGTCAATAGCATTTCTGGTTTGCTGCTCTTGTTTCCATACCGAAGATATAGTTTTAAGCGTAGCGAGTAAGGTTGATGGCGTAACAATGACCACTCTTCTACTCCAGGCGTACTCAAATAACTCTATATCATGTTTGATCGCTACAGCAAATGAAGATTCAATGGGAATAAAAAGCAATACAAAATCTGGTGAATTAATGCCATATAAATCACAGTAATTTTTACTGCACAAATTCTTAATGTGCCCCTTTATTGAATTGATGTGATCATTTAGATAAGTCAGACGATCTGATTCTTCTTCACAGTTAACCAATCGCTCATAAGCAATAAGAGACACCTTAGAATCAATAATCAGATGTTTATTATCAGGCAGATTAACGACCACATCTGGCTGAAGCCGATTACCATCTTCATCTGTAAAACTAGTTTGC
Organism: Arcticibacter eurypsychrophilus; assembly: GCF_001730525.1. Taxonomy (GTDB): domain Bacteria; phylum Bacteroidota; class Bacteroidia; order Sphingobacteriales; family Sphingobacteriaceae; genus Arcticibacter; species Arcticibacter eurypsychrophilus. Next base: position 22,930 of record NZ_MDFN01000020.1, read on the forward strand.
TTGCTGTAACTTTCGCCTAAAATAAGTCCTGAAGCCTCTAATATCCGATCCAGAATGACCTCTCCCCAATTTCCCTGTTTCTTTGTGTCTGCTTTTAAAGCTTTGGTCAGGTTGTGTGCCTCCTCTGAAATCTGTTTATTCAAATCCATTAATTTAGAGATCTCTCCTTTTAGCACGTTCCGTTCGTCTGATTCTGCCTTATAAACTTTATCTACTTTTTGTTCAAAGAGCTTAATATTTTCCTTCAATGGATTTAATAAATTATCCAGGTTAAACCTATTGACCTCTGTAAACTTGAGTGTTTTTTCTTCCAGAATTTTACTTGCTATTAATTCAAAATCTTTATTGAACTTATCTTGATTGCGATCCATTTCTTCCTTTTGTTCCGCAATTTTTTCTTGTTGAGCCTTTAAATAACTGCGACTGCTTTCATAGGATTGAGTAATAGTTATAAATTTCTGTCTTTCTGTCTGTAACTCATCAAAAAGCCTTTCCTGCTCATGCCGTAATATCAGGGTAACCGCTTCCTTTTCTGCATTAATGTTTACAGCCCGCTCTTCAGCACGTGCTAAGTTGATGCCCATAGCCTCAGTTAATACCTGTTTTGAACGTGTTTCGCTACGCTCTGATTGTAATTTTGACCAAAAGTAAAGGTTAAATAGTATAGATAAAATTAATAGTATTATCAGATAAATAAATTCCATTTGCTAATATATTTATCATAAAGGTACTAATATTATGCACTTATGTCAGGTATAAAAGTACTATCTATAAGCAAAACAGGTACATTGTAAAATATAGGATATAAATTATAATAGGAACACTTTTTGTAATAACTTACGTATAAATAGAAGTAGAAATGGGAATTATTTTAATTATAGTCATAGCAATAGCGAGTTTTATTGTTCAGGCACGATTTAAAAACAAATTTAAGAAGTATTCGGAGACGCCTTTATCATCAGGTCTTACAGGTCGTGACATTGCGGAGAAAATGTTGAATGATAATGGTATTTACGATGTAAGGATAGTATCAGCAGAAGGCAACTTATCCGATCATTATAATCCATCAGATCGTACCGTTAATCTGAGTCCTTCCGTTTATAGTGGAAAAAGCATTGCAGCCGCTGCGGTGGCAGCGCATGAATGCGGACATGCTGTACAACATGCTAAAGCTTATTCCTGGTTGCAGTTTCGTTCAGCAATGGTTCCGGTAGTTAATATTTCTTCCAACCTGCTGCAATATGTCTTTATGCTGGGTTTAATCATGTATGCATCAAGTTTTGGCTATACGCTTTTACTTATTGCTTTCGGTGCCATGATTGTGGTCACACTATTTAGTGTTGTCACCTTACCTGTTGAGTTTGATGCCAGTAACCGTGCCCTGGCATGGTTAGATTCAAATAAAGGAATTATGCAATCAAGCGTAGAACACACTCAAGCAAAGGACGCCTTGTGGTGGGCTGCTATGACTTATGTAGTGGCTGCTTTAGGTTCGGTAGCACAGTTACTTTACCTGGCCATGATGTTGTTCGGTGGCGGTAGAAGAGACTAAGTAATCAGTCATAAAAAAAGAGGCAACCAAATGAATGGCTGCCTCTTTTTTTATGATATAAGAATGAAATATATGATAAGTGCAGCTTGTTTGGTAGCTATAGAGGTATAAATTAAAAGCTAGTTACATCAAAAATGACTCCACATGAATATGCATTACTTAAAAGCGTACAAAACTTTTAGTTTAATTTATAAGGAGATATAAGCTGAAATGAAGGAATTTCAACCTCAAATACGTCTTCATCAGCCAAACGTTTCATCGAATAGAATCCTTTCATACTGCCGATTTCAGTTTTTAAATTACATCCCGATACATATTCATGAGAAGAACCTGGTTCAATTACCGGTTGTAGACCTACCACTCCTTCTCCATCAACTTCCCTGTGCGATCCGTTTGAATCAAAAATAAACCAATGACGGCTAAGTAGCTGAAGACTGTAATCAGTCAAATTTTCTATATTTATTTTATAAACAAACATATAATGATCATTTTCAGGATTTGAGTACTCAGGTTGAAAAGTGGTTTCTACTGATATCTTAACTCCTTGAGTAGTTTGCGTGACCATAAGCATATATATTTAATTTAAGAGTTCAAATATCAAGCCATCTCTGTCTCGTATTTTTCTTTTACTTCTTCTAAAACTTCAATTATCGTATTCTGAGAATCTGATGTAACCATTCTCATCCTAAATTCCTTAAAATCGTGAAGGCCTTTGAAGTAATTGGAGTAGTGCCTTCTCATTTCAAAAATGCCTGTCTTTTCACCCTTCCACTCAATGGATTTCTGAAGATGAGTCAGGCAGTTTTCAATCCTTTCAGCTATAGTAGGACCTGCAAGATGCTCACCAGTAGCAAAAAAGTGTTTAATCTCACGGAATATCCAGGGATATCCAATAGCTGCACGGCCGATCATGATACCATCCACTTCATATTCCATTCTCCAGTTTGCCGCTTTTTCTACCGAATCAACGTCTCCGTTACCAAAAATAGGAATTTCAATAAAAGGATTTCTTTTGATGTCGCGAATCATAGACCAATCTGCACTGCCTTTATACATCTGAGCACGTGTGCGCCCATGAATAGTTAAGGCTTTAATGCCTACATCCTGTAAACGTTCTGCAACTTCAAATACGTTTTTGGTATTATCATCCCAACCCAGACGGGTTTTAACGGTTACAGGTAAATGCGTAGACTCCACTACCGCTTTAGTCATGGCAACCATTCGATCAATATCCTGCAGTAAACTAGCTCCTGCACCACGACAAGCTACATTTTTAACCGGACAACCATAGTTGATATCGATAAGATCAGGACCAGCCTTTGTCGCAATCGCCGTAGCCTCCCTCATGGATTCTATATTACTCCCAAATATTTGAATGCCTATAGGGCGCTCATATTCAAAAATATCAAGCTTTTGCAAGCTCTTGGCAGCATCACGAATTAAGCCCTCCGAAGAGATAAATTCGGTATACATCAAATCTGCCCCATTTTGCTTACATACGTAGCGAAATGGCGGATCACTCACATCTTCCATGGGCGCAAGCAGAAGAGGGAATGCACCTAAATCAATATTTCCAATTTTAACGGGCATCTTTGCTCAATACGATTATCTTTGCGATATTTTTATTATTTACAAAAATACGAAATTATTGCTATCATGCCTGAATACGGGTCAGTCAATCGTCATCCTTTAACATCACTCTTTTATCTTGTCCTGTTTATAGTACTCGGTTACGCCCTGTTTTCTGCTATGGCTATTGGTATATTATATCTATTTACAGGCTCCATTCACTTTGTTTTAGGTGCAGAGGGCTCTAAAAATATAATCTTATTCATGCAGGCCTGGGTGTCAATAGGAACCTTTGTGTTGCCGCCCATCGCCTTATATTACTACGAAAAAAAAGAAAGCATTGATTACTTACGCCTTAATACCCCTCTTTCAGGCAAATTGATCCTCCTTACCGCGATTATTATGTTTATCGTGTCCCCATTCATTGAATGGGTCATTATGATCAATCAGATGATGCATCTCCCCTCCTTTTTACAAGGAGTAGAAGATTGGATGCGCAACAAAGAAAAGGAGCTTAGTGAGCTTACCAAGCAAATACTGATCATGAAATCACCAGTTGACCTGCTGATTAATTTACTCATACTGGCGGTTATCCCTGCAATAGGGGAAGAGTTTCTTTTTCGTGGATGCTTTCAAAATATTTTCACCCGTATTACCAGGAATCAACATGCTGGCATCTGGATTACCGCGATCCTTTTTAGCGCCATACACGTACAATTTCTTGGCTTTTTTCCCCGCATGTTCTTAGGCGCTTTATTTGGCTATCTTTTCTTGTGGAGTGGAAGTATCTGGCTGGCTGTGCTGGCACATTTTATTAATAATGCCATGGCAGTAATTGGTGCCTATGTCTTACAGTTGAAGGGAAAACCGTTAGATAGCCTGGATAACCCGGATACCTCTATCTTTACAGCTGCAGGCAGCATACTATTCGCTTTGCTGATCTGCGGAGTATTCTATAAAATTTCAAAAGAAAAAATTAAATTATGATTAAAGGATGGGTAAAAATATATACCTCAACTGATTTTTTTAAATCAGAGCTAGTCAGACAGGTTTTAATTGATAATGAGATAAATGCGGTGATTCTGGACAAACAAGGATCTCCATATAAAGTATTAGGCTATGTGGAAGTATACGTACAGGAAGTCAATGAAAATAAGGCTTTAGAAATTATTACCACGAACGAATTATGAAAACCAGAGCAATAACAGGCTTTTTCTTTGTGTTAGTCATGCTTGCAGCTGTACTATTAGGGGAAAAAATATTTGCTGTTTTCTTTATTCTGCTCAGTCTCTTATGTCTGGATGAATTTTACAAACTGGTAAAAACGGATACCTTGAAACCCCAACGCATTACTGGTGCCCTTCTTGCCCTGAGTATTTTCATTCCGGTTTTACTTCATCTCAATCATTACGACGAGAAAAACAGGCTCATCATAGCCATTCCAATAGCAGTGCTCATCTTTATTTCAGAGCTTTATAGTAAAAGCAAGGTGCCCTATCAAAATATAGGTTTAACCTTTCTTGGTGTAATCCTCACGATCCTTCCTTTTTGCTTTTACGCAGGTATTGGATTTGCCGACGGATCTTATAATTTTCACTATTCTTTAGGATTTTTGATACTTTTATGGTCGAGCGATACCGGTGCCTATCTATTCGGAAGAAGTTTAGGCAAAAACAAATTATTTGAAAAACACTCTCCCAAAAAGACTTGGGAAGGGTTCTTCGGAGGGATGTTGGTAAGCTTACTGGCCGCATTTATATTGAGTACACAATTTAAAGAGATCTCTTATATACATTGGGCCATGATATCTTTAATCATTGTCATAGGAGGAACATACGGTGATTTATGCGAATCCATGCTGAAGCGCAGTTTCGATGTAAAAGATTCAGGAACGTTACTTCCCGGACATGGAGGGGTCTTAGACCGCTTTGATGGCCTGTTTATAGCAGCCCCACTTGTATATGTTTATTTAACAGTTTTTACATTTTAAGTTTCAGATGGATAACACACCTTTAGACAACGAAGAAGATTCCGAAATACAACCAGTAAGGAAAGACAAGTCTTTATGGATTATGGGGTCTATACTTGCCGTTATCATCTTGATAATGGGATACCTGACTCTTTTTTCTGAAGATCCATGGAGCTTTTTTACAAAGGAAAAAACTCCCATAGCGGTAGTGGATAACAGTTCATTACTCGATAAGAACTCCAATATGAGCGATGACGAAGTAAGGAGCTCTTTAGTCAAATTTATAGAAGCATTTTATAATGATCAGCGCAGAGGCTATTTCGATCCTCCCAGCTACTTTGCCGATATCACAGAGACTTTTTATAACTATCATAACCTGAATCAGGAACGGTTAAAAGAGATTTATTGGAAGCGCTTGTCTGATATGCATAATTTTAGCCGCACCTGGGTTGTTTCTTCATTAGATTTTATCCGTGCGGATGATAAAATTACAGCAACTTACTGGACCAGAGAAAAGTATTATCGCTCCTCAAACAGGCAGCAATACTCCGGAGATCTTAAATATGAAATCCGAATAGACGAAGAAGGTAAAATAGAATCCCTGAATGTAATTGAAACTAAAAATGAGTCTGTCTTACAATTAACTCCCGACACAATCTCTACTCCCCCAGGAGAAGACTTTAATTTAGATATCAATGTCGAAGGAACTGCGGATACAAAGGTGTATGATATGGGACAAGTCGATGTGGCTCCTGAATTCAATGGCGGACAAAAAGAGTTTACCAAATACGTCAGTTCAAATATAAAATACCCGGCCCAAGCCCGACAAAACGAAATACAAGGTAAGGTTTACCTGAGTTTCATCGTAGAAAAAGACGGCTCTCTAAACGATATCAGAGTAAAGCAAGGTATTGGTGGCGGTTGCGATGAAGAAGCCTTACGAATTCTCCAAAGTTCAGCAAACTGGAAACCTGGAATGCTGAATAACAACCCTGTACGTACGTTTTGTGTGTTTCCGCTTACCTTTCAATTAACCAATTAACGCTTAACTGAACCCTTAACCAAAGTACATCTGTTCTAATATTTCTATTGCATCATCCAGGTTATTTACGTCCTCTACAGCGATCCGCAGGGTCTTTTTAACCTCTTTCAGGTTACATTTCCTTGAATTAACCTTTACAAACTGCAGTACATTATTAAACGGTGCACTTTCAAAATAAGGAGATTGCTGATTGGGAATAAAATACCCTTTAAGCAAATTTTTCTTTAAAGAAACTTTCTCAAACCCTATTTCTTTACCAAGCCATTGCAGCTTTAAAGTCTTTAACAGTTCTTTAACCTGACGGGGAACAGGACCAAACCGATCCGTCAGTTTCTGTTCAAACTCTTGCAGCTGCTCATCCGTTTCCAGTTTAGAAATATCCGTATATAAATTATACCGTTCCGTAATATTGGTCACATAGCTATCTGGAATCAGCACTTCCAGATCCGTATCAATATGCGTAAAGGATATCGTAGGCCTGGGCTTTTCATCCTTAAACAACTCCTTAAACTCATCATCCTTCAGCTCTGCTATGGCTTCATCCAGGATCTTATGGTACATTTCAAAGCCTATTTCAGCAATAAAACCACTCTGTTCCGCTCCCAGCAAGTTTCCACTTCCCCTGATGTCCAGATCCCGCATCGCTACATTGAATCCACTGCCCAGGTCAGAGAACTCTTCAATCGCACTAAGCCGCTTCCTGGCTTCCGAAGTAAGTGTAGATAGAGGAGGACTCAGCAGATAACAGAACGCCTTTTTATTCGAACGCCCTACCCTGCCACGCATCTGGTGTAAATCACTTAACCCAAACATGTGCGCATGGTTAATTAAGATCGTATTCGCATTCGGTATATCCAGTCCGGCTTCAATAATGGTGGTAGCTACCAAAACATCAAATTCACCATTAATAAATTTCAGCATCACATCCTCCAGCGCATCCCCCAGAAGCTGTCCATGCGCAATCCCTATCCGTGCCGTCGGTACCAGTCGTTTGATTAAACCGCCCAGTTGAGGAAGGTCATTCACCCGGTTATGAATAAAAAATACCTGTCCGTGTCGTTCCAGCTCAAATTCTACCGACTCTTTTATTAAAGGCTCGTTAAAGATATGCAGCTCTGTCACTACCGGCTGCCTGTTAGGCGGCGGAGTTGCAATAATCGAAAGATCACGAGCTCCCATAAGAGAAAAATGCAAGGTTCGTGGAATAGGTGTAGCCGTAAGCGTAAGCGTATCTACATTGGCCCTGAGTTGCTTCAGCTTCTCTTTTACCCCTACGCCAAACTTCTGCTCTTCGTCAATCACCAATAATCCCAGATCCTTAAACTGAACATCCTTACTCACTAGTCTGTGCGTACCAATCAGGATATCAATCTTTCCTTCCGTAAGCCGCACTAACGATTCCTTAATCTGTTTCGAAGATTTAAACCGGTTGATATAATCTATATTACAGGGGAAATCAGCCAAACGAGCTGTAAAAGTCTTGAAATGCTGATGGGCAAGAATAGTAGTCGGCACCAAAATCGCAACCTGTTTACTATCTGAAACTGCTTTAAAAGCTGCACGAATTGCTATTTCCGTCTTTCCAAACCCAACATCCCCACAAATCAACCGATCCATCGGATGCGGCGATTCCATATCACGCTTCACATCTGCTGTTGCTTTCTCCTGATCCGGTGTATCTTCATATATAAAGGAAGCTTCCAGTTCCGTTTGCAAATAGGTGTCAGGTGGAAAAGCGGTACCATTTTGTGCCTTTCTCCTTGCATATAACTGGATCAGGTCACGGGCAATGTCCTTAACTTTTTTTTTAGTGGTCTTCTTTAACTTATCCCAGGTATCCGTACCCAGTTTATGCATGCGAGGCTGTGTTCCCTCTTTGCCTGAATACTTCGAAATGCGGTTTAACGAGTTGATGTTGACGTATAAGAGGTCATTGTCGGCATAAACCAGGCGAATCATCTCTTGCGTTTTTCCATTAACCTCTACCTTCTCCAGACCGGCATATTTTCCTATTCCATGATCAATATGGGTGATAAAATCGCCTGATTTTAAGTCCTTCAGGTCTTTCAGCGTAATAGCTTGCGACTTGGTATATCCCTTTTTAAGTTTGTATTTATAATACCGGTCGAAGATTTGATGATCAGTATAACAGGCTATCTTTTGCTCGTAATCAATGAATCCTTCCCTCAGCGACACATTAATGGGCGTAAAAGTTACTGTTTTATCAATGTCGTTGAAGATGGTATACAACCGTTCTACCTGTTTGGCTGAGTCTGTAAAGATACAGTTGGTCAATTTCACAGACTCATTCTGTTTGAAATTATGAATCAGCAGATTGAAATCTTTATTAAAAGAAGGCTGAGGTTTGGTATCAAATTCAATCACCTTATTGGCATGATAAAAGAACTGTTTACCAAATTCGATGACCGAAAAATCCTTCAGCTGATCGGCTAATAACTTCTCCTCTGTAAAATTAAACTTAGGATCAATCCATTCCTGATTAGCCTGTTTATCAGCGGCTGTAAGCCCTTTCCAAAGATCCCCCGCCTTTTTATAGCCTGATTTTAATATGTCAAGCGTAAACTGGACGTCCTTAAACCAGATGGACGTGTTCGGATCAATATATTCCAGCAGCGAAATATTATGATCCGTTAAAAACTTAGACTGTACATTCGGAACGATCGTAATGCTCTTAATACGCTCTTCCGAAAGCTGACTTTCTATCTGGAAGGTGCGGATACTTTCAATAAAATCGCCAAAGAACTCCAGTCGGTAAGGCAGATCATGCGAAAAGGAAAAAATGTCTACAATGCCCCCACGGATAGAAAACTGTCCCGGTTCATACACAAAATCAACCCGGTTAAAGTCGTATTCAATCAGAAATTCATTAATAAAATCAATGCTTAACTTATGTGATACTGCAATTTCCAGCGTATTCTTCTCCAGCGACTCACGGTTAATTACCCGTTCAGCTAAAGCCTCCGGATACGTCACAATCAATTTTCCGTATTCAGTTGCGTGGATCAGCTCGTTTAAAACCTCTGCACGTTGCAAAACATTGCCACTATCAGGTTGCGTAAATTCAAAAGGCTTGCGGTAGGAAGAAGGAAAAACAAGAATTTCCTTTTCCAATAAACTTTCCAGATCACTCTGAAAATAAGCCGCTTCATCCCGGTCTGGAAGGATAAACAGCATGTTGGTATGCTGAATAAAATAGCAGGCAGTAGCAACCATGGCATCGCTTGAACCGATGAGCCCTTTTAAATGGACTCTCTGGTTTTTAGCTGAGTTTAAGGTCAAAGCTAGACTTTCAACTCTTGAATCTTTTTTATATTGATCTAAAATATTCCTTACGTTCACTTTGTCGAATCAGTTACAAATATACATTATCAAGTTTTTATACGATAAAACGATGGTTGAATACCTCAAACCCATCGTTTTTATAACAAAGAGAAGACAATACACCTATTATTTCAGTAAAGCGAAAAGCGTAAATCCTTGGATGAACAAATATAGAAAGGACCTATAGGAAGTACGATTCACAACCCAAATCTTCCTGAATCTTCTTTATAAACAGTCTATTTTACTTAAATCTGCTATTAATCGTCATTATTGTTCTTCCACAAATCGATTGAACTACCCCTTGTTTCTTCCCAAAACCAATCAGTCTCTAAAATATTTTAAATTTTAAAAGTGCAATTAAAAGAAAATCTGTTAAGCATAAGGAACAATTATTGACACACAACTGTTAAACCCAACAATATATCTATTAAACAATTTATTTTTTATGAAAAATGCAATCAAATACGGCATCATTATAGGTCTCCTCAGTGGATCATGGATCTTTTTGCTGCATGTCATAGGAGTTTATGGGCAGCAAACGGAAATATCCGATAAGATCTCCTGGCTCGAATACGTATCGGTTATCATTCCATTTTTAGGGCTGTATTTAGGTATTAAAAATTTCCGCGACAACTACAATGGGGGAAGACTGGAATTTTTTGAAGGCATTTTTGAAGGATTCAAAATCATGCTTGTTGGCGGTATTATTGCTTCATTTTGCATGACCGTTTACGTACAGTTTGTCGCGCCGCAACTCGGAACCGATATCATGGGAAGAATTGGAGGAGCAGGAGTTGTTGGTGTTTTGTTTACCTTAGCTGTGTCGTTGATGCTCATGAATAAACAACAAACATTATAAATTGAAACCTTACGGTCATCTTTTTGAAATAACAGCTTGGGTTACTGCTCTTGGCTTGCTTGCGGTACTTAATCTCGTAGAGCATCCTCACTTTTCATTGTGCCCTTTAGCGAATCTGGGACTAACATGGTGTCCCGGTTGCGGTTTAGGTCGATCCATAGCTTCCATTCTACATGGAAATCTTTCACAATCATTTCATTACCATTGGTTTGGGATACCGGGTCTTCTTATTTTAATCTCACGTATTTCTTCGTTGGGAACGAAAATAAAAGTATATTACCACCCTAAATCAAGATTATGAACATTCAAAACATGCTTTACGGAATAAATGGTATAACTCCCGAAGAATACCAGTTTTTACTAGAAATTATTAAAGATATGGATGAAGAAAAGGCGCAGCGATTTGTCATGTTTTACTCTGGAAAACGTCAGAGCGCCGACAATCTCCTCATCTTTACCCTCCTTGGGTTTATTGGATTGGCAGGTGTTCAGCGATTTATAACCCGGCAAATTGGAATGGGAATCTTATATTTCTTTACCGCAGGATTGTGTTTCATAGGAACCATTGTCGATTTGATCAATTATAAAAGTATGGCTAATGATTTTAACCGGACAGTAGCTTTCGAATGTGCTCAAATGGTGAACATGACGTATAAAGGTTAATAGGCAAACCGTTAGCAATCCAATCTGTTTAATTTGTGTACTTTTGCCCCCTTATATATCGATAAATCAAAAACATGGCTCCAATAATCATAGCCGCTTTAGTCAGCCTGCTCATCACAGGTTTTTTTTGTTACTCCATTACAAAAGTTCTTGATCATATTGCGGAGGAAAACAGATCCATTCAACCCAAAATGATTTGGCTCTTACTTATTCCTGGTTTCAATTGGATCTGGAATTTTGTTGTAGCTACTAAATTAAGCCTATCTATAAAAAAGGAAATGGAAGCCAGAGACTTTGACGTATCGGGTAAACCCACGTTTATGCAGGGAATCCTATATGCCATTATATCTGTAATATCAGTCATCCCTTCCATTATGATCAGGTTATCAGCTAAAACACCCGAAGAATTGATCAATGCGACGAAAGCAATACCAGAGAATTTATCCATCGTTATTGAGGTCATCGGCATCATACAAATCATCCTTTTTATAACCTATTGGTCCAAGATCAGCTGGTATAAAAATATTTTGGAGAATGATGAAAAAAAGCCAAATGAAAATAATTGAGTTAACCACTTTTCTTGAAACATTAGCCCCCCTGTCCTTGCAGGAGGATTATGATAACTCCGGATTGATCGTTGGCGAACCCGATGCAACGATTACTGCTGCGATGATTTCATTGGATTGCACCGAAGCCGTTATTGACGAAGCTATTGCAAAAGGATGCAACTTCGTTATATCCCACCACCCCATCGTGTTCAAAGGCTTAAAAAAATTCAATAAAAAAAATTATGTAGAGCGTGCGGTGATGAAAGCGATCAAGTTTGATATTGCCCTATATGCCATTCATACCAATCTGGATCACGTATTAGAAGGTGTCAATGCTAAAATTTGTGCCAAATTAGGTATCAAACAGTACCGCATTCTATCCCCACGAAAAAATACCCTTAAAAAACTCGTCACCTTCTGCCCCATTCAACAGGCAGACCAGGTACGGGCAGCCATTCTTCAGGCAGGAGCAGGCTCAATAGGAAATTATTCCGACTGCAGCTTCAGTACACCAGGCACCGGCACATTCAAAGCATCAGAAAATGCAAACCCTTTTGTCGGAGAAAGAGGCGAATTGCACCGGGAAGATGAACTGCGCATCGAAATCATTTACCCTGAATTCCTGGAACGCAACATATTGATCGCTTTATTACAAGCCCATCCTTACGAAGAGGTTGCTTACGATTTGTATCCTTTAAGCAATTCCTATCAGCAAGCCGGAGCAGGAATGATCGGAACACTCGACAAACCGATAAACGAAATGGAATTTCTTCGCTTTGTAAAAGGAACCCTGAATGCAAAAGTAATTCGTCATACTGCGCTAAGAGGTAAAAATGTGCAAAGGGTTGCTGTTTGTGGAGGTACTGGAAGCTTTCTTTTGCCGGCTGCAATTGCTGCCGGAGCGGATGTATTCGTTACTGCAGATTTTAAATATCATGAGTTTTTTGACGCCGAAGGTAAAATTGTCATTTCAGACGTGGGACATTTTGAAACAGAGCAATTTACACAGGAATTGTTATTTGAAAATATTCAGAAAAAATTTCCTAACTTTGCAATCCATTTAACATCAATAGACACAAACCCCATAAAATACATATTTTAATGGAACAAACCGTAGAACAGAAGCTTAAGGCTTTATACGAACTGCAAACAATTCACACAAAGATTGATAAGATCAGACAAGTAAGAGGTGAACTTCCTATGGAAGTTTCTGATCTTGAAGATGAAGTTGCCGGTCTTGAAACGCGTATACAAAAAATCAAAGCTGATCTTGATGATCTGGAAGATTCTATCATCTCCCGGAAAAACATGATTAAAGATGCTCTTGCTAATACCAAGAGATACGAAAGTCAGCTAAACGAAGTAAAAAACAATCGTGAGTATGACGCTATTTCTAAAGAAATAGAGATCCAGGGACTTGATGTACAGGTTAGTGAGAAAAAAATAAAGGAATTTACCTTTGAAATATCCAACAAGACCCAGGTGTATGATAAAGCACTTTTTGATCTTGAAGAACGTAAAAAGGACCTTGAAGTTAAAAATTCAGAACTGGAAAACATCAAATCTGAAACGCAGAAAGAAGAGCAAGAACTTACCGTTGTTGCCGATGAAGCTGAATTAACCATTGATGCAAGATTATTAACTGCTTACAAACGTCTGCGCGGAAACGCTAAGAATGGTTTAGCGGTAGTAACCATTCAACGTGATTCATGTTCAGGTTGTTTCAACCAGATCCCTCCTCAACGTCAGTTGGATATCCGTCAGCATAAGAAAATTATCGTATGTGAGCATTGCGGAAGAATCCTGGTTGATGAAGCTTTAAGTGGTGAGCATCCGGTTGAAGAAGAAGAGTTGTATTCTTAAAAAGCATTTTAATAAAAAAAAAGAGCCTGTATCATAAATTCATGATCAGGCTCTTTTTTTTTATTAATCAAACATACCATCACTTAACTAGTTCCTGGTTCAATGTGCTTATTAGTTTGAAGCTTATTAGTTTGAAGCGTATAATTTTTAAGTCTTTAGGATCTGACGCATACATTTGATCAATTTCAAAGTCAGTAAACTTCTCTTTTCTCTTATCAAGAATAGAGATGATTTTTTGAGTCAACTCCTGCGATTGATTTAAAATGGGTTTCATTTGCCTCCCCAACATTTTAACAGCCGATAGCAACGGAATAAAGTCTTCCTCTATTAAGTCCTCAAATTCATCATCATAAATGGTATCTCCAGCAATATCAAAGTAATTCTCCAGGATATAATCGAAGTCACCCAAATCCTTTTCGAATCTATAACCATTTTCATGCCCGGATCTTAGTTTCATAATACATAGACCGGGAAGTGTGCAGATCTTAAAACTGCCATCTGCTAAATCTACAGTTTGCGCATAGTTAAGTACTTCCCTATTTCCAAAAACCGATATAGCCATTGGGGGATTTCCGTCAAGATATACTTCATTATTGTTTTCTATTCCGCCGAATGGGATTAAGTCAATCATGGTTCCGTCTTTAGAATATAACCGATAAGGCTCATCATCTTTTGTAAACCCCTCTTCTGCCACCAGGTAATCTTTTAACGTATTAAAATCTTCATAATCATTTATGTATACCGCAAAATCGACATCATTAGTAGTCCGGCGCTCAGGAAGATCATTCAGATGATTCATCCACATATCTCTGGCGAATGCCCCAATAAGATAAAAATCAATTTCAAATTTTTTGAATGCTGTCTCTAGAGATTCAAAAGTAAAATGCATTGCGCCATAGCGCATTTCCTCAAAATTGATCTTTAAGTAGTCCATCGTATAGTTTTATTGCAGTATCGATATTTCTTGGGTCACCTGTATTGATCAAGTCAGCATAAATCAATATGGGTGGAACGGTATCTTCAAGTACAGGGTTAAATTTCCAAAACTTCTTAAATAAAGTCAAATTGCCTTTCTGATCAGGTGCAAGATGATACTTTTTAATAAGATCAACTTTATTGCTACTGCTGTAGAGCGTTAACTTTCCAGGTTTTAGATAACCGGTAAGGAGATTTGCGGCAGGTTCACCTCCCCATTGTGTTTCTTCTGCTCGAATCGGAAGTTTCTTCCAGTCCTTTTCAAAACCATTGGCAAATTTAAATTGCCCGATTTCAAGAGTTGGTTTAAGTTTATGGGCGTAAGCCGCAACCCATTCTTCAAGTAATTCTTTCTTTTTTAAAAGCCGGAGTTCCTTCTTATTGTATTGCAGAATATAACCTTGTTTCTTAAGTGCAGTTATAATCTTAGTTATGTTTCCAATGGCAATACCATAATCTTCTGCCATTTGTCTATAAGTAGTATTTAAATATTTTGGATCATTTAGAAAGTGAAACACGAGTATCAATCCTGTTTTTGTAAATGCGCTCTCCTTCTTTTGTGCAATTTGAATCTCGTTCTTAAAACCTTCTACTAAAAACATCCAGTCGTTCTTTTGGATGTTGCAGTTGCCAGCAGCATCCAAATAATTTATTTGCATTGCCCTTAGCTGTGCTCTTATCCCATGATAGATAACTTCTGCAATGATCACAAATTCGCCAATCTCCTCCTTTAGCTGCTGAAACTGAACCAAGTTGATATTTTTTACCTCCCTTTTAAAAAGAGTTGGCATTCTATATTTTGTGTCGCCTCTTATCAGTTCAATTTGCCCATCACATGTTTTATGTTCATTAGTGACATACCACTTTGCCTTGATTCCTGTTTTTTCCTCAAACATTTGCAATACCAGATCAATTACACGCTCTTTCATGTTCACTTTATATTCATGTTCACTTATTTGTGAACACTAATATAAAGTGAACAAACTAGATTGCCAAATTTTAACTAAAATTTTATTTTCTAAAACATTACCTTTCCCCAAACATCGAAGTTTGCCTTCCTGAAGCAGGGATAAAATGGCTCAAATCATATCCCGGTAATCCATTGTCAGGCATGTACCGCTTAATGGAAAGCTTAAACAGCGCATGTATACTTTCCGCTATCTTCCCATCGCCACGCATTCTGGTATCCCAGCGACTATCATTCAGCTTCCCGCCATGACACGCAGCAATCATATTCAGCACCTTATTGGCTCGGTCCGGATACGCTTTCTGGATCCAATCCGTAAACACCTCGGCAATCATTCCATTTAGCCTGATCATAGTAAAAGAAGCAGCTTTAGCGCCTTCTTCTGCAGCACGCTTAATCAAAGCTGGAATCTCATCACTATTTAATCCCGGAACAATGGGCGCAACCATCAACCGAACAGGAACCCCTATAGAACTCAAGCTATTAATCACTTTCAACCTGCTATTAGCCGTTACCGTCCGGGGCTCCATCTTTTGTCTTAAACTCTCATTCAGCGAATTAATAGTAATGGCCACATGCACCAGGTTTAAAGAAGCAAGTTCCTGTAGGATATCAGCATCCCGAACAATCAGATTGTTTTTACTGATCAACCCAACCGGATGTTTATACTTCAAAAAAGTCTTCAGAAGTTCCCTTGTAATCCTCAATTTCCGCTCTAAAGGCTGATAACAATCCGTATTACCTGAAAGCATAATCGGTTCTGGCTGATAACCCGGTTTATTCAAAAAAGTCTCCAGCAAGGCAACCGCATTTCGTTTGACGATAATCTTCCGCTCAAAATCCAGTCCCGCACTGAAGCCCCAGTATTCATGCGAATTCCGCGCATAACAGTATAAACAGCCATGCTCGCATCCCTGGTACGGATTAATGGAATAATTAAAACCTACATCCGGACTCTCCGAACGGCTTACTATCGTTTTCGGAAAAGTCTCAATTAGCTGTGTAGCCGAATTTTCATATAGCTCCTCATCCAAACCTTCAATATGTTCCGTCACATACTTTGTTTTCGAAAACCGATTATGTGTATTAATCTGAGCTCCCCTGCCCTTAAAGTAATGATCGTTATTCTCGTGTGACATAAATCAAAAATACTAATATATTTAGTATTTGTAATAATTAAAACATGTTATCACTCATTTTGCATTTATCTAAAACAATTATCCAGTTAAAACATCTTAATATCAAATGATATAATAAATCAGCAAATATTGATATAAGCTATTTTATTTTGATTTAAGTTTGCGCCAAATACTAATTTCTGAACAAAAGACTATAATAGTCAGGAATGCAGAAATACAGACATTATAGTTCCTCAATGAAGAGATCAGGTAAGTATATTGTATCAAGAAAGATCGATCAGATTTTTATTAATCTGTATGATGTCTATAAATTCATCCTACGTTTTTTTAAAGAAGTTCTGTTTCCTCCTTACGAATTCAAAGAAGTTGTGCGGCAATGTTATGAGATCGGCTATAAGTCCCTTCCCTTAATCACACTTACCGGATTTATTACCGGATTGGTTTTTACCAAGCAATCGCGCCCCTCACTGGCCGATTTTGGAGCAACCTCCTGGCTTCCCAGTCTGGTTTCAATTGCCATCATAAGAGCATTAGCCCCCCTGGTAACCGCCTTAATTACAGCAGGTAAAGTCGGATCACAAATAGGTGCCGAGTTAGGATCCATGAATGTGACCGAACAAATTGACGCCATGGAAGTATCCGGAACCAATCCCTTCAAGTTTCTGGTCGTCACCCGAATGCTCGCCACCACCTTTATGATTCCCTTGTTAGCCGTTTACACCTGTATCGTCAGTCTGATAGGATCATATATCAATGTAAACCAGAATGAACAAACCAGTTATTCTTCCTTCGTAGTCAGTGCTTTGCAAAATATATCATTTCTCGATTTATTCTCTTCCATCATCAAAACAACCCTGTTCGGATTCACTATAGGAGCTGTAGGATGTTATCAGGGTTATAATTCATCAAAAGGAACAGAAGGCGTAGGAAAAGCCGCCAACTCAGCAGTAGTGGTTTCCATGTTTCTGATCTTTATTGAAGAAATACTTGTTGTGCAGATCGTAAACGCCATACGCTAATGAAGAAACAATCCACACCCATTGATGAAAGTCAGCATCTTATTTCGATCAAAGGATTAAAAAAATCTTTTGGTGATCTGCATATACTCCGGGGTATCGACCTCGAGCTGTATAAAGGTGAAAACCTGGTTGTTCTCGGTCGCTCAGGTACAGGAAAATCAGTTTTGATCAAAATTATATCCGGTTTACTCAAACCCGATGAAGGAACCGTGCATGTGCTGGGATATGAAGTAGACAAAATTTCCATCAAAGAATTACAGAAGCTCCGTTTGAAGATTGGGTTTTCCTTTCAGAGCAGTGCCCTATACGACAGTATGACTGTAAAGGAGAACCTGGAATTTCCCTTAGTACGTAATTCAGCCCATCTCACAAAAAAGGAGATTGCTTTCCAAATTGAAGATGTGCTCGAGGGAGTAGGCCTTTTACAAGCGCTCAATCAAATGCCATCTGAACTTTCCGGAGGACAACGGAAACGGATAGGAATAGCCCGGACACTCATCATGCGGCCCGAAATCATGTTATATGATGAGCCAACAGCGGGGTTAGATCCAATCACCTGTATTGAAATTAATAAATTGATTAACGAAGTTCAGGCGCAATATAACACCTCCTCTATTATTATCACTCATGATCTTACCTGTGCGAAATCTACCGGCGATCGTGTCATGATGTTATTGGAAGGACGTTTTGCCCAAACAGGAACTTTCGAAGAAGTCTTTGCCAGCGAAGATGAGCGGATTCAAACTTTTTATAAATATAATTTTACATCTTAATGGAAGCATCAGAAAATAAACGCTCGGTAGTAGTCGGAATATTTGTTTTTCTAGGAATCGTTCTTTTTGTAGCGGGCATTTTTACGCTCGCTGGTCAGCAAAAACGTTTCGTCAAGAGTATTAACATCAATGCGATCTTTGATAACGTAGCGGGACTTAAAATAGGCAATAACGTATGGTTTTCCGGTGTTAAGATCGGAACCGTTAAGAAGATTGACTTCTATGGTAGCTCTCAGGTAAAGATCCTGATGAATGTAGAAGAAGAAGCCCAGAAATACATTCATAAGAACGCAACAGCACAGATCAGTTCCGAAGGAATCATTGGGAACAGAATTATTGTCATCCAAGGAGGAAGTTTAAACCTTCCCAATGTAGAATCGGGTGATCGGATCGGTGTTAAAAAAGCTTTGGATACCGATAAAATGATGGAAGATCTTCAGGCCAATAATAAAAACCTGATCGACATCACCGGAAACCTGAGTGTGATTACTACCCGTATGGTAGAAGGCAAAGGTTCAATAGGCGCCTTACTCACCGATTCAACAATGGCAGGAAGTCTGCGCAATACAATGGCAGGTTTAAGCAGCGCCTCTCAGAACATAAACAATACAGCAGTTTCCCTATCTAATTTTTCAAACAAGATGAACCATAAAGGTGGATTAGTAGATAAGCTCTTAACCGATACAGCTGTATTTTCTCAGTTGCAGAGCTCTGTAGGTGAAATAAAAAGACTATCCCTTTCCGCAGCAACACTTTCCAATGATTTAACTACCGCAGGCGCAAAATTAAATAATAAGGACAATGCCATAGGGGTCTTACTAAATGATCAGCAAACAGCAGAAAGTTTAAAGAAAACATTGCTCAACCTGGAATCCAGTTCCGCTAAGCTCGATGAAAACATGGAAGCTTTGCAACATAATTTCCTTTTAAAAGGCTATTTCAAAAAGAAAGCAAAGGGAGAAGCGAAAGAAGTAAAATAAAAAAACAGCATACGTATAAAATTCTTGCATTCGGTAATGATTATTTTCCATATTACCGAGTGCAGAATATAAGAATTACCTCAATAACTCCTAATTAAAGCCTGAAAATTAAATTCCCATGATGATACAGGCCTTTTCTGCAGCCAATTTCTCTGCATTTTTCTTGTTATAATCTCTTCCGATTCCTTTAATTTCCCCTTCAACCAAGGCATTAACAGTAAAAAGCTTAGCACTTTCACCTTCTGCATTCGGTACGGTTTCGAAAGTCACCTCTTTTCCCTGGCGCTGGCACCATTCAATCAGCTTACTTTTGAAATTAGTTTCTGTAGTTTCAAGGGTCAAAATATCAACATGAGGTTTAATAATGTGATCCAGAAGGAAATTGCGGGTAAATTCGTAGCCTTTATCCATGTAAATGGCACCGATCAAGGCCTCAAAAGCATCACCTAATAGTGAGCTTTGCTTGGTAGGAAAACTAACAATACGGTTGTCAAACTCAATTAATTCGTCGAGACCCAGCTTTTTGGCTAGCTGATTCAGGTTTACGCGACTCACAATTTTGGAACGCATCTCGGTCAGAAAGCCTTCTGTTTTGTAAGGATAACGCTTAAATAATTCGTCTGCAATCACAGCACCCAATATAGCATCACCAAGAAACTCAAGCCTCTCGTTGCTGTTTTTGGTACCATTTTTTAAAATTATGGCAACAGAACGATGTCTGAAGGCCATGCGATAAAGCTTAATATTACCCGGAACGAAGCCAAGTAAATTCTTCATCAACGCAACGTATTTACGTTGGGGCGAGAAGTATAACTTATAAATGGAAGATATTGGCATTCGTTTTTATAAGACCTTTGTCTAAAGTCAAAAGCCCAAAGTCTTAAGAAAAGCAACAAATTATAAATCCATTTGTAATAAAATCAATTTATAAGCAGAAGCCTTCAGCAGACCCGGGACTTAAGGTAAATTTGTACTCCTTGACTAACCTTCGTACTTTTTAAAAATAACCGAGGCATTATGACCGCCAAAACCAAACGTATTGCTTTGCGCCACCCGAACTAAGCGTTTCTGGGCAACGTTAAACGTTAAATTTAATTTAGGGTCAATTTCAGGGTCATCCGTAAAGTGATTGATCGTAGGAGGCACAATGTCATTTTTAACCGCAAGGATAGCTGCAATACTTTCCACGGCACCAGCGGCGCCAAGTAAGTGACCTGTCATCGACTTAGTTGAACTAATGTTCAATCGATAAGCATCTTCACCGAAAACACTTACGATAGCTTTAGATTCACTTTTATCGCCAAGACCGGTAGACGTTCCATGAACATTGATATAATCAATATCCGCAGTAGTAAGGCCAGCATCTTTTAATGCGTTTTTCATCACCAATTTTGCACCCAACCCATCCGGATGAGGCGCTGTAATGTGATGAGCGTCAGCACTCATACCTCCACCAATCAGCTCTGCATAGATTTTAGCACCACGGGCGAGTGCATGTTCCAGTTCTTCCAGAATAATAGTACCCGATCCTTCACCTGTAACGAAGCCATCACGATCTAAATCGAAAGGGCGCGAAGCAGTTGCGGGGTCATCGTTCCTGGTTGAAAGGGCATGCATGGCATTAAAGCCACCCATTCCAGCTTCATGGATAATAGACTCAGAACCACCAGAGATGATTGCATCGGCCATACCCAATCGGATGTAATTAAATGCGTCAATCAATGCGTTTGTAGAAGACGCACAAGCAGCTACAGTAGAAAAGTTAGGACCTCTAAGCCCATACTTAATGGAAATATGTCCCGGCGCGATGTCTAAAATCATCTTTGGGATGAAGAAAGGATTAAATCGCGGCGTTCCGTCACCTTTTACAAAAGCGCTTACCTCATCCTGAAAAGTCTTTAACCCTCCAATACCAGAGCCCCAGATTACTCCGATGCGATTGGTATCCAGATTGTCAAAATCCATTCCGGAATCGATAACAGCCTCTTCAGTTGAAACGAGTGCAAACTGTACAAATGGGTCTAACTTCCTTGCTTCTTTACGATCAAGAAAGTCTTCAGGTTTGAAATTTTTAACTTCACAAGCGAAGGTCGTTTTGAACTTACTTGCGTCAAACCTAGTAATCGGAGCAGCTCCGCTTACTCCATTCAGAAGACCGTTCCAGTACTCTGGAACCGTATTTCCTATTGGGGTAAGCGCACCTAGTCCTGTTACAACAACTCTTTTCAGCTCCATTTATGCTCTGAAAGCGGGATTACTTTACGTTCTTTTCTAAGTAGGCTATCGCCTGGCCTACAGTGCCAATTGTTTCAGCCTGATCATCAGGAATTGCGACATTGAATTCTTTTTCGAATTCCATAATTAATTCTACGGTGTCCAGAGAGTCTGCTCCTAGATCGTTTGTGAACGATGCTTCAGGGTTTACTTCACTTTCATCCACACCTAGTTTTTCCACGATAATTGCTTTTACTCTTGAAGCGATATCAGACATAGTTTCTATTATTTTATATGGTTATTAATTATCTGCAAAGAAAAATAAAAAATGATAAATATCAAACCTTTTTAATTTTGGTTAAAAATGATAAACATCATAATAAGCTTTTGGTATGTTTTTGTACCTTCGCGGTGTTTTCGTATACCATTTTGAACAAATTTACACTTAAATACGAATTAGATCTAGATTTTGTTTTAATAGCAGTGACATCTTCTTTAAAAGATTACCTGTTATGTTTCAAAATCAACCGGCAAATCTTTACTGATTTTGCCCGTATTGAAGATTTATCTGTTCATTTGACCAATATTGGGGATGTGTTCTTTTCCAGGTATCATTATCAACTACCTGAATCAGAAACAGATCTGTTCTTATTGGCCAACAAAGGTACGGAGGGTTATTTGATCCCCGAAATGAAAAACGTAGATTACTTTATTTTAATTAAAAATTATATTGACGAAAACGACTTAGAGTTTATAATTGAAGGATTAAACAAACTACCGGAGATCTTAAACGCAACAGAAGTAAGTCCTCAAAAAATTAAATCAATAGAGAATATAATATTTTAAAGGAAAAAATTAAAAATGGTGTAACGTATACACTTTAACAAATAACAATAGTTTATAATAAGATGAGACAAGTTCACAAACGGACAAAAATAGTTGCCACCCTTGGGCCGGCTTCCTCTAGTAAAGAAACATTACTGAGCATGATTAAAGCAGGCGTTAACGTATGCCGCTTAAACTTTTCGCACGGAAGTCAGGAAGATCACAAAAAGGTTATTGAGATTATCCGCGAAATCAATCATCAATACAAACTTCATGTTGGTATTCTTGCAGATTTACAGGGACCTAAAATCCGTATCGGAATGGTTCAGGATGGTGGAATCAAATTAGTTAACGGTACTCAGATCACCCTTACTACCACCGAAATGGTTGGTAATAATGAGCAGATCTACATTACATATACTAATTTCCCTAAAGATGTTCGTGCAGGCGAAGTCATTCTTTTAGATGATGGAAAACTTCAAATGCGCGTTGTAGATACTAACAACAAGGATAAAGTAATTTGCGAAGTTGTTCATGGAGGAATCCTGACATCACGTAAAGGCGTTAACCTTCCAAATACTAAAGTATCGATCCCAAGTTTAACTGAAGATGACTTAGACAATTTAGAATTTGCATTAGCGAATGATGTAGAATGGATTGGATTATCATTTGTACGTACAGGAGAAGACATCATTGACCTGAAACGCATCATTAACAGGAGCGGGAAAACAGCCAGAGTAATTGCCAAGATTGAAAAACCAGAAGCAATTGAAAACATTGACGCGATCATTGCCGCAACAGACGGAGTGATGGTAGCCCGTGGAGATCTAGGTGTTGAAATGCCAATGGAAATGGTTCCGGTACTTCAGAAAATGATTGTAAAAAAATGTCTTGAAGCATCAAAACCAGTTATTGTAGCTACACAGATGTTAGAAAGCATGATCACCACTCCTCGCCCAACACGTGCAGAAGTGAATGACGTTGCCAATTCAGTATTAGATGGAGCAGATGCAGTGATGTTAAGCGGAGAAACTTCAGTTGGTGAATTCCCTGTCATTGTTATTGAAACCATGAGCAAAATCATCAAGAACATTGAAGAAACAGCTTATCCTTTCCATACACCTAAGAATTTAGACACTAAGTCACCACGTTTTATTTCTAATGCAGTATGTGGATCTGCGGTTCATCTTTCCACACAGACTCATGCAACGGGTATCGTGTCGATGACCTCATCCGGATATACCGCATTTGAAATTTCAAGTCACCGTCCTAAAGCAGTAACTTATATTTTCACAAATAATGTAGAATTATTAGGAACATTGAGTTTACTTTGGGGAGTAAGAAGCTTTTATTATGATAAGATCGATAGCACTGACAAAACCATCAGCGACGTAAATCGTATTCTTAAAGAAGAAAAGTTGATTATGCCAGGAGATGTAGTGATCAATACAGCAGCTATGCCAATCGAAAAGAAGGGTAAAACCAATATGATTCGTGTAACTATTGTAGAATAATTATGAAATACTTTTAAAAAACGGCTGTCTCTTTACTGAGTCAGCCGTTTTTTTTGTGTCTTAATTTTTTAAGATGGAAGTTGTCCCGAATAAAAAGATCAGTTTGACCCTGAACTAAGTAAAATCAAATCTAGATTAAACTAAGATTTAAATAAGGTCAGATTACCGGTGAGGCCACAGTGACGCCATGTTGAGGCCACAGTGAGGCCACCTTTTCCCGTTAAAACGTGGCGTCACTGTGGCCTCACTGTGGCCTCAACCTTGCATCAAGGGTAATTTGAGGGTCACTTGGTCACTCTTAAACTAAAATTAGTTAAGCAATTATTCCGGCTCCGTGTTCTTTTTAAAAAGCGTTTCATCCGCACATTTTAAACCGGTTTCCGTCATGATCCATTCCGAAGGCGTATTCCAGTCGCTATCTTCAGGAAGACAATCCCTTAAATTAACATCACGAATGATATTGTTCATTTCACCATCAATGATCAGGTGCGTATTGACCGGAATCTTTAGGGTGACATTCAATCCTTGGTCGCGGAAAGCCTGTTTAGGGGGGAAGGAAAGATACTTATCGAGGGTAATAGTGGAGTCAGCTTGAACGAACGAGTAGCCACTTTGCTGTGCATTCGTTAAAGCAGACTGAAAATTCCTTCCCCGTGCAGAGAAATCTTTCATGATGGTAGTCAGACTGTCGTCACTCTTTTGGACAAAGAAATGAATTTCGCCCAGATCAGCACCCATTTTCACCCGGCCATGACGACCATTGAAAGTGATATTATAGTCTACACTATCCCCTTTAGATAAAAAACGCGCTTCATTAAGCTTTAAATGGTAAACAGGATACGACTTAAGTAATGATTGTTGCTCGAAGTTGGCTTCTGTTTTAAATTCAGCACCAACTTTGGCACCATAGTAAACGGCCATACCTAAACCGGTGAGCCAAATAATTAAAAGCGCAAAGGAAGTCGTTCTTCCGGTGATCTTTCTATTAAACAACACCTTTAAGGTAAATAATATGAGGGCAATAAGTGGAATAACAATCAGAAGAGCAGCGCTAAAATAGATGGGCGACTGATATTCTGGATTAATTACGTTAAAAGGGAAGCCATCCAGCTCATTTCCATTTATGAAACCCATTACAAACAGAAGGCCTAATAGCGAAGCAAACAGTAAGCTGCAGCAGACGAAAATGACAAAGGCGCCGATAAGTTTAAAAATAATGCTCAGGAGTTTGGTAATAAAAGAGCCGGTATTTTCGCCAGCACCCCTTAAAAAGTCTTCCGCGGCATTGAAACCAGGTTTCAACCGTGTGCCGGCATCACTTATATTTTGTCTTAAGGCATCTACTTCTTCGTCGAAATTACGTTTGAAGCCTTGTAAGTTGATCGCTTCACCTTTCATGGCCATTTTTTCTGTGCGGGTTTTAGCCCTGGGAATAACAATCCATAAAATTAAGTAGACAATTAGTCCAGTGCCCCATAAAATGGTGGCGATGACCGTAATTAAGCGGACATATTTAGCCTCCATGTTAAAATAGTAACCTAAACCGGAGCAAACACCTGCAACCACACGGTCATCCATATCTCTAAATAAGGTGCGGTTTGCTTTAGGAATAGCGGAAAATTCCGTTTCGTCGGTATCGATGTCGAAATCGTTGGTGTTGCCCATTCTTGCGGTGATGTCGGATACATCCTGCAGCACAATAACTTGCTTATTTTGTTCTGCAAGGCGTTCGGTAAACATTTCGGCCAGGCGGTTTTCGATGTCCATTACAATTTCGTCGTTGTCGGATGAGAAAGCGAAATGGCGTTTAACTTCGGTCATGTAGGACCGGAGCACTTCGTAAGCATCCTCTTCAATATGGAAAACGATGCCGTTAATGTTGATGATTATAGTCTTATTCATGATATTACAGGTTTGAGGATTTGTTATTAGGAGTTCCTTCTATAGAAGTTTTGACAGCGAATTTTAATTCTTCCCAGGTGTTGTCCAGTTTTTGGAGGACGACTTTTCCGGCTTCTGTGAGCTGGTAGTATTTTCTAGGAGGACCGGAAGTTGATTCTATCCAGTTGTAACTTAGGAGCCCGTTATTTTTCAGGCGGGTAAGTAATGGATATAGGGTACCCTCAACGACGAGCATTTTGGCTTGTTTCAGCTCATTAATAATGTCGGAGGCGTATATCTCGCCACGCGAGATAATAGAGAGGATGCAGTACTCCAGTACTCCTTTCCTCATTTGTGTTTGTGTATTCTCTACTATCATGAAACAAAGATATGGTATTTATTTAGTACTATGCAATACATAGTACTAAATAAATATGTGTTTTCTTAAAAAGAAAGAAATGGTAATTTCTTATGATAACCGTAAGCATTGACAGATATCGATAAAAGTTAGTTTGAACGGCGCAGGAATGATTAAATCTCGATGGTTGTTGAATATTGAAAGCTTGATTTCGCAATATTTCTTAATTGGAAAAAGGAAATATTAAAAAAAAAATGATAAATATTAGTTTTAAATGAATAATTGTTAGAGAATTATTAAAATAATGTAAATAAAAGTTTGAAAATCGGAATAAACTCATCATTTTAGTACTTTAATCATTAATTGAAAAATACACATATGAAGCGAATTCTATCAAATTTGTTCATCTTGTTGTTGTTATGTACAAGTGTAATAGCACAAGACCGTACTGTAACAGGTACAATTAAAGGAAAGGATGACGGACTTCCGCTTCCTGGAGTGAGTGTCAGAATAAAAGGCACTACGGTCGGTACACAGACTGGATCAAATGGACAATATTCCATTAAGGTTACAAAAAGTAGCTCAATCCTAGTATTTACTTATGTAGGCTATACAACGCAAGAAGTCAGTGTAGGTTCCAAAAATGTTATTGATGTAAGTCTAGGAAATGATGCAAAACAGTTAGGTGAAGTTGTCATAACTGCATTGGGTGTATCCAGAGAAAGGAAATCCATAGGATATGCGGCAACTACTGTAGGCTCAGAAGAAATAAACCGTGCATCGCCAGGTAATTTAGCTCAGGGATTACAGGGAAAAGTTGCAGGTGTGGATATTTCAAATACTTCAGGCTCTCCAGGTGGATCTAGTAAGGTTGTTTTGAGGGGTTTTTCTTCAATTACTGGAAATAATCAGCCACTGTATGTTGTTGATGGTGTTCCTATCAATAATACTAGGCCAGGTGGAGCTGCTCCCTCAGGTACTGCAGGCGATCTTTCTCAATCTTTTGACTTTGGTAACGGAGCAAATGATATTAATCCAAATGATATCGAAAGTGTCAATATATTGAAAGGTGCTGCTGCAACTTCATTATATGGTTCAAGAGGATCGAGTGGGGTAATTTTGATCACTACTAAAAGAGGTAAAGGTGGAGATTTGAAAATTGACCTTTCATCATCTGCTGCGTTTACTAATGTATCTATTGTTCCTGAATTACAAACCAAATTTGGTCAGGGATGGGACGGTTCCTTTATTCTATCAGAAAATGGTAGTTGGGGTCCGGCTTTAGATGGACAAATTCGTCCTTGGGGCGCTATTGTTGATAATTCTCAATTATTAAAACCTTTTGTTTCAATAAAGAATAATTTTCGTGATGCTTTTGATACGGGGACAGAATATAATAACACGCTTTCCATCAGCGGAGGTAGTCCACAAGGTTCCACTTTTTTCCTTTCTTACGGAAATTTGTCTAGCGATGGGGTTCTCCCTACTGATAATGATTCATACAAAAGAAATAGCTTGTCTTTAAATGGCTCTACTAAGTATAAGGCTTTCACAGCAAGTGCTTCTATGAATTATGTTGGTAAAAATTCGAAGTCTGTTCAAACTGGTCAGGGTTCTAGTTCTGGTGCAAACTTTTATGAGGAAATTCTTCAAATCCCAGTGGATTTACCAATTTCAGATTTCAAGGATTATAAAAATACTTATTTTAACGTAGATAATTATTTTACTCCTTTTGCAGAGAATCCATATTACTCGTTGAACGAGAATGGATCAACTTTTAAAAGTAATAGAGTGTATGGCAACGTTGATTTGAAATACAAGGCATTTGATTGGCTTACTTTTCAGATTCAACAAGGTGCTGATATTACAAATGCAAATGATAAAATATGGCATGCGAAAAATGAGCCTTCTCCTGGTAGCTGGAACGCTGGCGCCAATGTGGAAGGTTATCCTAGAGCTGCTGATGTTGGTGATGTGGTTGAAGGTTCTGAACGCTATTTTGAGTATGATTCTAAAGTACATGCAATATTTGATACAAAGATAAGTTCAAAATTTCAACTGAACGGACTTGTAGGATTGAACTTCAATGACCGGGGAAGCCGGGTTCTTTACACTTCAGTGGAAAACCTAACTATACCTGGGTTTTATCAGTTGTCTAACTCATTAAATAGCCCTACTAGTACTGAAAGATCAACACATAGAAGATTATTAGGCGTTTATGGTACTGCTACTTTGGGATATGATAGCTTCGCTTATTTGTCTTTAAATGCTCGAAATGACTGGAGTTCAACCTTACCTCAAGGTGATAACAGCTTCTTTTATCCTGGAGCAAATCTTGCTTTAGTATTGTCTGATGCATTTGATATGTCTAGCGCTAAGGTTAGCTTATTTAAGCTTAGAGCAAGTTGGGGACAAACAGGTAGTGATACCGATCCTTATAGAATCTATGATATATTAAGATCTTCAGTTATACCAGTTAGGGGGGCGGGAACAACAATCACTTTCCCAATTGCTGGAGTAGCAGGTTTCGATATTTCAAACACAATCAACAATGCTCAGCTAAAACCGGAAATAAGTACTGAAACTGAGTTTGGAACAGAGCTTCGGTTTTTCAATAACAGGGTTGGTTTAGATTTGGCATACTATAATAAGATCACAGATGATCAGATTTTGCCAATAGATGTTTCTCCTTCTTCTGGATACAATTTTGCAATCGTAAATTTCGGTAAGGTACGTAATCGTGGTATTGAGCTTGCTGTTAACGGAACTCCTATCAAGTCGAAGAATTTTACCTGGGATATTGCTTATACCTATACAAAAAATCGAAACATAGTGTTGGAATTGCCAGTAGGATTGGATAAAGTAATATTAGAAACAGCGTACGATGCAAATTTAGTAGCTAGAGAAGGTCAGCCTTTAGGTGTTTTTGAAGCCCCGGTTGCTAAGACAGATCCAGAAGGAAGAATTGTTGTCAATCAAGCTAATGGAATGCCAGAGGTTGGAGATGACGCTTATTATGGTTCAATACAACGAAAGTTTACAATGGGTTTATCTAATTCGTTTACCTATAAAGCTTTTAATCTAGGATTTACTTTAGATTACAGAAAAGGTGGTGTATTTTATTCAGGAACGGCTGATTTACTAAACTTTGTAGGTAATGATGTAAAAACAACTTATAATAATAGGAATACTTTCATTGTGCCTAATTCTGTTGCTGCGGTTACTGATGATGCAGGAAATGTTTCCTACGTTGAAAATACGGTACCAGTTGCAGAGGATTTTATTGATGATTATTACTATACTTCTACTAACCGTGGAATGGCCTATAATAATCGTATTCTTGATAAAACGTTCTTCAAGCTGCGGGATGTTACCTTGAGTTATTCTCTTCCGAAAAGCATTGCTTCCCGCTTAAAAGTGGATCGTGCTACTTTTACTGTTTATGGAAGAAATCTTTATACCTGGTTGCCTTCTGGAAACAGAACAATTGACCCTGAAGTCTCAAATTATGGTAATGACCTGACAAGTGAATTTGGTGAGTTTAGAACTGGTCCGTCTACACGCTCTTTAGGAGCTGCTTTAAAAGTAACTTTTTAGTAATACAACAACATGAAAAGAATTTATATAAATATTAGAATATATATCATAATTGCTGCTTTGATCGGCTCGTCCGGATGTAAGAAGATACTTGATATAAATGAAGATCCAAATAATCCAGGAGTAGAGAATGCGACTCCGGAAGTATTATTTCCTTCAGCTGTTATGTCTTCTGCTGGTATGATTGGCGGTCAATTAGCCATTGTGGGTGGAATTTGGTCTCAGTACTGGGCAAATAGTGCTGGTTCATCTCAGTATAGGTCAATTGATGGTTATAATTTAACAGGATCATCAGAAGAGGTAAATTATCCATATCAGCAACTGTATGCTGGTGCTTTAAGTAATTATCAGCTGGCAATTACAAAATCGGTGGAACGAAATGATTGGCGCTATAATCTAATGGCTACAGTTATGAAAGCATACACTTATGAAGTACTTGTCGATTTATATGATCAAGTGCCATATTCAGAAGCTTTGCAAGGTGGGGCAAATCTTCAACCAAAATTTGACGATGGGTATACCATCTATACAAGTTTACTTACTGAGATTGATGCTGCCCTTGCGCATGATTACAGTAATGAATTTACTCCTTTGCAAAAAACCACGGACTTTGTGTTTGCTGGTAATATGGATAATTGGGTGAAATTTGCCAATACATTAAAGCTTAAAATGTATTTAAGAATGGTAAATGCTAAACCTGCTGAGGCTCGTGCTGGTATACAAAAACTATATGCAGATGGAGCTGAGTTTTTAGATGCAGATGCTGGTGTTAATGTATTTACCGATAGTCCTGATCGTAGTAATCCTTTTTATGAGTTCAACATAAGAAGATTAAATACTGCTGTTAATATACGAGCCAGCTATACTTTCGCTAGTTGGTTAAATGCAAATGGCGATCCTAGAGCTGCAACTTTTTTTGCTAAAACAACTGCTCCTGTTATTGGAATTCATCAGGGTGATTATACCTCGACTGCTATTCAGGAACCTACCTACAATAGTGCTGATGTATTTGTGCAACATGCTAATGACCCTGTATGGTTTATTTCTGAAGCTGAATCTTATTTTATGCAGGCTGAAGTTTTAGAACGGTACTCTGCTGGAGTTGGTGCAAAAGCAATGTATGATGCAGGTGTTGATGCAGCGTTTGCTAGTGCGGGAGTTAGCCGTGGTAGTTTATATCCTTATCCTGTATCCGGAACTTTTGAGCAAAAACTGGAAGCAATTATCGTTCAGAAGTGGGCATCTTTTCCTGGTTCTCATGCTCTTGAAGGCTTTTTTGAGCATAACAGAACAGGTTATCCTAGTACAAGTACAAATAGTGCAGGTGCTTACATCAATTCTAAGTCCGAAGGTTACACTCCTGGTAAATGGGTATATTCTCGAAACAGCTCCATTGGAAATAGTTTCCCTAAGCGATTAGTCTTTCCAGATTACGAAAGAGATAGAAACGCCAATACGCCTGTAGAGGTTGGTATTGGTACTAAGGTTTGGTGGGCTAAGTAATTATAATTTAAGAATTTAAGTATGAAAAAAAATATAAATTTAATCGCTCTGTTGCTTCTAAGCATAAGCATATTTTCCTGCAAAAAGGATGACTTTAATTATCCGGAGGGTCATGTTGGGATCTCGAAGATTACAAACTATCCAATAATCACGTTAAAGGGTGATTTGTTGACTTTTGTAAACCAGGGGACGACTTATACAGATGCTGGGGTAACAGCTATGGTTGGTGAAACTTCTGTTGAATTTACCTCTTCAGGAACAGTTAATACTGCTGTTCCCGGAGTCTATGTTATTGATTATGCAGCTAAAAATGAGGATGGCTTTGCAGCAACAGCTTACAGAAGTGTGATCGTGATGTCTACATCTGCTGATATACCTAACCATAATTATAGCGGAACGTATGATCGGTATGCCGGAGGTTCACCTAATGGTCAAACGTCTACATGGACGAAAACGGGTAATGGTGTTTATACGGTAGCAAATCCTGGAGGTGCAACTGGAGTAACAGTTACAGCAGTAAACTATTCTGGTAACCTAATTGCTATCCCTCAACAAGAGACCAGTGCAGGTACAATGTCTTCTTCTGGGGGTGTTTATAATCCGACAGCTAGTCCGCTTCAATATGTATGGACTATTTTAAATGCTACTTATGGAACTAGTCCAAGAACATTCGTAAAAAAATAATCTAAAAACATGAGAAATAATAAAATATACATACTTATTACAGCGCTGGCAATTGTATTTCTAGGCTCTTGCAAAAAGGATCCTGAAGTTGGAGGAACGGCAGTTGAAACAATGGCTGGAACATGGTGGGTGCAAAGTGAAGAAGTTGGGGCTAGTTACTTTCAATTTGCGACTTATAATACATCAGCTAATTCGACAACTGAAATGTGGCTGGATGATTTGAGTTCTTTTTGGGGAAGTGCTTCTCTTGGAAGAGTTGCGGGAAAAGTGAACGTTGATTTAACGAATCAAACATTTTCTGTAGCCAAAACGACTAATACAAACACGGGTTATCCGGTATCTTTTACTGTTTCTAATGGTAAAATTATTAAAGGTGGCTCAATTGGTCCAGTATCTAAGGCAGTAACTGACTCTATTTACTTTGAAGTTGAATATACTGATGATCCAGGTACTGTTTATCATATGTCAGGCTATAAGAGAACGAAGTTTTCTGAGGATGATCATTAATTAGATTTATATAGTATAATTTGGACAACCCTACTCTATTTAGAGTGGGGTTTTTTTAGTATTGAGCAAATTAAAATTTCTATTTAGGTCATTTTTTGCTTAAATATATAGATTATGTGTAACTTGTTCTGTTTATTAAACCGTATCTAACTTGACGTTAAATATTTTCAAGGTGTCTGTCGCCATAAAGGTTATATTATCAATTTTACTGATCTTTTCTTTTTCCCCCGGTAAAGCGTTTTCTCAATCGCCTGTAGCTGATAGTGTTTATTACTCGAAAGCTGTCAGTGGTCTTCTTAACTATTACCAGAATTCTCCTGACAAAAAATTAGTGCTTTATAATGGACCTGAACATCGGGGCTATTTTAGGCAGATTAAGGGTTTTGCCTATTTTGATACGGATAAA
The DNA here is from genome assembly GCF_001730525.1 of Arcticibacter eurypsychrophilus. Taxonomy (GTDB): domain Bacteria; phylum Bacteroidota; class Bacteroidia; order Sphingobacteriales; family Sphingobacteriaceae; genus Arcticibacter; species Arcticibacter eurypsychrophilus. The sequence continues at coordinate 55,679 of NZ_MDFN01000020.1, forward strand.
ATGGTGGAAGGGAATGTGCATTATGACCATGTTTGGTATAAGCTCCCTCTCCTTTATGATTTGGTTATGGATCAGGTTATTATTCTTCATTATGATGGCTTATATAAACTATCTCTTATTAGTGAGAGAGTGGATCAATTCAATATGAATGGGCATTTTTTTAAGAAAATAGGTGATACTTACCTGGACTCTAAATTGTTTCCGGGGTTTTATGAAGAGATTTATGCAGGTGATTCTATTTCTTTGTATGCCAGGAGAAGTAAAATGATTTCTGAGCTGCTCAACATGCAAAGTCTGGAACGTGAGTTTATAAGTAAAAACCAGTATTATTTTTTGATCAGGGGCTCTTATCACCCTGTGAATTCTAAGAAAGAGATGTATGCCCTGCTTGGCAATAAAAAGAAAGAGGTGGCAGTCTATCTTAGAAAAAATCATGTGAAATTTAGAAAAAGTAAAGAGGCTGCTTTGGTAATTGCTTCCAAAAAGTATGATGATAAACTTTAACCTATGCGCCTTTCCTACTCGCTAATCTTTCTTTCTGCTTTTCTGTTTTTTGGTCTGGCGCAGCTTTGTGCTCAGGATAAAAAAGGCCCTCTATTGTCGGAACAATTTGATCGGGTTAAGGTCTCTGAGTTTGCGGACTATTTAGAGAAAGCTGCGGATTGCAAGATCTACTACGATAGCACTGCTTTTGATAGTCTCCGCGTTAGTGTAACTTTTGAAAATATGCCGCTTGATGCGGTGCTTACCCGTGCTTTTTTGAATACGAAGATTAAATATGCAATTGACTTTGAGAAACATGTGTTTCTGAGTCTGGACCAGGAACTTGTTGTTGGTCTGCCTGAGGGGTTTTGGGATAATAGTGGGATTAAGGCTCCTCTGACAAATGAAGAGCCGCCTTTAATTTCTGAGTTCCTGGTGGACGTAGACAAGAATACTGCTGTGGCATCATCGGCTAATAAGGTGTATACGATTGGGAACCGGACGGCAACGTTTAAGAAAGGAAACGTGACGCTGGCGGGTTATATTAAAGAGGCGAACAGTGGTGAGCCGGTAATTGGGGCTAGTGTATATATTGAGTCTCCTCGAATTGGCGTGAGTACGAATCAGTCCGGTTATTACTCGATCAGTCTTCCTGCTGGCAGGCATGTGCTGAATATTCGTTTTATCGGAATGCGGGATGCTTCAAGGATCATTAATTTGTTTTCGGATGGCAAACTGGATATTGAGGTTATTAATCAGGTTCGTTCTTTAAATGAAGTGAAGATTTCGGCTGAGAAGATTGCGAATATCAGGAATACGCAAATGGGTGTGGAGAAACTGAGTATGGCTACCATCAAACAGATCCCTACGGTATTTGGGGAGCCTGATATTTTAAGGGTGATCCTGACTTTGCCGGGTGTGAAGTCTGTGGGGGAAGCGAGTACGGGCTTTAATGTCAGGGGCGGCGGTACGGATCAGAATTTGATCTTATATAATGATGCAACTATATACAACCCTTCGCATTTGTTTGGCTTCTTTTCGGCCTTTAACTCAGACGCGATAAAGGATATTGAACTGTATAAAAGTAGTATTCCGGCTAAATTTGGCGGAAGGATCTCTTCTGTGCTGGATGTGCATAGCCGGGAAGGGAATAATAAAAAGTTTGCGGGTACGGCTGGGATTGGCTTGCTAACGAGTCGCATTAATCTGGAAGGCCCGATTATTAGGGATCGAACTTCGTTTATGATTGGCGCCAGAACGACTTACTCAGATTGGCTGTTAAGGGAATTGCCTGCAAAATCGGGATATAAGAATAGTAAGGCTGCTTTTTCGGATATTGATCTGCATCTGCATCATAAGTTTGATGATCAGAATAGTTTGTCGATAACCGGGTATTTAAGCAGCGACCGGTTTAATTTGAATAGCGATACAGTTTATAGATATTTCAATACGAATGCTTCGCTAAAATGGAAACATATTTTTAATAACAAGTTCAACGGGAGTATTTCAACTGGGATAGACCGCTATGAGTATAAGGTGAATAGTGAGGATAATGTGGTGAATGCGTATAAGATGGGTTTTGATATTAATCAATCTAACGTAAAAACAGACTTTACGTATTATGTGAACTCCAAACATACGCTTGACTTTGGGGCCAGTAGTATTTATTACAAATTGCATCCGGGAAGTTTTGTTCCTGCAAGTGCGGAATCACTGGTTAGTCCGGATGTTCTTGATCCTGAACAGGCGTTGGAAAGTGCGCTGTATCTGGGCGATCGTTTTGAGATTACTCCGGCCTTGTCCTTAAATGTGGGGATCAGGTATTCGTTGTTTAATTCTCTGGGTCCGGCATCTACGTATACCTATGCGGATGGCTTGCCTAAAAATGAGTTTAACATCACGGATAGTGTCGGGTATAAAAAGGGGGATGTGGTGAAGACGTATGGTGGACCGGAATATCGTGTTTCGGCCAGGTATTCCTTTACGGGTGATTTTTCTGTTAAGGTGGCCTACAATACGTTGAGGCAGTATATTCATATGTTGTCGAACACAACGGCTATTGCGCCTACAGATATCTGGAAGTTGAGTGATATGAATATTAAGCCGCAGGAAGGGAAACAGGTGTCGTTGGGATTATATAAGAACTTAAAGTCGAATACGATTGAGACTTCCATGGAGGTGTATTATAAGTGGCTGAATAACTATCTGGATTATAAGAGTGGGGCGACACTGATCTTGAATCATCATATTGAACAGGATGTGATTAACACACAGGGAAAGGCTTATGGTTTGGAACTCATGATCAAGAAGACGGCTGGTAAGCTCAATGGATGGATTAGTTATACGTATTCGAGAACGTTTTTGAAGATGGATGATCCTACTGCCATTCAGCTGGTCAATGATGGTGCGTATTATCCTGCAAATTATGATAAACCGCATGATTTTACCGTGGTGGGTAATTATAAAGCATCGCACAGGTTTAGCCTTTCGGCTAATGTGACTTACAGTACAGGAAGGCCTATTACGCTTCCGGTAGGTAAGTATTATTATGGCGGATCGGAACGGCTGCTATATTCGGATCGTAATCAATACCGGATTCCGAACTATTTCAGGACAGACCTCTCTATGAATATTGATGGGAACCATAAAGTTCATCAATGGATTCATAGTTCATGGACACTGGGGATCTATAATGTAACGGGAAGACATAATCCGTATTCGACCTATTTTACGACTGAGCAGGGTGCGGTGAAGGGTTATCAGTTATCTATTTTTGCTTCTGCGATTCCATTTATAAATTATAACCTTCGATTCTGATATGAAAAAGATTTATATAGGCCTGTGCTTGTCAGTGGTTATGCTACTGCTTTTTCAGTGTAAAGAGGCGTATGAGCCTGATATTATATCTACGGACTTGAACTACCTCGTTGTGGAGGGCTTTTTGAATGGAAATGGCCAGACTTCAATTAAGTTATCGCGAACCAGAACTAATGCTTCTACGGCACAAGCTCCGGAATTGAAGGCTAATGTGGTGATTGAGGCGGATAACTCGAATCGGGTTATATTGACTGAGGGTGCTAATGGGAATTATACAACCAATGCGGTTTTCTCTTCTGCTTTAAAATATAAATTGCTGATCCATACTTCAGCAGGAAAGGATTATGTTTCGGAGTTTGTTTCTTTGTTGAAGACGCCTGCAATAGATAGTCTGCCTTGGAAAAGGGTGAATCAGGGGGTGCAGATTTATGTGAACACGCATGATGCGGAGAATAGAACCAAGTATTACCGCTGGGAATTTGAGGAAACATGGATCATCATTCCGACTTTCTACTCCATTCTTAAGATAGTGAAATTGGATAAACATGGACCGGATGGTCTTAGTTTTCAAATTGTGGATAGAACGCCTGCTGATGCTTTGCCTACGGCTTGTTGGCAAAAAGAATTGTCTACTAATATTCGAATCGGCTCGTCGAGCAAGTTAGTTGCAGATGTAATTAATCTTGCTCCTGTGTCGTTTATTCCTTATTCATCATGGAAATTGGATAGGCGATACAGTATTCTGGTTAAGCAGTATGCATTAACTGCGGCTGGATTTGAATATTGGGAGAACATGAAAAAGAATACCGAGGGACTGGGCAGTATCTTTGATCCGCAGCCATCGGAAGTGAGGGGGAATATGATGTGTGTAACGGATCCTGATGAACCGGTAATCGGGTTTTTTGATGCCTCTACGCTGGAGGAAAAGAGGCTGTATATTAATATTGCGCAGGTGCCAGACTGGAGATATCGTACCGGATGTGAGTCTATTTCTGTGAAGAATGATCCGGATAGTCTGACCACTATATTTCCCCAATATACACCACTTGATTATGTATTGAGTAGGGATAGAAAAGTTATAGAACGTTATACAGGTGCTCCTCAGGAATGTGTGGATTGCCGCTTAAAAGGATCTGCAATTAAACCTGATTTCTGGGAATGATGATATATAAATACAGTTTGTCTTTTTGTATGCTGTTGATGTCCGTCCTGGTTATGGGACAAACAACAGATCTGGATGGTATCCCTGCCTCTTTTGATCGGTACAGGACTACTCAATTGCAGGAAAAGCTGTTTGTGCATACAGACAGGACGAGTTACCTGGCTGGTGAGATTGCCTGGTTTAAGATCTACAATGTGGATGCTTCGTTTCATAAACCTATGGGCATAAGTTCGGTGGCTTATGTGGAAATTCTGGATCGGGAGAACAAGGCGGTAGTGCAAGCGAAGGTGAAATTGCAGGATGGCAAGGGTAAAGGCTCTTTGTATTTGCCGGTGTCGCTATCGTCGGGCGGGTATCGTTTGCGTGCTTATACGCGATGGATGAAGAATTTCTCGCCTGAGTTCTATTTTGAGGAACCTATTCATATCATCAATACGTTAAAAGAGCCGGAAGCCGTTTTAGTGGCTAAGGAGCTTCAGTATGATGTGCAGTTTTTCCCTGAAGGGGGAAACCTGGTGGATGGCTTAACGAGTAAGGTTGGTTTTAGGGCAACGGATCATTCAGGCAATGGCGTGAACTTTAATGGGGTAATTCTGGATGAAGACAATACGGTTATTGCTGAATTTAAGCCTGCGAAATTTGGGATAGGTAATTTTTCTTTTACGCCTCTGAAAGGGGTTAAATATCATGCTGTTTTAAACTTGCCTGGTGGTCGGGTTTTAAAGGAAAATCTGCCTGAGCGATTTGATCAGGGTGTGGTAATGGCGCTGACTGATATTCAGGATAAAATAAGGGTTACGGTAAAATCTTCATTGGGATTAGGGGAATCGATGCCGGTATATTTATTTGTTCATTCGAGGAATAGGGTTGAATATGCAGGAAAAGGAAGTATAGAGGCTGGTTTATTCACGATGGAAATGGGTAAGGACCGGTTGAAGGATGGGGTCTCTCATTTTACTTTGTTTGATGTGAATGGTCGTCCGGTTTGTGAACGCCTGTATTTTAATGATCTGCCAGGTAATAGTCTTTTGCTAAATGCTTCTCCTGATCATCAGGAATATGGAATGCGGAAGAATGTAGTGGTAGATATTAGTTCCGCGACAGCTGATTCAAAACCTATAGCGACTGATCTTTCTATTGCGGTGTATCGTGCTGATTCGTTGCAAAAGGATCCTTCTGTAAATATTGTGAATTACCTGCTGCTTGGCTCGGAACTGGTTAGTACTATTGAACAGCCTGATACTTATTTTTCGGGTAGTGTGGCGGAAAGGGCTGTCGCTTTGGATAATTTAATGCTTACTCATGGTTGGAGCAGGTTTAAATGGGATTCGGTTTTTAAACCTTTTGCTCCTGTTTATGCTCCGGAATTGGAATATCATGTGATTACTGGTAAGGTACTAACTGCGGATACGAAAGCTCCGGCAGCTGATATTGCCGTGGATTTTGCTATTGCCGGGAGTCGGGTTCAGTTTTATAATGGGCTAAGTGATGCGAATGGAATGGTTAATTTTTATTCCAAGGATCTTTATGGACAACATGCTGTTGTGCTACAAACGAATTCATCGTCAGATAGCTTGTATCATGTTGATCTGCAGAGTCCTTTTTCGGATCGGTTTTCTTCGCGTAGCTGGCCTGCTTTACGGTTGCCTTCGAATTTAAACCATACGCTTCTGGTGAATAGTATTAATATGCAGGCGCTGAATATGTATCATAAAAAAGAGTTAAACCAGACTAATGCTTTGAATCTGGATAGTGTTTCTTTTTTTGGTAAACCGGGTGAATATTATCTGCTGGATAACTATGTGCGTTTTCCAACAATAGATGAGGTGTTGAAGGAATATGTGCTTGCTGTTGGGGTGAGACATAGAAATGGGAAGCCGGTGATGCAGGTGTATTCCGGTGTGCAGAATGAGGGTTTCTTTGAGGAGAGGCCATTGGTGCTTTTTGATGGAATTCCGGTAGTGAATACGGATAAAATTTTTAATTATGATCCGCTAAAGATAAGAAGCATAGAGGTGGTGGCTAAGAAATATTTTTATGGTCCGGAGATTTATGGTGGGATCATTAAATTCAATACGTATAAAAATAATATGGATAACCTGGAGCTAGATCCGCATTCGGTTGTGCTGGATTATGAGGGGCTGCAATTAGAGAGGGAATTCTATTCGCCAAAGTATGATGCTGGTGTTCATAATCGTTTACCTGATTTTAGAAGTCTGTTGTACTGGTCTCCGGATGTTTCTACGGATATTCATGGAAAAGGGGGGATTAGTTTTTACACTTCAGATAGGCCGGGAGTTTATATGGGTGTGATCGAGGGGTTGGGTTTAAATGGGATTCCGGGGAAAAAGGTATTTAAGTTTGAGGTAAAATAGATTTGTTTTGGTAAAAAAGGCAAATTTTTAACTTTTTTGAATATAAATTCTCACAATTTAGATAAAAGTGTGAATTTATGTTTTGTTTTTATTGAATATATCCTATTTAAAGACTATAAAGCAATAATTGTAAAAATTTTAAGGCATTATTTTATCAAAATGTAACTATTAGTAATAAAATGTAAATAATTTCTTGTTTTTTTAATGATTGATCATGATATTTGATAAATCATTAATTTAAATTGAACATGAAAGACAATTACTTCAAAATTGCTTTCCTGTTAATCTGTATTTTTACGTTTAGTTTCGTTTCAGCTCAGGAACGAACTATAACTGGTACAGTAACAGGGGCAGATGACAAATTACCACTTCCGGGAGTGAGTATTGTAGTAAAAGGAACTACAGTAGGAACTCAATCGGGTTCTAACGGTCAATTCTCTTTGAGAATACCCAATAATAAGACAGTTTTAGTATTGTCATACATAGGTTATACTTCTCAGGAAGTTTATGTTGGTCAAAAAACTACCGTATATGTTGCACTAGCAGCTGATGCTACACAACTTGGAGAAGTGGTGGTTACTGCACTCGGTATCACAAGAAACAGAAATGAAGTTGCTTATTCGGCTCAAAAGGTCGAGGGTAATGAAGTGAGTAAGACACGTTCGGGAAACTTTATAACCGGAATGTCGGGTAAAGTGGCTGGTTTGGAAATCAAGCAGAATAATGCAATTGGTGCATCATCAAACGTTGTTCTTCGTGGGGTGAAATCAATTACAGGAAATAACCAGGCTTTATTTGTTATTGATGGAGTACCAGTAAACAATGCAAATGGTGGTAATCGTCAGGTAACAGACAATTCAGGTGTTTCAACCCGTCTTGATCAATCTACAGGTAGAGGTGGATATGATTATGGTAATGCAGTGGCTGACATGAACCCAGACAATATAGAATCTATTTCTGTATTGAAAGGAGCAGCAGCAAGTGCGTTATACGGATCGCAAGGTAGTAATGGGGTAATATTGATCACAACAAAAAAAGGACAAAAAGGCCTTGGAATTTCTGTTAACTCAAGTATCAGTGTAGGATCTTATGATAAATCCACTTTCCCTAAATACCAAAATAAATATGGAGGTGGTTATGGTGCATACTATGGTCCAAACGAAGACGCTTTTTTTAATTCGGAAGATGTAAATGATGATGGAGTTTTGGACTTAGTGGTTCCTTTTGGTGAAGATGCTTCCTACGGTGGGGCTTTTGATCCGAATCTATTGGTTTACCAATGGGATGCATTTGATGCTACATCACCCAACTTCGGTAAAGCTACTCCATGGGTAGCTGCTAAAAATGGTCCTTCCGGTATATTTATTACTCCGGTATCAAACAACCAGAGTATATTTATTAACGGCGGAACAGACAAAGGGACTTACAAATTAGGATTTACACGCAACGAAGAACGTGGTATTATGCCGAACAGTAAGATCGTAAAGAATGTTCTGGATTTTTCATCATCTTATAATATCACTCCCAAACTGACTGCAGCAGCGAGTGTCAATTATTCAAATGTGAATGGTTTAGGTCGTTACGGAACAGGATATGATGGCGATGGAGGAAGAAATCTAATGACTAACTTCAGACAGTGGTACCAGGTGAATGCAGATGTGCAGTCTTTAAAAGAGGCATATGACAGAACTGGAAGTAACGTTACCTGGAATCGTAAGAGTGTAAGTAATGGCGCTCCAAGTTACTGGGATAACCCTTACTTTGTGAGATATGAAAACTTTTCAACAGACACACGTGACCGTTATTTCGGTAATGTTAATTTAAATTATAAGGTAGCTGACTGGTTCAGTATTTTAGGTCGTGTTGCGGTAGATTATTATACAGAGCTTCAGGAAGAGAGAAAAGCGGTTGGAACTATTGGAGTTTCAGGGTATAGCCGTTATGATCATACCTGGAGAGAAACCAATTATGATTTAATCGCAAATTTTAATAAAGGTATTACTGATAACCTTGAATTTAAAGGTTTATTGGGAACCAATATTAGAAAACAACATGATCAAAGCATTCAGGCACAAACTAATGGAGGTTTGATTGTAAAAGACATCTATGCTTTATCTAATTCAGTTAGTGCACCAGTTGCACCGAATGAATATGATGGAAAACGTGAAGTAGATGGTTATTTTGCAGGTGCTACATTCGTTTGGAATAAGATGGTTACTCTGGATGGAACGTTAAGAGCTGACCAGTCGTCAACACTCCCTGAAAAAAATAACAGTTATTTATACCCATCCGTATCGGGAGGTTTTGTGTTTTCTGAATTGTTGAAATCCTCAGATTGGTTATCTTATGGTAAGGTAAGAGCGAATTATGCCGAAGTAGGTAATGATGCGCCTATTGGAAGTATCCTGGATACGTACAATATTATTGCTCCTTTCGGTTCTGCAGCGCAGGCTTCAGTAAGGCCAATTAAAAATAACCCTGACCTTAAACCAGAAAGAACAAAAAGTACTGAAGCTGGTTTCGAGTTGGCTTTCTTTAAAAGTCGTTTAGGATTGGATGCTACTTATTACCGCACGTTGACTGTTAATCAGATCTTACCAGTTACCGTTTCAACTTCTACTGGTTATGATTCAAAGTATTTGAATTCAGGTAAAGTTAGAAATACTGGTTTGGAGCTTACTTTGAATGGAACACCTATAGTTTCAAATGGCTTTACATGGAAAGTTGATGTGAACTGGACCAGAAACAGAAATAAGGTTACTGAACTGTTTAAAGATGCAACAGGAAATGATGCACTTAACTTGCAGTTAGCTACATTTCAAGGAGGGATATCTTCCAATGCTACATTAGGTCAGCCTTTTGGTGTACTTAGAGGAAGTAATTTTGTATACAAGGATGGTGAGAAACTCATTAATCCAAATGGACGGTACGCTATCTCGGCAACGTCTAACGAGCAAATTGCTGATCCGAATGCAAAATGGCTGGGGGGGATCAATAACAGGTTTAGTTATAAAAATGTTGCCTTAAGTTTCTTAATTGATATCAGACATGGTGGACAAGTATTTTCTACCGATATGTATTACGGACTGGCTACAGGTTTATATGAAGAAACTGCAGGCTTGAATGATTTAGGAAATCCGCTGAGAAACACCTTAGCTGATGGTGGTGGTATTATAAGAGAAGGTGTACTAGAAGATGGTACTCCTAATACAATAAGAGCTGCTGCAAATACCTATGGTGCTTATGGATATCGTTATTCTCCTGCAGCAGCATTTGTTTATGATGCCAGTTATGTTAAGCTTAGAGAGGCAATGCTTACTTATACGCTTCCACAAAGTGCTGTTACTACTTTGGGACCTGTTAAAGGAGTTGATCTTTCATTAATTGGACGGAATTTATGGATCATTCATAAAAACTTGCCATATGCTGATCCTGAAGATGGTTTGAGTGCTGGAAATTTCCAAGGATATCAGGTTGGGTCTTATCCAACAACCCGGACATTAACGTTTAATGTTAAATTAACCTTCTAAGAAATAACATGAAAAAATATATAATTGCATTTCTGTCCGTATCGCTACTGGCGTCATGCACAAAAGACTTAACGAGTCTGAACGAAGACATTAAAAACCCCTCATCTGTACCTTCTTACTCGCTGTTTACGAGTGCTCAGAGAGAATTGATGACTAATCTGTCTACTTCAGATGTAAATATCAATGTTTTCAGGCTTATCACTCAACAGTGGCAGGAAACAACGTATACAGATGAAAGTAACTATGATTTTTCTACCCGACCTATTCCTGATCAAATTTGGAATCGTCTGTATAGGGATGTATTAATTGATCTGGAAAGTTCAAAAAAATTGATTCCTACGGATGTTAGTGATGCTGCTGTACAAAAGAATCAATTGGCGATTCTCGATATCATGGAAGTATGTGCCTGGTATTACCTGGTTACTACTTATGGAAATATACCTTATACAGAAGCATTGAATCCTGATTTATTATTTCCAAAGTATGATGATGCGAAAACTATTCAGGACGATTTGTTTACCCGTATAAATGCTGACATCGCAACTTTAAGTACAGGTGGCAGTAGTTTTGATGGAGCAGATGTGATTTACAATGGCGACGTTGCTTCATGGAAAAAGTTTGCGAATTCATTTAAGCTTAAGATGGCGATGACTATCGCTGATTCTGATAATGCAAAAGCTAAAGCTGCAGCTGAAGAAGCTGTAGCATCAGGGGTTTTTACAGCTAATGCTGACAATGCTTCGTTTGAGTTTTCAAGCAGCACACCAAACACCAATCCGGTGTGGCTTGATCAGATTCAGGGAGGAAGAACTGACTTTGTTGCGGCAACTACGTTAACCACTCAAATGAATACTGTATCAGATCCTAGACGTTCTTACTATTTTACAGTAGACGACAAGGGTGCATTCTCTGGAGGTTCTATTGGAGCAGCAAGTGCCTTTTCCCGCTTTTCTAAACCGGTGTTTGCAAAGGTTTCAGCAAGTGATCCTGCAACTACATTTTTAGGTGTACCAAATGCTCCTGCTTTGCTTATGGACTATTCTGAAGTAGAATTTTGCCTTTCTGAGGCAGCTGCCAGAGGATATGCTGTTGGTGGTACAGCTGCGGAACATTATACTAAAGCTATCGTAGGTTCAATGGCTTATTGGATGGGCGTAAATGAAACTGCTGCGGCTGCTACTCCAAGTGTTGTTGCTTACCTTGCTCAAGTTAATTATGCTACAACACCAGGTACTTACAAACAAAAAATAGGTTTACAGAAATGGTTGGCCCTTTACAATCGTGGATGGGATGCCTGGATAGACATACGTAAATTTGACTATCCTGCAATGGCTGTTCCTATTGACTTTTTATCTGGTTATCCTAATCGTTTGACTTATCCGGTTAAAGAGCAAAATGTAAATGTCGTTAACTTTAAGGCTGCTTCCGATGCTATTGGAGGAAATACAGTAGAAACTAAACTTTACTGGGATAAATTTTAGAAAATAGATAGAATTTTAAGATCCTGTTGGAATGTGATTGTTAGTCATATTTCAACAGGATTTTTTGTTTAAGGAAAGTTAGGTGATATATAAGTGGAGCGGTAGTGATTTCAATGACGCATTGATAGAAAGTTTCAAACTTTCTATGCGAGTTCTTCTGATATCAGTTTTGTAACGAAAGATTTGAAAGAATATAGTGATTTGTGCTATAACCAAAAATTAGTTTACTTGGCTAATAATGGCCTTAAATATAATTCGCAATTTGGCAATTGATGATGGAAGACCTAAGAGATTAAATAGCATTTTATATTTGCTCGGTGCTAACATCTACATCTTTTACGCTTAACTCAATTAAAGAACCCAATTTTAAAGCAAAGTTATCTGCAATATGTCCTGCAGGAAAGTTGAAACAAACCGGATAGTCATATTCTTTGACATGATTCATAACCATTTCGGGAATGGTTTCTCCAAAGGGAGTTGGGTTGTCTTTCATATCGGTGAAATCGCCAATAATTAAACCTTTCAGTTTGGCTAGTTTACCGGCTCTTTTGAGTTGCCATAACATGCGGTCTACGGAATATAGATATTCACTGATGTCTTCGATAAAAAGAATTTTATCATCAAAATCCATTTCAGAGATGGAGCCACTCATCATGACTAACAGAGTAAGGTTTCCACCAATGAGTGTACCTGTTGCTTTTCCGTTGCGGCCTGTGGTTTGACTTTTATATTGATAGTTTAAGGATTCGCCAAAGAGGGCCTTGCGAAGCGATTCAAGGGATGGTTTGGTGCCGTCGGGTATATTTAAAGGCATCTGCCCATGGATGGTCTGCGTTTGGCAGCAGGCATGGATATGGCTGTGAAGGACGGTGATATCACTAAATCCTACCAGCCATTTGGGACTTTTAATAAAGTTGGAGAAATCAAGCTGATCGATGATCCGTATGGTTCCATATCCTCCTCTTGCTGCGATAATTGCTTTGACCGTGTTGTCGTCCAGAAAACGTTGCATGTCTTGTGTGCGGAGTTCATCGGTGCCGGCAAACTGATGAAAGGATGCGCTGACAGTATCGCCAATAATGACTTCTAATCCCCAGGATTCAAGCAAGTGAATGGCGCTTGTAATGTCTCCGGGAAGACTTTTTGCAGGACAGGTAATGGCAATTTTATCGCCTTTTTTTAAATATGGAGGAGCAATCATGGAGTGGTTAAAGGTTTAAAGTTACAAGTATATATCGGGAATTGATTTGTCATATGCTATTCTGCAAAAATTTCAACATCTATGATTATCTTTGCAAACTACAAGAATTCCATTTTTGATGTCTGAATTAGATTCCTTTAAGAGATATACGATTACTTCTGCATTGCCTTATGCAAACGGGCCATTACATATTGGTCATTTGGCGGGTGCTTATATTCCTGCTGATATATTTGTGCGCCACCTTCGCCTGAAAAAGAAGGATGTGGTTTATATATGTGGCTCTGATGAGCATGGTGCTGCTATAACGATCCGTGCCAAAAAGGAGGGAATCACGCCGCAGGAGATTATTGATAAATACCATTTCCAGATTAAGAATAGTTTTGCTGAATTTGGAATTTCTTTCGATATCTATCACCGCACGTCTTCCCCGGTACATCATGATCTTTCGCAAGAGTTTTTCTTGAATCTCTATGAAAAAGGGGAATTTATTGAAAAGGAATCGGAACAATATTACGATGCTGACTATGATCAGTTCCTGGCTGACCGGTATATTACGGGTACTTGTCCAAATTGCGGACATGAGGATGCGTATGGTGATCAGTGTGAAAAGTGTGGCAGTTCGCTAAATGCGACGGATTTGATTAATCCTAAATCAACGCTAAGTGGCAAAACGCCTATTCTCCGGACAACGAAACACTGGTATTTGCCTCTCGATAAATATCAACCCTGGTTGGAAAGCTGGTTGCTGGAAGGCAAAAAGAATAAGTGGAAGACTAATGTTTATGGACAGTGTAGTTCATGGCTAAAGGCTGGTTTGCAACCTCGTTCGATGACCCGTGACTTGGATTGGGGCATTGATGTACCTCTGGCTGAGGCAAAGGGCAAGAAATTGTATGTTTGGCTGGATGCACCTATCGGTTATATTTCGGCGACTAAACAATGGGCTTCGGATGTTGGCAAGGATTGGCAGCTGTACTGGAAGAAGCAGGAAAATGAAGTTGATGACGCGTGTTTGATTCACTTTATCGGAAAGGATAATATCGTTTTCCATTGCATTACCTTCCCTTCTATTCTGCATGCTCATGGGGAGTATATCCTTCCTCAGAATGTTCCGGCGAATGAATTCCTGAATCTGGAAGGTGAGAAGCTTTCTACTTCGCGTAATCATGCGGTGTGGCTGCATGAATATCTGTCTGAGTTTCCGGGGAAACAGGATGAGTTGCGGTATGTGCTGACTTCTATCCTTCCTGAAACTTCGGATAGTGAGTTTACCTGGAAGGATTACCAGGCGCGGATCAACAATGAGTTGGTGGCTATTGCCGGGAATTTTGTAAACCGGGTGATGATTTTGATGCATAAGTATTATGATGGTCGCGTAAGTGGTTCTGCTTCGTTTAGTAATCCGGAGTTGCAGGCGCAGATTGGAAAGCATTATGATGAGATTGAGGAGAGTATTGAAACGTATAAATTTAGACAGGCTTTATCTTGTTTGATGGATGTTGCCCGTTTGGGTAATAAATACTTGACTGAAAAGGAGCCCTGGAAGACGTTCAAAGTTGATCCTGATGCTACACGTGTGGTATTGGAAGATTGTCTTCATATCATCGCTCATTGGGCTGTTTTAGCGCAACCTTTTCTGCCGGCTGCTGCAAAGAAGATCTTTGCGATGCTGAATCTGGATCAGGTAACGTATTTTTATGATCAGGAAATTCATTTTGCTGCAGGACTTCAGCTTGGAAAGCCTGAACTGTTGTTTGAAAAGGTGGAAGATGAGGTGATTGAGCTGCAGCTTGCGAAATTGGCGAATAAGGCTCTTGAGATTGCTGCTGATGTGATGGAGGCTCCTTCGGCTCCTGCTAAGGAGAATATTTCTTTTGAGCAGTTTGCTTCTATGGATATCCGTGTGGGTACTATTTTAGCGGCTGAGAAAGTGGCTAAAACTAAGAAATTATTGAAGTTAACGATTGATACCGGTATTGATACCCGGATTGTGGTATCGGGTATTGCCGAATATTTTCAACCTGAGGGGATCATTGGTAAGCAGGTGAGTATCCTGGTTAACCTGGAACCGAGAGAGATTAAAGGGATCCTTTCGCAGGGAATGATTTTAATGTCGGAAAATTCAGATGGAAAGCTTAATTTTGTCGCTCCGTTTGAGAGTACGCCTAATGGAAGTACGATCAGATAGAATTTATAAACGGAATGATTCCTTGATTAAGGTTTTGTTTTAAGATTTTGTTAAGATTTTGGCCCCGTAGTTCAACGGATAGAATAGGCGTTTCCTAAACTCTAGATATGGGTTCGATTCCCGTCGGGGCTACAATAGTAATTATCAATGACTTAACAATCAATTTGTTAGGTCATTTTTGTAATGGTTGATGTCATTTTTGATGTCACTTCCTGCCGGGTGGTACGTTATTAGCCGTATTGATTAACTTTATAAAAAAAGATTAATGATATGCAGGTGAGCTATAATACCATCAATGAACCTAAAGATATAAGGATTCTTACTAAAAACATTCTACTCAATTTTAAGGCCGTATCAAGTGAATTACATTCAAGTGGTACAAATAGGCTGTAGATTTAGTAAGCTTAGCTTGTATGCGCTCCTGTGCCTTCATGACAA
Organism: Arcticibacter eurypsychrophilus; assembly: GCF_001730525.1. GTDB lineage: Bacteria > Bacteroidota > Bacteroidia > Sphingobacteriales > Sphingobacteriaceae > Arcticibacter > Arcticibacter eurypsychrophilus. The sequence continues at coordinate 71,354 of NZ_MDFN01000020.1, forward strand.
TAAACAGCTTTTTCTCAATGGTTTCATGAAAACTTTAAAGGTAAATTACTATGATGCAAGGGATGCAATTCAAATTTTATTAATAAATGGATTAATAACTAATGAAGTTTCTTTAGAAAATAGTAATATCAAATCCTTAATTGTTAAGCGGAAACGGTATAGACTCACTTTGACCGGGGAAATATATGTTACTCAGTTTTTAGATAAGTTAAAGGTATTCTAGGCATTACATAAGGTTGGTAACTTATTGCGTAGCTTGATAGTATTTAATTGTACGTTCGGTTCATGGATAAATCAAGTTATTCATAAAAGAATCAAATGGCCTATTACAAGTTAAAATATTCCCCTAAGTTTATTGTCATGCAATATTCCTGTCACCGTAGCCAGTTTATCTAAACCTGGCATTTTTTCGGGTGTCGGGAAAACAGAGAAAAAGGGTTTTAAATGGCCCAAAAAAGCTATTCCTCCGCCATAAATACCCAACCAAACATTGCCAAAGTTGTCTAGGTCTATGTTTTGAACTGAGGAGTTATTGCCTCTGTTCAGATTAAAGGGAATTATTGTGCGGATTTGCTTGATATCCCTGTCAGTGCTATAATCTGGCTTCAGGATGAATAGCTGCGAAGATTCAGTTCCTATCCAGATATCACCCTCGATTTCCTTTATAGCATATACAAAGGGTTCAACTGCATTTTTAGCTTTACTTGCTAGGCTAATGCGTTGCATAGTTCTTTTAAGCGGATTGTAAACCGCCAATCCTCTTCGCGTCCCAATCCATATATTGTTTTTGCTATCGCAAAACAAGGCTTTCACTTCATTATCAGGTAACATGCCTTTCGTACTTTGAACATCAAGTAGCTCAACATTTCGATCATTGGTATTGAAAATTGAAATCCCCTTACTGACGTGCCCTATATAAAGAAGTCCATGTTCGTCTTCTGCTAGCGTCCAGATACTGTTTTCAGGCAAAGAGGGGGTATTGTCTCTGTTGAAATGCTCAAATTGTTTCTTTATCGGGTCAAAGCGCTGTACGCCCTGATGATAAGTTGCCAACCATAACTTGCCACTTTTACCTTTGATAATATCTGTAATATCATTTGTTGCAATAGACTGCCTGTCATTGGGGTCGTGAAGATAGTATGAAAACCTGTTCGTTTTCATGTCAAGAACATTTAAGCCATTCGCACGGGTGCCAATGTAAAGCTGATCATTGTCGTAATAAAGTGTATTGATTTCATTACTATTAACGGAAAGCGCATCCGCATTTTCAGATTTATAATATTGCTTAAATGAATTGCTCGCAAATCGGTTCAATCCTAATTCTGTCGCAATCCAGACAAAACCATTTTTATCGTGAGCAACATCAAGTACCCGCTGGCTAGATAGCCCTTCATGCAATGAAAAGTACCTCGCTTTTTCAGGTTGCCCGAACAGTGATACGGAATAAAAAAAAACTATCAAAGAGAGCATTAACCTCATTTTCGTGTATTTAGTAGCCTGTACGTTGATCAATCTTTGGTTAATTCCCTGTGATAACAGCATCTCCGTAAGGTGACAATTTAGGGTTTATTTAATCAATACAGCCTCCTTCCCCAAAAAATCAGCCATCACATTTGATACTTCATTCTTGAACTTCAATAAATCCTAATAAAATAGAACCTAGGTTATAACTAAATTAGCCGAATTACTGTTAAACAAGCAAAATGGTGCGGTCAGTATAGATATCACTGATATATGAATTTAAAAATGAAAGTTTTTGCAACAAGAGTCCTTCCACTGAAGGGGTTAAATAAATTGGCAGCGGCTGGATGTATTGTAAAACAGCACTCCGAAAAGCGCGAACTTAGCCAACAGGAATTGATTGACTTATGTCAGGATCAGGACTTTTTACTAAGCATTGGGCCAATTAAGATCGATGCTGATTTCTTAAAACACTGTAGCCATCTTAAAGGCATTGCGCTGATGAGTGTCGGTTATGATAATGTTGATATTCCAGCTGCTACTAAATATAATATTCCAATTAGTAATACTCCAAATGTATTGAGCGAAGCCACATCTGATATTGCTTTTCTGCTTATGTTGGCTGTTTCCAGAAAAGCTTTTTACATGAATTAAAGAATCGTTAAAGGAGATTGGAACTTCTTTGAGCCAACGGCCAATCTAGGAGTGGAACTTTACGGGAAAACACTAGGGATTTTTGGAATGGGGAGGATCGGCTTGAAACTAGCTGCAAAATGCAAGGCCGCTTACAATATGAATATTATTTATCATAACCGCAAACCCAATCCGAGGGCTGAAAATGAACTGGAAGCAAAATATGTTTCCTTTGACAACCTTTTAGCGGAAAGCGATGTGTTATCCGTTCATACGAATCTTTCAGATCAAACGAAGGGGCTATTTGATAGGTCGGTATTTAATCGTATGAAACCATCTTCCATCTTTATTAATACGGCAAGAGGTGGTATCCATAATGAAGCGGATTTAATTGAAGCACTGCATAATAAGGTAATTTGGGGTGCCGGTTTAGACGTGACACAACCAGAGCCAATGGATCGAAATAATCCTTTGCTCTTCATGCCGAGTGTCTGTGTCTTACCTCACTTAGGCTCAGCAACAGTAGAAACAAGGGATAAAATGGCGATAATGGCTGCTGAGAATATTATTGCCGCTCTTCATAATCTTCCTATGCCGCAGATTATTAACCCGGAAGTTTATAGTTCAGTTCATTTCGATAGTATTGAATAATAGCTTGTTGTTAACAAGCTTCTGATCTTTCTTGCTAACTTATATAATACGCCTTAAAAAAAGGTTGCTCCTTTTTAAAAAGAAGCAACCTTATGCATTCAAAGCAATTTTAAACTTTTATCTCCATCTCGGGTCTCCAATGCCGTTTGATTTCAACGTTCCATTAGAGATGGTGAAATTTCCAGTGGCAGCACCAGTAAATCCAGGATCCAGACTTGTAGAAGTACCTGTGTCATTTTTAGTACCAGACGCAGGGGTAGCTGTGAAAAGAGGAGCATTGAAATAATTGTTGCTTGCTGAAGTAGTAATAATTGATGCAGTTACAGCAAAGAAACCAGCCGTATTTGCTACAATGTTTTTCGAAAAATCAATACTGTTTCTGACCAAACGGATGTACAAAAATCTTTTAGCAGCCAAATTTGAGGCATTATTAAAAGTATTTGTTTTAATAGTGATCATACTGGTAATCGTACTGAAATTTGTTGAGCCACCTGCGTCCATACGAAATAAATCTCTGGCTCCAGTAGTCGTGCTCGAAGCACAGTTGTAAACCGTATTATTTTCAAAAAGGAATGTCTTTGCTATTCCATTTCTAAAATCAATAAAATCTGCACCATTACATTCGAAATCATGAATGAGATTTTTACTATAGGTTACTGATTCTATTAACGTTGCCAGGCCAACGGACATAATGCCCTTAGCATAATTCTTAACCTCACATTTTTGAACAATTAAAGGAGCAAACGCAGATGAGCCTGAAACTGCGTCATATAAAATAGTGTAGTTAGCAACGGATCCTGTGCCATCAAGAATTAAATCTTTTAATTCCAAACCAGCATTCGATTTCAATCTTAAAACCATTCCATTAATAATAGGTTTGTCATAGGGTTTAACTCCCTTTATTGAAATAGATTTAGATATGATAACATCAGCGTTGACAGTATAAGAGCCTGGAAATAAAGCAAAAACTTGTCCCTCTGTAGCATTTAAAAGTAAAGCCGAAAGGTTATCACCAGGATTTACCGCAGTAGCTTTTCCCAAATCTAATAAAGTTGTAAAAGTAGCGGTACCACGTGTTTTTGTGCCTTTCAACAATGTAGCGACATAGTCTGTTTCGGCTGCTAATCCTGTTAGGGTAGCTTGACCCGCAGCAATTTCAGCACTAGTAACAGTATGGGTTATATTGCCTGGTGTAAGTACGATTGAAGATGCTATTTCACCTGCCGGCCAGCTTAATGTAACCTCTTTTGCCAGTAATGTGGCTGTGCTAACTGTTTGAAAAATCTGTTCAGGATCTGTATTGAAAGTCGCTGTAACCCATTTGGAATCATCAACACCTGCTCCAACTGCTTTGACCCGCGCAAAATAAGTCGTTTGTCCAGCAAATCCGGTAACCGTGTAGGGAACTTGTTTAAAAGGTATGTTGCTAACTGTTTTTACCGGCGAACCGGAAAAATCTGCAGTTTCATAGATTTCTATGGTATAAGAATCTGGATTATTTACAGCTAGCCATGTTAACTTTACACCGGTTTTGTTTACTACTACTGCAGCTAATCCTGTTGGTGAAAAAGCCCTTGCTACCTCTAAAGTAGTTATTTCGGAGAGTATATCATCCTTGCAACTTGAGAAGCTCATTAAGCTGGTCAAAAAGCAAATAGACATTATTATTCTTTTCGTATTCATAAGGTTATGAATTATAAGTTCAAATTACTATTATTTAACATTCCATTTGAAGAGTCTAAAAAGACCTGCCATATTGGCCAAACTTGTTGGCTGTTTGGATCCTTTGTATAAAGTGCATCCCAAAAAGTAACTTTATCTGCGGTAGCAGACATAGTCCAAGTTTTATTCGCAGTATATCCTAGTGTAGCACCTAGTGCATCTGTTTCACCAAAATTCAACCCATAAATTTCTACGGTTTCTTTATCATCTAAAGTTTTGTAATAAATTTTAGTTGGAAGGGTAGCATATTTACCTTGTCTGTTTTCCAGTTGTTGTAATTTAACCTTCGCCTCTGCTAGTTTTGTATTTAGTAAATTCCAACGGATTAGATCTGCTTTTCTTAGCATTTCTCCGGTAAATTCTAAAGCGCGTTCATTTACAATAGCATTGAAAAAAGTACTTTTTGATGCCGTTACTTCAGTCATAAACGGATCAACTTTTGCCAAATTGTTCGGAAATTTTGTACTATTAGGAAAAGCTCTTTCACGAATCATACGCAAATAAGGTGCTGCTACAGCTGGTCCATCAATTTCATTGATAGCCTCAGCTGCCATTAAAATTACATCTGCATATCGCATATACATCCAGTTCAACCCATCATCATTGGTAGATGTTACTATCCTTTTCATCCATTCATATCGATACTTGCCAAAGTACAGACGGCCTAAAGCGGATGGAACCTGTATTCCGCTTGTCCACTCATAAGGGACTACCGTTACGTCTCTTCTAACGTCACCTGTTTCGTATTCATAAAGCATAATGGGGTTTGGTCCATTTGTACCCCCTTTATTTTGTCCAGTGTACTTATCTACTGTAGTATGCTTAACACCTAGATCAAAAATAACCCTTCCTCTACCTTCACTAAAAGGAATTTCCCACATTGATTCTTTGCCTGCAATACCCGTTTCCGCATTTAATGTTTTAAAAACTTCTTCGAACCCAAGTAATTTCAATGTTCCGCTATTAATAATATCCAAACATTCTGTTTTCGCTATGGCATACATTTTAGCAGGAGAGAGATCAGGATCTGTACTCAAACGAACAGTACCATCTAAACGCTGTGCATAACCTCCGGCAGCTAAAGCCAAACGAGCTCTTAAGCCTTTCGCAAATGCCTTATTTACGTGTTCAACAGAAGTGGTAGCTGAAGAAGCATTAGGCCATGGTAATAAAGTTGCAGCTTCATCTAAATCTGACAGTAACTGCTTGTAGATAACATCCCGATCATTTCTGGGTAAATAAGTAGAGTCAGAAGTAATAGGTTGGAAGCGGGCAGGTACATCTCCCCATCCCTTAATTAAATCATTATATATTACCGCTCTTAATGTTAGAACCTCGCCTAATATTTGTGCTAGCTCTGGGTTATTTTGAACATTTCCATATGTCCTTAAACCTCTTATCGCTAAATTTGCTCTTTCTATTCCTTCGTAAAATTTAGCCCAGGCATTATTGTCTGTATTCATTTGGCTATTATTTACATTTGTATTGTAGTTAGAAAGCCGAGCCTTATCATCATCCGGCGTTTTTAAGCTATTATATACTTCCGTATCTGTATTTATACCGTAAAAAACTAAATATCTCCCACGGTAAGAGTTTGTTTCTCCAAATGATTGTATAATTCCAGCTATTGCTCCTTGAGCTAAACCAGGCGTTGAAAAAATAACCGATTCATCCAGAGAGGATTGAACAGGAGAATCCAGAATATCTTTACAGCTGCTTATAAAAGTAAGCCCTGTAATTAGTAATAGTATATTGACAAGTTTTTTCATTTTCTTTAATTTAATAGACCTTCTAGAAATTAACATTTAGACCTAATACATAAGATTTACTTTTCGGATAGGCTGAATAATCAACACCTGGTGTTAAAGTTGTCTTACGTCTGGTAGATACTTCTGGATCAAACCCTGTGTAATTAGTCCATAAGAAAAGATTATATCCAGAGGCGTATATCCTTAATGATTTCATTTTTAGTTTAGCTGCGATTGCTTTTGGAAGGGAATAACCTAACGTTACTGTTCCTAATCTTAAAAATGAAGCGTCTTCGACTGCCCAGTCACTCAAAACATAATTTTTCATATATGGAGACCACAGGGAAGTAGTGCTGTTCATTGCTTCCAATTCGGCACCATCATTACTTATTGTTCCATCTGCACGTAAGTTTGTCCAGCGACTTCCACTTTCCATGATTGAAATCATGTTTCTTGAATTATACTTGCTACTAGAGGTATATTCAATTTTATTGGCGTTGTACACATCGTTTCCATAACTCCATGTAAAATAGGCACCTAAATCAAAATTGAAAACCCTCGAATTGATTGAAAATCCTCCACTGTTTAATGGGTTTGCATTGCCTATCACGGTATTATCAATGGTGGTAACCTTTCCATCTCCATCCAGATCTCTTAATTTCATTGATCCAGGACGAAGGGTTCCTATTACAGAACTAGCATCTGCTATACCAGTGATTAAAGCCCAGGTACCTTTTGTGGCATCATATCCTGAAAAATCAGACACCTCATATCTCCCGTCACTTTGGTAGCCGTATATCCTCCCTATTGAAGCACCTTCTTGAACTAGATAATCAGCGCCAATTTCTGAAGATGCCCATCCTGAATTCCCTTTAACATCAAGACCGCCTAAAGAAATAACTTTATTTCTGTTAAAGGCGATGTTTCCGTTTATGGTTAAATCGAAATTAGTTTTTCTTACTGCATTCCAGTTTAATGAAAATTCCAAACCTTTATTCTCTGTCTCTCCTAAATTACGGTATTGGTAATCATAGCCAGTTCCTGCAACAGGATATTGAATAAGTAAGTCTTTAGTCCGGTTTAAATAAGCATCAACAGTACCATTAATCCTTGAGTTCAGCAAGGAGAAATCAAGACCTAAATTTTGAGTTACAGTGGTTTCCCATTTTAAATCAGGGTTAGCCATTGTCTTAGAAGGAGCCCAATAATTATTTGTTCCATTTACCCAGGCAGTGGTTGAATTTGCAAAAGATTGAACCATTTGGCCTGAAGGGATTCCATTATTTCCTGCTTCTCCATAACTTGCTCTAAGTTTTAAATCGGTTAACCATGATCTTGAACCTTCAAGGAAACTTTCCTGAGATAAGCGCCATGCTGCTGATACAGATGGAAAATATCCCCACTGATTATTTGTTGAAAATTTAGATGAACCATCTGCCCTAAAGGTTGCGGTTAACAGGTATTTACTTTGATAGTTGTAGTTTAACCTTCCAAAAAACGAAAACAATACATCATCAGCTGAAAAGTTATTATCAATTGAACTTGCCTGTCCTTGCGTAGATAAGGTTCTGGCGTTTTGAAAAGTGAATGTGGTAGGAAATCCATGAACAGCAGTGGTCAAAATTCCCTCCTCAGTTTTAATGTATTCCTCACCTAACAAAGCATTCAGTGAATGGTCTTTATTCAAAAAGTTCTTAAAATCATAAGTTAATGTATTGGTATTTCTAAAACTGGTTCTATTTGTATTAGAAAATATAATAGCTGGCATATTTTGGTAGTCAGCCGCAGGAACATTTCTTACATAATAAGTAGTAGTACCATAAAAGCGGTCTTGATCATTTCTAAAACCATCATACCCAATTTCAGTACGAAGCCTCATGTTATTCACTATATCATAGTTTAAGGCACCATTTAAGTTATATGTTTTCCGGTGAACAAACTGATCATTATCTGAAACAGCCACTACCGGATTGTATAAATTAAACGAATCGTCAGTCTCCGTATTAGTCGTTAATCCAACGACGGGGATGGACGGATAAAGCATGGCATTTTTTAAACGAGAATCTGATGATGAAACTTCATTTTGTTCATTGGCACCACCTCCCTTTGTTTTGGTATCTGCATAACGCGCTCCAAAATCCAATGTCAGCTTATCATATAATTTATGATTTAGTTTAAAATTAAGATTCTGTCTTTCAAAATTAGATAAGATCATTATCGCTTTGTCCTTAACAAAACTATGACTTAGACTAAATTTTGTCTTTTCACTTCCTCCACTTATATTCAAGTTTTGATTATAAGTAGTACCTGTACGACCAAAAACGATATCCTGCCAATCATTCCCTTTTACGCCTGCATATAGATCTATATCCTGGTAATTGCCAAAATATTTGGTGTAATCTTCTGGTTTATTAGCAAGAAGCGATCTTTCATATTGCCATGTGGCATAATCCAGTGGAGATAAAATATCTAATTTCTTAGCCAGCTCCTTTATACCAGTAAATGCACTGTAATTTACACTTGTTATACCTGTTTTGCTGTTTTTGGTAGTAATCAAAATGACACCGTTGGCACCCCTGGAACCATAGATGGCTGTGGATGAGGCATCTTTTAATATGTCGATGGACTCTATATCTGCCGGAGCAATATCTGAAATAGAACTTACTGGAAATCCGTCCACTATATACAATGGTGAATTGTTGCCAGTAATAGAACCTCCCCCTCTTACCCGAACGGTCATTTCTGCATCAGGCGATCCTTCTGTAGTGGAGATTTGTACCCCTGCAACACGACCTGAAATAGCTTCCAAAGCGGAAGATACTGGTGCAGCAGCAATAACAGCAGCACTTACCGATGCCACAGATCCGGTCAAATCCTTCTTTTTTACAGTTCCATATCCAATAACCACCACTTCATCTAGTGAAGTGACGTCATCATCTAAGCGGACACTGATTTGCTTTTGTGATCCAACACTAACTTCCTTGTTTTTGAATCCTACATATTTGAAAACTAAAATTGGAGATCCTGATCCAGGTATAGCTATTTTGAAATTACCGCTTGCATCAGTGCTGGCTCCTTGTTTTGTGCCTTTAAGTGTGACACTGACTCCAATAAGGGATTCCCCTTTGTTGTCTGTTACTTTCCCTGTAACTTGGTGGGTTTGTGAAAAAGCTGTAAATACGATTGTAAACAGCATACACAGCGAGAGTATTGCTTTCCTCATAAAATAATAATTTAACAAATGGTTTTACTGGTTTTAACTTACTTAAGTTTGATTTTACTGATTGAAATGCCGTAATAAAAAATGGTAGGCATAAATTAGGACATAGAATTATTTAGTTCGAGTTTAATATGGATTATTTTAGTTAATGATGATTCGTATAATGATATTTTAGAATAGAGGCTTATTATAACGACAATTTTACGTAGATAAAATTGAAGAAAGATTAGTTCAATTATAAATATTTGTGCAATCGTTCCCGACAAATTTAGTCGAACATAGGGTGTTACATCAAACGGTTGAAAAATGGACAGGTTGGATTATGTTGTGAATTTTAGGTTCACATACAAAATGGATTCGTATGATAATCATCTAGAGGTAATTGTAGATTTTGCTGATGCAATTCAGTTAGGATTTAGAACTCAATATCAACTTTCAAAACCCTTTCTTCTTCCTCTTCAAATTCAAATAATCAATATAATACAGCACCTTGACGGAGACACTATTATTCTGAGGTGCAGATAGAATACCATCCAGATTACTTGTGTATTTTCGGGTGTAATAATTGCTGCTTGTCTCTGCAGCATCTTTATATGATAAAGTAAGCTCACTTCCGGGTGCAAATTGCCAGGTATAGATCAAATCCATATTAAAAACATTATAATTCTTATCCAGGTCCGTTAAACCGGCACCTTGGTAGCCATTTAATCCTCCCTCATCATTCAACAGGTAGAAAGCCTTATTCCTCCTGTCGCTCCAATAGTGGCGCACTACTACACCTAATCCCATCTTATTGCTGAAACTGTATTTGGAATCAAATGAGTTTTCTACCGTCCGCCGGTCATACCTTGAAAAAATAGCCTGATCACCCTGCGCCGTTACCCAGTTTACATAATTATAATTGGGGTTAAAATTAAAATTCAAACCAAAGGAAAGTTTATTATTCCATCTAAGATTCTGATAAACAAATATATTATATTCTTTTCCTTTCAATAATTTCTGCTCTCTGTAACGCACATTGCCTCCAAAATTATAAGCTTTGGCGCGATTGGGATTTACATAAACAGCTATGTCATAGTTTTCTGGAGTCTTATATATCTGTCCATTCCTCGCTTCGTAAAAATCATTATTTACAGCATTATAATTCAAGTTTACTTCTACCGACCAAAAGTTTTTAAATTGAACATAAGATCCGGCATATAGATCTAAGCTTTGATAATCTACCGGAATAACTCTGCTTGAATAATTCAAACCACTCCAGTTTTGCCATTGATTATACCATTTACCTGGTTTGTAAATATTATAAGCAACGTTTAAACCATGATTTAAAAAATTGTTATTGGTAAAAAAGCCCATGTCTGAGGGATCGAATTGATCATCCGCATATTGCTGCAAATAACGCCAGGTAAAATTGCCGCTTTGTTTACCGGCTTTAAATTCATAATTGAAACCGGTACTGCTGGTTGTACCTTTTATATAGCTCATTTTGCCACCTCCATTCACAAAATAAACGTTCTTTTTATCGTTGAGATTAAAAAGCAACCCAGTCACATTGGCATCATAATTTGAGCCTCGTCTCAACACGTTGGTATTGATAAATGTAGCAGAGCTATTGTTTTTGAGCGACTGATCGAACACCAGGATATTATAATTCGTTAAAGGCTGAGTCTCCACTTCCCTGCTATTTTCTTTCTGATCTTCCACCAGGGTCTGCATACTATTGGTTATCGCATTAAACAGGCCAACGCCAAAACCTTTAGCCGTACGGCCAGAAATCTTTGTGGCATTTAATACTTTCGCTTCTCTTTGATCTTCAATTACCTTTTCATCGTCTTTTATCCCCGAGTCATTGTAATACGAAGGAATAGAACCGATCCGTTTGGAATAAAACAAGTCTCCTTTATTAAACAGTTCAGTTCCTTCTGTAAAGAATTGCCGGTTCTCATTAAACTTAACCTCAAATGGAGTTAGGTTAAGAATCCGGTTATCTGATTGTACCTGTCCAAAATCAGGAACCAAAGTCATGTCTAACGTAAAGCTGTTGTTAATACCATATTTAACATCCATACCACCGTTAAACGATGAAGTCGTGTTTTTTACTCCCGGTAGATTCGCAGGATAATGGGTCACATAGCTGGATATATAGGGCGAAAAAGATAATCGCAACGGTGGTTTAATGTCTTTTAACCCTGTTAGTGTGCCTTCTTGATTAATAAAGCCATTTACCTTAGGATCTACAAAGTTCCAAAAGGTCTGTACATTCGCTAAAGCTCTTTTTCTGGACATATTGATGCCCCAGTTTTGTGTCGGTTTACTCGAAAAACGTAAAGCAGAATAAGGGATTTTCATCTCACAGGTCCAGCCCATACTATCTATTTTTACTGCACTCTCCCAAACTGCATTCCAGTTAGAATCTTCACCTCCATCCGGAGAATATTTAGCGTCAAACTGCACACCTGCAGCAGTTACAAAGAATCCATTGGCATTTCTTTTATCCAGGAATGAGTCGAATATTACACTTATAAAGTCTGCTGTGCCTATATTATCACGGTTGACCAGTTCATGTGCTACACTATCCGGGCTTTCATGCATCCTTGCATAAAAATAAATAGCATCATCATTATATATCAGTTTAATCTCTGTTCTTCTGCCTTTTTGTTCAATCCGTCCTGGTACTGGATTTGCCTCCACAAAGTCAGTCGCTATCGGCAGGCCGACCCAGCAATTATCATCCAGAATTCCATCTATTTTAGGTGTCCGTTCTGTTCGGCTAGCTGGAAATTCTTTTGGTTTATCCAGATTCTGACTAAATGCATAACTCGAAACAAATAGCAATAGTGTTAGGATTTTCATATAAGATTCAATAGGGTAAAGATTGCCATTTTTAGCATAAGGTTACATCGATTCAGAAAAATATTTTAACAGTAAACAAGGCACAGATGTTCCCTTTGCAACTCCCTATATTAGTGTATAAGGAGTGTACATCGATACAGGGTCAATACAGAAAATGTTAATTATTTGATACCTAACGCCTTAAAATCCACATATTTTTCGACACTTGGTAAATTGTGTCCTTTTTTCTTCATTGCAGCAATATAATCTGGAGTAACACCTATTGCTTTTGCAGAAGTGACTTCATCAACAGTGATATTAGGATAGCCAATCGTTTTATATTCTTTTATTTCTTCTGGCGTTACGCCAAGCGCCTTAAGTGCAATTACTTCCTCACTTGTAATGTTTTTAAAGCCAGCAGCCTGTAGCTTCTTTACAAATTCGGGCGTAACATTTAACGCTTTCATACCAATGAGATCCTCATTGGAGACCAGGTAACCGATATCTTTAAAGCCTTTTATATATGCAGGATCAATATTCATCGCCTTCATCGCAACCAGATCATCAATTGAAGGTAGCTCAGAATCAGATTCCAAGGCTTTGGCCTCTTGTGTTGCTGCCTTTTCTTTCTTTTGGGCTGTAGCTTGTTTCGAACGTGTTTCTTGGTCTGCCTTCCTGGAATTTGTTATGAAATTGCCATCAATACCCTGAGATTTGAATGTTATAAGTTGCGATACCGTTAACTCTTTATAGCCCGATTTTTTGATATCCTTAACATATTCGCCATCTATGCCCAGTGCTTTTAAAGGTATCAAGTCCTCCAGACTCACATCTGAAAATCCATTTGACTTGATATCCGTGATAAATTTCTCATCCACCTTCAACGCGACCAGTGGGACCAGGTTATCTTTCGTGAATTCATGAAATCCTTGCTTTTTCAACATCCTGATATACGATTTTTTCATATCGATGGTAAAAAATACTATGGCATCCTGCTCTTCATTTATATCGATACCTTCTTTTTTCAGATAACTGAGATACTCCTTGTCCGGGTTAAATTTATAGGTACCCATTCCTATATTACCATTGAATTTTCCATTGAAAATAATCGTTCCGGCTTCTCTACTAAGTTCAAAATTTCTTTCCTCTTCTCTTGGCAAGCTTTTAAACTCATCCAGGAGATACGTGGAGCTACTGCTTCCATTTTCTTCCTGATCCTTCTCAAAACGAATCTGTACTTTATTTTTTTTGATTGTAGCAAACCATACTCCCTCATTTGTAAAAGATTGAGCATCAGTTAAACCTTTAACACCTGAAGTACTGAGCGTACGTTGTGCTCCATAAGCAGCCGGCTCATTCAAAAAGCATACAAATGTCATCAATAATGGAACAATACATAAATACTTCCAAGTTGTATTGAGACTTGATTTTTTAGTGTTCATCATGATTAATCGTTTTTTTAATATAGACTGATTGTAATTAGTAGTCAGACTCACTGGAAAATGAGGAGAAGAAACTTTCACGAGGCTCAACTGATAACTGCCAGGATCTACTTCCTTATGTTCGAGCAGTTCGTTGTCTGTTAAAAACTCCAGATTATCTTCCACTGCCTTTCGGTAAAGCCATGCAAAAGGGTTGAACCATTGAAATACCAATGCCAGCTCAGCAAATATAATATCGTAACTGTGGCCTTGTTGTATATGCACCTTCTCATGTAGGATGATCTGGCTGTAAGTATCCCAGTCATATTTTTCGGGATTGATAAATATGGTGTTTCCGAACGAACAAGGGGCTTGGTCACCCGAAAGCTCCACTATCCTAAATCTTCCGTCCTGTATGACAGGTCTGGAATAGGATCTGTAAATCAGGGTAATGAGCTGTATGATAAAGTTGATCGAAAAAATAGCAACTCCAATCCAATACGAGCCTATCAGCAGATCTGAAAATGACACATTGCGAAAAAAGCTTTTCTTTACCGGAACCTCATTTTGGACTGTAACCTGAGCTCCGGATTCCTTCTGATTAACCGTAATTACGCCAGGAAGCGGCTTAAATAGGGTAGTTTCCGTTGCCGATTTTCGGAATGACCACTGCGGCGGCAAATGGATTAGAGGTAGCAGAAAAGCAAACATCAGACAGGCGAGCAGCATGAATCTGTTGAGTCTGAAAAAAGTTTCGTTATGTAACAGCACTTTATAAAAAATAAGTATGATTCCGATTATAAGTGCAACGTGCAGCAGGTATACAATCATGGCTTTTTAGTTTTAATGAGTGTTAATATTTCTGAAAATTCTTCTTCTGAAAGATTCTGTTCCTTGGCGAAAAAGGCAAGCATCCGCGGATAGGAATTGTCGAAATATTGATTTACTACATCTTTAAGGGCAAATTTCTGGTAATCTTCTTTGCTAACCATAGGGTAGTAACAAAACATATTGCCGACGATTTCATGATTTAAAAATCCTTTTTCTTCAAGAATCTTAACCATCGTAGCTACACTATTATAATGGGGTTTCGGATCGGGCAGCAATGGGATGATGTCTCTTATAAATGCTTTTCCGACTTCCCAAAAAACCTGCATAATCTGTTCTTCTCTTTTTGCTAATTTGACCATCACGCTAATTATTGATATACAAATGTAATACTAATAGACTAATAGTAAAACTAATTGATTAGTAGATATGTAACAATATTGATACAATTGTAATCTATTTATTTGATTTAAAAGGAATTGAATATTAAGGAAATACCTGAATGATGCTTATGAGTACCAAAAAGCAGGTGCTCTGATATTACAACATGGATAATTTAAAAAGTAAAAACACTTAAAAAATTCTTTGTCATTTAAAGTTGACATTGAAAACCTTTCGTTTTTCAACTATTATAAATTTGCGAAATAGACTGGCATGTTTATGCTTAAAAGGGCTATAATTTTCACTTAATTCTCAATTTGTTTTCTTTGAGAGCGGAGAAGGTGCGGAGAAGCTGAAGATAAAGTGCAGATCAATTAACAAGTAGACAATAGCTGTCTCGATATTAAAAAGGAACTGATTGTTGGCTAAATTGCGGATTGCTATATTTCGAATTTACAAAAAAGACTTGGTAATCATTTGAAATCTGCCTGGCTTTATTAAATGGTACACTGGATTATATTTTCTTAATTAAGATGTCTATGGGCTTGCTTTTTTGATAATTCCTTTAATTACATTGTCTAATTGGTCGCTGCTTTCCTCTAGCATGGATAATATAGAGCTAAGATTAGAGCCTAGATCCATGTTTTTCATAATGCTAACCAGTCCCATGATATTAGCCAAAGGTGCTCTTACA
This sequence comes from Arcticibacter eurypsychrophilus, assembly GCF_001730525.1. GTDB lineage: Bacteria > Bacteroidota > Bacteroidia > Sphingobacteriales > Sphingobacteriaceae > Arcticibacter > Arcticibacter eurypsychrophilus. The sequence goes on from NZ_MDFN01000020.1 coordinate 86,945, forward strand.
ATGTGGGATTGTTCAAAGGCAATAGCATTCAGCATCTCGTTTTTACTTTCTAACGCTTTTCCTATAGTTAAAACCTGATTCTTTGCATTTGTAAATTCGGTGATGTCATAACCCAGACAAAATACACCGGTAGGTTCTCCACTTTCAATCATTAATGTGAATTCCCATTGCGTAACAATATAACCTCCTTCTCCATCATGTTTACGCAATGTAGCCGGAAAAAGCTTTCCAGGTTCAACATAACATTTCATGCCTACTTCTTCGCATATTTTAGTATCCTCAGGATGCATAGTAATGTAATAAGGGTGTCCGACTAAATCTGATTGTATAAAATTGAAACGGTTAGCATAATGATTGTTGACGTAGCTGTAATTGCCATTATTATCTGCGCAAATGATATAGTAAAACTTGGAATTATGAAGTAGGTCCTTAGTGGCTTGGAGGTCAAATGCAGCATGGATAGCACTCATTATACAAGCTTAATCATTTTTGAGATTATTATTTAGTCAAATGAATATGTTTAAAAAATTAGCACATTAAGAAATGTAATTAGCTAAGATCTAATGTTTTGGGATTGTAACCTTTTTGTTATGTGTTGATAAAAAATAAAATTAAGTTATCAAGTAGTTGTGTGTCAACGTGATTGTTAAGTTTTCTGAATTTAAGTCTAAGTGGCTATGTAGCTATAACTAGCTTTTGAGCAAACATTTCACTTAGCCTTTGATACAAATCCGGATGTTTATCTTGTAAACGATCGGGCTTTTCGAAGAAATACTCTGCTGCTACAGCTAAAAATTCCGCTTCATTGGTTAAGGCATAAGGGTTTATATCCGATTTTCCGGTTTCTATATGATGCATTTCCTGGTGCATCATCTTGAGCCAGGGAAGAGCGTAGTCATAGGTCATCAGTTGCTCAGGAACCCCATCAGTCGATCCGTCCGCTTTATCCAGCAGGTGCACAAATTCATGAATAGCCGCATTCTCTTTGCCAGACGACTTAGAAAATCCTCTAATCAAAGCTTCTCTTGATAAGAGCATTTGTCCATTCATATACCCTGATCCTACCATGCCCATAATATTGCGACTTTCGCCTTCAAACTGAAACTCGCCATTAAAGGTATCGGGATAGAGGATCACGTTCGTTAGGTTTTTATAACGCCATTCTTTAAAGCCGAAAATGGGGATTACGGCACTCGAAGCAATCAGCGTACGATCCAGATCAGTGATTTCAGTACCTACCCCTTCAATGCGTACGGCTTTTAAAAACTCTTGAACCATGGTCTCAAAGGAGGCCTGTCCGCTTTGATCCAGCTTTTGAAAGTAGGCAACATGTTCGGCCAACAAATCCTTATAATTAGCGGTCGGCAATTCAGGAGCTTCAGCTAGCGCTTTTTTTCTGAATATAAAAAAAGCGACAATTGCCAATAGAAAAAGAAGAGAAAAGATGATGGCCATGGTTCAAAGTATTAAGAGGTCAATAAAGATTCCAGTTGACTCGCAATTGCTTTTAATAGATCAATGTCGATTTTTTTTCCATCTTTTTCTAAATGACCCTGACTGATCAATGCCCGGTAGTGGCGCTCTTCATCAGGCTCAAAAGAGATAAGAAGATCATTTACCAAAACTTCAATTTTATGTAAGTAGCCGGTTTGAACTAAACGGGCCTCGAATTCAAGTTCATTTCCCTGATAATTGACCGGTATATAAAAAGAATCATCCATAGAAATTTGTGCTGATTTTGAAGGTTTAAATATAAATGATTTCAATGCATTTATGGGATTAATATTATCAAACGTCTTTGGAGTTTAATAATATTCTCCAGGTTTTAAGGATTATCAAGAATCCTGATGTTCCTGCAGCCATCAACAAGAATCCTGATGTTTACTACAGTCTTGATATAAATATTAAATTTTACATTCAAACCATGGAATTATAATCCATGGATTGTAATTTTGAGTCAATGGATATCGAGAACGAATTACACCATCATTTCATCAATCCACAACAAAAGGTTGCGACGAATATTATATTCACTTCTAACTGGATTTTGAATAAAATAGCGGTTGCGTTGAAGCCTACAGGACTGTCTCTTCAGCAGTTTAATGTGTTGAGCATTTTACATGGACAGCAAAATCAAACTGCTACGGTTAACTTAATTAAGGATCGTTTAATTGACAGGATGCCCAATGTATCGCGTTTATTGAACAAACTCATGGAAAAGGGGTTGATAGAAAAAACGCGGAATGTGCAGGATCAACGGGTCGTTTATATCAAATTAACTGTAAAAGGACTTTTGTTAAAAGATCAGGCTCGCGTAATTATTGATCAGGGCATAATTGAACTCAACAATGAAGAGTCGGATGTATTGAATACACTTTTAGAAAAAGTAAGGAAAGAGAAAACTTAATTAATCTTTGCATGGATCAGATCTGTGAAATAAAACTATAATCATGAATAAAATAATTTTATTAGATAAAAGGCCGGTTGGTAAGGTGAGCTTAAACGACTTTAAATTTGTACAAGAGGAAATTCCGCAACCTATGGAAGGCGAAATCCTTTTAAAAACATTATACGTGTCTGTAGATCCTTATTTAAGGGGAAGAATGAATGATTCAAAGTCCTATGTGCCGCCTTTTCAGCTTCATGAGCCCATAGAATCAGGCATTGTAGCAAAGGTTGTACAAACCAATAATGCGGCATTTAAAGAAGGTGACATTGTTTCGGGTAGTTTAAAATGGCAACAATATCAGGTTTCCAAAGGTGTTGGTTTGAACAAAATTGAGGATGATGGAACTAGTTTGACTGCCTACCTGGGCATATTAGGAATGACAGGATTGACTGCTTATTGTGGACTTTTAGAGATAGGAAAGCCAAAGGCTGGTGAAACTTTAGTTGTATCAGGAGCAGCTGGAGCAGTAGGAAGTGTAGTTGGTCAGATAGGTAAACTGTTGGGCTGCAAAGTAGTTGGTATAGCAGGAACAGATGAGAAAGTGGAGATGCTTAAGTCTGAATTTCATTTTGATGGAGCTATAAATTATAAAACTACACCTGATTTGAAAAAAGCAATTCAAGATGCTTGTCCGGATGGAGTAGATATTTACTTTGATAACGTTGGTGCTGAAATATCGGATGCCGTATTAGTAAACATCAACAAATTTGCAAGAATCCCGGTTTGCGGAGCTATATCTCTTTATAATGGAGACAATTCATCTAATGGGCTACGTGTATCCTCTGTCCTGCTATCGAAATCTGCGTTGATGCAGGGTTTTATTGTATCTAATTATGCTGATAAATTTCCAGCGGCAATAAAACAATTGACGGCATGGGTAAAGGAAGGAAAGCTAATTTCTTCAGAAACGATTGAACAAGGGTTTGATCATATCCCTCAGGCTTTCCTTGACTTGTTCGACGGAAAAAATAAAGGTAAAATGATTGTTGATTGTACGAATTAATAAAAATAAGATATGTTAAATTTTGAATTTAAGAATCCAACTAAGATACTCTTTGGTAAAGGGCAGATATCAAATTTGGCTAAAGAAATACCTCAGAACGCTAAAATATTAATGTTGTATGGGGGAGGAAGTATTAAGAAAAATGGGATCTATGAAAAGGTGAAAGAGGCGTTGACAGGATTTACTGTTGTTGAGTTCGGGGGCATTCCAGCTAATCCCGAATACGCGGTTTTAATGGAGGCACTTCAAATTATCAAGGAGCAGGATATTACCTACTTGCTGGCTGTAGGTGGTGGTTCTGTAATTGATGGTACTAAGTTTTTATCATCAGCCGCTTTATATGAAGGTGATAACCCTTGGGATATTTTAACCAATAGTATTAAAACGGAGAAGGGAATGCCTTTCGGTACCGTGTTGACTTTGCCGGCAACGGCATCGGAAATGAATTCAGGTGCTGTAATTACGCGTGCGGAAACACAGGAGAAGTTTGCTATGGGAGGTCCGGGGTTATTTCCTCAGTTCTCTATCCTTGACCCAGAAGTGGTGCAATCTATTCCGAAACGTCAGTTGGTAAATGGGATTACGGATGCCTTTACGCATGTTCTGGAGCAGTATATGACCTATCCAGCTCATGCTGATTTGCAGGATCGGTTTGCTGAAGGTATTATGTTAACGCTTATTGAGGTTGGTCCGGAAGTGATTAAAAATCCTTCAGATTACGATGCGGCTTCTAATTTTATGTGGAGTTGCACCATGGCACTAAACGGATTAATTCAAAAAGGAGTTCCTACAGATTGGGCTGTACATGCAATGGGTCACGAGTTAACCGCGCTTTTTGGTATCGATCATGCCCGTACACTTGCTATAATAGCACCAAATCATTACCGGTATAATTTTGAGTCTAAAAAGGAAAAGCTGGCTCAATATGGTAAGCGCATTTGGGGAATTACTACTGGATCGACAGAAGAAATTGCAGAAGCAGCTATTGTGAAGACTGAGGAATTTTTTCATGCTATGGAAATTAAGACTACCCTTTCTGCTTATACCGATAGTTTTGACGGTACAGCAGCTAAGATTGCAAAGCGATTTACAGATCGCGGCTGGTTGGGTTTAGGGGAGCATAAAAACCTTAAACCTTCGGATGTAGAACAGATCATTGAAATGAGTTACTAAAAACAAAGGAGAAAGAATATGAAAGTATTAATGGTATTAACGTCACATAGTGACCTTGGCAATACGGGTGAAAAGACAGGTTTCTGGATTGAAGAGTTTGCGGCTCCATATTATGTTCTGTCTGATGCAGGAGTAGCGGTAACGATTGCCTCTCCAAAAGGGGGACAGCCACCTATTGATCCTAAAAGTGCATCTCCTGATGCACAAACTCCTGCTACTATCCGCTTTGATCAGGATCAGGATTTAAAGAGTAAATTAGCTGCAACACATGTTCTTTCTGAGCTGAATGAGGGTGATTATGATGCTGTTTTCTATCCCGGCGGACATGGTCCTTTATGGGATTTGGCAAATGATGCAGATTCCATTGCTCTGATTGAAGCATTCTATAAAAATAATAAACCGGTTGCTTTAGTATGTCATGCACCTGGTGCATTGATTAAGGTAAAAGCACCAAATGGTGATCCTTTAGTTAAAGGGAAAGAGGTAACTGGTTTTTCAAATACAGAGGAAGAGGCGGTACAATTGACTAAAATAGTGCCTTTTCTACTCGAAGATGAGATGAAAAAGTTAGGCGGACATTACAGTAAAGGACCAGATTGGGGAGTTTATGTGAAGAAGGACGGGCTTTTAATTACAGGACAGAACCCGGCATCGTCAGAAGAGGCAGCTCAACTGCTTTTAGAAACTTTAAAAGAGAAATAAAATATTAAATATCCTGATAGGCTGGAAGACATCTTCCGGCCTTTTACTATTTACCTAGGTACAAATAAAAAATGTTCAAATTTGTAGCATGTCCAAAGGAGTGCTTTTTCTTATACCAGTACCGTTAGCTGATGAATCGGCTGAACAGGTGATCCCTGCAACACAGGTACCTCTCATCAACCGTCTTAAAACCTACATTGTAGAGAATGAAAAAACTGCACGTAAATGGTTAAAGGCAATGGGACTGAAGACCCCCCAAAGTGAATTAGTACTTTACCCCTATGGTAAGCATGCTGAAAAGAATGATTTCAGTGCCTTTTTTAAAGAACTGGAATCAGGGGAAGATGTAGGGTTGATGAGTGAGGCAGGATGTCCCGCTGTTGCTGACCCTGGTTCGGATATTGTTGCAGAAGCACATCGCAGGGGCATAAAAGTTGTTCCATTGGTAGGACCAAGTTCGATTTTGCTGGCGCTGATGGCTTCGGGGTTTAATGGTCAGAACTTTGTCTTTCATGGATATCTTCCAATTGATAAAGGGGAAAGGGCTCACCGTATAAAGGAACTGGAGGCAGTTTCAGAGCGATTGCATCAAACGCAGATCTTTATTGAAACTCCATTTCGCAATAATCAGTTGCTTGAAGAGGTACTTCGCTCCTGTTCTGCTAAAACACGACTCTGTGTGGCCGTTAATCTGACTGCAGAAAATGAGCAGATAATTTCTCTTCCTGTAGAACAATGGCGTAAAAAAACGGTTGACTTTCATAAAATACCAGCGATTTTTCTATTACTTAAATGATCAACCTGCCTGAGCACAGTACTGTTGTAATAGTAGGAGCTGGGCCCTCGGGATTGATGATGGCGGCTCAACTGCTGCGTTATGGTATTCAGCCGGTAATCATTGATGCGAAAAAGGAGTTAACCAGACAGTCAAGAGCCTTGGTTCTTCATTCCAGGTCTTTAGAGGTTTTCCGGGCTTTGGGGCTTGATGGGGCTTTATTAAAAACGGGCAATCGGGTTAGGGGAATTAACTTCCATGAAGATAATACGAAACTGGACTTGAGCATTAACGATGAGACTTTGTACCCTTTTATGCTGGTTCTTGAACAAGGTAAGACGGAAAAAGTCCTTTTGGAGGATTTGACGGCACATGCTTGTCCGGTTTACTGGAATACCAGTTTGTTAGAAACCCGGCAAACTGATCATCAGGTTTCCCTATCTGTGAATCAGGAAGGTGCGGAAAGGGATCTTACCTGTGACTGGCTGATCGCTGCAGACGGGATTTCAAGTAAAGTCCGTGCCTTAAATCGAATTCATCTTTCGGGTAGCAGCAAGCTTCATCACTACTTTCTTGCAGATCTGAAATTAACTGCTGACATATCCTGGGAATTCGTTTATATCTTATCTAAAAAAGAAGGGTTTCTGGAGATTATTCCATTGAATGATCATCAGATCCGGTGTATCGGGATAATTCCCAATGCTTTAAACCCACGTGAGAACCTCAGCTTTGAGGACATTCGACCCTATATAACATTCATACTTGGTGTTCCCTTGCAAGTAGATTCCTGTAGCTGGTTTAGCACCTATCATGTGAATCATTGTATGGCAGAACGGTTTCGGTCAAGGCGGACGTTTCTTATTGGAGATGCAGCGCATCATCATTCGCCTTTAGGGGCTCAGGGGATGAATAGTGGACTTCAAGATGCTGCTAATTTAGCATGGAAGTTGGCGGGTGTGCTAAATCAAGAATTTAATTCTTCTATTCTTGATACGTATGCAAGGGAGCGCATGCCGGTGGCTAAAGGCCTATTAAGGACAACAGACCGGTTTTTTAATCTTCTTACCTCAGATAATTACTTTATAAAAGCGGCTTTGAATGGCTTTATTAGGGAGCGTCTGATGCAGTTTATAGGGCATCCTGCTTCCAGGAAATGGGTACTTGAAAAGATTTCTCAACTTTCCATCAATTATAGGAATAGTAAATTATCTGTTCATCATTCCAATGCAACACACGTTCGGGCAGGTGATCGGTTACCCTTTCTTCCTGTGTTTGATGAAAAGATAAAGGAATCCACAGATCTTCATACCTGGTGTTCTAAGCTGGGCTTTACTTTGCTTGTTATAGGGGAACTTAATTCCCGGTCTTTGGGTCTTTTGGCTAAATGGATCAAGAGGAGTTATCCATTCAACCTTAACTTTTATTACTTACCACCTTCGGAGAGCAATAAGAGCATATTTGAAATTTTTGAGATTAAAGAGAATACCCGTAAGGCTATTATAGTACGTCCCGATTTATATATAGGCTATATTCATGATGTAGTCGATCTGGAGTTGATCGATGTTTATCTAAAAGAGGTAATTGGCTGGCGTAAGTTTTAAAGGCTGCCGTAGAGATTTTTAGAATCAATAAAACGTAAAACAACATCGGGAATTAAAAACTCAACAGACTTTCCTTCTTTTAAAGATTTGCGGATAAAAGTGGATGAGATCTCCATTAAAGGTGTGTTCGTAATTGTAACTGAAGGGTGGTTCATGATATCCATGTGTTCAAATCCCGGTCGTGGATAGACCAGAATCTTATAATCCCTTAACAGCAGTTCATAGTTTTTCCACTTCTTTAAGGATGCCAGGTTATCAGCGCCCATGATGAGACTAAAAGTATGTTCAGGGTAACGCTCGGTTAAATAAGTGAGTGTATCAATGGTGTAGGAGGGCTTTGGTAATTTAAACTCAGCATCACTGACTGCTATTTTTTCGGAGTTTTCCGTAGCCAGTTTAGCCATCTCCAGACGATCGTACATATTGATCAGTGCATTTTTGTCTTTCAATGGGTTATGGGGAGATACCATCATCCATACTTTTTCGAGCTCTGTATAATTGGCCATATAACTGGCAATGATCAGATGACCGATATGTATCGGGTTAAAAGAACCGAAGAAAAGACCAATTTTCATTTAACAGGTTATAAAATCTGCAATTAACTTTTCAGCATCCTCACAAGCAGTCTTCAAATCATTATTGGGAAGAATGACATCAAACAAAGGAGCATACCTAAGCTCTTTATCCGCTTTGGCAATGCGTTCTTTAAGTTTTTGGGGACTATCAGTGCCTCTACCAGCTAGACGCTCTATCAAAACTTCAAGAGAGGGAGGTTGAACAAATATCGCTAAGGCACTATCGCCGAACTTCTTTTTTAACCGTAGTCCTCCTTGAACGTCAATATCAAAGACAACACATTTTCCCTTTTCCCAGATACTTTCTATTTCTGAGTTTAGGGTTCCGTAGAAGGTGCCGGAGTAAACTTCCTCAAATTCGGCAAATTCGTGCTTGGCTACCTTGTGTAAAAACTCTTCTTTGGTAATAAAGTAATAATCTTTTTTGTGAGTTTCTATACCTCTGGACTCACGGGTGGTAGCAGATATAGAGAAACATAACTGGGGGAAACGTTCCAGGAGATGGTGAACAATTGTTGTTTTACCCGCTCCTGATGGCGCTGAAAATATAACAAGTTTGCCTTGTAACATATTGTGATAAGTATTATATAAATAAAACTGCGGCTAAAGTACGTTCAATAGTTGCTCTTTAGCTTTTTCAAGCTCCTCTTTCATGCCTACAACAATTTGCTGAATCTTAGCATCATTTGCTTTGGAACCCATTGTATTGACTTCACGACCGATCTCCTGGGAGATAAACCCTAGCTTTTTGCCGTTAGCATCATTTGATTTTAAGGCGTCCATGAAATAATCGCAATGACTTTTTAATCGTATTTTTTCCTCAGTGATATCAAGCTTGTCGATATAAAAGATCAACTCCTGTTCAAATCTATTCTTATCTGTATTCTCTTTGCCTACATATTCCTCAAGAAGTTGGGCGATACGCTCTTTAATGGCGGGGATACGCTTTGGATCTTGTTCCTCAACGAGAGCTAGTCCCTGGAGGATATTTTTAATCCGTAATTCGAGGTCTTTTTGTAAGACATTTCCTTCATCTTTTCTAAAGGTCTGAAAGTTATCCATTGCCTGAGTAAACGTTCCCTGCAAATGTTTCCATTCCTGGTCAGAGATCACATCCTCTTCGTATCGGATTACTTCCGGAAAGTTTAATGCTAACTGAAGCAGATTATTGCCGTTATCATTTAAACTTGTCGCAGCAGTTTTGAGTTGATTGTAATAAAGATATAAGAGTTCCTGATCAATCGTTGCGGTCTTTTTTTCATTAGTCGCATACTCAACAGTTACGGCTATGTTCACTTTTCCACGTTCGATTTGCTTGGAGCAATCGTTCCGTAAAATAAGCTCTTTGTCTGAAAATGCTTTAGGAAGTTTTAAGGCTAGTTCCAGAAATTTACTGTTAAGTGATTTGATCTCGACAGTATATTTGGTATTACCAAAATCATCAGAGGCTATACCATAGCCGGTCATTGACTTAATCATTGACAAAGATACTAATCTCATAGAACTATTTTTAAGAAGGCTTCGTTATATAATAAATTTCAAAGACAAATCAATATATAACTTAGATTTGTAGATACTGTTGTCCGGTAAAAGAAAAAAGG
>NZ_MDFN01000021.1 GCF_001730525.1 Arcticibacter eurypsychrophilus
TTGCTAAAAAACAAACATATTGGTATGTTAATACCTTACAAATGCAAGATCAAATTCTCCATTGGTAACATCTACCATGGATTTGGAAGTTTCATCATAAGCCTTAAAATAAAAAGTGCCACTAATGCGTGATTTTATGGTATCTATTTTTAATATTTCTAAAACACCTTCATAGCCACTTTGTGTATAAAAAGACTCGTGTGTTGCGTCTCTATAATAAGATCCGCTAAAATGAGTTTTGCTTTTTAAAGTGTATTTGCCGGGGACTATAAGTATTCCCGGAGTATAAACCCCTATTCCAACTCCTTCACGAGACCGTGAATTTGAAGCCCGTATGAAAATTTCTTGTCCGTTATTTAATAAATGAATTTCCGCTTCCTGGGATTTGAAATCGTCATTATAAGGTCTCCACGTTTTGCCGTTTAACTTGCACTTAAATCCCGAGTCAGGTTCGTTATTTGATTTCTTACAGGCAAGGTATAGTGTTAAGCAAGCAAAAAGTGCGATATATAATTTGGTCATGAATATCTGCGAATAAGAATGATTGAATGTATGTAAAGTTCCTGATACTTTTCAGGTTATGTAAATTAATTTTTTAATTCTCGGTTATTTTATTAAATGGTAAAATTAAATGATACTTTGTTTTAAAAAACAGATAACCAAACGGTGCTCGACTCGTACAAGTTGAGCACCGTTTGGTTGTATAGCAAAATTAGGCACATAAAAACCCTACAGCGAAGTCGTGGCGTTTTTTGTACTTTTCTTTAATTTACCCCAAATACAAATCAAAAGCCCAAATAGTAGAGAATATAAGATAAGGCACATAAAGAAAAGCGGGTGAACAGTTTATGACCTGTTAACCCGCTTTTCTTTTTTGAAGACTATTTTAAGTCTACTTTTTCAGTGCCCTCGATACTATCCCAGGCTTTTTTTATGCGTCTGTTTTACTATAGTGCTTTAATCTTGGCATCCATTTCGTCAACCTTAACCTTATTATTTTTAATAGAATAATAAGTCTTTAAGTTTTTTAAAGCCAATTCTGATTTAGGGTTTAATTCAACAGCTTTAGTTAAATAAGGTAAAGCACGATCAAATTCAGCTTGTGCTTTTTTCATCGTTAAAGTATACTCCGTTTGTTTACTTGTTGCGAGTTTATTAGCCTTGTTGAAAATAACAATACCATTATTCATAATTAAACCACCGATATTAATGTAAGCATCACTATAAGAAGGGTCAAGTTCTATTGCTTTTTTGTAAGCTTCTTCCGCTTTTACATTGTCTTCTAAAGAATTATAAGCAATACCTAAATAGAAAGGATACAACTTATTTGTTGGTTCTTTAGTTTGTTGAGCAGTGATCTTTTCAATCACTTCCTTTTGTTTCCCAGTCATTAAGCTGAATTCAATTTCTCTGGTTGCTAAATCAGAACTCTTAGGAAACTTTGCAGCACCCTCTCCGGCAATACGGATAGCAGATGCGGTATCCTTAACTGCTGCATATAATACAGACAAATTAGAATATACATTTTCCAAAGAAGAATAGTTAGTAGGTAATAATTCAGTAAAACGCTTAATTGCATTCGGATAATCTTTTCCATTCATAGCAGAAATACCTGCTGCATAGTTTAGTAAAGTATCTCCTGGCGCATAATCCAATCCTTTTGCGAATTCAGTATAAGCGCCTTCAAAATTGCTTTTGTCTAAAAAACGCTTTCCTGCGTTAAATTGATTGATGTAAAGCAAATTATTTACTTTAGCGATGTTATCCTTATTTTTTCCTTCTTTATCAAGTTCTTTGGCTTTTGCAAGTGCAGATACGGCCTCTCCTGCTAATGTTGCAGATTTAGCAGTGGTATCACTTGTAGCAAGGTCTGCATAAATTAATGCCTTATAAGTCCAGGCTGTAGGATCACTAGCGGTTTTTTCATGAAGTACTGCTTTATCTACAGCTTCTTTTGCAGTAATGATTTTCGGACCCGCTAATGCAGGACTTGCAGACTTTAATGCAGAATAGCTATCATAATCAGTTTTTGCAGTATTTACTGCTGATTTTTGTGCGAATGCAGATACTGTGATACCAGATACAGCAATTGCCAGTAAAAGAGATTTGGTTTTCATATATTTCAATTTGTAAGAATAAATTGTTTTAATTTCTCGTTCACTCTTTCAAGCTCTACCATATCCCCGGTATTATTGTATAGAACAGCAAGAGATCTAAGAACATTTACTGAATTAGGATTAATTTCTCCTGCCAAGTTTAGGTATTTGCTTGCCAGACTGAGAAAAGAATCTTTTTTGTTGTTTGGTCTGATGTAAGAATTTAGATAGAACAGCCCAAGTGCATAATTACCTTCATAGTTATTAGGTTCTAACAATATTACTTTTTTGTAATACTCCTCTGCTTTTTCTTTTTTACCAATGGTTTCATAAGAAAAACCAGCCAGATAATTTAAGTGCAGATTTTCTGGATCAAGTCTTAAAGCATCCCCAATAATATTTTCAACCATATTATAAGCGCCATTATCTACATAAATGTTGATTTCTTTGAAAAGTAGATCCTTATTTCCTGAAAATAAGCTTCTGCCCTCTTCAACAACCTCTAATGAACGGTTGCTGTTCTTGAAATCATAAAGATTAGATAAAGCTAGGTAATAATCAGGTAATGAACGCTTTCTGTCTCTTATAAGCTGCTCATAGTAATAGATAGCTTTATTATTATATCCGAGCTTTTCACTTAAAATAGCCAGATTATGTTTAACAAAATAGTTCTGATTATCAGCAGAATCTACAGATTGATAAGCATTATAAGCATCTGTATAGTTTTCATTTGCTGAAGCCTTATTGGCAATCACTAACCATGCTTTTATTAATTGAATCCTGACAAAGTCAAGTTCAGGTTTATGATCATCATTTAACTTAGGACTTCTTAATTGACTTAGTGAGAATAAAGTTTCATTTATAGGATCCTTTACGTATTTTAATTTACGTGTAGAATCCGCGTAGGCCAAAGAGGAATAAACCAGACTTTTGATCAGGTTATTCTTATAGTTAAATGAATCTTTTTTGGTTTTAAAAATTCCATCTACTGAAGTCTTTGCTTTTTCAAGAAAAGAAAAGTCAGTTTTTGCTGTATACTTGGCAAAATTATTCATCGCTTCCTTAGTAAGGGTTTGTGCAGGAAGCGAACTTCCTGCACAACACAATACCATCATTATTATTATTTGCCTTTTCATTATTGACATTAATCTTCTAACGAATCATCTTCTGAATTCGTATCCTCATCATCTGATGATTCCTCGTCTTTTACTTCTTCATCCGTTTCTTCATCAAGAGCATCTGCTTCCAGATCCTCTTCAGAACCAGGTTCCATTGGTTCATTCAGCACCTCAGCTTTTTCAGCCTCTTCCTCATGTTCCACTTTTGCAATTGATGCAATGGCGTCATCACCCTTTAAAGAGATCAGTCGCACACCTTGAGTGGCACGACCCATAACACGCAGAGCACTTATAGCAATTCTGATTACAATACCCGATTTATTAATAATCATCAAATCATCGGTATCAGTTACGTCTTTTATAGCAATCAGATCTCCTGTTTTTTCCGTTACATTAAGCGTTTTAACACCCTTTCCGCCACGGTTTGTCACACGGTAATCTTCCAGATTAGTACGTTTACCATATCCTTTTTCAGATACGACCAACACAGTAGCTTCCGGATTATTAATGCTCAGCATACCAATTACTTCGTCCTTATCATGAGCAAGCGTCACACCGCGGACACCAGTTGCAGTACGGCCCATCGGACGAACAGTAGATTCATTGAAGCGGATTGCTCTTCCAGAACGAAGCGCCATTACAATTTCACTCTTACCGTCTGTTAAGTTTGCTTCAAGAAGCTGATCGCCTTCATTAATATTGATGGCGTTAATACCATTAGAACGTGGACGGGAATAAGCCATTAAAGAAGTCTTTTTAATCGTTCCCTTAGCGGTACACATAATTATAAAGTTATTCTCCAGGTAATCCTGATCTTTCAGGTTTTTAACCTTGATATACGCTTTAATGTTTTCTTCCTTCGGAATATTAATAATGTTCTGAATTGCCCTACCCTTACTTGTTCGTGAACCTTCAGGTATTTCGTAAACCCGAAGCCAGAAACAACGTCCTGCTTCAGTAAAGAACAACATGTAATTATGGTTTGACGCAATAATAATCTGTTCTATGAAATCCTGATCTCTCGAATTAGAGCCTATTGAACCTTTACCACCACGACCCTGTGTGCGGTAATCGGTCAAAGGAGTACGTTTAATGTACCCTTCATGCGAAATGGTAATCACTACTTCCTCATCATCAATGAAATCTTCCATCGACATATCTTCTGCAGAATGAATGATTGAAGTTTTACGTTCATCACCATATTTTTCTTTGATCTCTTGTAATTCATCCTTGATGATCTGCATTCTCAGACCTTCATCATTCAGAATAGATTTCAAATAGTCAATGGTCTTCATCAATTCATCAAATTCATCCTTGATCTTACCTCTTTCCAGACCAGTCAAACGACGTAAGGTCATATCCAGAATAGCTCTCGCCTGGATATCAGATAAACCAAAGGTTTCCATCAAACCAACACGCGCTTCTTCAGGTGTATTCGAGGCACGTATTAAACGAATAACCTCTTCAATATGATCTAGAGCAATTAATAGACCTTCTAGAATATGAGCACGCTTTTCTGCTTCTGAAAGTTCAAAGCGAGTACGGCGGATTACCACTTCATGACGGTGATCAACGAAATGTTTGATCAGGTCTTTCAGGTTCAGCATCATCGGACGCCCGTTAACAAGCGCAATGTTGTTGATACTGAATGGAGTTTGTAAGGCTGTGAATTTGTACAGGTTATTTAAAACTACAGATGAATTAGCATCACGTTTGATTTCGTATACAATACGCATCCCGTCACGGTCAGACTCATCCCTGATTTCCGAAATACCTTCCAGTTTCTTTTCATTGACCAATTCAGCAGTACGCTCAATCATATTGGCCTTATTAATCTGATAAGGAATCTCGTTTACAACGATACGTTCCCGGTCGTGACCATAATTTTCAATTGAAGCTTTCGCTCTAATCACCACACGGCCTCTACCAGTTTCGTAAGCATCCTTCACTCCTCCATGACCATAAATGATCCCACCAGTAGGAAAATCGGGTGCTTTAACATGCTGCATCAGCTCAGATATTTCAATATCCCTGTTATCTATAAAAGCAACAGTTGCATCAATAACTTCTCTGATATTATGAGGAGCCATATTCGTAGCCATACCTACAGCAATACCAGAAGCACCGTTTATAAGCAGATTAGGTATTTTCGATGGAAGAACCGTAGGCTCTTGCAGCGAATCATCAAAGTTGTTCTGGTAATCAACGGTATCTTTATTAATATCAGCCAGCATTTCTTCAGCAATCTTCTTCAGTCTTGCTTCAGTATACCGCATTGCTGCAGGACTGTCTCCATCAATAGATCCAAAGTTACCCTGCCCATCTACAAGTGGATAACGTAGGCTCCAATCCTGTGCCATACGCACCATGGTTCCATATACCGAGGAATCACCATGTGGATGGTACTTTCCTAATACATCACCAACAATACGCGCTGATTTTTTATGGGGTTTTCCGCTGGTCACGCCAAGATCTAGCATGCCATAAAGTACACGACGATGCACTGGCTTTAAGCCATCTCTTACATCGGGAAGCGCACGGGAGACAATAACAGACATTGAGTAATCAATGTAAGCAGCTCTCATTTCTTCTTCGATGTTTATGGGAATAATGCGATCGTGTGTTGGTTCTAAGTTTTCGTTTTCTGTATCTTCAGCCATCGTTTGATAGTCGGTTTATGAAATGTAATATTGTCGTTAAACACGACTTGCGAAGATAAGAAATTATTAGAGAATAAACGTCTAATGGAGACGATTGGCTCCTTTTTAAGCTTGAATTGAAGCAAAAAGACGGAATTATATCCCCCTTATTTGAAAATTAAATAATCCAGTTAATGTCTTTTTTTAGTAAACTCAAAGTCCGCGCTTCATCTGACCCCGCTTCCGGTTGTACATTATAAATCCAGTTTGCCTGAGGTGGAAGACTCATCAGTATAGATTCAATCCTTCCGTTAGTCTCCAGACCAAATTTAGTACCTGCATCATAAACCAGATTAAATTCAGCATATCTTCCTCTTCGTATATACTGCCAGTTTTTTTGACTTTCTGTATAGAGCTGATCCCGGTGTCTATTCACTATTTCTGTATAAATAGGAACAAAAGAACGGCCTATCGCTTTGGAAAATTCAAATATAGATAGCCAATTAATACCTGCTTTATCCGGATTGAGCCGATCATAAAATATTCCCCCAATCCCCCTGGTTTCATTCCGGTGTTTAATAAAAAAATAATTATCTGCCCAAGTTTTAAATTCAGCATAAAAGGTTTTATTAAACCGGTCACAAACCGCTTTAATATTTTGATGGAAGTATTGTGCATCCTCTTCGTACACATAATGTGGAGTCAGGTCTATTCCACCTCCAAACCATCTAAGCGATTCATTCATTTCAAAATACCTGATATTCATATGAATGATAGGCACAAAAGGATGACTTGGATGAATAACAATCGATATGCCTGTGGCGAAAAAATCTACAGAACTAACCTTAAAAGCAGTTTTTATCGCTTCCGGTAATTTCCCATACACAGATGAGAAGTTCACTCCTCCCTTTTCTATAATCTTTCCCTCCTGCATAATACGGGTCCTTCCTCCTCCTCCTCCATCACGTTCCCATATTTCTTCCTGAAATTTACCTGAAGTATCAAGTAGTTCTAGTCCCTCACATATTTCATCCTGAATAATTTGATACTGCGCAGAAATTTCTTCTTTAGTCATAGTTGTTGAAAGGATTAACTATTCGTTGTAACAGTAAAAATAGGTCATTTGCTTATTAAAACAGCTAATGAATTTTGGCTTGTTAATGGTGATACCAAGTTCCGCTTTATAAATGGGTTATAGTTGATATTTGTTTCAAAATTATTGATCAGGTTCTCTGAACTGTATTTTAAATCAATCCCCTTTTGCAGCATAGCTTAAAGTTTATCGGGCTCCTACAAGATAAAGCTGACTTAATAACCTTTTTCAAATTCTAAGTAAAATATAAAAGGCTGCTTCATAATTGAAACAGCCTTTTTAAATAACTAATAATCAATTATTTATATTTCTATTTAATAGAAATAGGCACTTCAATATTTTCCCATTGTAGTACTACTCCTTTTTTATTGATTACATAAGTTAATCTTTCCTTCAAAGCGGATGCTTTTTTAGGAGATACTGTAACTCGTAGTGCATCCTGACTTTCCTCGTACTTGTATGCACCCCATTGATCAGCAGTTTTGTTGAAAATAATAGTCCAGTTTCCTTCTGTCGGAATAGCAAAAAATGAATATCTACCAGCTGGAAGTGATTTTCCTTCTACTTTGATATCCTTATCTGTTGAAAAAGTAGTGGCTTTATTAGCACCTGCACGCCAAACTTTACCATAAGCTTCAAGGCCTCCCCATATTTTCCTTCCTTTAACTGATGGGCTACCATATTTAATTTCAATCATTGCGTTTCCGACTTTACCACTTACACTATCAGCCGGACTAGCTACAGGTTTTTCCTGAGCTTGAATCAATGTACTGGAAAACAATAAAGCACAAACTACAAAAGAGAATGCTTTTAATACAAAAGGTTTTTTCATTATGATACTTTTAAGTTTGATAATAATACGCAAGATAGGAGATTTTTTTCTTTAAGCAAAGTTGCTTTATTTTTCATAAAGTTTTCAGATATTAGTTGAAATGCTTATATCAGAAAATACGCTAAAATGGGTTATGCGTTTTTATCCACCACTTTTATTTCAGCGCATATGGGTTAGGCACTTTGATACTGATTTCCTTGGTGTTGACGTTAAAATATTTAAAAGCGTATTCAATTTAAATTATAACAGATCAATATTTGGAGGAACGATTTATGCCGCTGCCGATCCTTTTTATGCCGTGTTATACTATCAGGCCATGAGACGTAAGGGGTATAATGTTGTCGTCTGGCAAAAGGCAGCAGAGATCTTTTATCTTAAACCGGGTATGTCAAACCTGTATTTTAGCATTACGATTACCAAAGAAGAAATTAATACACTTAGTAAAAAACTTGATGAAACAGGCAAGGCAGAACAATATTGTACATTGGAAATAAAGGATATCAGGGGTGAAATTTGTGCCCGTGTTATCAGTCTCGTTTATATTCGGAAACTGGATTAAAACAACAGACAACTAAAATTGCTACTATGAGCGGATTAAGACCATATGACATCAAACAAATGATCTTTGAGGGCGAAGGAATGCATGTTGATTTTAAAAAGACCATTACTTCATGTTCCAAAATTGCCCGTACCCTGGTTGCTTTTGCCAATAACAAAGGTGGAAAACTCTTAATTGGCGTAGCCGACAATGGAACCATCAAAGGTGTCAGCGCCGAAGAAGAAGAAAAATACATGTTAAACCGTGCAGCCACTTTTTATTGCCGACCACTGATTGATCTTTATTTTGAGGAAGTCTATATCGATAATAAGATTGTGCTTGTAACGGAAATAAAAGAAAGCGATGTTAAACCCCATTATGCTTTAGGAGACGATCACAAATGGTGGGTATATGTCCGTGTCAAAGACAGAAGCCAATTAGCCAGCAAAATAGTTGTAGATGTGTTAAAGGCCGGTGCTAATGATGCTGGAGTATTGATTGAATACTCAGAAAAAGAAAGTCTTTTATTGAAATACCTTGATGTTAACCAAAGAATTTCTGCAAAAGATTCAAGTAAATTACTAAACCTTCCTAGACGCAGAACTCAACGCCTATTAGTCAATCTTATATTGTCAGGTATTATCAGACTTCATACAAATGAGAAAGAAGAATATTATACTGCTTGTTGATCTTATGCGGCCAATTGATGACTTATTTTCATCAAGAGGTGATCGAGGTCAAATGGCTTCTCTACGAAGTCATCCGGAGCTCCTGGATTATTCAAAAAAGACTTTAAGTCATGTGTAGCAGATATCATAATTATTGGAATATGCTGAATGGACTTGTTTTGCTTAATTTTCATGCAGATTTCTCTTCCATCTAAAGTGTCCAACATGACATCCAGAAGTATTAGATCAGGATGTACAACCTCAATTATCTCAAATATATGATGGCCATCGGCAAGTTTTATCACATCATATCCCTCCCACGATAAAAGCTCTTCCAGAACATCCAGGATCGCTAAATTATCATCCACAGCTAAAATTTTTTTATTCATCATATCTTATAACTACCAAGATGTATACCATTACCATGATTTTTAAAATTAATCCTACTCCTTGATGACAAAAAAATAAAAAATTAGTATAATAATGTATACTAAATAGTTAACCTAAACCAATAAAATTATACAATTAACTGTCCTTTTGTTAAGTCACATCATTGTATTAGTGGTAAATACTGTACTAAAAACAGATGTTTACACTGGTAAATTATGACTTTCAATGGCTTTAGCAAGTTCTACCTCATTAGTTAAGTCTAAACGCAAGGGAGTAATGGATATATAATCGTTCTCCACAGCCCAACGGTCAGTACCTTCTTCTGCAGGCCCTAAAGGTGAAACTGTAAACCAGTAATGTTTTCTTCCTAAGGGATCGGTACCAGGAATGATTGTTCCATCATATAAACGAACGGACTGTCGGGTATACCGCATTCCACGGGGATTCTCCGGGAAATTAACATTATATAAAGCAAGTTTAGGATTCTCCAGCAAAATCTCCAACGTCTTTTCAATAAAAGGTTCTAAATTTTTGAAGTCCGGTTCCGTTTTTCCTACCGGGGTACTCAGTGCAATCCCCTTAATTCCAAACAGTACAGCTTGTTTTGCAGCAGCCAATGTTCCCGAATGCCACATCCCATTTCCTAAATTTGGACCCATGTTAATTCCTGAAAGCACCACATCAGTCTTCGACCATAGATGTCTGCCCAGTGCTACACAATCAGCAGGTGTTCCATTTACCCGATAAGCCTCAATTCCTTCGAAAGCAATAGGTGATCTTTTATAACTAAGTGGTCTGGAATGAGTAACTGCATGTCCCATAGAGGACTGTTCCACATCGGGCGCTACCACCCTTACTTCTCCAAATTTTAAGGCAATGCGAGCTAAAGCGGCAATGCCGGGACTATAAATCCCATCGTCATTCGTGATTAATATTCTCATGATGTAAAATTTATTCCTTACTAATGCCAACCAAAAAACAGGAATGATGTTTGAAAAGGAGTATTTTACACGACAAATCAGGCATGAAATTAGCTAAACTGTTACATAATCCAGGCGCAGGTGATGAAAATCATACCCGGGAAGAACTGATTCAACAGATTAAATCGAAAGGATTTAACACCATCTACCATTCTTCAAAAGAAAGATATTTTCTTCGGATAATTGAAGATGAAGTGGATTTTATTATTGTGGCAGGCGGCGACGGCACCATTCGTAAAGTCGTAAAAAAGCTTATGGAACGTAGATTATTAGATAAAAACTATCCAATAGCACTCCTGCCAATTGGTACGGCCAACAATATATCTAAAACCCTAGGCATAACGGCTTCTCATCATGAAATAATCAAATCATGGATAAATTGGGAAATTAAAAAGATCGATATAGGCAAGATCTATAATTTTGCCGCAGCAAATTTCTTTATTGAAGGACTTGGTTTCGGGGTTTTCCCACGGTTAATCAAAGAAATGATAAACGTTGAAGAGGTATTGGTAGACACACCGGAGAAAAATCTAAAATATGCCTTACGTAAGTTGCAAAAAATTACTTCCACATACGAAGCCAAATATTGCCATATTGTAATTGATGGAGACTCCCATTCCGGAAAATATTTACTTGTTGAAGTGCTAAATATGACTTCAATAGGTCCTAATTTAGTCTTAGCTCCTGATGCCGATCCTGGAGACGGTTTTTTAGAAGTAGTGTTGATTGCAGAGAGTCAGAAAAATGACTTAGATGAATATATTAAGCATAAACTTAATGGAACAGAGGGCAAATTATCCTTTCCCACGATTAAGGCCAAAAGTGTCGTTATGCGTTGGGCTGGACATATGCTCCATGTGGACGACCAGCTAATTATGCTGAAAGAAGATACGATCATTAAGATTGAACTACTCCCTGGAGTTCTTCAATTTTTGGTTCCCAATAAATAAAGGAATAAAAAAAGCCGCTTTGCAGCGGCTTCTCTTATTATTGTGGGTTTGCAGAAGCTTCAGGCTTCTTCTCATCACGTGGAGGACGAGGAAGCAAAGCCTTTCTTGAAAGCTTAAATTTACCTTGTTTATCCACTTCAAGTAGTTTAACACGAACTTCATCACCAACCTGGAAGATACCGTCCATAGACTCGTAACGTTTCCAGTCAATTTCAGAAATATGAAGCAAGCCATCTTTACCCGGCATGATTTCAACAAATGCACCAAAAGGCATAATTGATTTCACTTTACCTTCGTAGATTTCGCCAACCTCAGGTCTTGCTACTATATTACGAACACGTTTAAGTGCCAGTTCGATAGTTTCTTTATCAGGACCGAAAATGCTGATCACTCCTTGATTGTCTTTTTCTTCAATCGTAATGGTAGTACCAGTTTCACGTTGCATTTCCTGAATGATCTTTCCTCCGGGGCCAATGATCGCACCGATAAATTCCTTATCAATCTTCACTACTTCAATACGAGGAGCATGAGGTTTGATTTCGGGATTTGGTTCAGCAAGCGTTTTCTTGATCTCGTTCAGGATATGAAGACGGCCTTCTTTAGACTGCGCTAAAGCTGCACGTAACACTTCCCATTTCAAACCATTGATTTTTAAGTCCATCTGACAAGCCACGATACCATTAGCAGTACCCGTAACCTTGAAATCCATATCACCTAAATGATCTTCATCACCCAGGATATCAGAAAGGATGGCATATTTACCAGTCTTCTCATCTGTGATTAAACCCATTGCAATCCCTGAAACAGGCGATTTAAGTTTCACACCAGCATCCATTAGCGCAAGCGTAGCTGCACAAACGGTAGCCATAGATGAAGAACCGTTAGATTCCAGAATATCAGAAACCACACGGATGGTATAAGGATTCTCCTCATCAGGAGGCATCACCTTTTTCAATGAACGTTGAGCCAGGTTACCATGACCAATTTCACGACGACCAACACCACGGTTAGGTTTTACCTCACCAGTAGAAAATCCGGGGAAGTTATAATGAAGGATGAATTTCTGGTAGCCATTAAAGAAAGCACCATCAATGATCTGCTCATCCATTTTAGTACCTAAAGTAACTGAAGTCAAAGATTGAGTTTCACCACGGGTGAAAACAGCAGATCCATGCGCAGCAGGAAGGTAACCAACTTCACTCCATATAGGGCGAACAGTAGTTACATTACGACCATCCAAACGAATTCCTTCGTCTAATACTAAATTACGTACAGCATCATACTGTACATCATGGAAGTATTTCTTAGCAAGAGACTTGGTGACATCATCCACTTCAGTACCTAAACTAACGATAAAGGCATCTTGAATTTCGGAGAAGCTATCAGAACGCTCATGTTTAGAAACGCCAGATTTAGCAACAGCATAGACCTTATCGTAAGTAGCAGCAAAAACCTGTGCCCTTAATTCAAGGTTACTGTTTTCGTGGGAGTATACTCTTTTTTCAGTTTTACCAACTGCAATGCTCAATTCTTTTTGAACCAACACCTGCACTTTAATAGCCTGATGAGCAAATTCGATAGCCTCAATCATTTCTTCTTCAGAAATTTCATTAGACTCACCTTCTACCATCGTGATATCATTTTCATTACCAGCAACGATAAATTCCAAAGATGCTTTAGCAAGATCACTCAGGTAAGGGTTAATCACCAACTTACCATCAATCTTTGCAACACGCACTTCAGAAATCGGACCGTTAAAGGGGATATCAGAAACACAAAGAGCAGCCGAAGCAGCAAGACCTGCAAGGCAATCCGGCATAATATTCTTATCACCAGAGATCAATGAAATCATCACCTGTGTATCAGCATGATAATCTTCAGGAAACATCGGGCGTAATGCACGATCAACAAGACGGGAAATTAAAACTTCATAATCAGACAGACGGGCCTCACGACGTAAGAAACCACCTGGAATACGCCCGGTTGCTGCGTATTTTTCTTGATAATCAACAGATAAAGGAAGGAAATCAACTCCTTCTTTAGCCGTTTTAGAAGACACTACAGTAGCTAATAGCATGGTATTACCCATTTTAACTACTACAGAACCGTCGGCTTGTTTGGCAAGTTTGCCAGTTTCAATTTCGATTATGCGACCATCGCCTAAATCGAATGATTTTTTGATTAGATTGTAACTCATTTTGTAGCCATTACAATGTACCTTTCCTCTTTGAAGTACATCTTGATGTTTTTTACTTTATTTTAGTGCAAAAATAAAACAAAAAAAGCCATTCACGTTAGCGAATGGCTTTTTAATTTTTGGTGCAGATTATTTAATTATATCTCTTAATGCCAAGGCTTTAATGATAGCACGGTAACGGTTAATGTCTTTCTTAAATAAGTAAGCCAATAGACCACGACGCTTGCCTACAAGTTTTTGAAGCGCTAACTGAGTCGAGAAATCTTTTCTGTTCTTCTTCAAATGCCCGGTTAAATGAGCAATACGAGTAGTAAATAATGCAACCTGACCTTCTGTTGAACCAGTGTCAGTTGCTGACTTTCCATGTGTGGCAAAAATCTCTGCCTTGTTTTCTTTACTTAAATACATTACCTGAATAATATTAAAGCGTTACACTTTTTGTTAATTGAGGTGCAAAGGTAGATTTAAATCATTGAATAAGCAATAGTTAATTCGTTATTATAAAAGACGGATCCAGTTATAATTTGAAATCCAAAAATAATACTACACTTTTGCTTCAACCAGCTATGGAAACAAATCCTACATACAGTAAATTCCAAACCGAATTTAAAGTTCGTCCCGACGATATCGACATGTTTCAACATGTGCATAACAGCACTTATTTCGACTATGTACTAGCCGCTCGTTATGAACAGATGCAGGAATTTTACCACATGTCCATGGAAGAATTCCTATCCCAGGGCCTTGGGTGGGTAGTGAAAACGGCCTATGTGGATTATAAACGGCCACTTGCACTTGGCGATACCTTTATTGTAGAGACTGGAATAACCGTACTTTCAGAACGAGGATGTAAAGTTGAATTTAAGATTACCAATAAAAAAACGACTAAAATCTGTTGTGATGGATGGTTTGATTATGTGCTGATTGACACCAAAACCGGGCGAAGTGCAAAAGTAACCGCTGAAATGATCAGCCGTTACTCTATTTAATTCTGAAAGCATCTTAAAAATCCGGATCTGAAATCTTAAAAATGGCATTTAAACAACCAGGGAATATTCTGCTTTCTATCACCATAATATCTTACATATACCTAAGACGAAATTTAAGCGCAGCTTTCTTTCATCCCGTGCGGAGAAGGTGCGGAGAAGGTGCGAGTTAGGTGGGTATAAAGTGCGTGAAAAATAATAGCGAGATAGTAAAAAATCAGATAGATTTATAATTCAAATATAGCCACATACTTTCAAAAAATCTTTCTGATTTTTTAGCGTAGTAATCCCTGTATAATTATACAACCAATTTCTTTGCACCTTCCAAAGATATTTCAATCAGTTCCGTATAGAAATCCTGAATAGTACTTCCCGAAGCACGTACCTGTTGAGGAATCAAACTCGTTTCCGTTTGTCCTGGTACTGTGTTCACCTCAATAAAAAAGAACTTACCTGTACCCTCTTCCAAAATATAGTCAATGCGTACAATTCCATTGCAGTTTAATTTACTATAAGTTTCAGCCGCAATTAACCCTACCCTTTTAACCTCTTCCTCAGACATTCTTCCGGGAGTAATTTCTTCAGTCATGCCTTTGGTATATTTGGCTTCAAAATCAAAAAACTCTTTAGAGCTGATGATTTCTGTGCAAGGCAGCACCTGGATGCCCTCTTTTCCTTTATAAACGCCAACTGTAAATTCGCGTCCAGCTATAAATTCTTCTACCAATACCTGGGAATCTTCTTTAAAAGCTCTTTCCAGAGCCTCTGGTAATTCACTTGCCAGTTTAACCTTGCTCATGCCAATACTACTGCCACCACTGTTGGGCTTAATGAAAAGAGGTAGGTTTAACTGCTTTAACAGGTCTTCTGAATGAACCGGAGTATGAGAAAACAATTGAACTGAGCGGGCAACATATAGGTCCTTTACTCCATCCACGATGGCTTTGGTATACCCTTTATTCATGGTAATAGCCGATGTGAGCGCATCACAGGTATTATAAGGAATGCCCAGCATGTCAAAATAGCCCTGCAGTTTACCATCTTCACCGGGAGAGCCATGCAAGCCGATAAAAACAGCATCAAAACGGATTACTTTATCCTGAATTGTGATCGAGAAATCGTTTTTGTCCACAGTATGGATCATGGCGTTCTCGTCCACGTAATACCAGCGTTCGCGGGTAATAACTATGGTGTACACATCAAATTTTTCTCGGTCAATATTCCTTTCAATAACTTCAGCGCTTTTAAAAGAAATGGCTGATTCGCCGGTAAAACCACCGGTTACCAGGGCTATAGTATTCTTCATAGGGCAAATATATTTTAAAATCCTCTTTTTTACTTAAGTTTGGGCATCTTTGCCAAAGATTTTGATCCATGAGTAAATTTTTAGCATATCTTAAAACGAGTACATTTCGTAAAAACCTAATAATTGCGATCGTATCAGTAGCTGTATTCCTGCTGCTCATATTCTTTTGTTTACGGTTTTATACCCGTCACGGGGAAGGAGTTGCCGTACCAAAACTCAAAGGTTTACCTGTTGAGCAAGCAATAGCATTGCTGGAATCGCAAGGTTTACGCTACCAGATTGATTCGGTGTATCAGATCGATAAGGAGCCGGGAATGGTGACAGAGCAGGATCCGGATGAGGGAACAAACGTCAAGTTTAACCGTACCATTTATCTGACTATCATTACGCGGAATGCCCCAAATGTAGGCTTTCCTGATATTTTCGAAAGCAGCTATCTGGAAGCCCGGGCAGTACTAAGCAATTATGGAATAAAAATAGCAGATACCAGTTATACCTCCGATATTATGCGTGACCGTGTATTGTCGGTGACGTACCGTGGACAGAATATACTGAAGGGTGATGCCATTCCGAAGGGATCATCGATATCCTTGGTGCTTGGCGATGGTAAAGGTGCCAGCGAGGTAGATTTGCCAAATGTGGTGGGATTATCACTGCCGGAAGCTATATTTTCCCTCAAAGGATCGTCCCTGACTATGGGTACTGTCTCTTACGAGGGATCGGTAACCGATACGATTAATGCAAAAGTATTCAAACAATATCCCGCAGTTAGTGATTCCCTATATAAAGTAGCAATTGGTACACCGGTAGACCTGATCCTTTCCAACGACCTTCCTCCTGTACCATCGGTAGATGTAAAGAAAGTTGCTCCTTAAGTTAAATCATTCTATACAATGATCGAAGAAAAAAATAAGAGACTATCTCCTTTAATAAAGTTTTTAATTGCATTTACACTTTTTGTAATTATTGCACTGGGCATCACCGGGCTTAATTATTATCTGCGTTACATGGGTAAAAGTGTAACTGATAATGAAAAGTACCTGTATATTAAAACCGGTTCTACGTTTGATGATGTATATGCTACGATCCGGGAAAAGGATATGGTGAAAGATTCCATCGTGTTTCTTTGGGTGGCTCAGAATATGGATTATCCATTGGCTGTGAAGCCTGGGAAATATAGGCTAATCAATGGGATGAGTAACCGTGTTTTAATCAATATGTTAAAGTCGGGCAACCAGGAAGAAGTAAGTCTAAGTTTCCGTGGTTATCGTTTACAACAAGATTTTGCTGCTTATATTGGAACACAGTTGGAGGCAGACTCGGCATCCCTGCTCAGTTTACTCGATTCTACTGCTTTTGTGAGTAAGTATGGTTTCGATAAAAGTAACGTTTATGCCATGTTCATTCCGAATACTTACAAGATGTATTGGAATGTTTCGGCAGATAAATTTTTTAAGCGGATGTATAGTGAGTATCAGAAATTCTGGACTCTGGAGCGTTTGAACAAAGCGAAGGAAGTGGGGCTCACTCCTACCCAGGTGAGTACGCTTGCTGCCATTGTGGATGCTGAAGCGCTGCATGACCAGGAGATGCCTACTATTGCAGGGCTTTATTTGAACCGTTACCGAAGGGGAATTAAACTGCAGGCAGATCCTACGGTAATTTATGCGAATAATGATTTTACTATTCGTAGGGTGTTGAACCGTCATCTTACCAAACAGTCGCCTTATAACACGTATATGTATGCGGGACTACCGCCCGGGCCTATCATGATGCCCAGCATCCATGCGATAGATGCTGTATTGAATTACCAGAAGCACAATTTTGTTTATATGTGTGCGAAGGAGGACTTTTCGGGTTACCATAACTTTGCGGTTACGGTAGCTGAACATCAAGCTAATGCACGACGCTTTCAGCAGGCATTAGATGCACATAATATTAAGAAATAATGATCACAAGCGAAACGAAGATACGAGTTAGATATGGAGAAGTGGATCAAATGGGTTATATGTACTACGGAAACTATGCGCAATTTTATGAAGTTGCCCGTGTAGATATGTTGCGCACAGTAGGTATGACGTACCGCTATCTAGAAGAGTTGGGAATTATGATGCCGGTGTTGGATATGCAGTGTAAATTTTTTAAGCCTGCGCATTATGATGAAGAGCTTACTATTAAAACGACGCTGGCTAAGATGCCCGGAGTAAGGATTCACTTTAAATATGAATTTTATAATGAATCGGGCGAGTTTATACATGTAGGTGAAACTACGCTTGTGTTTGTGGATATGAAGCGAATGAGGCCTTGTTTGCCTCCAGAGATTTTTCAGAATAGGCTTAAACCATTTTTTGATTAGTTTAGTATGCCAGGAGTTCAGTATTATCTGCTAAAAATTAAGCCGTATAGCCGGTTTATCGAGTGGACGAAAACGGCTGTGTTTCCTGTTTTTAGTCCTCTGCCGGTGTACACCATTGGAAGTTTCTTCTTTCAGGAAATTGGGCGGGATTCGCTAGTTACGAAAGCATCAGCGTTAGCTTATAATTTCATGCTGGCTATTTTTCCGGGAATCATCTTTCTTTTTACACTGATTCCTTATATTCCTGTTCGCGGATTCCAGCAGAAGTTACTTGATTTAATCGCAATGCTGCTTCCTTCAAATGCGTTTCTGGCTGTACAGTCTACGTTGCTTGATATTATTAATAAGCAGAATGGTGGTTTACTGTCTTTTGGATTTGCTGCTGCTTTGTTTTTTTCTACTAATGGGGTGACAAATTTAATGGCTGCTTTTAACAAGTCATCTTTGCAGACTGAAACGAGAGGTTGGCTGAGACAACGTATTGTTGCGCTTAATTTAACGTTTGTGATTGTGATTGCCTTGATTATGGGCCTTTCTATTATTACGATTGGGGAATATATAATTGGAACCATTCAAGACGAGCTTGCCTTTAAAGGAGGCGACTGGTTTTATGTGTATTTAATTGCTGCTGTGCGCTGGTTTATTTTAGCGGTGGTGTATTTTTTAACGATTAGCATGATTTACCGGTATGGGCCTTCTCATCCTAAAAAGTGGAAATTGTTTAGTCCGGGCGCTTGGTTGGCTACTTTGCTAACGATTTTGATTTCCTGGGGGTTTACTTATTATATTAATCATTTTAGTAACTACAATAAGCTTTACGGTTCTATCGGAACGTTAATTGTAATTATGATCTGGCTGTTTTTAAACTCATTAATTATATTGATTGGATTTGAGTTGAATGCGAGTATTGACCTGTCAAAACGCAGTATTAAGATCATCAGACCGCAGTTTAACAACTTCCGGGAGGAGCCGACACAGCAAATCAACAAGAAAAACCTTCCTAAGTAAAAATTATCGTCTTGAGATACAGACTGGTAATTTATAATTGAATTTATTTCGCGTATAAAATTTGGAGAAGAGGGTAAGATTTGTACTTTTGTCGCGGAGAGTTGGCAGAGTGGTCGATTGCGGCAGTCTTGAAAACTGTTGACTTGTTAAAGGGTCCGCGGGTTCGAATCCCCCACTCTCCGCATAGGGAATAAAGCCTGTTAATTGAAAGATTGACAGGTTTTTCTTGTTTTATGGAACTTTGAAAATTATTTGGAAAGCAAAGGTTAAATCTTGTTTACTGTGTGAAGATGATATAAATATTCCTTTGGGACAAGTGCTACAAACTTAATTGCCTTCTTCCAAAATATTGATAGTGTGAATATTCTTTATTTTTTTTACTTGGCTCTTCTAAGTTTGTAAAGTACTTCAACAAATTCATTTGTTTCGATCTTACTGCTGATGTCTTCTTTCACTTCAATAAGGTAACCTATTATATCTAACTCTATAAAATCGATGGGCTTGTCATTGATTAATTCAGTTACTTCGTGCAACATCGATTTTCTCATTAATTGTTTCTCCGATGTATAATACATTTGTATTTTACATATAAATGCCGTGATCTTAATATAATATGCCGCTAATGAAAAGTGGTCGAGCTAAGCTCGACGCTCAAACGTATCTCGTAAGATAGCCTTAAAAGCCAAATTATTCCGATAATCTAACACCTTTCTAATATTTTAACGTTTAGCTTCAGTGAAAAAGGTATCTCAATTTCGACAGACAATAAGAATTGAATAATTTCAATTTTCATAGTGATTAAACCTTAACTAATTTTTTGTGGCTAATTAACTTCTTATACTATTCATTGGATTCATCATTGCTACCTTAAAAGTATATATACTAATAGTTATGAAAGTAATAAATATTGCAACAATAGCAGAAATTCCAAATATCCAAAGTTGGATTGAAGTATGGAAGGCAAAGCCTTGCAACCATTTATTCAAAACAATATAGGATATTGGTGATGCAATTAATAAAGCAATTATGATATATAATAAAAAATCGCCTGATAACAGTTTAAGCAAAGACGGAACACTCGCTCCTAACAGTTTTCGGATACCAATTTCTCTAAAACGCTGTTCTGCTGTAAACATCACCTGACCTAATAGTCCAAAGCAAGAAATGAAAATTGCAAGAAGTGAAAAAGCAGAGGATAGTCTCCCGACCATTTGTTCACTTTCATATAGAATATCATATTCATCTTCAGAAAAAGTATAATTAAGTGGAAAATTAGGATTTAACTTTTGGTTGACTTTTCTAAGGCTTTCAAGAGCTTGTTTCGTCATACCAGAATGTGTTCTAATTATTGCGGTTCCCATACTCTCATACTCGCAGAAACGAACAATTAATGGCTTTATAGGATCATGAAGAGATGCAAAATTAAAATCTTTGATAACTCCTATTATCTGCCCCTTCCTCCCCCACAGGTTAATTGAAAGACCGATAGGGCTTTTATAACCTATTTCCTTTAGGGCGGCTTCATTTATAAGAAAGCCAGTTGAATCTTTCGGAAACTCTTTCGAAAAATCTCTTCCCTCTATTAACTGTAATCTTAAAGTACTCACGAAATTATAACCGGCGCCTATAATTGTAAATTGCGTTTTATCATTTGGATCTTTATTCGTCCAGTTAATATCGTTTTCCGAATTCTCGACATCTGTCAGTGCTTCACTCGCATGTGTAATAGATTGTATTCCAGGAAGCGTTAACGTGTTATTTTTGAACAAATCGTATTTAGCCTTTAAGTCTCCAGTTAAAGGTTGATAAATTAGATTATTACGGTCATATCCTAAACTCTTTGATTGAATGAAGTTAATTTGCCGTGCAATTACAATTGTTCCGATTATAAGGAATAATGACAAAGCAAACTGAAAGACAACAAGACATTTACGAAACAAGGTTGCGCCACGACCCATTCTAACCCCCCCACTTAGCACTTTAACTGCACTAAAAGAAGACAAAAATAATGCAGGATATGCTCCAGATAATAAGCCAGTTACAAATGCAATGGCAATTAATAGTATCCAAAAAGAAAAATGACCAAACGGTAATTCAAGCTGTTTTTGAGTAACCTCCTTAAACACCGGTAAAAATAACACAAACAATCCTAACGAAACTGTAACACTTACCAATGTAGTTAGCATTGACTCGCCAAGAAACTGTTTAATTAAAACTGCCTTTGTTGCACCTAAGATCTTTCTCACCCCCACTTCCTTAGATCTTTTAATTGAGCGAGCGGTCATCAAATTCATGAAATTGATACACGCAATAACGAGTATGAAGACCGCTATTAAAATAAAAACTTTTACATATGCAATTCTTCCTCCCGTTATCTTTCCATTTGAGAAACCTCCATACAGATAAACCTTAGAATAAGGTTGCAAAGCCAATTCTATCTTATAAGTTTTTGACTCTTTAATATATTTATTTAGAAAGTGCGTGATTTTTTTTTCGACTAAACTATGATCCGCATTTTCTCGTAGCATCAAATAAGTTTGTGGACCTTGTATATTCCATTCCTTTAACCATGGATGTTCATTTAATTCTTGATTCCAACTGGTTAAATATTCAAATTTCTTAGATGTATTACTCGGTAAATCTTCGAATACAGCTTTTACGAAAAAGTTCTTTTTATTGTCATAACGCAGACTTTTGTTCATCGCCGCCCGGGGACTACCAAAAAACTGATTTGCCATTTTATGTGATATAGCAATGCCAGAAAGTGAACTTAAAGCATCTTTAGAGCTACCCTCCAAAAACTTGTTACTAAACATTTTAAAATACTCTTCTCCTGCGTACCCACCATTTAATGTTATTATTTTTTCACTAAATTGGAAGGTGTGCCACTTATCGTAGGCCACCGTAGTAGCATATTGAACTTCTGGTATCGTATTCCTGATTTCTGAGGCCAAAAGACCTGAAGTTCCATAATTTCCTTCAATTTTGCCCTGAGAGTACACCTTTTCATAAACTACCATCAATCGATCATTACTTTCATGCCAAGTATCTGTACTCAATTCACTTTGTACCCATAGAAAGATAAGTAAGCTACACGCAAGTCCTACTGATAGACCTACAATATTGATTAAAGTTTGAACCTTGTCTTTCAGCATGTTACGATACGCTGTCTTAAGATAATTTACTATCATAGGTTAAGGTTAGTATTTCTATGTTATATATTAAATGTAGTTGAAAATGATCGACAGTTTAGGTTACAAGTTTATATGGTCAATATAAACATATTTGCTAGCATATTAATTTATTTTTAAAAAAAATAGGTATTTGGTTTTAGTCTCAGAGAAATCGCTTTAACGGTGCTTTCTTTGTCAGCCTGAGTCGCCTTTATTTAATTTCCAGAAATAAAATAAAGGAGTTGTATTTTTATGTTTTAAATCAATAGCGTCCTAAATGCAAAAAGAGAAAGGAAAAGTTTTAACACAAAGTTACCTTTGTGGTGCAAAAAACAATCCTCCTTTCTCGATGATAAACATAACATTATTTCACGGATTATATCAAAGTTGGACCGTTCAAAGTTCAACAAGCTTTCTTTAGCCAAAGGAACAGACAAGCACAATAAAGGGTATAACAGCTGGACGCATTTGGTGTCGATGCTTTTCTGCCAATTTGTGAATAGTCAATCGGTACGAGATATTAGTAACGGACTTCGCTCAGCTACGGGCAACTTAAATCATATCATCGTTCTTGAGTATAAAACCGAACCGCTTTCACCATTAATTCATGATCAATATTATCATAGAACCCCTTGATATCCATATAAATCACCCATGCAGCTTTAAAACACCTCTGCGTGGCAGTATTGATTGCCTGATGAGCATTCTTGTCCCTTCGGTACCCGTAACTATCCGAGTGAAATAAATGGTCTATCTTAGGTCCCATAAAATGTTTGACCACTTGTTGTGCAACTCGATCGGCTACAGTAGGAATCTCTAAACTTCTAGAACCTCCTGATTTCTTGGGTATTTTCACCTCCTTTACTGGAGATGGAAAATAACTTCCCGAACTCATGCGGTTCCATAATTTATACAAATTCTTTTGCAAGTTCCAGCAGCAGGAACAAGCGGCAAGGGAAGAGGCAGAAAAGGCCAATCAAGCCAAAAGTATTTTTCTTGCTACGATGAGCCATGAGATTCGCACGCCTATGAATGGTGTGTTGGGTATGGCTTCGCTGCTTCATGAAACGTCTTTGAACACAGAACAGGCTGAATATGTTGAAACAATAAGAAACAGCGGTGAAACGCTTATGAATGTGATTAATGATGTGCTGGATTTTTCTAAGATTGAATCTGGTAAACTGGATCTTGACCCGCATGAATTTAATTTACGGCATTGCATTGAAGAAGTAATGGATCTTTTTGCAGGTAAAGCAGCGCTGAATGGGATTGACCTGGTATACCAAATTGGTAGCGATATTCCTCTAAACTTACTGGCCGATAGTATGAGATTGAAACAGGTTTTGATTAACCTGATCGGTAATGCAGTTAAGTTTACGCATAAGGGTGAAATATTTCTTGATGTAAGCTCGAACAGAAGAGGCTTGGATGAAGAATTAATTGAACTGGTATTCCAGGTAAAAGACACAGGCATTGGGATACCACAGGAGAAGTTAACTGACTTGTTTAATGCATTTACTCAAGTTGATTCGTCCACTACTCGAAAATATGGTGGTAGTGGGCTTGGCCTGGCTATAAGTTTAAGACAGGTTGAACTGATGGGGGGAGAAATATCCGTTAAGAGCAAGATCAATGAGGGTACTTCTTTTTATTTTGGTATTCAGGTTCAGATCAGTCATCAGCAGATGTTCCATCATACACGGTGTTTCATGACAGCAAAAGAGGGCAAACGCATTCTTGTAGTGGATGATAACCAAACTAACAGGAAGATTCTACAAATGCAGTTGGAGCAATGGCACCTGGTTCCGGTGATGGCCTCTTCTGCTGCTGAGGCACTCCTGTTGTTAGATCAAAAAGGCTTCGATCTGGTGTTGACTGATATGCAGATGCCGGAAATGGATGGTGTTCAGCTTGCAGAGCTGATCAGGGCAAAGAATGCTTTGTTACCTATTATTCTCCTCAGTTCTATCGGCGATGAAACACGTAATAAATATCCTCATCTTTTTAATTTTGTACTCACTAAACCAGTGAAGCAGCAGCAGTTGTGTAGTGTTATACAGATGGGACTGGAGCAGCAATTTCATGTCTTGGAAACACAAATTTATAAAGCATCTTTGATGAATGCTGAATTTGCATCCAATAATCCATTACGCATCCTGGTAGCTGAAGATAACCTAATCAATCAAAAGCTGATCGTAAGGATATTAAATAAATTAGGATATGAACCGGTTGTTGCGCAAAATGGAATGGAAGTTCTTGCTTTGTTACTCATTCACACATTTGATTTGATCTTGATGGATGTACAAATGCCAGAATTGGACGGTCTGGAAACTACAAGATCTATTCGGAGCACCGATATGATTCAGCCGGTGATTATAGCAATGACTGCTAATGCGATGCTTGAGGACAAAGAAATGTGTTTATTGGCGGGAATGGATGATTACTTATCAAAACCCCTTCATATTGAGAGTTTATTATCGGTACTGTCAGGGATTTCAGAAAAGCTATAAACAGGTATTTCGCTAATTAAAAGCATCATGGTTGGTGTTGCCTTTTTATTGCTTTAATCCTTTTGAAAGACCAGGAAGTGCTGTATGGGCATAAACTGACCATTTTGAACGATGTGGTATCCGTTTGCTTCCAATTCTTTGCGGACTTGCTTTACGCTCATCTTGTTTTCTGTTTTTATTGCTACTGACGGATCTTCCTGTTTATACTCGATTAGAAGTAGCTTGCCGTTTGGTTTTAGAGCTTGTTTGATCGATTGAAGGAATTCATGTGGATAGAGGAGCTCATGGTATACATCAACCAGGATAGCCAGATCAATAGTGCCAGCTGGAAGATTAGGAGACTTCTCCCCTCCTTTAACTACTGCGACATTAGTAAACATAAACTCTGTAGCTTTCTTTTTTAAGTATGAAAGGGCATCATTCTGAATTTCTACCGCATATACTTTTCCTTCTCTTACTTTAGGTGCGATATGAAAAGTGTAGAATCCTGAACCTGCACCTATATCAGCTACTACACTGTTTTTTGCTACAGGTAATTTTGAGATTGCCAGGTTTGTGTTTTCTTCTATTGAACGGCTATTGCGTTCCAACCATGCTAAGCCTTCAAAGCTCATGATCTGAGCTATTTCCCGTCCCATATAAACTTTACCTGTACCATTTTCGGATGGGTCTTTAAAGCTATAGGTGCCTGTTGCTTTCTGAGCGAAAGTGCTGATGCTTAGCACCATTAGGCATAAAACGGATATAATTTTTGATTGTATCATAGGCTTTTTACTATAAGACCAATGATGAAAATATGTTTTAAATTATTAGAGAGTAACTTTTTTGGCTTTTAAACGTCTTAATTGGAGATTTACTTTTTAAGTTTTGAAAATTTATGAAAGATAATTATGGGTCCTTTTTTAAAATATAAAATACATATCACCAGGAAAAACTGCTGCTTATTAAGACTCTTTTTTTAATACTTCCTTCCTTTTGCCTTAGGATATGATGAAAGGCCATTTTCTATAACACAATTTATCTATTCATGATACAAAAGACTTATATCTTTTTAATCTTCATTTTTTGCTTAATCTCCCCAATCTTTGCACAACAAAGATTTACAGTAAGCGGAACTATAAGAGATGCTGAAACGGGCGAAACACTGATTGGGGCTACGGTACGGATACAGGGAAATTCGCAGTCGCCTAGTACATCAAGTAATGCGTATGGGTTTTACTCCTTGTCAGGAAATAGTGGAGAATACATGGTTAGGGTGACTTATACGGGTTACCAGACTTTTAGCCAAAAAATCGTGTTGAATTCATCTCTTAAACTTAATATTGAACTTAAAACTAATAAAGCGGTGTTGGATGAAGTGGTCATCTCTTCGCGCAGCCGTAAGGATGAGAATGTACGCAGTCCGCAAATGGGATTAGATAAACTTGATATGAAGGCACTGGATAATGTACCTGTATTATTTGGTGAGAAGGATATACTGAAAACTATTCAGTTGCTGCCTGGAGTAAAGTCTGGTGGAGAAGGAAATACAGGCTTTTTTGTGAGGGGTGGTGCTGCCGATCAGAACTTAATCTTACTGGATGAGGCAACGGTGTATAACTCATCTCATCTGCTAAGCTTTTTTTCTACCTTTAATTCAGATGCCATCAAGGATGTAAGTCTCTATAAAGGAGGAATGCCTGCACAATATGGCGGTCGTTTATCTTCTGTATTGGATGTAAAGATGCAGGATGGCAACAACAAGGAGTTTGGTGTTCAAGGCGGAATTGGACTGATTGCATCACGTTTAAAGTTGGAAGGGCCTATCGTAAAAGATAAAGGTTCATTTATGATCAGTGCCCGTCGTACTTATATTGATGTGTTGCTTAAGGCATCCAAGGATTCTGCCTTAAACACCACTACACTCAATTTTTATGATATTAATGCCAAAGCGAATTATAAATTTAATGATAGGAACACCGTATACCTATCGGGTTATTTTGGAAAGGATAATATTGGTATTCGTGATCTGTTTGCAAATGACTGGGGAAACACAACAGCTACTGTTCGCCTGAACCATGTGTTTAACAACAGGTTGTTTTCGAATACCTCATTCATTTATAACAAATATAATTATACGATTGAACTGCTGGATGAAGATAACAATGCTCGGGTGTCTTCGTTGATCAGGGATTATAATTTTAAAGAAGACCTGCAGTATTTTAGTAATAAACACATCATCCGCTTCGGCATGCAGGCCACGCATCATCGTATTGCACCATCAGATATATCGACTTCGGGTAATTCTAGTTTTAATCCAAGTTCAGTGGAAAATCGTTATGGTCTTGAGCTTGCGGCATATGTGTCAGATGAGTGGAAGGTTAGTGATCATTTTAATTTATTATATGGTGTTCGGTTAAGCTCCTTTTCTTTATTAGGCCCCGGAACGATAAACACCTACGCTGCAAATGGGGATATTGAATCCTCTACAACTTATAAAAAAGGGGATTTTGTTAAAACCTTTATTTATCTGGAACCTCGATTCTCGGCAAGCTATAGCATAAATGAAGAAAATTCTTTCAAAGCGTCCTATAACAGGAATACTCAAAATATCCATATTCTGACTAATGCCAACACGAGCTCTCCAACAGATCAATATGTAATGAGCAGCAATAATATTAGTCCTGAATTGGCAGATCAGGTTGCTGCAGGTTACTTTAAAAATTCGAGTGATAACTCATTTGAATTTTCAGCTGAAGTGTATTATAAATGGCTTCAAAACCAGATTGATTATAAGGACGGTGCTGAATTGACAGCCAATGCTAATGTAGAGTCTGAATTGGTTTACGGCAAGGGTAGAGCATACGGTTTAGAATTATACGCCAAGAAAACGAAGGGGAAACTGACCGGATGGATCAGCTATACGCTAGCAAAAACTGAGCGTAGATTTGATGAAATTAATAAAGGCAACTATTTTCCTGCTAAACAGGATCGTACACATGACCTATCCCTGGTGGGAATGTATGATTTGAGCAGTCGTTGGTCCCTTTCGGCTAATTACATATACAGTACCGGTAATGCGGTGACTTTCCCATCGGGAAAATATAACGTTGGAGGACTGACTACTTATTATTATACGGAGCGTAATGCTAACCGGATGCCTTTTACGAGCAGACTGGATATTAGTGCTACCTTGAAGGGAAAAGAAACAAAGAAGTTTAGTTCAAGTTGGAATTTTGGGGTATACAATGCGTTAAACCGCAAAAATCCTTATGCAATACAATTTCGGGATAAGGAGAATGATCCTACCAGAACCGAGGCTGTACAAGTATCTCTGTTTGGTATCATACCTTCAGTTACCTGGAACTTTAAATTTTAATTCATGAGAAAACAGAGCATATATCAAATTTTATTTCTTGCAGCTACAATCAGTTTGTCTTCTTGTGAGAAAGTAATCGATGTTAAACTTGATTCTTCGGCCAATCAGGTGGTTATTGAAGGAAATATTACTGACCAGCAGGGACCCCAAACTATTAAGATTAGTCAATCTGTTCCCTATACAGACAGCAATGTTTATCCAGCTGTGACAGGTGCAGTGGTAACGGTTACAGATGATGCAGGTGGGTCTTGGTTGTTTAGCGAAGCACAACCAGGTAATTATTCCTTAGCGTCATTTAGAGGCGTGCCGGGACGCACCTATACGCTTCATGTAAATGCGAACAATGTTACTTACACGGCCATGTCTACTATGCCTAAATCCGTAGCCCTTGATTCGCTCAGTGTGGATGTTATTTCATTTGGCGGGAATGAAAATAAACAGGTACAAGTGCATTTTAAAGATCCGGGAAACCAGATCAATCAGTACCTGTATTTCATGAAAATTAATGGAGTACAGGCCAAGAGTATTTTCGTTGAAAATGATCGCTTTACAAACGGAAATGATATCTCAAGCGTGCTATTTTACTTTAGTGAAAATGATGATGAAGATTTAAAGTCTGGTGATCAGGTTGAAGTTGAAATGCAAAGTATTGACAAAAGTATATTTACGTACTGGTTTACCCTGAGTCAGCAGACACAAAATGGTCCTGGCGGTGGTGTAACTCCTGGAAATCCGCCTTCTAATATTAACAATAACGCATTAGGGTATTTCAGTGCTCATACAACGGAGAGAAAGACTTTAACGATTGAATAAAATATTGATACCTCCACTCCTAACGATAATAGGATTTTTAGATTGCATTGCAATGATTAATGTTTCAGGATTTGCAATACCTTTACTGATAGTTGGTGGTTATACGGGATTATCACATGAATATATTTCGTAGAACCGCATAGCTTTAGAGATAACAAATTATCACATGTCGCAATATTTGGAAGTTTGGCAAAGAGGTCCGTTGCCTGATATTAATCCCCTCTTACAGCCTATAGCACATGCGCTACTTCAGGCAAGAGAAGAAATTAACGTATATATGAATGATTTTCCTGTCGAACTGCTTTGGTCTTGTCCAGCTGGAATGGCATCTGTTGGCTTCCATTTACAGCATTTAAGTGGTGTGCTCGACCGGGTATTTACTTATGCTAAAGGGGAAGGTCTTTCAGAATCTCAATTTTCTCAGCTACATGAAGAAGGTAAAAATTCGGTTCATGGTTATGTAGTTAAAGAGTTGGTTAACAGATTTGAAAAGCAGGTATACCAAGCTTTAGAGCAACTAAAGGATACAGCCGAAAATACCTTAACTGAGTATCGTGGAATAGGTCGTGCCGGCCTACCTTCTACCGTAATAGGCTTATTAGTTCATGGTGCAGAACATTCCATGCGTCATGTTGGTCAACTCATGGTTACCGCTGCTGTGCTGAAAAATGGCAATTAAATAATAAATAGTATACTTTACTAATTTACCTGATGATCAAGACAGGATTCTTTGATCGTGGGGATTTATATATGCGAAAAAGATTAATAAAAATAATGGCGATTCTATTTACTACTGTGTTTCTGATAGCTTTTGCTGTCCTAATTTTTATGCGCCAACCTCAATTTGGTAAAAGTCCTTCAGGAAAACGTCTTGAACTTATGATGCAATCTCCAAACTACAGGGATGGGGCATTCCAAAACATTCATGATACTCCTCAACTTACTGAAGGTTATAGCATGACTAAAATATTATATCAGTTTCTATTTAAGAAAACAGAGCGATTGCGCTCACTGGATTCCTTGCCATCTGTGAAAACTAATTTGCTGAATCTTACCCACGATAAAGATGTATTGGTCTG
The DNA here is from genome assembly GCF_001730525.1 of Arcticibacter eurypsychrophilus. GTDB lineage: Bacteria > Bacteroidota > Bacteroidia > Sphingobacteriales > Sphingobacteriaceae > Arcticibacter > Arcticibacter eurypsychrophilus. The sequence goes on from NZ_MDFN01000021.1 coordinate 30,091, forward strand.
GTTTGGTCATTCTTCGTATTTTATGCAGATTGCGAATAAACGGTTTCTGGTTGACCCGGTTTTTAGTGGAAGCATCTCACCTATACCGGGTAGTGGTAAAGCATTTAAGGGAGCAGATATTTATACGGTAGATGACCTGCCTGAAATTGACTACCTGTTTATCTCTCACGATCATTATGACCATATGGATTATGAAACTATAATCAAGTTAAGGTCTAAAGTAAAAAAAGTGATCTGTGGACTTGGTGTTGGAGCCCATTTTGAGCATTGGGGCTATTCAGCAGAAAATATAATTGAAAAGGACTGGGATCAACAGATTGATTTAGGTGATGGTTTTGTAGTCAACACAGCGTTCGGGCGTCATTTTTCAGGAAGAACATTTAAACGCAACGGTACTTTATGGATGTCTTATATTTTGAAAACACCTGACCTGAAAATATTCATAGGTGGAGATAGCGGGTATGATACACATTTTGCAGAAATCGGAAAGAAATATGGTCCCTTTGATCTGGCAATTTTAGAAAATGGGCAATATGGAGATGGTTGGAAATATATCCACATGACATCACGAGAAGTGCTTCAAGCGGGAAAAGATTTGAATGCCAAACGAGTTTTCCCTGTTCATTCCTCTAAATTTGTATTAGCTAATCATCCTTGGGACGAACCGCTAAAGGAAATAACCAAGCTTGCTCAATTGGAAGGCACTCCCCTGATTACACCGATGATAGGTGAAGTCGTATGTTTAATGGATGATAAACAGATATTTACTCAATGGTGGAAGGGGGTGAACTAGTGCTGTGTGCATGTTTTATAAAATCGTATCTTTGACTCGTAGAATATTTTAAATCTTAATCTAAGTATTTTACAATATACTTTTTCCAAAGTGCATTTTATTTACAATAAATGGATTCATTCTATTTAGTTTTTGGAACGATTATCCCGTCTTTGATAAGCCTGATTGCCATTCCATTATTACCCGAGAAAAACAAATCAACAGGAGCGTTTATCCTGGTTTTTTTAATAGCACTGATTTCTTCCATACCCGCCATACAGGTATTGTGCTTTCATCGCATTGTTGAAGCGGAACTTTTTTTTAATTATCCGATAGGGACTGTAGTCATGCGGATTGATCCTCTTTCTGCCTGGTTTATGCTGATAATCAATCTAACTTGTCTTTTCGGGTCGTTTTATGGGATCGGTTATATGAGTAGCTACAAGGGTCAAAAAAACAATCTAACGCTTCATTGGATCATGTACGTGATTTTGCACACGGCTTTACTTTGGGTTTGTATGGTTCAAAATGGCCTGGCCTTTTTAGTGGTTTGGGAAATAATGTCTATTTCCTGCCTGCTATTAGTCATTTTTGAACATCAAAAGTCGGAAACGCTTAGGGCTGGCTTGATCTATCTGGTACAAATGCATATGGGGGTTGCCCTGATGTCTGTTGGATTTATATGGGTTTATATCGCAGAAGGCTCATTTGACTTTGCTGCAATAGGTGCTTATTTTAGTCATAACAGCCCTATTTGGTTATTTCTGATTTTCTTTGTTGGCTTTGGCTTTAAAGCAGGATTTTTACCCCTGCATACCTGGCTGCCTCATGCGCATCCTGCCTCTCCTTCCCATGTTTCGGGTACCATGTCTGGAGTAATTGTGAAAATGGGTATTTACGGCATACTCAGGATAATCACTTATCTTGATTCCGAATGGTTGCGAATAGGCATAGCTATTCTGATTCTCTCCCTGCTTACCTCTTTTTATGGAATCTTAAATGCTGCAGTACATCGTGATTATAAGAAAATGCTTGCTTTTTGCACTATTGAAAATATAGGAATCATTGGGATGGGCATTGGACTGGGATTAATAGGTAAAGGCACTGGCAATGATTATTTATTTTATCTTGGCTTCAGTGCTGCATTATTGCATACCTTAAACCATTCGCTCTACAAAGCTCTTTTGTTTTTTACTGCAGGAAATATCTATCAGCAAACGCATACCCGCAATATGGAACATTTGGGTGGCTTAATAAAAGTAATGCCGGTAACTGCCATCGCATTTTTATGTGGTTCCTTAGCGATTGGAGGATTGCCTCCTTTTAATGGTTTCGTCTCCGAATTTCTTATTTATACCGGTTTACTGGATGGGTTGAAATCTCAGAACGTGGAATTGAATGTACTGATGATTTTAAGCATTGCCGTTCTAGCTATTGTGGGTGGCGTTTCTATGCTGACTTTTACAAAATCTTTTGGAACTATTTTTCTGGGATCTCCAAGGATGAAATTTGAACATCCTCCTAAGGAGGTGTCTGTTATTATGCAAATCCCACTTTGGATTATGATCGGAATTATGCTGCTGATTGGAATTTTCCCCAATTATATATTAACGGTTATCCAGCCGGTCGTACAGGTTTTTAATCCAGCATATCTTCCTTCTCCTGCCCTGGCTGTGTTAGATCCTACCTTAACGATGGTTGGCCGGATATCTTTCTTGTTGATTGCCATGGTTGCCTTGCTGTATTTTATTCGTTCACGCCGGACAAAAGCCAGTGAAGCTACGTATGGACCTACCTGGGGTTGTGCCTATATCGTACCTAACCCGCGCATGCAATACACCGGAAAGTCATTTACAAAAACACTTGCAAAAATGTTTTCTGTTTTTACAGCTGAAAAAAAGGAATATAGAGAACTGCAGGATACGGATGTTTTTCCTACTGAAACGCGCTATATATCGCATTATAATGAGTTTTTTGAGACGCGTATTATTGATCCGTTGGATAAACGTCTGCTTCGATTGATGAATTATTTCTCTTTTATCCATAATGGAAGAACCCAGATGTATATACTGTATGGACTCCTGTTTATCCTGGTATTCATTGCAGCCACGTTTTTGAATTTAATATAGTTTTACAGGTATGACCATGGGAATACTTATTTTTTTATTAATTTTAATGGTAAGCTGCTTTTTTGGCGGGATTGTCATCCGTACCAAAAGTGTTTTTGCCGGTCGTAAAGGTCCAGGCATCTTTCAACCACTTAAGGATGAATGGCGATTATTTCGTAAAGGTTCTATTTATAGTAATACCAGCAGTTTCATCTTTCAAATTGCCCCAACGATTTATTTTGTTTCCATACTTTTAGCGATAACGATGATCCCTCTAGGTAATCATGCGGGACTTATTTCTTTTAAAGGAGATTTTGTCTTTTTTGCTTATCTGCTGACGATTGGAAAATTCTTTAATATTATATCTGCTTTAGATACTGGAAATAGTTTAGAAGGTATGGGCGCCAGTAGGGAAGCTTTGTATTCCATGTTAGCTGAACCTGCATTCTTTATCCTGATGGCTTCATTTGCCTTGTTGACCGGCCATACTTCCTTTCAGGGGATTTTCGGCTCCTTGCATTTCTATACCTACATTTCTTATGCCGTGGGTTTCCTTGCAGCGTTTGTCTTTGTGATCATTGCATTAATTGAAAATAGCCGTATGCCGGTTGATGACCCTAAAACTCATCTGGAACTGACAATGGTACATGAGGTGATGATTCTGGATAACAGTGGTTTTGATTTAGGACTTCTGCTGCATGCTTCTAATTTGAAGTTTGCCATGTATGGCGCCATCATCTCAAACTTTTTTCTAACTCCAGGATCAGAGTTATACTACACCATTCCCATTTTTATATTAACTCAGGTTTTATTTGCGGTACTTGTTGGTTTTATTGAATCGTTTATGGCTAGGTTTAGAATGAACCATAATCCTCAATATATTTTTACACTTACCTCAGTTACCTTACTTATTTTTCTGGGAGTAATGCTCATGCTTGGGAGAATTGTTTAAAGAATAGAAGAAAATGACTAATATTATTTTAATCGCATTTATCATTACCTTGGTTCAACTGGGCTTGTCAAAGAGATTGAGTACCTACATCCGGGTATTAAGTATTCAGGGCATTCTTTTATTTGGTGTCGCCTTTATTGAACTGATTGAAATCAATGTTATTAACCTGTTATTTGTATTGCTTGAAACCGTTGTGTTTAAAACCCTCATGATCCCTTATTTTTTAAGTTACATCATTAAAAAAAATAAGATTACGCACGAGGCTGAGCCTTTTCTGCCCGACTTTATGTCGGTCGTCATTATCACGAGCATCATTATCGGATCATTTCTTTTAGCAAATACCATAGGCGATCCGCATGTTAGGAAGATCTTCTTCGTCACTGCTCTATCTGCATTGTTTACCGGGTTGTACTTCATTATCTCCCGTAAAAAGATTATTACCCATGTAATGGGTTTTCTTATCATTGAAAATGGGGTATTTGTTTTATCCCTGGCTGTTGGTGCTGAAATGCCATTCCTGGTGAACATTGGAATATTGCTCGATATTTTTGTGAGTGTGCTATTGTTAGGGGTTTTCGTAAATAAAATTGGTGACATGATTGGAGAGCAGGATGTGGACCAGTTAAGTAGTTTAAAAGATTAAAGGGACAATGATTGGAATCTATCTTATTGGTGCAGTATTCATTAGTTTGGCTTTGTTCTTTAACAAAAATAAGACGCTTCATTATTCCTTGGTTAGTTTGTATTTTCTTTTACAATGCACATTAACCATTTATGAATATGTTCATCTGAATGCGGTACAACTGGAGTACTTTACGCCGGATGCGTTGGGAATCATCTTCCTGGTTACGTTAAGTTTGATCTGCGGACCTGCTTTATGGCATAGTTATGTCTATTTTGAAACCGGAAAAGATATCCCCCGCGAGCGGAGTATTTACTTTGCAGCCATGGTTCTTTTGCTTACTGCATTAAGTGCCGCCTATTTGTCTAATCATATTGCCATTACCTGGATTTTTGTTGAACTTACTACATTAAGCTCTTCCGCGCTGATCTATCACCGAAGAAACCTGCATACCATAGAGGGGACATGGAAATATTTATTTGTTTGTACTATCAGTATTACGTTGGTTTTTATTGGAATCCTTTTCCTTACACTAGCTATTCAGCAAGATGGAATTAAAGATTTGAATTATAAGGTGTTATTAAGTCAGGCTCCAACCCTTAATGTTTTTTGGCTTAAGTTATCTTTCCTTTTCGTCTTTACCGGATTTACATCAAAAGCAAGTCTGGTGCCTATGTATACCGCAGGAATCGATGCAAAAGATAAGGCACCTTCACCTGCTGGCGCATTGTTTAGTAGTGTACTCATGAATATGGGATTTGTAGGAATCTTTCGTTTATATGAAATTATCAGTCACACTTCTATTTTACCCTGGACCAACCAAATTCTCCTCATTTCAGGGGTATTATCTGTTTTTGTAGCAACTGTTTACATGTTGAAGGTGAAGAATTTTAAACGGATGTTTGCTTATTCCAGCGTAGAGCATATGGGGCTGATTATGTTGGGACTGGCTGCTGGTGGCATCGGTTATTATGCAGCGATTCTACATCTGATATTACACTCCTTTACCAAATCTGCTATGTTTTTCCAAATAGGTCAGGTCTACCGGATTTATAAAAGTAAAAGCGTTTACGATGCCGGTGACTACTTTAGATACAATCCTACGGGATCTATGATCTTGTTATTAGGCTTTTTTGTGGTCACAGCCATGCCGCCTTCAGGGATGTTTGTAAGCGAATTTCTAATCTTTACTGCTCTGTTTCAGGCGAACCATTTTTGGTTACTGGCTATTATATTGTTACTGCTTACCATGATTATCTGGTCGCTGGGAAAAACTATTTTCAGGATGATTTTCATTAAACCTATTGGATTTAATGATACTGATGTTAAAAAAATCCCAGCAATAGAATCACTAAGTCAACTTGTTTTTCTTGGGTTTGTCATTTATATTGGGGTTAATACTCCTACTGTATTGATCAATCTTATTCATGTGGCTATTCAGAATTTACCAAAATAACATGGAAAATTTTATCACTTTAAAAAACAATCAAACCATTCCCCTGCAGGATATTCCAGTATTGGCATACCCTGAATTTCTGGAATTAAATATTTCATTTGTTAAGGAAGACGCTAATCATTGTGTGAATTATTATGGATTTCCTGTATTAGACACGATTAAATTAATATGCTGCATTGCTGATGATGTAAAACAAAAGATTTATGTATCCTCTTCGGTAATTAAAAAAGATAGACAGGAACCAATAACATCTTTTACTGCACGAAAACTTTGTTTTCATCTATTTGAACGTGAGCTTCATGAAAATTTTGCAATCCCCTATTACGATCATCCCTGGTTAAAACCTGTCAGATACCCTATTGACCGGCCTAATCAAGAAAATACAATAGCCAATTATCCCTTTTACCAAATCCATAGTGAAGAATTGCACGAAGTCGGTGTGGGGCCAATACATGCTGGGATCATTGAACCGGGACACTTTCGTTTTATTTGCAATGGAGAGCAGATTCTTCATCTTGAAATTCAGCTTGGGTATCAGCATCGTGGTATTGAAAACCTTTTTATAAGCAGTAAAAAAATACTGCAGCGTAATATATTAGCTGAATCGATAGCTGGTGATAATGTGGTTGGACATACCACTGCTTTTGTACAGCTCTGGGAAAGTCTTATTGGCTTTCGTCCCGATAATAAGTTGGTTTATGAAAGAACACTGGCCTTGGAACTGGAACGTTTAGCGATGCATACAGGCGATCTAAGCGCTGTTTGTACCGATATCGCTTATCAGTTAGGCGGTGCTGTTTTTGGTCGCTTACGTACCCCTATTATTAACTTCATGCAGCATTGGTGTGGAAATCGTTTATCTAAAGGTTTAATTCGTGTTGGAGAAAGTAATTTTCCCTTTACGATGGCCCTGGCGAATGAATTAACACAGGTTTTAGATGCTTATGAACCTGATTTTATGGAGATGTATAAAGAAATGAAAAGTCTTCCTACTGTGCTTGCACGTTTAGAAAAAACCGGTGTAATTACTCAAAAACAAGCGCATAGAGTTGGATTGGTAGGTATGGCTGCAAGGGCTTCCGGACTCTCTCGTGATTTGCGTAGCTCTCATCCCTTTGGTTTATATCCGGGAGTATTGCACGAGCCGGTAATTAAGAACCATGGCGATGTATCATCCCGCATTCAAATCCGTAAAGAAGAAATTATACAATCTATTATATATATTCGGGAGTGGTTGAAAAACATTCCTGAACAAGAAAAGCAACCCACGGTATTGCCAATGCCTACAGCAAATACCTTTACTATTTCATTGGTTGAAGGCTGGCGTGGTGAAATCTGTCATTGTGCTGTTACGGATCTTAATGGTGACATTTTGCATTATAAGATTAAAGACCCCTCATTTCATAACTGGCTTGCGATAGCGTTATCCGTAAGGAATAATGAAATCTCTGATTTTCCGATTTGTAATAAAAGCTTTAATTTAAGTTACAGCGGACATGATTTATAATATGATGCAGCGGAATCAAATTTAATTGAACTGATTATGATTGATCATTTAAAAATATTACTCCATCAGGGTAAACAATATATTCCGGATGTAACCAAGGCGATCATCTCGGATACATTTCGTGGGCGTCCGGTCATTTCTAATCTGCAGGTCGATGAGCAGCAATTGATAGATCTGTGTCCTACGGGAGCTATTAGCAATATGCCATTCAGTATAGATTTAGGAAAATGTATTTTTTGTGGGCAGTGCGCATTTGCCTGTCCCGAGAAAATCAAGTTCAGTAATGATTATAAAATGGCTACTAATGATCGGAATGGGCTTATCATAAAAGAAGGTGAAGATCAACCCATACTAATTCATGCGGATTTAATCCGTAAGGAAATTTCTACTTATTTTAAAGGGTCCTTAAAATTAAGGCAGGTATGTGCAGGGGGCGATAATAGTTGCGAACTGGAGTTAAATGCAGCATCAAATGTGAATTTTGATATGAGTCGCTTTGGTATTGAGTTTGTAGCATCACCCAGACATGCGGATGGAATTGTGATTACTGGTCCGGTAACTAAAAATATGGCTGCTTCTCTTAAGCTATGTTATGAGGCAATACCTGAGCCTAAAATTATTATTTTGGCCGGAACGGATGCAATAAGCGGTGGTATGTTTACTTATAGTGACGCTATTAACCGAAGTTTTTTAGACCTCTATCCTATTGATTTATACATTCCCGGTAATCCGGTTCATCCGCTTTCCTTTATCAATGGCTTGTTAGAACTCATCAGAAAACGATAGAACCTTCTCTTTCTTTTATTTCCATTTTTCTAGTAAATATGCACTATCCCAAAAGTTATATTCCAACTTGCAGGCGGTCAAAAAAACTTCAGTCATAGTTTCTTGTTGCTCAACAGTACTGCTCGCCGCTGCTGTATCACAAATTAAAATTGCCTTTTCAACCAGTAAACCGAATTCATCGCCTGCATAGGTATCAATCCAGTTTTGGTATTGGTTGTCGTTTTTGGTTTGATTTGAAAGGATATAATCACCTATTTTTTTATACACCCAAAAGCAAGGCAGTACAGCAGCAATCCCTACCGAAGACTGCGACATATAAACGGTACTCTGCAAAAAGTGTACATAATGATGGCAGGTAGGCGACATACTAATCTGCCCCTTTACCTCATATTGTTTAAAGTAGGAATCATGCAAAGATCTTTCCACCGCAATAGCTCCTTCAGCAAAGCGAATAAAATCAAGCATGGTGTTTACATCCTCTGCTTTTGCGGCAATTATGGATAAGGCTCTTGCAAAGTACTCCAGGTAACGGGAATCCTGTTCAATATAAAATTTAAACTTTTTAGGATCCAGTGTACCGTTCTGTAGCTCTTCAATAAAAGGCATAGCGATGATTTTTTCATATATAGGGTTTGCCCTTTCCCAGGCTTTTTCAGACCAGTTCATGTAGTGTTAGTTTATATGGATTATAAAAATGGTTTAATGGGCCATGTCCCTTGCCTGTAATTACGTCCTTACCGTGCAAAATGGCGTTATGTACATAATCCTGAGCCAGCGTAATGGCATCCGTTAGCGCAATGCCTTCAGCCAAATAGCAAGCGATGGCTGATGATAGTGTACATCCAGAACCATGTGTGTTATTAGAATCTATTTTATCCGACATGTAAACTCCTATCTCGACATTAGGTCTGAATAACATGGAACTAAGCTGAGCTGATTGCAGGTGTCCGCCTTTCAATAACAAGGCATTACACCCCATTCTCATAATTTCAGAACCGGCCTCATACATCTGTTCAAGGGTTTCAATGCGTAAAGCAGTTAGTAAGGAGGCTTCGTCCAGATTTGGGGTAATCAAAGTAGCAAGAGGAAATAGCTTTTTAATGATCGACTGAATGGTATCTTCTTCAATTAGCCTGTCGCCACTGCTGGCTACCATAACAGGGTCAAATACGACAGGGATTCCAGGGTATTGTTGTAAGATCTCCGCAATTACATCTACGAGTGCTGTCGTATGTACCATACCTATTTTTATGGCATCCGGTAATATATCTTCCATGACGGCTTGTATTTGAGATTGCACAAATGCAGGAGGAATAGCATGGATTGCCCTGACACCACAGGTGTTTTGTGCGGTTAAGGCGGTTAGAGCCGACATGCCATAGCAGCCTAAAGCGGAAAAGGTTTTTAGATCAGCCTGAATGCCTGCACCTCCCCCGCTATCCGAACCTGCAATGGTTAATACGGTGGTGTATTTATACTTTTTAGTCATATTGCTTTTTCAATTTGATTTCTTATTTCTGCTGCGGCTTGCTCCGGATTTTCTGCTCCGCAAATGGCTGATACTACCGCAAGGCAATCTGCACCTGCACGCATCACATCATAAGCATTTTTTGCATGTATATTTCCAATAGCAACCAAAGGTTTGTTAGTAAGGCTTCTGATCTTCGAGATGCCATGCAGTCCCCATGCTGTCACAGTATCAGTCTTAGTTTGGGTATTGAACACAGGGCTGATGCCCAAGTAATCTGTATATTGGATTTGCGAATTGAACAATTGTTCCTCATACTCGATCGAGTACCCCAATAGGAAACCATCGTGCCATTGCTTTTTTATTTCAGCAGGCAGCATATCTGAATTTCCAACATGGATACCGGAAGCACAGCAGGAAAGTGCAACAGCCAAATTGTCATTAACAATCAAAGGAACCCCATACTGATCGAGCATTTCTTTTAAACGCGAGGTGACGGATTGAAATGCAGCAAAGTCCTTGTGTTTTTCCCTAATCTGAACTAAATCAACCCCACCTTTAACAGCCATTTCAGTTACTGATACCAAATCTCTTCCCCTGCATGCATCCTCAGACACAACCAGGTACAATCGGCTTGAAAAACGATCAATCATTTTGAACTTCAATTTTGAGGTAGTTATGAAACTCCTGCTCTGTTATGTTGTATAATTTATCCAATAAGTTCATCTGTAAGCTACCGGGACCATTGGAGTTTTTCTGTGCAATTTCTCCTGCAATACTCAGTAAACACATGGCCGAAGCTGTGGCATGAAAAGGATCGCTGGGATCATTGCCTATGAAAGCAGCAATTAGCGCAGTGGCTGTGCAGCCTAATCCTGTCACCTGTTGCATCATAGGATGCCCGTTTTGTATGAATACTTTTTGTTTTCCTGAAATGATTACATCAACAGCCCCTGATACGCAGATAATACTACCCGTGCTGCTATTCAGCCACTGTGCCGCTTCAATTGCTTCCTCACTTTGATAGACACTATCAACACCTTTTGTCTGAAGCCGACTGACTTTGGCAATGGCCATAATTTCTGAGGCATTGCCTCTTATCACAGTTGGTTTATAGTTGATGAGACTGGTTACAGTTTGGTCTCTTAATAGCGTTGCACCGGCACCTACAGGGTCAAGGATCCATGGTTTATGAAGTTCAATTGCTTTTTTAGCAGCAAGATCCATGCTCTTGCACCAATATTCATCCAGTGTTCCGATGTTAATAACCACTGCATTTGAAATAGTCACCATCTCCTCTATCTCAGGATGCGCATGTGCCATGATTGGAGAGGCACCAATAGCAAGCAAAGCGTTAGCGGTATTGTTCATCACCACATAATTGGTGATATTATGTACTAAAGGAGCATTTTTTCTGACACATAGGATGGATTCCCAAAGCGATTTTTCCATATTTTAAATTAATTTAATAAAATAGGGCTAAAGAGTCTCTGGAGCAGAGCTGTATTAAGTGTATTGCTACGCTTTTCCCTTCGACGGTATAAACCGCATCAGGTTCAAAGGGACTATCTCAATTCTATATCAGAATACCCCTAAAGCCGTTATAAAGATAATAATTTAGAAATTAAGTTGGTTTTATAAACAAGAAATAATATCAACCTGGCTAGCATACCTATTTATTGTGATAGAATTGATTAACCAGTTTTAAAACTATTTTAATCTCATTCTGCGCTTTGGTTACCAGTATCTGTAAATCAGGCAAGGAAAAGGTATCCAAATACTCAAACTCATTTCCTATTTTCGAGAGTGCATTTAATCCAGTTGATGCTGCCGTTCCATAAAGTTTATGCCCTGCTTCATTAATGCCTTGTAGATCTTTTGTATTTATACATTTCTCCAACACTTGTATTGAAACGATCAGTTCTTCCTTAACCAGGGAAAGTACTTCTTTTAAAATCTCTTCATCGTCGCCAACATAGCTAATGAGTTTATTGATGTTAAAATGTAAAGCTTCATCAATGTCTTCTTCTAGCTTAGGCTCATTACCTTTCTGATGGTTTTTTTTTAACCACTTATTAAATACAGCAATAAGCATCTCTTCCACAATGGGCTTTACAACAAAATCGTCCATGCCAACCGCCAGACATTTCTCCTTTTCTCCTTTAACATTTCCTGCAGTTAAAGCAATAATTGGTGTATACATCTCATTTTTGATTAGTCTGATTGCTTTTGTTGCTTCATAACCATTCATTTCAGGCATTTGTACATCCATTAGAATCAGATCCGGGGTATTTCGCTTAAAAATATTCAAGGCTTCTACTCCATTCTTAGCCTCAGTAATAATAGCATTTGGCGCAAATTTATGAATGATAGTTCGTGCGAGAAGCATATTTACCATATTGTCCTCCGCAATTAAAACATTGAAATAGTTTTCTGATATCTCAGTTAACTGTTCCTCAACAGGAGTTATTTCGATTTCTTTTTTATGGAGACGTGACAATGCATTATATATGTCCTGCATTTTGACCGGCTTTACCAGGCGGTGACTAATTTGTAACTCTTCACAAGCTTTAATAATCTTCCCATCATCTGATGAACTATGCAAAAGGATCACTGATTGCTCAGTAGGAGAAGTATAAAAACTTTCACGAATTTTTTTGATGGTTTCCAATCCATCCATAAATGGCATATGATAATCCATTAAAATTACATCATACTGAATCCCTTTTGACAAAAGTTGCAAGGCTTCAAATCCATTCTTGACTTCAGTCGTGCGGATGTTCTTCAATAATAACATTTGACTGATGATCAAACGGTTATTGTCATTGTCATCAACAACCAATACTTGTTTTATCCGGTCGATGTTTCCCCAGTTTATGGCATCACCTTGTTCAGATTTAAAACTGACATCAAAATAAAATATACTCCCCTTCCCTGGCGAGCTTTTTAATTGAAGTCTACTATTCATTAAACCTAATAATTTGTTGGATATAGTTAACCCAAGTCCTGTACCTCCATATTTTTTTGTAGTAGATCCATCCTCTTGAGAAAATGCTTCGAATATTTTATTTTGCTTTTCAGGTTGAATACCAATACCTGTATCCCGTACTTCAAACCTTATCATGGTCTGATTTGCCTGTGTGGATAAGGGTTCTATTTTCAATTCAATTTCACCTTTTTCAGTAAACTTGGAAGCATTACCTAAAAGATTAATCAGGATCTGCTTTAACCGCATGGTGTCGGCATAAATAAAACGAGGCAAATCAGGTGAAATATTAAGCAACATTTCTAAACCTTTTTTTTGCACCTGATAAGAAATAATATCAGTAGCCTGACAGCTCATTTCATATAAGTCGCATTTTTCAACATCCAGTTCCAGTTTACCGGCCTCTATTTTAGAGAAATCCAGAATGTCATTGATGATACTTAATAAGCCATTTGCAGATTGATTCACAATAGACAAATATTGCTGTTGGGTTTCATTCAACTTAGTCTTCAGCACTAAGTCAGTAAAACCGATCACTCCATTTAGAGGAGTTCGGATTTCATGGCTCATGTTAGCCAAAAATTCAGACTTGGCTACACTTGCTTGCTCTGCCAATAGCTTGGCAACTTTAAGTTCTTCCCTTTGCCTGATGATTGATGTTATATTTTGGGTAAATATCATCATGCCACCAATTTGGCCATCATATTGATACCATGGCCTCATTTCCCAGGTGATATATTGATTTTCCGCTGAGCCAACAAGCGAAATGGTATCTTCTTCCTTTTTTTCTATTGCCCCATTTAATACACGTTTATGTCTTTCTCTTCTTTCATCAGTCATATCCACCACTAAGTCATAATGAGAGGTGCCAATAATATTTTGGCCAACCGCATTTGCATCTTCCAGCCAACGGTTACTTACTGCGATATAGCACATATTATTGTCCAACATGGCTACCGCAGCGGGTGCATGTTCCACAAATGCGGATAACCTCAACCTTTCAGTCATTAAATCAAGCTCAATAAGTTTGCTATTATTAATATCCTGAAAAGTGCCATAAATTCTTTTGCAGGTATCCTTTTCCATTTCGGCATTACCCAAAGCTCTGACCCATAATTCCTTCCCCTGCACAGTAATGATCTGAAGTTCAAGATCCCATGATTTTCCCTCTTTTATAGCTTCATTTACAGCTTTTGTTATTTTATCCCTGCTCTTTCCTTCCTTATAGAAATTGATACCACTAACCAGATCAGGCACATAACTGGGGTCAGCACCGTGTATTTCCCGCGTTACTGAGGTCCATGATATCTTTTGACTTGGAAAACTCAGGTCCCAGCCGCCTACACGAGCCACTTTATTGGTTTGTTCCAGCATTTCCTTAGTAAGCCGTAAATCCTCTTCGAGGTAATGTCTTTCGGTGATATCGACTGCATTGCCAATAACGTAACTCTCTCCATCAAGGTTTTCTTCCAGTATGTTATTGTACATCCAAATCCTAATGGAGCTGTCTTTATGCTGAGTAACCATTTGTCCCTTCGAGCTCCCTTCTTTTTCTATTTCAGCTAGATAGTTTTGCAGAAATGCATGACGTGATAGGGGGATAATATCAAATAAACTTCTTTTTAAGATCTCCTCCTGTGTATAACCTAATATGGTAGCTCCTGCACTATTAACGGATAAAAAGTTACCTTTCAGGTCATGTGTACACATAAAACCCTGAGAGTTTTCAAAAAAGGAAGTCGCCTTTTTTTCACTCTGAACCAGCGCTAACTCTTTCGATCTTTCTAAAGTTATGTCGCGTGCAATTGCAAATAGATTGCCGGTTAAAGGCTCCGGACTCACTGTCCATTGCAAAATTTTATAATCGTTTTCTGTGGTTATAAAACGATGAGTAAAATCGATGGTCTGATGTCCATTTGTTAATCTTTGTATTTCTTGTTGCGTATTTTCACGATCATCATGATGTATAAGATCAAAAAAAGAGGAGTCTAATAATAGATTGGCATTCCAACCCAATACTTTTTCAAATGCAGGATTAACTTTCTTAAAAAAACCGTCCTTGCCTGTAATACAAATTAAATCGTTAGAAAGCTGGAACAGGCTTTGGAAATTTTTAAGTTCCGCTTTTTGTCGTCTTTCCACAATGAGCGTGATGACCCCTTGTGCCAGTAATTGCATCGATCTTTTTTGTGTATCAGTCAGTTTCCTGGGTTCATCGTCTATAACACATAAGGTACCCAGAGCATAACCATTCGGGTCGATTAAAGGCTGACCAGCATAAAAACGAATGTTTGGATAGCCAGTAACGAAATCATTTTCTTTGAACCGCTCATCCCTTGTGGCATCTTCGATCTCAAACAACCCAATATTCATAATCGCATGCTGGCAAAAAGCAAGATCCCTGGGTATTTCAGTAACATCCAGACCTTCCTTTGATTTAAACCATAATCGTTTTTTATCGATTAATGAAATTAATGAAATCGGTACATCGCAGATTAAAGAGGCCAACTCTGTTACCCTGTCAAATTCTACTTCTTTTAATGAATCAAGAATATCATAATTCCAGAGTGCATTGATTCTTTCTTTTTCATTATGGGGAACTGGGTGTTTTTTCATGAAGGGAGATCATGTTATTTGTACGAATATATTAACATTATGGTTTAAAAAACATTCGGAGAACATTTAACTTTATATTTGCCTTCCTCCTTTGAAGGGGAAATAGCCGTTTTACATGGAAAAGATAACTAATTTCGATTCAGTATTCGAACCCGCCTTAATACAGGAAATACATCAATATGGAGAGTTAAAACACTTCAAAGAGGGCGATGTAGTGATGGATTACGGTAAATATATCCGTATGATGCCCATCGTAATCAAAGGGACCCTTAAAGTACTTCGGAAAGATGATACAGGTAAAGAAATACTGTTGTATTACTTATCGAGTAATGAAAGCTGTTCCATGGCTTATAGTTGTTGTTTAGAGGCTAAAAAAAGTGAAGTGAAGGCAATTGTAGAGGAAGATGCGGATATCATAGCTATTCCTCATGCTAAACTGGATGAATGGCTGTGCAAATATCCCAGCTGGAAAAACTACATTATGCGGAGTTTTAATGAGCGTTTTTTAGAATTGCTAAAATCTATTGAGAGTATTGCTTTCCATAAATTGGATGAGCGTCTTATTGCTTATCTGAAGGAAAAACAACGTCTTTCAGGTTCAAACTTAATTAAAGCTTCTCATTATTTGATTGCCGATGAATTGGCGACCTCAAGGGTAGTGGTATCACGCCTGTTAAAGCAATTAGAAAATGATGGGAAAATACTTTTATACCGCAATGAAATTAAACTCCTTCAGGAGTTTTAATTTCATTAAAGCCTCCTTTATCATCCTATCAAGCCTCGTTATTGAAATTTAAAATGGAGTTTTTAAGTTAAAATACATGCTAATCATCATAGTTTCCTGATGATCAATCTTCTGAAATCGATAGGTGAACCTTCGTATTGCAATAAGATCCTTCCTGAAAGAGAAGAAGATGCTATTCCTTCGTTTACTAATTTTCCATTGAGATACTGGGAACATTTCCCTTTATATGATTTTATTACCAGTTGATTCCATTCACCCACTACCCGATCATTTTCGAATAAGCGGGGTATCACTATACTTTTACCGGGTAGGTTACGTTGGCCCCTGACTTCTAGCGTTACACTGTCCAATAAAACAAAATCGCCTGTTGCCCCTTCCTTGATCTGATACTGAATACCTGCTGGCCAAAGTTTATCAGCTCTAACAGGAACCTGATACATCACTCCGCTATTCTTCTTCCCTTTCCCGCGTTGGTACTTTGGTTCCGTGTTCCATTTATAATCAAGTGTCAGCTCAAAATTGGAGTATGATTGCTTAGACATCAGATACCCGGGTCTTTCACCATTCATCCGGATCATACTATCAGTTACATTAAAAATAGTGGAGGCATCCTCATGCTTCTCTCCTTCCACATAGGCATACCAGCCATCAAGTGTTGTGCCATTAAATAGTTTAGATTGTCGTACCGTGTTGCTGCATGAAGAAGCCAATATTATAATAAAGGCTGAAAAAATTAATTTTTTTATTTAGGAATTAATATGGACGCAAATTAAGGTTATTTTAACGATTTTCTTCATTGACTCTTGAACCTATTACCTTTATATATGGATTATTTTAAGAAGCTATTGTCTCTATTAAAAGTAGAACGTGAGGAAGACCGAATATCTTACAGCAAATTAACAGAATCCAGTTCAGTTGCCGAACGAAGGACTGCCGGTATCACCTGGTATCCCATTGCAATCAGAGGTACAGAACCTGGTCGGGGCGATTATTTAACGGTTGAGATTGAGCGTACCACACATCAGGATCTTGCTCATCAGTTTCGCTTTGGTGCGTCAATCGCTCTTTTCTCCAACCATGATATTAAAAATGATCAACTGGAAGGAACTGTTTCTCATCAAAATGGTAATAATCTAAAAATTACACTGTTCGCTGACGAATTACCTGATTGGTGTCGTGATGGAAAACTTGGCATTGATCTGCTTTTTGATGATAATAGTTATGAAGAAATGAAAAATGCCCTTAAATCAGCTTCCATGCTCATGTGGGAAGCAGAAAAAGGGCCATTAATACAGATCTTAACCGGGAGTAAGACTCCTTCCTTTTATAATGAGGCCCCTTATCTCCATCCAACAGGTTTAAATATCTCGCAACAAGAAGCAGTGTTAAAAATTACTACAGCCCAGGATTTAGCTATTGTTCATGGGCCACCGGGAACAGGTAAAACTACAACCTTGGTACAGGCTATAAAGGCGATGATCGGATTGGATAAAAAGCAAATCCTGGTAGTAGCTCCAAGCAATACGGCGGTAGATTTACTCAGTGAAAAACTAACCTCTGAGGGATTAAATGTACTAAGGATAGGTAATCCGGCAAGAGTATCAGACAAGTTGATGTCTTTGACTTTAGACAGTAAAATGGCGGAGCATACCTTAATGAAGGAGCTGAAGAAGCTTAAAAAGCAGGCAGCTGAATACAAAAACATGGCTCATAAGTACAAGCGTAACTTTGGTAAAGCCGAATCCGATCAGCGGAAAGCGCTTTTTGACGAGGCTCATAAGATCATGAAAGAGGTAGGCAAAATGGAGCAGTACATTATTGATGCGCTGGTGTCTTCTGCCCAGGTAATTACGGCTACATTGGTTGGGTCGAATCATTATACTATCCGGGATGTAAAGTTTCATACCGTGGTTATTGATGAAGCTGGACAAGCTTTAGAACCTGCCTGCTGGATTCCTATATTAAAAGCACAAAAAGTTATTTTAGCTGGTGATCATTTTCAGTTATCTCCCACCATTAAATCCCGGGAAGCTGCCAAAGAAGGCTTGAGTATGACTTTACTTGAAAAAAATGTAGCGTATCATCCAGATGCGGTGGTGTTATTAGAGGAGCAATACCGGATGAATAATGCCATTATGAATTACTCCTCGCAAGTGTTTTATCAAAATAAATTAAAAGCACATGTTTCCGTAGCAGATCATTTGTTATTTCAGGGAGACAAACCATTCACTTTTATTGATACTGCAGGCTGTGGTTTTGATGAGAAGCTTCAAGGTACAAGTTCTTCTAATCCTGAAGAAGCGGCCTTTTTATTTAGACATTTAGAGAAGCTCATTTCTGATTTGAATACGAAGTATACGATGGAGAACTTTCCTACAATTGCCGTTGTTTCTCCATACAAGGAACAAATCAGGTTACTAAACGAACAGCTGGTTCATTCCCCTGCAATGCAATTGGGTCTTGGTAAAATTTCTGTGAATACGATTGATAGTTTTCAGGGCCAGGAACGCGATATCGTTTATATCAGTATGACCAGAAGTAACAACGAAGGTGAAATCGGCTTTCTTTCTGATATCCGGCGTATGAATGTTGCCATGACAAGGGCACGTAAAAAACTCGTTATTATAGGTGACAGTGCTACTTTGGCCCGATTGCCTTTCTACGCTAATCTAATTACTTATGCCGGGCAGATCAATGGATATCAGAGTGCATGGGAATTTGTTCAGGATTAAACGATTAATTATTTATGCCATTTTTTTAAAAACTACAATTCCATTATGACCGCCAAAACCAAATGTATTACTCATGGCTACATCAATATTTTTTTCTAAAGCATGATCTTTAACAATGTGGAAATCAGGAGATATGGCAGGATCAAGCGTGACTAAATTTATTGTTGGAGGAATGATTGAATTACGTATACTCAAAACACTTGCAATAGCTTCAATTGCACCGGCCGCACCTAATAAATGACCCGTCATGGATTTAGTAGCACTAATATGTAAATGGTCTGTTTTACCATTAAAAAGCTTGGTCAGCGCTTTAAATTCACTAATATCACCTACCGGGGTAGAAGTAGCATGTGCATTTACGTAATCAACAGATTCGGGAGCAATACCA
Source organism: Arcticibacter eurypsychrophilus (assembly GCF_001730525.1). GTDB lineage: Bacteria > Bacteroidota > Bacteroidia > Sphingobacteriales > Sphingobacteriaceae > Arcticibacter > Arcticibacter eurypsychrophilus. Next base: position 49,229 of record NZ_MDFN01000021.1, read on the forward strand.
GAATCTTCTAATGCAAAACGCATGGCCATAAAGGCACCTTCACCTTCAGGATGAGTTGCCGTCATATGAAAAGCATCTGCGGTCATTGCTGCACCTGCGACTTCTGCATAAATAAATGCATTTCTGGCTTTTGCATGTTCGTATTCCTCTAATATCAATGCTCCTGCACCTTCTCCCATTAAAAATCCGTCTCTATCAATGTCGAAAGGCCGGCAGGCAGTCTCAGGGTTTTCATTATGCACGGTCATTGCTTTCAAAGCACAAAATCCTCCAATAGATGCTTCAGTAATGGGTGCTTCGGATCCACCTGTTATAATCACCTTGGCCTTTCCCCAGCGGATATAATTTAATGCATCCATAATGGCTGTGTTGGAAGTGGAACAGGCAGAAACAGTCGTGTAATTGATGCCCATCAAGCCGTATTTAATCGAAATTAATCCGGCCGCCATATTAGAAATTAGTTTGGGTACAAAAAAAGGACTAAATCGTGGAACAAAGTTATTTGCTGCATACTCCTTCACCTGCTCTTCAAATGTAAGCATTCCACCCTGACCTGATCCCCATATCACACCTGTATCATAAGGATTCATGCTGGAAAAATCTAATCCTGATTCTGCAACTGCCTGCTCTACAGCTCCAAGGGCGTATTGAGTAAAAGGATCTGTTCTTTTGATTTCGGATTTATCCATATATACAGTTGGATCGAAATTTTTCAGTTCACATGCTATTTGCGTCCTGAAAGCACTTGGATCGAATTTAGTAATGCGTCCAGCGCCACTTTTACCTTCAATGAGACTATTCCAAAAAGTTTTGACATCATTTCCAAGCGGAGTAATTGCGCCCATTCCTGTTATAACAACTCGTTTTATCTGCATACCTGTATTTATACCTCTGTGTTCGAAAGAAGGAGCAAATATACATAGACCCTATTAACATTTGCAAGGAATTGGTTAGAATGAATAGGCCCGGATGGGTTTGTCGTTCCAAATTTAGGTACTGATTAAGGGAGGCTATTCCGGTTCGTACTCGTATCATCATTAGTAATGCCCCTTTGGTTTTTCTTTATACTACTTTTTAATTTACCAAACTTATAGTTAACCCGCACATTAAATCTTCTGTAAAAGACATCATAATAGTTACTCTGACTGAAATAATTTGAGGCACTGTAAAAGTCTATTTTTATAAATTTCCTAAAAGGGTTACTGGTTGATATAGAGATAGTAGCTTTTTTTTTCAATAAGCTTTTTGTCCCGCTTAATGAAGTATAAATAAAATAATTGTCTCTACCCTGAAGCATAACGTATCTGCTATCAAAGCCCAAATCGAATCCCATGCTATATCCTTTACCAAATTTATAGCTTGAGTTTCCAAATATATTTCCTTGGAATCCATTGTTAGTATACAATTGGCCATCCGAGCTTCCTGTTAACCAAATATGTAAAAGCATGGCATTTACATTCATGCTTAACTTTTTTGTTACAGGGTAGTTGGCGTTTACTAAGACACCCAATCCTCTGTTTTTCCCAACGTTCAAGTAGGTAGATGATAAAACGGTATCCGCGTTGATACCAATTACATTCTCAACTGTATTATTTGCAAATGAATAGGTTAAGCCAAAGGTTACGGTTCCTTTAGAAAAGTTGCTATAATTCAATTCAAGCGAATGGCTGATAACCGGGCTTAAATCCGGATTGCCTGAACTAATGAACTTTGGATTTGATTTATCAACAAATGGATTCAATTGCCATATTCCGGGACGCTGAATTCTTTCTGTATAACCCGCATTGAAACTGTTTTTTTTATTCATTTTATATTGCAAGGAAATGGAAGGAATAAAGTCGGTATAACTTTGATCGGCATATCTTTCCACGGAAGTGACATCTGATTTTACTTCCGTACGCTCCAAGCGTAAACCAGCTTTGGCAACCCATTTTTTTAGATTAAATTGATAGGAGTTGTAAATACTATACACATTTTGCTGATAGTTAAATCTGTTGGTTTGAGCCGCATCGGTAATGTATTGACCATTTGTACTTAAACGATCATTTTGAAAGTCACTATAGTTATCCCTTAATATCGCCTTCACCCCCATTTCAATATTTATCTTTTTCAGGGGATGTACATAGTCCATTTGAATGGTCTGCTCATTAGTTCCCGAATTATTATATTGCCGGTAATCCGGATGGTTGTAATTGATTTGTTCGGCATACGCTCCCTCTATATTTTGCTTGCCTCCTGATGAATTGTATTTATACGATACAGTTAGCAGGCGATCCTTATTTGTTTTAAAGCCAAGTTGATAATTTACTCCCAGATCTGTCGAGTGGTTATCATTATTCGTCTGATTTACTAAACGGAATAACTGATTTAAAGAATGATCTTCATTTAGCTGTGTAGACAGCTGATTATCGTTTTGATCATTACTGCCTTCCGAATGTTCAATAGTACCTGTTAATAAATTCAGACTGTCTATTTCAAAACTTAATTCCGCACTTCCATACGTATTTTTATTGTCTGCTGTTCTTAATCCATCCTGCGTTAAAATCGATGAAACAGGATTACCGGTAGTATTTGTAGAACCAGTACCTGCAGTTTGCTTCCCTTGAACACTGTTGCCCATGTAGCCGGAAAACCCAAACTTCCCTTGCTTGACTGTACCATTCAGGTTAACTCCCGGGCCATTTACCGTATTATACCGAACACTCACATTTCCATTATAACCCTGATCAGCCGCTTTTTTAGTTATTATATTTATGATGCCGGATAAACCTTCAGCATCATATTTAGCTGGAGGAATGGTGATTACTTCAATTTTTACAATGTTACTGGCAGGCATTGATTTAAAAACATCCGATGGATTTTTAGCCACCATAGCAGATGTCTTTCCATTAATCAGTATTCTGTAGTTGCCACTTCCCTTTAACTTAATATTATCCATACCGTCTACAGAAATCAGTGGAACCTTTCTTAACATATCAAGCGCATTAAGCGCTTCTTTTTCAGGATCAGAAGCCACATCATAACTTATCCGGTCTACTTCCTGTCGTACTAAGGGTTTTGAAACATTGACCATCACTTCGTTTAGTTGACTGGAAGAAGGTGATAAATAAACTAATCCTAAATTTAATAGGGGTGTTTTGGTAGCAGGAATAGTCGCAATAGATATTATTTTTGTTTTGAAACCTACACAGGATATGGATACGGAAAAGGATTTAATTGGAAGCTGACTGATTAGAAAAGTACCATCCTCTTTTGTTAATACATTTTTTAAAGGTTTCAGTTTTTTATCTTCAAATAATGAAATTGTGGCATATTTAAGCGGAATATTTTTACTTGAATCAACTACACTTCCTTTAATTGTACCTGCATATTGTTGAATTTGTGAAAAGGTACTTTGCAATGAAAAGTAACAAATAATTAAAAATAATAGTTTGTTCATAATAGAGCCCAGGTAGTTTACTGCTTGCTTTTCTAGAAAAAAAGAGGGTGCTCTTATTTTTGAAAAGAAACGTGGGCACTAAAATAATTGTAATTGGTCAATTATTAGGTACTATTTCTGATTTATATCATGTTAAACCGGGAAACCAATAAATAAGTGCTCATAAAAGTAATTTAAAGGGGTTTTTAAATATAAACTTTAGATAAAAATTATTTTCTATGCTTTAAAACCTTAGCTTCCATGTAAAAAATTATTTCTTCCGCTATATTCTTACTTTGATCTCCTACTCGCTCCAGCTTACGTATTATAGAATGAACGTTTAAAGCTTGTTCCATTTTGGTGGGATATTTACTTATAAATGCGACTATATTATCATTGACGTCTCCATTAATGTCATCAAGGACCTCATCTTTTTTGAAGATACTTCTGGCTAGTTTGGTGTCTTCTCTTTCAAAGGAAAGAAGTACATCCCGCACGATATTATGCGCACCTTGATACATTTCAAGAAACTCAGTAGATTTTAATAATTCTGCATCAAAGGGCTCCTTTTCACTGATGATATATTTGGCAATACTCTCCGCTATATCACCAATCCGCTCCAGGTTATTATTGATTTTTAAAGTCGCCAATACAAATCTTAAATCAATGGCTACCGGACTATACAGGGCAATTATGTTCTCACAATCCCTGTCAATTTTAAGTTCCATGGAATTGACCCTTTTTTCATTCGCCACAACTTCCCTGGAGAAGTCCTTATCAAATGTTTTAAGGGAGTGATATGCTTTTTCCAGTTGGCTAATAACAAGTTCCCACATTTCTGTGGTATCTTTTTTTAATGACTTAAGTTCGGATTCTAAATGTGTCATGATGTAATAGGTTTATATAGATGAGTCCAGGTTTTTTAAATTACCCAAATCTTCCTGTTATATAGTTTTGTGTTGCATTCTTTGCCGGATTAGTGAAGATCTTATCTGTATTATCATACTCTATTAGTTCACCCAGGTAAAAGAAAGCAGTTTTATCACTGATACGGGCGGCTTGTTGCATGTTATGGGTCACAATCACGATCGTAAACTTACTTTTCAGCTCATATATCAATTCTTCAATTTTAGCTGTTGAAATAGGATCCAGAGCAGAAGCTGGCTCATCCATTAATAAAACAGATGGTTGTACTGCAATAGCACGGGCAATACAGAGTCTTTGTTGCTGACCACCAGATAAAGCCATGGCAGATTTTTGAAGATTGTCTTTCACTTCATCCCATAAAGCCGCTTGTTTCAATGCATATTCAACCGTTTCTTCTAACACAGATTTAGATTTCTCTCCATTGATCCTTAATCCAAATGCAACATTTTCAAATATAGATTTAGGAAAAGGATTTGGTTTCTGAAATACCATTCCAATCTGTTTCCGGTAAGCATATACATCAATGATATTTTTGTAGATATCTATATCATCAATCATCACTTCACCCTTTATGGTTACATCAGGAATAAGATCATTCATCCTGTTGAAACAACGTAGAAAGGTCGATTTGCCACAACCGGATGGACCAATAAAAGCGGTTACTGTATTCGCTGTAATATTTATAGTAACATCTTTTAATGCCTGTTTTTTACCATAATACAAATTAAGGTCTTTCGCCTTTAATTTATACATTCCGTACTGTAGCTTTGCTAAGCTGTCGTTTTTCTGTACCATCTATTTCTTAATACTACGGCTATGCCGTTTAATAAAAATGTAAATACAAGTAATACAATAATACCTGCAGCTGCGTTATCAATAAAACCCTGTTGTGGCCGGGATGTCCAGTTAAATATTTGTATAGGCAATGAAGTGTACTGATCCATAGGCCCTTCAGGAATAAATGGAACATACGCTAAAGCTCCAACCACAATTAAGGGAGCCGTTTCGCCAATTGCTCGCGAAATAGATAAAATTACTCCCGTTAAGATTCCCCCAAAAGAGGCTGGCAATACCACTCTCCATATCGTTTGCAATTTAGTAGCCCCCAATCCGAATGCCGCTTCCCTCATCGTGTCAGGCACTGCTTTAATAGCTTCCCTTGTTGATACGATGATTACTGGCATAATCAATAAAGCTAAGGTCAATGCTCCTGACAAGATGCTGTTTCCAAAGCCGGCCATCCGCACAAATAACTCTAATCCAAGGATTCCATAAATAACAGAAGGTACTCCTGCTAAATTTGAGATGTTAATTTCAATGAATTTAGCCAGTCTATTCCGATTGCCATACTCCTGCAGATAAATCCCTGATAGTATGCCTATAGGCAATGCAATAATTAAGGTAATAAATAATAGACTAACCATACCCGCCAATGCGGTATAGATTCCTGACTGCTCAGGATGCCTGGATGGAAGATTAACAAAAAATGACCAGTTTATTCTGGAAAGACCTTTTATAAGGATATCAATGATCAAGATTAAAAGAGTTAGTAGTGCCATACCGGTACAGGTAATGGCAAAGACCTTAAAGACTTTATCTTTCACATTGGCTGAAATTAGTTCTTTATTCATAACGTTGCTCGTATTTTTTTCTTATCCAAAAACTGATGTTATTGAGCAAAAAGGTAAACATAAAAAGTGTGATACCTGCTGCAAAAATTGTCCTGTATTCCATTGAATCCTGGGGTACATCTCCCATACTGACCTGTACAATATAAGTTGTAATCGTTTCTACCGATTCTAAGGGGTTAAATGTAAGTTTAGGCTCTTGTCCCGCTGCTATAGCTACAATCATGGTCTCCCCCAATGCTCTGGAAATAGCCAGTATTACCGAAACAATAATTCCGGAGTTGGCAGCAGGAACGAGTACACTGAACGCAGTTTGAAAACGGTTTGCACCCAACCCGTATGAGGCCTCTCTTAACGATTTGGGAACTGCCCGCAATGCATCTTCACTTAAGGAAGTAATATAAGGGATGATCATCACGCCCATAACAATACCGGGCGACAAAGCATTAAATCCGGATAGACCTGGAATGAACTTTTGAAGCAAAGGGGTTACAAATTGCAGGGCAAAAAAACCATATATTACAGTAGGGATAGCGGCAAGGATTTCTAAAAGTGGCTTAACGACATAAGTGAACTTTTTCGAAGCATATTCATTCAAGTAAACGGCAATCGTAATACCCACCGGAACAGCGATAATGACAGCAATTGTCGTGGTTAGCAGAGTACCTGAAAGCAAGGATAAAATACCAAAATGCTTGTCTTCAAAAAGGGGTGTCCATTGTGTATCGGTAAGAAAGTCGAACAAAGATACCTCCTGAAAGAATTTAAAGGTGTCAATGGATAACACCAGAATGATACCTAAGGTCGTGATTACGGAAACCAGGCTGCATAACAGCATGACAAGTTCTATTACTTTTTCCGACTTGATTTTTATGCCCGACATTTTATTTTTTATCTGATAATAGTTTAAACAGGTTAACGCCAACAGTAGACTTGTTTTCAAACATAGAGCCTGTCGTATGATTCAAGAACCTTTTAAAGGATAGTTGATACACTTCAGGAGGTAAGGGAACAGAGCCAATTTCTGTAGCTAAGGGAGCTGCATGCGCTAAATAAAATTTAATAAAATCTTTTACAAAAGGTTTAGAAGCGGACTTCACATTGACATATATAAATTCAGGCCGGGATAAGGGCTGATAAGTCCCATCTTGAACTGTTTCTTCGCTCGGAAAGATGGCTTTAGCCTCTGGTGTCAATTTAACCGGCACCAATTTTAGCTTCTTTTTGTTTTCCATATAATAGGCAAGGCCAAAATAACCCATTCCATTCACATCAGACGATACACCCTGTACCAGGACATTATCATCTTCACTGGCTGTATAATCTCCTCTCGATGCCTTTGCTTTACCATTTATAGCTTCAGTGAAATAATCATAAGTTCCGGAAGAAGTTCCAGCACCATATAACTTCAGCGGTTTATCAGGCCATGAAGCCCGCACCTGTTTCCATGTATTGATTTTACCCTGGCTTTCCGGAGACCACATTGTTTTCAATTCAGCTACCGTAAAATAATCAACAAAGGTGTTTTTCGGACTTACCACGATAGCCATGCCATCGTAAGAAACAGGTATTTCTATAAATTCAATGCCATTTGTTCTGCTTATTTCTAATTCGCTTTTACTGATGGGACGAGAGGCATTGCTGATATCCGTTTCACCTCTTAAGAACTTTTTAAATCCTCCACCAGTTCCTGAAATTCCCACGGTAACCCTAATGTCTGGATCAACTTTTCTAAACTCCTCTGCTACAGCCTCAGTTAATGGATAAACAGTACTTGATCCATCAATATTAATTTTCCCTTTATATTCTTTAAAACATGAACACAAAAAGAGTGTACCTATTAATAAACAATATTCAAATCTAAACTTGTTCATCATTATTATAAGTTTTTCTTGAAGCAGATGCCCTAGCTGTGTGCAAATGTACTTAGAATACATGGAAGGTAGATGCCGAAACAGGTATACAACGCCCATACCATTTTAAATTGAACAGTTAATTAAAAAAACTTCATTATAATCCGCTTAATATCAGCTGAAGCAAAACACTAAGGATAATAAATTAACCTAAATTTAACATAAACTTCATATTGAGAATAGGTTCCAATTTATGCTACTGCTTGTTTTCCAAACTTTTTAAGCATAAACAAATGTGAGCGGAGCGCAGAAATAAAGGTTTTGCTTTCAATATAAGGTAGATTGAATTCTTTTGCGGTCTGTTTAACGATAGCGGAAATAGGTCCATAATGAATATGGCATACTTTAGGGAATAGATGATGTTCAATCTGCCGGTTCAATCCACCCAAAAAGAAAGCAGCTACTTTACTATTTGTGGCAAAATTAGCAGTCGTGCGCATCTGATGTTCAGCCCAGGCTTCTTCCATATTGCCGCTAGCATCCGGAACAGGGAATAAAGTACCCTCAACCACATGTGCCAGCTGGAAAACCAATCCCATAGTTAAGCCCTCAGCAAGATGAAGTGCTAAAAAGCCAATAACAAATTGCCACCAGGTCACATCCAGCACAATCAGTGGCAAGATGATAAACATGAAATAATAGGCAGCCTTATAAAAGAAAAGGTTGAAATATTCTATTTTAGGATGAGTCATTACGTGTTCCCCTATTTTCCCCTGGAAGAACTTCTTATAGTCCTTTCTGAACACCCATGATATGGAAGCCAGGCTGTATAAAGGAAGTGCATAATAATGCTGAAACCGTTGGATGCTGTTCACTTCTTCTTCCTCGGAAATACGTATAAGTCCGGGTGCTACCTCTATATCCTCATCGTGTCCCGGTATATTGGTGTACGTGTGATGCACAATATTATGGGTAATACTCCATACATATGGGTTGGCACCTACAAAATTAAACATAAAGCTAAAAACTTTATTTACCGTTTTATTGCCTGAAAATGATCCATGGATAGCATCATGGCAGATATTGAATCCTACAAAAGCACAACAAACTCCTAAAAGCACACAAAGTAGAAGCATGACCAGCGGACTGAAAATATTTAAGATAATTAGCAAATAGAGTGTGATGTAACCAGTAAGAAAAACAAACGTTTTAAACCACATGGCACTATTTCCATTTCGGCTGATTTTGTTTTCTTTGAAATAGCTATCAACCCTTTTGCGTACAGTAGAAAGAAATGGAGATTTTGAGTTACTGGAGAACTTTAATTTTTGATTCATTCGATTTTTAATGTTTGCTAAATTTTGCTAACAAACCAGATGTTTCAAAAAAAATCAGGTGTCTGCCTTAAATAGATGGAGCGAATATACGTATTGCTTTATACGTACCAGTTGAGTTAAAATGAATAGCATCTATAATTAGGCTATTTTGAAATTATTAACGCTAAGCCTTTTTAATTATTATGACAAAAATGTAAATTATTTATTAAACAAATGCGAATTGTTGTGTAATTAAAATTAAATATAAACACATCTATGTCTGTTGCTTAACATGCCTATACCAGTTAGGAGTCAAGTAGGATAGCTGATCGAGCATTGCAGCTTCTTTCATGCTTTAGTGTTGCTTGGTTGCTCGTCTAAAGTCGAACGACCAAGCGTGCACCAAGCTTGCATCAACGAGCAAGCAGCGAAGCAACAGTCCAGCCATTATACAGCATTCTCCTAAATAGGTCGTTCCTGGTATTTAAATTATAGCAAAAAAAATCCCCCTTACCACTATTATGCTGTAAGGGGGATTAAATTATCTCTATATGGAAACCCATATTTAGCTATTAATTAAGCTATAGGTGTTTCTGTAATTTTACTTTCTAAAGGATATTGAATCAAATCAATATAGTCTGTAAGTGTACCATCATTTAAACAAGTTTCAATGATCTTTCTTCCTAAAGGATGTAAGTCGGGAACTAAATATTGATTTAAAGTCTCTTTGAAGAAATCAGTCAAAAGTTTAGCACCTGCATCATAACCTTCAATACCATTATCTTTTTGTAACTCAACCTGTAAAAAATGTTTAGGGATTACCTGACCATCGATCTTCAAAGACTCAAGTGCATAACCTAATAGTGGAGATCTAGCAGGAACCATCGGTTCTTTTTTGAAACTTACATTACCTCTTAGTGAAATGTATTCCCTTGCAATCCATTGTCCCATGAACCCAACTTCGTAAGCACCAATATGTTGATTAGGAATTAGAATATAACGGGTTAATGGAGTGTTCAGGATTTGCTCTAACAACAAGTTGGCTTGATCAACGCGACGTCCGGTACAAAATGGCCAGTAAGAACCTACGCCCTCACTAATCATACCTTCAGCACTTACGATACTTGGGTTAGCATGTCCACGTGGAGCAACAAGTCTCCAGATCCAAGCCAAAGCAGGAGGTAAAACGTGGAAGATTCCAATAATACCATAATTAGGATTTTCCCGTGTACTAGGAGGACATCTTATTCCAAAGCTACGGATATCCACTTCAACTGGTTCATCAACAGTATTTGGAACAAATTTCCTTGGTAAGATTACTCTTGGATTAGTACAAGGTTTTCCAGGTGCATCCAGTGTATGTTCCCAAATTAAACAGGTAGCATCAGGTTTTCCATCTATGTTAAAAAACACCAATGGTTCCTTAGGATGTATGGTTGCACGCTCTATGGCAGGGTCAGTACCATATTGGGTAATGTGATTGATCCGTAAGAACCAGCCATGTTCAGCATCTTTTATTACGAGCTTCTTTCCGTTTTGAAAACTTGGAAGAGCAATTGCCATATCATCAGTAACAGGTTGTAGTTCGGATGAGTCTTTAATGTCCAGGTAATATTTCTCGTTACTTTTAATGTTAGTACCCAGTAGTACTCTGCCATCTTGTTCTCTTTGTATGGCACCTGTCATTTCACTTTTCCCGCTTCCACTAGCACCTTCGTGCATGATCGTGAATACGTTTTCATAGGGTGTGGTGATTTTTACAGCAGAGGCATGAAGTGTTGTCCATCCCTCCTCTTCGCCTATATCAAGCAATACGGCATAGATGCCTTTTTTAGCACTTGGTCCGGGATATAGATTGTATGCAAACATTTCATGCATTTTATCTAACCTGTTATGAACAACTACTTGTTTTCCATTAAAGTGCGTATGTCTAAATGGTGGTGCAAGATAAATAACTGCACGTGGAGTGAAATCCTGAGGTATTTTACTTCTTGGTATAAATCCCTGTAAATCTGCTAAACCTGCAGCAAAGAAACCTGCATTAGCCGGAGCAACAAGTAAAGATGGATAGCCTGTTTCATCGCCGCCTGACATAAAAGGAACAATGATTAGTTCGTCCTGTTCTTCGAGCCAATCGAAAGTCGCCTTACGTAAATCTGTGAACTCAGTGCCGTATTTATCTATAAATTTGGGTTTATCAGTGGGTCTGTGGTCCGCAATTACCATGCAATCAGGATCTCTTCTTCGCAGGTATGGATCAGCATAATTAACTGATATTCCATTTTTGCAACGAATTACTGTAGCTTCCACAACTCGACCAATGCCAGGAGTATTGTATGCAACTTCAAAAGTATTTCCTTCAATTCTTCCTAGAGATAAATCACTAAGGTCCTCTCTGCTTTCTGCAAGGATAACTTCTTTGTTTTCCACAATCCGCTCGAGCTCTGGGGGTAGAATAAACTTTTTAAATAAGGATTTTTCCATATGCTTTATCACAGGTTACTTAAACCACCATGATATATAATACAAGTGTAACTATACTTTGCTGTTTAGCAAATGACGCAGGTCATTATTTAATGTAATATCAATGAGAAACTGCATTATTTTTAATAAATATTGCAATAGACCTAGCTCTTATATTACAAACATTTTAAATATTTGCTCTGTTAAGAAATAGGAATCTATTGTTCGTGGGGACTTTTTATTTAAAATTTATTTGATAATTGAATTTCTTTTAATTTGTAGGCTTTTAAGTAAAAGCATGACAATATTTAATGGAATGATTGGAAATTTAGTAGATTTAACCGTTTAAAGCGTGAATTTTTATTTTATATGGCTCTCAATTACGTTTGGATTGCTTTTTTTATAATATCTTTTATTGTTGCACTGATTAAAATGATATTCTTTGGGGATACGACAGTTTTTACTCTCGTAATGAATGGAATGTTTGATAGTGCAAAAACAGGTGCTGAGATTTCGATAGGACTTATTGGGATCATGTCTTTTTGGCTTGGAATTCTTAAAATTGGTGAACGAGCAGGCATGATCAGCAAGTTTGCCAAAGCAGCAAGTCCTTTTTTTAGTAAGTTATTTCCGGGAATTCCCAAAGGTCACCCTGCTTCAGGATCGGTAATAATGAATTTTTCAGCAAACATGCTGGGATTGGATAATGCGGCTACACCGATGGGACTAAAGGCAATGAAAGAGCTTCAGGAGCTTAACCCCGATAAGGATACTGCAAGTGATGCTCAAATCATGTTTCTAGTGTTGAATACAGCAGGATTAACTATTATACCCACTTCAGTCATTGCACTAAGGATGGCAAATGGTGCGGCTAATCCGGCGGACATATTTATTCCCTCTCTTATAGGTACGTTTATTTCATTTGTTTCAGGAATGATTGCAGTGGCTATATATCAAAAAATAAACCTTTTTAAGCTTCCTATTTTAACTTTTATCGGCGGGTTTATTGCCTTAATGGCGGGATTATACTTTTGGCTTGGAGGCATGCCTCCAGCATTAATTCAAACGTATACGAGCCTGTTAGGAGGCATTGTCATCTTTTCTATTATCGCTTTATTTATAGGATATGGAGCGATTAAAAAGATTAATGTATATGAATCTTTTATTGATGGTGCGAAAGAGGGATTTACAACATCGGTGATGATCATTCCTTTTTTAATTGCTATTCTGGTTGCTATCAGTGCGTTCAGGTCTACAGGGTGTATGGATTATCTGGTCAACAGTATTGGTACTGTTGTAGCAGCTTGTGGTTTGGATACTGCTTTTGTTCCTGCCCTTCCTGTAGGAATCATGAAATCATTGAGTGGCAGTGGTGCCCGTGGTCTTATGGTAGATGTGATGACTACATATGGTCCGGATTCATTTCAAGGACGCCTGGCTAGTATTATTCAGGGCTCTACTGAAACTACTTTTTATGTTCTTGCCGTATACTTTGGATCTGTGGACATTAAAAGGCCCAGATATGCGCTTGCATGTGGATTGATTGCCGATTTAGTAGGACTTATAGCCGCTATAATAATCGGCTATATATTTTTTAAATAGACCTTACTCATATAAATAGATTAAATTATGTCTCAAAAAACGATTGCTCTTATTGCTCATGATGGTAAAAAGGATGAAATGGTAGCTTTTGTTACAGCATATCATGATATTTTAAAACCAATGAACCTGTTTGCTACTGGAACTACGGGATCAAGAATTCAGGCAACTGGATTAGATGTGACCCGAAAATTAAGCGGTCCGGCTGGTGGTGATGCTCAGATTGCAGCTATGGCTGCGGAAGGGAAATTGCATGCTATTATTTTTTTCAGAGACCCTTTAGGTATGCATCCACATGAGCCTGATATTCAAATGTTATTACGGGTTTGTGATGTACATAACGTTCCTTTGGCTACAAATCCGGCTTCAGCCCGATACCTTCTTCTTGGGATTATTGAAGAGAAAGAAAGCACACTTTAAGGTGTGTATTAAATACTTAAAATGAAAAAACTAGTTATAATGAGTTTTATTTTGGCATCTAATGCTACTATTGCTCAAGAGCGAATGACTCCTGAATTGTTGTGGAGTTTAGGAAGGGTATCTGGTGAATTGGTATCAGATAACGGTGAAAGTGTCATTTATGGGGTAACTCATTTTGATATGGAGGAAAATAAAAGCAATAAAAAATTATATCGTATTCCTTTTTCTGGTGGACCTGCTGTTGAATTAAATACAGAAGATGGTGCCAAAAGTGTGATCGCTGTAGATGATGTATCTGGAAAAATAACGTATTTGGATAAAGGGCAAATTTGGGTGATGAACAGTGATGGTAGCTCAAAATCTCAGCTTACCAATTCTGAATCAGAGTTGAACAACCTCAGGATCTCTCCGGATGGCAAACATATCTTATTTTCAAAAGAAGTTTTGATTTCTAAAGTCCACAGTCCTGACCGTTATCCTGAACTGAAAAAGTCGAACGCTTACGTTTTTGACGATTTAAATTACAGGCACTGGGATACTTGGGAAGATGGTAAGTACCAGCATATTTTCGTTGCTGACTATGCTGACGGTAAAATAGGTACTCCTCTTGATATTATGCCAAATGAGCCTTATGATTGTCCTCAAATGCCTTTTGGTGGATCTGAAGATGCAATATGGAGTCCGGATAGCAAGTCGATTGTTTATGTATCGAAAAAGAAAGCGGGTAAGGAATATGCGGTAAGTACGAATACTGATTTATATGTTTATTCTATTTCGGCTGGTAATACTGTGAATTTGACCCCGAATTTAAAGGGATATGATACTAGTCCGGAATTTAATAAAGATGGTTCCAGGATAAGCTGGCTGAGTATGTCGGAAGATGGGAATGAATCGGATAAAAATGATCTTCTTGTTTATGATTTCAAAAGTAAAAGCACTGTTAATCTGACCAAGGATTGGGACGGTACGGTTGCTTCTTTCAAATGGGATTTAAAGGGAACAAAAATCTATTTTTTAGCCGCGATAAAGGGCACAGAACAGTTATTTGAAATAAGTCAGGTTACTGCAGCCTCGGCAAAGTCGTTAAAACAAGTAACGAAGGGGCAATTTGATATCACTTCAATCATCGGTCAATCTGCTAATCAGTTGGTATTGAGTCGTGAGGACATGAATCATGCATCAGAACTGTTTAAATTGAATCTGAAAACGGGTTCACTTTCAACTGTAACAACCGTTAATAAAGCGGTTTATGATAAATTGGCCATGGGCAAGGTTACCGAAAGGCATATTCGTACATCAGACAACAAAGATATGCTGGCTTGGGTGATCTATCCACCTGATTTTGATCCTTCTAAAAAGTATCCTACTTTGTTGTATTGTCAGGGTGGACCACAATCTGCTCTTAGTCAATTTTATTCTTTCCGGTGGAACTTTCAGTTGATGGCAGCAAACGGGTATATCATTATTGCTCCGAACCGAAGAGGGATGCCGGGATATGGTGTAGAATGGAATAAACAAATTAGTGGAGACTGGGGCGGACAACCTATGCGCGATTATCTTGCTGCAATCGATGATATAGCAAAAGAACCTTATGTAGATAAGGATAGATTAGGTGCTGTAGGTGCTAGTTATGGAGGATATTCGGTATACATGCTGGCTGGAATTCATGAAAAAAGATTTAAAACCTTTATAGCACATGACGGGCTTTTTGACTTAAGAAGCTGGTATGGAACGACGGAAGAGTTATGGTTCGCCAATAAGGATATAGGAGGTCCATACTGGGGCGCAAATGTACCCGATGGATATAAGAAATTCAGTCCCATTGAATATGCTGATAAGTGGAATACGCCTATTATGATTGTTCAGGGGGGGAAAGATTACAGAGTACCAATTGAACAAGGGCTTGAGGCATTTCAGTTGGCTCAGCTTAAAGGGATTAAAAGTCGTTTGCTTTATTTGCCTGATGAAAATCATTGGGTAGTTAGCGCACAAAATGCGCTGGTATGGCAGACCGAGTTTTTTAAGTGGCTTAAAGAAACACTTTAATGAAAGCAGTAGTTATTACGAAACCAGGTGAGCCTGAGGTGTTACAGGTACTTGAAAGAGCAGTGCCTGTTTGTGCTGAAAATCAAGTTTTAATAAAGGTAGTTGCAGCTGGTATTAACTGGCCTGATGTGATGCAAAGGAAGGGACTTTACCCTGCTCCTCCAGGAGCGCCAGCTGACATTCCGGGAATGGAAGTTTCAGGTATTATTGAGTCTTGTGGATCGCAAGTGCAGAGATGGGTTGTCGGGGATGCGGTATGTGTGCTGTTAGTTGGTGGTGGCTACGCAGAATATGTGGTTGCCGACGCTGAGGTCTGTCTGCCTGTTCCAGATGGCTGGAGCTTTGATGAGGCAGCATCTTTACCTGAGACCGTGTTTACGGTGTGGCAGAATGTATTTCAACGTGGAAAACTTTCGGAAAATGATAGCTTTCTTGTTCATGGGGGGAGTAGTGGAATTGGAATTACCGCCATACAGTTGGCTGCCGCTATGGGTGCTAAGGTATATGCTACAGCCGGAACAGCGGAGAAATGTGCCTTTTGCGAACAACTTGGTGCTGAGCTTTGCGTCAATTACAAATTAGAGGACTTTGCTGTTGTGTTGAATCACCTGAAGTTTGATGTGATTCTGGATATGATCGGTGGTGATTATATGAGTAAAAATATAGGTTTAATGAATGATGACGGCCGGCTTGTTTTTATAAATGCGATGAAGGGATCGAAAGTAGAGATCGACATTATGCAGATTATGAAAAAGCGACTGATCATTACAGGAAGTACGCTACGAGGTAGGGACACTTCTTTCAAAGCGACTTTGGCGAAAGAGATAGAACTTAAAGTATGGCCTTTGCTTCGTGCCAGGACTTTCAGACCCGTTATCTTTGCGGTTTTTCCATTAGAAAAGGCGGCTGAAGCTCATGCTGTTTTGGAAAGTAGTAAACATATTGGTAAGGTAGTATTACGGGTTTCTTAACTTATTTGAGAGGGTGGTAAAAGCTTAACAGTAAGGAAGTAAGGATTTAACAAGGTGGTTTTATTTTTGATAAAATATATGGCATATATTATGCGTTATTAAATTTATAAAAATAAATAAGACCTACGTTATTCTTAAAACTATGTATCAGCAAACCATAGAGCGTTTTTGTAATCAACATAAAACCATTAAAAATTATATTGACGATCTTCCACCGGAAGCTATATACCGCAGGCTAAATCCTGATAAGTTTTCGATACATGAAACCATTGCTTATTTAACGCGGTATCATCATGTGTTTATGAATAGGCTTCATAGCATCATGCAAGATATAAATCCCTATTTTCAGGTCTATAAGCCAGATCAGGACCCTGAATTTAGATTTACCTGTGCGAAATCAACTGGCTCATTACTGCACGAAATGTATCGGGTGAGAGAGGAATTGTGTAGTTTTTTGCAAGCGATTCCATCAGAAAATTTCTCCCGAATTGGGATTCACGAAGTTTTGGGTAGAATGACAATTGACCAATGGTCTGAGTTTTTTCTGCTTCACGAGTCAACTCAACTATTTAAAATCTTCAAATTAGCTGGATCATTCTGGTCCATGGAATCAACTCAGCATAGTAATGTCATCCATCTTCCGCTACTTTCAAATTATTTGGATGAACTGGCAGTGTAAAGGTTTGTCCATTTTTTCGTACATTGTGTAAATTAGTGGACATTTATTTTACGTAAAGTAAAGATAATCACAGTTGTTGATAACATTATTTAGATTGAAAGTGTTATTTAAATATACCTTGATGATAGATTAATACTTTAAGCAAGCAGATATATTTTTGCTTGTTAATTTTAAATAATTAATAATATCGCCATGAAAGTTAAATCAAAACATTTCAGATTCCTTAACGTGCAAAACGGGAACGTAATTGCGTATCTGACAGTGGATGACACTAAGGACGAGAATCAATTGAAGCGTTTTCTTGAAAGAGAGCGTTGTAAACTAGCAATCCAAAGACAGGATTACCTGGAAACCATGTATTGGGAAGAAATAAGAGACGCCAATTGAATTGTTTAATCCTTCTGCGCTTTTATCATTCGATCTTTTCCTGAAATATCCTTTCTTAGCACTGCTGTGAAATTATACTGCTTCAATAATTGTATAGTTTCATCCCCCAGATGCTCATTAATTTCAAAAAACAACAGCCCCGTTGGTTTCATATACTGTACCGCAAATTGAATAATGCGACGGTAAAATAATAATGGATCTTCATCTGTTACAAAAAGAGCAATGTGAGGTTCATTTTGAATGACATTCGCGTGCATGTAGCTTTTTTCTGATGATGTGATATAGGGTGGATTGCTTACAATTATATCAAATGATTTAGGCTCAAACTTCATGTCGTTGTTTAGTATGTCACCTTTAATAAATTGAATATCAGTATTTAAAATAATTGAATTTTGCCTGGCAATTTCCAGTGCTACATCTGAAATGTCAATTCCAATTATACTGCTGTGGGAATTTTTAATCTTTATGCTTATTGGAATACATCCGCTTCCGGTGCCTATATCTACTAAATTGAAGTTACTTAGTTTACTGGATTGAATTTCCTTTAAAATCCAGTCTACCAGCTCTTCGGTTTCAGGGCGAGGTATCAAAACACCAGGTTTAACGATGAAACGATGTCCATAAAAATCTGCAATCTGCAAAATATACTGTAAGGGGATGCCTTTCTTTAGCTCTTCCAGAATATGAAGAATTTCTGTATGATAATCTGAAGAAATTATGGTTTGTTTATTCATCATAAGCTGCCCATAGCTTAGATGGCAGACTTCCTGAATAGCAATGGAAGCAAGGGCTTTGGACTCATTATCCTCGTACATACCATTTAATGATTGAACAAAAATTGTTTCTATTTTCCCTATTTGCATATCATGCGCAAAATAAAGGATTGTATTTTATTTAATCCTATCTAATTGAATTATTAAGTTTGTTTTTCAAATAAAGCTGAAATTGAAATTTAAAATAGAAATTAAATATATAAAGAGGTGTTTAGAGTTAGCGCGATTAGGAAAAGGGAATGTTAGTCCGAACCCTATGGTTGGTGCTGTAATTGTATACAATAATAAAATAATTGGTGAGGGTTATCATCAGCAATATGGCAAAGCACACGCAGAGGTAAATGCTATAAACGTGGTAATCAGTAAGTACCCTGACTCCTACCAGGAGTTAATGAAAGAGTCTACCATGTATGTAAGTTTAGAACCTTGTTCCCATTTTGGCAAAACCCCTCCTTGTGCAGATCTGATTATCAGGCACCAAATTCCTAGAGTTGTGATAGGTGCTCCTGATCCTTTTGATCCAGTGAATGGAAAAGGAGTTCAGAAATTAAAGGATGCTGGTATAGAGGTGATTGAAAACTTTGGATTGCAGGAGTGTAGTTTTTTAAACAGGCGTTTCTTTACGCGGGTTACTAAACAGCGTCCCTACATTATATTAAAATGGGCCCAGACGGCGGATTCTTATTTTGCACCAATGGATCGTTCACAGAAGTGGATTAGCGGCTTTGATGCTAAGATACTTTCGCATGTATGGAGGACTGAGGAAGATGCAGTGCTGGTTGGAAAAACAACAGCTTTAATGGATAATCCTCAATTAAACGTCAGGCTGTGGAATGGTCGTAATCCCGTTCGAATTGTGATTGATAAGAATCTTGAACTTACGGATGGGCTAGCTCTATTTGATCAGTCGCAGGAAACAATCGTATTTAATGCGGTCAAAACAGAATATAAGGGTAAGATTAAATACTTACAAATTGAAGAGTTTGATTTGTATCTGGTTCAGATGATTGCCTATCAGTTATATCTCATGGATATTCAATCGGTGATCGTTGAAGGGGGGATTCATGTTATTAATCAATTTATAGAAGCTGATTTATGGGATGAAGCCAGGATCTTTAAGAGTTCCCAATTGTGGCAGGAAGGTATAAAAGCACCTTCCTTAACCGGTAGTTTAGAGGGAACCATTCAAATTGGGCCGGACAGTTTAGTCTGCATTTTTAATAAATAAAGCTTTCTAAAGCGAGACGATAGCTGTTTAAGCCGAAACCTGATATTACTCCTTTACAGTTTTTTGCCATATAAGAGTGGTGCCTGTAAGGCTCTCTAGCATGTACATTGGAAATGTGTACCTCTATTACAGGCGTAGTAACGGCTGCGATTGCATCAGCTATAGCAAGTGAAGTGTGGGTATAAGCTCCTGCATTTAGTATGATACCATCATATTCAAAGCCTATAGCGTGTATTTTATCGATCAGGGCACCTTCTGAATTACTTTGGAAGTATTCTAATTGCACAGATGGATAGAGGTCTTTTAAGCCGTTTAAAAAAGGCTCAAACCCTGATTCTCCGTATATAGTTTTTTCGCGGGTTCCCAATAAATTTAAATTAGGACCATTAATGATATATAGTTTCATTACTATTGTTGTTTCGCCTTGATATTTATATTATTTTCAAACATACTAGTTTAATCGAAATATAGAGTAAGAATAAGTTTATATGGATTGGAATACGTCGATTAAAGGATTTTTATCCTACCTGATGCTGGAAAGGGGTTTATCTTCAAATACATTGGAAGCATATGAAGGTGATGTTAGGAAGCTGGCCCAATATAGTTCTGGTTCCCAAAATAAAACACCGGAGTCTATTTCTACAAATGATCTGAGGTCTTTCTTTGGTTTGCTCAACGGATTGGGTATACTCCCTTCATCGCAAGCGCGGATTCTATCAGCGATAAAGATATTTTACCAATACCTGGTATTTGAAAAAAACCTGACTGCGGACCCTGCAGCACTTATGGAAGGTCCACGGTTATTACGCAAGCTCCCTGATGTTTTGAATATTATTGAAATACAAGACCTTATAGCCGCTATCGATCTTTCTAAGCCGGAAGGGATGCGAAATAAAGCGATTATTGAGGTATTGTATGGTTGTGGCTTAAGGGTATCCGAACTAGTCAATTTGAAGCTGTCAGATTTGTCTCTTGACATTGAATTTATCAAAGTTATTGGAAAAGGTGATAAACAGCGTGTGATCCCTATTGGCACTGAAGCAATAAAGTTCTTGCAGATCTACATCAATGAATATAGAGTTCACCAGACGCTAAAGTATGGTTATGAGGATTATGTGTTTTTAAACAGAAGAGGTGCAGCACTCAGCAGGGTGATGGTTTTCATCCTGATTAAAGATTTGGCTGAGAAAATTAACCTGAATAAAAACATCAGTCCGCATACTTTCAGGCATTCCTTTGCTTCGCATTTAGTTGAAGGTGGGGCTGATTTAAGAGCTGTACAGGATATGCTTGGACATGAAAGCATTACCACAACAGAAATATACACCCACCTTGATAAGAGTTACCTTAAAGATACGATCAGACAATTTCATCCAAGAAGTTGAGTTTATACGGTCTTCACGTCCTTGGTATCGTAGCTTTCTATATCTGTGATGTAATTATTTAGAATAAGAAAGTCATACAAGGGTTTTGCCTGCGGAGATACCGGCATATTAGCAGTTGTAATGATTTCCTTATTATCTTTATTTAAGTAGGGATACGCGTAAAGCTTCACATTTTTGCTAAACAGATCGCTTACGTAACTTAAAAGTTCATCTGTGTAATTCTTTTCATATTGATTGGAATCAAAAATTCTTTTCAAATTGGCAATATTAGTGGAGATTCCTACACTGCTAGGATTGCATTTAGCAAGGTATTGGGCTAGTTTATGGTTGCGGGAAAAGTTAGAGACGAAGACATGGTTTCCGGTTGAGCATAACTCTTGTGCTCTTCTTGCAAATTCTTCTAAATCTGTTCTGCTTATTTCTGTTTGTTGATCGAATCTGTTGGACATCAGCACTTCAATTAATACGATCAGGTTAGAGTCGTCAATCCCTTCAGTACGTTTGAATTGTTCAACAGCACGATTAAAAAGATCAAAGTTAGGGATGGATTTTTGTCGGAACTTAGTACGCAGAATCATAATATTCTTTTTGTACAAAAGATCTTTTGATTGCTGAATTTCTGCTATTTCATTGAAGATAGCGGCACTTGAGAAGCCTTTTGCAATTAAGTATAAGTTGACTAAACAGTCGTTTACGTTTTTAAAAACCGGGCCTTTCAGATTAATTAGATCAATTTCTACAGAACCCACAGACAGGTTATGCACTAATGATTCAATCATGAGTTGAACATCATCTGTTAAAAAAAACGCGGCATAAACAAGGTTCACACCAAGAACACCAAGAACATTTTGCTGTAAACTTGAATCACTGTCCAGCAATCGGATATGTATAATGATATCATTGGCTTCTCCATGAGGCTCTGATTGAAACCGGATGCCTACCCATCCATGAGGATCGTTTGTTTTATTATAATTTAATGTGGTGACTGTATTAGCAAATGAAAAAAAACGTCTTCTATCATATAGCTTTCCTTCCAATCTTTCAGCAAGCAGATCGAACTCATGACTTAACATTCTATTCAGGCGCGATTTGCTCACATATCTTCCTGATAATTCTGCGCCATAGATCTCATTACTAAAAACCATATCATAAGCAGACATTGTTTTTGCAATGGTTCCGGAGGCTGCACCTGCTGTAAAAAAGTTTCTTGCCACTTCTTGTCCGGCACCAATCTCAGCAAATGTGCCATAGATTGTTGGGTCTAAATTAATCTTAAGTGCCTTTCTTTTTGTTTCTGGAATATCATTCAGCATTTCCAAAATTACCTTTTTGATTTATTAGAAGCAAAAAAGAGGAGTGTTTTTAATTTTTAAAAGAAAATTGATTTGGTGAAACAAAGGGATATCATCTATCGTTAAAGATTCACCTACTTAAATTATCCGTATTTTGATTTAATAAAAGTATAACACGTTCAACTCAATTTTATGAACATAGATTCATATCATTATAAAACCAATATTCCTATCCGTTTTGGTGATTTAAATGCCTTTGGTGTTGTGAACAATGATGTTTTTTTGACTTATTTTGAAATGGCCCATTCGGGTTACTGGAGACAAATAGTAAATTGGAAAAGTATTTCAAAAGGAATAATCATTCAGAATGCAGAGATCAACTATAAAAAACCGGTTCGTTTCAATGATGAGTTGTTTGCTTATGTAAAGATTTCAAACCTGAAGAATTGCAGCTTTGAGGTCGACTATATTCTAACCATTCAACATGAAGGAGGAGAAGATGTGTGTACGACGGGCAAGACCGTATGTGTGTTTTTCAATTATACCTCAAACAAGCCTGAGCGCATCCCCGCTATTGAACGACAGAAAATGATTGATTTTGAGGCGCTTGTTTATTAAAAGTTTGCGGCTAATCAAGGTTTTTAAAGAATATACGATAATCAGGATAGCTGGCTGATGCAATTAAGATCTTAAATAAAGATTTGATTCATATTTGGAGACTTTTAAAGCTTTACTTCTCTATTTGCTGAATTGAGCTAAAGGAATAATCGGGCTGTTTGGTACATACGACTAAATTATCTGATATAGGTAAGCATTACCCTGGCGTTTTGCATTTCTCCTTTTACAGGTAAGGCTAGCTTTTTAATACTTACGCTGATCTTATTTAATTCAGGGAACTCCATTTTAATACGGTTTATAATGGATGATGCTACTTTTTCTAACAGTCTTCTGGGTACTTTCATTTCTGCCTCAGCGATCTCAAAGAGCCGTCCATAATTAACCGTAAGATTTAGATCATCTGAATCATCATCCTTACTGTTCATTTCAGTTAAAACATCTACTAAAAAAGGTGTTCCTAAAATCTGCTCTTCAGGATAGAACCCATGAAAAGAAAAGAAACGGACCCCTTCCAGACTGATTGTTTTGATTGTTTCTGACATGTTGCAAATGTAAAACATACTATGGGTAAAATAGTACAATCTTCAGGGAAACGCGGACTAATTAACAGCTGAAATTTTCTTCAAGAAGCTTCTTGTCGAAAAGATAAAATAAACCAATCATTCTGCATTGTTGTTAAATAAGTTAGATTTGCTCATATGAATATTCGTACTTCCATTGCTTATACATTTCTGTGCTTTATATCCTTTAGTTTTTTTACATCGTGTAATTCAGATTCATCCAGACTGCCAATTTTAGGAAATAGGGAAGCGGTAACGAAAACTGTTGATGGCAAATCATATACTGATACTGTTTACCAAACGATTCCCTCTTTTCGATTTATCAATCAGGAAGGCAATGTGGTCACGGAGAAGGACTTCAAAGGGAAAATATATGTAGCTGATTTTTTCTTCACCTCCTGCCCTTCTATTTGTCCGGTGATGCATCGAAATATGCTGAAGTTATATGCTAAATATAAAGGAAACGATCAGGTTAAAATAGCCTCTCACACCATCGACTATAAAACAGATACACCTGAAAAATTAAAGGTCTACGCTACTAAATTAGGTGTTGAGGGAACTCAATGGGAGTTTTTAAGAGGAAGCAGGGATTCAGTTTATACTCTGGCAGAAAAGAGCTACCTGGTTGCCGTTAACGAAGATAAAAATGCGCCTGGAGGTTTTGTTCATCAGGGCTGGTTCATATTAGTAGATGGCAAAGGAAGGTTGCGTGGGGCCTATGATGGCACACAAGAAGATCAGGTTTCCACTTTAATGGATGATATGGATATACTGCTTAAAGAAAAAGATGAATAAAAACAGAGGTTTATTTATAATATTAATCTTTACTACGGTTTGTTCTTTGGTATACTCTTGCCAGTCTGAAAGCCAGTTGAACTATGCCCGATATTATACGAACGGCAAAAAACTGTATGATATAAGTTGTCAGAATTGTCATGGGAAAAATGGTGAAGGGCTTGGCCAGTTAATTCCACCACTTACTGATACTCTGTATATTCAGAAAAATATAAACCGTCTTGCCTGCACAATCAAATATGGGATAAACGATAAAATCATAGTGCATGGAGTTATTTATGCGGAGCAAATGCCTGCAAATTCTCAGCTTGCAGACATTGACATTGCTGCTCTTGTGACCTACATTAGTAATAGTTTTGGAAATCAGCAAGGCTTATATGAGGTAAATCAGGCATCAGTTGATCTTAAGAAGTGTGAAGAAGTGTATAAATAATTAATAAAAAAACTAACTTTGTGCCTTAAGGTCGTTCTATCGCCGGATACATTATCAGGAGGAAAGTCCGGGCAACGTAGAGCATCCTGCTTCCTAACGGGAAGGGCATAGTAATATGAACGGAAAGTGCCACAGAAAATAAACTACCAAAGGTGTTCTGCATCGTTGGAAAAGGTGAAAACGCGAGGTAAGAGCTCACGGCCTTGTTTGGTAACAAGCATTGCGGTAAACCCCAGGAGTTGAAAGACCAAATATGCTGATGTTTAAGGGCTGCTCGTCCTTTATTTGCTTCTTGCGGATACATCAGTGGGTAGGTCGTTTGAACTTGTCAGCGATGGCAAGGCTAGATAAATGATAGGAGCCTCATTTACTTGAGGAACAGAACCCGGCTTACAGACCTTAAATTTTAAGAAGCTGTCTCACATGGACAGCTTCTTAATTAATAGCAAAAATCCGCATCTAAACTGTATATATTTGTATACATTCGCAGACTAATTTATTTTTATTACGTTCGAAAAAAGAACACTATGGCAAAAATTTTAATAATTGACGATGAACGTGCTATTCGTAACACATTACGGGAAATACTTGAATATGAAAATTATGAAGTTGAGGATATAGATAACGGAATCGATGGTCTATCTTTAATTAAAAAGGAAGAGTTTGACTTAGTTCTTTGTGATATAAAGATGAATAAAATGGATGGTATGGAAGTATTATCTGAAGGGCTTTCCATAAGACCTGACCTGCCTTTCATCATGATATCCGGCCACGGTACAATAGAAACAGCTGTTGAAGCCAGTAAAAAGGGAGCCTATGATTTTATTTCCAAACCCCCTGATTTAAACCGATTACTGATAACAGTTAGAAATGCTTTAGAAAGAGGAAACCTCGTTACCGAAACTAAGGTACTGAAGCGCAGGGTAAGTAAGGTGCGCGAAATCTTAGGTGATTCAGCTGCTATATCAAAAATTAAAGATACCATAGAGCGAGTAGCTCCTACTGATGCCCGTGTATTAATTACCGGTGCAAATGGTAGTGGGAAAGAACTCGTAGCCCGATGGCTCCATGAAAAGTCTTCGCGTCTTAATGGACCTATGATTGAAGTCAACTGTGCTGCTATTCCTTCGGAATTGATTGAAAGTGAACTTTTCGGACATGAAAAAGGTTCTTTTACTTCTGCAGTAAAACAAAGGATAGGGAAATTTGAGCAGGCCAATGGTGGTACACTTTTTCTTGATGAAATTGGAGATATGAGCCATTCAGCCCAGGCAAAAGTTCTTCGGGCTTTACAGGAGAATAAAATTACACGTGTTGGTGGCGAAAAAGAAATTGAAGTAAACGTTCGTGTTATTGCTGCTACGAACAAAGACCTTCAAAAAGAGATTGATGCCAACAATTTCCGTATGGACCTTTATCACCGGCTTAGCGTTATCCTAATTCATGTTCCCCCTCTGAGTGATAGAAAAGATGATATCCCAATTTTAGCTCATAGCTTCTGTACAGAGATATGTTCTGATTATAACATGCCTGTAAAAAAGATAAGCGATGGAGCAATGAGTGCCTTAATGGATTTACCCTGGAGCGGTAATATCAGAGAGCTAAGAAATATGATTGAACGTTTAATTATTCTAAGTGAAAAAGTAATCACTGAAAACGATGTGCGTACTTTCGCTAATCCATCCGGTCCTCAGGATGTTGTTTCAATTCCTGTTTCTGTCCAAAGCCCTCAGGTTAATTTTGACCAGTTTTCCAATTTTCAAGAATACAAAGATCAATCAGAAAAAGAATATATTAAATATAAGCTTCAAAAGAATAATTGGAATGTGTCAAAAACAGCTGATGATATTGACATTCAAAGAAGTCATCTATATAGTAAAATAGAGAAATATGGACTGAAACGCTCCGATTAGTGGAGCTTAAAATACGTGTATAGTCACTGGAAATTGAGTAGTAATCACTAAATAAAGGAAGCAAATTAACCTTCAAATGGCTTGTTTTGATTTCATTATCCTGTTTTGAAAGGATCAATTTCTCAGTTATGCGGTTAATTTATGCTTTTTGAAGCTACTAAAAGTATTTATACCCTTTCCCTTTTGATTTTTTACGTTTAACTTTGGACATGATAAAACAGGTACATTCTTCCAGATATATAGTGCTAAGCCTTCTTATTTTACTTGCCGCTTGTACAAGGGCTTTACCTGTTTACATTCCCCATATTTGGAATTTTACTGCTGTAGGTGCTTTAGCCATATTTGCTGGATCTCAGTTTCAAAATAAAGTAATGGCCTTTATCGTTCCTTTAACTGCAATGGCCATATCAGATTTTTTCCTAGGAAGTGGATTCAATGCCGTTGTTTATATCGGTTTTATCGTCATGGTGCTTTGTGGAGTTGCTATTAAAAATAAGGTTACCCCTATGAAAATAGCCATCGCTTCAGTTGCAGGGTCCGTTCTATTCTTTTTAATCACCAATTTTGCATTCCTTTACCCTTGGTATCCTCATAATCTAAGTGGCATTACGCAATCATATATTATGGGCTTGCCTTTCTTAGGTAACATGCTGGTAGCAGATGCTATTTATGGAACCATATTGTTTGGTAGTTTCTACTTACTGGAAAGAAGTTATCCTAAACTTTCTATTGTCAAATAGGAAGTAAAATTCTCGGTGTTTATCCGATCTTAGAGGTTTTAAGCAAATTATTTCGAAAGTAAATAGAAGGTTAAACCCTAACTTGTCCTGTTCCCACAATAATCCATTTATAACTTGTGAGTTCTTCTAAGCCCATAGGACCCCTTGCATGTAGCTTCTGAGTACTAATGCCTATTTCAGCACCAAGTCCAAACTGTGCGCCATCTGTGAAGCCTGTTGAGGCATTAGCGTAGACAGCCGCTGCATCCACATGGGAAAGAAACCTGTTAATGTTCTCTTCATTTTCTGAAAGAATAGCTTCACTATGTTTGGAGCTGTATTTTGCAATATGATTAAGAGCTGATTCCAGATCATTTACTGTTTTGATGGAAAGCTTGTAATCCAGAAACTCAATCCCAAAATGCTCCTCCTTTGCTGGGAAAAGTAAATGAGCCGGATAATGATTTTTTAATGCCTCAAAAGATTGTTCATCTGCATATATGATTACGTTAGCACTACTCAGAGGTTCGGTTAGATAGGGAAGATCCTTAAGCTTTTGTTTATGAACTATTAAGCAATCTAATGAATTACAAACACTTACCCTTCTTGTCTTCGCGTTGAAAATGATAGCCTGGCTCTTTTCTATATTGGCTGTTTCATCAACAAAAGTATGCACAATTCCAGCACCTGTTTCAATTACCGGTACTTTGGAATGCTCTCTAACATATTTTATTAAACTATGGCTACCTCGAGGAATAATCACATCAACGAAGCCAACCGCATTTAAAAGAGCTTCAGTAGCACTTCGATCAGGAGGAAGTAAAATGGCGACATGTTTGTTTATATGATTTGCATCCAAAACCTTGTGTACTAATGAAATCAGGGCTTCATTGCTGAAGGAAGCATCACTCCCTCCTTTTAAAACGGCAACATTTCCAGTTTTAATACATAGAGAAAATACATCTATGGTTACATTCGGACGAGCTTCATAAATTACACCTACCACACCAAGGGGAACACGCAGCTTTTTTAAATTTAAACCATTAGGTAATGTTTTTTCAAGCAGTACTTTTTGCAAAGGACTATTAAGCTTAGAAACATTCACAAGGTCTGTTGCAATATCTGCTATCCTGCTTTTGGTTATTTTAAGCCGGTCATATTTTGGGTCCTCCGGACTCATTCTTAAAAGATCTTTTTGATTTTCATCAATAATAAAAGATTGCTCTTTCAGCAATTCCTCGGCAAGTTGAACTAAAACTGAAGCTATTTTTTTATCAGATAATTCAGACAAGGATCTAGTAGCAGATTTAGCATTTTCGAAAGTATGCTGAAGATTCATAGTTATCAATTTAATGGGTCAAAAATAAGTAATCGTAATGTACTAAAGCTTTTTGTTTCTTGAGGCCTACTCTTTCTTTGGCTTTTTCTGAATTATATTCAGCAATGCCAAGTCCTATAGCTAGGTTGTCCTGATCGATTAACCGGATGATGTCCCCTTTTTTGAAATCTTTTTCGATACCAATCAAACCAACTGGTAGTAAACTACTGGCTTTAGAAGAAGTCAGCGCAAGTTTAGCACCATCGTTAATACGAACAACACCTGTTACATAATTTTCCGAGTTGGCAATCCATTTCTTTTTACCTGAAGCGATTTTTTGTGGAGCAAATCTGGTGTTAATGACCTTCCCTTTTAAAACTTTAGCAATTACATTCTCAGTTTTGCCATTCGCAATATGAACAGCGATGCCTAGTCCGGAAATTTTATGAGCCATATTTGATTTCGTAATCATCCCTCCTCTTCCAAACTGAGACTTTTTGGCCGATATAAACTCGGAGAAATTGTTGAAATCAGGATCGATATTCTCTATCACTTTGGAATCTGGATTTTTGGGATCACCATTAAAAATTCCATCAACGTTACTTAAAATGATTAAGGCATCTGCATTAAGCAGGGAGGCAATCAACCCTGCCAGTTCATCATTATCTGTAAACATGAGTTCAGTAACAGATATGACATCATTTTCATTTATAACAGGGACTACATTATGCTGAATTAATATATCAAAGCAATTTTTCATATTCAGGTAGTGAAGTCTATCCCGAAAATCTTCTTTTGTGACCAATACCTGAGCACATACCAGGTTTTGTTTTTTAAATAGATCTGAATACGTATTAATGAGTTTTACCTGTCCTATTGATGCAAATAATTGGCGGGTCGCCACAGCATCACATTTATCTGACACAGAAAGCAAACTTCTTCCAAAGGCAACTGCTCCTGATGAGACTAAAATTATTTCTATGTTCTGTTTCTTAATTGCTGCAATTTGTTCAACTAAATGTTCAATGCGATGTAAGTCTGGAAGTCCATTTGCTTGAGTAAGAACATTTGACCCAACTTTTATTACAATCCGTTTGTAGTTTAAATCCATACGATAGATAAAACTACAAATTTTTAAGACAAAAATGACTTCATTACATCATCATAAGCCTCAGAAGTGAAATAAATAATAGGTTCCTCTGATTCATGAGAAGCATCCATTATAATTTTTGACCCACCGTTATCCTGAGGGGTTATTTCTATGATTCTGTTCTTTTCAAACTGGGTGGGTATGTTATCAATAAGAACACTGAAAAAGTTGTATGCCATATAGTTTTGATTGCTCAATTAAGTTATAGTAAATATAATGAACAAAAAATCTAAAATATAACCCAAAAAGGGTACAAAAAAAACCGGAAGCAAAGCTCCCGGTTTTTATCCTTAATAATTATTAATTAGGCTATAACATCTGTTTCCAGTTTGAGCTCATCATTAGTCAAATCATTTCGTTTACCTTCAAAAGCATTAATATATAACTGTTTCAGTTCGCTTATTAATGGATATCTAGGGTTTGCACCAGTACACTGGTCATCGAATGCCTGTTCTGACATGGTATCTAAAGAACTGTAAAAAGCTTTTTCAGTTACGCCAAACTCTTTAATTGAAGTAGGAATACCAATTTTGGTTTTCAAATCCTCTAGAGCAGCAGTTAACAATTCAATCTTTTCATCTTCTGTTTCACCACCAAGGTTCAAGTAATCAGCAATCCTTGAATATCTCCATTTAGCATTCGGATATTTGTATTGAGGGAATGTAGCTTGTTTTCTTGGGTTGTCAACAGCGTTAAACCGGATAACTTCAGTGATTAACATCGCATTAGCTACACCATGAGGTACGTGGTGAGTAGCACCAAGTTTATGTGCTAAAGAGTGACAAACACCTAAGAATGCATTTGCAAAGGCCATACCTGCAATCGTTGCAGCATGTGCCATTTTCTCTCTGGCTTTAACATTAGTAGTACCTTCATTATATGCCTGAGGAAGATACTTAAATATTAATCTGATTGCTTCAAGTGCTAAGCCATTTGTATATTCAGATGCTAAAACGGATACATACGCTTCAAGAGCATGTGTCATAGCATCAATACCTGAAGCAGCAGTAAGGCCTCTTGGCATTTTCATCATCAGCTCGGCATCTACAATTGCCATATTAGGAGTAAGCTCATAATCAGCTAGAGGATATTTCATTCCAGTATGTTCATCTGTAATTACTGCGAATGGAGTAACCTCAGATCCAGTACCTGCAGATGTTGGAATAGCGACCATCATTGCTTTCTGGCCCATTTTAGGAAAATGATATACTCTTTTTCTAATATCCATAAAACGCATGGCAAGGTCTTCGAAGCGAACCTCAGGGTGCTCATACAATACCCACATGATTTTTGCAGCATCCATTGGAGAACCACCACCTAGTGCGATAATTGTATCCGGTTGGAAAATTGCCATCTCAGCAGCTCCTCTTCTTGCAGTATCCAATGTTGGATCAGGATCTACATCAAAGTATACTGTATGTTCAATACCTAAACTTTCTAAAACCTTAACTACTGGATCGATGAAGCCTAATTTATATAACACTTTATCTGTTACGATAAAAGCTTTTTTACGACCAAGTTCCTTAAGCTCTCTTAAAGCAACAGGCATACAGCCATATTTAAAGTAGATCTTCGGTGGAACTCTGAACCATAACATATTTTCTCTTCTACTTGCTACGCTTTTAATATTTAATAAATGTTTAACACCAACATTTTCTGAAACAGAGTTTCCGCCCCAGCTACCACATCCTAATGTAAGTGAAGGGGATAACTTAAAGTTGAAGATATCGCCTATTGCACCCTGAGATGATGGCATGTTAATGATTGTTCTGCCGGTTTTCATTCTTGCACCAAATTGTTCAATCCGGTCATGAGACTTATTTTCGTCAGTATAAAGAACTGATGTATGGCCAAAACCACCTAATTGTACTAACCGTGCTGCTTTATCTAACGCCTTTTCGAAACTTTCAGCCTTATACATAGCCAGGACCGGAGATAATTTCTCGTGAGAGAACTCTTCGTCTTTTTCAACTGATTCTACCTCTCCAATAAGAATTTTAGAGTATTCAGGAACATCAACACCAGCTAACTTTGCGATTTTGAAAGCAGACTGTCCAACGATCTGAGAATTTAATGCACCGTTTACAACGATGACCTTACGTACTTTCTCAACTTCATTTGGTTTTAATATGTATGCTCCTCTATCTTCAAATTCCTGTTTTACTTCATCATAGATGCTATCAATAACAATCACAGATTGTTCAGATGCACATATCATTCCGTTGTCAAAAGTCTTTGAAAGAAGAATAGAGTTTACAGCCATTTTTAAATGGGCTGTTTCATCAATAATAGCAGGCGTATTACCAGCTCCTACACCAATGGCAGGTTTGCCTGAAGAATAAGCTGATTTTACCATACCAGGTCCACCGGTAGCCAAGATCAAGTCGCATGCTCCCATTAATATTTGAGATAACTCAACTGTTGGTTCATCAATCCATGCGATAATGTCTTTTGGTGCCCCTGCTTCTACTGCTGCATCCAGAATGATCTTAGCTGCTGCTATTGTGGAATTTTTAGCTCTTGGATGTGGAGAGAAAATAATTCCATTTCTAGTTTTTAAAGCAATAAGTGCCTTGAAAATAGCTGTGGATGTAGGATTTGTTGTTGGTACTACAGCAGCAATAACGCCTATTGGTTCTGCTATTTTGGTTATTCCGAATGCTTCGTCTGTTTCAATAACACCACATGTTGGAGTGTCTTTATATTGATTATAGATATATTCAGAAGCAAAGTGATTTTTTATTACTTTGTCTTCCACTATTCCCATTCCGGTTTCTTCAACAGCCATCTTGGCTAAAGAAATTCTGGAGTTATTTGCTGCAATCGCAGTTTGTCTAAAGATCTCATCCACCTGTACTTGAGTGTAAGTGGAAAATAATCGTTGCGCTTCACGGACTTTTTCAATTTTTTGAAGAAGCTTTTCTGCATTTGTAAGTTTCATGATATTACTGGTTTTAATAATCAATGAGTAATTTGTGCTATAAAGGTATTTTTATAGAAGCAAATAATCAGTGACAGCAATCAGGAATCGTCATGATGGTTATCATAAACCGCTTTATTAGCCAAACAGGCTGTTTGTGTACTCTACTTTTAATTTAGATTGAAAGGTTTCAATGGTTTTAAATATCTCTTTAAGTGTTACTTGTTCAATTTTTGTCAGGGTATTGGGGTCGATGTAATTTTCAGGAAGCACTTTATCGTGAATGATCTGACTGGCTTGTTTTCTTAGTCTCATTGCCATCAGATAATAATAGGACTGAGTTAGTTCGTGATATTCCGTTTCTGAAAATATACCTGCATCTTTTAATGCTTTAATCCGTTCGCCTGTATTGGTTTTAAAGATTCTGTTCTTTAAAGCATATAACCGAACCAGGTCAACTATAGGAGTCATTGATTTCTTTATATCAAAGACTTCGTGTGAACCAATAGTTATCGTTTTAATGTTTTTGAAGAAAGTTAAAGGCGGCTGATACTGAACGGCATTATTTGCCATATAGAAAAATAACTTACCCATTGGCTGTTGCAATTTTTCATCCAAAAATTCCTGAAGTTCATCTATAATCTTTTTATTTCCATAAATATATCGGCAATCAAAAAAAGTGGAAAATTTAATTACCGTTTCAGGCAAAGAATCTTCAATCCAGCTCTCGTAATTACGTTTCCAATGCGAAAGAGAATGTGTCCAGTTCGGATTACTTGCCATGAAACCTCCTGTACAATACACAAATCCGATAAAATTTAATCGATCAGAAACAATTGTAGAAAATTTCAAGAAGTAATCCCGCACTAATTCCCTTTGTTCATTTGCTTTATCTTCGTAAATAATGGCATTGTCCTGGTCCGTCTTAAGCGTTTGTTCTTTGCGGCCTTCACTTCCCAAAACCATAAATACAAACTCAGCTGGTGGTGTACCTATTTCTTTGATCACCTCTTCAATTACCTTTTGAGCAATAGTATCTGCAATAGTGGAGATGATTTGATTGATGATCTCCGCATTTACTCCCCTGCCCAGTAATTGAGTAATCATTTGAGGGACTAGTTCCCACTTTGACTTCAATTCCTCCAATGATACTGCTAGTTTAACAGATTGTATATAAACCAACGGTGACTGTGCCTGCTCACTTAATAACCTATTTCTACTTATTATACCTTTCAATGAACCCTTATCTTCAACAAGAAGATACTTGGTTTTGGTGGTAAACATCATTAATACGGCTTCATACACGTAGGCCTGACTGTTTATGGTCATAACCGGGTTATCTACAACTTCAATTATAGGTTCATTTGGATCTTTCTTATTCGCGATTACCTTGTCGCGCAAGGTGATGTCGGTAATGAATCCAGCAACCTTATTTTCTTGATCTCTAACGATCAGGCAGCTTGTTTTTTGCTTAGCCATTGTTAATGCAGCTTCAAAAATTGGCGTCTGCGAGTCACAATACACAATATCTTTATAACCGATACTTTCTATTTTACGGGAATATAGCTGTTCAGAGGCAATATAACTTTCTTCAAAAGAGGTAGGGTGCTTTGCAAAATGTGCGAACTCCTCATTAAGCATCCTTTTACCAAAATCTGTCGTAAAATGATGGAAAAAGTCTTCATAAGCATTGCATAATGCCCTGAAATCTTTACGGGGTAAAAAGTAAACAATTGTTCCTTTCTTTGCAATTACCGTGCGGAGCGATCTTTTCCTGTTCAGCAGAACGGACACTCCACCATAACAAAATCCCCCATAATGATGCTCAAGCAGTCTGCGGGAATGTGAGCTATCGTAAAAGAAAGACTCATATTCACCTTCAACGATGATATCAATGCCTTTCATTTTAGTCAGTTCCTGCTGATAAATGACCGTATCCTTTACATATTTCACTTCATGAAATAAGTCGGAAACTCCCAGTAAAACTTCTTCGGGCAATAGGTTAAAAGGGATTACGTTTTTTAAAAATTCGACCCGTGTCATACAAGGAAAGATATTAGTATTGTTATAATGAATAATATTAAAACTGGTAATGCAAAAGCAAATCGCTTAGAATTTAATTTTACCTTATTCAAGCCAGCCTGTTGTGATGAAATAATTTCATCATTAATTATGCCTCTTTTTTGTAATTCAAAAAAACAATTTGCAGTTGCTATTGAATCGGCTAAGGCATTATGAGGGTTTTCAAGACTTTTGTTAAAGAGCGTTTCATACAGCTCACCAAGTCTTAAAAAACTAGCTCTGGGGTTTTTAACCAGCTTTACCGTCGCCATCATCGTGCAAAATGTAGGTAAATCCGGTGCCGGATTCTTTACATTGGCACGATAAAAATCAGAGCCTATCATGTGGAGATCCAACTCTGTGAAATGTCCCACGATCATAGGCTTGTAAGTCATCAGGTCTGAAGAAAGATCAGTCATCACCTCTTTCCTCAGCTGACCCTTTTTCTTTCGGTACTCGTCTGAGAAGCCATGTATCTTAAAAGATGTGGATGAGGTCACAAAGTCATTATCACTAATAAAATGATCCTTGCGGATTACCTCATGTCCGTTTTTAGTGTATACGACCCACGATACCTGGACAATATATGGCCAATTACCTATCTTTGAGTAAGGTTTATCCCACTTTTTAGGCAACCCAGACGTTTCAGTATCTATAAATAAATAATAATCCTTCAACTCAATAATTTTTATTGACTCTATCCTTCCAATAAAGTCTTTAGGTTTTAGTCCAATCGCTGTCTTACTGCCTCATAAAGGATTACTCCAGCCGAAACAGAAACATTTAAAGAGCCTATGGTGCCACTCATTGGTATTTTAGATAAATGGTCAGCAATCCGAATGATATCAGAAGAAATCCCATCTTCTTCTGATCCCATTACAATAGCTGTAGGGACTTTAAAGTCCACTGTGTATAAAAGATCATTTGTTTTCTCCGTACAGGCAACGATCTGTATTCCTGAAGCTTGTAGAAAACGAACAACCTTCAACAGGCTTTCATGACGACAAACCGGAATATTGAACAATGCACCGGCTGAAGTTTTAATAGTATCCGGGTTAATCTGGGCAGAGCCTTTAACCGGAACGATAATCGCTTGCACACCTGAACATTCGGCCGTACGGGCAATAGCTCCCATGTTTCTTACATCCGTTATTCCATCTAAAATAATCAATAACGGAATTTTACCGTTTTCATAAATCTGAGGAACAATATCTTCAATATTCTGATAGGTAACCGGTGATATCATACCTACCACACCCTGGTGGTTTTTCGTTGTAATGCGGTTTAGTTTTTCAACCGGAACCTGCTGGTAAGTAATCTCCGCTTCCTTCAATAATACGCGTAGTTCATTAAAAAGTGCCCCTGTAAGGCCCCTTTGTACATAAACCGCTTCAATATCTTTTCCACTCTTAATCGCTTCAATTAAAGCACGTATGCCAAAGATCATTTGATTTTGCTCTCTACGGACTTTTTCAGAATTTGTATACATTCAAAAATAATTATAGAACAAATTACCGATTTTTTGATCATATAACGCTTAAATAACTTTTAATATAATATTTTATCTACAGTTTTACTTCATCTAAATGCGTTTTGAGAGCTTTACTTCTGTCCATTTACACTTAATTGCTTAACCCTGGAGACATAAATATAAAGGTGAATCAAAAAGAATATGGAGGAGATCTGTTTCCAATCCATTTGAAATTGTAATTAAGAGCTGACTGGAAATGAATAATATATACGCATCGTTGAGCATATAAGCGTATATTGTATAGTTTATTTTATAACAAACAGTGCTTTTATATAAGCAGGATAATGCGTACTTAAATTAGCCTGCATTAACCCAATTTTATTGATAGGTAACATCATCCCGTTCCGATATGGCCGTATCCGAAAAACGACCCCGTTGTATCCACTGGCCTAACCTTACTCGCTGTACGCTCCTTGGTGCACCCTTGTAGCTTCGCCTCGAGTCGAACGAGCAAGGGTGCACCAAGGGAGCATCAACGAACAACCATCGAAGCAGCATCCTTGCCGTT
>NZ_MDFN01000022.1 GCF_001730525.1 Arcticibacter eurypsychrophilus
AAGTGTATAGCTATATTAGGACGAGACAACTGCGATAGGTCAGCTTCGTTGCTTGACCCTTCGTTGTTCGTTGGTGCTGGCTTGGTGGTGCGTGTCTGAAGCCGCAAGTAAGGGACAAGCAAGCGTTATGTAAGGGCGATGTTGTACTTGCGTTGCATTCATGGGTCTATGTTGGTTATGTTAGATAGCGTTTAAAGATCCCTAAGTAATTTCTTTAAAAAGTATTAATGCTTTTAAATTATTGAGCTAACGTATACCTGATATTAGTAATCGCTGATCCTCCAGCAGTATAACCAACTTCATCTGGATCGTCGTATGAAATTACTTCAACCACGGTAAATGACCTTTTTGCTTTCAGTGCAAAGATGCGTGCCAACCCTGGGTTGTAAGTGGTTATTGGTTGAATCTCTCCGGAGGTACCGTCATATTGATAATTTCCGTAAATGACCGTATAGTTTACATTTTCACCCTGTATGTTCGGTGTGAGCTCAAAACCAAATTCTGTACACGGTTCTGATAGTACAAAGGTAAAGGAGCCATTCTCTGTGGAATTGAACAATACTTCAGGGTTTATCTTCTCAACAAAAGGTGGGATGTTCCATTCCGAACTCCAGCCATGGGGAGCCGTTTTATTTGCCTTAAGTTTTTGCATGCAAATTCTTTCCTGGTCCTTGTTGAAAAAAGCCACAGAGAAACTTTTAGTGCCAATCTGATGGTAAAAATACTTTGCTTTTAGTTTTGAAATACCCAGCAGGCAAGTTTCCTTCAGGTAATCAGGATTTATGAATTCGATCCACGTGTGTTCTCCTGTACTTCCATCTCCTGTATCGTCTGGTACAGAAGGATAATTTATAGTACGTAAGTTTAAGTTGGCGGTTAAAGTGTCATTATGGGTTCCTGTTCCTAAAGGGATGGTGTAAATTAAAGTTTGAGCCAGACTATCTTTCTCCGGAACAACATCTATAAAGGTTTCTTTTTTAGAACAGCTGGATAGGGTTGTGGCTATTAAGGCCACCAATAAAAAATTGAGGGTAGTTTTTTTCATGGGTGTTATGCTTTATGATCATTGATGATTACTCAGCTAGCTTGTACCTGATGTTTGCAATTGCAGAACCTCCTGGGGTATAGTTCTCTGCATTGGCATATTCAGCCCAATGAAGGGTTACTGTAGTGAAAGGCCTTGCTGATTTTATTGCAAATAGTCGTGCTCCAGAAGGACTAAAGGTTGTCAGTGCAGAGATTTTGCCGGAACTGTAGTCCCAATTACCATTTCCATAAAAGCCTATGAAATTTGTGTTTTTATCTTTAATGTTGGGTGCAAGCTCAAAACCAAATGCTGTACATGGTTTTGATAACACAATGAGGAATTCTCCACGGGAATCAGGATTGAACAAAACATCGGGGTGTTCCTTTTCTACAAAGGGGAGCCTATTCCATTTGCAGTTCCAGCCATAAGTGGATGCGGTTCCCTTTAGTTTTTGAAAGCTAAGTTTTTCGTCAAAACGACTAAATAAAGAAAGATAAAAGTCTTGTGTACCTATTTGGTGATAAAAACTTCCAGGTGTGAGTTTTGAAATATCCAACAGGTGAGTTTCCTTAATATATTTAGCTGATGGAACGGGTATCAGATTAAAGATTCTGGTTGTTCCAATTAGTGGTTTTACAGGCGATTTTGGAACTTTCAAAGGGGTTAAACCGAGTTTTATTAATGAAGTTTCATTGAAACTTACCGATCCTAATGGTACAGCATACTCAAGCATAGCACTCTTACTTATGACGATGTCTGCCAGGTCTTCGTTTTTTGAACAACTTGATAATAAGGCAGTAATGATAAAGAGGAACAACGATTTAATGTCAAATTTTCCCATAGAGCGATTTGATTTATAACCTTAATTTAGGTTAAATCGATCAGTTAGGCAGGTTCTGAGTAATCAGATCATCACATTGTATATTCGCATGTATACTAATGTGAAATTGATTTTTTTGAATATTATGTAGTTGTGATTCAATATGTTTGGGAATTTATAGCTAAAAACATCTAATATTGATTACTATCTGTTGCAGGTATAAGCG
Source organism: Arcticibacter eurypsychrophilus (assembly GCF_001730525.1). Lineage (GTDB taxonomy): Bacteria > Bacteroidota > Bacteroidia > Sphingobacteriales > Sphingobacteriaceae > Arcticibacter > Arcticibacter eurypsychrophilus. The sequence goes on from NZ_MDFN01000022.1 coordinate 2,074, forward strand.
CATTGTGAGAAATAATTAGAAAGTTTAAATTGCTCAGTTTTTGTGAGATAAAACTTGATTTTTTTTAACTATTCATTTCTTTTTTGACAGCTTCCTCAAATTCTTCGGGATGTTGTGTTCCGATCAGGTATTCTAAACCATCCCTGTCTATCAATGATAAAGCTTCTTTACCTCCTGCATAGAAACGGATCTTCCCTTTTGAATGAAGATTGTATACCGGATTGTTGATGATGTAATGGCTGTATTTCGTGCGCGCAACTTTTACAATACTATTCAGGTCAATTTTAACCAGGCGGGTAGTCCAGAGACCATCAATAATGATACTTTTATTTTTGATAGTGGTACGGTAATGTACCATAAATAGCATCAAAACAGAACCAATCAGAATACCTGCTCCTACCATAAGCAGCAGTTCGGCGGTATTTTCTTTTTGAGCGCTTAAGTAATAGGCTCCGAAACAGAAAAGTGCCATAGTGATCCGAATGCTGATTCTGTTAAAGTCTCTGCCTAAATATTGTTTTTCTGTAAAGGTTGCCTGGTTGATCATTTATTTAAAATTTCTATAATGAAAATATCCTGCGTCTGGATTGTTACCTTGTATCTATCGTCAGAACGGTAACCTGCAACCCAGATAATGTCGCCATTGCCGTTTTCCAGTATCCCTGTTTCTTGTTTCTCAAAGCGATTCAGTTTTTGATTGGTAAAATAATCACTGATCTTCTTTTTCCCTTTCATCCCTAAGGGGATAAAATAATCGCCTATATTCCATAGACGTAATTTAAGGGGAAAATGTAACAATTCGGCGTCTAAATATGCAATTTTATTATCGCCTTTATAAGGAAAAGATAAAAAGTCTACATGCGAAATAGAAAACCTCTGTCCCATCCAGGAGAAGGAGGTCATGTCGGGGGTGATGTTAAGCTCCTCTTGTTCTATTCTTGATTTGTGCTTTAAGATTAGTAAAGACCTATCCAGTAATATGGTATGACTACTGGATTCGAATGTTTTTCCGGATTGACTGTCCCATACATTAGACAGATCGCGCAGACTGGTTTCCTTAAAGTGATAGGGTTTAAAAAGCTCGTAAAGGATAAAATCTTGCGGTATTAATGGTTTTAAATCCGCTATCTGAATTTCTATCGTATCGAAAGAGATCTGTTTGAATAGGGAGGACCGGAGCTTTTCTATTTGCAGGTGCAGAAAAGTTTCCAGGTCGGCAAAACGTTTACTGTTTTCCTGAAAGGTATTGTCCAGCTCTTTGTTAAGCAGCTTTAATTGGGGGATCACATCTAGCCGGATCTTATTCCGTTTATATTTCACGGAGGCATTGGAGGCGTCTTCCCGGTATTGGATGGATTGAGCAGCAATGATTGAGCTGATTTCTTCGCTGTGTAGGAATAAAAGGGGACGGAGGATTTGGTTTCTCTTTGGCAGGATACCATGTAGGCCTGAAATACCTGTTCCACGAACCAGATTAAGCAAAACAGTTTCTGTAGCATCACTTTTATGCTGCGCTACTGCAAGATACTGGTAGTCGTTGGCTTTCCGGATTTGTTCAAACCAGGCATAACGCAAATCCCTAGCTGCCATTTCTATGGAGATATGATGCTCCTTTGCATAGGCAGTGGTTTGGAATTTGATAGTATAGAAAGGGACGTTAAGCTTGGCGGCCAGATCTTTGGTAAAGACTTCATCTTCATCAGATTCTTTATCTCTGAGGCTGAAGTTACAGTGTGCGATACCGAAATTAAAACCTGCTTCATAAAACAGGTGAGCAAGGAGTACAGAGTCTTTACCACCACTTACACCTACCAGTATTTCATCCGAAGGGTCGAATAGTTTATTTTGTTGAATAAAAGCAATAAACCTTTCTGTTGGGAACATTGTCAAAAATATTTAATTTATGTGTATAATATGCTGAATTCACATATAATGCATAAATAAACTAATTTTGCAAGGTGAAAAAATTGCTTTTTCTTTTTATACTTTTTTTAAGCGTTTACGATCTATCCGCACAACGGAGAAGTCAGATACAGTTAACGAGTTCTACCGAAATTAAAGCGGTAGATGGGGGTAATGGTCAGTTTGCCAGGGTTATCAATCCTGTATTTGTACATGATGGCTCCACGTTAAGGGCGGATAGTTCAGACTACAACCAGGCCGGCAATGCTTTTGATGCCTACGGACATGTGGTGATTACTCAACCTGATGGAACGACTATTTATTCGGATGTGTTGAATTATAATGGAGTAACGAAGGTTGCTATCCTGACCAATAATGTTCGGATGATTGATAAATCGGCTGTTTTGACTACGAATCACCTCACGTATAGGATGGCCAGCCGGTATGGTACCTATATTGGTGGGGGAAAGATTGAAAATGGAAGGGATATTTTAACCAGTCAGAATGGCTATTATTTTGCCAGCAATCATGATGCTTATTTTAGGTACGACGTGGTGGTGAATACACCTGATGCGTTAATCAAAACCGATACACTTAAATATAATACGGAAACAAAAATTGCTAATTTCTTTGGACCTACAACTATTAATGGAAAAGGAGCGAATGTAGCCTCGAAATTGTATACAGAGAATGGCAGGTATAATACAGTGACCGATCAGGCTTGGTTTGGCAAGAAAAATCTATATACTGAAGGTTCTAAATCACTGAAGGGCGATAGTCTTTTTTATGATGGGAAAGCGGGTACGGGTAAAGCGATTAACAATATCACGTTTTTAGATACGGTGCAAAAGGTGATTCTGAAAGGGAACCAGGGGATTTACAGAAAGTCTGATGAAAGTGCATTGGTGACCCGTAATGCCTATGTGGTGATGCAGGTAGACAACGATTCTTTATCTGTGGATTCTATATATATGACAGCAGATACCTTGATGACTAAGCTGATCCGGATGGGTGATTTGATACCAGCTAATCCGGAAGCCTTGAAATCTGATGAGGAAATTAATGATGATCCGGTAGGGGAGAGTGGTGAAGATCAGGGTATTGTGGTTCCTAAAAGGGTAGCTCCTGTAGAGGCAGTGGTAGCTGTGAAGGATAAGGATAAAAAATCATCCCAAAAAAAGAAGTCTTCCAAGCGTGATAAGGATTCCGAACAGGTAAAAAATGCACCTCCGGCTGTGGATAGTACAGCAACAGAAAATCCTATAAATGAAATAGGGGCGCTGGTTATCCCGAAAAAGCCTTCAAAGGCGGACAGCTTAAAGGCAGATTCTTTGTCCGGAAAAAAAGGTACTGTGGCTATTCCTAAAAATGCTTCTTTGCTGAAGAAGGACTCTGTATTGCTTAGAAAAGATTCATCGGTACTTTCGAAAGACTCCTTATTGGCTAGGAAAGGTGGTTCGCTAAAAGTGGATTCCTTGAAGCGTGATAGTACTGGTAAGGTAATACCTGCCGTTGTTAAGGTAATTGAATTGGTTCCTTTTAATCCAAGGGACACGGTTTTGACCAGAGTTATACATGCCTATCATAAAGTTAAGATCTTTAAATCTGATCTTCAATCGCGTTCTGACTCTACGTTTTATAGTTATGCAGATTCTATCATTAGGTGTTATGTTAATCCGATTATTTGGACGCAGGGGACTCAGCTTACGGCGGATACTATTTTCCTAAGGTTAAAGAATCAGAAGCTTGACAATATGCTGCTTCAAAATAATGGCCTTATTGTGAGTACAGAAGGTGATTCAACTAAGTTTAATCAGGTAAAAGGTAAAGTGTTAACGGGTGTTTTTAAAGACAGTAAGTTGGAAAGCATGTTTGTGGATGGAAATGCAGAGAGTATATACTATACGATCGAAGATAGTGTTTATACTGGTTTTAACCGGTCGTTGAGTAGCAGAATGAGGCTTGAATTTGCAGATAGTAAGTTAAAGCGGGTCTTGCTGGTGCGCAAACCGGAAGGTAAATATTACCCGATAGAGAAAGCCCCAAAGGATATGGAGATCCTGGATGGTTTTATATGGAAGCCTAAAGATCGTCCGAAATCTAAGGAAGAAATTATCCCTACATTAAGGAAGAAAAGGGCAACAGTAAGTGCTAAAGCAGTTGCGGCTAAAGCTAATAGTAGTAAGGTGGTTATAAAGCCTGTAGCTGTTACTACAAAACCTGTTCAGAAACCGGTAGCAGTTAGTGCAAAAACTCCTGCAGCTGGCAAAGGAAGTACTTTGCTGAAAGGGGCTACTATTCCTAATTCAGCTATTTCAAAAGGTCCTGCTATTCTTGATTCAGCTATTCTAAAAATTCCTGCTATTACGGATTCAACTATTTTAAAGGTTCCTGCTGTAATAGATTCAACGGTTAAAGCTGCTGTAAAGAAACTTTAATTTGTGTATTCTTACTAGGTTTAAAATGCTTAATCCTACCAGAAATACCTCTTTGTAGAGAGAATACCTGTTATAAATTTCTCATAACATTTGTTCAGTACATATTAGAAGCCTATTCTGGAAATTGTAATTTTAAAAATGCAACCAGCTTTTCTACTGCTTTAGCGCGATGACTGATTCCATTCTTCTGGGCAGAGGTCATGTCAGCGAATGTCATGTCATAACCCTCAGGCTGAAAGATTCCATCATAACCAAATCCTGCTGTGCCTGAACGTACCTGGGTGATTGTTCCTTCTGCGCTACCTTCAAAAATATGTTCTTGTCCGTTAATTAGGAGAGAGATGACGCATTTAAACCGGGAATTACGGTTCTCCATAGTTTTCATTTTTTCCAATACCAACTGCAGGTTAGTTTCCGGGTCACGCAATCCTGAATAACGTGCAGAATAGACTCCTGGATCGCCATTTAAGGCATCTACCTCTAATCCTGAATCATCAGAAAAGCAGTCTGTTTTGAAATTGTTGAAGATGAAATGGCTTTTTTGAGAGGCATTTTCGATAAAGGTATGCCCGGTTTCTGGAATCTCTTCCAGGCAGCCGATTTCATTCAATGTTTTCAAGAGGAATTTATCGCCAATCAGCGCCTGTACTTCTTCCAGTTTATGTTGGTTATTCGTTGCAAATACTAATGTTTTCATTAAAGTTTTTTCATTTGATTCCAGAATTCCCTTTTTTTATCCTCATTGACCATCATGTCAGTGAAACTATAAGTCGCCAGAATTTGCATTCCTTCGAATTCAGTGATCGCATTGAGAGGGAGTTTTCGTATTTGAATGGCAGTAGGTTCAATGCCAAACAGGACTATGCTGCTGCAGGCAAAATAGTTTTTGAGTTCTTTCCATCCTGAATTAGGGTATTTACGTTGATTTACGATGGCAATATCTTTTAAACTCATCCTTTTCGCGCTTAAGATCTTTTGTAGTGCTTCAAGTTCTTGGGACTGCAGGTTGGAATGGGTCTGGTCGTTTATTAAAAGCAAAAGAAATTTATTATTTTCACCCAGGTACTCAAAAGTAATATGCTGTTCCTCTTTTTCGTTAGTGATCTCAGGCAGTGGATCTTCTCTGACGACATAGATATCATCGGTCATCAGGTAACGAAGAGCTGAAAGATCAGTTGCTTTTAAATCACTCATGTAGTCAAAAGTAATAATCCTTTGTTAAAAATAGTTAAAACAATAGCATTAGCTATAGAGGAGTTAAAATTAAACTTACCTTTATAGAGGTGGAATTCACCTAATTTCTTAAGCAAATCAAATATTATATCGTTAGTTTTGCGAGATTTTTAAATTTAAATACTACATCTGTTGTAGCAGATCCATGGCGGACTGATATGCATAACGTACTAAAACATAATGAGACAAACCGTAGGGATACTTTTTTTTCTTTTAACATCTGTTAACCTTTTCGCACAAAATGTTTCCATCAATAAAATTGCTGCTGTAGTGGGCGATAACATCATCCTCCAGTCTGATATTGAACGGGAATATGCTAATTATATCCTGCAGGGAAATCCACAGAATGCAGATGTGAAATGTGGCGTGCTGCAACAAATGCTGACACAGAAGCTTCTTTCTCAACAAGCTATTATTGACTCCGTACTCGTTACTGACGATGAGGTGAGTAATGAAGTAGACAGAAGAATGCGGTCGTTTATACAACGAGCAGGTGGACAGGAAAAGTTGGAACAGTTTCTAAACCGTTCGGTAATCCAGTATAAAGATGAGATTCGTCCCGATGTAAAAGAACAGCTTGTCGCCAATAAGATGCATAGTAAGATTACCGAGAATATCGGGATCACACCATTAGAAGTAAAGCGGTTTTTTGAATCAATTCCAAAAGATAGTCTGCCTGATTACCCTACAGAGGTTGAAGTGGGAGAGGTTGTGGTATATCCTAAACTAACTAAACTGGAAAAAGAACAGTTTAGAGACAAAGCGGAGGCGCTACGTTTAAGGGTCAAGGCAGGTGAAGATTTTGCTACTCTAGCCCGATTATATTCTCAGGATCCAGGATCAGCTGCTGAAGGAGGGGACCTTGGTTTTTTCGACAGAACAGCTATGGTGAAAGAGTTTACTGCCCTTGCATTTAAGCTGAAGCCAAATGAATTGTCTCCGGTATTTGAAACAGATTTCGGTTTCCACTTTCTACAGGTTTTAGAACGTCGTGGAGAGCAGGTAAAAGCTCGTCATATCTTAATCAAGATGGAAGCACCTGCTGGCAGTTTAGTGCGTACCAAAGTAGCGATAGATAGTATCTATCAGAACGTGGTAGATAAAAAGCTTCCTTTTTCTACAGCAGCATCGCTTTACTCAGATAATAATGATACTAAGTATAATGGAGGGATGTTATTGAATGCAGAAGATGTGCAGTCGCGTACTACATTCATTCCTACTGATAAATTGGATCCTTCTGTTTTCTTCGCTATTGATACCATGAAAGTGGGTACTTATTCAAGACCTTATGAGTTTACCGCACGGGATGGCAAAAAAGGCTACCGTTTTGTTTACTTGAAGTCTAAGACGGACCCACATAAGGCAAATATGGATCAGGATTTTCCGAAGATAAAAGAAATTGCATTTCAGGACAAGACTCAGCGTGAAGTGAGTAACTGGTTTGAAAAACGCAGGGTGTCAACTTATATTAAGATTGATCCGGAATACCAGTCTTGTTCCAGTTTGAAAATGTGGTTACCTACAGAAACTGCTCAAGTTCAAAAATGAATTACAACTCGGATGTAGAGGGTTTAGACGCTTTAAGCTTATCCTATAATAGGATAAGCAAAGAGATTTCACGTGTCATTATCGGGCAGGATGAAGTAGTTAAAGCGGTTCTGATCTCTATATTGAGTAATGGGCACTGTTTGCTGATAGGAGTGCCCGGACTGGCAAAAACCTTACTGGTCAATACCATTGCCCAGGTTTTAGATCTTCATTACAATCGGGTTCAGTTTACGCCTGATTTAATGCCATCTGATATTGTAGGCTCAGAGATCCTTGGAGAGGACCGGTCATTTAAATTTTTAAAAGGACCAGTATTTGCTAATATTATTCTGGCAGATGAAATCAACCGTACACCTCCTAAAACACAGGCTGCATTACTGGAAGCCATGCAGGAGAAAATGGTTACCGTAGGTGGTAAAAGCTACCCTTTACCGAATCCCTTTTTTGTATTAGCTACCCAAAACCCGATTGAACAGGAGGGAACCTATCCACTTCCTGAAGCTCAGTTGGATCGTTTCATGTTTAATGTGACGCTATCCTATCCCTCGTTTAAAGATGAAATTGAAGTAGTAAAAAGTACCACTTCAAACAATAAGCCTGAGCTTCATAAAATATTAACTGCTGAGCAGATTCAGTATTTCCAACAACTGGTACGGAATGTGCCAATTACGGATCATGTGCTCGAGTATGCGGTATCGCTTTCTGCAAAAACCCGGCCTGGAACAGCTTTAGCAACTCCTGAAGTGAATAAATATTTGAGTTGGGGTGCAGGTCCAAGAGCCTCTCAATATCTGGTTATCGGGGCAAAATGTCATGCTGCTATATCTGGAAAATATTCCCCGGACATTGAAGATGTGCATGCTGTTGCTCTTCAAATTTTACGGCACCGTATCGTTCGAAACTATAAAGCTGAAGCAGAAGGAATTACTGCCGACGCAATTATTAAAGGGCTTTTTTAAGCTTTTTAACCTGCTGTTGAGCATCATCAATTTCAGTAATCACCATCATTTTTTTTAATCGTCTGAAAGTTAAATTTGTGAAGATGCCGATCTAAGCATCCTAAATACAAAGTTATGGAACCTTTCAGAAGAATATATTTCCCGGCCATTAATCTTATTGGCCCTGGAGCAGTCCAGGAGATTGCAGTTGAAATTGAAAAGCTTGGACTTACTAAACTATTAGTCGTAACCGATAAGGTATTACAAGCTGTTGGCGTAGTTAAACAAGTTACTGATGTATTGGATGCCGGTGGGATTGAATACGTGGTGTATGCTGAGGTTAAACCTAATCCTACAACTAAAAATGTATATGATGGATTAGATCTATTCAATTCAGCATCTTGTGATGGTTTGCTTTCTATCGGTGGAGGCTCTCCTCAGGATGCAGCTAAAGCAATAGGAATACTAAAGACCAATGGCGGAAAGGTTCCCGATTATGAAGGAATCAATAAATCGTCAAAGAAATCAGTGCCTATAGTAGCCGTGAATACCACTGCTGGTACTGCTTCCGAAGTAACCATTAACTACGTGATTACGGATGAAGTAAGAAAGATAAAGATGGTGATCATTGATTCAAATTCACTTGCTTCAGTAGCTGTGAACGATCCAATCCTGATGTTAAACAAACCAGCGGGACTTACTGCTGCAACGGGAATGGATGCCCTGACTCATGCTATTGAATCTTATATCACTAAAGGTGCTTTTCGTTTATCAGAAACTCTTTCTCTGGAAGCTATTCGCCTGATCAGTGAAAGCTTAGAAGATGCAGTTAAAGATGGACAGAATCTGGAAGCACGTTCCAAGATGGCATGGGCGTCTTATATTGCCGGCCTTTCCTTCTCTAATGCTGGATTAGGAATTGTTCATTCTATGGCACATCAGTTAGGTTCAGAATATGATCTTCCTCATGGTGTTGCAAACGCATTACTTCTTCCTTATGTAGAAGAGTTTAATTCTGTAGTTTGCGAAGAAAAGTTTAAAAATATTGCGCAGGCATTGGGTAAAAATATTGAAGGCATGACTGTAACTGAAGCTAAACAAGAAGCTATTACAGCGCTTAAAGAAATGGCAGTGAAGTTGCATATTCCTTTGTTAAAAGAAACTTCTTTTAATCCGGCTGATGTTGATAAACTAGCTGCTCAGGCAATGGTAGATGTTTGCACAGGCGGCAATCCAAGAGAGGTAACAGCAGAAGATATTAAATCAATTTATATGAAGGCTTTCCAGGGATAATCAAAGTTTTGCCCACCTTTGATTCCTGGGTTTTGGTTGTTGTGTAATCCTGCAGTTCATAGCTGCAGGATTTTTTTTCGTTAAAGTTCTTCAGTGAATACTTCAACTATGACATTCCATTTATAATTGGGCTGAACTTCCCACACACGGATATAGTTGTATTTCTTTGCCAGGATAGTTGATGTACCGTAAGTATAAGCAATTTCGCCACTTACAGAACGATCTGCCTTAATTGGATAAGTCAGTGCTTTATATCCTTGCTTTTTCCAGAATTCCATGATAGCCTTCTTATTGGTCATGGGCTCGAAGCCTGGAAACAATAACCAGCTGTCTTCGGTAAGGAATTCCGTTTGGGCAATCTTATTATCAGCCTTCATGATGGTAGACATGAGCTTGTCGGAACTGTATACAATGTCCTCACGTTGCTGAAGTCGTTTATCTGACTTCTGATGGATATAACTGGCATCGGTAGGATTAAAAAACTTCTTAGGTATTGTTTTTACTGGTTTTTTATGGGCAACACCTGCATCCATTGCAAGTCTCCATACTCCTCTATTATTTTTCTTCCAAACTGAAATATAAGTACCATAGAAAGATCGCTCATCTGTTTCACTTTGCTTATAAGTATAAGGCCCTGCAGTAAATCCCCAATCATTACTCTTTGATATTTTGGCAAGTACCGGATTAAGTCGCAAATATCCAATACTATCAGGTTGTTCTTTATAGTATTTTAACGCAGGAAGGGGACCTGGTCTAAAGGCAATAGTGCTATTATCGGATACTGAAATAAACGCTTTCTTCAATCCTTTCTCCTGGGCTTTTAGGTTAAAATAATTCTCTGCTGCAATAAGCTGGTCTACGCCTTCGGGTGTTTGGGCAAATGCTGATGTGTAAAGAACAATAGCGCATAGAAAGCTGAATATTTTTTTCATTTATTTGATTTTGTTTTAAGTAATGGGATTGACAAGGGATTATACTTTGCTCCAGGAAGTGCTTTCTTTATTGTCCTTTAGCTGGATGCCAAGATCAAACAGTCCATTCCTGATTTTATCAGATGTAGCATAATCTTTGTCGGCACGGGCTTGTAAGCGTAGATTGATAATGAAATCAACCAGAGGGCCCATCTCATCGGTTTGAATGGTTTCTTCCTTTAATCCCAAAATATCATAAACAAAGTCATGAATAAGAGTAGATAAAAGCGAGAGATTGGCCTGGTCAATGCATGTCTTACCATCATGAATACTGTTGATGACACGTGCTGCTTCAAAAAGCTCTGCAATGGCAACCGGACTATTGAAGTCATCATTCATTGCATCATAACAACGCCGACTTAATTTCGCAATATCAACATCAGAATGATCGGATGTTTGAAGTTTTTCAACTAAAGCACAAGCATTCATCAAACGACGGAACCCTTTGTCGGAAGCTTCAAGTGCTTCATTGGAAAAATCAAGTGTACTGCGGTAATGTGCCTGAAGCATAAAAAAGCGAACGGTCATCGGAGAAAATCCTCTTTTCAAAAGATGATGATTTCCTGTAAAAAGTTCAGCAGGTAGGAATCCGTTGCCTGCAGATTTAGACATACGTGTTCCATTCACTGTAAGCATATTGGTATGCAACCAATATTTAGCAGGTTCTGTATGATGGCAGGCTTGCGATTGTGCAATCTCATTCGTATGATGTGTGGCAGCAAGGTCCATTCCTCCTCCATGAATGTCAAAGGTATCACCCAGGTATTTGCTGCTCATGGCAGAACATTCGATATGCCATCCCGGGAATCCCCATCCCCATGGGGATGGCCAGCGCATAATATGTTCTGGTTTTGCTTTGATCCATAAAGCAAAGTCCAAACGGCCTTTCTTTTCGTCCTGACCACCAAGATCGCGACTGTTTGCTATCAAATCATCAATATTCCTATTTGTCAGAATCGTATAATTATATTCTTTACTGTATTTTTCCACGTCAAAATAAACCGATCCGTTTATTTTATAAGCAAACCCATTGTCGATGATTTCCTTAACCATCTCAATCTGCTCAGCAATATGTCCGGTCGCTGTTGGCTCAATATTTGGAGGGATTGTATTGAATATCCGCAACACGTCATGAAAGCCAATGGTATAGCGTTGCACTATCTCCATAGGTTCAAGTTTTTCAAGTCGCGCTTTTTTTGAAAACTTATCATCGCCCTCATCATGGTCGCCTTCTAAGTGTCCGGCATCCGTAATATTTCTTACGTATCTGACTTTATATTTAAGATGTACTAAGTATCTGTATATTAGGTCAAATGATATGAATGTGCGGCAATTTCCTAAATGAACATCTCCGTAAACAGTAGGTCCACAAACGTACATTCCTACAAATGGTGCATTTATAGGTTCGAAAACTTCTTTTTTTCGTGTTAAAGTATTATAAACAACCAGGTTGTTATTCATGCTGCAAACTTAATAAAATTGATCAGTTAAGGTGTGAGTTCCAGATCACTTCTTACAGGATAGTGATCAGAAAGTTTTTTATTGACGGTTAGATAACTTTTAACTTGAAAATCTTTCGATACCAGGATATAATCAATCTGAAAGTTAGGAAATTCGCCATTATAAGTCATGCCAAACCCACTTCCTTTTTCACGAAAGGCGTTTTTAAGTTCGTATGATAACTTATTTACAGCAAATGATGTTGGCGTATCATTAAAGTCTCCGGTAACAACAAGTGAATTCGGATAGTCCTTCATGTGACGGGAAAGGATTATCACCTGTTCACTGCGCTTAATAAAGGCTCTTTTGAGTCGACTTCCAATACGTCTGGATGATTCTACATCCGTATTAATTTCATCTTTGACTGTTTTGATATATTCATAATCTTCAGGCTTAAAGCTAATGGACTGCAGGTGGATGTTATACACTCTAAATTTCTTTTTTTTATACTTAAAATCAGCGTAAATGGCTTCATTTCCACCGTTAGAGTTTGGGAATTTAACTGATCCTGTATCGGTAAAAGGAATTCGGGAAAATATAACCATCCCTTTGAGTTCCCATGGATTACTGAACTCCTCATAAACATGATAATGATCAGCATCCAAAATTTCTGTAATTAATCTTTTGATATTTGATTCTCCCCGGCGCTTGGAATAGTATTCCTGCAGGCAAAGGATATCAGGTTTTTCATTGCGGATAACTTCCAACATCTGATCTCGTACCGGCCGGTTATTCTTTAAGTCGAAAGGTTTAAATTCATGTACGTTCCACGTCATTACTCGAATCATATCCCTGGAAGTCTTTGGCACCTCTATCGCATTTGACTCGCGAAATCCAATTGTACCGGTAAGAAATTTCCAACCAATGATAACAGTCATCATGGAAATTAAAGCATATACAGGTTTACTCAGGATCCAGAAAATGATAAAGGCGATGTGAATACATAAAAAAAAGGGATAGGCTAAACCTAAAAAAGCAAGAGGCCATAATACCGAAGGACTTGTAATGGAAGACAGGTAGCTGAGCAGGATTAATACGACAAAGACCAGGTTTAAAAACAATACTGATTTCCGTGCTAGTCCTATTCCTCTACCCTTTCTTTTTCTCCTCATTCTTTATTACTCGCTTTGAACAATTCTTCCTTCTCTTTGCGACTCAGGCTATCATAACCAGACTTGGAAATCTTGTCGAGTATGGTATCAATGATATCCTGATCAGGGAATCCAGCCGGAACTTTAGGATTGTAATTCTTCGCAGCAACCTTTAGTTTTTTCTTTTTAGCGAAGATCCTACTCCAGTCATTTCCACTTTGAAGCTGTTTAATAAAAATAAAACCCATCAAAGCACCACCTAAATGGGCAATGCTGCCACCTGCATTGAGTTCAGCTATACCAATAATGTCAATAATGATGAATACCAAGACCAGGTATTTCAATTTAACGTCGCCAAATAGGAGTAAACGAATACTAAAATTTGGAAGTAATGTAGCAGTTGCCACTACAACAGCCATTACACTCGCTGAGGCGCCAATTAAAGTAGCTACCGGTAATACATTAGAAAATGCAGGAAAGATATTATAGAACAAAATATAAAGTAAGGCGCCTGCAAGACCCCCACTGAGGTAAGCAAACGTAAATTGCCGTCCGCTTAAAAAATCTTCGAAGATCTGACCAATCCAATACAACCATAACATGTTAAACAAGAAATGGAAAAATCCGGCATGCCCAAACATATAAGTAAGCGGAGTCCAGAACTTATACATCAACTCCGGCAGATAAGCGGGAAGTGACATATACTCTTTAATCAAAGAGGCAACAGAGGTATTCCTGGTAAATAACCATTCAGCAACGGAGATGAACCCTATTGCCACAAATATAATACTGTTTATTCCAATAAACAGATTCAGACGGCTTCCAGAGAGAGCCACTTTATACCACAGTTCGCTGATAACCGATTTTCTCATATTAATCCCCCCGGACGATGAATCCTCCAATATTTTATTAAAATAAAACCAAATAGTGCACCCCCTAAATGTGCAAAATGAGCAACAGAATCGCCTGCAAATTGTCCCACACCCATGAATAATTCTATAACGACATAAAACGGAATAAAATATTTCGCTTTTATAGGAACAGGAATAAATAGTAAATATAATTCAACATTAGGAAATAACAAACCAAAAGCGACTAAAACGCCGAAGATTGCACCCGAAGCACCAACCATCGGTCCCATATAAATTTGACGTAATGTATTAATATCTGCAGGGTTCGCAGAAGTAAATGTATCCACATTTAAAGTAATGCTCCCGGCAATGCCGTATACTTCAAATGCCTGTACCGCCATTTGTAAAGCCAGCGCTCCCAAACCAGTAATCAGGTAGAAGTTCAGGAAACGTTTTGAACCTAAAACATATTCAAGAGAGGTCCCGAAACTAAAAAGCGCAAACATATTAAACAGAATATGGAAAAAAGACTGATCACTATGCATAAACATATAAGTAATGGGTTGCCAGATTCTAAAATGCCGGGAATCAAAATAAAATACACCTAATATATCAGTCAACTGAGATTGCCCATCTTTCATAAACAGCATGGTTGCCAGATAGAAAATACCATTTATAATCAATAAGTTTTTAACTACTGGTGATATATTTGAAAAAGGAGATGTGTTGTAACTATTCATTTGTGCTATAAAGGGGTGCTATCTATTTGTCAAATTTTTGTAAAAGTTCTTCAATTGAGTATTTTATAATAACAGGCTTGCCTGTCAGGGAAGAGTTTGGCCTTTCGCATGCAAACAGCTGATCGATCAGGTTGTTCATTTCTTCCTGCGATAGATGAGTTCCTGCCTTTAAGGCTGCATTCCGGGCAAGTGTGCGGGCCAAATTATCCCGCTTATCCAAGCGCAAAAGTGTTAAATTGTTTTTAAATCCTTCAATAAGATGTTCCAGCATTTCGACCTCACTGACGTTAGTGCTGATGTCTGCCGGAATTCCCTCCACCACTACGGTGTTTTTCCCAAATTCCCTGATTTGAAAGCCAAGTGCCTGAATATCGGGTAACAACTCTTTTACCAATTCGAAATCAGCAGCATTCAGCGTAACGGTTTGTGGAAACAAGCTTTGCTGACTAGCGCCCTGATGGTTTTCAAGCTGAATTATGAAACGCTCATATAAGATCCTTTCATGGGCAGCTTGCTGATCAATCAGCATAAACCCGGATTTAATAGGCGATATGATCAAGCGGTTATGCAGCTGGAAGAAATGGCGTCCTTCTTTTTTAATCTGAGCATTCTCGCTTTCTTCGATATCCAGAATCGTCTGCTGCTGCTTATCCCTTGCCTGATCCACAATATCATACAATGACCCCCAGTTCTTATTCACATCACGCTGGTCTTCACCAAACGGACGGAAATAAGCAGAGGTACTACGCTCCGGTTTTTTATCTGATTCAAATGGATTAAAGTCTGGATTAAAACTGATTTGTGGCTGTACAATTTCGTCCGGTGTCTGTTGCGTAATCATACTGTTAAAGCTTGTTTCCTGATCAAAATCAAGTGTCGGAGTGATGTTATACTGGCCAAGAGAACGTTTTACCGCAGATCGTATAATCGCATACAGGGCTTTTTCATCCTGATACTTAATCTCTGTCTTAGTTGGGTGTACGTTTATATCAATTTTTGATGGGTCAATATCAATAAAAAGCACATATAACGGATAACTATCGTCCGGAAGCAGCTCATCATAAGCCGCTAATACCGCATGGTTCAGATACGGGTCTTTAATATATCTTTTATTGACAAAGAAAAACTGCTCTCCGCGGGTCTTGCGCGCAAACTCTGGCTTTCCTATAAAACCCTTCACTACAATAATACTGGTATCTTCTTCCAGAGGAACGAGCCTTTGATTGTAGGCGTTGCCTAATAAATGAACAATGCGCTGCTTTAAACTGGCCTTAGGAAGATGAAAAAGCTCATTTCCATCATGATGAAAGGTAAAATAAACTTCCGGATGAGCCAATGCGATACGTTGAAACTCATCAATAATATGGCGCAATTCTACCGGATTCCCTTTTAAAAAATTACGTCGTGCAGGAGTATTATAAAACAGATTTTTAATACAGGTACTGGTTCCGGCTGCACAGGAAACTGGTTCTTGCTTAATTATTTCAGAGCCCTCTATACAGATCAGGGTGCCAAGTTCATCCTCATGTCGCCGTGTTTTAAGTTCCACCTGAGCGATAGCAGCAATAGATGCCATTGCTTCTCCTCTGAAGCCCATCGTCCGGATTGCAAACAGGTCATCCGCTTTCCTGATCTTTGATGTAGCATGGCGCTCGAAGCACATCCGCGCATCGGTCACAGTCATGCCGCATCCATCATCAATAACCTGTATGAGGGATTTTCCGGCATCTTTTACAATTAACTGGATTTTTTCCGCACCAGCATCTATAGAATTCTCTATGAGTTCTTTAACTGCCGATGAGGGTCGTTGTACTACCTCGCCTGCTGCAATTTGATTAGCAACTGAATCTGGTAAAAGCTGTATAATATCAGACATAATTCTATTTGCAAAAATAATCAAAAATAATCAGCATCATTCCTATGTTCTTTCCTTCTCATTTTTTACACAAAATGTGAGTATTATTTGTGGAACCGGATTATTATTCAGACTTTCAGACCTACAAACTCTTAATCAACATTTAACATTAAGTTAACCGTTTTAGCAGAATGAAATCATTTAAGCTTGTCTCGTAAAAGCTCCAATTGGATTTTTATCTGTCCCTAAGATGGAAAAAAGCTCAAACTAACCAAGGCCTGGGGGATTCCTCCAGGCTTTTTTTATAAAGACATTTATTATTCGGAAGTTTGCTTATCCGTAAAAGAGAACTTACTTATGAGATTTAAATCATTTCACTCTTACCTTTTTATTACTCTTCCTATTCTCATCCTATTTATCACACTTACCTCTTTTGGTTTCTCATGTCATCGTGCCCAGATAGATTCGCTGCAGGATATGAAAGCAGCATCAAGCACCACTGTTTTGTTAAATAATACAGGTTTGGTCATTCCTTTACTGAATCTGGAAAATAACCGGATTGCCAGTGTAAACATGGGATCAGCGCATGCTGAAGTTTTTGATAGTATAGCCAATAAATATACAACGGTAGACCCCTTTGTTTCGAAATCTTATACTTTAAATGCGGTCACTCATCCATTAACCTCCAGGCTCAAAGCATACAAAACTATACTGGTATTAGTCAATGATGAAGCGGTAAACGATAATAAGACGCGTTTATTTCTCCAGGATCTGCAAAAAAGCAAACAGTTAATTGTTGTATTCTTTGGAAATGCCATTAACCTGGGAAGGCTCGACAGTATCCATGCCCCTGTCATCTGGTCTTCTCATAACTCTGCAGCAGCTGCAAATTTTACCGCCCAGCTCATCTTTGGAGGAGCCTCTTCTACAGCAAAACTCAGCTCTACTTCATCTGCCCACTATAAGTTAGGCGATGGTTACCAAACTTCTGTGATGC
This sequence comes from Arcticibacter eurypsychrophilus, assembly GCF_001730525.1. Taxonomy (GTDB): domain Bacteria; phylum Bacteroidota; class Bacteroidia; order Sphingobacteriales; family Sphingobacteriaceae; genus Arcticibacter; species Arcticibacter eurypsychrophilus. Next base: position 19,431 of record NZ_MDFN01000022.1, read on the forward strand.
GTTTATCTTATACTATTCCCGAGGAGTTAGGAATTAAAAGCACTAACCTTGAAAAGCCTATTGACGAGATTATGTTTCCAGCCATTGCTCAACATGTTACTCCAGGAGCAGTCATCATGGTGGTTAAAGATGGTAAAGTGATTTTTGATAAAGCTTATGGGAGTCATACGTACGACAAAACTACAGCTACAAGGATCGATGATATTTTCGATCTGGCCTCAATAACTAAAATTGCAGCTACTACCATGGCTACAATGAGGTTATACGAACAAAATAAGATCAACTTAGATTCATCAATGGCTTATTACCTGCCAATTGCAAAAGGCACGAATAAAGGAGGTATTCAGGTTAAGGATCTGATGCTTCACCAGGCAGGACTAATTCCCTTCATTCCATTTCAAAATTACATTAAGCTAGGAGAACACAGTGTGGACTCCTCCATCTTCTTTCCCTTGAAAGTGGCTGATAATTATTATATCCGGCCTAACTTTTACCAGGATGTGATGCTTCCAAAAATGATCAGTTCGGCAGTTCGCCCCAAAGGCAGATATGTGTATAGTGACCTGAGTATGTATTTCATGAAAGAAATTATTGAGCGGCAAACGGACGAACGGATGGATCAATATGTAAACGAACAATTTTATCTACCGCTAGGCATGAAGTACACTGGCTTTAACCCGCGAAAAAGATTTGATCAGATTAACATTGTCCCCACCGAAAATGATAAATATTTCCGCCATACCCTTGTAAACGGATATGTACATGATCAGGGGGCTGCATTAGCTGGTGGTGTTGCTGGTCACGCCGGTTTATTCTCTACCACAAATGATTTGGCGATCCTGTTTCAAATGATCCTGAACGAAGGGACATACGGTGGAAAAGCGTATTTTAAACCATCCACCATCCAAATGTTTACGTCAAAATATTCAGACATCAGCAGGAGGGGATTAGGTTTTGACCGTTGGGATCCCGATCCTGCAAATCGGTATCCGTCTGAACTGGCATCAGCTCAGACCTATGGACATACCGGCTTTACGGGCACTTGCGTATGGGTAGACCCGAAAAGCAAGCTGATATTTATATTTTTATCCAATCGTGTGTATGATCAAAGTGCAAATAAGTTAAGCAGTTTGCGCATCAGACCCAGGATTCTGGATGTAATTTATAAGGCGATTAGCAAGGCTGAACGATAAGATTAACAAGGCTGCATTATAATATACAATTGCAACGTTTAATTTACCAGAAGCAAACAATAACTTCATCTTTTTCTGATAATTTTGCAGCATGAAAATCGGAATTGTATGCTACCCTACTTTTGGTGGAAGTGGCGTCGTAGCAACAGAGCTAGGTAAGGCATTAGCAGATCATGGCCACCAAGTTCATTTTATTACCTATAGCCAGCCGGCTAGGCTTGATTTCTTTTCTGAAAATTTATATTACCACGAAGTTGCGGTGTCGCAATACCCTCTTTTCGATTATCCGCCCTACGAATTGGTTCTTGCAAGCAAATTGGTAGATGTGGTACGCCATGAGAAGCTGGATATTCTTCATGTTCATTATGCCATACCGCATGCATCTGCCGCCTATATGGCTAAACAGATCCTGGCTACATTCGGGATTCATATTCCGGTAGTAACCACCTTGCATGGTACTGATATCACGCTGGTAGGAAAAGATGTAACCTTTAAGCCAGTTGTCACTTTTTCGATTAATAAATCGGATGGTGTTACCGCTGTTTCCGAGCACTTAAGAAAAGCAACATATGATCATTTCGATATCACGAATGAAATAGAAGTCATTCCCAACTTTATTGATCTTAACCGCTTTTCTCATAAAGGAAAAGATCACTTTAAAAAGGCAATAGCTCCTAACAACGAAATGATCATGGTGCATACTTCTAACTTCCGTAAAGTTAAAAGGGCTACAGATGTGATCCGCATCTTTAAAAAAGTAATTGAAACTATCCCATCTAAATTATTAATGGTAGGAGATGGTCCTGAACGCGTAAACTGTGAACAACTTTGCCGGGAGTTTGGCATCTGCGATAATGTTCGTTTTTTGGGTAAACAGGATGCTGTGGAAGAAATTTTATCGGTTGCCGACCTTTTTCTAATGCCTTCAGATACGGAAAGTTTCGGATTAGCTGCATTGGAAGCTATGGCTTGCCAGGTACCTGTTATTTCCTCAAATGCAGGCGGCCTGCCTGAATTGAACATTCAGGGTGTTACCGGTTTTATGAGCAATGTAGGCGATGTGGCAGATATGGCAAAGAATGCTATTTTTATATTGGAAGATAGAGAGCGTCTTGCTGAATTCAAAAGCAATGCACTTAAAAGAGCAAAGGAATTCGACTTGAGTATCATTTTGCCTTTATATGAAAACTATTATAAGCAGATATTAGAGAAAAACTTGTCTGTTTTATAACTGGCTTTGTTGTTATCTGACGCACAGCCTCAAATTTGAAACTATACGACTCATGCCTCTCAACCTTTTTTGAACGAAATCCGCTTTCCCGGCAGAATATCTGGAATAATCTGCTTTAATGTTACTGTTTTGCCACTCGAAGTAGCCTGTGTACTTAATCGAGAATCCAGTCCCAGCATCAGGAGATTGCCTTTATAAAACATCTCTATTATTTTTTCTTCTCGACCTGGGTAATTGCACGGTTGCATATCAACCTCTTTTATAGCATAGTCTGAGGGTTTTTCAGATTGAAATGCTCCGATGATCGCACAAGGACTGAACGCTACACTGTTTAACAAGATACTTTCATTGGTTTGGCTTAGAGTAGAGTACAGCATCAAGGACATGCTCACCAAAGCTAAACAATCCTCTGGAACTGCTTCTTTAAAAGTAATGACTTGTCCTTCAGTTATTTGATAACCTTCAATGTCAACATCCTGATAACCTAGGTTTTCATAATACTGTTCCCTAAAGTTAAACGCAACTAACATTAGCCTGATCCGGTGTTTCATATAAGCTCCGTTAGCGTTTTTAGGCCTTTTGATGCTTGTTTGCGTATTTAAGTTACTTATTGTAACACTCACCAACCCATCCTCGCTTTTACTAACCTCATGACTCATCTGCAAAACATCATGAAGTTTACAGTTTGCATTGAACTCGAAACTGTTAAGTAAAGAAAGATCCCCATCATGCAGATCCCTCTTCCCTTTTTCTCCACTCACATTATTTAGTATCGACCGGTACACCATTTGGGTACTCCTGTAAGCTGCCGTCCCGTCTTTGAATAAATAAGCTGGTTCAAATGCCGTCCGTATAACCGCCGCCGAAGAACTTGAAAGTCCAAACTCAGTAGCACTTCTTTTAGTTTTTTCGGTTTGTTTAAATGCCTTTGCCTTGCCCTGTATAATATTCTTTCCCCGGTACTCCCTGTAAATCACCGAACCTGCGGTTCCATGGACCATTCCTTTTTTATCTATTGTAGCCATATCGTTGAAATTTAATAGGGCAAAGGACTTATTTAGGAATCTTAAAAACGAAACACAGGCAAAATCTTCCGAAATCTTCTTAAATACATCAGATTTTTCCTAAATACGCTTTAGATTTATGATAAAGGATTTTACGGTTAAGTGTATAAAATAAATGACTGCAATTCACAGCAAAAACAAGCTCATAAGAATCACCAATAAGTCCGACTTTAATTATCCATTACCGGACTCAATTTGGATCCTTATCGCATTCTTATTAGATTATGTTAGTATCAGCACATCACATGATGACTCATAATCTTTTGGTCATGGGTTCGAGTCCAGGTGGGCGCACAAATAAAAAGCAAAACCATAACAAATCCCTAACAGAAAATTTGCGTCCTAAAAGAAAAATTAGGACAGCCGTAAGCGCAAAGGTTTATAAACACCCCAATATCAATCATGACGCTTTTAACCTTTATTATCATACATTGCAGTTTGCTTACCATAAACCAAATAAATCCGCTAGCTATAATGAACGACAAATTAAGAACCTGAGCAGAAAGTTTAAGGCAAAGTATATTAAAAAAGACATTTGAAGGTAAGTTATTATTATAAATAGTTCACAAATTTGTGAATATAATTAGTATATTTGTACCAATCCAATACCAATGGAGATTACATTTAAAGAACAGTCGTTAGCAGATTTATATGAAGGTAAAAAAGTTAGAGACAAGAGGTTTCAATTTCAGCCCCAAGTTATCAAACAATATATCAAAACATTAAACAAGCTTCGTTCTCTGGATAATATAGAGCAAGCATTTCAATATAACACACTCCGTTATGAAAAACTATCAGGTAATTTAAAAGGAAAAAGTTCGGTAAGTGTAAATATGCAATACCGTATTATTTTTCAGGAAATAGCTAGTGAGAAAGCACCTTTCGAAATCATTTTGATAGATATTGAAGCGTTAAACAATCATTATAGCTGATTAATCACCTATTTAACACAAAGGAGAGCCACCTTTAAAACGGCAAAAATATGTCAACCAACATAAAACAACTTACCCCTGCAAAAGCTATCCATCCTGGCGAAATTCTTAATGATGAGTTAAAGTATAGAGGAATAAGTCAGCAAGATTTTTCCCTTGAAACGGGTATTTCCAAAACCATTCTTAACGAAATTATTAAGGGCAAAAGAAGCATTAATGCAGATGTTGCTTTGCTAATTGGTAAAGCTTTGCAAATGGACGCAAAACTTTGGCTGAATCTGCAAAATAATTATGATTTAGATTTATCCAACATCAAAGAAAAAACCCGAAGATACTTGGAGGCTACAGATATGTGGAATCAAATCAAAGAATATGTTCCGTATAAGTTTTACAAAAAGTGTAAAGTGATATCCGGTAATCCGGTAACTGATGTATTATTGGTTAAAGAAATCTATAATGTATCGGATATTACTGCTTTAGCGGCAGTTTATAAGCAACCAAAGTATGCGCATTTTCGTAAGTCGGGGAAACTGATACCAGATAAAATTAATTTAATTGGTTGGGTAAATGTGATTGCTTTTGAGGCGAAAAAAGTAGAAGTTGATGTTTTTGATGTAGTAAAGAAAGACGAATTAATTTCAAAATTAAAGGATGTTTTTAGAGAGAACACGGAGACTGTTAGTCGTACAACGGAGATTCTGAGCAATTATGGCATAAAACTAATTGTTCATAAAAACGCTGAGAAATGCGCCGTGGATGGTGTTTCTTTCTGGAGTGAAGGTAAGCCCGCAATTGGATTAAGTATCAGACATCAACGTATTGATAATTTTGCGTTTACCATTTTGCATGAGCTGGCGCATATATTTCTACATTTGATAAATGATGTCAATGCGCAGTTTATTAATTTAGATAAGCAGGCGTTGGAGCAAGAATATATTGAAAGTAAGGAAGAAAAAGAGGCAAATGATTTTTCTTCGTCCGCTTTAATAAACAATGATGAATGGAAAGTATTTATTGCAGACAACTCTATCTATCAGGCTCATAAAGTAGACCAGTTTGCAACTCGTTTGGGCGTACACCCGGCTATAGTTTATGGAAGATATTCTAATGAAACGGGTAATTATAAAATCAAAGCTAACATCGATAAAAAATTAAATTAGTGGCGAACAACGCTAAATTATAAAATAAAAAGATTACTGATTGATTCCTAAAATGGTTCCAGTATTTACTTGATGAATTTCAGGAATTACTTACTAAATTTCAGACAAACCGGAGCGTCAAGCGCTAACTTTTCTCCAGTAGCGGTTAGCAGTCCTGTTACTTTGTTCCTTTTGAACACAATGATTTCGTTGCTATTGTTATTGGCAACCAGTAAAAAGTTACCTTTTGGATCAATTATAAAGTTTCTTGGCCCTTTACCTAAAGTCGACTGATGTCCTTTCAACGTCAGCACTCCTGTTGATGGATTTATGGAGAATATTGCAATGTCGTTAGCATCACCTCTGTTTGAGCTATATAAGAATTTTCCATCAGGAGATACATGAATATCTGCAGCACCAGTTTGCCCTGTAAATCCGTCGGCAATCATAGAGATGGTTTGAATTTTTTCCATCTTCCCTTTATCAAAAGAGAACGCCAATACATTTCCTGTCATCTCCATGAGCGCATACACATATTTGCTATTGGGATGGAAATCCAGATGTCTTGGTCCATCACCAGGCTCTGCAGCTATATAGGGAGGGTCAGTTGCCTTTAGTGGCTCTGAAGCGCCGCTATGATCAACGGAATAAACGGAGATCTTGTCGGTGCCTAAATCGCTAACCAGGAGGAATTTCTGGTCAGGGGATAAGATGGTAGAATGAACATGCGGACCTTCTTGTCTGGATTTATTTACACCACTTCCGGTATCCTGGATAGACTGAAGCATATCGCCTAATGACCCATCTGGTAAAACTGCATATACAACCAGGTTACCCTGACCATAGTTGCCCGCAAAAACGTACTTATTTGTAGCGTCTACTGAAATATAACACGTACCACCACCCTGAGCGGTTTTCTTATTAAGGAACTTTAGTTTTCCACTTAACTTATCGAAGGCAAATGAACTGATTGAACCTTCATTGTCTTCATTAGTGGAATAAATGAATTTTCCATTGGCACTAGGTGTGAGGTAAGAAGGATTTGATACACCGGTAGCTTTGTTCTTGTAGCTTAACTTGCCTGTTACGGAGTTAAAGGAGTATACATAAATGCCTTCACTTTTGCCCTTAGTGGTATAAGTTCCCACTATCAGATTCAGGTTTTGGGCTGATGCTTGATGTATGGTGATTAGCGACATGATAATTAATAAAAAGGTCTTTCTCATTACAAGGTAATATATGATGGTTTAGGTATAAAGTTAACACATTAAGGGAATAATCAAATTTGTTTTGAAACTATTTAAGCTGATGAGTTTAACAGCTTCTGGTGGAAAAAGTTCTGGGGAATTGTGGTAAATCAAACGGAATATTCATAAACCCAAAAGCCCTCAAGATATCCAGCTTTCTAAGGCTTGTATCTTGAGGGCTGTACATAGATTTCGACTATGCTTTTTATTATTTTATTAGATGTTTCAGTTGGATGATCTCTTTTTCGTCAAGGTATCTCCATCTTCCACGAGGTAAGTCTTTTTTAGTCAGGTTGGCATAAACCACTCTGTCAAGTTTAACTACTTCGTATCCAAGGTGTTCGAATAAACGACGTACTATTCTATTTTTTCCACTATGGATTTGAATTCCGATTTCTTTTTTACTTCCACCGGCAACGTAGCTGATTTCATCAGGTTTCATCATACCATCTTCAAGTTCAATACCATACGCAATCTTATTCATATCGCCCTGGCTAAGACTCTTATCCAGTTCTACATGGTAAATTTTGGTAATGTTATGACGGGGATGAGACAGCTTATCGGTAAGATCGCCATCATTAGTCAGCAGGATTAAACCTGTTGTGTTCCTGTCCAATCTGCCAATAGGATAGATCCGCTCTTTAGAAGCTTTGTCTACAAGCTGCATGATCGTTTTGCGTTCCTGAGGATCGTCAGTAGTGGTGAGATAATCTTTAGGCTTATTTAAAAGCACATAAGTCATTTTCTCACGTTTCAATGTTTCGCCATTGTAACGGATCACGTCCGTCATTGGATTGATTTTGAAACCTAGCTCATTGACCGCTTCACCATTCACGGTAATTACACCTGCTTCAATTAATTCATCCGCTTTTCTGCGGGAACAAATCCCGGCATTAGCAATATATCTGTTCAGTCTGATAGTTGCATCTGCAGGTTGAGAAGGAGAATAGGGTTTTTTCCTTGCACGAAGGTTTGATCCTTCGATCTTTTCTTCAGAAGTCCATTTTCTGTTCTCTCCGTTTTCTGTTTTGCGTTCCGTAGATCTTCCGTCATCAGCAGGCCTTCTGTCGTATGAACGGTCGCTTTGTGTTACGCTACCTGGAGTACGTGGTTTTCTATCTTCACCGTAAGGTTTTCTGTCCGCACTGTACGGTTTTCTTTCTCTCTTATCATCACCAAAAGCCTTCCTGTCATCACCAAATGGTTTTCTGTCCGAATTGAAAGGTTTTCTGTCCGAATTGAAAGGTTTTCTGTCAGAATTGAAAGGTTTTCTGTCAGAACTGAAAGGTTTCTTTTCGTAAGGGCGGTCGCCTTGTGGACGGCTACCTGAAGTTCTGTCTTCACCGAAAGGTTTTCTGTCAGAACTGAAAGGTTTTCTTTCGTATGGGCGGTCGCCTTGTGGACGGCTGCCTGATGTTCTATCATCACCGGAAGGTTTTCTGTCAAAACTGAAGGGCTTTCTATCCGAATTGAACGATTTTTTTTCGTAAGGACGATCGCCTTGTGGACGGCTACCTGAAGTTCTGTCTTCGCCAAATGGTTTTCTATCGGAGCTGAATGGTTTCTTTTCGTATGGGCGGTCGCTTTGAGGGCGGCTACCTGAAGTTCTGTCTTCACCGTAAGGTTTCCTATCGGAGCTGAATGGTTTTCTTTCGTATGGGCGATCACTTTGAGGCCTGCTGCCAGTAGTACGTGGTCCTCTGTCTTCGCCTAATGGTCTTCTTTCTCTTTTGTCATCGCCAAAAGTCTTTCTGTCCTCACCGTAAGGTTTTCTGTCCGAATTGAAAGGTTTCCTTTCGTATGGACGGTCGCTTTGTGGGCGGCTTCCTGAAGAAGTACTTCTTCTGTCAGAACTGAATGATCTTTTGTCTGAGGAGCGTTCTCCTCCGGCTTTAAAGTCACGGCTTCTTTCTCTGGAATCTGTTGATCTGTTTGCGAAAGGGGGACGGTCATCCGTTCTTTTACGATCACCTCTTTCATCAGACGCTGGGCGATCTGATCTTCCCGGACGATCACTTGTTGGTCTTTTACGATCTCCGTCAAACTTTCTTCTTCTTTCTGTGTTTGTCTTGTCCGGACGTTCTGTTTTTGATGTTTTATCAAAACGATTGGTATTGAAGGACTTGTCGTCGCGACTTTTCCGATTATTATTTTCTGGCATACTATACTGCTAACCTATTTTAAATGGGGGGCAAAGTTAGTTAAAATAAATAATTAAAGCCGTAACGTACGGATTTAATTATTTATACAGAATTGCTCAGAAAGCAGGCAATAAAGGCCTGATTTTTAGGCAGTAGTGTATAAGTGCTTGGTTATTAGATATATATTGTATATCTTTGTAATCTTTTTTATTTAAACATAGTAAGGAACGCATGATTAAGAAACATTTGATGGCGTGTTTTGCAGTTGTTATGATTATGATTTTAGCAAAAATCGGGGTCAGCAGAACTTCAGTAACATACGTTAATTCGTTTCCACAAAAAGTGGATGTCCCTTCTCCCCAAGAGGAAAAAGATTCATCTCCATCCTACTCTTATGAGTTTGCAAGTGAAGTGATACCAGTTGAACGTTTAAAGGTATCCAGGAGAATGAAGCGTTATTTGAAAGCCAGTAGTTATGAGCATATTCAAACAGATCGGTTACATCATAAGGCAGCCCGTTGGTTTCCTATTATAGAGCCGATTTTAAAAAGGTATGGCATTCCGGAGGATTTCAAATATTTGCCATTAGTTGAAAGTGGCTTAAAGGGTGGAACTTCTGTTAAAGGTGCTGCTGGATATTGGCAGTTTATGCCTGGAACAGCACGGAGTTATGGACTGGTTGTTAATGGCGATCAGGATGAAAGACATAACATGAAAAGATCCACTGTTGCTGCGTGCAGGTATTTAAAAGACCTGTATAAGGAATTCAACAATTGGACGTTGGTTGCAGCAGCTTATAATTTAGGAGAAAATAGCTTACGGAGGCAAATACATGCTCAAGGGCACAAGAATTATTTTAAGCTGAAGCTGAATAAGGAAACTGCTTCTTATGTATATAAATTAGTATCCATGAAAGAAGTGATTGAAAATCCGATCAAGTATGGATTTGCAAGTCGGAACAAAAACCTGCTTGCCAAGGAAACAAGGCCTGCACCGGTATATATTAATCCGGTTATAGAGCAAAATGCAATTACGGCATTGAATCTGCTGCAAAAGCAGGAGTTATAGATTTATTTTATTTGAAGACCGACATGCGAAATCTGGGGAGAGATTGGCCTGAGGTCTTTAAGTAAACTGTAAAATTCCAAATCCAAGGCTTTATTTAAATTCTATTAACCGATCTTTACACTTTAATTTCAAGAGGTATTAATTAATGGATAAAAGCACACCTGATCTTGGCGAGCAAAGCGAAGTAGAGGTTTACGGAGCCAGGGTTCATAATTTAAAAAATATAGACGTTTCTTTTCCACGCAATCAGTTGGTAGTAATAACCGGATTAAGTGGCAGTGGTAAGTCCTCTTTGGCCTTTGATACCATATATGCAGAAGGTCAGAGACGCTATATGGAAACCTTCAGTGCCTATTCCCGGCAGTTTCTGGGAGGCATGGAGCGACCTGATGTGGATAAAATTTCCGGATTAAGTCCGGTTATCGCAATCGAGCAGAAGACCACATCTAAAAATCCACGTTCTACAGTGGGTACTATTACTGAAATTTATGACTTTATGCGACTGCTTTTTGCCAGGGCAGGTGAAGCTTATTCTCATGTTTCGGGCAAAAAAATGGAGCGTATGTCCGAAGGGCAGATGCTCCAAAGTGTTTTGCAGCAGTTTGACGGTAAAGCTATTGCAGTGCTGGCTCCTGTTGTAAAAGGCCGAAAGGGTCATTACAGAGAGCTCTTTGAGCAGATTCGCAAACAAGGGTATTTAAAGGTAAGGGTTGACGGCAAGATTGTTGATCTTACGCCTAAGATGCAGCTTGACCGCTATAAGATCCATGATATTGAAATGGTTATCGATCGGTTATATGTATCGCAAAATGATAGTAAGCGATTAAATACTTCCATCCAGTCCGCATTAAAAACATCCAAAGGGATTATAAAGATTGCGGATGAGGAGCAGAACGAATTCTTTTTCAGTAAATTCCTAATGGATCCTGAATCAGGGATTTCTTATGATGAACCACAGCCTAACACGTTCTCGTTCAACTCGCCGTATGGTGCATGTGAACGATGTGATGGGTTGGGTACCATATTTGAAATTGATGAATCGTCAATTGTTCCTGATCCGAAGTTGAGCATCATGAAAGGCGGACTAGCACCTTTAGGCGAATACAGGGAAACCTGGATGTTTCAGATGTTGAAAGCACTAGCAAAGAAGAAGGATTTTTCTTTATCAGATCCAATAGAAAAACTTCCACGAGAGATTTTGGAAATGGTATTAAACGGATCGGATGAAATGATAACCGTTCCGGTAGCCTATAATAAGTGGAACGTTCAAAATTATCAGGTTACTTTTGATGGAATCATCAAAATGCTGGAAGAACAGGCAGATAAGGGTGTAGATGATTCGTCAAAGGATCTGGAAAACTTCCGTGTACTCAGGACCTGCCCGGTATGTCATGGTGCCCGATTAAAGAAGGAGTCTTTGAATTTTCGGATCAGTGATAAAAATATCTATGAGCTCTCTTCCATGAGTATCGTCAAGCTGGGGAATTGGTTTGAGGATATAGAATCGAAGCTTAGTGAGCGTCAGAACATTATCGGGAAAGAGATATTAAAGGAGATTCGTTCCCGCATTGGTTTTCTGCTGGACGTAGGTTTGAATTACTTAACCTTAAACCGGACCGCAAAAACGTTGTCGGGGGGAGAGGCACAACGCATTCGTTTGGCTACCCAAATTGGGTCGCAACTCGTCAATGTATTATATATTTTGGATGAGCCAAGTATAGGTCTCCATCAACGGGATAATGCACGCCTTATATCTGCATTAAAGAACCTGCGTGATATTGGCAACTCGGTGTTGGTTGTTGAGCATGATAAAGATATGATTCTGGAAGCTGACCATGTAATTGATATGGGGCCGGCAGCAGGTGTGAGAGGAGGCGAAGTGGTTGCTCAGGGTACACCAGCAGAGGTGCGAAATGCGAAAACGCTTACTAACGCCTATCTGAGTGGTGAAAAATCAATTGCTATTCCTTCGCAGAGACGTAAAGGAAATGGGCAGGAGTTGATCCTTAAAAATGCGACAGGTAATAATTTGAAGAATGTAACCGTCAGGTTTCCATTAGGTAAGCTGATTTGTGTTACCGGTGTTTCAGGCAGTGGTAAATCAAGCCTAATAGGTGAAACTTTATATCCTATTCTGAATCATCACTTTTTCAGAGCAAAGAAAATTCCTATGCCTTATAAGGCAATCGTGGGACTTGAACATATTGATAAAGTTATTGAGATTGATCAAAGTCCTATAGGGCGTACACCACGTTCCAATCCATCTACCTATACAGGTGTGTTTTCTGATATCCGTAATCTGTATGTGGGTTTACCGGAAGCAAAAATCCGTGGATATAAACCCGGCCGCTTTTCTTTTAATGTAAAGGGCGGACGGTGCGAAACTTGTCAGGGTGCAGGCATGAAGGTTATTGAGATGAATTTCTTACCTGACGTACACGTACCATGCGAAGAATGCAATGGAAGACGATACAATAGGGAAACCCTTGAAGTGCGTTATAAAGGTAAGTCAATCAGTGATGTACTGGATATGAGCATTGAAGAGGCGGTTGATTTCTTTGAACTTATTCCTTCTATTCACCGAAAGATTAAAACACTTTTTGATGTAGGTCTCGGGTATATCAAACTGGGACAATCATCTACAACCTTATCAGGAGGGGAAGCGCAGCGGGTGAAGCTGGCAACGGAACTTTCTAAAAAAGATACAGGACAAACATTCTATATTCTGGATGAGCCAACAACGGGACTTCATTTTGAAGATATCAATGTACTTCTGGGCGTGTTGAACAAACTGGTCGATCATGGAAATACTATTCTGGTGATTGAGCATAACCTGGACGTGGTAAAGGTATCAGACTGGGTAATAGATCTTGGTCCGGAAGGAGGAGATGCAGGAGGAGTGGTTTTATTTGAAGGAACGCCGGATGATCTTGTAAAGGTCAAAAAGAGCTTTACCGGACAATTTTTAAAGATAGAAATGGGAAGATAAATATTGAGCTATGGAAAATATTTTAAGTGCTGCCCAAATGCGAGACACAGATGCTCATACCTGTGCTACATTTAAATTATCCTCATTGCAATTAATGGAGCAAGCTTCACAGTCTTTTGTAAAGGCTTTCTCCAGAGAGTATCCGGAACGTTATCTTAAAATAGCGGTTTATTGTGGTACCGGAAATAATGGTGGGGATGGACTGGCGATTGCCCGGTTGTTATACCAGGAAGGATACAGCCACTTAAATGTTAAAATAGCCCGTTTTTCTGATAGAAGCAGTGCTGATTTCGACGCTAATCTCATTGATATAGAATCTACTCCTATTCCTGTTGCTGAATTAGTGCATGCCGATGAATTGGATAAGGAAGAGGCGGAACTCATTATAGATGCCCTGATAGGTTCGGGCCTGAATAAGCCACTAGAGGGTGAGTTCAGGATGTTGGTGGAAAAGATCAATGTGCTTAACAAGGTAGTTGTTGCTGTAGATATCCCTACCGGTTTTAAATCAGAGGGCGCTATGAAATTGTCAGATACGGTACTGGTTGCAGACCTGGTTATTTCTTTTCAGCGGGCAAAAGTGAATTTCTTTTTGCCTGAATCTGCAGGTTTTATCAAAGAGATTAAAGTAGTGGATATTGGATTGAATGAGCATTATATTCAGTCACTGACAACACCTTATTACCTGATTACTCAAAAAGATATTGCATCTCGTTTAAAAAAACGAGCTAATTTTACTCATAAGGGAACCTATGGACATGCGCTAATCATTGCAGGCGCGCCTGAAACTATGGGTGCTGCACTTTTGAGTGCTGAAGCCTGTATGTGTACCGGAGCTGGTTTAACAACGGCCTGTGTGCCGGAAGAGGGTTTAACTGCTTTAAATACCAGGGTGCCCGAGGTTATGGCTATTCTGAATAAAAATGTCAATGGAGATTTGAAATGGAATACCTACCAGGCTGTAGGTATTGGCCCGGGCATAGGTTCTTCCCCTGAAAGTTTGGCCTTACTTACAAAAACGTTAAAAGAGTACAATAAACCCGTAGTAATTGATGCTGATGCGCTAAATTTAATTGCACAGAATAACGACTTGATGCAAATCATTCCGGAAGGATCTGTTTTAACCCCTCATGTGAAAGAATTTGACCGGTTGTTTGGGAAGCATGAGAGTTGGTGGGACAGGGTTGTCACAGGAATAGACCGTGCGGTAACTCTGGGTTGCACCATACTGCTTAAAAATCAGTATACAATGATTTTTACAAGAGATGGGAAGTGTTTATTCAACCCTACAGGTAGTCCGGCAATGGCCAGTGGAGGGATGGGTGATGTTTTAACAGGGATGATCACCTCCTTTATCTCCCAAGGTTATAGTATAGAAGACGCCGTTATTTTAGGTGTTTATATTCACGGGGCAGCTGGCGAAGAAGGCAATGATTATGTTGTTCCTGCCTCTAGTCTGATTAAAAGGCTGCCAGCCACTATTGCAGCGAATTATACTACCTGATCAAATAAGTGTTTTTCAGCGTGATAAGATGAACGGACCAGTGGACCACTTTCTACATACTTGAATCCCATTTGCTGTCCTATTTCTTTATATTTAGCAAACTGATCCGGGTGGATCCAGTCCATTACAGGGTGATGATTTTTTGAAGGCTGAAGATACTGACCTATTGTTAGCACATGAACGCCTGTATTTGCAAGATCCTGCATGGTTTCAATGACATCAGGTTCTGTTTCACCTAAACCTAACATGATACCAGACTTGGTACGTAATCCAAATTCAGAAATCCGGTGCAATGCTTCCATACTTCTATCGTATTTGGCTTGAACACGAACCTGTTTGGTTAATCTTCTAACGGTTTCTATGTTATGAGAGATCATTTCCGGGCGTTCTTCGCATACGCGATACAGGTTATCCCAAATTCCTCTGAAGTCTGGAATCAAAGTTTCCATAGTAGTGGCGGGACTTTCTCTTCTTACAGCACGTATGGTTTCAGCCCAAATGATTGAGCCTCCATCTTTGAGATCGTCACGATCTACAGAAGTAATAACGGCATGTTTGACGCTCATTAATTTGATAGAATTGGCAACCCTATTGGGTTCATCCAAATCTACAGCAAGAGGTCTTCCTGTGGACACAGCGCAAAATGAGCATGAGCGGGTACAAATATTACCAAGAATCATAAAGGTAGCGGTACCGGCACCCCAGCATTCACCCATATTGGGACAATTGCCACTTTCGCAAATCGTATGAAGTTTGTGGGTATCGACTAATCCTCTTACACTTGCGTATTCTTTTCCGACGGGTAGTTTAACCCGTAGCCAGTTTGGTCTCCTCTGAGATTGGTTGGCAGGTATTACCAGCAATTCGATCATATCGCAAATGTAAATAATTAGACCTTAGGTAATGGTCATACTTCAGTGCAATTTGACAATTGAGAGAGATTTGGAGTGTGATTTATGTAAAAATTTTATGATTTAATACGTTTCCCTGTTTGATTGCAGCGTATTTATGAAATATGTGCAGCTGCTATTTCACCTGAAATTTCGCCATGGGATGCATGATAAATACACTTTCCATCCTTTATGAGAAGTAATTGAGGGGACTCATGGTATACATCAAAAGTTTTCGCTACTGCTGCAGAAAGGTCCCGGTGCTTAATTAAGTCCAAAAAATATAAAGAAGTTTCCTGGGGAAGAGCACCCTTGTCAAGCTCAAATCTTTTCTTAGCCATCATGCTAATTGGGCATCGGGTACTGTGTTTAAATAAAATACTGTAGCCACTAATGTGCTGTATGTCCTGTAGTTGTTGTATCGTTTCTAGTTGTATCCAGTTCATAGGTGTAAAATTAAAATACAAAGTTGAATTTTATCTGCGTGATTTGGGGTATGAGTTATATGCAGGGCATACTTTGTTTGAACAAGATTGAAAAACTGTACATGCAGTAATTAATAATAAGAATAGTAACGTAACTCTTTTCATGTTGTTAAAATAAGAAAACTATCTGATCAACAGCTTTCTAATATGATTATTATTTAAGTAAACGCTGCAAATCGGCCATAAGTATAGCTGAAGCTGCTGCTTCGGTTCCTTTATTGCCATGTTTGCCGCCTGCCCTTTCTTGTGCTTGTTCTAAATTTAAGGTTGTTAATACACCGAAGATCACCGGTATAGCATGCTTAATGCCTACATTACTGATGCCATTTGCAACTGCATTACAGATATAATCGAAGTGAGGAGTATCTCCCTGGATAATGCAGCCTAAACAAATTACTGCATCTACTTGCTGTGTGTTTAATATCATTTCTGCAGCTACAATCAGTTCGAAACTGCCGGGTACAGTAAATGAAAGGATGTTTTCCGGAAGTGTACCTTGTTGAATAAACATATCATATGCACCCTGATATAAAGCACCGGTTATGTCCGCATTCCATTGTGCGGTAACAATAGCAAACCTGAACGATTCAGCGGATGGAATTGTTGTATGTGAAAAGTCGGAAAGATTCTTGAGATGAGTTGCCATAGGAACAAATGAAAAATGGCTACCCTTTAGGTAACCATTTAATTATTTATAAAGCTCAGTATTTATAAACGAGCTTCCGCACGTGCAATGTAAGTATCTATAACAGAGGCTTCAATGCTTGTTGGATAATTTTCTTTAATTTTTTTATAGGTATCAGCAGCAGATTTAAATTCTTTTTGCTCTTCGTAAACGAGACCTAGCTTTTTCAAGAAAAGAGGAGAAGTAAAGGTGTTATCAGATTTGCTTGCTGCTTTTTTGTAGTAAGTAATTGATTTATCGTACTCTTTTAATTCAGAATAAGCATCACCTAACATGCCTAATACCAATGGGTCGATAACAATACTACCGGTACTGCTGTAGTTACCTAATGCATCAATGGCTTTCTCGAATTCACCCTTTTGCAGGTATAAACCACCCAGATAAGCATTGGCAAGATTAGCAGATTTAGTGCTGGAGTATTCGTCAGCTATTGTTTCAAAGCCCGGATATGAACCATCACCCTTAATAGCTCTGTCAGCTAAAGAATCAACGGCTACGTATTCTTCTGCTTTAAACATTTCATTTGCAGCCGTTTCTGCACGGGGTGCTAAGTAGAATTGTTGATATCCGATGTAAAGTAAAATAAGTGCTACTATTGCTCCGCCAATAACAGCCAGACTTTTCTTGTTCTCCTGCACAAAGTGCCCTGGGTTTGTCAGCATATTTGATTGAGTTTTAGTATCCATTTGATTTGTCGCCATTTGCGTAAAATTGAAGTTTGCAAAAATACGTTTTTAAGGGTTACTAACAAGTGATTGTAGAAAGAAAAAACTTAAATTGTTTTTGAAAGATTAACTTTGTCACTGATAGTATGTGGCTGGAGAAATTATCCCTATTAAATTTTAAGAATTATGAAGAGGCCGAATTGGCCTTATCACCTTCAGTTAACGCCTTTACGGGCGATAATGGAGCAGGTAAGACCAACCTTCTGGATTCGATTCATTATCTTTCCCTTTGTAAAAGTTATTTTAATCCAATAGACTCCCAGCAAATCAAAAATGCATGTGATTTCTTCATGATACAGGGTGTTTTTGATATGGACGGATCAAATGAAGTGATTTCCTGCTCGCTTAAGCGCAATCAAAAAAAGCTATTTCGTCGGAATAAGAAGGAATATCAGCGATTGGCCGACCATATTGGTCTCTTTCCATCTGTCATGATTTCCCCTAATGATGTCAGTATTATTATTGAAGGAAGTGAAGAACGTCGTCGTTTTATCGATAATGTGATTTCTCAAACCGATGGGCACTATCTGGATGAACTGATTATTTATAATAAAAATCTGCTCAACAGAAATGCTTTATTAAAAAGGATTGCAGAAAGAGGGCAGTATGATCCGGAACTAATGGAGGTTATTGATGACCAGATGATCGCATCCGGTCAAATAATATTTGAAAAGCGAAAGGCTTTTATGTCTGTTTTTATCCCAGTATTCGAAAAACATTATAAATATCTGACTGAAGAAGCTGAACAGGTTGAGTTAATATATGATTCTCCTTTGTTTCATGATGAATTTGCAGCACTGTTGAAAAAATCAGTGGAGCGCGATCGTTTCCTTCAGCGTACCACAATGGGCATCCACAAAGATGATTTAAGCTTCAGTGTAAACGGTATGCCGATGAAGAAATTTGGGTCACAGGGACAGCAGAAGTCATTTCTTATTGCTTTGAAGTTAGCTCAGTATAGTTTTCTGCAGATGAAGAAAGGGTATAAGCCTTTGCTATTGCTGGATGATATTTTTGATAAGTTGGATGACAAGCGGATTAAGAAGTTAATGCAAATGGTGTCTCATGATGATTTTGGACAAATATTTCTGACGGATACCAACAGAGAGCGTATTGAAGGAATCTTTTCAGGTATTGGAGTTGGCCTAACTATATTTGAGGTAAGGAAAGGAGTGATACAAAATGAGAAAACCGAATGACAAGCCAATCAAAGAGGCTATTGAACAAATGTTGCGGGTATATAAGCTAAAGAGAAAGTTTGATGAAACCTCGCTTGTTGCAGCATGGCCGGAAATGATGGGTCCTGCTGTAGCTAATCGTACGCGTCAGTTATATATCCGTGATAAAAAATTATTTATCCGTGTGGAATCTTCGGTGTTGAAAAATGAATTACTGATGATCCGTTCTCAGATTCTGGATAAGATGAATGAGCGGGCAGGGGCGGATGTGCTTGAGGATATTGTATTTTTATAAACAAGGTCCTTTGATAGACCTTGTTTATAAGTGGTTTTTTAAAAACGCTCAAACTGAGAGAAGAAGAAGTTCCCTTCAATAGCTGCATTTTCATCTGAATCGGAACCATGTACTGTGTTCGCTTCAATAGACTTGGCATATTTATTACGAAGTGTGCCTGCATCAGCTTTAGCCGGATCGGTTGCACCAATCAATGTACGGAAGTCTTCCACTGCATTGTCTTTTTCAAGAATGGCAGCGACGATAGGGCCTGAACTCATAAAAGATACCAGGTCATTATAAAAAGGACGTCCTTTGTGTACAGCATAAAATTCACCTGCAGTTTCTGCAGTTAATTTAGTGTATTTTAATGCGATAATTTTAAAGCCCCCTTTAGTGATATCATTCAGTATAGCACCAATATGGTCGTTTTCAACGCCATCTGGCTTAATCATGGTAAATGTTCTGTTTGTTGCCATTGTGTTTTTAAGTTGCCGTAAAATTATAATTTAATTTGTAGCAAAAGAAGTATTTGGCGAAAAAGACGGATAGTTATGCGCGAAGATAAGAAATAATTGCATTTTGTTAGATCAAGGTTTTTAATAGCTTTGCATTTCTTTTAATAAATGATGTTAGAGTTAGAAACCCTTAAAGAATTATTGACGCTGCCCAGGCGTATTGTTATTACCACTCATCATAAGCCTGATGGCGATGCAATGGGTTCATCTTTGGGGCTTTATAACTATCTGATCCAGAAAGGGCATCATGTACGGGTTATCACGCCATCGGATTATCCGGTTTTTCTTCAATGGATGCCCAATAATACCGAAGTCCTTATCTATCCTCAACAAATAGAACTGTCCAATACTTTTATAGCGGAGGCAGAACTTGTATTTTGTCTGGATTTCAATGCATTGAACAGGATCTATGAAATGGGCGTTCAGATACAAGAATCGCCGGCTAAAAAAGTGATGATTGATCATCACCTGGAACCGCAGGACTTTGATGATTACCGGTACTGGTCTATCAATGCTTGTTCTACAGCACAGCTTGTATATGAGTTTATTGTCCAGGTGATGGAAGAGCCAGAATTGATCAATAAGGATGTGGCTACCTGTTTGTATACGGGTATTATGACCGATTCGGGATCTTTCCGGTTTCCGACTACCACACCAAGGGTGCATATTATTGTTGCAGATCTGATCACGCGAGGTGCAGAAAACTGGAAAATTCATCAGTTGGTATACGATAACTTCTCTGAAAGCCGTTTACGTTTTCTGGGTTATTGTTTACTTAATAAGCTTGTTGTGCTTCCTGAGTATAAGACCGCATATTTTTCCGTGTCTGCAGAAGAACTGAAGCGGTTTACAATTACAACAGGCGATTCAGAAGGATTGGTTAATTATGCATTAACAATAAATGGCATCAAACTGGCTGCTCTTATTATTGAGCGACCGGATACTGTTAAACTTTCCCTTCGCTCTACAGGTGATTTTCCGGCCAACGAAATTTGTAAAAAATATTTTAAAGGAGGAGGTCACAGAAATGCAGCAGGGGGACAATCTGATCTGTCTCTGGATGACACCGTCTTGAAATTTAAAGAAATTCTAATTGAATATAAAAGTCTATTAATACAATAACTACAAAAAAGAAAATGAACAAGAGCTTAATTATGTTGGGAATTGCAGCGTTAGCGTTTACTAGCTGCAAACAGTTTAAAAAAGGTGAAGGTGATATGCAGTATATTATCCACGAGGATAAAGATGGTGCTGCAATCAAAGAAGGTGACTTTATCGCTTTACATGCGATCCAAAAAACTGAAGAAGATTCTACTTTATCTAATTCGTATGACTATGACAGGCCTATGTTTGTCGCAGAACAGAAATCTTCATTTAAAGGAGATATCTATGCTGCATTAGCAATGCTAAGTGAAGGTGATAGTGCAACTTTCAAAATCAATCTGGATTCTTTGCAGGCAAAAATGAACATGCCAAAGCCAGCAAACACAAAAGGAAAGTACATGGTCTTTACTTTTAAGATTGACAAAGTAATTCCAAAAGGTACATTAACAGATAGTTTATTTCAGGGTAAAGTAGACCAATTTTTAAAGGCAGAAGTTGCTAAGGCTAAGAGTCAGGAAGCTGGTAAGATCAGTAGATTTATCGCTGCTAATGATTTGAAACCTACAGTAACGGCTTCAGGCTTAAATTATATAGTAGAAAAAGAAGGTAATGGTACAAAACCAGCAGTTGGAGATACCGTTAAATTAGATTATACAGGTAGCTTCCTTACAGGAAAAGTATTTGATACCAGTATTCAGGCTGTAGCTAAAAAAGAACCAGGTTTGTTTAATGCAATGCGCCCTTACACACCTATGAAGGTCCCTGCAGGTGTACATGCTACAATTCCAGGTTTTGATGAAGGCTTATTGTTATTATCAAAAGGAAGTAAGGTTAAATTTATTATTCCTTCTAGTTTAGCTTATGGCGAACAAGGAAGTCAGATTATTCCTCCTTTTATGCCATTAGTATTTGAAATGGAAGTGTTGGAAATTATTAAACCTAAACCAGGTTCTCCTGCTCCAGTAATTGCTCCAGCTCCGGCTCCAGTTGGTGCTCAGGGTAAAAAATAATAACTTATTTCTTATATTAAAATTTAACAAACATCCGGCTGATGCATATTCAGCCGGATGTTTAATTTTAAATCTCATATGAAAACTGCAAATTTAATCATGGCATTGTTGGTTGTGCTGAGTGTTCAGGTATTTGGACAGGCTAAGCCCGATTTAAAGCAATTGCCCAATGGAGTTCAGTATCAAATTTATACCAAAGGCACAGCGGCCCGAATAAAATTAAATGATGTAATTACCTTTAATTTTACTCAAAAAACGGATAAGGATTCTGTTTTATTCAGCTCATTTGCATCAGGCAAGCCTGTTACAATAGCTGTGGAGCCATCGAAGAGTATTTCGGATTTGATGTATTTCTTTCCGATGCTTGGATTGAAAGATAGTGCATTTGTGAAGATACCCAGTGATTCTTTATTTAAAGATGGCCAAATGGAACGTCCATCTTTCTTTCCTAAGGGAAGTACACTTCAGTTTGTTTTAAAAGTTGAGAATGTTCAGTCTATGGAGGCTGCAATGGCTGAACGTCAAAAGATGATGGATGTACAGGCTAAAGCCGCTGATTCTTTAAAAACAAATGAACTGCGTATTATGGATGCTTTTGTAGCAGAAAATAAGTTGGTGGTCACACAAACACCTTCCGGTTTACGGTATTTAATTCTGACTCCTTCTTCGAAGCTGAAACCTGCTGCAGGCGACACGGTAGAAGTAAATTACATTGGACGGACCTTAAATGGTAAAACCTTTGATTCCAGTATTGAGGCAGAAGCTAAAAAGGCTGGCCTGGAACAACCGGGTCGTAATTATGAGCCGATTAGTTTTGTAGTTGGACAGGGAGAAGTAATTCCTGGGTGGGATGAGGCGCTATTGCTGATGAATGAAGGATCAAAAGGACGCTTTCTAATTCCTTCTGCACTTGCTTACGGACCTAAGGGTGCCGGCCAGGATATCGCTCCTTTTAGCACGCTTGATTTCCAGGTAGAATTAGTGAAAGTGAAACCTGCTAAAAAAGTTGTAGCCACCACTAAACCTGCCGTAGCAGTGAAAAAAACGGTGTCAGTTAAGAAAGTGACCCCTAAGACAAAATCTACAGTTAAGAAGAAGGTTGTGACCTCTAAGACAAAATAAGCTGTCATATTGTCATCGTAAACAATTTCATTATTGTCTGCTATTACTTTTCCATGTGTCAAACAGTTGAATTATAAGCTTGGCATAAGCATTGATAAGTAAGAAGTAGTTATTGAATTAAGAAATAATAAAGAAGAATATAATATGTCAAAGATTATTGGTATCGACTTAGGAACAACAAACTCTTGCGTTGCCGTAATGGAAGGTAATGAGCCTGTAGTTATAGCCAACAGCGAGGGAAAACGCACAACTCCATCAATTGTTGCGTTTGTTGAAAACGGAGAACGTAAAGTAGGTGATCCTGCAAAACGTCAAGCAATTACAAATCCAACAAAAACGATCTACTCTATTAAGCGTTTCATGGGAAACAGCTTTAATGAAGTAACGAAGGAATCATCACGTGTACCATACACTGTATTAAAAGGTGATAACAATACACCACGTGTTGATATTGACGGTCGTAAATACACTCCTCAGGAAATTTCAGCAATGATTCTTCAGAAGATGAAGAAAACAGCAGAAGATTTCTTAGGCCATGAAGTAACAGAAGCGGTTATTACTGTTCCTGCTTATTTCAATGATGCGCAACGTCAGGCTACTAAAGAAGCTGGAGAAATTGCAGGTCTAACTGTTAAAAGAATTATAAATGAACCGACTGCAGCTGCTTTAGCATACGGTTTGGACAAAGCACATAGAGATATGAAAATTGCTGTGTTCGACTGTGGTGGTGGTACTCATGACGTGTCAATCCTTGAATTAGGTGATGGTGTGTTTGAAGTTAAGTCAACTGATGGTGACACTCACCTTGGTGGAGATGACTTTGACCATGTGATCATTGACTGGTTAACTACAGAGTTTAAGGCAGAGAATGGTATGGACCTTGCAAAAGATCCTATGGCTCTTCAACGTTTAAAAGAAGCTGCAGAAAAAGCGAAGATTGAATTATCAAGCTCTACTCAAACTGAGATCAACCTTCCTTATATCACTGCTGATCAAAATGGACCGAAGCACCTTGTACGGACTTTAAGTCGTGCTAAATTTGAGCAATTGGCAGACAGTTTGATCAAACGTACTATTGAGCCTTGTCGTTCAGCTTTGAAAAACGCTGGATTGACTATTGCAGACATTGATGAAGTGATCTTAGTAGGTGGTTCTACTCGTATTCCTGCTATTCAGGATGCAGTAAAAGCATTCTTTGGTAAAGAACCTTCTAAAGGTGTTAACCCAGATGAAGTTGTAGCTATTGGTGCAGCAATTCAGGGTGGTGTGTTAACAGGAGAAGTGAAAGATGTATTGCTTCTTGATGTTACTCCACTTTCTTTAGGTATTGAAACTATGGGTAGTGTAATGACTAAATTAATTGAGTCTAACACCACTATTCCAAGTAAGAAATCTGAAACTTTCTCTACTGCATCAGACAATCAACCATCTGTAGAAATTCATATTCTTCAGGGTGAGCGTCCTATGGCAAACCAGAATCGTACTATTGGACGTTTCCACTTAGATGGACTTCCACCAGCACCTCGTGGTATACCTCAAATCGAAGTAACTTTTGATATTGATGCGAATGGTATCTTACATGTATCTGCCAAAGATAAAGCAACAGGTAAGGAACAGAAAATTCGTATCGAGGCATCTTCCGGTTTAACAGACGAAGAGATTAAGAAGATGAAGTTGGAAGCAGAAGAAAATGCTGATTCCGATAAAAAAGCAAGGGAAGAAATCGACAAGCTTAACGCTGCCGATGCACTTATATTCTCAACTGAAAAACAGTTAAAAGAGTATGGTGATAAAATCCCTGCTGAGAAAAAAGCGCCTATCGAAAGTGCTTTCACTAAATTGAAAGATGCTTACGCTGCTAAAAGCTTTGCTGATATTGACGTAGCTCAGGAAGAATTGCAAGCCGCTTGGAATGTAGCTTCTGAAGATATGTACAAGGGAACGCAAGATGCGGGTGCTCAGGGTGCTCCTAATCCAGGACCTGGTGCTGCTAATGGAAATGCAGCCAGCAATGGTGACACAGTTACTGATGTTGACTTCGAAGAAGTAAAATAATTAAGTAATTTTTAATTTAAAAAGCCGTTTCAGTTTTCTGAAGCGGCTTTTTGTTGTTGTAATAAACGATATTTGCAGTAATGACCTTTACGGATACACATACACACCTCTATTATGAGACGGATACTGAGAATCGTAAATTGCTAATGGAGCGATGTTTCTCTAATGATGTTACCCGTCTATTTCTTCCTAATGTTGATCTGGATACAGTTCCTTTAGTTTTAGCACTGACTAATGCCTACCCTGAAAACTGTTTTCCTATGCTAGGACTCCATCCTTGTAATGTAAAGGAGGATTATTTAAAGGAACTTCAATCGCTTGAAAATATAAATTTACCTTCCATTGTGGCCATAGGTGAAATAGGTATTGACCTCCATTGGGATAAAACAACGCTGGTCTTTCAACAAGATGCGTTTTTGAAGCAGATTAAATGGGCGAAAGAGCTGGATCTTCCTATTGTGATTCATTGTAGAGAGGCTTTCGATGAGGTATATGAAATACTGCTTGCAGAAAAAGATGCTAAATTGAGAGGAATATTTCATTGTTTTTCTGGAACTCTGGAACAAGCACAACATATCATAGCGTTAGGTTTTTATTTAGGCATAGGAGGGGTGGTAACCTATAAAAATGCTGGATTAGATAAAATACTTGTGGATATTGATATACAAAATATAGTGTTAGAAACGGATTCTCCCTATTTAGCGCCGGTGCCTTACAGGGGGAAATCGAATGAAAGTAGCTATTTACCCTACATTGCTGCAAGGGTTGCAGTGATTAAAAATTTACGGATAGATGAGGTCGCAGAACTTACCACTAAAAATTCTAAACGAATATTTGGTGTCTGAGAGTTGCATTCCTTTTATATCTTTATCAAAAATAACAGAGCTGAGTTAAAATGACAAAGGTACTCATCATTTATACCGGAGGAACCATAGGCATGGTACATGATAGGGTCACGGGTACATTGATGCCTCTTGACTTTAACCTGATTACCGAAAATGTTCCAGAACTTAAGCGCCTGAATTATGAAATAACAGTTTATTCATTCCCTGAAATAATAGATTCATCTAATATGACACCGGATGTATGGATTGAACTGGCGGAAATTATTGAAAAGAATTATGCTATTTACGATGGCTTTGTAGTACTACATGGCACGGATACAATGGCATTTACAGCATCTGCTTTAAGCTTTATGCTGGAAGGCTTAAACAAGCCGGTTATTTTTACAGGAGCACAACTGCCAATAGGGGAGATCAGAACGGATGCAAAGGAAAATTTAATAACTGCTCTGGAAATTGCATCTGCTAAGCAAAATGGTAAAGCCAGAGTGCCTGAAGTATGTATTTACTTTGATTTTCAGCTGTTTAGAGGGAATAGGGCATTTAAATATAATTCCGCTAAGTTCGAAGCTTTCCGGTCTCCTAACTATCCCGTACTTGCTGAAGCGGGTGTTCATTTAAGATTCAATGATTCGAGTATCCGGAAATGTGACGACTGTATTTTCAAAGTGCATAAAAAGCTAAACAATTCTATTGCTATCTTAAAGTTATATCCGGGAATAAGTGCTGAAACGGTTAAAGCAATCGTAAATTCAGAGGCTAGCGCTATTATTCTAGAGAGTTTTGGGGCTGGTAATACTTCTACCGAAGAGTGGTTCCTAAACTGTCTGCAAGCTGCGCTGAATAAGGGTAAGGTGATCCTGGATATTTCACAGTGTAAGGTAGGAACAGTTGAACTTGGGAGATATGAAACTAGTCGCCCATTGAAAGATATGGGAATAGCAAGTGGTTTTGATATGAGTTATGAAGCTGCTGTAACCAAGCTGATGTTCCTGTTAGGAAGAGGATATACAGTCGATCGTATTTCGCATTTACTGGAAACTAATTTGCGCGGAGAGTTGAGTAAATCATCTCCTGTAGCGACGAAAACAGTTTTTTAATATTTATTTTCCAAAGGGTGGTTTCTTGTGACATAAATTCTTAGTTTTGCATCCCATAAAGGATAGGTGTCTGAGTGGCCGAAAGAGCACGCTTGGAAAGCGTGTATACCTCAAAAGGGTATCGAGGGTTCGAATCCCTCCCTCTCCGCAAGATAATTTTCCAAAGACAGTCAAAAGCCTGCAATCATCTGATTGCAGGCTTTTGTGTTAAAGACGAAATTTTATTTTTATTCAAAAAAAGCAGCGAAAAGTTTAATTAGATGAGTTCTTTTATGACTATCTACCTCATTAAGCAGATTCTTTGAGGTATGGATAATATATAATTTGCAATCTATATAAAAATAGTACTAGTACAGTAAGCACATAAAATTTAGAGAATACCTAACCAATAAAAGGAACGAATAGGTTTTATACACAGAAAGATCATAGATAATTGTGAACTGTTTACTAATTTATATATCTTAGTAAAACTTTAGGGGTGCGTTACGCTGAGAAATACCCTTTGAACCTGATGCAGTTAGTACTGCCGAAGGGAAAAGTGAAACAACTTCCAAAGGTTGTTTTTCCTTCCTTAATATGGGTGCATTCCTATTGTTAGAAATTCTGATAAATGGACATTACCGTAAATCAAAAAACGTATTCCGTAGCTGATGTTTGCTCCTTGCAGCAAATAATTAGCGTTGTTCTGCACTCTCCCTTTAGTGGTATAGCTGTAGCTATTAATCAAAAAATTATATCCAAAAACGATTGGGAATCTCACTTCCTGGAATCTGGAGACCATATTATCATCATCAAAGCAGCCCAAGGCGGATAATCAAATTAATTTATGAAAAACGAAAAAATTCCAACAGATGAGGCGATCAGTAGATCACCGTTTCCGGCATCGCGTAAAGTGTATGTTAAAGGGCAAATTCATGATATCAAAGTTGCCATGCGTGAGGTTATCTTAAGTGATACTAAGTTGCATGGCAGGTTTGGTGAAACAGAAGCAAACGCAGCCGTTACTATTTATGATACAAGTGGTCCTTATACCGATCCAGCCGTTTATATTGATGTTAAAAAAGGGATCTCCCGTTTGAGGGAACGTTGGATCTCTGAACGCAATGATGTCAATCAGCTTGAAAATATTTCCTCTATTTATGGCAACCAGCGTGCTAATGATCCTGATTTAGATACCTTGAGGTTTACGTATATCAGTAAGCCTTATAAGGCAAAACCTGGTATGAATGTATCACAAATGCATTATGCAAGAAGAGGGATCATTACCCCTGAAATGGAATATATAGCTATTCGTGAGAATCAGCAGATCAATCTGTTAAAAGGTCAATTGAGTGGTCAGTATGAGGTAATGTCACAACAACATGAAGGACAAAGCTTTGGCGCAAATACTCCCAAAGGAGTTATTACCCCTGAATTTGTCAGGCAGGAAGTAGCAGAAGGCAGGGCTGTAATTCCATGCAACATCAACCACCCTGAGCTTGAGCCTATGATCATCGGGCGTAACTTCCTTGTAAAAATTAATGCCAATATTGGAAACTCAGCCGTCAGCTCCAGTATCGAGGAAGAGGTAGAAAAGGCTGTATGGGCTTGCCGATGGGGTGCTGATACGATTATGGATCTATCAACCGGTAAAAATATCCATGAAACTAGGGAATGGATTATTCGTAACTCACCAGTTCCTATTGGTACAGTACCTATCTATCAGGCATTAGAAAAAGTAAACGGAAAAGCAGAAGACCTGACCTGGGAACTTTTCCGGGACACCTTAATTGAACAAGCTGAGCAAGGCGTGGATTACTTTACGATCCATGCAGGGGTGCTTTTGAGATATGTTCCACTTACAGCCAAACGTATTACTGGCATTGTATCCCGTGGAGGCTCAATTATGGCGAAGTGGTGCCTCGCACATCACAAAGAAAACTTTCTGTATACACACTTTGAGGATATTTGTGAAATCATGAAAGCGTACGATGTTGCCTTTTCTTTAGGTGATGGTTTGAGACCTGGCTGTATTGCTGATGCCAATGATGCCGCTCAGTTCGGGGAGCTTGAAACGTTGGGAGAACTTACTAAGGTTGCCTGGAAACATGATATTCAAACCATTATTGAGGGTCCCGGCCATATTCCCATGCACATGATAAAGGAGAACATGGATAAGCAATTAGCCCACTGTGGTGAAGCCCCTTTTTATACTTTAGGTCCGCTAACTACTGATATTGCACCTGGATATGACCACATTACTTCTGCTATCGGAGCAGCAATGATAGGCTGGTTTGGTACGGCCATGCTTTGTTATGTTACTCCAAAAGAGCATTTAGGTCTTCCAAATAAGAAGGACGTTAAAGACGGTGTAATTACATATAAAATTGCAGCGCATGCAGCTGATCTTGCTAAAGGGCATCCCGGAGCACAGTACCGGGATAATGCTTTAAGTAAAGCCAGGTTCGAATTTAGATGGGAAGACCAGTTCAATTTATCCTTAGATCCGGATACAGCTAGAGAATTTCATGATGAAACCCTTCCTGCGGATGGTGCTAAAATAGCCCACTTCTGCTCGATGTGCGGTCCTAATTTCTGCTCTATGAAAATTACCCAGGATGTGCGTGAATATGCGAAGGAACAGGGTATGGCTGCCAGTGATGCTCTTTCAAAAGGCATGGAAGAGAAGTCAAAAGAGTTTCTGCAGAAGGGTAGTGAATTATATTTATAATTATGAAGATGATCGTAATTTCAAACCCAACGGACCTGACTGCTGAATGGAAAACCATCAACACCTTGTTTGAATTAGGTTTGAAATACTTTCATCTCAGGAAACCGGATAGTGATATCAACAGTGTACGTGGTTTTTTAAAACGGCTAAACCCAAAGTATTATCCATATATCGCTTTGCATCAGTATCATGAACTGGCAGCAGAGTTTGGAATAAAAAGACTTCATTTCAGCGAACAGGCACGGAGGGAAACTAACACCGCGAAGGTAGACATGTATCAGGAAAAAGGATATAGACTAAGCACCTCGATCCATGACCTTAGTATCATCAAAAGCTTAACTCATTTCGACTATGCTTTTTATGGCCCTGTATTTAACAGTCTCTCCAAACCTGGCTATCAAGGTGTGCTTGCTGAAAATTTCAAACTTGAACTTCCGGATAGAATAAAAATAATTGCTTTAGGCGGCATCACTCCAGCCAACATACATGCGATCAGGGAAATGAATTTTGATGGTGCAGCATTCATTGGCACGATATGGAACGAGCCTGAACATGCTATAGAAAATTTCAACTCATTAATAAAATACCAATATTTTGAACAATGACAATTGATCAACTACATTATATATCGCAGCCTGCTGCTGATGGATCTCATCTAACAGCCATCAAACAAGCACTGGAGGCAGGTTGTAAATGGATCCAGCTCCGAATTAAAAACCAGTCTCCTGAAGAAATCAGGGAATGCGCAGCAGAAGCGCTTAAGCTATGCAAGCTTCGAGGCGCAAAATTAATTATAAATGATCATCCTGAAATAGCACTTAGCATTGGTGCCGATGGTGTTCACTTGGGCTTAGAAGACATGCCGGTAGCTCTGGCACGTCAATTTGTAG
The DNA here is from genome assembly GCF_001730525.1 of Arcticibacter eurypsychrophilus. Taxonomy (GTDB): domain Bacteria; phylum Bacteroidota; class Bacteroidia; order Sphingobacteriales; family Sphingobacteriaceae; genus Arcticibacter; species Arcticibacter eurypsychrophilus. The sequence continues at coordinate 49,527 of NZ_MDFN01000022.1, forward strand.
GTAAAAATATGCTCATTGGAGGAACGGCCAATACCTTCCAGCATATTCAACAACGCGTGACAGAGGGTGTTGATTATATTGGTTTAGGCCCTTTTCGATTCACAACAACAAAAGAAAAATTAAGCCCCATATTAGGTCTCCAAGGGTATATTGATATCCTGAAACAAATGGATGAAGCCCAAATCAGTATTCCTGTAATCGCAATAGGCGGAATATTACCTGGGGATCTCCAGGCAATTATAAACACAGGCGTTCATGGTATTGCCCTATCAGGAGCCATTACTTTCTCCAATAATAAGCAACAAACCGTTAAACAAGTATACGCAATCAAAAGAATCTATGTTAAAAATAGCTGATAGAACGTTCAATTCCCGGTTGTTTACAGGAACAGGCAAATTTAGCTCTGCTGCAGTGATGGAGGAAGCTTTACTATCCTCCGGTTCTGAATTGGTAACAGTGGCACTCAAACGTGTTGACCTTAAAAAACATGATCATGATGATTTTCTGGTTCGACTGAAATATCCTCATATCCATTTATTACCCAATACTTCTGGTGTTCGAAATGCAAGGGAAGCAGTCTTTGCCGCTCAACTGGCAAGAGAAGCATTGGAAACAGACTGGATTAAACTGGAGATTCATCCAGATCCAAAATACTTAATGCCCGATCCGATTGAAACATTAAAAGCAACAGAAGAACTGGCAAAATTGGGCTTCACTGTACTACCCTATATTCATGCGGATCCTGTTTTATGTAAAAGGTTAGAGGATGCAGGATCCGCAGCAGTGATGCCTTTAGGGTCTCCAATTGGTAGTAATAAAGGATTAAAGACCATTGACTTCCTTGAAATGATTATTAGCCAAAGCAATGTTCCAGTCATTGTCGATGCTGGCATCGGCTCTCCTTCTGATGCCGCCTGGGCAATGGAAATTGGTGCTGATGCTGTGCTGGTAAACACGGCGATAGCTGTTTCTCAAAATCCGGTATTAATGGCACATGCATTTAAATTAGCCGTAGAAGCCGGAAGAATGGCCTTTAAAGCCAGACTCGCCAGCCCAATGAATTATGCAGTTGCAAGTAGCCCCTTAACCTCCTTTTTAAATGAATAATTTTACAGAAGTTTTCAAAACCTTTGACTGGGAAGAAACGAAGAGAAGCATTTATGCTAAAACGAGTCAGGATGTCGAAAGAGCCCTGTCTACGCAAAAACGTACATTGGAAGACTTTAAAGCACTTATCTCTCCCTCCGCATCTGCTTATCTGGAACAAATGGCAACTATTAGTCAGAAATTAACCCAGAAACGTTTTGGTAAAGTAATTCAGATGTATGTGCCACTTTACCTTTCCAATGAATGCAATAACATCTGCACCTATTGTGGGTTCAGTTATGATAATAAAGTCAGGCGTAAAACCCTCTCTAATATGGAAATTATGCAGGAAGTTGCTGTAATTAAGAAAATGGGGTATGAGCATATTCTTTTAGTTACAGGTGAATCGAATCAAACCGTTCATGTAGATTATTTCAAAAAGGTACTTAACTTGATCCGTCCCCATTTCGCACATATATCTATGGAGGTGCAACCACTTGACCTGGAAGATTATCAGCAGCTTACCCCTTATGGATTAAATACAGTATTGGTTTACCAGGAGACTTATCATCAGGAGGATTATAAGAAACACCATCCCAAAGGGAAGAAGTCTAATTTTGATTATCGCTTGGAGACACCTGATCGACTCGGCAGGGCAGGCATCCATAAAATGGGCTTGGGTGTTTTAATAGGGCTGGAAGACTGGCGTACCGATTCTTTTTTTACTGCTCTGCACTTAGATTATCTGGAGAAAAAATATTGGCAAAGTAAATACAGCCTTTCATTTCCAAGACTAAGACCCTTTAGCGGTGGCTTGGAACCCAAAGTAACAATGAGCGACCGTGAGCTCGTGCAATTGATCTGTGCTTACCGTTTGTTCAATGAAGAAGTTGAACTTTCAATTTCTACCAGAGAATCCCCTTCTTTCAGAAATAATATCATCAAGTTAGGCATAACTGCTCTAAGTGCAGGATCCAAAACCAATCCTGGAGGTTATGCGGTAGAGCCTGATTCGCTTGAGCAATTTGAAATTAGCGATGAGCGGAGTCCCGAAGAAATAGCGGAGATCATAGCTGCGCAAGGATACGAACCCGTTTGGAAAGACTGGGATAACAGTTTGGCTATCTAGCTATTTTTAATTCACCCTGTTGCTTTTTAATATATTTCGCTACGTCTAACATAGGGGCAACCCAAATATCTTTCTCTCGTTTCTTTAAATAGACTAGTAATTTACGGTGCTCTTCCAAGCTTACATTTAACGAATGCTCCCCACCAACACCGTGAAATAGAAAAACGATTAATGACCCTGCTTTTTCAGCTTCCTCAACCTGGAATATCATTTGAGCTGCCGTACTGTTGTTCTGGCCAAAAGCATTCACATTAGAAAGGTCTATACCTTTTATTTGAGGATATCCAGGTATAACACCTCGTGCAGCCACAAAATCGTTCTTTAAAAGATTATAAAAAACCGTATCCCCGATTGTAAGGTCGCCGCAAGGATAAGCAAATGTCCGCTCTGATTTGCCGTCAATAGCTTTGAGCAAGGTATTGGTAACGCGGATTTCGTTTATGGCTCTGGCCACTGAATATCTGGTCAGATCATTTTCTTTGGTAACAAAGCCCCTTCCAGGTAATGTACCATCACAAGGGTGGACTAAAGAATGGTTTCCCAATTCATGTCCTTCTTTTGCAGCAGCACGCCACTCGTTCATTCTGCCCGCTAATACAGGTGAAGAGCCGATAAGATAAAATGTGCCCTTTAGCTTATATGAATCAAGCATGGGTATAACCTTGTCAAGGTGCACATTTAAAGCATCGTCATAGGTTAATACAACAGCGCATTTTTTTCCTTCCCAGTTTATTGGTTCTACCTGTGCATAACAGTAACTGTTGACTACTAAAGCTAAGCTTAGGATCAGTATGTTTTTCATATTCATTTGTAGTATATGTTTTAACGATATCAGGGCATGTTATTTATTGTAATTAGAAAAACATCGTTCTGCCGAATAGTTAACAGTTTTTCCAACTTACCTGAAGCGCCTACTGTCACGGTTATCTGTTGTACAGGTTTATCATTATTCTGCTTCTTCAGAAATTTTACCTGATCAATAGTCAGTTGCGAAGGAGAACCCAATTTGAAATATGCAGAATAAGGGTCATTTATTCCATATCCGGTCTGGTACATACTTAAAATATATTTGCCTGGTTTTAACCCCTCGAGTTTCAACTGAGCAGGAGCTAATGTTTTTGCAGGTAAATCTCTTTTATAAAATACCTGGTTATTTACACTATCACCAGGATGGTCTATTGTGAAGTTCCACACTAAAGCCTGCACATTACCTTTAGCATCCTTACAAATAATTGCGCTTGAATCCGCATTTTGTAACTCTGTATCTCCAAGCTGATTTAAATATTTATAAGCATAATAGGCAGGCTTCTTAATGTCCTGGTAATTGATCAAGCCGAAGCCACCATGAAAGGGTGTAGCTCTTGGACCAGCTTCTTCAAAAATATCAGTAAATGTCCAATACGACATCGAATTTACATGTGGGGAGGCGTATTTAACTGTATTTAAAATATAAGCAGCCTCGTGATAACTGTCATGAATAGGATCCGCTGGCGTATAAGAGGAACTCCATTCGGTATAATGCAATTCAAGATTGGGTAAGGCAGAACCTAATATTTGCTGTTTAGAACGATGCATATTGTTTGAAACCTGATTTCTGTCCTGACTCAAAACCGTTCCCACATCACCACTAACATCCAGAAAACCTTGTTTTACACCATAATCATGCGTGCTTATAAAATCAATAGGAGCATTTTGCTTCACACAGAAATCAATTGTTTCAGGTACCCATGCATTACCTGCAGTGGCAGGACCACCTACACGATAACGGGGAGATACACTTTTAATCGTGCTTGCCGTTTCCTTATAAAGTTTAAAGTAGTCCTGTTGAGTCCCTGTAAAAAAAGCATCTTTAAGGTTAGGTTCATTCCATATTTCAAAATACCAGTTAGCCACTTCTTTTTCACCATAGCGCTGTGTCCAATGTTCAGTAAGCGCTTTAATCAAGTCATTCCATTTTTTATAATCTTTGGGCGGAGTGACATTCCCTTTCCACCAAAAGATGGTTTTGTCTCCGCTTGCCAATGCACCAGGCATGAACCCTACTTCTACAAAAGGCCTCATTTTTATTTCAAGCAGAAAGTCGAAAAGCGCATCAATGTATTGCCAGTTGTAAATGGGCTTGCCAGTTTTATCTTCAAAGTAGACACCCATATCATCAGAAAGCAAGCCATGGAAACGGATGTACTTAAACCCACATTCCTCCTTTGCCTTTTTGAGTTGCCTTTGCCAGTCTGCTCGCAAGCCTTCATTAGCCCTGCCAGCCCCTACACAAAGATTAAAACTCTTCGGGAGTAAACCCTTTATTTGACCAACGTTGGCATAAATAACTCTGGAGTTCAATTTTACTTGCGCTTTTGCATTGATATCGAAGATGGAAATCAACAATATTGACAACCAATATTTTAATTGCATATTTTAATAGGTTTATTTTATTCTCACGTAAAGATATCATCTTTTGGGTATTGTGACTATAAACTGAATTAACATTTTTTAGAGCTTGATTCTCCGTTTTAACAAACAGGTATTTCAATACTGCATAATGATATAGTTGATAGGGGTATTCTTTTTTGCTAGTAATATACTGAACAGCAAAAAGGCTTCGAATTGCAAGATTCGAAGCCTTTTTGTTGTTCAGTTACCTGGATTAAAAAGTATTACTAAAATAGATCTGTTATTACTTTTTACATTCTCCCAAAGTAAACCTGAATCTTCCTTTATCAAATTTTATAGGTTCCCCTTTAACAAAATAGGACCTTCCTAGTGACGTTTCTATCGCACCTACGCCTAAAATCAACTGATTATCTTTCTTTAAAAATGCCAGCGGATTTTTAAACTTATTCGCCTTATTGGTGCCAACGGTGTAGCTATAATCAACAAATAACGTATCACCACTATATTTTCCCTGAACAATACCTTCATTCTTGGGACTCTTTGTGAAATTGATCACTAAACTTCCATCAATTTTACCACTGCTTAACTCTTTAATGTCTAAAAAGGCAGTATCCTTTCCATCAACAGCAACATAGCATTGGCGACTAACCATGGAGTCTTTCACCGTAGCTGAAGTACTATCCGTTTGTTTCGGGTTCTGATTACAACTTATTAATAATGGCAAAGCCATCAATACATAATAAAGGTTTGATTTTTTCATAACTGTATTATTAATCGCGTTAATTCAAGGTAAAACTAACGTATTTGTATAGATTTATAGGAACCACTTTGTAAAAATACTTTGATCAAAGCGCAATTTATTTATAATTAACTTACTTTGTGGCAGTAGAAAAGATCGAACGATAATAAGGCCATCTTTCCAATTAACCTGATAATATGCTCAAGCTTATTAAAAATTATAAAACCATTTGCTTGGCCGGTACACTTTTATTACTGACCATTCAACATACCCTCTCACAGGAACTTTATCCCCTAAAACTTGCTGAAGGTTTATGGCATAATGAATCACGTGAACTCCGCTATAAGCCAGATGGAAAAGGCTTTTTAATCATTAACGGAAATCGTCTTTTTACCAGAGCCCTTTATGGCACCCATACCGCTTTTAGAATAGAGACTGGTGATCGACCTGAATTCGCTCTATATATGCCGGGAATGGGAGGTAATTTCAAGTTAGGTATTGAAGTAAATGGAGGTAGCAAATGGCTTTCACAAGCGCAGACCATCACTGCCCGTTATGAAGCTGGCTCCATGAACTATACCATAAAAGACCCTCTTTTAGGTTCAGGTACGCTTACCATGGATATTCTTGCCCTTGCTGATGCAGAAGGTCTGATCCTTAAAGCCCGCTTTCAGGGTGTAAAAAATCAGGTACATCTTATTTATGCTTTTGGAGGTGCCAGTGCTAAAAAGTTCTCCAGGGATGGCGATATGGGACCTGATCCCGAATCAAACTTTTATCTCAAACCTGAAAATTGTAAAGATAATAGCTTTGCCATTAATAAATCACAATTTGCACTTCGGTATGGCGCAGGCTTGCAGGTAGGACAGGATGGCCGTTACTTTGAAGAAGACTTAATTCAACCATCGGCAGTATCGAAAGAGCGTCAATTAAAAGGTGTCTTCCCTTCCGGCACAATACTAAAAATTGCTGATGCAACACAACTAGGTTCACCAGCAAACTTATTTCAATCAACGGTTCAGAAAGCTCCTGTACTGGTAGGGAAGTTAAAAGTCAGCAATGACAAGGATTATTATGTTTCCATATATAATCCTTCAACAAAACCTGCCTTTAAGGATTCACAAACACCAAAGCTATTTCAACAAGCAGAAGATACGCGTAAGCTCTTAGCCAATCGGATCACCATTAACACACCCGATCCCTTCATAAATACCATCGGAGGTACTTTAGCCATTGCTTCAGATGCAATTTGGGAAGAGCCATCTTATTTGCATGGTGCTATTGGATGGCGAATGCGATTGAATGGTTGGAGGGGAGCTTATACAGCCGATGTTTTAGGATGGCATGACCGGGCTAAAACTCATTTGGAAAGTTACGTTCAATCCCAGGTTCAAACTCCTGCAAGTGGTTCTGTCATCGCGGATACAGCTATGCACCTATCCAGAAGCCTTGAAAAACTTGGAGCAGGCATGTTTACAAGTGGTTATATCAGTCGTGACCCCGAAGGCATAAAACTTAGAGCCCATCATTACGATATGAACCTGGTTTTTATTGATATCATGCTCCGGCATTATGCATGGACCTGCGATCTGCAATTTCTAAAAGAAACATGGCCCGTATTAAAGCGACACCTGGAATGGGAAACCCGTAACTTTGATTCCGATGGCGATGGCTTATATGACGCATATGCGGCAATCTGGGCGAGCGATGCCCTTCAATATAGTGGTGGTGGAGTAACACACACCTCTGCCTACAATTACCTTGCTTATAGTAAAGCTGCTGAAATTGCAACTTTGCTAAACGAAGACCCATCTCCTTATCGTAAAGAATCAACGAAGATTTTAAATGCCATGAATACGTTGTTATGGATGCCAAAAAAAGGATCTTTTGCTGAGTTTAAGGATGCGTTAGGCAATAGGTTATTGCACCCTGCTGCTGCCATCTGGACTATCTACCACAGTATGGATTCTAAGACCATGGATCCTTTCCAGGCCTATCAGAGCATGCGCTTTATCGATAATGAGATCCCGCATATTCCTGTCCGCGCAAATGGATTAGAAGACAAAGGCTATTATACCATTGCGACTACCAACTGGATGCCCTATACCTGGTCATTGAACAATGTCGCCATGGCCGAATCCATGCACACTATTTTAGCAAATTGGCAAGCTGGCCGCCCGGATGAAGCCTTTAAATTATTTAAAAGTGAAATTTTAGCCTCGATGTACTTAGGTGGAAGTCCTGGCAACATAGGTCAAATTTCCCATTATGATGCTGTTCGTGCAGAGGCTTACCGGGATTTCGCAGATCCCATAGGCATGTTTTCCCGTGCATTAGTGGAAGGTCTTTTCGGGATTGTACCCGATGCATTAAATAAGTCAGTTACCATTCGACCTGGTCTGCCCGCTGAATGGAACTATGCCTCTTTTTCAACACCGGATATCTCATTTGACTTTAAAAGAAACAACAAAAGGGATATCTATACCTTAATACCGACATTTCCTAAAAGTCTAGACCTGAAATTTCAAATCATTGTACAAGGCCAGGTAAAAGAAATTAAAATAAACGGCCAGCCGACGAAATGGATCAATATTTCATCATCAGTAGGTCAGCCTGTGATCGAGCTAAACGCTAAAGCTTCAAAAAGTTATCACATTGAAATGCTCTGGGAAGGTGCAAAACCTGTTTTACCTGAGCCGGAAAAAACATATGTTTCTGGTAACACCTTATCGCTTAGTTTCCCAGGTGTAAAAGTGATTAAAGTGTATGATCCTCAACAGTCCTTAACTCATATCCAAGCCAATGACGTTGGTTTTAGCGCAAAAGTGAGTGCTCCCGGAGGATCACCTATGGCATTCGTTCAGTTAAGCCAGGGCAGCTTAGTATGGTGGATGCCAATCTGCTTTCAGGTTAAAAAGCCACTTACCCTACTTACGGTCAAGGGTAACGATGTCAATAATCAGGCGTTTCGTTTACAGAACAATACCCAGACTGATCTACTTGCCACCGTTCGCGTAAATCAATATCAAACGACAGTTCCAATCCCTGCAGGTACAACAGCACCTGAAATAAATATTCCATCCGAACAGTTGATCACAGGAACCAATGAGGTTAACATCAGCATTCCTAATGGAGAACCAATTGTGGAACATCTGATAGATTGGACTGCCCAAACCACCAATAAACTGGAAATGATCAATCTTATACCCTTTTTCAATGACCAGGTTACCCAAATTTTTAAAAACAAATACCTTTCACCAAGGCCACAGGTAACCACTTTGCAATTACCATGGCAGGGAACAGGTGACTGGCCTCATCCTCTAGAAACACATCTCATTGACGATAGTGGTCTGCGCAAACTAGCAGGAGATAAAAACACAATCGCTCTTCCCCAAGGAATTTCTTTTGCGACAACAGGTACCACCGGTAAAAATAGTATCCTGTTTACCTCCCAATGGGATAATTATCCGAAGGAGCGGAGCATCCCTCTTTCCGGAAAAGCTGCACACCTCTGGTTGCTTATGGCAGGATCTACCAATCCGATGCAAAGCCAAATGAATAACGGAATCGTAGTGGTCGATTATACCAACGGAACAAGCGATACCCTCGCATTACGGAATCCTGAAACCTGGTGGCCAATAGAGAAGGATTATTATACCGATGGTTATGCCTTCAAACTCAAACAACCACGCCCTATCAGGGTACATTTAAAAACCGGAGCTGTCGTTTCAGGCGAAGAATCACTGCTTTCTTTCAACGGAAAAGAAATCGATGGTGGTGCCGCTACCGTTTTGGATCTCCCGCTTGATCCCAATAAAGTACTGAAAAGTCTTACCTTACAAACACTGACCAATGATGTCGTTATAGGATTGATGGCCGCCACTCTAATGAGATAAATTTAAATTAAAAGAAGTATTTATCTGCAATTCATAGATAAGTTTGAAAAGAAAGTATTTATCAGAAAATAAAAACCGAAATTCGGTTCATAAAATTTAAAAGGTGTATTTAAATGAATACATCTTAATGCGTTACATCTAATCTTTGTAAAAATGAAAAAAAGCATTTTGATTCTATTTAAAAACCGAAATTCGGTTCATAAAATTTAAAAGGTGTATTTAAATGAATACATCTTAATGCGTTACATCTAATCTTTGTAAAAATGAAAAAAAGCATTTTGATTCTATTTGTTCCTTTTCTGATTCAATCCTGTAATTCTTCTGGCAGTTATAAGGATGTGATGGATGAAGTGTTAAAAATCCATGATAAAGTAATGATGGATAGCGAATTGGCTGTTCGGAACAGAATGAAACTGGATACGCTTTCTTCAAACATGGAAAGCCTTGCTAAAACAAAGCCAAACCTCGATACCTTACAAGCTTCCAAAAAAATAAAGCAATTGAAGTCAGAGTTAGATCAGGCTGACAATAAAATGAATGCCTGGATGCAAGGCTTTGAAGTTGAGCCCGGTAAAAAATCAAATGACGAAGCAGTTGCTTATTACAAAGAAGAGGAAAAAAAGATTAAGGCATTGGACAGCCTTTATCTAAAAGTGATCAAACAATCTGATGATTATCTGAATGAATTAAAATAATAATCAGAACTGGATTCAGGTAATCCGCTCATTCTGATTATTATTTCAAGTAGAAGATTAAGTAGAAATAAACTTGTGTTTAATAGTGATGATATTACGATCAATAGTACTACTGTTTTATCGTAATTTCTATCTTTCCCCCATTCTTAAATAGGTCGTGTGGCACAAAATATCCGTTGTTTTCCTTGCCATCAACTTTTATAGAGGTTAAAACTCTACCCTTTCCAGGCTTGGTTATAGTCAGCACTTTCCCGCTGCTGGTTTTCCATTTTACCTCATCAAATAACGGAACCGTAACCAGGTATTCAGGATCAGTTGCCGAGAAGGTATATAAACCCAATGCGCTAAATACATACCAAGCAGACATTTCCCCTGCATCATCCATTCCGCAAAGTGCCAAACCCTGGTCACCGATACCGTATAAATTATTCAATATGTTATCGATCACTTTCTGTGACTTCTCTGGTTTGCCAACAAAATAATAAGCAAAAGGCACTTCATGATCAGGCTGATTGCCATGACAATACTGACCAATCATAGTTTCTACATTTCGGGCAATATAATTGGGGTTCCATGGTAAGGTGAAAAGTGAATCTAATTTCGATTCAAATCTTTTTTCTCCGCCATACAAGGCGATTAAGCCCTTCATATCATGTGGGGCAAAGAAAGATACCTGCCAGGCATTTGCCTCCCTGTACATATACTCATAATAAGGGAACTGAGGATTGAAATTTTTTATCCAATCACCATTTTCTAATCTGCCTCTCATAAACCGGGTAGATGGATCAAACATATTTTTATAGTTCTTAGATCTCGCCATGAGGATCCTGTAATTAGAAGTATCCCCTAACTTTTGGGCCATCTGAGCAAGTGAATAATCATCGTAAGAATACTCCAGCGTTTTCGATACACCAGCCTTGGCCTTGGTTTCTACCTCAGGATGCGGCACATCAGGATCAGAGATATACCCTTTTTTAATATATTCAGTAATATACGGACGGGCGCCACCTTCTACATTGGCATTTTTTAGTAGTATTTTATAAGTCCCTTTCACATCAAAATTGTCGATACCTCTTAAGTAAGCTCCTGCAATAGATGAAGCGCCATGGTCACCATGGAAAAAAGTAGGTATAAATCCGGTTTTATCCCCCACATCTTTCATTGATTTAATTACATCAAGCGTAACCTGTGGTGATATCAAGCCTAAAAGCACATCTTTATTTCGATACGTATCCCACAAAGATGGCTCCGTATAATAATTAAAATCAGCCTTCACCACCTTTCTGGCTGCATCTGTAAACTCTCCGTTTACGTCACTGCGTAATGCTGGCCACAGAAAAGACCGGTACAAACATGAATAAAGCAGTTGCTTCTGCTTAGCGGTTCCCCCCTTTACCTGTACAGATGATAATAAGGTTTCCCATTTTTGTGTGGCTTCTTTCCGTACAGTATTAAATGTTTTATTGCCAATTTCCTGCAACAGATTCTGTTTTGCATTCGCTACACTTACAAATGACAATCCTATTTTGAGTTCAACAGGTCCACTGCTGCCATTTGACAAATGAACCATGGCAAAGCCTGTACGTTTACCTTCTTCAGTCTTTTCTAATTTTTCAATAGGGGTATTCAGACTGGCGTAGAAATAAATTCGCTCTCCGGTCTGCTGATATCCCTGTAAAGCAGATGTTCCTATCTGCTCAATACTCCAGTTTGATATGTTATTATTGGCTTTTGCCAGGTCAAAGAGAATTTGCCTGTCTTTGTTGTTTTTATATTCGTACTTGTGATAGCCACATCGTAGCGTAGAGGTCAAACTCACATTAACAGAATAATCGTCAAGATAAACCTGGTAAAAACCAGGTGCAGAGCTCTCTTTCTTATGAGTAAACTTAGATCCAAACTTAGCTCCAGGATTTGAAACAGGCAATATAGGTATATTACAAAGATTCCAATGCCCTTTATTGGTATGCGTAAATCCATAAATAACCGTATCCTCATACTGGTATCCTGCACCAGATCCATATGCTGTAATGGGACTTAATTGAACCATCGCGTTTGGCAATGAACTGCCCGGAAAGGTAAGTCCGGCCCATGATCTCCATCCCTGTGGCAACTTATATCCAATAATTTTAGGATCGGTAAGTGGTGCTGTGCCAATAAAAGTATTAACATACTTGGTAAGAGACGTTGTGGTTTGACTTTTACCAGCAGTTGAAGCAAGTAAAAACAGTAATACCAGGTTTAACGTGAAATTAATTGGATTCCTCATCTTTATGGAAATAATTTGGTTCAAATAATGTGTTTAATCATCTGTTGTATTCCTTACAATTCGATAGCCCAACATCGCTGATCTGTTTTTATAGAATATGAATGCCAGACAATTGATCCTAATAATTTGCAAAATCATAATTATAGCTAAATTGGTTAATGCATTTAGCATAAAGACAAAAATGGTCTTAAATTTTGAATAATTTCGATAAAAATAGAATTAAAAACAAGCTGAGCAAAACGAGGATGTAAGGTATGAAGTGCTGAAACTCATAATACAGTAGGGATTTGACCTGTCAAGTCATTCGTGTAAAAATTCAAATGAAGAGGGTATTGGGAGGGAAGAAGGAATAAAGTATCAGGATAGAGTTTTTAAAAAAAAATAAGGAGAGGATACGAATAACCCTTTCCTTATTAACTAATAACCTTACACCGCAAACGAGGTCCCGCATCCGCAAGTACTCGATGCATTTGGGTTGTTAAACGTAAACCCACGTGAGTTTAATCCATCCTGGAAATCAATTTGCATCCCAGCAAGATAAAGACCATGTGTCTTATTCATATATATTTTTACACCGTTATGCAAAAACTCCTGGTCCCCATCTTTTTTCTGATCAAAGCCTAAAATGTAAGTCATACCTGAGCATCCTCCACCTTCAACACCAATGCGTAAGCCGAACTCATCGTTAAGCTCCTGTTGCTGTTGTATTTTTTTAAGCTCTTTTGTTGCTCCTTCAGTGAAAGAAACCGGTATAAGTGATGTTGCTGTCTCCATACTCATTTCTTTTTTATATTTACACCAAATATAACCTTAATTCCTCATTTTTGTTTATCTAAGGGCGATTTGACGCTCTGACTACAAATAGTATAATGCAATCAACCACACTGTTTTTACTTGATATTGCTAAATTAACATTATCAGGAACCCTACTTATTTTTATCGGATATCTCTTTGCAAGACCTCATCTGGATCAGAAACTTAAAGTCCAGCTGCTCGATTTGAAAAAAGGAAGTCAGGCCGCAATACTGCCTCTTCGGCTTCAGGCTTACGAAAGAATCATCTTACTGATGGAGCGGATTAATCCAGTGAATCTGCTGCTACGGACGAATACACCCGGTCTTACCCTCATTGAATATCAACAAATTCTCACTGCGGAAATCAGAAATGAATATCAGCATAATGTAACGCAGCAATTGTATGTGAACGAGACCTCATGGGCTTTGATCTCAAAATTGAAAGAGGATACCATCGCATTAATTAATAATGCAGGCAAATCATTACCTGCTGATGCCTCACATATCGAATTAAGTAAACTTGTACTGCAGCATTTATCAACATTGGAAATTAATCCCTATGATGCAGCTCTTGTCGTTATCAGACAGGATATTCAACAATTATTTTAAAACTCGTATATAAAAAAATGGTCTTATTCTTATCACAAATTTTCCATAAAGCCAAATGGATCCTGCCTGTGTTAGTAATCACACTAGCAGGATGCAGCCCGAAGCTTCATCTTTCCGGCAATACACCTCATCTGTATCCAATTAAAAATCTTCCGGCAGACTCATCTATACTAGCCTATTATAAATCCTATAAAGCCGGTATTGATTCTCAGATGAATACGGTGATTGGAGTGGCATCGGTCAATATTGAAAGAGGACGTCCTGAGGGATTATTAAATAACCTGGTTGCCGACGTCATGTTTCAGGCCGGTAATGAGAACCACATAGAATTTGATTTCGCTCACACAAATTACTATTCACTCAGGAATCCCATCAGCGCAGGACCTATAAAAGCATTTAAGATCTATGAACTCATGCCCTTTGAAAATTATTTCGTAACCGTAAAGCTCAAAGGAGCAGACATCCTCGATTTATTCAACTATATGGCAGCAGGAGGAGGCGATCCAATTTCGGGAGCTACGTTCTGCATTAAAGACGGAAAGGCATCTGATATTATGATTCAGGGCATCCCTTTTGATGTATCAAGGGACTATACCGTATTAACCAATGATTATTTAGCGAATGGTGGCGATAAGGCAGTGATCTATACCAGGGCACTAAAGCGCACAGAGAGTACCATTAAGGTAAGAGATGCCCTGTTGAACTATATTAAACAACAGCAAGCTGCCGGCAAATCCATCAATCCTAAACTTGATCACCGAATCCAAACTATTAAACTTTGATCATGAATAGAAGAAAATTTATCAAAAATACATTGACATGTTCCGCTCTTATCGCATTAAGCTCCGGATACCAGGATGTTTTTGCTGCAGATCAGCGCGTAAAATTGACTATTCTACATACCAATGATGTTCATAGCCGGATAGATCCTTTCCCCATGGACGATATTAAATATGCAGGTATGGGTGGTGTAGCATCTCGCGCCGCCTTAATTAAAAAGATCAGGCAAGAGGAGGAACATGTTCTTCTTTTCGATGCTGGCGATATCTTTCAGGGTACCCCTTATTTTAATTTCTATGGCGGAGAGCCTGAAGTTAAGATGATGTCATTGATGGGATATGATGCAGGAACAATGGGCAACCACGATTTCGATAATGGAGTAGAAGGATTCGTCAAGCAATTGCCACATGCTAATTTTCCAATCCTTACCGCAAACTATGATTTTTCGGACACTCCCTTATATGGGAAAACAAAACCCTACCAGGTATTTAAAAAAGGCAGACTGAAAATAGGGGTTTATGGAGTCTGTATCCAACTCGATGGATTGGTTAATATGGAGCAATTTGGAAATACCAAATACCTCGATCCTATCAAGAAGGCGCAGGAGATTGAGGTGCATCTGAAGAACAATGAAGATTGCGATATGATCATTTGTCTGTCGCATCTGGGATATATGTACGATACGGATAAGGTATCCGATGTAGTGTTGGCACAAAATACGTCTTATACAGATTTGATCATCGGCGGACATACCCATACGTTCCTTGCCGTTCCCGACAGCATTCTAAATAAGAGGGATAAAAAGGTGATCATTAATCAGGTAGGTTTCGCCGGAATTAATCTGGGACGTCTGGATTTTGTCTTCGAAAGTAAAATTTCAGGCAAAATGACCTATACTTCTGCTGTTGAGCCTGTTAAATTATTTTCAAATTTTAATTCCTAAACCGAGTATTTTTTCGAATATTCGATGTTCCAAATCGGTCGTTGAAATCTTCACTGCATTGCTTGGAAATCAAATTATTAACAAAACGCTTCATGGAAAAAACTGGTACTAATGTTTGGAATAACTGTCTTCAGATCATAAAGGACAATATTCCGACTCAAAGCTATAAGACCTGGTTTGAGCCAATAAAAGCATTGCGTCTGGAAGGAAATGTGTTGACCATACAGGTGCCTAGTTTATTCTTTTACGAATGGCTGGAAGAGCATTATGTTGGTCTTTTACGGAAAACCGTAAAAAAGCAATTAGGAGACGAAGGTCGCCTGGAATACAATATAGTTGTTGAGAAGTCGTCGAGTAGTAAACCATTTACTACCAATATGCCCTCTACCGGAAATGGGTCCGAAGCAAAATACCAATCCATACCAGTAGCCGTAACGTTAAATAAGGATATTAAAAATCCATTTGTGATACCTGGTTTGAAAAAACTTCAGGTTGACCCTCAGTTAAATCCCAATTATTGTTTTGAGAATTTTATAGAAGGGGATTGTAACCGTCTTGCCCGCTCGGCAGGTTACGCGGTAGCAGCAAAACCCGGAGGCACTGCATTTAACCCACTACTCCTTTATGGGGGTGTCGGTCTTGGTAAAACTCACCTTGGTCAGGCTATCGGAAACGAAATCAAACGCACCAATCCCGAAAAGCTCGTGATTTATGTGTCCTGCGAAAAGTTCTGTCAGCAGTTTGTGGATTCACTGAAAAACAACACCATCAATGATTTCGTGAATTTCTACCAGGCTATGGATGTAATCATCATGGATGATGTGCATAACTTCGCCGGCAAGGAAAAAACACAGGATATTTTCTTCCATATTTTTAACCACCTGCACCAGTCCGGCAAACAGTTGATTCTAACATCCGACCGTGCGCCTAAAGACATTACAGGATTAGAGGATAGACTCTTGAGTCGTTTTAAATGGGGACTCTCTGCAGATTTACAGGTTCCTGATCTGGAAACCCGTATGGCTATCCTAAAGAAGAAAATGTATGCCGATGGTATTGAACTACCTTCAGAGGTAATTGAATACGTGGCACATAATATCGATAACAATGTCCGCGAATTAGAAGGAGCTATGGTTTCTTTACTAGCTCAATCTACATTGAACAAGAAAGAGATTAACCTGGCTCTGGCTAAGTCCATGCTCAAAAACTTCATCAAACATACTTCCAGAGAGATTTCAATGGAATATATACAAAAGCTTGTTTGTGAGTATTTTGAAGTGCCAATAGAGATGGTTAAATCAAAAACCAGGAAGAGGGAAATTGTTCAGGCCCGTCAGATCTCGATGTATCTTGCTAAAAGCCACACCAAGACCTCATTGAAATCAATTGGTCAGTTCTTTGGTGGACGCGATCATTCTACAGTAATATATGCTTGTCAGACGGTTGAAGACTTGATTGATACCGATAAAAAGTTTAAGAATTATGTACAGGATATCCAGAAGAAACTCAAAATGAGTTAAACCCGTGTTTATTTTAAACATAAAAAAGGGCAATCTCCATTACGAGGTTGCCTTTTTTGCTATAAGACAATATAATTAAAGCTTTCCCAATTTCGCTAAAGCGAAAAAGATGCTGCTGATATGTAATGCCTGTTCAATTTTATTCTGAAATACCAGTTCTTTTAATTCGGGTACACTAACCGTAAACACTTCGATCTCTTCTTTTCCATCCAGATCCTGCTCCTGCACCTTTTTGCCTCCTGTAAGGATAAAACTGTGCGTCAGGTTAGATGAAGTTGAAGGATTGGCATAAACCTGGCAAATCGGCTCTAAGGTATCGAAAGCGTAACCGGTTTCTTCCAGCAATTCCCGAACTACCGCCTCTTCAGGTGTCTCCCCCGGATCTATACAACCACCTGGAATTTCAGTAAAGACCTTTTCCGCTCCATGACGATACTGCCGGATGAGTAATACCTTACCCTCTTCTGTAAATGCCACTGCATTTACCCAGTCCGGATATTCCAGCACATAATAATCATCGACTATCTTGCCATCGGGCATGCGGCAAGTATCCACGCGTAACGTTGCCCACTGCTTCTTAACCAGATATTTAGAAGATAATTTCTCCCAATTCAGATTACTCATATTGCTGAGTATTTAAAAAATTGGTGATTTGCTCCCGTCGCGCAATGTTCTCAAAACTTTGCTGATGGTGTTCAGTTTCCAATAAATTAAGAATGGCAGCCGTTTTATGAAGTATCAAAATAGTTTCCTTTTCTTCTTGAAATGGATATACGGTTTCAAACAAAAGCTGCGCTAAGAGGTTCAGCTTTGATGCCGAATACGTATTTGCGTTTAAAAATAATTGAAAATCTTCCACACCTGAAGTTTCCAGATATTCTCTAGTGAGTCCGAAATTATC
Source organism: Arcticibacter eurypsychrophilus (assembly GCF_001730525.1). Lineage (GTDB taxonomy): Bacteria > Bacteroidota > Bacteroidia > Sphingobacteriales > Sphingobacteriaceae > Arcticibacter > Arcticibacter eurypsychrophilus. The sequence goes on from NZ_MDFN01000022.1 coordinate 67,279, forward strand.
AGAAAGAGCCTGAAAGGCTAAGTCCATTCCATCATCTACATTTCCATCATTTTTAAGCCCCAATATCTTAGCCAATATTTGGCCCAGCTTCTGAATTTCAGCTTCTATAAAGTCTTTTCGTATCATGGTTAATAAAATTCTATGTTTAACTCCTTAAATTACCAGCTGCCGCTTGATCCGCCACCGCCAAAACTACCGCCACCGAATCCGCCAAAGCCACCGCCTCCACCACCAAAACCGCCTCCGCTATTTCCGCCGCCAAAGCCGCCACCTCCACCGCCGCCGCGACCAGCCATGCCGGCAAGCAAACTCCACCATAATAATCCTGCACCACCACGACCTCCGATCACTCGCCCGCCGCCACCACCGCCACCACCTTTAGAGGCGATAACAGCAATTACGATAACAGCAAGTATGATCAATCCAACCGGAAAACCTCCCGATCTTGATTTACCTTTAGGCGGTGCATCATTTTTATATTCACCCTTGGTATAGGATATAATGGCATTCGTAGCTTTATCTAAGCCGGAATAATAGTCTCCTTGTTTAAAATAAGGCTTAATATCATTTTCAATAATCTGATGAGTAATGGCATCAGGAAGAGCACCTTCTACACCATATCCGGTTTGAATAGTTACTTTTCGATCGTCAATTGCCGCAAGAAGCACCACGCCATTGTTCTTCCCTTTCTGACCCACCCCCCAGTTTTCTGCCAGCTTAACCGTATAATCAGCTATGTCATAAACACCTATAGATTTGATCAGCACGACAGCAATCTGTGTAGAAGAGGTGTCATTAAAGGCAACTAATTTTTGCTCCAGACGGTTAGTTTGTTCAGCCGAAAGGGTATTGGTAAAATCAGTCACCAGTCGGTCCGATTTAGGAGGAAGCTCTTGAGCCCTTAGCCCTGCAGTAATTAAAAGGAAGGAAAGTGCTAGTAATAAACCTTGTTTTACATTCATGTTGGTTCGCTAATCTTATCAGATGTAAGAAATATCATCTGATAACTCATTTTTATCACCATTTCTTGCCGGAAATAGTTTCTTAAGCTGCTCACCTGCAGCAGTTATCCCTGCAATTACGCCCAAAGAAAGATTTTCGCTCTTAAAATGTGCAAGCATTGTCTCTTTCGTCGTATCCCAAAAGTCTGCAGGAACCCGGGCATTTATGCCTTCATCACCTATAATGGCAAATTTATGGTCATCCGTTGCAATATAAATCAGGACGCCATTGCGTAATGCAGTCTTGTCCATTCCAATCTTAAGAAAATAGATCGATGCCCGTTCAAAAGCATCAGGAACAGGGCATTTTTTCTCTATGCAAATCCGGATCTCTCCGGATGTACTCTTTTCTGCATGCTCAATTGCTTTACGGATATCTTCTTGTTCGATATCCGTAAAAATAGCTGAATTCTTACTCATGTTGCTGGTTTAAAACTGAACAGTAGGGGCTTTGTTAGCACCTGCTTCAGCCTGGAAATAACCTTTCTTAGAAAAACCGAACATTCCGGCAGTCAGGTTATTAGGAAAGCTCCTGATCTTGGCATTGAACTGTTGAGTGACGTCATTAAACTTTTGTCTTTCTACTGTAATACGGTTTTCTGTTCCTTCCAATTGACTTTGTAAGGTTTGGAAATTCGCATTCGCCTTCAACTCAGGATAATTTTCTGTAACCATTAATAAACGGCCGATTGCAGAACTTAACTGTCCCTGTGCGTTTTGGAATTTTTCAATATTTTCAGGGGTCAAATTATTAGGATCAATATTTACTGAAGTCGCTTTTGCACGAGCTTCCACAACCTGTGTAAGCGTTTCTTTTTCGAAATTTGCTGCTCCTTTTACGGTATTTACCAAATTAGGGATCAGATCAGCACGTCTTTGATACACGTTTTGTACTTGTGCCCATTGCGATTGAACTTGCTCGTCCAATTTAACCATGCCATTATAATCGCATGACGAAAAGGTAAAGATGCCGATTAAGCCGGCAAGCGTATAAACTAGTTTTCTCATAGTGTTAAAGTTAAAGTTTTTGATTCATATCTAAGATGTCAAAATTCATACCTTTGTTACTATCCGGGATAAAAACCTGGCTATAATTATGAAAGAAATTGAAATAGTGCTACTTCCGCACGAAAGTAACGATCGTGAGATCTTGTTTGACAAAGCGGCAACTGCACTAAATATAGCGCGTAATAGCCTGAAAGACGTACAAATCCATAAACGATCTATAGATGCACGTGGTAAGCAGGTCGTATTTCGCCTCAAAGTTTATGTGTACACCGAAGAAATTCCGGTACCTGAAATTTTTACCGTTTCCTATCCAAATGTCAGTAATAAAAAGCCGGTCTTAATTATCGGGGCAGGTCCGGCAGGTTTGTTTGCCGCTCTTCGCTGCATCGAACTGGGTCTTAAACCCATTATTCTGGAGCGTGGAAAAGATGTGAAACAAAGAAGGAGAGATTTAGCAGCCATCCACAAAGAAGGAATCATCAATCCGGAGTCTAACTATTGCTTTGGAGAAGGTGGAGCAGGAACTTATTCCGACGGTAAACTATATACCCGATCCAACAAACGGGGCGATGTGCAGTATGTATTGAAAGCTTTCGTTGCCCATGGTGCCACAGAAGATATATTGATCGATGCCCGTCCCCATATCGGTACAAATAAACTTCCACAAATCATTACTTCGATGCGGGAAAATATTTTGAATTCCGGTGGTGAAATTCATTTTGATACCAAGGTATCTGAATTTTTGATGTCTGGTAATAAAATGAAGGGCGTTAAAACTGCATTGGGCAATGATTTTCATGCAGAAGCTGTCATTCTGGCAACAGGACACTCAGCACGGGATATTTATTATATCCTGCGCAAGCATAACTTACACATCGAGGCCAAACCATTTGCCTTAGGCGTTCGTATTGAACACCCCCAATTGCTCATTGATCAGGCGCAATACCATTGCGAGGTACGCGATCCGGATCTTCCACCTTCTTATTATAGTTTAGTGGAGCAGGTAGAAAGCCGGGGTGTGTTTTCATTTTGTATGTGTCCCGGTGGAATCATTGCGCCCTGTGCAACTGATTTTAATGAGATTGTAGTGAATGGCTGGTCGCCTTCAAAGCGCAATAATCCATTCGCAAATTCTGGAACCGTGGTGCAGATTAACCTGGAAGATGTTCCCGGATCATTTGAAGATCCGTTCCGGCTTTTGAATTTCCAGGCAGAAACAGAGAAAAAAGCCTTTTTCGCAGGAGGAGGAGCATTGGTCGCCCCGGCACAGCGCATGGTCGACTTTTCCAATGGTAAGCTTTCCAACGATTTGCCGGATAACTCCTATTTACCCGGAACCAGAAGTGCTGATCTTTCGATGGTATTGCCTGACTTCGTTTATAGCCGACTTCAAAAAGCCCTTCCTGCTTTCGGAAAAAAGATGAAAGGGTATTTTACCAATGAAGCAATATTGGTGGGGGTGGAGTCCCGTACCTCAGCACCGGTGCGGATTCCCAGAGATAAGGAGAGCCTTCAGCATCCCGATGCAATCGGATTATTTCCTTGCGGAGAGGGTTCAGGATATGCCGGCGGTATTGTCTCGGCTGCAATTGATGGCATGAATTGTGCAGATGCAGCATCGAGGCTTTTAAATTAAATACATAGGTTTAACAGCTTAGTTTTATTAAATAATTGCTTTTATGAAAAAGACATTAGTATTAGGAGCCACTCCGGATTCAAGCCGGTATGCATTTCTTGCATCAAATAGATTAGTAAACCACGGACATGAAATTGTGAATGTAGGAATTAAAAAAGGAGAGGTGGCCGGTGTTGCTATTGAAGAGGCAGGGGATATTCATTCGGATATCGATACGGTGACGCTTTATGTGGGAACCCGCAATCAACCGCCTCTTTACGATTATATTTTAAACACCAATCCGAAACGGATTATTTTTAATCCAGGCACAGAGAATGAAGAGTTGGAAGCACTTGCGCAGGCAAAGGGAATAAAGACGGTGGAAGCATGTACATTAGTGATGCTTTCTACGGGGCAGTTTTAATGTTTGAATTTATTTAACCTTGGAATCTTAGGGTTCCTGTTGATTAGGATAAGTCGGCTCGTTGCCTGGTGGTGAGGTAGCGACTTACATTTCTAAATGCTAAGTAAAAAAAAGTAATCTGTACTTGCTGCTTGGTGATGAGGTACAGACTCAGATCCTTGAACCCTTAGTCAAAAAAGTCAATCTGCACTTGTTTCTTAGTGATTAGATAGCAACCGTTAAGTGAATTCTTCTAATAAGATAGCAACAAAAATCCGGTATGAGTCCAACTAAAGCTAGTTGAAGTCGGACTTACACCGGATTTTTGTTGATATAATTTCGCTTGCAATAGCATTCATTTAACCAGTTGTCCTTCCTTAGTACAGTTTGAATACTGGACCCCTGGAAATCATTAGAGGAATTTACAGATGCTCGCAATGCTTTATGCAGGGTAGGAAAATTAGTCAAAGCAAATTAGTTTGTTTTTTTTTAAAAATGGTTTTAAGTGATATGGTTTGGTAGGTTTTAGATTGAAGCAAATCTCCAACTAAAGAATGTAAAGATTAACCAAAAGCTTTTTTGTCCTGTAATGAAATTTATATCAGGATGGTCATTTTAGGTTATTTGCGACATAATTGGGAAGATTTGGGACATTTTCTCTTAACAATCGTTCCTAACGAATCTTTCTAGTACTTTATGCAACTAATTTTAAAGTTATGGCTACAATAGACAAAAGAGGAATGGTTCACGGGACCGCAGGTCCAGTGATCTACCGGGAGTACCGGGGAAAGAACATCATCCAAGCGAAAGCAAAGAGGTTTAAACAAACCGAAAAAACGATTAGGAGTGCTAGCGAGTTTGGGCTTTCGAGTTCAGCAGCAAGAGTTATTCGTACTGCGTTTGAACCTGCTTATTATTTTAAAGATGGAACAGCTGCGTATAGGAGTACTCAACTGGTGTACCGGTCGATACTGAACAATGTGAGCGGAGAGAAAGGGAAACGGGATTTACATGATGGGGATCTTTCTTTATTAAAGGGATTGGACTTCAATGCCAACAGCAAACTGCATGAAGTGCTGCAAATGAGCCATTCAGTGAGTAAAAGTGCAGAAGGTTTGGTAAGTGTTACCATTATAAGATAAACAAAAAGGCAGTCGCAGTTAGTAAAAAGATAGAAGTCAAGGAAATTAATCCTGATGGCCTGGTGCGAAAAAAGATTTCGTTTAAAAAGATATACTGATAATTGCAGATCATAATTAAATAGACCCACCCGGTATTAATACAGAATGTGCAACTATATTCTGAACAAACGGAGTACCAGCCAGGCAAGCAATCATCCGGCTGAATGCCAACTTACCTAATTTATATCCACTTGTCTCCGCATAGGTTATTTCGGGATAATATAATTGGGGTATAAATCCATCACTAATGGCAACGATACCTATATCTTTAGGCACATTGATTTTTTCGATCTGCACAGCTTTCATCACCCCTGTCAAAATCTCATCGCTCATGCAAAATATAGCATCTGGCTTTGTTTTTGAACGGTAGGCTATTTGAAGTAGAGTAGCGGCTTCGGCTGGATTCAAAGCATGAACAACGTTATAGTTTTTTTGCATGTGGTGCTTTTGCATGTAATCAATAAATGCCACCATACGGGCCTGTGTAATTGATAAATGTTTATCACCAAAAATTGCCAAAATCTTTTTCTTCGATTTTTTTATCAGAGTATCTGCCGCGATTTCTGTTGCATGAACATCGCCTACACACACTTTGTTACAAGCTTCAAACGGCGGAACTTTATCAAAAAAAATCACTGGAATATTAACTTTCTCCAAGTTTAGAATTTCACTAATATCTTCTGTGGAGGATGTTAATGAAATGAATATACCACTTAACCTCGCTTTCCGACACCGTTTAACATTCGCCTGCTCGATAGCAGGATCATCGCCGGATTGTAGGATTATGAGGGAATAGCCATAACGCCTGGCTTCTTCTTCCAGTGAACTGATGAAAAAGTGATAAAAGTAATTAGAGATGGCCGGTATAATCACGCCGAACTCCTTGCTGTTGTTTGTACGTAAATTGACCGCATTTTCGTTCGGCTCATATTCTAAAGTTGCCGCAAGTTCCTGCACTTTTTCGCGAGTCTCCTTCGAAATATCAGGATGATCCTTTAGTGCTCTCGATATCGTAGATATACTTAGGTTAAGCATATCCGACAATTTCTTTAGTGTAACCGGGGTTTTCAATTTATATTAATCAGGTGAGTTAATTAGTTACCAACAACAAACGTTTGCGGAAATGTTTGCGATAACGTTTGCGCTACTAAGGTAGCGAAACATCGTCAATAGTACGACCCATGCTCATACCTTTATTCCGAACCAAATATTAAATCTGAATTAGATGAAAGTACAATTACTATTGGGTATACTGCTGTTAACTGCGGTATCCGTATTCGCTCAGGAAAACGTTACCGTAAAAGGTAAAGTTACCGATAAAAACAATGAGAGCCTACCAGGCGTAACTGTTCAATGCCTTAACAATATGCACTCAACTGCAGCAGATCTTGACGGTGTGTTTACCCTAACGGACCTACCCGCAAAATCTGATGTAAAATTGCGTATCACTTTTATCGGATACACGGCTGTTGAAAAGGTGATCAATCTTTCAGCCGGCTCAATTGATACCGTTCGTATCACCCTTATGAATAATGACGGTCTAGCGTTATCTGAGGTTGTCGTAACGGGTGTAAATAACCGGGGGAGCAAATTGAAGACGAGTCTTTCGGTAAGTACATTAAGACCTTCGGACTATTTAAAGGCAGCGCCTCAAACTACTGCTGAAATTTTTAAGTCTATCCCTGGCATTCGTTCGGAGTCGTCAGGTGGCGAAGGCAATACAAACATTACGGTCAGGGGTGTTCCGCTATCTTCAGGCGGTTCAAAATACCTGCAATTACAGGAAGATGGTTTACCTGTGCTGCAATTTGGCGATATCGCTTTTGCTACCGCTGACATTTTCTTACGGGCAGATCAAAATATTAGCCGTATTGAAGCAGTAAGAGGAGGCTCAGCTTCTACTCAGGCCACTAATTCACCGGCAGGGATTATTAACTTTATCAGCAAGACCGGTGTCGTTGAGGGCGGAAGCCTATCTACTTCCATTGGCTTAGATTATCGGAATTTTAGGACAGATTTCGATTATGGCTCTCCGTTAGGAAATGGTGTAAGTTTTCATGTCGGTGGTTTTTACCGTACTGGTGATGGTCCCCGCACTGCAAATTTCACTGCAAATAGTGGTGGTCAGTTCAAAGCGAATCTTACCAAACAGTTCGACAAAGGTTATGTAAGGATTAATTTCAAATTCTTGGATGACCGGGCTGCTGCTTATCTGCCAATGCCCGTTCAGGTTACTGGTACCAATAGCAATCCGACTTATACATCTCTTCCAACTTTCGACATCAAGAAAGGCGCTTTACAGACACCTTATTTACTCCAAACACAAGGGTTGGGAAGTAACGGCTCGCCTTATACCAGCAACGTAAGCGACGGTATGCACCCGATATCCAAATCAATAGGTGCAGAAATGCAGTTTGACCTGGGCGATGACTGGACATTAGAAGATCGCGGCAGGGCATCATTTAATTCCGGTGAATTTATAGCACCTTTTCCAGCAGTTGTTGGAACAACTTCTTCCTTATTAGGCCAAATAGCTACAGCTACCGGCACCAACTTGGCAGGTGCTACGGTTACAAATGGTATTACCGGGCAGTTAGCAGGGTCACAGGCCATGATCATACATATGTTTGACGCGAATCTAAATAATTTCAACAATTTCGTCAATGATTTCAAGATAAGGAAAAAACTCGATAATATAAACCTGACTTTTGGTTATTATAAATCAAGTCAAAACATTGATATGGATTGGCTTTTCAATTCTTACCTGATGACTCTTGAAGGTAAAAATTCCCAACCTCTTAACATTACTACGGCAGGCGGTGCTTCGGCAAGCCAGAACGGGCTATTCGCATATGGTGTGCCGCTTTGGGGCAACCTGCACCGCAACTACAATGTAAATTACGATATATCAGCTCCTTATGCCGGTCTTGCCATAGATATTACTAAAAAATTAAATTTTGATGGAAGTATCAGGTATGATATAGGACGCGTTCGGGGTACTTATTCAGGGGACGCACAAAGCGCTTTTGATGTTAATCACGATGAGACCATTGGATTAAACGAAAAAAGTGTGTCATCTATTAATTCCGCAACTGCCAAACCGGTAAATTATAATTACGAGTATCTGTCGTATTCCTTCGGTTTAAACTATTTGATGGATGATTCCAAAGCTATCTTCGCCCGTTATAGTTCAGGTGCAGCCGCACAGGCTGACAGGATCTTGTTTTCGTCGACTGTATCCAACGACGGCAGCGCAGTTGGAAAATACAATCGTATTAATCAGGGTGAGCTAGGCTTAAAATATAAATACAACAAGGGCGGAATATTCTTAACCGGGTTCTATGCAAAAACTGACGAAGCCGGTGAATACGAAGTGACCACTCAAAAGATCATTCAAAATAGCTACCGTGCTTTCGGTGCAGAATTTGAAGGTGTACTGAACCTGACCGGGAATTTCGATCTTCGCGCCAATGCGACCTATACCCATGCACGTATCATTTCCGGTGCATTAAACGGCAACAAACCCCGCAGACAGGCAGACCTGATCTATGGCTTTACACCCACCTATACTATAAAAAAACTTTCATTTGGAGCCAGTGTAATCGGAACAACCAGTTCGTTTACCCAAGATGTAAACAGCCTGATATTGCCAGCTTATGTATATGTTAATCCTTTTCTTATGTTTCATTTAAACAAAAATTGGAATGTATCTTTAAATTTCAATAATGTATTTAATGTGACGGGCTTCACGGAATCTGAGGAAGGTGCGATAACTGAAAACCAAACGAACGTGGTTAGAGCGAGATCGATTACCGGACGCACCATGACCGGAACGTTGTCTTATAGCTTTTAAATTTTACCTTGAATGGCCAGAGAGGTGAAGTACTTGCTGGCCATTTTATTTTTCATACTATTTATTACAGCACACCATGCAGGATATAAAACGATCAGCGCTTTTAAACCAAGCTATAACAGTTTTAAAGCGCGCATCAACAGGAAATTATATTTTAGCCGCTGCCACAGGGGCAAAGGACAATTACGATCATATTTGGGCACGGGATTGTGCGGTCACTGGATTGAGTATTTTAACCTGCCAGATCGATGAACTATATATTCCCTATATCAATTCCTTAAAATTGTTGCAAAAAGCGGCCAACCATGCCGGGCAGATACCCTCTAATATCAAAGTTGATCAAGATGGATCAATCATGAAAATAAGCTTTGGCGGAACGGCTGGTCGTACTGATGCCAGTTTTTGGTGGCTGATTGGGAGCATCAGTTACTTAAAGCAACAGCCCGATGATGCTTTCTACCGATTGGTGTCTGACCAGGCATCATTGATCTTCGCCCTTGCAGAAAATTGGGAATTTAATGGCAAAGGCTTGATGTATGTTCCCATGAGCAGTAACTGGGCAGATGAGTATATTACACATGGCTATGTGTTATTTGACCAGCTATTGCGCTATTGGGCATTGAGCATTGCGGGAACTTATTTTGATCGCCCGGAATGGACGGCAAAGGCGTCTGAAATTAAAACACTGATCAGGCAGCACTTTTTACTGGAACAGCCATTAAAGGACAGTCTTTATACCCTGGCGCAGCAGCAAGCTCTGGCAGGTTACGAGCTGGGCAAGAACTTCATCGCCTCATTTACACCAGGCGATCGTGTAGAGCGGTTTGATGGCTGGTCTATTGGCCTTTTGCTGATGCTTGACATTCCATCCCCTGAAAGTATTCAGAAGCTTGTTTGTTCGCTACAGGAAAGTTTGTCGTCAAACCAATCGAAGGGTATTCCGGCATTTTGGCCGGAGATCAAAGCCGGGGAAGTGCTGTATCAGCAACTTTTGAATAATCATAGTTATGATTTCAAAAACAAGCCGGGCCATTTTCACAATGGGGGTATCTGGCCTGTGGTGAACGGCTTTTTGATTGCAGGGTTAATGATAGCAGGTGAAAGTAAACTGGCATCGGATCTGACAGATCTTCTTTTTGAAACTCTAGAAACTTCAGATGTCGAACATCCATTTGCCGAATATTACGATCTCTATGAGGGTAAACCTGGTGGCATGGCGAATTTATGTTTTAGCGCGGCAGGTCTTTTACTGGCCAATACTGCTGTAAACAAATCATCGGATATAAATAGTATCATCCCACCGGCTGTAGTGACTGCTATTGAGGTTAGAGAGCAATTTGAAACCTGTGCCACGCATATTGCAAAGTTACTTCCGCCAATTCAAAACGAAACCTTTGTTATTTCCATTGCGGGAGAGTCAGGCAGCGGAAAAACAACTCTGAGTAAGGCACTTAAAGCTGTTTTAGATGAAAAAGGATTAAAAACAGTTTTGCTACACCAAGATGATTTTTTCAAATTACCACCGAATCAAAATCACCGGGCTAGGGAAATGGACTTTGAACACGTTGGCTATTCCGAGGTACGACTTGACATGCTAGATGCGTCTTTGCAGCAAATTAAAGATCAGCATACCGATGTGCTTGCCATTCCTTACATGAACAGGCTTGTTGATACTGAGGAAACTAAAGTGATCAATATTGCTGACGTAAAAATGGTTATTGTTGAGGGGACATATACAACCATGCTTCATAACCCTGATTTGCGTATCTTTATGGACACCAGTTACCAATTGACCCGTCAAAACCGCATTACCCGCGGACGTGATACCATTACCGATTTTATTGAAAATGTATTAATGAAAGAAAGCCAATTGATACAATTACATAAAACCATGGCCGACCTGGTTGTCGACAACCAGTTTAAAATTGAGCGTAAACAATAGTATTAGAGGCAATTAAGATGAATCAAATAATTTCCGGCAAGGCCAGGCTTAGTTTTTGGCAGATTATCAACATGAACTTTGGCTTTTTAGGTTTGCAGTACAGCTTCGGCTTGCAGCAGGCCAACATGAGCCCAATATATTCCTATTTGGGAGCAAAGGAAAGCGCATTACCTTATTTATGGCTGGCCGGCCCGATAACGGGTCTCATACTCCAACCCATCATTGGGGCGATGAGCGATAGTACCTATACCCGCTGGGGAAGAAGAAAACCCTATTTTTTGATCGGTGCTATATTTTGCAGTCTTTGCCTTTTTATTATGCCGCATAGCAGTTCTGTTTGGATGGCGGCCAGTATTTTATGGATATTGGATGCTGCCAACAATATCACACAGGAGCCCTATCGCGCTTTTGCCAGTGATAAACTGGATGAATCACAGCACCCTATCGGGTTTTTAACCCAAAGCGCCTTTACAGGTTTAGGGCAAACCCTGTCTTACCTGACACCGACATTACTCATTTTAATCGGCGTAAATAAATATGCTGAAAATTCTCACCATATTCCGATAACCACCATTATTGCCTTTATGATTGGCGCTGTTATCTCTATCAGTTCTATCATATGGACATTATACACCACTAAAGAAAATCCACTATCAGTCGAGGAGATCGCTGTAATAAAACAAAAGAAAATCAGTATTAAAAGTGTTTTTACCGAAATATTCTATGCTTTAAAAAATATGCCCTTAGCAATGAAACAAATGGCGCCAATGATGTTTTTCAGTTGGTATGCTATGTTTACCTATTGGATATATATAGCCAATTGTCTTTCGCACTCGGTTTATGGTGCTTATCCGGTCAACAATTTTAGGTTGGCCGATCTGCTAGCAGGACAAATAGGAGCATTTTATAACTTTATTGCTTTTCTATCAGCTTTTCTACTGGCCTTCCTAGCAAGAAAATGGGGTTCTAAAACCGTTCATTTCATCTGTCTACTTTTAGCTGGTTTGGGGCTAATTGCTTTACCATTAATACATAGCGCTACCCTTGTGTTTATCCCAGTGGTTTTCCTTGGGTTTTGCTGGGCTAGTATGATGGGAAATCCTTATGTTATTTTGGCTAAAAGTATTCCAGCTAACAAAGCAGGTATCTATATGGGCATCTTTAATTTATTTATTGTAATCCCAATGCTTTTACAAAATTTAACCATGCCATTATTCTATCATTCATGGCTTGCCGATAGTCCAACTAATGCTATTCAACTTGCCGGAATATTTTTATGTTTGGGATCAATATGCACTTTTTTTGTAAAAGGACGTTCGAAAACAATTAAGTTAATGATTCCGTGAATCACCCGGTCATTGGGACTTTTATAGGGTAAGGGTCCCGCCTGGACTTGACTTACAAGGACCACGCTGTTGGTTGCTCCATAGGCGGCAATGCCATGAGTTACTTCCCGTAAGAAAGTACAGTTGTTCATGATGCAGTATAATACGTGACTAAGATGTTCCCATGATTTGCAGCGTTTGCTGTACCTGTCGGCATTATATTCTTTGACCAGACTGGCAAAAGAGGAACGATCTAACATTCATGTAAGATGCGGGAGTATCGGCTGTCTGGAGAAAGTTGTACCTTTAAACATACCTTTAGTGTGGTAACTTACAGTACAATAAAAACGGGTTAGCTTAGGTTAGCCCGTTTTTTTATCGGATAACAATGATTTTTAGTATAACTTTGACTTGAATTTGTAAATTTTTATAACCAAGAGTACAAGATAAACCTTAACCATCACATTACTTCATAAAGCTAATTCGCCATCAATTGGAAGTATCAACTGTGTTGCTTAACATTAATCCCTAAGTATTTCTTGAATAAGCGATTATATTTTTTTAAAATTGAAAAGCTTTATACTTTAGCAACTCTTCTATGTATTTGATCAGCAACAGTAAAATAATCAAGCCAGGTATATTTACTTTCTTGATTTTTATTTTGTCTTCAGCCAGCCTCCTTGCAAAGCAACATCCTTTAAAACCAGACAAAGAGCCGGTAGATTACGTAAATCCTTACATTGGTAATATAAGTCATTTGCTGGTACCAACCTATCCTACCATACACTTACCCAATAGTTTGCTTCGCGTATATCCGGAGAGAGATGATTTTACAGGAAATCAGATTAGCGGACTTCCTGTCATTGTCACCAGTCATCGAGGTGCATCCGCTTTTAATTTAAGTCCTTATCAGGGAGAAGAGAAAAATCTGGATGCTGTAATCAACTATGGTTATGACAATGAGATCATCAAGCCTTACTTTTATCAGGTTGACCTTGATGATTATGGAATAGCGGTAAAGTATGCTCCATCGCATCAATCGGCTATTTACCAATTAAATTTTACGGAAACCGGGCCTGCTTACATCGTCCTTAATTCACGTAATGGTGAAATGAAAGTGGATGCGAACACCATTAGCGGATATCAGTCATTGGGAAATAACACAAAAGTATTTCTGTACATGGAAACTGATTTAAAGCCTACGTTAAGCGGTGTTCTAACAGAGCATAAAATTAATTCGACTGTAAAAACTATAAATGGAAAAGATGCTTGTGTGATTCTTAAGTTCCCTTTAAATACCAAACAGATAAAAGTGCGATATGGAATTTCGTTTATCAGTATTGAACAGGCAAAGAAAAACCTGCAACGCGAAATCAAAGATTACAATCTCGAGAAAGTAGCTGAAACAGGAAGAGGAGTTTGGAATAAAACATTAGGAAAAATACAAATAGACGGTGATAATGATAATCATAAAACGGTGTTTTATACCTCGCTTTACCGTACATATGAACGGATGATCTGTATTTCTGAGGATGGAAATTATTTCAGTGCTTTTGACGGCAAGGTTCATCAAGATCAAGGCATTCCATTTTATACTGATGACTGGATCTGGGATACGTATCGGGCAACACATCCGCTAAGGGCAATAATTGAACCGAAAAAGGAACAGGATATGATTAATTCATTCATCCGTATGGCTGAACAGATGCCTGATTTCTGGATGCCTACTTTCCCTGAAATCACTGGAGATAGCCGACGAATGAATTCGAATCATGGTGTGGCGACAATAATTGATGCCTATAATAAGGGGTTAAGAGGATTTGATCTCGAAAAAGCATATCTGGCATGCAAAAATGCCATTACACAAAAAACATTAGCTCCATGGTCGCCTAACAAAGCGGGAGCACTGGATGTTTTTTATAAGAAGAACGGTTATATTCCTGCATTGCATCCGGGAGAGGAAGAAACAATTCCAGAAGTTCATTCCTGGGAAAAACGCCAGCCTGTAGCGGTTACGCTAGGTACTGTTTATGATGAATGGTGTTTATCTAAAATTGCAAAGATTTTAGGGAAGGATGAAGATGCTGCTTATTTTGCAGAACGCAGTCTTAATTACCATAAGGTATTCAATTCGGAAACGAAGTTCTTTCATCCTAAAGATAAAGATGGAAAGTTTATTGAACCTTTTGATTATCGGTTTTCGGGTGGCATTGGTGCCCGGGATGCTTATGATGAAAATAATGGGTGGGTGTATCGTTGGGATGTACAACATAATATAAGTGACCTGGTGCAAATGATGGGTGGAAAAGATTCTTTCGTTAATGAACTGGAACGGATGTATAATACTCCTCTTGGCATGGGAAGGCCTGATTTTCATCATCAGTTTGGTGATCATACCGGGATTGTCGGTCAGTATTCTATGGGCAATGAGCCAAGTATGCACATTCCTTATTTGTATAATTATGGAGGACAACCCTGGAGAACTCAAAAGCGCGTTCGTACTTTATTAAATCAATGGTTCAGAAACGATTTAATGGGTATACCAGGAGATGAAGATGGGGGTGGTCTGACTTCATTTGTTGTATTTTCATCTTTAGGATTTTACCCTGTTACTCCTGGCTTACCGATGTATGTGATAGGCGCACCTATGTTTAGAGATGCAAAAATAGATATTGGCAATGGGAAAATATTTGAGATTTCATGTTTGAATTATTCACCGGATAATAAATATATCCAATCTGCAAAACTCAATGGAAAGGACTGGAACAAATCATGGTTCTCGCATCAGGAATTAATAAAAGGGGGAAAACTAGAATTCGTTATGGGAAAACAGCCAAATAAACTATGGGCTTCAGCTGACAATGCATTGCCTCCGTCATTTAGTATGCCTGATTAATGTATTAAAGTTTTGCCTCTATTGCCTGAGGCTTTATATTTGATTTTTTATTCGTAAATATGGCGTGATCCCTGGGACCAAAAGATGAATTCAGACGGCTTGATGATTCCTGGACTTCCTTAGAGGATTGATCTCCGGTACCGATAATTTGATATGATTCAGTCTTTTTGCGTCTTTCAATGATGCTTCTGGATCCGAAATTATAAGTCAGACTTAATCCGGCAAAAAAATTACCATGAATAATCGTGCTTTTGAATACCTCCTTATTCCATTTAACAAAACCTTCTTTGTGATATTCAATAGTTCGGATTCCATACATACCTAAGGTCCCCTTTATTAGAAATCCTGATTTTTGCACACCTAAATGCAGTGCAGTATAATTACTTGCCGCATAAGAAGCCTTTACGTCACCATCCAAGATCATTTGTGTGGCAATCTCTGCATTATATACGCCATTGGGATGGGCACGGTTATAATCACGTTGCCATTCTGCACTCCCTGTTTGCGATGCCCCGTTTTGAGTATGTGTCAGATTGGTCGTTCCTTCATTATTGGTTTCGCCGGCTAATTCCAAATCTACGATGAAGTTAGAGCCTCTTCCATCTTCCACATTGCCATAGCCTAAATTCAAAATATGTGTCACCAGGGTGTATCTGTAATACGTCATGACGTGTGAAAGGTCAAAAAATCTTTTGTAAGGATCATCCACACCAGGGGTAGAAAGAACAGTGGCGTCAACACCTAGCATAACCGGACCTGCATTTATGCCGAAGTGACCGCCCCAGTTAATATAGTGCTGATTAAACTTGGGCACCTCACCATGCTCTCCCAGTATTGTTTTATCATCATATCCCACTTGGCGCTTTCCTGTTCCTCCTATGATGCCAAACTCAGGATAGAAAACAGGCTTTACTCCCTTTGTTGCAATCTTGAGCAGGTTTGAGAAATAGATGTCAGATTCTAGTCTGAATTCTATACCATTTTGAACAACACGCGACCCTTGCTGTGGTTGATCGTTTACATATTCTGGAATAAAGTCAACGGCATCAAATACAGTTCGGTATTCAGAATGGCGACTCGCCATTTTTATTCTGGGGTTAAACAGGATCAATTTTTTTGTTTCTTGTATGTCAACAGTTGAATATTGACGCATAATACTTGCGCCGACCTGCTGTACGCTGATATATGCTGTTGATGTGGATTGTACTGGGGTATCAGGACCAGCAACGGCTACCAGAACAAGATCAGAACTGGTCATATATTGTGTTTTGTCTGATCCATAACCTAGCGATTTCATCTTTTCAGTACCATGATCAGTTAATTCAGCCAGGCGTTTAGGCGTAAAATTACCTGTTTGAGTGGCAGAAACTGAACCTTTGCCACTGATTAGCTGTCTTAAAAGTTTTAAAGCATCCCGTTCTCCATAGTGAAGGGCGGTGAGCATGGTTATTTCGAGTGCCTTTGCTTCAGCTTGATTACTTACCTGATCGGGATTAATTACCTGATCTTCTGTAAGTAAAACGGGTCCTACGTTGCCTGGTACATTCGCATTGAAAAACTGACTGTTTTTTAATGCTTTAATGGTATTACTTTCTTTCCCTTTTCTAAGATCGTTTGTTAACTCTTCTACGAATTTTTTACTTTCAGGATGACGGTTTAAATCTCCTTCCTGCAAACGGATCAATTCAAAAAGTGCACGTTTGTAGTTCTCATTGGCATTCTCTTTAGACATTTTGGCGCCAGGAAATGTACGTGACCTGAATTCAGCAACGGCTGCTTTTTCCGCGGCATATTTATTTTTATTTTTTGCCTGTTCGCGGCGTAGTATTTCTGCTAGTGTAATAGTGGTGCCATTGTAATCAAGTATTTCCAGATTGCTGCTTTCACGGATTTCTCTTGTGGCTGAAGTAATCGTAATTGTGTTATGTAGCTTAGTTCCATAATCGCGTGCCATATAGGCTTGATATACATTTTCCTTCCATTGCGGCTGATTGCTCCGGATTGTGGCTGGTTTAGCTGATATCATTGCCCGAAGGTCTTTTAATACTAGTGGATTATTTCCAATAGTGACCTCTTGATTTTGTTCTGTTCTGAAAGTTATACTTTGTCCTTTAGGCAGATACTTATTAATCAATTCAAATAAGGCAACTGTTCCATTTATACCTTGTTTGGCAACATATTCCAAATCATGTTCGCTTAGTAATGTGGTAAGGGGTACGCCGTTCTGTTTGTCATATTTAGTAGTATCCGCAAGTATCTCAGCGGCTTTTACTGCTGCTCCAGTAAGTCGTGTATCCTCTTTTAGCAATTGAGTGGTCTTTTGATAGGTAGTTAGCGACTCTCCCGGACTGCGTTTTATAGTTACTGTATCCTGCGGAGCTTTGTAGGTTTGCGCTTCTGAGTTTTGAGTCATTGCGAAGTAGCTGCCAAAAGAAGCAATGGTCATCATTAGAGTACGGTTAATCTTATGAGGGAAATAGCTAAGCACTTTCATGTGTGAAATAATTTTGCGCAATATAGAAATGTGTTTGGGTTTAAGAGGTCAGGTGTGCCTGTTTTGAACATAGAGTGTGAAATATGTGGTAAAATGTGTTTATGTCCAATATGCTTATCTGTTTATACTGTAGGGTTAGTTTAAATTACATAGTAGCGCAGTCTTAAATTTTCTTAGTTTTTAAATTTATTGATAGGTAAGGTTTTTACGAAAATTCGAACAAAAATATTCCGTTGAGTTGGAGTATTATTTCATAATAAGAACTGCAGTTTAAACTTTGTATGATTGGATACGAAGAATTTATTAGTAGGAGATGTAATTGGATATTCTACAAGGGTACCAACTTTCGTGGTTTAACATGATTCCTGGTAATTTGAAACACAATGATGAAAGATAACTTTGTCTGGGTTCTCAATCAATGAATCTATATCCTGTTGCTTTTAGTGATTTATTAAGAAGTAGGACTCTTTTTCTTTACAAAGCACTTAATTTTATCTTTATATATTTTTAAATGAATTTTTATACAGCTGGTATCTGGGCAGAATGAAGGTATAATAAATGATTTCCTAATCTATATAGATTTTATTGCAGTTTCGTTTGCTGTTAAGATTGCTTTCTTTTTCCTGATATTTCGTATCAACGGAGGCTATTTTATACGGAATTCGTATTTTTAGTACTTCATGTTAATAAATTATTTACTTTATTTTCATGTCCTAACAGTCTGTCGGATAAGCGTCCCTGCGGGTTCTATGAGATTTGAGATGGTTTTTTTGAGAAAAGGACTGAGAAATAGTTGCAGGAATGCTGCGAAATGTGCACTTTTGCAATCCCAAAACGAACGGGGAAAAGCAAAGCGCGAGGCGGAGCGGAAGATGAAGAGAGATGGAAAGAGGAGCTGGAAAAGAAAATCATTTTTTTCTTGCAAATATGAAAAAGCTTCTTACCTTTGCAATCCCAAATCGGGGATAACAAAACGCTGCAAGCGCAAGGCTTAAAGCACACAGGATTACAGGATTGAAACTAAGTATAACAGCTTAGAAGAAGCCAAACAAGATTGACATAATTCAAGAGGTTAAAACCTTAAATTGAAATATA
>NZ_MDFN01000023.1 GCF_001730525.1 Arcticibacter eurypsychrophilus
GGGTGAAATTCCCCTTACCTACTCGACCACTCTGATTTCCAAGTTTCCTAAATGCACTATACATTTCTCAATTATCCGCAAGAAAGTATGTGAAATAATTTGGAATTTGAAATAAAACGAATAGCCATGTAACAAAACGAAAACAAAAAAACTAAATAAAAATTATTTTTAAATTAAATCCCAGCTTTGCCATCATAGTATAACAACTATCAGTTCTATTGCAGATAAAAAGATTTCAGTAGGTGTGACTGCAAATATTCTAGCAAATGTCATACGACAGCACTGCGGGATTTAACGGGAATGTAATTATTCTCTAGGAAAGCCGATTCTTTGAAAAAATGATTCATTAAACATTTCTTTTTTCCTCAATGTATTTCGTACACTCATCAATAATGAAACTAGGCACCAAATCATAATCATTAGGATTTAGTTGACAAATCAATTCATTTTCAATATGATATGATTCGTTAATGAATTTCCTAAGCACATTTGGAATCTCTTCCAATTGATCTTCATAAATTAATCGAAAAATATTTATACGCACATAGTTGTTCTCAGCCAAATCGTAAATCTGGTAAAGATGATTTGGGTTATCTATTCTAACTAGACTTTCACAATAATCAAAATCTGGGATGAAAACCCTAATGTTCACGCTACCATTTTGAAAATCGGCATCCTCCAATAGATCATTGCCAATAGCTTTCCTCATATCTTTTAGGTCCGCTAACCCCCTTTTGTGAAATAGGTTTGATAGTATTTGATACTCATCACCAAGATCATCGATTATTTCGTAGTTACGTCTTAAATAAATAAGTTTAATAATTTCACTAATATCTGACTGAAGCGCTTTCTTGCAAATCTGGGCAAAAGTTAATAGATCTGTTTTTGTAATTGGTTTCTCTTTGAGGTTACCAGAATCAATGTAAATATATTTGGCCTCGCAGATTGAGGAGTATTCTTTTATAACTTTTACAGTATCAATAACCGGGTCAAGGTCGTGGGTTAGTAAAAGAACGGTTTTGTTTCGAATATTTTCCTTATGCAGTTGCTTCCCAAACAGCATATGCATAATCGCATATTTTTTGTTTTTATCGAAGGAGGAAATTGGATCATCCAAAATAATAAGTTCTGGTTTTTTATAAAGAGCCTCGTACATAAAAAGAACTAATGAAAATGCATTTTTTTCACCAAAACTTAAATGCTGCTTACCTCCATTTAATATCTTAGTCGAATCTTTATGTCGCAGAATCAACTTATAGTCCTTTTTTTTATTATTTATAATCTCGACCTGATATTTGTAGCCAGCGTTCTGCAAAAATTCGTTTATATTTTTCTTGTGATTTTCAATTAGCTTTTTAAGTAAACTTTTTTGCTTATTAATCTCTCCCTGTAACATTCCAACTTTTTTAAGTACTTGGTCAAGTGAATTGTTCAAGGAAATCAAAATTTCGGATGTCTTTGCAGACTTAAACCTATCGAAAAGATCAAGGTTAATTTTTAATCCATTCAAAATCTCTGAAACTTTTGCATCCTCTGCAAACGAAATAGGAGAAATATACTTTAGTGCTTTTAATTTCCCTAAAAGATTGTCTATCTGCTTTTTGATTTCTATAATATAGTCTTCTTCTGCTTTCTCTAGACCGCTCTGTTTTTCAGTAATAATTTTAAGAGTTTCATTGGCAGTTTTGGAAAAGTAATCGCCGAGATTCTTTAGTGCGTCGAGGATGATACTGAAGTTCTTAATAACAGTTCTGTCATAAACTTTTGAAATACTATGTATAATTTCCTTTTTATCTTTGGTAGAAGAAGTGCAATATGGGCAATCATCTGATATGCTCAGAAATTGCTCACCCTGAACCTGCCATCCTAGCCAGCTAACACAGCTCTTATCCTTGATAAGTTTAGAATAGCCATTGAGCTCTATTGGAATATTATGTATCCTATTCCCATCTTTCAATCCTTTTACCAAGGGTGAGGACTTGGATAAACCGGACTGAGTCATAGCAAAGCTTTTAGATAATCCCTCAAAATCTTGGATGATAGTATCAAGCTCATTATTTTTCGAGAACACATCTTTAATCTCCTTTAACAGATTATCAATCTGATCCGTGTACCCTTGATATTCTACAGTCCTGATGAAAATTTCATAACTATTGGCAATCAGCTCATCTTCTTTATACAAGAACTGGTTAAGGTATTCTTCATTAAAAATCAATACAGTATTGATTTCCTCCGGACAAATTACTTCTGGTATAACTGTGGTATCTGTGTCAATCAGCTTGAACGGTGTGAGTTGAACAAGTTGTGATTGGTCTTCTGATCCAAATTTAATTGCTTTGGAAATTGTACTTTTTCCCGTACCATTAATTCCATATCTGATATTTAGAATATTCTTTGTTAGAATAATCTTACCCTCATCGATGTTATTGCAGTTTTTAATTACGAATTCCATATAAAAACATCTTACGATAAATTAGCAGAATTAAAATAGAAAATTGATTTTTGATAGCAGAACAGATGTGTGGTGAGAGCATACTTAAATTTATATATGAGTTTGATTCACAGGAGCAATACCATTAACCTTAGTTCTCGTTAAGTAGCTATCTATATATTTCACAACTTCTTCCATTTCAACTATCACTAATATTTCAATTTAAAGGTTCATTATAGCTTACACACCTCAGATGCCCGTTTCCAATTTTTTTTCATTATTGGCCTTTGAACAGATGTTTCTCCATTCGACTTCTCACCAGTAAAGTGACAGAACTTTTCCGGATAAGTTGGATCACCAAATTTACTCCAAGACTTAAAAGAGTCATAATTCATTGGTTTCTCGATATTAAAAGGTATTGATAAACCCGTACGAATGCAAAATCCATTTAAGTTGTTTAAACTTTTACTGACAAGTGTTTTCTCGTCGCTGCTTTTCTTATCTGAGCGGAATGAACTTTCAGAGCTAACCTTTTTCACTGTGACTCTTATTTCTTCACTAATAGTCAAAAGGCGCTGAGCTTCCTCCATAGCCGAACTGTATAAATCTGGGTCCTGAATTTTAGAGATATAGATACCCATCTCATTATTATTTTGCTGTGAAAATTCATATAAATTCATTGAGGTGATTATAGCCTCATTCTCATTTATATAGCACTTTGCATGTAAGTTCTTACATATACTAGTCCTTACGCCAATCTGACTTTCTAACCAATTATTTTCATCTACATGGAGTTTGTTTTCTCTATAAACAATTCTTATATCGCGTTTCTGAATGTTTAAATTATTCAAGTGTTCTTTAATTCTATCGTTAAACTGCAGATATGGGCTAATCAGTATTAATCTATCTTTGGTTCCCTTTATAAGGTCTTCTAAGTGATATGATACTCCTGTCGTATTTAAAAATTTGGCCATTTGTCGATTTAGGTAAGGTTTTATATTTATTTAAGTGGTTTTACCGCTTAAATTATAGTACAATATTACAGTTTTCTTAATTGTGAGAAGAGTTAATTTTGAAAAAGTTTATTTTCGTGTAAATTAAATCACAACACTTTTATTTCTATTTCAAATCTCCGTTCACTAGGCGATGCCTGAGATATAATACATTGAGGTACAGCATTTCGCAAATGTTCGACCAAGGCGGCTTTTATTGCTTTATCCATCTTAAACCCAATAATCACTTCTTTGAGTGCAGTCTGATCAAACTCTATTTTATTGTAACCTCCTATATTAATTAGTCTGAATTCCTTTTCGTATTTCCAATAGGTAGATTTAGTGGTTAACAAAGGAATATTGGTTAAGCTTTTTAATTTTGGAAAATTTTCAGAATACTTAACCTCTTCTAACATTACTAAATAGGAATCATTGATTTGTGTTGTCTCAAATCCCAAGCATACCCCCCTATAGCAATCAGCATAGTGTGACCACATTAATAAATTATTATTTTCAGAAGTAAAACATGAAATCCGTGTTTTGCTATTAATAATACATCGGATACTATCCGTCATGATATCAGTTGAAAAAATAATACTATTTGGTTTTAACAAAATCTCTTCAACTTTCATATCTATTTCTTGCGGTGTTAGGTTTTCTTTCCCAATTTTAACCATTGCTTTAAACCAATCATTGTAAAATTGCCTAGTTCTATAATAAGATTCATCAAATAGTACTGGTAACATACAATCAAATGGATCATTAAAATCGACTGGATTCGAAAACCAAAAGATATTCTTAAATAAAATATCTGTTTTAGGATCAGATATATCGCCGGACCAAGATGTATATTTATAAAGAATATCAGGAGTTTGATTATTCATAATCGATTAGGGAGTATATGGACGCATTGGTAATGGATAAATTGAAATCTGGAAAGTCATAAATAAAATTTAAGAATATCAATGTCTACTGACCTTATATACAGCTCAATTGTAGTCAATTGATTTATTTACGCTCATTGCTTCAATTTCTATAATTTGCTTCTGGTAAGAAAATTTCCTTAAGCTTATATTGGGTTTTAAATATTTGTCTTCTATAGGTACTAGTGACATTTGAGCACCCAAAATTATTTTGCCTGTAGTCAAAATTTAATATAAGCACTCTTGATTTAAATTACAGAGCCTCCCCCATCAACTCCCTCACCATCTCAACCACTCCCACAGTCGCCTTCTCTTGAATACTAATAAACCCCTTCCCCTTCCCAAAAGGCACATTAGGATCAACAATATACTTAACAATCCCCTTCGGCACATAATCAACTAACCCCGCAGCCGGATAAACAGCCAAACTAGTTCCAATAACAGCAAAAATATCAGCCTGTTCACAAATCTCAATTGCCTTCTCAAGCATCGGAACAGCCTCCCCAAAAAACACCACATGCGGCCTTAGCTGAGAGCCATCCTCACAAACCTCACCCATTTTAATCTCCCAGCCATCCAACGGATACGTCTTTTCCGCATTCAAACTAGACTGCGACCTGGTAATCAGCCCATGCAAATGAGTAACATGTAACGACCCTGCCCTTTCATGCAAGTCATCTATATTTTGAGTAATTATCTGAACATCATACTTTTCCTGCAAACGAACCAGCGCAATATGCGCAGCATTAGGCCAGGCATCAATTATCGCCTTTCTCCTGTCATTGTAAAACGTCTGAACCAATACCGGATTCCGTCTCCATGCATCCGCAGTACAGACCTCCTCCACATTATATCCTTCCCAAAGCCCATCAGAATCCCGAAAAGTCTTCAATCCACTTTCTGCACTTACACCAGCACCTGTTAATATGACTATCTTTTTCATCTCAATAAATTCCTGCCCAATTTCGTTAGAAATAAGCAATAAGAGAAATTGAATGCACAATAACTAGGAGTGTAAATTGAACTGTCGTACATTTGTACCAGCGTAAAACACCTGCCGAAAAAACGCTGTATTACATTACAAGACACTATTGATCCCATATGCCCCAAGATTTTAAAACAATACTACTAAGAGAGCTCAACCTTTTATTCACACTCAAAAAGACAGAGCGCCTCTGGCATATCCCGGTATTGGCTTCACTTTGCACAGGTCTCCCCCTACTAATCGGCTATTACACAGGCCGCATCGACTATGGCGTACTTGCCTGCCTTGGCGGTTTGGTCATCTTATACATGCCATCCACCAACCTGGAAAACAGGATGTTGACTTTAATGCTTTGCTCATTCGGCTTCATCATCAGTTTTGCCGTCGGAATCAGCTTCAGCTTTAACCCCTATCTTTCAGCGGGTATTCTTGGACTTTACGCTTTGGGCCTCAACTGGGTAACCAGCTATTTCAAAATGCATCCCCCGGGAAGTTTCTTTTTCATCATGATCGCGTCTATGGCCAGTTGTATGCCCTTTGATCTGGTTAATGTCCCGACAAAAATAGGCCTGATTGCTGCCGGCACCATCCTGGCCTGCATCCTCGCTTTTTTTTACAGCCTATATATCACTCAAAAACACCCGTCACAAGTAAGTGCCATTCAGAAGAGGAAACAAGATTACGCCAATCTCACCGAATCCGCTATCATTGGGATCTTCATCACGCTTTCCCTCTTAATTGGACACTATTTCAAACTGGACAATCCCTAATGGATCCCCGTTTCCTGTTGTGCCATCATGCAGGGTGTCAGCGTAACGCACGTATGGCAGCGAAGCATTCACAGGATCTCAGGAACACTGATCGGGATGGGCCTTACATGGATCCTGATTCAATTCAACTTCTCCCTTTTGGAAATTTGTATCTGCCTGTTAATCCTGCAATTCATCATTGAAATGCTGGTGACCAGACATTATGGTCTTGCCGCCGTTTTCATAACCCCCTTATCCGTATTCCTGGCTGAACTTAGCCGCGGTGTTACCGTTTTTAATAGTAATGAGCTGGTGCAGGCTCGCGCGCTTGATATTGTAATTGGCAGCCTGATCGGCATAATTGGCGGCATGGTCCTGCACAACCGCTATATCCAACAAAAAACTATACGGCAAATTCGTTTAACTCGTGTTGGACTCTTACGGAAATAAAGAAGAGATTAAGTCCGCAGCTGATCTTCTCTTCCCTTTATTTAATGAAAGATCCTCGTGTATTCACTAAACCTCATAATTTTGCTGTCCTTTAGCTGAAAATCATTAACAACCGCCATAGAATCTCTTACTCCTTTTGCATCTTCCCAACTCTGTATATACCAAACGGTTACCCACTCCTTTTCTTTATCCTTTGAAATCACAGACTCCCAATCCTGCATTTTCAAATTCAAACTTTTGAAATCACTCCATATATCACTAAGCAATACTTTCACGCTGTCTTTCGGCATTTTCTTATCTAGTCTGTCGAACTCCAAATACACCGAGTCTGCAAAATACTGCATTGATTCATCCATCTTTCCAGTTTCCCAGGCTTTCAATGCTTTTAAGGCAACCAGAGTATTAGCTGTACTACCCATTTCCCAATTATCCGGTTGTTTAATAGTGTATGGATAGTCGAGTGCCGCACTTGCGGTGGTATCTTTCATTGCCCCATCAGCAGCTTTTTGCTTGTTACTGCAGGAAAACAATGTTCCAGCTAAAAGAATTAAGAATAGCTTTTTCATAATGAGTTAAGTGCTTGAGGTTAGAGATGAAACAATAGAATCCTAATCGCCTTTTGAATAAAAATTAAATGGAAAGTCAACTGCCAGAGCAACTTAGACTCTCAGTATATAACAAATTTAACACATAGTTAAGACATTAACAATCCCCAATTATGCGTAGAGATGATATAATTTCAAGGCAAGCATTTATATTAAAGTTTCGGATGGAACATATCTCAAATAGGTAGTTGCCGATGCCTCCTTAAAATTATGGTTGACAAAAAAAAAGAAGCCATGTAACTCATCGTTCCCAAACGTTGCAGGAAGCGCAAGCCTCAAACTCAAATCGCCCCTTAAGGCCTTTTGTTCAAACACCATTTTACTCTCCTTTGCCTCATTTACCAGCACAAACTGAAGGATATCATCCGGAGAAGAGGCTTTGCAGATGAAAGAATTATTTTCCCAAGTCAGCACAGCTTCATCGTTCTCCATTACAAACTTAAGGTTCAATGGTCGGTCCATCATTCCACGGCTTATTTGCACCCTGGAGTAGTTAACATACAAATCCGGATATTCACCCTCAACAGCCTGTTTAATCATCATGCCTAAGGACGCATCAAAAGGCAGACCACTCTTATGTGAATCTCCATGCCACGATTTAATAACCAAAGCTCGAATGGGTTGCAGAAAATTCATGGCCATTTTAAATTTCAGCCTGCTACACAGTTGTTTATCGCTTGGTGCAGCTGAACGACTCGGAAGTGCACGGGTACACTGATTGCCGAACTGATCAACATAATAAGTAAGACCTCCCATTTTACCGGAATAGCGGTTATTCTTGAATATGGCCATGATTTAATTAGTAAAGTATCCAATGAAAACTGAATCCGAATTATTATCCTCCATAGATGTCATGAACATATAGACACATATAACTTTTCCATACCAACGTTCCGGAAGACCTACATCAGCTGTTTGGTCCTGACGTACATACTGATCCGCTATAACAATAGATTCCTTCAATGCAGGGCAATAGAGAACCAGAATTGCCTGATCTACCCCTCTTTCAATGGCCGAAAATCCATACATTTCCCAAGTGATCCGCATAACACCCTCTTCCAGTGCTAAAAGTTTACACCCCGCTGGTTTTCCTACCACTTTTCCCTTACTCAAAATAATCCTGGAATAGTCAGGCAGGCAATCTGCTTCGAGATCCTCAAATACCCCATAATTTGCTTGAATCGCTAAGTTCAATGTTGTCGCTTTCCCTGTATTCTGATTCTTGAATCCCTGATCTATTACAGGCCGAAGCAATCCCAAGAACTCTGAAAGCAGGCCGAAATTACGACGGATCTCGCTCTGACTTTCTGATGGTTTTTTAGATGATCGTTTGGAATGTCCCTTCATGTAATCGATATCCCGCCAGCTGCTCCCAATTACGCTGCCTACTTTTCCTGAAAATGCGCCATTTGCGCCATTCTTAATTCGTCCCATACTTATAATACTAGTTTAATCAGATAAGATCGTGTATTGATCGTTCTGCTGAAACGAAACTACCTAGGCTAACTAAGACGGACGATTGTTGAGCGAAATCTTCCAAACTCTTCTCAACCACGTCGGATTTTTCTCGATTTTGCGCATTACCAGTATAAGGTTCTAAATAGAGCAAGCATTCAAGACAGCGACGAATAGCGATGGGAAGGTCTCTATAAGCGGAACGCTGCTCGCTCGCTGCTTGCACACACTACGCTCACCTCGAGGCGAGGGCTAAACGATAATTAAAGCTGCCAATTGCGAATTTGATGCATTTGAGATATCCAGCTGGTATCTACCTGATTCGACCTCGTTTAATCCTAGGTACCAATTATATCAACTCCAACATCTTCACTCCCTTTGAAAGTAATTTTCAAACCGTATTTTTGATTTATGTACACGGAGTTATTAAATCACATAAAAAGATATCTTCAGCTAATATTGGAAGAAGAGCAGTTTCTTTGTGATAGGCTCACACTCATAAAGCTTAATAAAAAAGAATTCCTGTTAGAACCAGGAAAGATCTGCCAGGGAAACTACTTTGTTGTAAAAGGCTGTTTAAGGCAGTTCTTTATCAATAAAAAGTTGAATGAACAAACCCTGCACTTTGGAATTGAAAACTGGTGGATTGCTGATCAGGATAGTCTTTTATTCAAGAAACCGTCTTCATGTTACATCCAGGCTATAGAAGAATCAGAATTGCTCTTATTAACTGAAAGCGACCGGATTATAGTTTTTACTGAGATTCCTAAGATAGAAAGCTATTTCAGAATGATCATGCAAAGAGCTTTAGTAGCGTCGCAACATCGGGTTGGAACGATCAGTACAACTTTTATTTGATTCAGAAATGACAAATTAAAAAAACGAATTCATGAAAAGTGTATTCTTACATTGTATAAGAAAATGATCCCTTTTTAAACTTAAACTATTTCACAGTTTCTTATTCTATTCCCTTTACCTGCATTGCAATCGTATAAATCGCGGTTGAAGCAGTAATGAAGAGATATGAACGGTTTTTCCCGCCAAAACAAACATTGGCTGTCCATGGCTCTTTTACCACAATATGACCAATTTGTACGCCTTCCGGATTAAATATAGTAACGCCATTGCCCGCAAGATAGAGATTTCCCCTGCTGTCAATTGTCATTCCATCAGCACCCTGGTTAATGATCTGCGTCTGGCCACTGAGACCGCCGTTTTTACCGATGGTGTAACGGTATATTTTGTTCCGCTGAATATCTGCAACATACAGGTATTTACCATCTGCTGAGCCTACGATACCATTTGGCTTGGTTACATCTTCCGCCACCACTCTTACCTTAGCTTGTTTACCGGGCGACAGGTAATAGACCTTCTGTCCCTCAATTTCCGGCTTTTTCCTTGTCCAGTAATCACGCTGGTAATAAGGATCTGTAAAATAGATCCCACCTTTAGCATCAACCCAAAGGTCATTAGGCCCGTTCAGTTTCTTGCCATCTACAGCTGACAGCAGTACTTTTACCTTTTTATTTTTACTAACAGACCATAACTCATTGTTTTCATCGGCACAAACCAGCAGTTGGTCCTGTTTATCAAAATAGGTACCATTTGCTCGGCCGGCTTTATTCATAAACAATGAAAGTTTCCCGTTCGTGTCATATTTCCAGATTTGGTTGTTCGGTTGATCAGTAAAATAAACATCGCCCTTTTTATTTACCGCAGGGCCTTCAGTGAAGATAAACTGGCGGGAAATGAGTTTTAGACTATCCTGGTTGAACAGCTGGGCTTTGACCTGCAATGAAGTAAGAGATAAAAGCAGTACGCATAAAAAGGTAAAGCAAAGCCTGACTGAGGCATTTAGATGATTCATTTTTGTACTATTAGTTCTCTGTCGCTGGTTGTATCATTTCTCTGATGGTCGCCCAGCCAGTGGGGCTTTCTTTGTACTTTACGTAGACAATCATTGAGCGGCCTTTAAAAATAAATGGCTGACCATTTCCCTTTGGAGTGCCTTTAATTGTAAATAAGGTTTGCTCAATAGCGGTATTGCCATTTATGAGAAGACTTTCCGTATTATTTTCAACAAATTCCAAGTGGAAGTTATCCAATGTCCCTTTTAAACCTGGCCTAAGGCTTTCTCTGCCGGTTTGATAGCTTTGGTAGCTGGTAGCTTTAATTACATCTGGGTGGTGAAACGCCAAAATACGATCTAAATTTCCTTTAGAAAAAGCAGCACGAATTGCAATACTAGTATTTTTAAGGGAATCACGTTCTGCCTGGGTGCCATTAAATTGATCCACAGATTGCGGGGAGGCCGAAAAAGCCATGAAGAAAAGTATTAATGAGAGAAGAATACGCGATTTAGATTTCATAATTCCATTAAATATCCGTGCATGGTTTAATAATAATTAAACTTATCAATTCTTATGTATAAAAACAAGTCCTCTTGTATATGGCCAATTTGAATTCAGAGCAGAAACAGTAATATTCTCTCAATACTCCGGAATAATAAGACACTATACTATATCCAAGGCATATTGGGCGTCTTGGCTTATGCCTCATTATGGTATAATTGGTGGAGGGTTAATTAGTCTTTTTATAATTCAAATGATTAGCTTTGTGATACTATAGTATTATTACTGGTTATACTTCATAGATTACTACTACAATGATATCACTTATTTCTCTATCAAAAGCTCAGCTAAAATTAGCTGATCATATTCGAGCCAGACGACTATCTATGGAGTTAACCCAGGAAGGTTTGGCAGAACGCTCGGGTGTGCCCCTTGCAACGCTGCGCAAATTTGAGCAGAAAGGTGCAATCTCCATAGGATCCTTTTTAAAGCTTCTGATGGTTACTGGTGGCATAGAAGAAATAATCGAGGTATTGAAACCATCAAAGCCTAATTTTACGTCAATAGATGAGGTATTGAAAGATACAGATACCATATCCAGAAAAAGAGGGCGTAAAAAATGACACAACCAATTATAGAATTGAGGGTTGGCTTAGACTTTGGTTCAGAAATTCAGGCTGTGGGGCGGCTGGCCATTCGCGACCACATTATTTATTTTGAATATGACAATGCATTCATTCAAAAGGGCATGGAAATATCTCCATTCCGGATGCCATTGCAAAGAGGCGTTATTGAATTACCTCAACGTCCGTTTGAGGGGCTCCCGGGTGTGTTTAGCGATAGTTTGCCCGATGGTTGGGGGCGATTGCTTTTTGACCGGCTACTAAGATCGCAAGGTATCTTGCCTCACAGCCAATCTCAGTTGGATCGGCTGGCGCATGTGGGCTTATCTGGTATGGGGGCATTGGTTTATGAACCTGATCATAGTCCTTCAGATAGCCAGGAATTTATAGACCTCGATAATCTGGCCTCACAGACAGAAGAAGTGTTACAAGGTAGCTCGGAAGAAGTCATCAAAGAATTATTGGCTTTGAACGGATCATCTGCAGGTGCTCGTCCGAAAGCTCTTATTGCCGTAACTCCTGATCGTAAGCAGATCACTTATGGCGCAAAGAAACTTAACGAAGAATTAGAACCCTGGCTGGTCAAATTTTCAAATTCACTGGACGGTCATGATGCCGGTGCAATTGAGTATGTCTATGCTTTAATGGCAAAGGAGGCAGGCATGATCATGCCAGAAGTACACTTATTCCCATCACACAAGGGCGCTGGTTATTTTGGCGTGAAACGATTTGACAGAGATGGTAATAAACGGTTGCATATGCATACTGCAAGTGGCTTATTGCATAGTGATTTTAGAACACCATCCCTGGATTATGAAGATTTGCTCAATCTGACTGCTGCTCTAACCAAGGATATTCGTGAAGTCGAAAAAATGTTTCGCCTCGCTGTTTTCAATGTATTAGCACATAACCGGGATGATCACGCTAAAAATTTCAGTTTTCTAATGGATGAAAATGGCGAATGGAAGTTAGCTCCCGGGTATGATCTTACTTTTTCAAGTGGCCCGAGTGGAGAACAAAGCACAATGGTCATGGGTGAAGGTAGAAATCCTAAAACCAGCCATTTAGTGAAACTTGGACAGGAATCAAAGTTAACAAGGAAGCTGATAGATGAAGTTATTGAACAAACGAAAAGTTCTTTAGCACATTGGACTGGTCTGGCGCAAAAACATAATATTACAAAGACTAATATTAAACTTATTACAAATGCTATCAACGGTATCGAATGAGCAGGTACAACTCCATAAATTAGTTCAGATTTTAGGACATTTTTAGATGCTAACGATCAATGTTTGAATGGGTTTAAGTCAATTAAAAATATACCTGATCCCAAATTGCATCATATAAGTCGAGTTACTACTCACATCATTTACAAAAGTTTCGCTAATCAGGTTGCCACTTGTTGTGGCCAATTGAAATGTCGGCTTAACGGTCCCATTTGGCAAAACGGAACCTAAATTTGCAGGAACTAGCAGAGCACTAGCCTGAACAATTTTCCTTATTCCCCAGTTTTGGTTCAGTAAATTACCCACATTCAAAACATCCCATGACAACTGAATAGACTGCTGCGCTTTATGATCACCTAAAACAAAATCATGTGTCAGCTTAATATCCCACTGATTGCGCCAAGGCATCAATGCTCCATTCCTTTCTGCATATTTCCCTTTACGTGTACGCAGGTATTTATCCTGATCGATATATTTAAAAAAGGCCTCACTTTGCTGCGATGCGGTATAAGTAACAAGGCTTGGTCGATTAATCGTTAAATCAACAAATGAAATTTCCGAAACATCTTTAGGTACATAGATCAAGGCCTTGTTCGCACCGTCATGAATGAAATCACGCGAATAGGTATAGGAAAATCGCCCGCTATAAGATCCCTGGTAAACTAAGGCAGCACCAACTTTGAACTTTTTAAGATATACTTTATGGAAGTTAAGGTAAGCCACTATTCTGTGGGGGACTACATAACCCGCAGATCCTAATTGGCTTTGGTTATTGCCATTCACACTAGGCGTGGCATTTAGAGCCGAAAGGGTTTGGTCGCCATCTCCGTCATTCAAATTCTTCGCCATGCTCCTACTATAAGCCACTGAAATCACGAGGGTATTTGATATTTTCTTTTCAAGCTGCTCAGTCATGGACCAGTAATACCCCTTTGATACATTGCTTACTTTCACTACATTCAACGGAGAGTTCCCATTTAAATCGGCTAAACCTGAACTATTCAGGTTATTGATAAACCGGTCTTTGATATCAGTTGGATATACAAGCCTGTTATCCGGATAGCCGGCAATATTTAAATATTGAGCGGCTTCAAGATTGATATCCTTAAAAGTAATGGCATGAATATCTTTATTGTAGAGTACATCTATTTTGAACTTCAAGCCTTTGGATACCAGCAAATCAAGACCGGCACTGCTTTTCCAGGTTTGAGGCATTTTAAAATCTTTATCTAATACACTGGTTATAGAGGGTAATTTCAAGCTTTGAGCGGTCAGATCAGCTGGCACATAGGCCGATGGATCAGGATTGAAGATCCCGGGTGTATTTTCCTTTCCCTGCCAGGTTTGTGTAATTTGCGACAAGCCTGAATATCTGGCCTGGCTGATGATCCACACAAATGGAATCCTTCCAGTGAAGATGCCGGTACCTCCTCTAAAGCGGATTGTTCCGTTTTCGTTCAGATTAATGGAGACTCCGATTCTCGGGGATATTAAAAGAGATGCCTGGGGTAACTCAGAGGTATGCACTTGCTGACCTTCCGCAAAGGTTAGTGCGGCTAGATTTGTGTTTTCTGCAAGCGACTTTGGATACCAGGGTAGGTCTACACGAATCCCTGCAGTTAAACTGGAGTGTTTTCCCAGCATAATACTATTCTGCGCAAAAACAGCCAGGTTTGCATATTTAAAGCTATAAACAGGCTGTTGTATTTCCGGATTGGTAGAGTATGTAAGTGCATAATCTACGGGCTTTTGTCCGCTAACGAAATCATCCCATGAGGCAAATGTATAGTAACCAGTTCCAAATGGCATGTACGTGTTAGTTGTGCTACTGTAATCAATTTTAACACCTGCTAACCAGGTATTCCGGCTTTGACTAAAGTTGACGTAATCCATCACCGATAGCAGATTCACATTACGGCTGTTTCCATAAGTAAAAGGCTCTAATCCAAAAGAAGTGAATGGAACGCCATCTTTTAAAATATCGACAAAAGGAAAGGATTTACTATCCGATTTGCGAGGTTCATATTGCTTGGTATAAGAGGCTCTAAGTGTATTGGAGCTATTTGCGGTTAAAAGTTTATTCCATTCGGCAGCAATAGAATAAAAATTAGACTTGGTACTAAAATTGGAATTACTAAAGGGTAGCGCGTTATTATTTCTTCTGCCTACTCCAACCGGAAAAGCGGTTAAAGGGCTTCGTGATCCGTTTACGAGTTCAGGTCGCCCGCTTCTTAATTGGTTATAGCGAATGCTAAATGTATTATTAGCAGCGATGTTCCAATCTAATCTGCCTAATATTTTTGTGCTCTTGTTTTGAAAATCATAATTACTATAAGTGCCAGGATCATATTGGTAGGTATTGCGTAAGTATTGGTCAATTTCATTGAGTTCGGTAGCCTGGGGCCTTGAAATGTTTGTACTGCTTCCATATGGTGTTGCAATGGTAGCGGCTATATAGGGTTGCGGGTTATACTGCTCACGCTCGGTTTCAAGGCTTAAAAAATAAAATAGCTTGTTTCGCAGGATAGGTCCGCCTATTCGGATGCCGTCCTGATGGTAAGACAGTTTTCTTTTGTCGAAAGATTGGTCGGCAACCTGATTTCCGTAACTATTCTGATTACGAAAAAACCGGTATACAGATGCCTGCGTTTTATTACTCCCCGACCGGGTGATGATATTAATGGTACTTCCGATAAATCCGGACTCCCATATGGCATTATAGGGAGCTACGTTGACAGATAGTTGATCAATTGCGTCAAGTGATACCGGTTGCGCTCCGTTTCCTGGTAGATTCTCTCCTACTCCGAAATTGTTATTAAATTCAGAGCCATCAATGGTAATAAAATTCTGTCTGTAATTGCCTCCGGCAATGGATGGGCCAAATGAAAGTGGATTTAGACGCACATAATCCTGAATACCTCTTTTAATAGCAGGTAAACTCCCTAAGAGTTTTTGGTCTACCTGAGTGGACAGTCCGGTTTGCTGTGTAGTGATTTGGGGTTTACCGGGCCTAAACAAGTTTATTACTACCTCTGGAAGTTGAATTCCTGGGTTTTTTAGGGTAATATTGATGCGCTCGGGCTCATCAAACCTGAAATAAAGATCTTTTTGGTGGAATGCGGTGTATCCCGTACTGGTAACCTCGATTTCATAGGGTCCGCCTGGCTTTAAATCGGGTAGATAAAACCGACCTGATTCATTACTGGAACAGCCGTATTGGGTTTGTGTGGGTTGATAAAACAGGCGTACCGTTGCTCCCTGGACTAACTTTTTATTTTGATCATAGATGATCCCCGACAACGTACTTTTAGTTGTCTGCCCAACAATTTGATGAGGGAGAATGAATACCATGCAAAATATAAGAAATCCGTATTTCATCAATCAAACGCCATAATTAGTATTACCTATAAAAGTCAAACTGATAAAACATCAAAAAACAGACAAGTTTCCCTGCCTGTTTTCTGATGCATCGTATAAAATTATACTTGTTATTTTGTTACCAATATTCCCGGGTATAAAATACCGTCAGGTGCATCAAAATCAATTCCTAATAATTTAGCTGCTAATGGAGCGATATCTTCAAGACCGATCAAAGGCAGCGTTACATTCTTTTTAACTCCTGCACCAGATACTAAAAGGCCTGTTTGGATATGCTGAAAGTCAGGATAAAAACCATGTGTACCACCGGATGCCGCTTTAATGGCATTTCCTGTTAGCGAGGAACTCATGGATATGCCCTCAATAGGTGCCAATGCGAGTGCTGCATTTGGATCGCTGCCAACCTGGTCCAATTCGGCACGATTAACCACACGGAACAACTTTTTCTGAGATTCAGGCAAAGCAGTAAGCATCTTCTGAACCTGTGCCAGCGTTTTGCTATCCTTTGGATCTTTGAGCATCAAAAAAGCGGAGGCTCCTGAGGTGTGAAATTGTGCTTTCCAGTTTAGCTTCCCGTTTGTTTTGGTATACAAACCGTTTTGTGCCAGCCATACATTTGGGGATACGGAGGTGTGGATATTCACAAATCCATGATCTCCTGTCACAATTACTGTTGTACTGTCTTTTATGCCAGCTTGCTCAATGGCTTCCATGATATTATTTACGGCATGGTCTGCACCCGCTACTGCTTTCCTCACATGATCGCCATCCCTTCCATCGCCATGCTCTGCATGATCAACAGCAAAGATGTGAAATGTAAGCAGGTTTGGCTTATATTTCCCGATCAGGTAAGCAACCATCCGGCTTCCATTTTCATCAGCTGATGAAAAGTCGCTGCTTAATTTTTGCGCATCGAGTTTTCCGGTAGCATTTAACTCAATTTCCTCAAATAGTCCCTTTGGAGTAGAGAGCGCTCTCACTGGTGCTACACGATCCTGATTTTTGTCTAAAGACCAAACTTCCGGAATGTTGTAATCCACTTTGGCTCCTGATGATACCGGCCATGATACAGAGGCAGTTTTTAGTCCTGCCTTTGCTGCTGCATCCCATAAAGTCGGCACTTTTATCAGGTTGCTTTCCCAATACCATCGGCCAGTTGACCCTTCCGGCTCAAATGGTGAATTATAGTAGATGCCATGTTTCATAGGTTTGGCACCGGTAATGATGGTCGTGTGCGAAGGGTAGGTAACGCTTGGAAATACACCCCGAACTCCGTCAGCCGACACTCCTTCTTCTAACATTTTGTGTAGAGTTGGTGTGGCCCACTTGTCTTCCCTGTAAAAATCAGGTCTGAATCCGTCAATGCTGATAATTACCACGTACTTACTTTGCTGTGCAGAAAGCTGAATCGAAATAGGTAATAGAAATAATACTAAAAATAATCTTCTCATGAAATTTGTTTATTAGAATGAATACCGTGCACCCAATTGAATCTGGTAGGGTGTACCGTTTGCTGTAGTTACCCCAACGTTCTCATTTACACGGTAGTTGTACTGTTGGGTAGCCTGGTTGAAACCCGTTACTGTGTATAGCGTTTGTTGGCCCAGGTTATAATTAACGCCCTTATGTTTATTCAACAAATTGGCAAAGTTAAATACATCAGCAGTGATAGTAAGTGCCTGGCTTCCATATGTTTTGATACTTTTAGAAAGGCGAACATCAAATGTGCCCGAAAAAGGGTTACTTCCACCGTTACGATTGGCTATTTTACCTAAACTACTCTGGATATAGTCTTTCGCGCGATTGTCAGGATTGCTCAACACTTTTTCCATGGAAGCTTTGACAGCTGCATTGGTGTTTGGATCGTTGGGATCGAAAACAAAGGCCAGGTCATTATCTGTACTTGGTCCACCTACGAAGTCACCATTGATATCAGCGTCAACGGTTAGTGAAAAGCGTGTACCGCCGCTACCTGAAAACCGGCCACTGAAAGAAAATCCTTTCCATGTCGGTGTTGATCCATATAAAACCACCTTATTTCGGAACTGGTTATCCGAGTAATTCAGTTCAGTTAAATCTCTTGGGTCTGACTTAATGGGACGGAAAGTAGAGGTGTTTGCTACGTTCCCATTGTAAGAGGTATTGTCCTTCGTATCATTCCAGGTATAACTGAAAGATAAGAAACCATCTTTATAGTAACGATAGTCTCCATCAAAAACAAAGGCTTTTTGATTTAATTTTGCACCATTAGTTAACTCCAGCGTACGGCCTACTAACTGTGTTTTTCTGCCTTTAACGTTATTGGTAACGCCAGATGCGGATATGGTATTCGCCGGAACAAATACGCCACGGTTTGCCTCATTCGCAAGTGTGAAATAAGGCTGGTCAGCCATGTTGCGGTCCAGATAAACATAGTTATTACTGGTATGGCTTACTAAAAGGTTAACACCTAAACGCAACCAATCACCAAATAGATGGTTATAGCTTAAATTGGCTTTATAAATACTCGGGATCTGAAGATTTGGGTCGTTCAAATTGATAGTAGACACGGTAGGTGCTCCTGCAATTAGTCCGGGTGCCGTAGATGGATCATTACGATAAGCGGGAAAATTAGGTACAGGCACCAGGTTAGTACCTGCAACTGGACGGGTAACATCTATAGAAGCCACCTTGGTTCCGGTGTTTTGGATATTATTAACCTGTGAATAATTAACGGGATTTGAGGAGAAGATTCCTCCGCCCAAACGGATAATATCCGTCTTTTCACCTTTTACATCCCATGAAAACTGCATTCTTGGTTGAAAATTATTCCAGTCTGTAGGATTGGCATCAGTTCTTAATCCTAAAGCATTATCAACAATCGGGTTGTATTCTCCTTTAGTCAGATAGCTGGTTAAATCCCAGCGAAGTCCAAAACTGGCACTTACATTTGTTACGGGCTCAAATTGTACCTGACCGAAAGCAGACAGATTTAAAACATACTGTTGTACAGAAGGAATTCCGTTAATAGGTACTTCGCGGACAAACCGGGTCGGGTTTAAATCATTGAACTCCTGGATACTATTAAATATGAACCTTCCATTTTGCTCATTTGAGATATAGTTATCCAGATAAGTCAATGTGTTATCCGTACCAAATGTAAAGTTGTACTTACCTTTGGTTAAATAACTAGTATTCACCAGTTGTAATTGGTTTTCCAAACCTTTCTCCGGTGTAAAACGCTGACCACCTAATTGAACTGAGGTACTTCCTAATGTACCATTTGGCAAAGTTGATCTTACCGTTACAATAGCACGTGGAATGTTTTCAACTGGCAATTGGCTGTTGGGTAAATAATCACGCTTGGCAGTCTGGTATTGCACCTTCAGCTCATTTAGAAAATTGGGACTAAATTGAGTACGCAACGATGCCAGTGTTGTATTTTCCCTGGATTTAAAATCCCCGTAAACCTCAAATAAGTTAATATTTGAGTTATCATCGGTACTATTGGGATTGTTCCAGTCGCTGTAGTTGTTTCTAATGGTTAAACGGTTCTTGTCATTGATCTGCCAGTCAATACGAGCAAATAAAGTATTGGCAATGGTGTTTCTTGGAAATTCACCAACCTGGGCACTGCTGCTCAATCCATATTTATCACGTCCTATCTGGATGACACTATCCAGCATACCTTTACTTATACGCAGCGATATAGCATCGGCATCAGATCGGATATCTGCAACATTAAAGGGTGCCGCCTGATTCTGACGGTCAAACGCGGTAAAGAAGAATATTTTATCTCTGAGGATAGGCCCTCCTAAACTAAATCCATACTGATTGGTAGTAAAGTTTTGCTGACGTTTATTACCACGAATATCATATTGACTAGCCAAATCATCGGAACGGTAATAATCAAATGCCGATCCGGTAAAGGTATTGGTTCCCGATTTGGTTACGGCACTTACAGTACCACCACCAGCACGTCCCTGAGATACATCATAAATATTCGTTGATACTTCAAACTCACGAATCGCCTCCAGAGATAGGGAATAAGGCCCGCTACCTACTGCACCTGATGTCAAATTACTTCGCGCACTGGTACCATCAATCAGATAATTGGTCGATGAGGGCAACTGGCCGCTTACAGAACCTCCGTTGGCAGTTGGAGCTAATGACAGCAGACTTGTGAAGCTTCGGTTTAGCGCTGGTATTTGCTGAATCGTACGTGAATTTATGGAAGTACTTCCACCAAGCCGATCATTTCGGCTACTTAAAACAGTACCTTTCACTACGACTTCATTTAAATCAGTCGCATTTCCAGACATGATGAAATCAACATTAAGCCGGTCGCCCTGGTTAATGGATAATCCATTCTTCACTTGTTTTTTAAATCCAATGTAGGATGCCTCAACAAAGTATTGCTTACCTAAAGGCAATTGGCGAAAGCTATACCGTCCTTCAACATTGGTTATACTGGTAGATCGGAATCCATTTGAAGCGTTCTGAATAGCAATGATTACTCCAGGTAAAGGTTCACCCTTCTCGTCTTTGATCAATCCTGATATGGATGCATCCGTAGACTGTGAGTAAGCCGTATTACCCGTTGCAGATAGTAATACGAACATAAATAGTGATAGTAAGAGGTGGTTAATCGAATTTCTTTTGTTAACCTTTTTTAATAAATGAATAAAAAACTGCATATTTAGTTAATTAATTAATTTTTATAGAGTTAATTGAACAAGCCAGGCTGCTACAGCCCAGGTTTTACAGTCGGAAGTGTTCCCGCACTTCCGGCTATTTTGAATGCTACTGTTATTTCATGTTTGATTTTTTTGAGGGGTTAATAGTTAAACGATTGTTTTCCAGTTTGTAACTGATACTTGTTACTGCCGTAAGCTGTTGCAGCATCTCATTCAGGTTGAGGTTATCTGCCTTTATACTATAGGTATTTTCGTCAAGCTCAGGATTTGAGACAGTCACTTTAATGTTGAAATGGCGCGCTAGCTCTTCGCCTATCTGCACTAAATTCATTGCATCGAAGTAAATAGAACCTTCATTTTTCCAGCTGTTCATCAGCCCGATATTCTTTTCAGTGCGCGTAACTTTTTTACTGACTGGTTTATAAAGCAATACCTGGCCCTGGGAGATACCTTTACTAACAGGATTACGATTACCGGATCCGTCTATGGTGTACACATCTACGATCCCGGAGGCTACTCCAACCCGGTATTCCTGATCGGGATGGTATGCTCGTATTGAAAAAGAAGTACCAATATCTTTGGTTTCTAAATTGCCGGAAATGACACTAAATGGATGAGTAGGATCATGCTTTACATCAAAAAAGGCTTCACCTTTATCCAGGTACACTATTCTATTCTTTAAGTTTTTGAAAGATGCAGGAACTCGTATACTGGTAGCTGAATTAAGCCATATATGTGTTCCATCGTCGAGTATGATCTGCTTCACCTGTCCGTTAGTGGTGGTTACGGCGTTCAATGTTTCCTTAAAACTGGTTGCTTGATTGCTTTTTGTATATAAATACAGACCACCAAAAACAAACAGTACGCCTATTGAGCAGGCTACTTTCGTCCATAGCGAATTTGGCCACATGCGATATACCGGTGCAGGTTTTGTGGACTGCCTCAAACGCTCACTTAATTCCTGATAGATTCTTTGTTCCGTTTCAGGCTGATCAAAAATAGCTGCTTTCCCATCACCTTTATAGTTTTCAAACCATTCATCAATTATTTCTTTTTGATGTTGGGGAATCGAACGATCATGATATTGCTCAAAAAGCCTTTTTACAAATTGAGATTCCTTGCTCTTCATACATAAGCATTAGCGTTTGAGAAGCTAAAATGTACTTTAAGAACTTGTTAAGCTTATATTAACTTATAAACATCAAAAACGAAAGTAGAAGATATAGATTTAGGGATGAACTGTGATAAACACGTATACGTAACCTGCGTAAAGCCTCTGAAATATTGTTCCGGACAGTCTGCTCAGATAGCTGAAGTTCTTTCGCGATTTCCCGAATAGATTTATCTTCAAATCTGCTCAGCTGGAAACACGACCTCATATTGAAATGCATTTTTAACAATTCCGTGTCAACTGTCTTTTTCGCTTCTTTAAAAAGCAATTGATCATCGCTGGCTGCAAAATTTTGAATTGTTCTCGTAAGAAGATCCACACCTTCAAGCCTGATTTTATCTTTGCGGAAAGCGGTCATTACGTTATTTCTTGCTACAACCTTCAAATAAGGCAACAAGGAGTCATTTGCATAGATGGTGTTTTTATTATTCCATAGATACATGAATACATCCTGTAATATGTCTTTAGTTTCACTTTCACTTTTTGTAAAGCGGTGGACGAAAGAAAAAAGGCTTTTCCAATATCTGTCAAATAGTGTTTTAAAGGCTTGCTCGTCTCCTAAAGATAAACTCAAAAGCAGATCTTTATCAGATAAATGAATCATATAGTAGTGGTAGAATAGAACTCTCCAAAGATATTTCCGGCAATTAAAGTTTATGTTAGCTGAGGATTAATAAATTGGGAAATAAAAACAAACAGCCTTTTAAATTTGAATTACCTGAAGTTGGTAAATAGATATATCTAATGATATGTCGCCACAAAGCAGATATAACCATTTAATAGCATAAAAAGTGCTTAGATCTTTCTCCATCACTAAAGTTTTGGCGTTGTTAAATTACTTTTTGCGGTTTTACGTCCGGCTTTGCATAAGCCAGACGGCCAACAAGTTGAGGCAGGCAGTAAGTATCTAAGCCGGCTATAGTCATGGTTCCAGCCTTTATATGGTCTACCATACCGTCACTGGTTATCATGGAATCGTCGGCTACTATGTGAACGATTTCGCCTATTACGATGGTAGTTCCGTTAGCTTTCATATCCAAAACTTCGCGCAGTTCAAGTCCTGCACGGACGGTAGATTGTTTAACTAAAGGCGCATTGAACCCGTTAATATAATACTCGTCAAAGCCGCAGATTTCAAATTCTGATACGCCAGATGGATAACCGGCACTCGTTTGATGCGCCTGCATATACCATTCTGGCAATACGTTATTTAGCGAGTATTGTCCTGTGGATTTAATGTTACCAAGTGTATCATTGTGCTCGCGCTCGGGCCGTATCACCATACCTAGTAAAGGCGGATTTGCACCGAGATGAAACACAGAACTGACAATACAAAGGTTAGTGATGCCCTCAGCACTAATTGTTCCCAGCAGGTTAAGTGATTTATAACCGTTTAAACTGTTTATTAGGTTTATCCGGTAATTTTTCTCCATTAGTTGTATTTGGGCGCTTGTAATGCTTTCCATGTTAGCTTGTCTTAAATTTATCTTAACTTGGTGGGGAACTTATTTATTTAACAAAAGATTTGATAAACTCTAAACCTGTTGTCCAGGTAAGATTCTTATACCAATCATTGGCCAGTTTTAAGTGATGCGTCGAAAACATCGAATACATATATTGACTTTGCTGCCATTTTGCATATAACTCATTTTCTCCAGCAGGGTTGTCGGCTCTTTGTTTTTTAATACTTTGCGCAAAGTCTTCAAGGGTTGCTAATTGAAAGATTCTAAATTCTTGTCCCGTTACTTCTTTCACATCATTCCATATCATATTGGGACTGATTTGGAAACTTGCAATCTGTAAATTACGTGGTGCGTCATCATCCAGAGCCACTTCAGCTGTAAAGGCTGCTGTATCATCCATGGTAGTGAAATCTAATTTCCAGTCCTTGTTGTCACCAAAGTAACCAATGCTCTTATCTTTCAGGTTTAAAACCGGTGTATTGTATTTCAGGATATCGGCAAAGGCACCATTAAAAATAGAGGATGCTTTTATTGAAGTGTTATTCAAATAGGCTTTAAACTCTCTTCGTAGATCAAAATTTCTGTTCTCTCCTGGTACCAGATCAGTGTAATCGGTACAAAAGTCGGAAGGAATAAACCTGGGAACACCTGCTTCTAAAGCACCGTCCAGAATCCTCTTTTGTAAATCCACAATTACATCGCCTAAACCTGCCAGTGCCGACACCAGGCAATCTATACCGATACATGCTTTAGCAATTTCATCCGGCCTATTTAAATCTACCTGGATAACCGTAACACCCATTTTCACAAGGACGTTTATTTTCTCGGGGTCAGTAGAGGTTCGAACGATAGCGCTTACTGATGCTCCCCGGATCATTAATTCCCTGCAAATCCGGTTTCCTAAATTACCGGAAGCTCCGGCTAGTAATATTGCTTTTCCCATTTTCTATTTTTTTCTGACTACTTGGTTAGGAAGCTAACAACGGCATCGACCACTTGTTCGGGTTGTTCCTCATACAAGTAATGCTCGCTATCTAAAATTCCTATTACCTCTACATCCTGTGCTGCGCAAGGCATACCCATTTTCATGAAGTTATAACTGACATAACTGCCAATTCCCAATACAGGCATGCTCAATTGCTGATAGTGTTTTGAATCTTCTATATCTCACACTTTGCTTAATTCAAGTTGCGGTACAAGTTCCAGAATATCGGTTGCCATTGTTTTCTTATCATAGCCTGATTCAGGTTTCTCCGAACTAAATTTTATTTAAATAACCTGGTGTTCAGTAGTAATTAAAAAGCTACAGCCGTGTAGATCTAAAAACTTCTCTTCATCTGGCCGGATGAGCTCCATATAGCTTTGAGCACCAAAAACGTTCCCTATTTTATCTGCATCATCAAACCATAATTCAGTGATACCATCGTAAATAATAGGTGGTAAACCTGGCATAGTAAAAGGAATGTTATGGCATTGCACATACTCGCGTATATGTTGTTGCACCTCGGGTAAGGAGAAAAATAAAGGTGCGTGGTTATTCTTGTGATAGGCCACAAATTCTTCATGGCTCATATCTTGACGGCGGGCAAGTAAAATCGTGAATTTGATCATTGTCTTTCTATTTTTGTGTTTACAATAGTAC
Source organism: Arcticibacter eurypsychrophilus (assembly GCF_001730525.1). Taxonomy (GTDB): domain Bacteria; phylum Bacteroidota; class Bacteroidia; order Sphingobacteriales; family Sphingobacteriaceae; genus Arcticibacter; species Arcticibacter eurypsychrophilus. The sequence goes on from NZ_MDFN01000023.1 coordinate 25,121, forward strand.
GGCTGGCAACTCCTACTTTTCGTTGACTTCGGTTAAGAAATACTATTTGTATAAAAGACGTTTGCGCAATCGGCTTAATGATTCTGGTTTGATGCCAAGGTATGAGGAGAGATGAAACTGGGAGATTTGATTAAATAATTCAGGCCTGGTATTCAATAAATGCTGATAACGCTGCTCCGGAGACATAAATTGAAACATTTCAACCCGCTCGTTTAGCTGCATGTATACGCGCTCGGACATATTCTTCCAAAATGTTCCCAGGCAGGGTATTCTCTGTAAAGACGCTGAACATCGGCATAAGCAAATGCTGTTATTTCTGCATCCTGCATCGCCTGCCAATAATAACGAGGGGGCTGCTGTGTCAGGAAACTTTGGTAATCGACCAGGAAGTTATCCGCCGCAGTAAACCGGAAGTTGACTTCGTTTACGTTCAAATCAACATAAAACATCCTGAAAAAACCACTCTTTAGAAAATAGATGTATTTGCATACTGCACCTTGTTCTAATAAATAACTACCTTTTTTGACAGAAAAATCTTTAGTAATAGACTGAAGCAGATCAAAATCTGCCTTGGGAACTGCTGAGATTGCGTTAATGGCTGCTTGAAGCTGCTCCATTGTTCAGTAATTATTTTCATGCAAGTTAGAGAAGATATATTGGCATTGTATAGCGTTTAACCGAATATTAAATCTAGCCCTTGTCATTTGGCAGTGGTAATTCATTAAGCATGGCCTTCCAGACTCTTTATACAGGTTATTGAAAAAATTTAATTTTCTTTTAACCCCTGATAATGAGTTTGGTGTCTTGTATATATTAAGAATGTTACTGCAATTGGTCTACCCCAATAATCTACATTATGAAAAACAAACAAACTACCAATTATGAAAAACAAACAAACTACCAATTATGAAAAACAAACAAACCATTAAACAGATTACTGTCCTGATTCTATTGGGCATTTTAATTACCGGCTGCAAAAAAGCCGCGGATCAAAGTAGTGTTGAATCGGTTTCAACGACAACGCAGAAGTTACTTAGCCTTGCTGCTAATGACTCTCCTGGACCAATGACCCGGTTTACTACTGTGTATAATACCGATTACTTATCTGTAGGAACCGGAGGATTGACCGATGGTAGGGGAGAAATTAGAATTACGGGAACTTTTCCTTTATCCAGTGTCACTAAAGCGTATCTCTATTGGCACGGTGAATCCATGGTAACAGACGCAGAGAGTGTTGGAGAATATATATATTTCAATGAAGAAACTGAGGCAGGAACGTGTATCGGTGTAACAAATATAAATAATGGACCAGACTATCCTCCTTTTCCTGTTCAAATTCAATCCCGCACCTATCGCGCTGATGTAACAGATCGAGTAAAAGAAGGGGGGAGAATCGTTTCAATACGAGAATTTGACCGGTTAACTGCTGACGGAGCCTCATTAATCTTGTTCTATCAAGATGGGAATAGTAACAATAATCGGGACATCGTTATATTCAACGGAAACGATTCCAATTTTCAAACATTTCGAAGTTACCCGCTCGATCCCAAAGCAGCCCTTGATCTTAAGGGTTGGGATGTGGTTTTACCTGGAGTAAAGTACACATCAGGAAAAGTGAATATTTCAATGCATGTGGCTGACGGCCAGGATGCAGAAGAGGGCATAATACAAGTAAACGGCGGCGCGAATTTGCGTAATCTTTTTAGAGGGCGTTCTGTTCCTGGGGAAATTACACCAATGTCAGTGCGTTATGATATAGTACCTATAGAAGTTTCTGCTTTCCTCCGTCAGGGAATTCATCCCATACGTTTAACATTGTTGGATTATACTCAAATGGCGGATAAGCTAAGTCTTGTTGTTGTGGTATTTAACCTCCCTAAAGGAGCGGCACCAGCCAAAATAATTGATGTTCCATTTGATTTTAAACCCGTTCAATGCCCTAATAAACAATCGTTTGATTATCCGGGCACTCAGAAAGCGGCCATTCTGGGTACGTCGACATTGAATGTGAATCAAATAGACCGTTCAAGCCTTGAACTTAATGGGTTGCCTATTAAAACGACAAGCATACGAGATGTAGCAGCTCCTTATAGCGGTACTGTAACAAATTGCAGTACCTGTTCCAGCCTTCCAGCAGATGGAATTAAAGATTTGGAATTTGTAATTGACCAGCCTAAAAGGCTTGGATCATATTCTCCGCAGGATGGTACGGATTGCTTTAAATTGACTTTAACAGGAAAATTGTTACCACAATATGGATCTACTCCAATTGAGGGCGTAGATTTCATGCAAATGGGTGCATTTTAATTCTAATTAATCATAATTATGAAAACGATATCAATTATCAAGCAGTTGACCCCTCTGCTCGTAGCAGGTAGTCTAATGTTCGGCTGCAAAAAAGATACAGATCAAAGTACTGTTGAGCCTATTTCAACAATACCACAGCAGTCACTTAGTCTTGCTGCTAATGAGGCGACTGGACCAATGACTAAGTTTACAACTGTTTACAATACCGATTATCTATCCGTAGGAACAGGAGGATTGAGAGACGGTTATGGGCAGATTAGAGTAATTGGAACCTTTCCGTTAAGCGGTGTCAATAAGGCTTATCTCTATTGGCACGGCGGTTCGCCAGCACAAGAGGAAACTGGAAAAACGTTGAAGGTGAACGGGATTACTATCACAGGAACCAATATTGGCATAAGCGCCGGGACTGACGAGTATAATTCTTCTGTAACAAATACGCAGGCCTATCGCGCTGATGTAACAGCATTAATAAAATCTTCTTCTTCTTCTTCGAGGACTTTTAACCTAAGTGATTTTGGACGGATGAATGCTGGCGGAGCTTCATTGATTTTGTTTTATTCCGATGGAATTAGTAGCAATAACCGTGATATCGTTATTTTTAATGGAAATGATACGAACGATAATACATTTCAGGGCTACCCTAACAATCCGAATTCGCCTGTTGATCTAACTGGTTGGGATGTGTTTCTATCAGGAGCAAATTACACGACAGGAAAAGTAAATATTACCATGCATGTGGCAAACGGTGATAAGTGGCCTGACGGTGCATTGTATTTAAATGGTATAGATATCGGGGATCAATTATTTAACGGAACAACAGTTCCGGGTGGAACTTCAGCAATGGGCTCGTATTGGGATATACTACCATTAGAGGTGTCTAGCTACCTGAGTCCAGGGATAAATCCCCTGCGTGTACAAATGCCGGATTATTATGATGATGTGATGAACCTTGTTGTCCTGGTATTTAATTTCCCTAAAGGAGCGGCACCTGTCAAAGTAATTAAGGTCCCGTTTGATCTTAAACCGATTAGCACCTATGACCCGGGGGGACAAATTGTACGTGCCACATCGGTCATACTAGGTACATCGACATTTAATGTGACTCAAGTAGACTTGTCCACCCTTAGATTGAATGGGGTTCCTTTTGAAACATCATCAATACGTGATATTTCAGGAGATGGAGTTAAAGATCTGGAATTGATTTTCAGAACAGCAGTTCAGGATAAGACTTATATTAAAGTGACTTTAACTGGTAAGTTATTACCGCAGTATGGATCCACTGCAATTGAGGGTATCGGTTATTTTATACCAAGTACTTAGTAATCACCAAACACATTCTCATTATCATGAAAATCAACCCAAATAGTAGAAAGTTGACCATCCTGATTTTGTCAGGTATTTTAATCTTTGGATGTAAAAAAGATACAAATCAAAGTAGTGTTGAATCCGTTGCAACAACATCAGAACATTCACTCAGTCTTTCTGCAGTAGCAGCGCCCAGCCCTCTGACTTACCGCAACACTTTTTATAATACCGATTATCTGTCCGTAGGAGTTGGAGGATTTAAGCACACTGGTTCTGGCAGTATTGAAATTTTAGGAAATTTTCCATTAAGCAGTGTTACCAAGGTTTACCTCTATTGGCACGGAGAATCGCCTGTAGTAGAAGAGGTTGGGAAGACTGTAAAGTTAAACGGGACTACCGTTACCGGGACGAATATTGGGATTACTGGGCCAAATAACGGTCTTGATAATGGTACAAGTAAGGAAATAAATTCCCAGGCTTATCGCGCTGATGTAACAGCTATAGTAAAATCTTCAGCCACAAGGGAATTCGCTGTAAGTGAATTCGGGCGGCTGGTTGCTGACGGAGCTTCATTTGTTCTATTCTATTCAGATGGAATTAGCAGTAACAACCGTGATATTGTTCTATTCGATGGGAATGATTCTAAAAAAGGATTTGCTGGTTACCCAGGCAATCCGAAAGCGCCTTTTGATCCTGCAGGTTGGGATTTTAGTTTATCCGGTGTAAATTATACATCAGGAAAAGTACTTGTGACCATGCATGTGGCTGATGGTCAATCTATAAATGAAGGAGACGGTCCTTTTTTTCTTAATTCACAGGAAATCTTTTCAAGATGGGATGCTAATGGAAGTACAGTCGAAGGCGCCAATACGTTATTTAGCGCCCGTTGGGATATCATACCAACTGATATAACCCCCTGGCTTCAGCCTGGAGTGAACTCCTTGCGTGTAACAATAAACCAATTACCTAACCAGGATTTACTGGGCCTTGTAGTGGCCCTGTTTAATCTTCCGAAAGGGGCTGCACCAGTTAACACCATACCCGTTTCTTTTGACTACCGGCCACTTAATTGTCCAAATACACTGCGTACTTCGAGTGGTGCAGAAGAAGCAGCCATTCTGGGCTCTTCAACCTTCAATGTGAATCAGGTAGACCTTTCCTCCGTTAAACTGAATGGAATTCCTTTCAAGAAATCAAGAGTGATTGATAAATCAGCTCCTTTTAATGGTACTGTTTCCAGTTGCAGTACGTGCTCTACCCTTGCACCGGATGGTATTAAAGATCTGGAATTTCTGTTTGATAGTCAGCTGTTGTTGAAAACATTGGGTATGGTCAAAGATAAACAATGCATCAAAGTGACCTTAACCGGTAAGTTATTACCGCAATATGGATCCACTCCTATTAAAGGTGAAGACTATATCCTGATAAGTAAATAGAAATAAATAGCTCAATTGAATCAGTATTTAAACACAATTATTGTGAAAGCGAAACGATTTTTTAAGGGATTTGCTCTGCTATTTTTGTCAGGTGTTTCAATTTTCGGATGTAAAAAAACTTCTGATCAGAATATCCTTGAACCAGTTTCAACAATAACAGAAAAACCCCTCAGTCTTGCTGAATCAGTTATAGATAGGCCGATGACTTACCGCAACACTTTTTATAATACCGATTATTTATCTGTAGGAACTGGAGGTTTGATAGAAATTGGCTCTAATGAGATTAAAGTTCCTGGTACATTTCCTTTAAGAAATGTCACCAGGGCTTATCTATATTGGCACATTAATTCGACAGGTTGGGAGTATCGGGCTAATTTAAATTTCAACGGGTACTCCATTTATCCGTCAGTTATTCCTGGCACAATTTTAGGGACAACTATTGGGATTGCTGGGCCAAATAACGGAGCAGATGGCAGAATAACTAACGAATTGTTCACTCTGGTCTATCGCGCTGACGTAACAGACGCAGTAAAAGCTGCATCTTCAAGAATTTTTAAATTTAGAGGGTTCGGGACCGAGTACGAGGATGAATCAAATCCTGTCGGAGCATCATTAGTTATTTTTTATTCGGATGGAGACCCCAACAACAACCGTGACATTGTTCTGTTTGATGGTAATGATTCTAATAAAGGTTTTGCTGGATTCCCGGGAAATCCGAATGCACCTTTTGATCCTGAAGGTTGGGATGTTCTTTTATCGGGATTAAATTACACAACTGGAAAAGGTATAATGACCATGCATGTGGCTGATGGTCAACAGTGGGAAGATGGTAATCTATTTCTGAATTCCCAAAAAATTGCATCAGGATCAATATTTTCCGGAAATACAGTTCCAGGTGCGACTGCCACAAGTAGCGCGCGGTGGGATATAAAGCCGATCGATATAACACCTTGGCTCCGCCCCGATGTGAAGTCACTGCATGTGACTTTAGATAAGTATGTGGATGATTTACTGAGCCTTGTGATTGTGGTGTTCAATCTTCCAAAAGGGGCAGCACCGGTAAGCGCAATTCAGGTCCCGTTTGATTACAGGCCGCTTAATTGCCCGAATACATTGCGTACGTCGAGTAGTGCGGAAGAAGCAGCAATCATGGGCTCTTCAACCTTTGATGTAAGTAAAGTAGATCTTTCTACTGTTAAATTAAATGGGATTCCTTTCAAAAAATCAAGAGTGATTGATAAGTCAGCTCCTTTTAAAGGGGATGTCACCAGTTGCAGTACTTGCTCCAACCTTGCACCGGATGGTATTAAAGATCTGGAATTTCTTTTTGATAGTCAGCTACTGTTAAAAACAATGGGTACAGTGCAAGATAAACAATGTGTTAAAGTGACCTTGACCGGTAAGTTATTACCGCAATATGGATCTACTCCTATTAAGGGGGAGGATTACATTGTAATCAGTAAATAAACGGTCACCTCCCTCAGTTTAAACAGAACCAAAAATACGAACATGAAAACCAACCCAATCTTTCAGAAGTCAACCATTCTGCTCCTGTCCTGTATTCTCATCTTCGGTTGTAAAAATACGACAGACGAAAATAGTGTTGAAGCTGTTTCATCTGCAGAAAAGAAACTTAGTCTTGCTAAAGGATATGGAACCAAGTCTGGATGTGTGGATTGCGACATCAAAAATAGTACGCAGACGCAGAGTAGAGCACAGATTACTGCGACTACCGAACCCATCCATCACTTCAATACTTTTTATAATACCGATTATTTATCCGTAGGTGTTGGAGGATTGAGAGATGTGGTAATGGACAAATCCGGGTAACCGGAACCTTTCCATTGGGAAACGTGAACAAGGCTTATCTCTATTGGGACGGGTTATCAAATTCTACAGAAGTAGATAAACCGGTATGGACCTCAAAAGTTACGTTTAATTCGACCGGCGTTATTGGAACCCCTATCGGTATATCATCGTCCAATTGCTGGCCATATCACCAAAGTCAGTCCCATCGTGCCGATGTGACTAATATCGTCAAATCTGCAAGTTCACGAACTTTTACGTTCAGTGCTCAGCCTTTAAGTGACCTGAATACAAACGGCGCTTCATTAATCCTGTTTTATTCAGATGGAATGAGCAGCAACAACAGGGATATTGCTCTATATGAAGGGAATGATGCCATTACTTCGTTTCCCGGATACCGACTAAGTTTACTACCGTTTACAATACCGATTATGTATCCGTAGGAACCGGAGGATTGAGAGACGGTTATGGGCAGATCAAAGTAATTGGAACCTTTCCCTTAAGCGGTGTCACTAAGGCTTATCTCTATTGGCACTGCGGTTCGCCATTAGAAGAGGAAACTGGGAAAACGCTGAAGTTAAACGGGATTACTATTACAGGAACCAATATTGGCATAAGTGCTGTGAATAACCGGTATAATTCTCCTGTAACAAATACGCAGGCCTATCGCGCTGATGTAACAGCAACAATAAAATCTTCTTCGAGGACTTTTAACCTAAGTGATTTTGGGCAGTTCAATGCTGGCGGAGCTTCATTGATCTTGTTTTATTCCGATGGAATTAGTAGTAATAACCGTAATATCGTTATTCTTAATGGAAATGACTCGAATCGTGGTACATTTCGGGGTTACCCGGGCAATCCAAATTCGCCTGTTGATTTACATGGTTGGGATGTATTTTTATCAGGAGCCAATTACACGACAGGAAAAGTAAACATTACCATGCATGTGGCAGACGGTGATATGTGGCCCGACGGTGCATTGTATTTAAATGGTATAGATATCGGAGATCAATTGTTTAACGGAACAACAGTTCCAGGTGGAACTTCAACAATGGGCTCGTATTGGAATATACTACCTTTAGAGGTGTCCAGCCACCTGAGTCCAGGAATAAACCCCTTGCGTATACAAATGCCGTATTATGATGATGATGTGCTGGGCCTTGTTGTCCTGGTATTTAATTTCCCTAAAGGAGCGGCACCTGTCAAAGTAATTAAAGCGCCATTTGATCTCAAAACGGTTCGCTTATATGATTCGGAGGGACAAATTGCACGTGCCGCATCGGTCATACTGGGTACATCGACATTTGATGTGACTCAAGTAGACTTGTCCACCCTCAGACTGAATGGGGTTCCTTTTGAAATAGCAAGAATACGGGATGTTTCGGCAGATGGAGTTAAAGATCTGGACTTGAGTTTAAGAACAGAAACTATTGGATGCGGTTCAGGATAAGAATTATATTAAAGTGACATTGACTGGCAGGTTATTACCGAAATATGGATCCACTGCAATTGAGGCTGTGGATTATTTTATTCCAAGTAACTAGTAGTTGTTTTCAAATTCAACACGAACATCGATACTTATAAGGTTGATAGGCAATTTCGAAATTATGAAAAAAAGAGCTAATGGAAAAACATAGATTTGCTATGTATGTTTGAACTACATCAAAGAAACCCAAAAATGAAAAAGCTATTATTTGCAATTATCGGTGCCACTTTATTCTCAGCGACCGTTGTCGGACAGACTTCTTACACTTTGGATAAATATCATTCCAGAGTTAATTTCAGTGCAACTCATTTTGGAATCTCGCATGTGGAAGGTAACTTCAAAATCATCGACGCCACTCTAGTGAGCAAAAAAGCGGATTTAACCGATGCGGTGATCACTTTTAAGGCAGATGTAAATTCCATTAACACTGAAGTTGAGTACCGGGACAAAGATCTTAAAAGTGCAAATTATTTTGACGCTGCTAAATATCCTGAGCTTACGTTTAAAAGTACCTCGTTTAGAAAAGTAGCTGGAAAAAATTACCTTTTATCAGGCAACATGACGATTCATGGTGTGACTAAACCTGTTGTTTTACGTGTCATTTTCAATGGTACAGCTATCACTGCAATGAAAAAACTAACAGCCGGCTTCACGCTTAGCGGTTTCATCAACCGTGTAGATTTCGGTGTGGGTGGCGATCCGCTCACCTCTGGTGTCAGCAATAAGATCGATTTAACAGCTAATGTGGAGTTCACTATCACCAAGTAATTGTTCAAGATAAATCATGAATTCTCCTTATAAAATACCATCCGAGACGCGAATCGGACATGTTCATCTGAAAGTGGCTGACCTTAAACGTTCCCTGGCTTTTTACTGTGATTTACTTGGTTTTGAGCTGATGGTATCCTATGGAGACGAAGCCGCTTTTATTTCTGCTGGCGGTTATCATCACCATATCGGTTTAAATACCTGGGATAGCAAAAATGCCCCTCCTGCCACAAGAGATGGCGTTGGGCTTTACCATACCGCGATTTTATATCCTGAAAGAAGGGACCTGGCAGCCATTTATCAAAGGTTGCTTGATGCAAAACATCCTAATATCGGTGCTTCTGATCATGGTGTATCAGAAGCGCTATATTTGAGAGACCCTGATAATAACGGTGTAGAATTATACTGGGATAGACCAAAGGAATTGTGGCCAAGGCTTGAAGATGGCTCTTTGACGATGTTTGTAAATCCGCTTAATTTTGAAAGCTTACTAGCCGAGTTGTAAGTATTTACCATTGTATTCATAAAAAATAATAAAAATTGCCTTAAGGGAGTTTCATAAAGTTAATGTAACATAGACTTAATTTGATTTTAGGCATTTTTGCAGTACATGAACCGTATTTTTTATTATCTCTTTATTTTACTGTGCCTCTCTACTGCTTCTTTGCAAGCACAGAAAGATTCTGCATCTCTAAAGGTTGCCTTTTTGGCGGACGTTCATTTACAGGACCTGTATGGTAAACTGGAAGGCAGCGACTACAAGGGGGTATTCAATCCAAAGACCGGCAGATATACGCTGCTGAGAACAATGGATGCACAGCTGCATTCCACTCGAATTTTTAATGAGAACTATTTCGCCTTTTTGGCGGCGCTTGATGATATTGCAAAGCGGGGCATCCACTATGTAGCACTTCCGGGAGATTACAGTGATGATGGGCAACCCTTACATATCCGGGGTTTGCAGCGCATTTTGAAAGAATACAGCGCAAAGTATGGAATGGAATTTTTTATCACAACGGGTAATCATGATCCTGCGGGTCCATTTGAACAGGACGCGGGTAAATCTGATTTCTTAGGTGAGGGTGGCAGGAAACAGGCTATTTATAGTAAAGAGGGGATGTTTAAGCGTTCCGGCGTAAATGAACTCCCTGTGGTGGTGAGTCCTGATCTGGCCAAAATGGGCTATCTCGGCATTACGGATCAGTTGCGGGAATTCGGATTTTATCCTAAACCTGGTTATCTGTATTGGGCTACTCCTTTCAGTTCGTACTCGTCATCGGATTATAACTATGAAAAAGGTCTAAAGGCTAGTCTTTTAAATAAAAGGGTATATGAGGTCGCTCCCGGTACTATTGTGCAGGATGTGAGTTATGTGGCAGAGCCGGTTAAGGGACTTTGGCTTTTGGCATTAGATGGCAATGTTTATCCGGAGGCTGATTTAGGTTACAACAATGTACTGTTGCATAAAAAACATCTGGTTGAATGGGTTCGGAAAGTTGCTGATGAAGCTAAGAAACAAGGCAAGACCTTAATTGCGTTCAGCCACTATCCCATGGTCGACTTCAATGATGGTGCCTCACCTGAAATAGCAGAAATGATGGGTGCGGGTAAATGGCAGCTGGACCGTGTTCCGCGACAAGAAGTTGCGGTTGCTTTTGCTGATGCGGGAATCAAAGTTCATTTTGGAGGCCATATGCATATTAATGATACGGGAATCTATACATCTCCAAAGGGAAATACATTGGTGAACGTCCAAACCCCTTCGTTAGCGGCATATATTCCTGCCTATAAATTGCTTACAATCAAACCGAATAGGGATTTAGAGGTGGAAACAATCGTAATTGCACAAGTACCACGGTTTAATGAACTTTTTGATCTGTATAGAATGGAGCATCACTTGCTGGAAAGTCAGCATGCTCCCGGCATTTGGGATAGCACCATCCTTCAAACAAAAAGTTATCATGATTTCACCGATTATCATCTAAGGGAATTGGTCAGGTTGCGTTTTCTTCCGGAGGATTGGCCTTCTGTGCTTAAGGATTTCCTGATGCCTGTTTCTGGTGATGATTTGCTGGTACTCGCAAATACGGATCTTTCGGTTTCTTTTGATACGATCCTTAAGCATAAAGAACGTTATCAACAAGCCTGGAAAAGAGCAGAGAAATCAGTTGATTCTGCTATGGAGAAGGTTCGTTTAAAGCGAAATGATTTTAAGAAATGGAATGGGCTTGACCTGATTGCTGACTTCTATAAGATTCGTAGTGCGGATCAGTTAGCACTTGCTGACATTGGTTCTGATCGTCTTAAACAGTACAGGATACTTTCGAAATGCTTCTTTAAAAATCACCCAGAGTGGCAAAAAAAAGACCCGCTCCTAAAGAAGCTGGGTCTTTTTTTTAAGATCCTGGATAAGTTTCTACACGATGCTCCTGCTGATCGTTTTCTGATTCATGTAGATACAGGAAAAGTTCAGGATCTCAGTTTCGATTAACTGATTTATTTGTTAATTTTTCCATTTAAAGGATTTTTCCGCACATACGTACCATCCTCAAAAACGATATGATAAGGTGAATTGAAAAAAGCACTTGGCTTGTAATAGTCAGTCGTTATAATTTGTGCTCCTGAATCTTGTGCTTGTTTAAAGTGGGTATAATCATTGGCACGAGCTTCCTTAGTATCTGAGTCTGCACGTGTACGGATGATATATCCCTTTTTGACTAAGCCCTGAATGGAAGGATCTTCTGAATTATTCCTGAACAGAGTGGCGGCTTCTGGTGTTCCGGGCTCGGCATTGACAAATATTAATCGTCCTTTTAATGAGGGATGACCCTGCAGATACAGGTCTCTGTTTTTATCCTTATTATCCAGGATAAAGAAAAATTTACCCCTGGCTTGTTTAAGCTTAGGCCAATTGCCTTTTAATACCGCTTCTTCCAAAGTTATACAATTGCCTCTGACCATATCTGGAGTGATGAGTTTATCCATACCTAAATTTTTACGGATTATAGCATCCAGCTGATCGAATAGTGCTGAGGTAAAAGCTTCGGGTGTGGTGCCAAATCGGTTTGTCTCTCCATCTTTGGGTTCCAGTGTAATGAATACGGGAATGTGTCCTGGATTTGAGTTCGACCAGTTCTTTAATTTCTGAAGGCAGTCATCAAAAGTTAGACTCGAACTTCTGAAATCAATATCGGGCACATGCAATACTTTAAATCCGGGTTGGTTCATCACGCCTGCTGTGTCATAGGGTTGATCTGGCTTAACTAGCTCCAGTCCCTTTGGATGTGCATATTTACCTCCTTTGCTGTCGGCATACACATCGATTTCTAAATTGCGCAGACCCATATTAAGCTGATCCGTGATGGGAATATGTTCATATTGCAAACCACCTAATCGGTTAGTTGAATCTTTAGACTGGATGAGTTTAAATAGTGCAGGTTCAATAGCCTGTTTATAACTGTTATGGGATCCGATTACCTGAATTTGGTTGAGCTTTAGGTTATCTTCGGGTGCCTGCGCTTTTGTCTGTGCCCGTATTTGCGAAAAAGACATAATCGCTAGAAGGAAAAGAATTGCTGAAGTACTTGTTTTCATTTGTGATTAATACAGTTTGCCAATTATGTTGAATGCAAAAATAAATCGGATATGTTAAAATAAGGTTAGTTCTGAAATAACATAATGATTCAATTTTTTCAAGGTTGAGCTTACTTAAGAGCTGGTTGCGAATCTGGGTTTTGATCCGCAGTGAATTTCCAGGTAAAAACATCATAAAAAAAGAGGTCAACCGTTTAGGCGACCTCTTTTAATGGGTATTAATTGAATCCTAACGGTTCTGTTAATTCAGCACCAGGTTATCCAGTTTATGATAGATGGAATTATTGCTCTTAAATCCTGGAACAATCTCCTTCATCTTTTTCACCATCGCGACATCATCACCCATTTCATTTAATACCAATAATTCGTCAATGGACTTCTTTATGAATGAGAATTGACAGTGTATCCCTTTTGAGATTTTAATCTTAGTATGATAGGTCGGCATCACAAGCTCTTCTTTATTCAGGAGTTCTTCATAAAGTTTCTCTCCAGGTCTTAAACCGGTATACACGATCTTAATATCCTGCTCAGGTGATAAGCCAGCAAGCCTGATCATTTTTATCGCCATGTCAACAATCCGGATAGGTTTTCCCATATCAAATATAAAGATCTCTCCTCCTTTTCCCATAGCTGATGCTTCGAGTACAAGTTGCACGGATTCTGGTATGGTCATAAAAAACCGGGTAATTTCAGGATGAGTAACGGTGACAGGTCCGCCCCGCTCTATTTGCTCTTTGAAACGTGGTACAACTGATCCATTAGAGCCTAAAACATTACCAAATCTGGTGGTAATAAATTTGGTTGCAGAGGTTTGATAACCCCTTGTTTGAAAAATCTCTTCAATGGGATGGGTTCTTAACTGGTGAAAGTTTAATGACTGGATATACATCTCCGCGAGGCATTTAGATGCGCCCATTACATTAGTGGGGTTCACTGCTTTGTCGGTAGAGATCATGATAAACTTTTCTACTTCAAACTCTACTGAAAGATCAGCCAGGTTTTTAGTTCCCAATACATTGGTTAATATAGCTTCTGATGGGTTATTTTCCATCATGGGAACATGTTTAAATGCGGCAGCATGAAAAACTAACTGAGGTTTATAGGTGGAGAATAAATTCCTCAGACGTTTTGCATTCTGTATGTTTACCATGCAGATGTTAGCTTTAAGACCAGGAAAGTGATCTTCGATGTCCAATTGCAATTCATGCAAGGGAGTTTCTGCCTGATCGCAAAGAATTAATGAAACCGGATTATAGTTAAACAGTTGCCTGACTATTTCTGCACCGATAGAGCCTGCTGCTCCGGTAACTAAGATTCTTTTGCCTGAAAGCTCCCTGGCAATATTATCCTTCTGAAGGATAATAGGATCGCGCTGCAGAAGATCTTCTATTTTTAGATCTCTGATTTGATTTAAACTGAGTCTTCCATTCACCCACTCTGTTGATGGGGGAACAGCGATTACTTTTATGCCTAATTTGATACAGGTTTCAACTGCCCGTTTCTGACTATCCTGATTTAATGAATCGTTCATGATCACCATTTTTTCGACACCATACTTGCGACGAATAGACCCAATGGAATGAGGAGCATAGACTTTTTTCTGCTCAATATATTTATTAATTTTATCTTCATCGTTATCAATAAAGCCTAGAATCCGATAATGTTTCCCTGGAGAGAACTCAAACGCTTGTTTAATTAAAAGGGCCTTTTTATCTGATCCATAAATCAATACATTTTCGCAATTTTCTAGTTCCAACTCCTTTAAATAAACGAACATTCCTTTTACCACTGTCCTTAAAATAATAAGCAATGAACTCGCTGTAAAAAAATTAAGGATAGTAATGACATCAATTACTTCAATTTCCGGGACATAATAAGGAATGATCAGTAATTTACTGGACGACCAAAACAAAATGCTGCTGATCATTAAAGCTTTAAAGATTCGGAAGATATCCTCTGTATTCGAGTACCGGATGATTCCAGTGTGAATACGCAAGGATAGAAAAACCAGCAAGGAGATGATATTGTAAAAGGCCAGCATACGCATAAAGCCATCCTGAAAAATTTCATTGTATTGAAATTTATAGGTAATGAAAAATGAGAGCGAAAAGGCCCAGTTAATAATAAAAAGATCGATAAATAGAATAAGCCAACGGGAGTAGGCCTTTTCGCAAAATAATACTTTTTTCATAATGATAAGATAAACGACGTAAATTGACCTCAGGAACAGAGTTTTACCTGTGGATTGTGATAACGGTATAAGGGAAAATAATCGACATTTAATTCGGGATCTAATTGTGCTTCATTGACCAAGGTGTTGTAATTTTCTAAATCAGCAATATAGCGCCAGCTTTTAAAATCAAGGGACTTACTAGAAAAAGCAGATTTCCATAAAAACAAAGAATCTTCTTTAAATCCTACTCCTCCACCAAGATTAAAGTAATGCATGCCCAATTGGCGTCCTATAATGCTAATTTCATCAGTAAGTAATTTTGCTGGGGAATCCCTAAAATGGTCCGTTCGCGTTCCTAAAAGATGTGCTTGTATAATATTTTGTGTACATATAATGACAGAGCCACATACAGGTTCGCCGTTATGATACACCATGAGTAATTTACTATTGAATTCTTTTGAGCTAAGTAGATCTTCAAAGTATTCTTCATTAAAAAGGTAAAAGTCGGTCGCTCCTATCCGCTTCATATTTTCCGTATAGATTTTAACAAATGCATTGATATCGTGCTGACTGTGTGCTTCTTTTACTTCGAAGCCATTCCTTCGTAATTGTCTGATTTTTTCTAATGCCCTTTTTTGATATTTTGATCGTTGCTCTTCCAAAGGCATCTGCAGATCGAGTATAACCACTTTTCCGTTATCACAAACGCCTTCAAATTTTTCCATCAAGGGGATCTGATTAAAAAACGGGTGTAAGCGTGAGAAAACAGAAACAATCTTTGCCTCCTTCAAATAGTTTAAAAATCCGGATTTAAAATCATCCATCATTTGAGTAGGCAGATCATCGAACCTTCTATTTGAGATAGGACCGGTATATCCATAAACACAAGTAAGATCATATAGATCAGAATTTGGAATCGTTCTTTTAAGCAAAGGAAAGGCTACAAAATCATCGCCTTCATGTAAGACGAATAAGAGAGGCTCGTCGTCTTTGATCAGAGAATGATAATACCAGGTGTGGTAAAAATCATACTGTAGAGATTGTTGAACATAGTTTGTCCAATCCTTTTTTTGGAAAACAGTAATTAAAGAAATCATATGGATATAAATGGTTATTGCTTTGAATTTTTATTAAGCGGCTGAAATATCGCTTAAGTCACTGGCTATGATCACTTTTTGATAACTATCCCGTTGAATTTCCATATTTACAAACTCTTCGGTATCGTTGACCACTACAAATCCCAATTTCTTATAAATAGACATAGCAGGTAAATTTTCTCTATGAACTTGAAGATAGATATAATGAAGATCGAGATTTAGAAACCCATATTGAAGAATCAGATCTGTAGCTTCTTTTCCAATACCCTTTCCCCAGTAAGAAACATCACCAATAAAAAGGTGAAATTCCGCAGAGTGCCCTTTTAAATCAATCAATTGTACGTTTCCTACATAACGTCCGTCATCTTTCATACAAATTGCGAACCGGTACTCATTTCCCCTGTTAATAATATTTTTTATCCATGCGCTTTCTATCTCAAATGTAATGTATCTTTCAGCCCTGAATTTTGTAAATTCCCATATTAAAGGGTTATTACGCCAAGCATAGGATATATTAGCATCATCCTGATGGAGGACTCTTAAGTAAATTGAATTGTTCATATAAATAGGCTTAAAGAACTGATTATTCGATTCATATCATTATCATCAAGTCGATGATCTATAGGTAATGCAAGAAGATGTATACATAGATAATTCTCGAACATCTTGGAAGTGGTCCACTTTAAGACATTGGGCCAATAAGTTGGAATAAAAATTCTTTTATTGATTAGTTTTTTTTGCACTGTATTTTTATCTATTAAAAGGGGATAAAACATTGGAGCATGACTGTCATCGGGACTAAATACCAGTTTGTTTTTTCCGGAAAGTGCTTGATGTAAAATTCGAAAATTTCGATTTCTGATTTGTGCACAATTTTCATAGTCGATTCCGGATAAGATGGATTGAGTAAGGGCAGACATCGCTTTAATTGGATTATTAGCTAGAACCATATTATTTTGAATAAAGTCCTCATACCCATCTTCTATATCCAAATCAATACTTTTTACCAAATGAGATACTCTGTTACATGAAACATCTCTTTCAAATTTCAGACTACTGATCTTATTGCTCTGCAAATAGGCCCCATCGGGAACGCCAAAGAATTTCCTGCAGGAATAAAAGGTATCTATGCCGGCTAGTGGTTTTGAAAAAAAAGCTTGGGAATTATCAATTACCAGATTTTGCATTTGCTCGCTTAATCTTTGAACGGTTAACTGTTTAATTCCGAAGTAATTGGTATAAAGGAAACACTCTGAAGGAGCAATATAAAAATCGATAACAGGATCCAGGTTTTGATCAATAGTATAGAAAACATAAGGGATCCTGCTTTTTTTTATAGGTTCAAGCAACACTTCACAGGTGTAGTAAGGAATATATATTAAGGAATACTTATTCACTTTCAATATATATTCCAGGGCATTTCTTCCCGTATTTAATTTAATTAATGATGGATAGTACTCTTCCCCTTTGGGAAATTGCATTTCTAAGTAGCCACCAATTGCCTTTGATCGTTTCGGATGAGTTCGCATGAAGAAGATTATTATCCTTGTCCGGGTTGATACATGCGTTTTTCTACAGGTTGATAAAACTCGTAAAGACTTTCGGGTATCCTTGATTTATAGCCTATTACCTGTCTTAAGTGATCACTCAGACTTTCACCATATTCGTATCCCAGGCTCCGTGGATAGTCCATTTGCTGTTTAAAATAGGGACGTGTAAAACCAAGAGTTAAAACTCTCCGGTTACCTTCGGTGGTATTTTTGCCTGCGGCATGCCACAGATTGGAGTCGAATAAAATGATGCTTCCCCGTTTGGCGACTGCCCTATCGGCAAGTTGATAGAATTTTTCTTCATCCGGCTTTTCTTCTGTTTTATGCGAACCGGATAACATATACGTAGCACCATTAGCTAATGTAAAATCGTCTAATATGACCATCATCTGAATCATCATTTTTTCCTTTTCCCAAAAACTTCTGACATCGCGATGGATGTTCTGCACGTAAGGTTTTGTGTTTTTGGAATTCATCACACCTCCAAAAGAATTTAAGATATAATTGCCACCAAGGAAAGCCTTCATCTCTTCGTCGAAATACATTTTTTCTAAAAAGCGGGATCCGAAATTATCCTTTTCTAAGAGATGGTGAAGGGTTCCTTCCATATTGATATGAATCCCATTATTTACCTGGATTTGTCTCCTTTTTTCATAAGCCTCTTCAAGCGAATCGTTGATTTCATCTATGAATCTGGGCTCTAATACATTTTCGTAAATAACCCATCCAAAACGATCAATAGATTGCATAAAGGATGCATCAGAAGACTGGGAGAAGTCAAATTTATTTTCCATTGTGATTAAAAATTTAAGCAGGTTAGGGGATTTTATACTCCGGCAATAGGTATTTGCTGAAGGGTTTATTTATTAATTTCAATAAACAGGTACGGCACGATATAAGGGAAAAAAACTAGTATCAACTTCTATTTTTTCTTTATTTACTAAAAAGGTATATGCTTCCTGATCTGCAATTAAACACCAAAGATGATCATCAAGATAAAGATTGGAGAAAGAAGCTTTGAAGGCGAAAAGGGAATCTTCTTTACCTCCTACTCCTCCTCCAAGATGGAAATATTTCATTCCCAAATTACGACCAACTATACTAATTTCATCTGTTAACAGTTTGCTTGGCGATTCTTTCAGATAATCCTTATTTGTGGCAGATAGATGATTTCGAATCACATTCATGGAGCATATTACTATTGCTCCACAGATCATCTCTGTACCATGATATATCAATAAAAGTTTACTGTTCAACTCGTTACTTTGAAGCATTTTAGAAAAGTAGTCTTCATCAAAATAATAGTCTTTAGAAGCGGATAAGCGATCCATATTTTCTATGTACATTCGGGTAAAAACACCTATTTCCTCTTGACTATCGGCCTCTTTGATTTCGTAGCTTTCTTTTCTTAATTGCCTGATCTGACGCAGCAAACGCTTATTATATTTTGCTCTTTGTTCTTCCAGCGATTGTTGAAGATCCATATATATGGTTTTACCATTACAACAGACTGATCCAATCTTCTCCAGTAAGGGGGACTGACCAATAAATGGATTTAACCTGGAAAACACACAAATACAACACTCAGCCTTCATGAATTCTTTAAAAGAATTCTCAAAATTTAGCATCATATCTTCTTGAATAACATTAAACGGTTTATTTGAGATAGGACCTGAATAACCATATACAGCCGTTAAATCGTATAAATTGGTCCCTTTTATGGCTCTTTTAAGTAGAGGCACCGCAACAAAGTCATCTTGCTCATGATAAACAAAAAGCAAAGGATGGCCTATTTTACTGAGCGAATGATAATACCAGGTGTGACAAAAGTCGAAAGTAAAAGATTTGTTTAGATATCTTGTCCACTCCTCTTTTTGTGTAATAACAGAGTTAGTCATATTAAGTGGTTTAAAACATCAGGAAAGATAAATTAGTCTCGGTTAATCAGGCAAAAACAGTAGGACCTTCCAGTATTTGAAGCATCTGGAGGTTTACTTTTCGGACATCAAATTTCTCAAAGGCGTATGCTCTTCCATTCTTTCCATAGGAAACGATATGTAAGGGATTCAGAATAAAATAAAGCATTTTTTCGGCTAAGCAAGTTGCATTCTTAATGGGCACCAAAAAGCCACTTGGCTGATCGGATGAAAGGTTGATAGTTTCTCTGCATCCCACAGAATCACTGGTAATGATGGCTCTTCCCATGGCCATTCCTTCAAGAATACATCGCGGTACGCCTTCGCCATAATAAGAAGGTAAAACGACAACGGAACAGGCTTTGATAAAAGATCTTACATCGTCCACTTCGCCCTTGTATTCGATCACATTCCCTGCTTTGATCTTATTGTATAGTGCTGCATCAATGGCATCTACATTTGGATCATAAGCACCTATTAATGTAAAGCGGACATTAGGATGCTTTTGAAGGATAATTTTTGCAGCTTCATAATACTCGTTAACCCCTTTTGCATTAATCAATCGGGATATCATCAAAAAGTTCAAGCTGCCTGGTTCGGGTTCTGAATAATCGTAATGAGATAGATCGACACCTGATCCGTTGACTATATGTGCAGCCTGATTTGTATTGATTATTCCAGCCCGAATCAGCGTGTTATAATCATCTTTGTTTTGGAGGATAAGCGAGGTTCTTTTATTAGCTTTTAAACTAATCTTTAATAAGGTTCTGGTTATTAGCTTAATTACTTGTTTTTTACTATTGGTATTCAAAAAGCTATAACCTAAACCTGTAAGCATGGGAGTTATGCGGTTTACATGACAAAAATTTGCTACCAGAGTACCATATATCACCGGTTTAAAGGTATAGGGAAAAAACACATCAGGCTTTAAAGAGCGCATCAGTTTGAATAGCTTAATGATATAAGCGAGATCTGAAAATATGGAAATAGTGCTTCCGTTCAGATCGTTTTCATAGATGGAAATGCCCAAACGCTCTAGTTTTTTTCTGACATGGATTTGATGAATTTTTGGTGTAAATACACAGACATTGTGGTTTACTAATAATTCTTCCATGAGCCTTCCCCGAAAATCAAGCAAAGAACGTGAAGAATCACAGGCGATCAGGATCTTATTTCGTTTCAAGGTATATTGGTTAAGGTATGGGTAAGTTTTGTGGGGAAATGATTATAAACCAGAAAACACTACACTTTACGTGTAATGTTTTTTGATCCATAAATTTTTCTATCCTTTAGTAATTGGGACCTGCCTCACTGAGTACTTTTGCTGGTACATCAGCTGCAGCAATAAGTACAGATTTATACTCGTAAGAAGGCACCCAGCTTGATGCGCTTGTTGAAATTTTATTAGCACCGCAATTTTTGTATATATTGGTACTCGCTCCACTTACCATACCTGGTTTTGAATTAAAATCGGTATAGATCGGGATATTTTGTCCTTCGAAATAGTTATTATCTGTTCTTACCGTTGCGTTCATCGTTACCCCAATTCCATATCCACTACCATTGGCAAGGTAATTATTGAAGCAATGCATATAACCGAACCGTGTACAGGGTTGTCTTTCAGATATGTTTTTAAAATAATTTCCGTATAGTGTTACCCGAAGATGGCCAATATCTGTGGTTTGTTGATCTCCACTACCAATTAGGAGCGCAATGTTTGAATCATGAAATTCATTCCAGGAGATCGTTACAAAATCAGACCGATCGGTTACTTCAAGCAATTCATCATAATAATCCCATCCATGACTTCTGTCTTGCCAAAGTTCACAATGGTCTATCCAGACATGGTTTGATCCCCCTTTTATAGTGATACAGTCGCCACCAATCACTTTATTGATCTTAAGGTTTTTAACAATAACGTTGCTGACACCCCAGATAGACAATCCTGTTCCATTAAGAATGGCTCCATTTAAGCCAATGAAAGTTTTATTTGATTTAACCTCAATCATACCTAAACCTGTAATACTTCCGGAAATTTGAATAACCAAAGGATCTGGAGATACAGCAGCCCTTTTAAGATCGCTCAAGTTACTGATGGTAATGGTTTTGCCACCTTTACCACCTGTTGTTGATCCATCAACGGATGCAAAACCAATTGGTGTGTTGCTTGTTAAAGATACTGGAGTTGTTTGTGTTACTGGCGTAACTACTACTGCACCGGATGTACCAGTGGTATAGGTATACTTTCTACCGTTGGTTCGAGGGTCGCTATTATCAGATGATGAGAAGTATAAACCGGTGTCCCAATGGCTGAATTTACCTTTTCCTATATTTCTGATATCTCTGTGTAAAGAATGTGCGGCTCCTAGTAGTTTGCCGTTTTCATATATTTTAAGCGTAGAAGTTGCAGAATTTGTAGGGCTGTCTCCTGAGATTGTAAGTTTGGGTTCTAAATAGTAAGCATATCCAGCGTCTTTTGTCGCGCTTGATAAGACTAAAGTTTTTGCAACTTCTGGACTTACTAAAACAGTAGTAGTGGTTTCACTGGTTTCATTAGCATTTGTAACTAATTGATCTTCGTTACTTTTTTGACATTGAGTAAATAGAATAATTGCTAGTAATAGCATGGACATTTTAACTTTTCTTTTTAAGCTGGTCTCCCGTTTCATCTGATCTTTAATTAATGTATGGCTCTTTAACGAATTAAAAAGAGCAACAGTTACATCAAAAAAGATAGGAAAAAACAGCAATTTTGTTAAAGAAACTCGTATTAAATACGAAAATTGCAATTAAGTTAAACTAAAATTTCATTTCCATAGAAATTAAATTATCACCTATGTAATTTTTAAAGGGCTTTAATTAAACAAAAATGAGGTATAAAGATTGTTACTAGATAATGAGAAAAATTGTTTCATGTTAAAAACAATAAAAAAAAAATTTAAATAAATTATAATACAAACATAATGGTCGTATTTATTAAAGGATTTTTAATTAAAACGTTGAATTCAATTTCTGTTATGTAATTTTTATGTCATATTTTTAAACCGCAAATGCTTAAAACATGATTTTAGACTACAATTTCCTGATTGCAATAAGAATAATACACTTTATACCAATCCAAAAATGCAGCTATTCCTTCTTCAATATCTACTTGTGGAACATAACTAAACTCCTCCTTCATTTTACTGATATCAGCCCAAGTATCCACCACATCACCTTCTTGTAAAGGACAATAGATTTTTTTTGAGGTGGTTCCCAGATTCTTTTCTATTGCAGAAACAAAGTCCATCAATTTTACTGAATGCCCTCTTCCAATATTTAAAATGCGGTATGGAGCTTTTGAACTTGAAGGATCAGGGCTTAAACCATCCCAATTTAAATTACTGCAAGGAGACTTATCAATTACTTTTAAAATTCCCTGCACAATATCATCAATATAGGTGAAGTCTCTTTTCATCATCCCATTATTAAAGATCCGGATGGGTTTATTCTCCAAAATAGCCTTTGAGAAAAGGAATAAAGCCATATCAGGTCTTCCCCAAGGACCATATACAGTAAAAAAGCGCAATGCAGTTGTGGGCAAGCCAAACAAATAGCTATATGCATGTGCCATCAACTCGTTGCTTTTTTTTGACGCGGCATACAGTGACACCGGATGATCGACATTGTGATTTACTGAAAAGGGCATCGCTCGGTTTAACCCATATACACTGGAAGAGCTTGCATAAATCAAATGTTCAATATGCTGATTCCGGCAACATTCAAGAATATTTAAAAACCCTTTAATATTTGATTCAATATAGGCACTTGGATTTTCTAAACTATACCTCACACCAGCTTGTGCTGCAAGATTACATACAACGTCAAATTTATATTTTTCGAACATTGTTTTTAACCCATCCTGATCTGTTAAGTCAAGCTTTATAAATTTATAGTTTGCATACTTTATACTACTTATCTCCTTCCCATAGCTTACTTCCGATCTATCTATTCCAGTCTCTGCCAACCGATCAAATTTCAAGTTTACATCATAATAATCATTAATATTATCAATGCCAATCACTTCATCGCCTCTCCTTATCAGGCTTTTCACTAAATGAAAACCAATAAAACCCGCACTACCAGTAACTAATATTTTCATGATGGAACAATTTAAATTGTGATTAATTTAGATTTAAAGCAACTATTTTTGAGCGTATTGAACAGCTTCAGGATTTAAAATTCCAGAAGCTGCTCTTATTTTATTTACGTTTTTATACCAGACTTCAAGTGCAAAAACATTGAAAATAATTTTAGCTCTTCTTTCTTCCGAAATACTTACCCTTCTATTCATTAAGTCTGCAATGAACTTCTTTCTAATAAACATAGGGTAAAGTGCATCTGCAGAAAAAACATAATCGGCTATAATTTCTTTCAGATTATGATTGACCCAATTTTTAAGAGGAATTTCAAAACCTCTTTTAGGTTGTCCGATTAGCTCTGCGGGCAGGTATTTCTTTGCCAAATCGCGTAGAATAAATTTAGTACTGAGCCCTTTAACCTTAAGATCATCACTTAAGCCTGGTGCAAATTCAAGAATTTCCTTGGCGAGGAAAGGACTTCTTGCCTCTAGCGAATGTGCCATTGTCGCAATGTCGATCTTTGGTAATAAACCACTAAACAAAATGGTTTGGAAGTCCATTAACAGTAATCTGTTTACTGAGGATAAGGGCATTGTATTAATCTCAGTTAAATCAATACGAATGTCTTTCAGATCAGGTTGAATCAAAAACTGACTTTCAAAACCGACAAGTAAATCAGATGAGGCAGAGCTATATTGCTGCAGGATATCACTGTAACCGGCTAGTTTTAACAAACGGTATATGTAATTATAATTACTTTTCTTTTCGTTTGCAATTGGTAATAGGCCAGCTAATCCGCGGGCAGCAACTTTGGTGATAAAGCCTGACTTAAAGAAGTCAAACTGTTTAAAGGGCACATATCGCCGGTATCCTCCAAACAGCTCATCAGCTCCATCGCCATTTAATACGACTGTGATATGCTCGCTCGCAGCTTTTGCAACATAATAGCTTGGGATAGCCGAATTATCGCAAAATGGCTCACCATAATTAATCAGGATCTTTTCTATATCGTACTGGAGATCAGAAAATGAGATATCGACAACGGTGTGATTCGTATGATATCGCTTTGCTACTTTTTCGGCTAGCAAAGATTCATCATATGCACCTTCCACCCTTACTGTAAAGGTTTTCAATTCGCGGGTATGGGCTGCAGCAATAGCTGTGATTAAACCACTGTCTATTCCTCCGCTCAAAAAAGAGCCAACATCACGATCTGAGGTTTCTATTCTTCTTTTAACAACAAGCTGTAGTCTTTCGTCCAACTCCTGAAGCGTATCAGCATAGGAAAGCTTATTTTTATTCAGATAACAGGCACCTATATCAAACCATTTGACAATGGTTTGTTCTGTGGTTTGAGTGTCTATTTTCAGATAATGACCGTTCTGTAATTCAGTTACCCGTTGATATGGTGTTGCCTTCCTGTAATGATAGCCTAGATATAGGTAGGCAGCAAGGGAAGAATAGTTTACTTCCGGAGCAAAGAGTTGAGATAGAACATTCAATTCAGATGAAAAAGCCAGTGCATTTCCCTTGTTATATACATACAAGGGTTTTTTACCTGCCCGATCACGGGCAAGAATAAGTTGGTGCTGCCGTTGGTCATATAAAGCAAAGGCAAACATGCCATCAAGTTCTTCCAGCATGCTAATACCCAAAAGTTCATAAAGCAGCAACAATGTTTTTGTATCTGAATTAGACTCTGAGTAAAGATTGTATTTTTCCCTAAGCTCCAGATGATTGTAGATCTCACCATTAAAAACAATGGATAGATGCTGATGAAACATAGGTTGCTGTCCGGATTTACTTAGATCCTGTATGGCCAACCGGGTATGATAGAGCTCCAGATTATCTTTGATGACAAAGCCTTGCTCATCAGGCCCCCGATGAAAGAGCCCTTTAAATACTTCCTCCGCTTGATCAGCGATTCCAATATTTAATGTTCCAAATATCCCACACATAAAATAAATTTAAAAATGAATCTGTTCTTTTACCAAGGAATAGGGACTGACAAGAGCTAACCAATGGTTCATCACTTTATCTTCAGCAAAATGATTTACAATATGGGTTCTTCCTCTCCGGCCTAATCCGGCTCTTTCATCTGCTGTCATTTGCATCATTTGCAACATCTTTGACGCAAGGTCGTATTCATTCTCTTTCCTGGAAAGAAGGCCACATGCTGCTTGATCAAGCAATTCCTTATTGCAATCAATATCGGTTACGACTACAGGTTTAGCGTAAGACATGGCTTCCAATAATGCATTTGGCATACCTTCAGAAAACGATGACAACACAAAAGCATCTGCATCTTGTAAATAATCACTAGCATCTTTCTGGAACCCCAGGATGCGTATATGTTCTTTTATTTTAAATTCTTCAATCACCCGAAATGGCCAGGTTTGCGCATTGAGTTCACCGATGATATCCAATCTGAAGTTCATTCCCCTAAGGAGTGCTACTGCCTTGAAGAGTGTCATATAATCTTTATTCCAACGGAAATGCGCTATGCAAACCCAATGAAACAAATTATCGTGACGGCATTCAGGGTTTCTATCTATTAATGAAGGGATTGTAATACTGTTGTTAATAACTGATCCTGATTTACCCACCAGTTTTTGCTCCTCAAATTTTTTCATAGAGGCCCTTGAATTATAAACAATCTGGTCATCTAAACCGGAAGTGATCAAAAATGGAATGTACCATTTGCGAGGTAATACACCTATCCGAATAGTAGATATTAATGGAAAGTTTAAGATTTTCTTGAGTACCCTTGCAAAAATAATGGCAATGAACATAAAAGCAATCACGACATCCGGTTTATAAGATTTTACCGTCTTGTACAATGAAATGCAGTTTGAAAAGGGATACGGCCTCCATCTTTTCAAAAAGTGTACCGGGATTCCGTTCTTTTCATAATCAAGTTCAAATTCATTAATGGGGGTTAAGGATATAATAAGTACGGTATAATCAAGTGATTTGAGGAACAAGGCCACTTTTATCAATTGTGTTTCTGCCCCCCCTTTGCACATTCCGGATGTTATAAATAGAACTTTACCATTCATACACGTATTTTTAATAATGCAATGGCTTTTATTTGTGAGTTTCAAAAACAGGACTGCTAACTTGCTTTTTAAGCCATTGAGAAAACACGAGGATCTTCCAGATTTGAGGGTAACGGTTCCACTTACCAGTCATGTGCTCCTGAATAATTTCCTGCGTTCTTTTCACATTAATCCCGGGGATCTTTTCCAGTTCCTGTTTAGATAAGTTATCCATAACATACTCCTTAAGTTCCTTTCTGAACCATTCTTTAAAGGGCATTGTAAACCCTGCCTTTGGTCTCTTAAACAGATCGGGAGGTAAGTATTCGTACAGTACATCTTTCAAAATACGTTTTTGGTTTCCCTGGTAATATTTAAAATGAGTTGGCAAACTACGGGTAAATTCTATGATCCGATAATCCATTAAAGGTGCCCTGGACTCCAGAGAAAATGCCATAGATGCCCGATCAACTTTTGTGTTAATATCACCGTTTAAATACGTCTTAATGTCAAAATCGGATAATGTCTCTAACAGGTTTTTTGATTTATCATCAAAAATAGATCGGAATGGATTTCCCATTCCTTTGTCCGGTTCTGCAATCCATGAATTTTCCATACCACCAAACATCCTGATATAGAGCACTTCAATATCCTTTATAGAAATACCCATGGCAATAAGCTTGTGGACATAATTGGGCGAAAGTTTGACTATTGATCCCAAAGACTGACGAACGGGCAAAGGTAATTTAAACAGGTTATTTACTAATTTTATCCATCGATATCTCGAATAGCCGATAAAGGCTTCATCTCCACCATCTCCACTTAATGCTACTGTAACCTTTTTACGGGTATACTTACTTAACAACATGGTTGGAATGGCACTTGAATCTGCAAATGGCTCATCGTAATATTTAGAAAAATCATTAATCAGATCAATGCCTTCATTATAATTACATTCGATGGTTTGGTGCTCAGTTCGAAGATAGGAAGCAACCAGGCGCGCGTATGAACTTTCATCAAAACCCTTTTCATTAAATTTAATGGAAAACGTTTTGACATGATTTACTTTCCTCGATGCAAGAGCTGCAATCAGAGAAGAGTCTATACCTCCCGAAAGAAAAACTCCCAATGGGACATCTGCATGCATTCGAATCGCAACGGCATCCTGTAACAATTCTTTAAGGGTACGCTTTGCCTCCATATACCCCCCCGTAAATTTGTTCGTCCTATTGTAATCGAGATCCCAATATTTTTCAATATTTAAAGAGCCTGAACTAAGTTGATATGTAAATCGGGTTCCTGCTGAAAGTTGATTCACCTCTTGCCAGATAGATCGGGGTTCGGGGATATATCCCCAAAAAAAGTATTCATTAACCGCCTGCTGATCTAACGTAAAATTCCTTTCAATTTTAAGTTGAGATGACTGGCTGGCAAATTCAAATGAATAACCAGTGTGACAATAATAAAAAGGCTTTTTACCTAATCGGTCCCTTGCTCCGAAAAGTTTGTTTTTCCTGATGTCGTAAATCACAAAGGAGAACATGCCATTAAAACTATTCACACATTCATCACCATATTCAAGGTAAGCCGCACAGATGACTTCAGTATCTGATGTGGTGCTGAAGTTATAACCCTTCTTTTCAAGCTTCGCTTTTAGAGACAAGTAATTATAGATCTCCCCATTAAATACTATTTTAAGGTGCAAATAAGTAAAAGGTTGATTTGAACGTGAATCCAAATCTAGTATTGCAAGTCTGTTATGACCCAATGTAACCTCCCCTATATGCTCAAATGCAGAATAATCGGGCCCCCTATGATTTGCCAGAGACAATTTTGCCCGTATTATTTCATCGCTATACTTAATTGTAGAACCGTAGATACCACACATACACTTATATGATTTTATTTTAAAAGATGACAATTTTGACAAAACGTGTCTTTACAGTAACAATTTTTCATATTGTTTAACTACTTTTTCAACTCCAAAACGGTTGTTCACATCTTCCTTAATAGATAAAGAATCCCATTTTCTATTGCAGGCTTTAACAACGTGAGATGCAAAACAATCCATATCATCCTGGTTGATGATATACCCGTTAAAATCGTTGCGAAGCATTTCGGAAATGCCACTTACCCGAAAAGCTACAACAGGGATACCTACTGATAAAGATTCAAGTACCACATTGGGGAAGCCTTCTGTTAAAGAGGTTAATACCATGAGGTCATGATTAACGATCGTATTTAAAATATCTGGTATCAGGCCTACCACATGCACCCGCTCTCCGAGTTGAAGTAAACTGATCTCTTTTTTAATGGCTTCTTTCATGGGGCCTTCACCAGCTATCGTAAGTGTATAATCAACAGGTAGTTTTTTTATAATATGCAGCAGTCTGATTATTCCTTTTTCTATAGCCAACCGGGCAACTAGAATAAGCTTTTTACCTGCTCGTACTTTTTCCACTTTCTGGAGGCTTGTTAACAGGACAGGATTCGGAATAACCACCAATTTATGCATAGGAATATGATACAAATTGGCCATTGCATCGTGAATTTCATTCGACTGGCAAACAGCAACTTTAAACCTAAAATAGGTAAGCCGAACAAAGAGGTCCCAAAATTTCTCTTTTGGTCCCCCAAGTTTAGCCGTCATATTCATCACATTTGATTCACGGCCAATAAGTACAGGAACGGGTGCAAAAAGAGAAACAAAAGAAAGCAATGTATTAATATGACCTCCTGTCGTAAAAATGGCATAAGGTCGTACTGCCTTTATTAAACTACGGAGTTTAAAAAATGAATTGGATGCACGGATTGAATTCAGATTGATGACATTAACGCCATCAATATCAGCTGAAAAAAAGGAATTTCTGGAGTCTAGCAGTACCAAACTTACCTCATAAAATGACTTATCTAAATATTGGGACAAAAGCCAGAATACTCTTTCAGATCCTCCTGCTCTTAAATGGCTTACTATAAAAAACACCTTTTTTTTCATTAGAATTTGAATTCTTCTATTTTAATTTTGGTTTTTCTTTTCGAAGTAAAAGCGCATTAAGGAATAACAAATCATTTTGAAATTGATTTTCAGGTAAAGCATGTAATTAAGTCGTTTAAGATCTGCTCCAAATTCTTTCAAATACAAAGCATATCCTTCACTCATTTGTGCCGAATTTTTCATGCCGCTTAAACGAACGGAAATACGGTCGTCGCCCTGATCATCAACAAGCACAAGGGGCTCCGTATCATAATAGATCTTACATCCCACCTTTGCCATGCTTAGCCAGGTGATACTTTCATAACCCCTCAGGTTTCGAAGTAAATTCTTTTGCATCAATTGCGTTTTGCATACCGGCAAGTATTCGCCAACAGGATTAACAAGCATATCGGTATAGGACTTAATGCCCCAAAAGGCAGGATCATACATCAAAGCATTATTTTTCAACACCTTGGTGCCACAAAAAACGACATCATACCTGTTATTCAAAATCAATTTGTTTAAATATTTTAGTCCATTAACTTCCAATAGATCATCTGAATCCAATAAGACCACATATTCATGCTTTGCATTTAAAATACCTGTATTTTTTGCGCTTGCAACTCCCCGGTTAGAAGGGTGTTTAATTAAGCGTAACTGGTTATTTAAAATATATTTCTGAAGTAATGTTTCTGTATCATCGGTAGAACCATCATCCACTATCACGATTTCAGATGTTAGCGCCCATTCGGGTTGATTCAAGATACTATCAATTGCCCTGCTTACTTTCAAAGCTCGATTATAGGTTGGTATAACAAATGAAAATAGCATATATTAAGATTTAAATTTCCAATTTAGCATGCTCCTTTTCTACATCTTTAGCCTTATTCAGATGAAGAATACTGATGTACAAAAATAAAGTAGGTCCATCTGCGCTGATCAGCCAGGCATTATGAGATAGCGCATTAATTGAAATCGCTAAAAATGAAAAGCATAAACAAATGAGCATCGCATTTTCCTTTAGCCTGATTTCCTTTAAAGCAGCAATACCTATTCGCACAATTTTGCTGTATACGGCTAATAATAATCCTAATCCCAAGAAAGGTCCCAGGTAAGTAAAAAACATCAGGTAGGCATTGTGTGAGGTAATACCAGATGAAAATACTCGGTTTCTATAAATTACGTCACCCCAACTTTTACCATAAAACACCAAGCCTAAGGGATAATCTGCGTAAATGTTGAGGTTCTCTGCAACAAGTCCGGAACGGTTAAACTCAGGATCATTCTTCTCATTTTTACTCAGGATATTATTGTTATTATCCGAACTGTCTTTCAATACATAATTATAAAACAGAAGACTGGTACAAATAGCGATCCCTATGATAAAAATAGCTTTGTACCGATAATACAGCAACGAAAAAAGTAAAATAGAGCAAGCAAAAGTGATGAATACAGAGCGTTGCATGCCTAAATAAATAAATAGCAGGCAAGTTAAAAACACTAAAATCTTGATATAGAATGGTTGATGGAATACGATTGTATAGATCACGGCAAATGATACTAAAGCGGCTAGTTGATATCCAAAAGTAAATTGTGAAATGGCAATACCGGAAGGACTTTGTAACACCATTTCATTCATAATCAACTCCCTAACACTATTCATCTGCGCATAAAAATGATTCAGAACCATGACTACAGCAGAGAATGCCAGAAGCAGGTAAAAGATGAGTATGGAATAATTAAACCGACTTCTGTTTGTATTTACAAAATAATTAAAATAGCAAACACAAATAACCATGCTGATAAAGGTTGCAATAAAAGTTCTAAAGTCAGATAACCCTATGATATAGTAGCAAAAAACCGAAGCAATTAAAACAAGCAGTTCTTTCCAATAGTAAAAATGATCACTTTTTTCTTTGTACAAAACGATTAGGGGAAAGCAAAACAGTAAAGGGGCTGGTATTCTAAAAATATCAGTCATAAAAACTCCGTATGTTAATGCATACAGATAAAAAATCATGAGTATAACCAATAGTTTCATTACAATATTAATAAGTCAATATAAACAGAAGCACCCCTAATTAAGGGGTTCAATTAATAGCACTTAACAGCGTATTAATAAATGTTTCGGGATCGTTTACCACTTTTTTATACCTTTCTTGCCCATGGATAGCAATGTGTTTGTAGTCTAAAAAATTATTTTTAATATGCTCCAATTTTTCTGGTAAATCATCCAGATTCCATTTGACAGGAATATAAGTTTCATTAGGAACGTACATATCCGGGTAAGTAATCAAATGATCCATAGATGGTTTAATGAGCAATGCTCCTGAAATAAACGATTCAAAGTCACGATAACAAACTTCTCCCCATCCAAAAGGACTAATGCATAACTTCGAGTTCCTTAACTCTTTCCAATAGCTTTTTTTGGGTATTACCGGTCCGCTTGCCACGTTCATGCTTGCATTTTTAAGATAGGACATCACTTTGTTTCGTTGTTCAGATACCCTGTCCGGTCCGCTTTTTTCATAGTGAATAGTGCCTCTAAAGGTTAAATCCAAAGGTCTGGTTTCAGCGACCTGACTAAACTTAATCGGGTATAAGCTGTAATTTAAATAGTTACTTAACCTACTCATCTTGTAACCAAAATAACGGTAGTCATTCAACCCTAAATTCCATCCCAGTTTTATTTTATGCAGCTGGTTTACAGGACATGGCTGAAAGGATGAAGTGCCAAACTCATCATTATCGATCCATACTCTCAAATTATTATTCATAGGAGCGCCTGCATAATATTCTTTGTCTTTTAGAATTTGTTTTTTCAAAAAAACATCGACAAAGGGAATAATTGGAAAATCACTTGAGCCGGAAGAGTCTGCAGCATCAAACCAAATCAGCTTTCCATTCGCCTTTTTCATTTGAAGAAGATAGGCAATCAGCTCTTCTTCGTTTTGCTGATTCCGATCATGAACACTTTGCCATCCAGGATTAAAATAACGGGAATGTAAAATTAAATAATCAGCTTCTTTCAACTCTTTATGTAAGTGATTATGGTAGCATTTAACCTCATATCCTCTTTCCATAAGTTGTTCTTTCCAACGATAAAATGGATGTGTTTCACAGTAAAACCGCTGGGCTGGCCAATCTAATATTTTAATCTTTTTCATAAAACAGTTCGGTACAATAGAAATTTATAAACAATTAGCGGTTAAACACAATATTCTTTATAGTTAACAGAATGATCTTCATATCTATCCATAGATTATGATGGTCAACATATTTTAAATTCTGTTTAATCTTATCAGGTATCACCTGTTCAATATAGAAGGTTTCAGGATTTGCAGATGTTGCTAATAATTGATTTTCATTTATATATGTAATAGAGGCCCAGTCTGTGATTCCCGGCTTCACACTTAATACCCGTTGTTGCTGTAAATTATATAAGTTTACATATTTGCTCACCTCAGGTCTGGGTCCTACAAAGCTCATTTCTCCGGTTAAAATATTAAATAATTGGGGCAGTTCATCAATCTTATATTTTCTTAAAAAATAACCGCATGGGGTAATTCTACTATCACGAAATCCGATTGTCAACTCTCCTGTCTGATCAGCACCTATTCGCATAGTCCTGAATTTTAATAAGCTGAAAGCGGCACTATTGCGTCCAATTCTGGTTTGACGGTACAGGACTCCTCCCTTTGAATTTATCATGATACAGATCGATACCAGCAAAAATAAAGGGATCAGCAATATGATTCCTA
Source organism: Arcticibacter eurypsychrophilus (assembly GCF_001730525.1). Lineage (GTDB taxonomy): Bacteria > Bacteroidota > Bacteroidia > Sphingobacteriales > Sphingobacteriaceae > Arcticibacter > Arcticibacter eurypsychrophilus. The sequence continues at coordinate 58,453 of NZ_MDFN01000023.1, forward strand.
ACAACGATACCAGTACATCAAAAATCCTTTTACTACTCATGACTTTTAATTAAGATGCAATTTGTATTAAATCACTATTCACCGTGTGCAATTGAACTGCTTCTATCGTATTTTCTATGATATAATCAACCTCCACATCCGTTAATTGTGGATATATGGGCAGTGATATTTCGCAGGAATATTGCTTGTAGCTATTCGGATAATGTTCAATATCATATCCAATGCTTTTAAAGTAAGTAAGCATGGGCATTGGGATAAAATGCACATTAACTACTATGCCTTTACTTAATAAGAAGTCGATAATTTGATCCCTTTCGGCTTCGGTAATACCTTTAACCCGTAAGGGAAACAAATGATAAGAGGATTCTCTACTCCGATCTTTCAATGCAGGAGGAATAAACCAGGGAAACATGCTAAACAAGCGGCAATACTTCATGGCAATTTTTTTCCGGAGCGGCAATAAAAGTGTTGGATATTGCCTAATCTGAGCGAGCCCCACTGCCGCACAAATGTCAGGCATATTGATCTTTAGCCCTTTAAACAAAATATCGTATCTCCAGCTGGCACCCATTGCTTTAGCAAAGGCGTCTCTATTTTGTCCGTTGAGCGAAAAGATCTTTAAAAAATTATACTCCTCTTTATTATTAAAGATTACAGGAAGATTCAGACAGATGCATCCACCCTCAGCAGTTGTAATATTTTTCACGGCATGGAAAGAAAAAATAGCAATATCACTTTTTTGAGCAGAAGGAACGCCTTTATAGGTAGCTCCAATGGAATGAGCAGCATCAGCAATCAATATTATTCTGCCCATAGCTGCTTGTTTTTCAGACTCCGGAACGAATAGTTTATTAATATCAGGGTCTCTAATCAGTTTATTGATACTATCATAGTGACAAGGCCAACCTGCAATATCGACAGCTAAAATTGCCTTCGTTTTACTTGTTATGGCTTTTCTTATCTTTTTGGGATCTATTGTAAAATCGTCCAGTACATCCACCATTACAGGTGTTGCTCCGCAATTCAAAACGCATAAAGCAGTCGCACAATAAGAATAAGCAGGAACAATTACCTCATCTCCTTCTTTCACACCAAACCATTTTAACATCATGATTGCTCCTGAAGTCCAGGAATTTACACATACCGCTGCCTTAGAACCGGTCAAATTCATAATTTCTATTTCTAAGGCCTTAACTTTAGGGCCCGATGTGATCCATTTTGAATGGAGCGTATCAACTACCTGATCAATCACGGATTGATCAATAAATGGTGGAGAAAAGGGAATATTCATAGGGTTGATTTTTGTAAATTCCACAATACTTGATACTGTACTCATGATCAGTATTCTCTCGGTAACTTGATATTAAAATCAAATAGTTGAAGAAAACCAATCTGCTATACAAGTTTTAAACAGATTAGAAAAATTTGCATTTAATTATAATTATAGATCCTCGATTATTTTTTCCCATTTAGCGGAAATAACATCCAGCGCATTGGTTTGATTAATTAATCGGGCATTAACAGCTAATTTAGCTTTCAGAACAGGGTCAGATAGTACCTTAAAAATAGATTCTGACATTTTTTTTATACTCTTATTTTGAATCAACAAACCGTTCTTGCCATGATTGATAATTTCTGATGGGCCAAATTCACAGTCCATTGCGATACTGGGGCAACCTATACTCATCGCTTCAATCAAAGCATTCGGATAACCTTCTTCTCTTGAAGGAAGGACAAACACTTCTGCCTGATGATAATAATCTTGTAGATTTGTCTTTGAACCTATCAATTGCACGCTGGAACCTAATTGAAGCGAATCAACTTGTTTCCGAAGCGCTTCTAATTCTATCCCTTCCCCAGCGATCAGCAAATCGGTATCGGTTGACTTTATACTTGCATAAGCCTCAATTAACTGGTCAAAGCCTTTTTCGTATGATAATCGGCCGACCCCTAATATAAATTTTGAGGAATGAACTCTTTGATTAGAAAAAGAGGTAAAAATAGTAACCGGATTTTTTATGACTACTAAATTAATAAGATGCTGAAATGCTTTAATCTTTTTCAATGCCAATGCAATCCCTCTGGAAGGAAGCACTACAGCTTTAGCCTTACTGTAAATGACAAAAGTGATCCATTTAAGAAAACTTCCAAATTGGTTAAGCGTATGATCAGGAGTTGTTCGTTCTGATACAATATAAGGAGTGCGTGTCAAAAGGCAGGTAATTCCTGTCCACAGATTAGCACTGGTCATGAAAGAAATCACAATTATTGGTTTTTCAGTAATTAAAAGGTTTACTAATTTACAACCAGTAAGTGCCGCATAATACAACCTGTAAAACACACTGTTTGCCCTTCGATCTATTAAATAAATGACTTTAATTTCCTGAGGGATTGTATAGGATGATTCAGCATAGTTGAGGCAAATGATATGAACAGCATAATTACGTTGCTGTAAATAACCTGCAAGAGTACTTACCACACGCTCTGCTCCACCACCTTGTAACGTATTGATCACAAAAAACAGCTTGCCTTTCATTTTTACTTTTGAGGATTAAAATCAAGAATCTATTATACTAGATTAGCTTGGTCAATGTATGGTATGCCTTAGAAATATTTAAATTCCTCATATCAAATAGCAGATACCGGGATATGTACATTTTTAGCAACTCCTTTTTAGATATGGATGAATAACGAAAGTTGTTGATTATTACATTAAAGTCACTGATCATTCTGCCCTTTCTAACTTTCCCATCTATCAGGCTCCATATACCTCCCCGATGTAAACGATACACAGCCATCACATCAGGTAATACGTAGATCTTTCCATTTGTCCAGGCCATGATATACAGTTTAAAAAGTGTGTCAGTTCCAAATGTTTTATAATACCAATCTTCAGCACCAATTTGTTTAACCCATCCATTATTCCTAACTACCAGGGAACAGATTCTTGTTTCTTCCTTTTTCCCCAGTAAAACATCATCAAAAGAAAACTCCAGTACTTCCGGTTTTTTATTTATGTAAACAAGCTTCCCTTGCTCATCTATCACTTTGGTATAATGGCAGCAAATAACATGTTGGGGATGGCTCTCCATAAAATCGACCTGTTTTTGTAACTTCAATGGATCACTCCAATAATCATCCCCATCACACATCGCAATATATTTCCCTTTTGCTTTATTAATTACCCTCACCTGGTTTTTTATTGCTCCTACATTGCTATCGCTAACTAAAAGATGAATTACATCAGGATATCTGCGGGAATAAGATTCTATAATCGCTCTGGTCTGGTCGGTAGAGCAATCTTCACCAATTATTATTTCAAACTTAAAATTGGTAGTTTGCATTAGAAAACTATCTAATGCTTGTTTGATGTATTTTTCATGATTATATGAGATACAACATATACTCATCATTATTTCAAAATTCTTCATTTTATTTTCTTTACGACAACAAAAGGGTCACCGTATTCATTAAACTTTTCCGTTTACAGTATCCATCATTCTGACTATCTCTTGTGCAATAGCGATCGGAACTTCTTCCTTCAAAGTTTGATCAGGTAAATAATTTTGAACCCTTAGTATTATTCTTGTAATCAGATCCAGGTCAGAAAACGTTAGTGTATGATAAAGAGGCAAACAGAGGATCCTTTCCACAACAGACTCACAAACAGGCAAAAAAGTATAATTCACATAAGGTAAAGATGCCAATGAAGGATAGAAATAGCGGCGGCAATAAATCTTTTCTCCCTCTAAAGCGGTTAAACACTGCTGCATCAGCTCCTTTGAATCAAAAAGTACCGGAAAATAGGCATAGTTGTAATCCTGATCCTTATTAAGTCGGGGATACTTTGCCTGCAGATATTGTAACTTTTGCCAATAATACGAAGACAGCTTTTTCCTTTTTTCCAATATTTCATCCACATGTTTTAAGTTACATAGACCCATAGCAGCATGGAACTCTGAATTTTTAGCATTGATGCCTAACTCTGTAAACTCGTTAGGCCCATTATGTCCGAAATTTCGCATAAAAGCCATTTTCCTTAATAACTCAGGACATTGAGTAAACACAGCCCCCCCTTCTATACTATGAAACAACTTGGTAGCATGAAAACTAGTGGTACTGATATCTCCATATTCATACACCGACCTGTTCTTATACTTGGTACCAAAACAATGCGCCGCATCATAAATCACTTTTAGATTATGCCTTGATGCTATAGCTTGGATAGCATCAATATCACATGGATTACCAAATACATGAGTAGCCACTATAGCGGATGTTTCCGGTGTAATCGCTTCTTCTATTTTTCGAGGATCAATATTAAAAGTCTCCGGATCTATATCAGTAAAGACCGGTTTGCATCCCTGCCACACTATACTGCTGGTAGTCGCTACAAAAGAAAATGGAGTGGTGATAATCTCACCAGTCAATCCCAGGGCTTTTATCGCTAGCTGAAGAGCCATCGTACCATTCGACACATAGAGTAAATGTTTCACATCGAGGTACTCCTTCAATTTTAGCTCCAATTCATTGACCAATGGGCCATTATTGGTGAGCCATTGACGTTCCCAAATGCTATTTACATAATCATCGTATTCTTTTACTTTAGGAAGAAAGGGTTTTGTAACTGGTATCATCTTCTTAAGATTAGTTGTTTAAAATCGTATATAGCATCAAGTTGGGCCAGGTGACTAAAGCCCAGGTAAACAGTAAAGAAGGTAAATGAGTCAATAAGGAGTCTTCCCAGATCAGGAAGATGTAAATTATGTTGTAGAAAAATATCTAAAAAATGACATACAATACCGGTAGCGGCTGACAGAATTAAGGTTGGAAGAATATCTTTAAGCTGTTCCTTAACCGGATAATTAATCATTTTACCACTGTAAAAAGAATTGATGTAACAAGCCACTACGTTGAATAAAAGCTGAAAATAAAGTAAGCCATAGATTCCAAAGGGTATCACACAAAAAATACCTGCTATACTGATCGTTTTTTTAATACCCTCCAATTTTAAAAGAAGGTCACTCCTGCCCTTTACCTTCAGAATATTAAGATTATAAGCATGGAGCGGATAAAGTATTCCAGCAATACACAGGATTTTAAAATAAGGCACTGCCGGCAACCATCTGTCGGTAATAAGGAACCTGAAAAGGGGCTCCGCAATTACATATAACAAAACCAGACATGCTGCATTCCAAAAGATCACTTGCTGCATCAGTTTTTTATATACCACCTTTAACCTGATGTTATCCTGTGAGATGGATGCAAACATGGGATAGGTTACTTTGTTCATCGCAGTAGCTATATTACCTGTAGGGAGCTGGCTAAGTGAATCTGCCCGGGAATAATAACCCAGTTGTGTAGCCGAATAGTTCTTACCTATAATAAGCACATATATATTCTTGTATAGAATTTCAAGAAGGCCGGATAAAGTCATTTTATAGCCAAAGTTGAAATGAGTCTTAAAGCTTGACTTATCGAAGATCAGCGAGGGTCGCCAACCCGATAGTACCCAATGAAAAACAGTAATCAAAAAAGATTGCAGGATATTCATCCATACCAAGCTCCAAACGCCATAACCCTGCATGGCCATTATAACACCTAATAGTCCGCCGGCCAAAACAGCAGGAATTTGTATGATTGTTTGGATTTTAAAATTCATAGCCTTCGTTAGCCTGGCGTTTTGAATTTCATAAAATGCATTCATAACAAATACGATTGCATATACCCTAATCACAGATATCAAGATTTCCTGTTTATAAAAGTGTGCAATATAGGGTGCCAGTGAATAAACCAAGGCATAAATGACTATACTTCCTCCTAAGTTGAAGAAGAACACGGTTGAGTAATCTCGTTGAGTAACTGCATCAGACCGGATTAAAGAGGAAGAAAGACCACCATCCACTAAAACACTTCCTGCCGCCATAAAAACGGTTAGCATCGCAATTAAACCAAATTCTGATGGTGCTAATAGTCTGGCAAGAATGATCGTAATACCAAAACTAATTAGCTGAACTCCAAACTGCTGACTAAAAGTCCATACCAATCCTGAGACTGTTGTTTTCCTTAAACTGCTCATAAAGCTTAACTAATCGGGATTATTGAATTAGGGATTCTACTACTTTATCAGGATACTGTTTCCTAGAATATTGCAGATTTCTTAAAAAGTATAGGATAGGTTTTTCCAGGTATCTTGCCACCAGCCAAGCAATTCCAATCAGTATGACAACACACAAAAAGATCACCACAAACTCATTTGAAATATATAGTTTCAACGTCTTCATCAAGATGAAACCAATATTTTGATGAAGCAGATACAGCGGATAAGAAACATACCCCAGGAATACGAGTGGCCTAATATTCAAAACCTTTAGCTTATTATAAACGAACAAATAAAAGAGGAAGAAAATACCGGTAAATGCATAAATACATCCAGCACTTTGATGTATCCAGATCCCAGTACCTAAACAAGCGGCGATTAGTAAATGATCAGTAAATCCTCCATTATTGAATTTCAGGTTATAAAACAATATTCCAGCAAGAAAGAACATACCATATTTAAAATTTAAGAAATAAGCGCCAAAAGGAAATAGACCCTGTCGATTTAACAACATCAATAAAAGCCATGTTAAGGCAAGTACTTTAACTTTAGGAAGCCAGCCCAAATAATAGATAAAGGCCATGGCCGTATAGAAAAACAATTCTGGTAAAAGTGACCAATAGGCTCCATCTATATTTCGCACTTCAAATACGCCCTGAATCATACTCAAATTCATTATTATTTCATAAACCGTAAAGCCTTCTTTTCCAGGCTGCTTCCATAAAGAAATGATAGAGAGGGTAATGAGTAAACAAATCCAATAGGTAGGGTATAATCGGGTAAATCGCTTAAACGCAAACTCTTTCACATTGTTCACCTTTTGCAAAGTCATGTAAATAACAAATCCGCTAATTACAAAAAAGAGTTCAACACCATAATGGCCATAGATCCAGTCGTACTTAACCGGATAATTGTGTCCATAAATTTCCCTGAACCGGCTTGTATAATGAAATAACACCACATTCAGAGCGGCAAAACCTCTCAAAACATCCAATTCTTTTAAACGTGTCATAATTATTGGAAGAGGTGCAGTATGAACTTATTATTTCTTAGGTAAATCTATTTTTAACATGCAGGAACCAGACAAAGATCTGAAACGGAGATTCTGGTAACCATAGCACATTCCAGATTATCGAATAACATGAGTACTGTTTTGCCGCAAATCTTAATCACCTTGCCCTCATGATTACTGAATATTCCTTGTTTTAACAGTACTTTGTCTCCTACTGAAACAGTATTATAACTTACTACTTCTGCATCAGGATGTGTCATCAGTAGTTCTTTGATTTTATTGACCTCCTTATCCCGGATTATCGCAGGCTTACCCATGTAATAAATAAAATTGAGTACCCCATAAGTTTGTCGTACAGCCAACTCCTCTTTCAAATTGACATGCACGAATACATAGGAACTGAACAGGGGTAATTCTACCATTTTTGTCCTGTCTGACCATTGACTCTTAACCGTTCTTAAAGGGCAAAAAGAATCGATGCCTTGCTGTTTCAACAGCTGATCCACTTTCTTTTCCCATCGCGCACGGGTGTAAATCACAAACCATTTCCGTTTGATTTCAGTGTCTAAAAATGTTCGGGTTTCCATAAAATGATTGAATAGGTAGGATTTAAATTTCTCTGTAAGGCAAACATAGCTTCGCTAACTCACTCCCATGATTGCTTTTGAAATGCTTTTAAATAAAGCTTTAGAAATTTGATTTTTTATAAAATCAGAACACATTGGTTTATAACACACCTTCATTAATCTTTTAAGATCAATTCGATATCAATTGTAGAGTAGATTTGATGTATTTAATATATTTGACTGGTTTATTATATTGTAAATTGGTTAAATATTTAAAACTGTATAGAACAACAAATTATATAAAATTTAAGCTTTCATTTCCTGTAACCCATACCCTCCATATACATATGCTTTACGGTTTTCCTTCTTGGCATCATTAAACACAAGCATTAAATTCTTGAGTTTTTTGTTTTCAGAAATATCCTCTAGAATCCCCAATTGCATTTTTTCTGTATAGTTATATCTGATCAGATAAATGCCGGCATCCGTATATGGCGCAATGCTAAAGGCATCCGCTACCTGCCCAACAGGTGAAGTATCCACAATAATATAATCAAACTCTTTTCTTAATTTTTCAAACAGAAGTCCAATCTTGTAACTCATAAGTAATTCAGATGGATTATCGGGTAGCGTTCCACATCCTATTACATATAGGTTAGGAGCAATATTAGAAGGTTTAATTACTTGATTCAGCTCTATATCAGGATCAATCAGGTAATCAGTCAATCCCTTTTCCTGTTTAATATTCATATCCTTTAATAAATCAGGCTTACGAAGATCAAATTCCAAAATGACCACCTTTTTGTCTACCATTGCTAACGTGATACCCAGATTGATACAAAAGAAAGTCTTCCCTTCCCCTTTCATTCCTGAAGTAATCAGCAGTACCTGATTCTGAACAGTATCATTCATTAATCCCAGGTTTGACCTGATGTAGCGGAACAATTCGGATATCGTAGTACGGCTACCTTTTTGAACGACAATACTAGTCTTACGTTCTTCATTATGACTCAATTCCCCGAGAATCCGCGTTCCAAAAGAGAGCTCCACATCACTTATGTCCTGCACTTTTGTATTCAATTTATCCTTCACATATAGAATGGAGAAGGGCAATAAAAATCCGCCTAAAAGAGAGCAGATGTAAATTAATGTTGTTTTAGGTTTAGCGGGAGCAGTATTGTATGCTGGCCGGTCTATAATTTGAGAGGTAGGTATCGTTGAAGATAAAGACAATGCCGTTTCTTCTCTTTTCTGTAATAAGTACTGATATAAACTCACCTTTACACTTTGTTCTCTGCTTCGCTCCTGTAAGCCCCTTTCAATACCAGGAACGTTCCTGATAACTGACTCATATTGAGAAGATTTAGACTGTAAACTATTGCGCTCTAATGTCAGGCCTCTTCGTACATTTTTTAAGTTTTCTTTTATATTACTTTTAAGTCCGGCCAACTGGTCGTTAATGTTTAAAACAAGTGGATTATTAGGCCGGTTGTAACGCATCAAACGCTGTCTTTCCACTTGAAGATCGTTATACTTGTCAATCAAATTACTCAATGTCTGATCCTTTAAACCAAGAGTACTAGGTACCAACTGATACCTTCCATCAGCCTGACCAAGATACCTTTCCAGAGACCTTATTAAATTCAATTGAACACTCGATGTTGAAAGCTGCTGGTCGTAATTACCCGAATTCTGAAGATTTATTTGCGCATCGGCATTAATATCAGTTACCCTATTCAACCTTTTATACTTTTCTACATCACCTTCTACTACCGACAAGTCATTAGTGAGATACTTCAACCTGTTATCAATGAAGCGGATCGTATTACCCGCCATGATATTTTTAGTATTCACATTCTCCCTGTTATAATTCTCAATCAGCTTGTTCAGAATATCTACCCCTCTTTGAGGAATCGGATCCAGGAGACTTAGCACAATCGTATTTGCATCCTTGGCAATAGGCAACACGGTAAGCCCGGAAAGGCTATATGCTTCGGCCATTCTATACAAATCCTTAAACTGAATAATCACTGGTGAAAAATTAGCACTGAAAGAAGGACCCTTTTCTATTTTAACCAGGTAATCATTCGTTTTTATAAGTTGATCAAATCTGTAAAGCACTCTTCTCCCTTTACTTTCAAGAGTAAAACTAGAGTTGTCTTTAATAACCAGTTTCAGAATTTGAGCATAAGCGCCAGGATTCAACTTATATACCACAACGCGAACCGGCAATGATTTGCCATATAATTCCTTATCCTTTATTTTCCCTTCTACCATATAATGGATATCCATAGACAAGCTTTTAAGTACATTAAAAATCAAGTCCCTTGAACGTAAAACCTCCATTTCATTATCCACTGTTTTAGATATATGAAACATATTAAGATCACTGAATGCAGTTCCTTTGCCCCCTGCATCACCTTTTACATCGTCCTGTATCAACAAAGTACTACTAACTTTATATTGCGGTGTAGAATAAGCCAGATAAGCGTAAGCGGCTCCTAAGCTCATACCTATACATAAAACAAAAACGTACCAGTTTTTAAGATACCTCATTGAAGTTTCAAGTAAATTATTTTTTACTTGATAAGCTTGTTGTTGTTTTTGATTGATTAAAGCCACGGTGTCAACTATTTACTTATTGTTTGTTTATCGATTAAGAAAAGTGGTCGCCAATACCGCTACTGCAGAAATAGTCGCTATAACAAGCGGCATAAGGCGATTATTAGGACTAATATCTATTGCTTTTGCTTTATCCGGCTCTACATATACGATATCATTCTGTTTCAAGTAGAAGTAGGGTGAATTAAGAATATCACCCTTGTTTAGGTTCATGCGAATAATTGTACGTTTACCCTCAATCTCTCTGACTAATAAAACATTTTCTCTTTTACCGTAAGCAGTCATATCACCCGCCATACCCAGAGCCTCTAAAACATTCATCTTCTCATTGGTCATGGTAAAAGTCGAAGGATGATTCACCTCTCCGATTACCGTTACTCTAAAGTTCAGGAACTGAATATTTACAATTGGATCTTTGACATAGTTATTCAAACTTTTTATCACCGTTTGCTGTGCTTCCTCAATCGTTAATCCCTGAAGGTGAATGTTCCCTGCAACCGGCAAGTTTACATTGCCTAGTTTATTAACACGAAATCCTTCTTTCTCAGAATAACCGTTTTTATTCATGTTATTCGAATTTACAGCAAACAAAACATTTGATTCAGTACTTAATGTATTAATCGTTATACTCAATAAATCATTGGTTTGAATTTTAGGCTCTATATCGTTAGTAATTACCTGACTTTCTCCTGATTTTCCAGTTAGATCACTAAAATAAACCAGATTCCTTCTAGGCGAACATGAACTTAATAAAATTAAGCTCAACGAACAATACATATAAAATTTGAACATAAATTCTATTTTTTACTTAACAACCACCTACTGTTTCTAACTGGTATGTAAATCTATATCGAAATTTTAAAAAAAGGAATGATTTATAGAGGTTGTGCTAGAAGTGTTATCATCAAACGAAACATGCACACTATTACATAAATATCATCACCAATTAATCAAATAAATCAACAAAATAACAGGGTGAAATATTAATTCAACAGCTCAATCCTGGCTGGTAACCTGTAAGAGATAGTCGAATAAATTGGTATCGGAGGAAATCTGCAACTTCTTTCTCAACCTATACCGGCTCACTTCAACAGCACGGATCGTGATGCTCATTAACTGAGCCATCTCCTTTGACGATAAATTTATCTTCAGGTAGGCACAAAGTTTTAAGTCATTTGAACTCAGGTTAGGGAACCTGGCTTTTAATTTACTGATGAAATTTGAATGAACATGATCAAAATGTATGGCAAACTGTTCCCAATCAGCAGTACTTTTTTCCGCTTCATTCAATAGGCGAATTGCTTTTTTAAGTTCCTCCGCACCATTTTCCTCATCCTTTAAAAGAGGGGCTAATTCCTCCTTAATTTTTGATATCAATTTATTATTCTGGATAAGGTGCATACTTGTCGTGGCCAATTCTTTGTTTTTAAAGTTCACCTCTGCCTCCAGCTTTTCATTTTTCAACCTGACTATTTCATTTTCATTCCGCTCAATTTTAACCTGATACTGGTATTTAAGATACTCTTGTTCCTTAGCATGTTTCCTTTTCTGCCATTGGCTTAACAAGTTGAATATTCCTATTACAACCAAAAAATAACATAGATAGATCCAATAAGATTCATACCAGGCAGGTAATATAGAAAAGCTATAAGTAACAGTCTTGGATTCGTTACCCAGATTATTCCTGGCCTTCACCTTAAAAATGTAGTTACCTCGCGGAAGATTGGTGTAATCTTTTTCGCTTTTAGAGTTCCATTCCGACCAATCACGATCAAACCCACTCAGTTGATAACTAAACTCTATAATATTTTGCTGCTCATATAAGGCAGAGGAGTATTCGAGATGCAGCGAATTATTTTCATGCGTCAATTCTACACTCTCTTTAGCATTTTGCTGCGACTGTATTTTATTATCCGCTAAAAAATAACCTCCATAAATGATGCTGTCTTTCCTACCTGAAACCTTAATCAGCGAAAGGGTAACATTTATAGGCTTTATATTCTGGATGTACTTTTTATAGTTGATATGTATCAGCCCACGGGTAGCTCCAATAAATACATTCTCTTCATCAAATGGATATATATTTTCAAAACCTGCTAGTACCTGTGCATTTAATTCAGGAAAGAAGACGATGGTGTATTTCTTATTTCCAGAAGGCTTTTTAAAGTCAACAACACCTGCCCTCTTGTAGCTGACAAACCAAATGTTACCCACTTTGTCTTCCTTCAGATAATGATAAACATTATCTTTAAAAATAAGACCAAGAAAGGTGGATGGAGCAAACCGCTGCGTTTTATCATTGAATTCATAAATACCCTTTGTTGTTGCTATTACAATTCTATTTTTAATCTTTGCTACGTAATTTCCTAAAGATGATGGTAATCCATCTTTATCTGTAAACAATTTAGTCTCGGTTATCCTCTTCCTGCCGGAAGATAATTTCATTCTGTAAACGCCTCTATAAGGATGCGAGGCCCATAATACACCTTTGTCGGCGATAAGAAAACGCAAAGGTTCATTAAGGCCCTTAACCTGACCTTTATTAATAAACTGGTTATTACTGAAATCAATAGATTGTAAACCGGTGTAGGTTCCTGCTATTATACTTGAGGAAGGGCCACTGGTTGATAGCGGTTCAAATAGCCAGGTTCCGGGAGATCCATATAACTGTTTTGCGTTGTTGTTTTCAATCACAAAAGCACCATCCTCATGACCAAGGAGTAGTTTATTATTTACTTCGCTCATGTTCCACACCTGGCCTGTGGTATTTGCAACTTGTTTAAAATCCTGCCTGGAGAAACTTAAGTCCTTATTATTTACTTGTAAACTATTGTAAAACAAACCATTAGATGTACCTACGTACAAGGAATTATTAAATATTAATGAACAATAACTACTGGTTTGTTTTTCCTTATCCGGATAGATATATTTAATAGCATTATTAAACGCAATAAAGTTGATACCATCATCAAGTCCTAACCACAGATTGCGGTTTTTATCCATGAAAATGCTTCTTAAATTATTTTTGTACAAGCCTTCTATTGATGAAAATTGCTGTATAATTCCTCCTTTTTTATCCATGATATAACAACCCGCAGAAGACGTAGCAACTGCAAACAAATTGTTGTTAACGGTAATCGCTTTGTAAAGACGGTTATTTTTAAAGGTTTGATTATAAAGACTCTCCTTTCGAATAAAAAAGTTTTTGCCCATCAAATATAATCCACTTTTCAAAGTAGTCACCAGAAGTGTATCAGTACTATAATTTAAGATAGATGTAATGTAATCATGGATGGGATTTGCTTTGAATACGGTTGGCTGCCAGCTGTTATTTTCAAAAACAATCAAGCCTTTTTTCATATCCTGCGCATAAAGCTTCCCATTAACCTTACCAATGAATTGCCAGGAACTTTCAGGTTTATACACTTTAATTAACCCATCCTTTAAATGAAACAGCTTATTTGTCGTACGGAAGAACACCTCATCCATTATAATCACGATCTCCCAAACATCCGAAAACTGACGATCTTTAGCAGGTATCCGGTTTTTTAAAGAATGGAATTTAAGCGATCCGCTTTGATCAGGAAAGAAGTACCCCAACTCATCCTGAGCACCGACAAATATTTTACCAGCAGCATCTATTTTAACAGATCTTACTATGGTGCGGTGTGGCAAAGCATACAATTTCCAATGCCTTCCATCAAAACTTAATAAGCCTTCATTATTTGCAAAGTACAGAATCCCATTCTTGTCCTGGTCGATATCCCAGTTCTGTGTACCCCCTTTATAATCCAGATTACTATAAGTATTTATTTGTGGAATCCCTATAGGATTCTGAGCGTACAGCTTTGAAAAGGAAAACAGAACAATGATTAGATAGATACACCTCATGTAAAATTATACAGAACTAATTTTAAGATTGATAGTTTGAATTAGTTATTAGAATAAAAACAGAATATGTGCAACTTACTTAATTGCAACAATAAATTAAAATCCCAAATGCTTAATAGGTTTATTGGTTAATAAAAACAGCATTTATTAAGTCAAATATACAACATGATTCTTAAGGGGTAGTAGTAATGTAGTACCAAATTTTCACTGTTTATCCATAATTAAGATTCCAGTTCAGGTATTGTTGTAGCGGTCAAATCCGGTTCCGTTTGTAGAGTATTTATATTTGCACTCAAATTATAAACGCTCTAACGATGCTAATACTATAAATTAGCACAACCTGAATAAAATGAAACCTGTTCTAAAACCAAATAACCCTAAAGGTATGTCTCTAATAACCATGTTAAATTGCTTTCTATTTATTAGTACTTCATGTTCAAATAAGGCAGAAGTTAAACCCTTACCTGAAAAACCTTCTCAAACACCTGTTGATAAAAATTGGACATTTGAAACCACGCCTTTATGGGCAGATGAATTTGAAACATCAGGCCAGCCGGATCCTACTAAATGGGGCTATGATATTGGCGGTAGCGGATGGGGAAATAATGAACTGGAGTACTATACCAACTCAGTAAAAAACGCTGAAGTTTCAAACGGTACATTAAAGATAAACGCCGTAAAAGAATCATTTAATGGAAAGGAATACACTTCTGCCCGGATGGTATCAAAAGGAAAAGCTGATTTTTTATATGGCAGGTTTGTATTTAAAGCTAAACTACCAGCAGGCAAAGGGACATGGCCAGCCATCTGGATGTTGCCAACAGATTTCGCTTATGGCGACTGGCCCAAATCCGGAGAAATTGACATTATGGAACATGTCGGTTATGACCCTAATAATGTACATATCACTGTTCATACAGATGCATACAATGGTGCGATTGGAACGCAAAAGGGTGATGCTAAAGTGATACCAACAGCAATGTCAGACTTTCATATTTATCGATTAGATTGGACCCCTTATGCCGTTAGAGGATATATTGATGATCAGGAAATATTCAATTTTATAAATGATGGAAAAGGCTTTTCATCATGGCCTTTTGATAAAAAATTCCATATCCTGCTGAATGTTGCTGTAGGAGGAAACTGGGGTGGAAAAGATGGCGTAGATCCAACAGTTTTCCCTGCGGTGATGGAAGTAGACTATGCACGCGTGTACAAAATGATAGAAAAGTAATTCCTAAGTAAGTGATTAAAATATTAATCGTTGTGATAAATATCACAGGGGTTAATATTTTAATCACTTTTTCTTCGTACCTGAATCCTTCTTTGGGACGCAATTTGGTACTTTTTTACCTTTTTTAGTTTTCGTTCCTACCTGCTCGTACTTTTCCCAGCAGGGATCTTTATCATTACTTTTCTCAGCCATACTTAAATTTTAGGTAAATGCTTAATTTACTTACCTAACAATCAACAAAGTCTGTGCCAGCGAAAACTGCCTCGCACTTCATACAAACAAAACTGGTAAGTATCTAAAAAACAAGACAATTAGCCATCCTAATCTGGTCGTTTTTTTATAAATTTATACATAATGCAAGTTTCCATAATTGACATCACAGTTCTGCCAAAAAAAGTATAAATGAATGTTTCTTAGCTAAGACCTATTCTTCATTATCTACATTCTATGGATTTAAGACCAAAAGAAATATTAACGCAAAATGATATAACCAAAGGGTTAAGAATAGTAATATGGGATGGTCTTACAGCAGAAGCAATGACTGCTTTTACTGGTGGGGCCTTTTTAATTGCAATGGCACTTCTATTAGGTGCAAATAACATAGAGATAGGTATATTGGCGGCTTTGCCTATGTTTACCAATATTTTTCAGCTGATATCGATATGGCTGGTTAGTAAGTATCATAACAGAAGGGCTGTTGCGGTTTATTGTGCCTTTCTCGCCAGGATTCCACTCTTTTTAATCGGTTGCATGGTTTGGTGGTCTCCAGACAGCCCCGTTCAGTTGCTTCTATTTTTCCTTTTCTTTCATTACCTGTTTGGATCTATAGCCGGACCAAGTTGGAACTCCTGGATGAAAGACATGGTTCCCGAAGCCATGTTAGGGAAGTATTTCTCACGCCGCAGTAAATATACGCAGATCTTAAATGTAGTACTGAGTATTATTTTAGCTCTAATACTTGACTATGTACAAAAGAATCAGCAACAGTATGAATTAAAAACCTATTCCATCTTTTTCATCCTGGCCGGAATAATTGGCATCATTGGTGGAATCATCTTATCCAATGCACCAGAACCACAATCCTACCTCACTAATGCTGATATCCTATCCCTTTTCAAACGCCCCCTCAAAAACATTAATTTTCGCCACTTACTCGTCTTCAATTCAGCATGGGTATTTGCTTTAAATATAGCTACACCTTTTTTTACGGTGTTTATGATGAAAGGATTAGGATTACCCATCTCTTACATCATCATACTTTCCATAATTAGTCAGCTCTTCAGTATCCTGACTTTAAACATGTGGGGCACTTTTTCAGACCGCTACAGTAACAAGAGTATTATAGCTATCAATGCCCCTCTTTATATACTGTGCATCATTGCCTGGTGTTTTGTAGGTATTTACTCCCATCATTTCGCTAACATTGGCTTACTGGTCATTATTCATGCATTCAGTGGGATTTCTACAGCAGGAATCAATTTATCCCTCACCAATATAGGATTAAAGCTTGCTCCTAAAAAAGATGCGATTGTCTATTTATCAGTCAAAAATATTATCACAGCTGTGTTTTCATCTTTAGGACCATTGATGGGGGGATTATTAGCCGACTTTTTTGCACAAAGAAGTCTGTCTATTTCAGCTCAATGGACCAGTCCAACGGCTTCCAAATTGGTTCGCATTGTTGCATTGCATGAATGGAACTTTCTGTTCCTTATAGGAGCGTTACTCGCCTTGTTATCCTTAAACTTTCTGGGCCGGATAAATGAAGTCGGCGAGGTGCAGAAGAATGCAGTAAGAAGAATTATGCGCACCAGTATTAAGAACAATTTAAGGGATTATTTCTTGATCGGTGACATTATCAGTATACATGAACAGCTAAGTGCCATTGTCAGGACACAAAGAAAGCATTTTTCAGACCCGGGTAAGGACGACCTTCCTAAGGAAGGGTTATAGAAAGATCAAAAACACTTTTAAAAAATAATCCGAATTAAAAACTATTTACATTATTATTGTTCATGAATTTTATAATCGGATTATTAGTTAACGCAGGCATACTTTTAACACTTTCCTCTTTGCTTCCAGGCATCAGGATTAAAAGTTTTGGAACGGCAGTACTGGTTGCTTTTGTTATTGGTATCCTGAATGCGACTATAGGATTGCTGCTCCGCTTTCCACTAAACATCCTGACACTTGGCTTCTTATCATTTTTTGTACGATTGATAGTTACAGCCGTAATGATCAAAATAGCAGATAAACTCTTTAATGATTTCGAATTAAAAGGCTTTACTCCGGCTTTGATAATAGCCTTAGTTTCAGCAATTGCAGGAACTCTATTGTCCCTCAATTAACACCAAAAGAATTATTTAATATACACAAATGAGATACTGTCTCTAACCATTAATCCGCTCATATTTTGACTGTTATAGCTAATTGTATATTTACCTGCGCCTTCAATTGCATAACCCTTTAACAAATCAACATCAATAGAAACGCTATCCTGAGGATTTAACTTCATATAACTACTTGCTGGAGGGGGCATCATCCTTTTAGCCATTGCACCTTTATAAGAAACTTCCTCCCCACTTTCATTTTTAATATCCAAGTACTTACTTATTAAAGGTTCAAATGGAGTATGCCATTTACAAAATTGCATAACGCTGTCCGCCTTATTATAAACAGTGAATCTCAGTTGAACCAAATCACCTATTTTAATCGTATCCTTAATTTCCATTTTAGCAAAAAGAGCCTTTTGTGCAGTAAGAACATTTATCTCTTGAGCTATTGAATCCGCCACTACTTTGTCACGATCCGTTGAACGTGTAGTCTGACTACAAGATGAAAGGGCCAACACTCCGGCAGCCAATATAAATTTCAAGTTTTTCATATCACAAAAGTATCCCTTTTTATATGGCATAATTTACTGCCCTTCCAAATTCAACATGATTGGCAGTGTATACTGAACCCTTACCGCTCTACCATTTTGAATCCCTGGGGTCCATTTAATTGTCTTTCTCAAGAGTCTGGTTGCTTCCTCTCCAGTACCCATACCCAAATCTTTAAGCACCTTTATATCCGTAAGACTACCATCCTTTTCCACAATGAAACTCATAACTATTCTCCCAGAAACTTCACTTTCCCTCGCTGAAGCAGGATAAACATAATTCTTACCGATGTATGAATAGAATTTAGCCAACCCACCAGGATATTCCGGCATTTGTTCCAACTCTTCAAAAGGATGTACCGTTTCATCTTCTATTACGACTGATTTGGTTCCCGGAGATGTACCTACAGGACCATCAATCTGCACGGCCGCATCAGGATTACCCGTAACCGTTTTAGGGCCAGGATCCGCAATCTTCAACTCATCAACAGTAGGTGGATCCACATTGCTCACCTGATTAGCAGGCACCACTACCAGAGGAGGAAACTTTATCTGACTTACCCTAGGCTGAGTAGGCTCCACTACCTTAAGAGGAGGAGGGGCCAGTTTATCAATCGCTGGAGCAGTAATAAGTGTTACATTAGTTAAAGGCAGTTGCACAATTCCATTATTCGATTCTGCCCCATTAATATATCTGGAAATCAGCGGAGCACTCATTATCAAAGTAAAAAATAATGCTCCAGAGAACATAGCCAGATTTGTCATCCTACTATTGTTTTTCCTTAATTGATAAGCACCATACTCTTGGTTCCTTCCAGTAAATACGACGTCAATCCACTCTTGGTTATAAAGATCTAACTTTGCCATTTTATTAAATATTAAAGGTGAATTTTTAAGGTTTAAAAAGCAGGATAGCTACGTCTCTTTTTATATTCTTATGATGACAACATCAATCACATTCCATAATAAAAATACTCTTTGAAGAAATATATTTCTCAACCAATCCATCAGGTTAATTCCAGTTTTTTTTTATACTTTCGCCGCCCGGTTATTCTATTTTATACATCGCTGAATAATTATCCCCGTTTGCCATGAAGAAATATTTGTATGGAATAGATTTTGGAACGACAAATTCGGCTTTATCCATTTACGATGAAGAGAAACAAGAGATCCTCACGACCCTAATCATTCCATCCCTGATTTACTTTCCACAAGACCGGAGCACGACAGGAGATGAAGAATACGTTGTAGGAGAAAATGCCATCTCAGCCTACCTGCAAGATGGCATGAAAGGACGGTTTATTAAATCAGTCAAACAGATCTTATCCAGAAGCAGCTTCACCCAAACACGCATTCAAAACAAAGCATATGACGCATCCGACCTGGTAGCCATTATTCTGAAAGAGCTAAAAGCAAGAGCTGATGCAATGACAGGACAAGAAGCCCAGAAGGTTGTTATAGGCCGTCCCGTGTTCTTTGATGATGACAGCACCCAAAAGGATACCCTGGCACAAAATAGGCTAACTAAAGCCGCTCAACTCGCCGGATTTAAACATGTCCGTTTCCAGTTTGAACCCATAGGAGCAGCCTATGCATACGAGAAGACGCTCCAAAAAAAGGAGAATGTATTGGTAGCCGATCTTGGAGGAGGTACAACAGACTTTACTTATCTGATACTTGACCCGGAAAAAGTGGGTAGCATTGACCGCAAAAACAATCTGCTCGCTACAGGAGGGATTTACATTGGTGGAGATAGTTTTGATTCCGCCTTTATGTGGGAAAGAGGAACCCCCTATTTTGGTAAGGACACGCCCTATGAAGCCACGCCAGGAAAGATCCTGAACGTTCCCAATTCACTATTCGCCAATATCTGTTCCTGGGATAAAATGAACTTTTTCAACGGCAGCAGGATCAGGAAAGACATTGATGATTACTATTATTTCTCCAAAAATAACCGTAAATTTAAAAATCTCATAACACTCATTGATCATAATCTCGGTTATTCCGTATTTCAGTCCATTGAAAAGACAAAGATTGATCTCTCAAGTAAGCAGAGTTCCGCATTCAGTTATTCCAACAGGGATATAGAAATTGATGAGGTTGTTTCCCTGTCAGAGTACAATGCCATTATAGAAAAGGATATCAACAAAATCCGCGTCTATTTAAATGAATTCATGACAGTAAATCAAATAAATACAAAAGATATTGACAGCCTTTTCATTACCGGTGGAACATCCATGGTTGTATCTGTCCAGAATCTTTTCAAAACAACTTTTCCGCACCTCAACATAAATTCCGGAGATAACTTTAGGAGTGTTGCCCAAGGGCTGGCTTACAGTGGCTATCTGTTCGAAGATGAAGAAGTATGATTACTTAAACCCTACCATAAACCGGACAGTATAACCGTTATTAGAAATATTAAAGTCTCTTGGTGCACTGTCAATGTTGCGGGTACTCGAAGTAGCATAGATAATCGGTCCGCCACCTAGCGAGAACAAAAAGTGCGAATCTTTAGTGGCCATATTAACCGATGGACCGATAAAAAGCTTAGCACCTCCTTCAGCCTCCTCTTTGTCCCAGAACCCTTCCAAATCTTCACCTGCAGCTTCAAAGCCAGCAAAGAATTGTTTACCCAGTTTATGATGAAAACCAACAGCTGTAATCAAATCAACGTTATCCCTGTTATTATCAAAGGCCTTTTCAATCCTCACATTACCTGCCAGGTTCCATAACTTATTACCCAGTGCCGCAGTTAATCTACTAAAAACGACATTCTCGTTTGTCCACTCACGTCTTACACCCAGACTCGTTCCAAACCTAAATCCCTGTGTTTTACCAGCACCTCCAATTAAGTCCCGGATGACCTCTACCTGTTGTAAACTGCGTACTCCCCCTGATTCACTGAAACCAATCCCAGCTTTGGCATATAAGGTAAAGCGGGAGCCTAGATAGCCCGATACAGCAAACTGCTGGTCTACCCCATTAAAGCCAAAAGGATTTGTAATATTTTTTCCATAACTACCCGAGTAGTTGATGTTCCAACCAGGTTCAGTTAATGAAGACACCGAAAACAGGAAAGGTTGCTGTACCCCAGAAATTAAATTTGAAGAATTAATGACCTTGGATTGCTGTGAAAAAGCGGTTCCAACAGTAAGAAGCAATGCAGCTAAAAAGATGTTTTTCATTGTAATAAAAGGTTAAGTATGATTCGCTAATTAGTCCTCGTCATCGTCACTTTTCAGTTCCAACTTTACAAATGCACTTCTCCGTGGAGCAGGCATCACAGAGTCCTCCCCTTTCACCGATTTCCATACTACTTCATTCAGGTCAAGATCCGGAGCTGCATCTTCTTTAGCAAAGTTGAACGATTCCGATCTTTTAGAACTTGTATTCACGGCAATATTGAGGGTATTCAAATCTATGTTTGAACCCAATGAACGGTATGACTTCATATCAGGCTTGCTATCAAAACAATTAAAAAGTGGCAAAGCAGCGGCATCATACTGACTCATTGGTGGTAAACCTAAAATCAGTTCCATTGTCCGTAAAATTCCTGAAGTAGAATACATGGTATGATTTACCGAGCCCATTTTAACATAAGGACTGATTACAAAAGCCGGAGAGCGGTGTGCATCAATATGATCCGGGCCGTTCTGCGCATCATCTTCCAGAACGAAAATCGCTGTCTCCTTCCAAATAGAGCTGTTAGAAATATATTCAATCAGCTGACCTAAGGCAAGATCATTGTCCGCAACTGCAGCAATAGGACTAATTTTTCCTAGTTTCTGTCCGCTGGTATGATCATTCCCTATCCGGAGAGAATTAAACTGCGGCACCTGATTTATAGCTATCAGCGAATCAAAATCATGCTTAAAAACTTTAATCCGGTCTACATCCTTAATATCCATATCAAAACCATCATAACCCGGACATACCCTGCCCTCCAGAGCTTTGATATTGGCCATTCCATTTTCTCCAAATTCCCCATACGTTCTATAGCTGAGTCCAGCGCGCTTACAGTAATCCCAAATAAATCCATCTTTAGGATAAGCAATCTTTCTGCTTCCTTCATAATCATAGGTACCACCCCTACCACCATAGCTAATTGGCCATGTCTTTTCCACATAATCAGTGGCATAAGCAGCCATACTCCAATTATGACCATCAGCACTCACTTCCGCATCCACATAAAAGTTATCCAGTAAAACAAACTGTCTGGCCAATGCATGATGATTAGGAGTTACCCGTTCCGGAAAAATACATAAACTCGTATCACCATTTCCTTCCTTCATATCCCCCAGAACCTGGTCATACGTACGGTTTTCTTTGATGATATAAAAAACATGTTTAATCGGAGAAACATCACCTTTTTTCATCGGGATAGGATTTCCTTCCTCACCCTTAGCCACTTTTTCAACCTGAGCGTTAAAAGGAGTATTCGCATATACCTGTTTGGAGTAAGTATTTAACCGTGCATCCGAAGGCTCGTCAATTATAGAAAGCGTTCCTTTAAAAAGTCCCCCGATATACTGAACCTTCTTTTTATCCGTAATACCCGTCTGGTAACCACTATTATCCGTCTTCTTAATTGGCTGAGGCCCCTGCGGATTGGCCATAGAGGCGAAACCCTTTCCATTGGCTACCAAAATCTTATTGCCAACCGTTTTAACATTCGTTGGATACCATCCCGTAGGGATAAATCCTTTCGAGACACTTTTACCCGGGACGGAAACATTGAATACAGCCAAGCAGTTATTGTCCGCATTAGCGATGTAAAGTATTTTTTCATCAGAAGATAAGGCCAATCCATTGGTAGTCGATCCAGTCAATTTTGTCGGATACAATGTAGCAGAAATAGTTTCGATCACTTTATTCGACGCGGCACTAATAACCGATACCGAATTATCATTGGCATTGGCCACGTAAACATACTTTCCATTCTTGCTGCAAACTATTTCATTTGGATGATTTCCCGTAGAAATTTCATTTATAATTTTCCCGGTTACCGTATTATAAACCAACAGCTTGGCGCCGCCCCATAGTGAAATATATAATTTAAGCTTGTCAGGACTGAGCAGGCAAGAATAAGCTTCATGTTGCAGGTCTATTTTCTTAATGACCGCTTTAGTTTTCAAATCAAAAACGTACAGCGCACTATCCTCTTTGGTAACCGTATATAAACGATTGGTCTTATTGTTTACATCTAATCCAGCTGGACTAATTTTAACCGGCCATGGTTTACCTAGAGTAAGCGTATCCGCTTTTCCGATTTTCCTACCCGCAATAGCATACACCAAAATGATATTATCATTTCCACCGGATACATATAACTTTTTATCATCATCACCAAAACGGATCCCATACCAGGACTTGGCAATAGACACCTCATCCAATAACTTTTCACTTTTAGGATCAATCAATTGAATCACTTGCTCACTTTGGCCATTGTTGGTGACAGCAAGCATTTGTTTATCGTGTGACAAGACCATATTCAGAGGAAGATCACCAAGCGGCAAAGATTTACCAGCGGGACTTAAAGACCAGCCATTAGGAAGAAGAACCTTCGGTGCTTTAGGATTATTAGTAGGCAACTGCGCTTTACAGGTAGAGCCCATAATTACAGCAAATAAAAGGATAAGTAATTTAAGCGAACGCTTCTTTGTAGTGTGTAACATCATATCGTTATAACAAAGTATAAAGTAAGGCACCATATATTAAGTTTGCATTAATAAATCATTAGCGGTTTATTAATAAAATCACCTCACCAATACAATCTCTTTTTATGATCACCTATTTTCTATTAGTGTAAACAAATTTAATACAGGTACATTAGTACAATAAGAGAAAGAGAAGATTGTGAGTGACGCTAATAAATTTTCTATGTGAAATTGCATCCGGATTTACAATTGCTCAAACGAGCTATAGAAGAATCTTTAATTGCTGAAGAACTTATTCCTGAATTAAGCTTGAATGTGAGTTCTGAACCTTATTACGAATTCATCTACGAACATCTGTTTCTGGAAGGAAAAATATGTGCTGAAGAACTGCTCGAAGAAATGCAGATTGTTGCTTATAATAAACTAGCATCCAAACTTCATGCGGTTGCGTTAAATAATAAAATTATTAAAAAAATGGAATTTCAAGACTTATGGAAATATAAATTAAGATTCATTTATAAATTTATCACTGGATACAAAACTTTTGCAGAGGGAAAAGCAGTTAAAATAAATTGTAATGACTCAACAGGTGTCCCGTAGGGATGTTAAAATTAGCGAAGTGAAAAAGTAATTTATTTGTCTTTCAAGCTATTACTGATTTCTCTAACAAAATCTTCTGTAACACCAACCAGACCAGCAATTTTTGAGACGCTTAAATCTGTTGAAGATAGTAGGTTTTTGGTGAACTCTATATTCTTCTCCAGTTCTTTCTGAGATAAGCCTTTTTCTATACCTTTTTCAAGACCCATTTCAAAACCTTCTTCCCTATTCAGTTCGTTTATTGTTTCTATTATTCCCATAACGTTGCTCCTTCCCATTAAGGTGTCTACTTCTATATCAAAAATACGATTAATTTTCGGATCTTTTATATAGACCAAATTTTTCAAAAAGATGATAAAACGTGCAATTTTTTCATGATTATATTTACCACTCTCTATTAAAGTCCGGGCAATGGTAAGCCGCTCTTCACCTAATTCTTCTTCCGGTATTTTCCCTTCAAGCAGGGCCTTCTGTGCTGCCAGAATGATCAATGAAAATGGATTATCCATACCCAGTAGTTCTTCATGAGTATGATCAAAGATTTGATAGGCTTTATACTTAAATAAGATCTCGGTGAAAATTAGCTTTTCATGATACTGGCCTGGTCTCCGTTGGTTCCTTTCTCCAGTAAATACAGCTAATGCTTCCACCGGAATTCCAAAGCGGTCAGTTAGCCTGTATTGATATTGGAACATCCTTTTCTCAAAGCCTGGTTTGTTCCCTCCTTCAATTTCTACATGTACCAGTATATATTCAAATCCCCCTTTCAAAAGACATACTTTAACCAGCAAGTCGGCGGCACGTGCTCCTCCTTTCTTCTCACGTTCAGGAAAGATCTCCCGTAATTCCTTATCCAGCACCTGAAATTCCTTATCCAAATCAAATACTTGATCAGCTTCCGGATAAAAGAAGCGCAGTAAATCGGGAAAAGCTTCTTCAAAAGCACTCTTGAGCAGAATGTCACTCTTTCTACGCGGGTTATTGTTCATGGCTAATCGGAGCTAACAGAGATAAGGTTAAGAAAAAAGAAGCGCATTGTTTATAAGGTTCATAATAGCCTGGAGGCCGGTTACGTTGGTAAGTATCAAATTTACATTGAAATCATAATTTGACGCACAAGTATGCTAAAAGAACTAGCCATTAAAAAAAACAAAATAAGCTTTCTCACGCAATATTGAATTCCATGACCCAAAGTTCATCCGTATTCGCAATGTGAACCAATAAATTCTTTATACTCCCACCTCTCCCAAACGAAGAGTTTTCAATTAATAAACCATTGGAAGATATTGTCTTGCCATAGTTGAACAAAACATTTCCCGATTCCTTAACCCATTGATATTGCTCTCTTATCACTTACCAATCACAATAAACTGTTAATACTTAGATGAAAGCATCGCCCAAATATTTTCAAAACCACATGTCAATACCTCGACATCGATTTAAGATCTAATATCAAAAGTGCTAGCTTAAGGCTGGCTTTTACTGATTATTTGTTTGATCAAAGGTTAAGAATCACTCAGCTGTTTCGTCAGTATCATCATTACTTTGTGGACCGCCCTCTTTCTTTAATTGATCTAGCGAAAGGTTTGTAGTTGCAGCCATGAATTTCTCAATTTCAGCCTCATCACCTTGGGTAGTTAACGGTTGGGCATTGACCTTAATCTCTGTATCTTCTGTTTCCGACTCATCTTTATTTACTTCAGCTTTGTCCAAATTAGTTGTTTCATCTGCATTATTCTGATCATCCTGATCATCATAAATGCCAATATTATTATCAGCCATACTTTATAAATCTTTATTACATAAAGCTTTAAATGCGGAATTGGTTTTCAAAAACTTTTATGATTGCCTTTTATTGACCAAATTGGCATATTTATTTTTACCCTTATCTTCTGAAATCTAAGAACAATTAAGCACCTAATTACTGTCGATAATAAACAATTTTCATTATACGCAAATACGTTGAATTTAAATACCTTAGCGTAATGGATGATAAAGAATTTCCTGAATTATTATTGGACTATATAGCAAGGGCGCACCTCTGGCATCTACTGCAGGAGAACCCTTAAAGTGACGAACTAAATGATCTGATGCTAAAAATTGGTAGAAACAGAACAAGCCCTTATGAATTATTATGGTTTACCTTTTACACTGAAATACTCTGAGCTATTCCAGTTTTTTGCGCTAAAAGAAGATTTCGTTCTTGCAGATATCCCTAAATTTATACTATCACTCGAAGATGCAGCGAACGAGTACATCTTGCAACCAGTGCTAACTATAGATATCTTTTAATGCACGCATATCTTTGCTTCGAAATTGTAGCGATTACACTTATTTATTACTTTTAACCTAACTATTCAGGACTGAAGTTAACGATTAATTTTAGGGTATAAAAGACATCATT
>NZ_MDFN01000024.1 GCF_001730525.1 Arcticibacter eurypsychrophilus
GATAAGAATAATTATCATCAATTCCAGCCCCATGTTCAGGGATCAACATTCGTCAAACAGGTTTTAATCTTCTTAAATTTTTAGCTTTTATACGTGTAGTTCCTAAATGTCTTTTGTAATAAGTTAAGTTATTAATATTTATCAATTGCACCATATGCCCCCATTCTCAGGCGATCTCGAGAATCTTCAAGATTCACAAATCGAAATGAAGGCTCATTAATTTATTTATACGGTGATAAAAAGACCCTGAGTATGAGTCTCAATTACGAATTATTCAAAGCTAATGCCAGAAACCTGAAAATGATTCTTATCACCTTTAGATATGATTTGCCTTCTTATTGCGCTGATTGTATTTGTTTAGACTTGTAATAAATCGAAGCATATATACCTAAACAGAAGACATAAACTTCGTCTCTCAAGAATACAAACTATACATTCCAACTAGCTTTCCTTTATGAATCTAAAATCAATACAATTAACTACATTTCTCTCAATAGTATTAATTATTTATAGTAGCTGCGGACCTCCCAGATCTAAAAACACAGAAGACGACTCAGTTGTAGGCCATTACGAAGCTGAGCTTACCGATGCTCCTCATGTACCCGCTTCAGGTAACTATAAGCACCCCGAAAAGGTAATTGTAAAACTTGAGGTTCTGGAAAAAGTTATGCGCTTGGCAGATGGTGTGGAATATAACTTCTGGACGTTTGGAGGGAAAGTTCCAGGCAAGTTTATCCGGGTGCGCGAAGGAGATGAAGTAGAGTTTCACCTAAGTAATCATCCTGACAATAAGCTTCCACACAATATCGATTTACATGCAGTAACCGGCCCCGGAGGCGGTGCCGAATCTTCTATGACCATACCAGGTCATACTTCGCAGTTCACATTTAAGGCATTAAATCCAGGGATTTTTGTATATCACTGTGCAACGGCGCCAGTAGGGATGCATATCGCCAATGGCATGTATGGCCTAATCCTGGTAGAGCCTAAGGAAGGTTTGCCGAAAGTAGATAAGGAATTCTACATCATGCAAAGTGAGTTTTATACGAAAGCCAAGTTCGGTCAGGTTGGCCTGACCTCTTTTGATATGGAAAAAGCATTTGATGAGCGTCCCGATTATGTAGTTTTCAACGGTTCTGTAGGGGCGCAAATGGGGGACAATGCCTTACAGGTAAATGTTGGCGAAACCGTACGGTTATATGTAGGAAATGCCGGCCCGGGACTGGTCTCATCCTTCCATATAATCGGAGAAATATTTGATAAAGTGCGTATTGAGGGAGGAAGCTTAATTAATGAAAACGTAGCGACCACTTTGATACCTGCCGGAGGAGCAACGATAGTTGAATTCAAATGCGAAACGCCGGGTTCACTCACTATAGTAGACCATTCTATTTTTAGGGCCTTTAACAAGGGAGCTCTAGCACAAATAAAAGTTTCAGGTAAGCAAGACCATAATATTTACTCAGGCAAACAAAAGGACGTGGTATACCTGCCTGAAGGTTCGGCAGTACAGTCTATAACAAAAGCTACTAAGGCAGTAGCGGTACCTGAAAAATCCATGCCAGAACGTATGAAAAATGGCGCAATCTTATATGAAACAAATTGTGCAGCTTGCCATCAAAAACAAGGAGAAGGTTTGGCGGGAGCTTTCCCACCTTTGGCTAAATCAGATTATCTCATGGCACGTAAAGATAAAGGCGTGGGAATTCCTTTGCATGGTTTATCCGGTAAGATTAAAGTAAACGGCAAAGAATATGATGGCGTCATGCCTCAGATGCAGTTAACTGATGATGAGGTAGCTAGCATCATAACCTATGTTCGAAACAGTTGGGGCAATAAAGGCAACTTAGTAACGGCTGCTGATGTGCAAAAAAGCAGGATAGGAAAATGATCAAACGGACGCTATTCATTTTCTGTTTAACAACAGCTTCGATATCATTAGTGTATGCTGCCAATCCAGCTGGAATGGTTAAAATCCAGTCTGGTCAGTACACCCCTTTTTTTACGGAAAAGGGCGTTAAAACGGTAAAGGTGAACTCTTTTTACTTGGACATTAATGCAGTGACCAACGCTCAGTACATGGCATTTGTGAAATCTAATCCTCAATGGTCAAAATCAAAAGCCTCTAAACTCTATGTTGATGCCTCTTACCTAAAGCATTGGAAAAGTGATTTTGATATCGGAGCTGATTACAATAAGCTTAAAGATAGTCCGGTTACTAATGTTTCCTGGTTTGCAGCCAATGCTTATAGCAAATGGAAAGGTAAACGTTTGCCAACGGTAAACGAATGGGAGTATGTGGGCAACGCTCCCGCGGTTAACAATAAGCGTCCAATTGAAAAAATTATCCTTCAATGGTATAGTAAACCATCACCAGCCTTTCTGCCACCTGTAGGGTCAACCTTTTATAATACCTACCATGTTTCAGACATGCATGGGCTGATATGGGAATGGTTGTTCGATTTCAACAGCATTATCATGACTGGTGATTCGCGAAGCAATACAGCTGTAAATCGTGAATTATTCTGTGCTTCAGCAGGATTGGGTGCTATTGATAATAAGAATTATGCGGCTTATATGCGCTATGCTTTCAGAGGCAGTTTGAAAGCCAAATATACGGTAAGTAACCTGGGATTTAGATGTGCAATGGATATATAATAAATAGGATGAAAACAAAACGAACTTTTTATTCAGCAAGGATAGCCCTGGTTATTAGTCTCTTTCTTCAGGCTTGTACAGGAAGCGGGAACTCTTCTAAACAAGATAGCCTCAGCTCGCAGAGCGTAGAGGAATACAGCACTGAGTCTATTTACCAGACCAGTGCAAAATGGGATAATCAGGAAGGCGACACCCTGCAATTGAGTCAGCTATCGGGTAAGATTCCTGTGGTATCGATGGTTTTTACCCGCTGCACATTTTCATGTCCTAAAACTGTTGCTGATTTAAAAGCAATTGAAGATAAACTACCACCGGATAAAAAAGACAAAGTTGTGTTTGTCCTGATATCTTTCGATTCAGACAGGGATCATACAAAGGAGTTAAAAGCGTTCTCGAAACAAATGCAGCTAAGCAAAAACTGGATGGTATTACATGGAAATCCGGACGATGTGAGGGAACTTTCCATGTTGTTGGATGTGAAATACAAGAAGCAACCCAATGGCGATTTTACCCATTCGCCGGGAATAACAGTACTTGACACTAAAGGTGTTGTAGCAAGCCAAAGCGAAGGTTTAGGAAAAGATCCAAGTGATATGGTAAAAGTTATTCAATCACTCTAAATTTTATTGAGTTTAGAGGAAAGTAAAGGGTAAAACTTATGTGGAATTTAATAGAAAAGCGAATTGTTGCTACATATCTTCTTCCTACCCCGATTGACCTCAGCATATCTCTCATCGAATAGTCCGTACCTTTAACTTCTTAAAGTATTAATTTCATCAGTGGTCATATGCTATGGATTAGAATTCCTGATTTAAGACCTTATTTGCAGCTAAAACCAGAAATAGATAGTCAGTAGTTCCTCCTCCAAGTACATACTCAGTCTGCTGCCATAAGAATGGCCATTTTAATAATTCGGGAAAGTCTGGCCTGATTAAAGCTGTTCCTGAAATGATTCCGCCTGGGATATAAGAGCGATCGGCGCGATTAAATCCATAAGCAGTAGTGGCAGATTTAGCACCCACTCCAGAGACGAAAGATTCAGTATTAGAACCCGGATGAGTACCCAGAATAAAATTGAGGGAGTGAAGCATATAATCAGCTGGGAAGATTTCCGGAAACCTGGAATGTAAAAAATACTGCTTGTATCCGAAATTTTGTATACCCCAGCCCGCTCCCCAAATACTTGGTTCGTAAGGTACTCCATACGGTGTTTTAGCACCCTGATCTTTTACTTTCTTAAACAATCCCTGAACTGCCGAGCGAATTGATAAACGGTAATTCTCGTCATTAACCAATGTTACAGTGCGCCCAACTAACCAACCAAAATTATCTATGCCTTTAACAATCTCATTGGTATGGGCTATGAGAAAAGCGGAGTATTTAGAATCCCCGGTAGTTATCAATAGTTCAACGGCCAAACCTATTTTAGAATCGGTGTTTCCTTGAGTTTTACTCCAAACTTCTTCGGCAATTTGAAGGCATTCTTTAGATAAAGTATCGTTGTAGCCATTCATAACTCTTGAAGCCGCTGCCAGACCAGTAGCGGCGCGCAAACTTCTGCCAGGGTTATCTTCCGTAAAGATCCACCTATCATCTGCTGAGCCGGAGAGTCCCACGGGATGCATAGCTCCTTGCCCGGCAAGAAAAGGCTGGTTATCTGTGATGTTCGCAGCATCACCTAATAGTGTATACTGACGTAGAGTTGGTTCGATAATACCGCGGTAAAACCTGCCTAGAGTTTTATAGCCTTCATTAACCGAAAGCAAGCCATGTTCTATTTGCTGCAATAAATCAGGTTTTCCATCTGGGCGTTGAATCTCAACGATTGAATTCCTTTGATCGATTGTGGTGTTATCATAGTCAACTTTGAATTCTTCATAAGCCAGGGCAAGCCCATGAATAGTTTCTGCCTGAGACTCCACCCGTATGTCGAAATCGCCGGCATCATGCCATCCACCCTTATTTAAATTGGGAACATGGTCGCCCGGCTGGTATTTAGTGAGTGTGGAGCTCCCAGAAATGTATCCATCGAAATGGTTCGAGTCTAAAGGCGCCATTCGTGCATCATCCAAATGACAGGCTCCATGCCATACCCGATAGCGGTCATTTATACGCATGTGACACATTTGAGCAGGCAGGAAATAGTCGACTGTAGGCTGCCAAACATTGTATTTGAATACGTCTTTACTTATCTGAAATGGTTCAGACGTATATTTACCATACTGCACTATGTACATGCCAGGCTTTTGAACGGAAGAAAATTCAAACTGAAGATAATTATATCTTAAAAATTTGCCCCACTTTTTTCCGCCATTCTTAATGATAGTCTCGTAACCTCCGTTTTCATTTATCCGCAAAAGCGAAATTGGCAACAACTGTGTCTCCTTAGCATCAAGTTCAATTACGGCAACTTTTTGCTGTCGGGGATGATAACCAACCTGCGAAACCTGCACAACCGGTTCAGACTTCCAACCCGTAATAGCATTTGGAGTCACGATCCATTCAATTGCATTTTTAGCGGCGCCTTTTGATACTAGGGAGCGAACTACAAACCAACCGTTTGTATGATTTGCACGGCCATCTAACAACTCCAGGTTATCACCGTGCAAATTTTCGATTAACATTGTTTGGGACGGCAATTCGGGCACAAGCGTCAGCCTTTTACCAACTGCTATAGGCCGCACTTGCATTTCGCCATCTTTATCTTTATAAACCTGGTTCACTGCTTGTTGAGGGAAGATGCCAAACTGTTTATCCATATAATATGATTTGCCGAATAAAGCCCCAGGGTAAAGCTCAATTAAGAAACCTACCTTTCCTATCCATTCGTCAGGCAATGCTTTGTCTAGGTCGACCGTTATTTTAAAGCCCTTACTTGCAGGCTGCACCTTTATATTATATGCGAAGTTAAGGTTAGGATAAATAATCGGGTTAAATCCTTTCCTGTTAATTTCAGGATTAGGGTATTCCATCCGTACACTTACCTCCTGGGTATGCGTATTAACCATTCGTTTGCCAACTTTTGGAATTGGAGCCCATTGCCCTGGTGTAGGTTCCAGACGAATATCGCCGTTAGTTGCAACCCGAATACCGTTTTGAATGATTCCAACACCCCCCTGATGTCCTTCTGGATAAAAATCGTGCGCTAACATCACATTTATTCCTTCATATTCCAGGTACTCCTGTTTGTTTAGCACCATTCCTTTTTGAGGTTGGGACTGTGCGTTAACAGGCGGACTAAAAAAGGCTAAAATAAATAAAGTTGCGAAAAATCGGTCTTGCATAATAAGTTGGTTAGTTAGCTTGCAAATTATAAAAAGGTCTCGTCTCTAAATCGATATTTTTTTATCTAAAAATAAACATTTTTTGTCAGAATGCATTTGACAATAAATACTAATATAAATTTACCATTGTCAGCTTATTCGAATGGCCCATAGAATTACAACGAAGTATTACCTACTCGGCATTTTACTCCTATCCGTAATTTCATTCACGATAGAGAATGAAATTACGGAGCGTTCTGTTATCGCAGCTGATATGGAATTGTCAGCGAGAAAAAATCTGATCGAGGTGTGGTATCCAAAGTCTGTGGACACCGTATATGGAGGGTTTTTGAGCACATTTAACTATAAATTCGAGCCATTAGGGCCTCAGGATAAGATGATTGTTACCCAGTCAAGGCATGTATGGTCAAACTCTAAAGCTGCCATCTTCTTTAAAAATTCCGACTACAAAGAGTACGCAGCTCAGGGAGTTAAATTTCTCAGAGATGTAATGTGGGATAAGACCTACGGTGGCTTTTATACGTTAGTTGACCGGCAAGGCCATGTAAAGAGGTTTGTATCTCCGAAAGATTCTTATGGAAATGCTTTTGCCATTTATGCACTTTCCGCATACTATCAGGCGTCGGGAGATACGAACGCTCTCAATCTGGCAAAAAATACTTTTTTCTGGCTAGAGAAAAACAGTCACGACACTAAGAATAAGGGATACTTTCAGCATTTAAGCAGAGAAGGTTTTCCAATTAAACGGACCACAAACACGCCCAGTACAGCGGAACTAGGATATAAAGATCAAAATTCTTCTATTCATTTATTAGAAGCCTTTACGGAGTTGTACACCGTTTGGCCTAACGCCTTACTACGCGAACGTCTGCTTGAAATGTTTTATCTGGTTCGCGACAAAATTACAACTCCTCAGAGTTACCTTAATTTGTTCTTCCAGACTGATTGGACACCGGTTTCAACGCGAGATTCGTCGTATAAAAGCATCCTAAAACATCGTGGTTTAGATCATGTTTCGTTTGGACATGATATTGAAACAGCATATCTGCTTATTGAAGCTTCACTCATTCTCGGCTTAAAAGATCATTCCGCCACTTTGCAAAAGGGCAAGAGCGTGGTGGATCATGCACTTAATTTCGGATACGACTACAAATTAGGAGGGTTTTACGATGAAGGTTATTATTTCAAAGACAAACCTGGTGTAACTATAATTAAGGACTCAAAAACCTGGTGGGCACAAGCAGAAGGAATGAATACTTTACTGTTGATGTCGGAGCACTTCCCAAAAGATAAACAGGACTACTATGGAAAGTTTAAGCAGATGTGGAGATATATTAATGTTTACTTGATTGACAAGGAACATGGTGATTGGTATATGGGTGGCATTGATAAGGAACCGGAAATGAAACTAGCTTTGAAAGGCCAGATTTGGAAGGGAACTTATCACAATTTTAGAGCTTTGATGAACTGCATTACGCATTTGAAACCTGACCATATTGCACCGCAAGTACCTTCGACGGCAAAAGTTATAACTAGCGTTGACAAAGTGTTTCTAAAATGGGCAAAGTCGACTGACGATCAAAACCTGATCGGTTATAATATATATCTGAACGGTGAACGCATCGGCTTTACGCCTTTAGATTCTTTTCAAATTGAGGGTTATAAAAAAGGCATAGCGTATAGTGTAAAAGCAATCGACTTTCAGGGAAATCAATCTACAACACGAATAGCAACAATAAATTAATTGTTTATGAAACGTATTATCAGCATTGCATTGGCATTCAGCACTTTCTGTGCCTTCGGACAGGATTTATTACCTGTAAATAAAGCTGCTAGTCCCGAAGCAAAGAAATTGCTTGATTATATCTATAGCATCTATGGTAAACACATCCTCTCTGGACAACACAATTATAACGATCAAATGGACCGCTACAATGATAGTGTTGTATCGATTTCGGGGAAAAGTCCTGCTATTTGGAGCACAGACTTCATTTGGAACGGAACAAAAGATCCAGGAGAAAGAATTGTTGCTGAGTCTATCAAAAAACACAAGGAAGGATATTTGATAACATTGATGTGGCATCAAGGGAGACCGATAGACAATCCGCCTTATGGTTGGAAGGAAAGTATTCAGGCTAAGTTAGACGATACGCAATGGAGGGAACTAACCACATCTGGGACTGTACTCCACAAACGATGGTTAGACCAGGTGGATAAAGTAGCAGAACACCTAAAAAAATTGCAGGATGCACATGTACCGATACTATGGCGCCCATACCATGAGATGAATGGTGTTTGGTTTTGGTGGGGAAATAAAAAGGGAAAAGATGGACTGGCAAAGCTATGGCAAATGATGTATGATAGATACACTAATTACCATAAGCTAAACAATTTGATTTGGGTTTGGGGAGCAAATGGACCAAGGGACATTCCAAAGGATGAAGCGTATCCGTACAAAGATTTCTACCCGGGTCATAAATATGTAGATATCCTTGGGACGGATATTTATAATATGGATTATGAACAAAGAGATTACAACGAATTACTAAAACTGGCTGAAGGGCGTCCTATTGCTTTGACAGAAGTTGGGGAGTTACCTAAACCAGAAATACTAGAGGCGCAGCCAAAATGGGTTTGGTTTGTGGTGTGGTCTAACTGGCTGTGGGAACATAATTCAAGGCAGCTGGTTAAAGAAGTTTATGATATGCCGCGAACCCTTACTTTAGATGAGCAAAACGCGTTATAACAGTTAAAGTGGATCTCATCTTTACGCATTAAAAGGAATTTAAGACTTATCGGTGTATGTTTTCTATTTCAAATGTGTATTAAAAAAATCAATAGTGCGTTTCCAGGCAAGCTCTGCTGCTGCCTTATCGTAACGAGGTGTTGTATCGTTATGAAAGCCATGGTTAACATTTTCATAAATAAAAGCTTGATACTTTTTGCCGTTTTTCTTTAAAGCAGCTTCGTAAGGCGGCCAGCCTGCTATAATCCTGGTGTCAAGAGAAGCATAGTGTAACATCAGGGGGGATTTGATTTTGGACACCTCGGAAATATCGGGCTGACTGCCGTAAAAAGGTACAGCTGCAGCCAGTTCAGGTATCCGTACAGCCATCATATTGGCTATTCCGCCACCATAACAAAAACCCACAACACCTACCCTGCCATTACAGTCTTTATGATTTTTCAGGTAATCGTATGCCGCAATAAAATCTTCTTCCATTTCGCCTTTCTCCCTTTTGCTTTGCAAATTACGACCTTCGTCATCATTACCAGGATAACCACCCAGCGGAGTCAATCCATCGGGTGCAAGGGAAATGAATCCCGCCAAGGCAGCTCTTCTAGCCACATCTTCAATATAAGGGTTTAATCCCCGATTTTCATGTACCACTATGATGCCCCCAAGCTTCTTATTGGACTCAATTGGTTTTGATAGTAATCCTTTAATGCTTCCACCACCCTTAGGAGAGAGGTAATTGATGTATTCCGATTTTAAGCGGGGATCATCTGGTTCTATTTGCACATTTCCACTGTAATCAGGCATCAGAAAACTCATTAATGCGGGTACGGTTAATCCGCCAACTGCATAAATAGAAAGATTTTGTACGAATGCACGTCGGCTAAGCTGGTTATGTGCGTATTCATCATATAAGTCAAACACTTCCTGCTTGATGTCTTCTTTGTTAATTTGGCTCATCATTAAAGGCTTTAAACAAATATAAATATTCAAGGCAACAGCTTACTAAACAAATTGTAACAGTCTTTGTAATAAAAAAACAGGCTTATACGAAGAGAGCCTGAAATCATAATCTATGATTCAGGCTCTTTCGTATTTAATATATGAAATTGTTAATTTCTATTAAGCAGGAAGCGGGGATTGAGTTTTCTCAAACAGACCGTCGATGCTGTTATCATCTACATCTTCAGCATATGAACTTGTACCATGTTCGAATGCATCCAATCCACCTTTGCCAACTTCGCCATTTTCTTCAACACGCAGGTTCCATGGGTGAGGTAATTTACGTACCGAATACATCATAACAAAGGCAACAACAAACGTAGCTATAGTTATGGTTGCGCTACCAATATTAAAAATCGAATTTAATTCCTTGTGCCAGAGGAAGTCCGGTTCCATAATTAATCGTATTCGTTTGTCTTCGCATATAGACTTTCCATGAATCTGATCCTGATTCTCTTCCTCCTCCTGAATCTTTTTCTCCTCCGAAAGCCCCTCCTATTTCAGCTCCTGAAGTACCGATATTTACATTAGCAATACCGCAATCAGAGCCGGCATGAGAAAGGAAAAACTCTGTTTCTCTAATATTCAAAGAGATTAATCCTGATGAAAGTCCTTGAGATACCCCATTTTGAATAGCAATAGCCTCGGCAAGGGTATCGTATTGCATGACATAAAGCAAGGGTGCAAATGTTTCTTTTTGTACAATAGCAAAATCCGGCTGTACTTCTATGATGCATGGTTTTACGTAACAGCCGCTTTCATAGCCCACGCCTTCCAATACTCCTCCCTCTACGATAAATTGTGCTCCCTGCACCTTACATTCTTCTAATGCATGTAAATAATTCTGAACGGCAGCCTGATCGATTAATGGACCCATATGCACGCCTTCTAGTAAAGGATCCCCTATCTTAACCTGCTTATAAGCGTTTATTAGTTTAATTTTAAAATCCTCAAAGATCGATGAATGAATAATCAGGCGACGGGTAGTAGTACAACGCTGCCCCGCCGTTCCGATGGCTCCAAAAACTGAAGCATGAAGAGCAATGTTAAGATCAGCATTTTCTGTAATAATAATAGCATTATTACCTCCAAGTTCAAGTAAGGTTTTTCCCAGCCTTTCTCCTACTGCCACTGCTACTTTTCTTCCCATAGCAGTTGATCCGGTGGCCGAAATTAAAGGAATTCGCTTGTCTTTCGCCATGATTTCCCCGATATCATTTGCCCCGCATACCAAAGAACATACCCCTTCTGGTATATTGTTTTCTTTAAGCACATGAGCTGCAATTTTTTGACAGGCTGTAGCTGTCATTAATACTTTATGTGAGGGTTTCCAGACGGCAACATCTCCACAAACCAGTGCAAGCATGGTATTCCATGACCATACGGCTGCCGGGAAATTAAATGCAGTAATCACCCCTACAATTCCAAGTGGATGATACTGCTCGTACATCCGGTGGTCAGGGCGTTCAGAATGCATTGTCAGTCCATAAATTTGTCTGGATAGTCCACTTGCAAAATCGCAGACATCGATTACTTCTTGCACTTCTCCTAAGCCTTCCTGTAAACTTTTACCCATTTCGTATGAAATAAGAGTGCCCAGTTCCTGCTTGTATTTTCGAAAAGCATCAGCCATTTGCCTGATTATATCTCCACGTTTGGGAGCTGGGACTTGACGCCATTCTAAAAAAGCCTTTTCTGCTGTCTTTATAACGCGTTCATAATCGTCCAAACCGGCAACGCGAACTGTACCTATTCTTCTTCCATCGACTGGAGACATTGATTCTATCTCATCAGAGGTCATCATCCAATCATTCCCTGTGGATACTCCCTGGTTTAAATCTTCAAGTCCTAGAACTTTTAAAAAATCTATGTTGCTCATTGGGATTAAATGTATTTTAAAATATTTATAATTACAGCATCAATACTATGTTTATGAGTGATACCCATATTTTGGATGAAATAGATAGGAATATTCTTGAAGAGCTGCAGATGGATGCTGAAAAACCATATGTTCAGATTGCTAAATCTTTAAATATCTCCAATTCCCTGGTACACCAGCGTGTATCCAGGCTTAAACAATTCCAGATCATAGAAACTACCCAGGTTAATCTTAGCGAAAAAGGATTAGGGTATGAAAGCAGTGCTTTTACAGGCATAATATTAAAGGAAGATCCCACGTCTAAAAATATAATTGAGGCACTTAAAAAAATTCCTGAAATTGTAGAATGTTATTATATATCGGGCCAATATACCTTGTTTTTAAAGATTGTAGCCAGGAATAATGAACATCTACGTGAAATTCTTTATGAAAAGATTGATGCTATTCCAGGGATTCTTAGAACGGAAACTACCATAAATTTTGGAACTGTTTTCAAAAGAAACTGCCCTGTACCGGATTTGAAACATTAGACGGCGACTCGTACTACTGCATTACGCGATTCTTTTAATAAATGTACAGCATGATCAGGGAAGTATACAGCCTTTACAAAGGGCCCATTTAAAAACTCTATAGGGTCAATATGGCTCTGTAATATGGTACCCTTATATTTTCCAGATAAGAGCATTCTAGCACATTCTGCCATAGGTGCAGCTGTAGTTGATTGTATAGCCCTAAGAGTTACTTTTCCAACCTTTACGGGGCCGATTTTAAAAGCTTTTTCTAGTGAACGTAAACAAGAACTGTGGTCAAAGCCTTTAACTACACAGTAAATCACTACAATATCCTCTTCGATGGAGGGAATAACGGAAAGCATATGTTTTTCTAAATACTGTATAGGTTCCTCATTTTGAGGCACCTGATCTAAAATACTTTGAATCCACTTAAAATGTCCGGGATACCTTAATGTCTTGTAATCCAGCTTTCTTGTTTTTTTAGAAAACACGTCAGGTAGGTCTGCCGCACCCCCGGATGTGTAATCTTCCTCATAAGAAATGCCATTTATAATCAGACTTCCACGACCCGATAAGGATGGGACTGTTTTCTTTTTAAAGTCATCCACAATCCAAGCGTCCTTAAGGTACTCAGTTGCTACCCCTACAGGACTCCAGGTAAACCCATAAAAATGTGGTGCTTCAGCATGTTCTGTTAGCGCACCCACCTTCATTCCTATATACTCAACCTGTTCGTTTTTATATTTAAAAACGAATTTCTTATAAAGAGAGTGTGCTAAAATATTAACGAAACCAGGAGCAAGACCGCTTTGAAGAATAAAACCAGTTTCTGCATCTTCAGACAATTTCTTGATTTGTTCTGTTTCGTTTACGTATTCAGTCAGGTTTACATAATGCGCGCCATACCTTTTAGCGATAGCGCCCATACGGGGAGCTTCGGTGCCGGGAAGGCAATCAAGAATGATGTCTGCTTGTATAAACTGGTTATTTTCCTGGTCTTCGTACCCCGGCAGAAGCTGAAACGCTGTAGCATAGATGCCTTTCGTGTTGCCTTCATTCATCCAGCTAGCGGCCTCGCCTGCTATTAAAAGATCTCTATCTCCTAAAAACAGGCTAATCTCAAAATCCGCATATTCGGCTAGTAGGAGCCCGACAGCTCTTCCTATCCCTCCTGCTCCAACAATGATGACCTTATTTATTTTATGTTCCGACATACTATTGATTTTTTGATAAAATTTTATCCACTAGTGATACGTTAGTACTCTCGAATATTTTATCAGCAGAAGCCGCAATAAAACCTTGGTATAAGTTTCCATCATCTAAAGGATAGCGGCGTGCAAACTCATAGTAACAGCTTGGAATGTTTTTGATGTCCTGGTTGAAATGAACTGGAACCTGATCTGCAATGGTACTTGATTGTTGTAAAAATTGGTCTGATGTACCCTTGATTTCCCCACCGGCGTCATTGAGTTTGAAGTTTTTACTTTTTAAAAAGTCATTTACTTCTTCCAAACTTCGCAGCGTTTTTAATCCATTTACCAAGACAGTAAAATGATTGGCACAAAAGCCGAATACATACATCCAGGAGGCATATTCCGACTCTTTCCTTAAGATTTCGTAATCATCAAATGATATATCCCATAATCTTCCCTGCAGTAGTAGGTTCTCCTTAGTGGAAGCATCGTTTGGAATTTGATCGATGACACCTGAAACGATATGTTGAAGTTCGTTAGAGCACTGTTCCAGAAGAAGTTCACTGATAAATATTTTCGGAGCATTTTTATCATCCTGATGTTCGTAATGATGAGCAAGTAATTTTTTCTCTTTAAATTTATACTCCCCTTTTTCAACATAGCCAAGCTCAATAAATGGTTTGGCAATTACTTGTATATTAACCCTTGGATCATTGAAGGTTCTTAAGGCAATATGGTCATTTAATACCTGTTCGCCCTTTTCTTCAAATATCTGATGTATGTGCTTTGCAGATGGGGTCATCAGTGTATAGTTATTCCATAATAACTTTAATAGTTCATCTTTTTTCATATGTCATATTTTTTATATAAAGCAGATATTGTAGTTAATATTACCTAAATATAAAGACTTAAAAGTTATAAATATTATTATTAATAATTATTGTAGTCATTTTAACATAAATTTAAATAGAATTATTTATTTATATACATTTACTTTATCGGTTCGACTCATTATGGTTTCAAAGACAGATAAAATTACTTTAAATAAGCTGGAGCAATTACGCGCGGAATTGGATGGTGAGTTATACCTGGATACTTTGCAACGCATTTTATATGCTACTGATGCCTCCTCTTATCGGGAAATTCCGCTTGCTGTTGCCGTGCCTAAGACAGTAGATGATATAAAAGCGCTGGTCCGTTTTGCTAATAGGGAAAAAACAAGCCTTGTTCCTCGTTGTGCAGGAACATCCCTTGCCGGTCAGGTTGTAGGAGAAGGCATAATTGTTGATCTTTCAAAATATTTCACTGAAATTATAGCCTTTAATAGGGAGGAAAAGTGGGTACGTGTGCAACCAGGTGTGATCAGAGATGTATTAAATATGTTCCTAAAGCCTTTTGGGCTTTTCTTTGCCCCTGAAACGTCAACAGCCAACAGGGCCATGATCGGAGGTATGGTAGGAAATAATAGTTGTGGCGCTAATTCGATTGTTTATGGAAGTACAAGGGAACACTTACTTGAAGTTAATGCGGTATTGAGTGATGGCTCTGAGGTTGTATTTAAGGCGCTGGACCTGGAGGCTTTCTATAAAAAGTGCATAGGCAGCAGTCTGGAATCTACCCTTTATCATACTACTTTATCGCTGTTAAGTGATCCGGCTACGCGCTCTGAAATAGAAAAAGAGTTTCCGAAGAAAAGTATCCGCAGAAGGAATACCGGTTATGCGCTGGATCTTCTTATGGATGCTAACCCTTTTTCTGAAGGCGCTGAATCATTCAACTTTTGTAAGCTGGTTGCCGGTTCTGAAGGAACACTTGCCTTTGTCACTGAAATAAAACTGAACCTTGTGGCTTTGCCGGATAAGCATAAAGGTTTACTTTGTGTACACTTCAACACGGTTGAAGAAGCATTGCGGGCTAATAGTATAGCCATGAGTTACCAGCCTTCTGCTTGTGAACTCATGGATCATTATATACTTGATTGTACCAGGGACAACATAGAACAAAGAAAGAATCGTTTTTTTATACTTGGAGAACCTGGAGCGATTCTAATGGTTGAGTTTATAAGGGGAAAAACGGAATCTATTGTTGAAATAGCAGGATTACTGGCAGAAGAGCTGCAAAGGACTGGACTGGGTTATCATTATCCTCTTATTCTGAATGAAGAATGCAATAGGATCTGGGACCTGAGAAAAGCAGGATTAGGTTTATTGAGTAATCTTCCCGGTGATGATAAAGCGGTTCCTGTAATTGAAGATACAGCTGTTGATCTGCAAGATCTGACTGCCTATATCAGCGAGTTCAATGAGATATTAAAGAAGCATGACCTTTATTCGGTGCATTATGCACATGCAGGAGCGGGAGAACTGCATCTACGTCCGATCATAAATCTGAAAACTAGTGATGGGAATGCGCAGTACAAGATGATCGCTGCTGAAATAGCCGAACTAGTAAAAAGGTACCGTGGCTCATTATCAGGGGAGCATGGAGATGGTAGGTTAAGGGGCGAGTTTTTGCCCTTCATGTTTGGTGAAAAAAATTACCAACTTTTTAAGACCGTCAAAGATACCTGGGATCCTAAGCGTATTTTTAACCCAGGTAAAATTGTGGAAACGCCTCCAATGAATACCATGCTCAGGTATGAACCCGGACAGCAACAACCCGAAATAAAGACGGTCTTCCGCTTTAATGGTCAGACTGTTCTTCAGCATGCAGAACAATGCAATGGCTCCGGAGACTGCCGTAAACTGCAATTTTCGGGAGGAACCATGTGTCCATCCTATATGGCTACGAGAAACGAAAAGGAAACAACCAGAGGCAGGGCGAATACATTAAGGGAATTCCTGACGCATTCGGAAAAAATAAACCGTTTTGATCATAAAGAAATACTGGAAGTAATGGATCTTTGCTTGAGTTGTAAGGGCTGTAAATCCGAATGCCCTTCCAGCGTAGATCTTGCTAAACTGAAGGCTGAATTTTTGCAGCACTATTATGATGCGAATGGGGCGCCTTTCCGTTCAAGAATCATTGCCCGATTCAGTACTATTTCTGGCATAGGGGCTCTCCTTCCCTCTTTGTATAATTTTATGGCGTCTACAGGTTTGCCTGGTATGGCCGGATTTGCAAAAGAAAGAGCACTTCCTAAACTTTATTCCTTTACGCTTAAAAGCTGGTATAAGAAAAGAGGGATGTCAAAGAACGTGAATAAAAAGCAGGTGTATCTCTTTTTTGATGAGTTTAGCAACTACATTGATACCTCTATTGGAATTAAAGCTATCCTTTTGCTGGAGCATTTGGGTTTTGATGTATTGATGCCTCAACATATTGAAAGTGGGCGTACCTGGCTCTCGAAAGGTTTTGTTCGTAAAGCAAAAAAAATAGCAAATCAAAATGTAAGTCAACTTGGCACATTAATTACCTCAGAAATTCCCCTTATTGGTCTTGAGCCTTCGGCGATCCTTACTTTTAGGGACGAATATCCTGATCTTGTGGATGATGATTTATTGGATACAGCCCGAAGACTAGCTCTGAATACATTCTTGATTGATGAGTTTCTTGCTCAGGAGGCTGAAAAAGGCACTATTGGTAAAGAACTTTTTATCAAAGACTCAAGAAAAGTATTGCTGCATGGGCATTGTCAGCAGAAAGCAGTTTCCTCAGTTGCAGCAACGGTACGGTGTCTATCCTTACCGGAAAATTATCTGGTAGAAACGATACCATCTGGTTGTTGTGGAATGGCCGGATCGTTTGGCCTCGAACAGGAACATTATAAAATCTCTATGCAGATTGGGGAGCTGATTCTTTTACCTGCAGTAAGAGAAGCTCCCGATGAAACTTTAATCGCAGCTACAGGAACCAGTTGCAGGCATCAGATTAAAGACGGAACTGGGCGTGATGCCTTTCATACTGTAGAAATTTTATATGATGCTTTGCTGAATAAAGGTGTTTTATAAGGGTCTATTTAAGAAACAAAAGACCTCAATAAGAATATCTGCTTGACTTTAAAAAAAATAATATCTGGCTATATCAAAAGAATCACTATGTTTCCAAAATGTCTGCCACAAAATCTGATAAGATTACGATCTAGCCTTGATTGAATGAATGTTTTTTTGATGCTATTAAAATACAATCTTACGGTCTTTTGTTTCTTAAATAGACCCTTATAAAACACCTTTATTCAGCAAAGCATCATATAAAATTTCTACAGTATGAAAGGCATCACGCCCAGTTCCGTCTTTAATCTGATGTTAAGAAACTTAAATGAATTATGAGTTTGAATGAAATAACAGAATTGATTATTTTTATTTTAGCTAAGCTGATTTTATGATTAAAAGATTTTTTGCTGCACTATTGATTTCTGTTGTACTAGTTAGCTTCAAAAGTGAGCGCAGCTGTATTTTAAATGAAATGGAAGCGGATTCAATAAATACTCCTAATAGAATTGAAGTAAGGTTAAGCGGAATTAATGATCATGATCAGGAGATTCAAAGCTACATCACTAGTAATTCACATTTGTTTTTTCCAAAAGGGACTTATGTAATAAACAATTTCATTACGATCAGTAACGTAACTAATTTAAAGATTTCAGGTGAGCCAGGTACTGTTTTTACAAGTAATCAAAATAAAATCATCACCATAT
The DNA here is from genome assembly GCF_001730525.1 of Arcticibacter eurypsychrophilus. Classification (GTDB taxonomy): domain Bacteria; phylum Bacteroidota; class Bacteroidia; order Sphingobacteriales; family Sphingobacteriaceae; genus Arcticibacter; species Arcticibacter eurypsychrophilus. The sequence continues at coordinate 17,902 of NZ_MDFN01000024.1, forward strand.
CCGGTGAGATCAATAATCTGGAAATTGAGGGGATTACTTTTAAATCGACAAAGGTTAGTGCAGTTGATGATGCGGAAGGACTTGTTTTCATTGCTAATTATGGCGATGATGATATAATGGATGGCTTAAAGATTCATAATTGCAGGTTTAGCATTCCAAACTCTCAGGCAAATGGTATTAAACTTGTCAGTGAGGGAACTAATTCAAGTGCTAAAAATATATCGATCACCTATAATAAATTTGAAAATATAGGTCGCATGGCCATTGAATTTCAGAATCATAACACACTGCTCGCTCCGAGATTCAGTGAGTTCGATATCTCATATAATTACTTTTATAATGTAGGCACAATACAACTGGGACCGGCTCCTGCGTGTGTGTCTGTAAGCGGACATTCCTTAAATGGCAAGATTAATTACAATAAATTTTATGATATGCATATGGAGAGCTCGAAATATATCTATTATGGAATTGAAAATGCGGGGACTATAGGTTTAGAAACGGTCGGTAATTATATGCAATCCAGCACCTATGGATTTACTGGCTTATTAGCTTCGGGATCATTAAAAAAGAGTTGGATGATCAAGGATAATGTATTTGAACTTTCCGGTGGTAAAACAGCTGATAAAAATAAGATTAGAGGGATGGAATTATGTAACCTGGATGATTTTATTGTAACCGGAAATACAATATCAACGGATGGCATGGCCATTATGCTGGTAAATTGCACATCAGGGAGAATTACAAATAATAAAATAAAGGTAAAATCGGGGAATGCTATATACTTGAGAGCAGGATGTACTAAAAACGTAATCACCCGCAATGATATAGATGCTAGTCTTGGAACAGACAACGGAGTGGTGCTTTTTGATGGATCTGAAACCTCACACAATGTGGTTTCTTTAAACAACCTATTAAAAACGGGCAGACGGCCAGGTTCTTATGTGAATGTTAATGGCGCTAATAACAATAAATAACAAAGATTAACTTTCAGAAATTAGACATCAGCGATGAGAGAGGAAATTAGTTGAGATGTAGATTCAACTCGAAAATTAGCCATCCGCATATCATGATGGCCGATGTAGATTGTTTTGATTCCTAAGCTTCTGGCCGGAATTAAATCATTGACTGAATCTCCTATCATCCAGGAATTGGCAAAATCAATTGTATACATTTCTTTCGCCTGAAGAAAAAGTCCTGTTTTAGGCTTCCTGCAGTTACAATTGTCTTCATCAAGATGTGGACAAACGAAAAAGTGTTGAATAACAAAGCCTAATTGTTCGTTAATCTGTTCATTTAAGGCGTTTAATTCAATCAGGCTTAGCATCTTTCGTCCAATACACCGTTGATTGGTGATCACGAAAATTTGCTTAAACGCCTGATTGGCCCACAATAGGAAATTCTTTATTCCTGGGAGAATTTCTATGTCAATTGGCAGGAGCACATATGTGTCATCCAATTTTTTATTCAGGACACCATCGCGATCCAGAAACAGCGTATCTAACATCTTTAAACTATAATATTTTTAAGTAATTTTTGTGATAAATAATAATCTGAAGGGATTCCGATATCGATAAAAAGAGCTTGGTATACTTTTCCATATGCCTTCAATCTGTGTAAGTTCTTTTCAAAGAAGTCCTGTTCCATCGAGAACTTGGCAGGCATTGTTATAGCTGAAATAAGCGATTTGTTCATGTAATAAATTCCTCCATTAATAATCATCTTTTGATTTTCGATTGCGCTTTTCTCTTTAAATGACAGGATCTTTCCATTTGGGGCACAGCCTACACTCCCGTATCTGCTCGAATGTTCGGTTTCTAAAAGTGCAAATGCTAAATCTGCTGAATTAGAGCGAGCAAATGCTTCCAGATCAGATAATGATATGTCAAAAAAAGTATCTCCATTAAGAATAAATGAACTATCTCCTTCCACTTGTTCATATGCTTTGAAGATAGCACCCCCTGTACCCAGCATTTCCGTTTCAATGCTATAGCTTATTTCTAATCCATAACGGTTCTCCGGAATTTCCAGGTACTCTTTTATAATCTCGTATTTATAACCTACCGCTAAAATGACTTTTTTAATATTGTTAGTCGACAAAAAATACATGAGATAATTCAGAAAAGGGCGTCCGGCAACTTCTGCCATGGGTTTGGGCACATCTTTAACTACAGATTGAAGTCTCGTTCCTAATCCTCCTGCTAGTACAATAGCTACATCGGTCATGAAGTTCTTTTTTGTTAGTCTTGTGTTTTCCATGTGATTACACCCTTGTCATAGAAGTGAACTCGTTCCACTTGTCCACCAAATTGGTTAAGTACATTAACCAGATGATGTACAAAGCAATTTTTCACATAAAACATCATATAGCCCCCTCCTCCTGCACCGGATATTTTCCCTCCTAAAGCACCATTCTTCATTGCGGCTTCATATATTTCATCTACAATTGGGTTACTTATTTCATCGGCTGTTTCTTTCTTAGAAATCCATCCTTCATTAAGTAAATTCCCAATGTCATTTAATCGGCCACGTAATAAAGACTCCTTCATGTTATAGGCTATTTTTTTTAAGGTATGCATAGCCTCAATTGATTTATCACCTGCCTTACATACATTTTTTACTTGTGCTTCAATAATTTTGGAAGATAGTCTGGATGTTCCGGTATAATATTGAAGTAATGAAAATTCAAGTTCGTATATATAGTTCTGTTTAATCCGCAAAGGGTTCACAACCACACGATCTGCATAGAATTCCATAAAATTGAAACCTCCGAAAGTCGCTGCATACTGATCCTGCCTCCCTCCTGCCAATCCTACATCCTCACGTTCAATACTATAAGCTAATTGAGCAAGATCGTAATCGCCTAGAGGAAGTCCAAGCCATTCTGCAAAAGCCGCCACTATAGCCACTACCAATGTAGAAGAAGAGCCTAATCCTGATCCTGGAGGGGCATCAACATAGGTTTCCAGTTGATAAAACATGGGTTCTTTAATGTTGAATTCCCTTCTAATACGGTTATGGATTGCTTTAATTAAAACAAGCTTGTTATCACTTAAATCAAATTCTTCTACACTATCATAGATATGGTGTTCATTAATATCATGGCATTTGATCACAATTTGGGGTAGCTTTAATGGCATTAAGGTTGCATAAGCAAACTTGTTGATAGTAGCATTTAAAATAGCACCACCGTACTGATCGCTATAAGCACTGACATCTGTCCCCCCACCTGCAAGACCTAGTCTTAAAGGGGCTCTAGAACGTATAATCATGAAATTTAATTTTGAAAATATGAAGATATTAGGTTTAAAGCTCGAGTATTAGAAATATTCTCCTGCTTTTATGGTTTAGAACACGAGAGTCGTCACTGACTTGTTTCATATTTAATCTTCTTACGAGGGCCATGCTCTGCTACGTCGTCAAACATGTGCTGATAAGATTGAACTAATTTACTCATGGCAAAATGCTCGTTGGTGTACTCCGCTTGTTTTTCCTTTAAATTTAAATAATCACTAGGGTTCCTTAAAATAGCTTCTTCCAAAAGGCGATCAAGATCGTTAGGTTTATTTAGATCAAACATGTAACCGGATGTGCCTGATTCAAAGAATTCATTAAAACCAGCGGCATTACTGGCAAGAATTGGTACATTATAGTTATATGCGATCATCAGCGGACCGCTTTGTGTGGTGTCACGGTAAGGCAGGACAATATAATCAGCCTCTGCAAAATAAGAAGGTATCTGGTGGTTTTCAATAAATCCGATATGTGCTGATACCTGATCTTTGTTCAATATCAAGGGCTTATATTGTTGCTCCCAGTTTAAACATCTTCCTGCGATAAGTAATCTGAAGTTTTGATATTTAATACCTAAGCGACTTACTGCTTCTAAAAGCAGGTCAAGTCCTTTATAATGTAGAATATTTCCAAAAAACAGAAAGGTTATACCCTCCTTTTTTTTCAAATCAGGAAGTTTTCCAAATCCAATTAATGGTAATGGAATACAATATACTTCCTTTTTATTAAAGATTTCTTTTAATAGGTTTGCCTGTGGTTGTGAGTATGTTAAAAACTTTTCAAATCGATTAATCAAAACCTTTTTTCCTAAAGTGGTTAATCGGTTAAAAGCCGTCTTGCTATGGTTTATAACATCATGCATCGCAATGATGGTCCGTTTTTTATCCAATAGCAATAAGAGGATATTTAAATATAGCTGATCAAAATTAGCTACGAAAATAACATCAGGATTGGCCTTTTTAACGGTTGTGATGATCTTGTAATAGGTAAGTAATAATCTGGGATCTCTAAAGCGATACTTTAACGGAAATGGTACTAGTTTGATATGATGCTGGTTACAATAATCCGCCAATTCTTTTTCCGAGTAATTTGAATTTTTGTTGGGAATTATAACACCATAGGTAATCTCATATTCTTTAGGAAAATGGTGAAGTAAATTTATTTGATTATCTGAAAAGGCAGAGGATGATAAGTAAAAAACCTTCATTGTATAAACCGTTGAATAATGTAATTGAATAGCTTTTTGAGTACTTTGAATAAAATTATTGTGGTACGGATGTCGCCTTGCTAACCCTGATCGATAAGATCATTTATATATCTTTTGATCTTATCCGCGTTACCTGAAGTATATTTCTTTACAACATCCATTAAATCCTCCGCTTTAGTATGGAATTGAAAATTGCTGATCAGGTCTTCCGGCATAGGAATAGATTGAATCAAATGATCATTTGGTGTAGTTATCCCTTTTTGAACAAGTACATCGATTACCATTTGTGCCAGGTCCCGATGCGAAATTGGATTACCGGATCCTAAATTATGTATACCACTTACGATACTGTTATCATTTAGGATTTCTACTATCACATTTGCCACATCTTCCACCCAAACATAATCCCGTTTAATTTCCTTATCAAACAAGTCAATAAAACCTTTTTGTTTGATAAATGAATGAAAGCGGTAAGGCAAACTGGCATTTTTGTCTTTATGAGCCTCTCCCATTCCGAAGATATTAAAGAACCTAAGACCAATAACTCTGCTTTCAAAGGTAGTCATGTTGTTTAACACATACTTATCGAACATCCATTTAGACCATGAATATACATTATGGGGATGTTCATAATCGTTGTCTACTATACAATTTGTTGAATTTCCGTATACTGCTGAACTGGATGCATAAATTAATGGGATTTTGCGCTCAAGACAAAAATTGAGGTAATATTTAGAATGCTCATAATTGTTAACGAGCATAACTTCTGCATCTTTAACCAGTACATCAGCATTGGCACCAATATGCAATACCGCCCCTACATTATGCCCTTTAAGTTGCTCATCTATATGTTGCAAATTGCTTTTATATGAGATGTAATCTATAAAAGCGCAGTTTTTGATATTTAAAAACTTTCGTTCATCATAGTTATCAATTATAATAATATCATTGACTCCACTTGCATTGAGCTTTTTAATTAAATTGGAGCCAACAAAGCCTGATCCTCCTGTGACAACGATTGATTTAGGTTTCATATTTATTTGATTATTAAACATACTTAACTGGTATGTTTAAGCTCGGTGCTTCTGTTATCTGTCTGATAACCAGTATTGAATTCTATGACTTTGCTTTATGCAATCGCTGATATAAGGCATATAGCTGTTAGAATAAAACAGTAGCAAAGAAATTAAAAATGATCAGTGAATAATACAGCAGGCTTTACTCCTAGTGTATTATTCACTGTAAGCCATTGCTCATTTTGGAGTATTTTATTATCCTGGAAGAAATAGTTATTTGGAATAAAATTAAGGATGAAGTAAGGCATTCGCCTCATTTGTATATTCTAAACCAAAGTAAAAGAACTCCAAGGGTATTGTATTACATAAAATATCGTGCTTACTGCCAGCTGGTATGTATACAAAAATACCAGGCTTTAAATCATAAGCGACGTTATCTACTTTGGCTATACCGTATCCATTCTGAAAAAAATAAACTTCGTCCATATCAGGGTGAACATGAACCGGAACGTTCTGCCCTGGCATAAGTTTTCCATAAGCTACTTGTTTCAGTTTTACCGGTTGATCTGAGCCTTGCGCTAAAATCTTTTTTAGGCCAACAGCGTGTGAAGTAGATACTGGTATAACTTCATCAACATCTAAATGTATAAACACAATTCTTCAATTAAACAGCTGTATTGAAAACCTGATTTTCGTTCGAAAGATTACGGGTTGCATCCACATTCTTTTCAACCCAATGATAAGTTTGAGTTAACCCTTCCAAAAGCGGTCTTGATGGAGCCCAATTAAGCTTTTGGCTAATCAAATGATTGTCAGATGTTCTTCCTCGTACACCAACAGGACCAGGGATATTTTTAATTCGGATAGTTTTGCCGGCTATTTTAGCTACCATCATGGCGAGGTCGTTAATAGATAGCATTTCCTCGGAACCAATATTAACGGGTCCCATAAAGTCACTTTCCATCAATCTGCGTACGGCTTCTACACATTCATTGATGTACAAAAATGACCTGGTTTGAAGTCCATCACCCCAAATTTCAATTTCGCCATTATCTTCCGCTTCTGCTACTTTCCGGCATACTGCAGCAGGAACTTTTTCCTTTCCACCTTGCCACGTACCTTGAGGACCAAAGATATTATGAAATCTACCTATTCTGACGCTTATATCATAGTTTTTTTGGAAAGAGAGGAATAGCCTTTCACTGAATAACTTTTCCCATCCATATTCACTGTCCGGAGCAGCAGGATAAACTGTGTCTTCACTGCATTTTGGATTTTGAGGATCCATTTGATTGTATTCGGGGTATACGCAAGCAGAGGAAGAATAAAATATTTTTTTTACTTTATTTAAGCGACTTGCTTCAGCAACGTTTAAATTAATAAGGGCAGAATTATGCATGACTACAGCATCGTTATCGCCAGTAAATAAGTATCCTGCACCTCCCATATCTGCTGCCAATTGGTAAACCTCAGAGATTGGCCGATCAAACAATGACTGGCACAATTGGTAATCCCGAAGGTCTCCTAAAACAAAATCATCAGCATTCGTATTGCCATATTCATTTTCCTTAATGTCAACACCTCTAACCCAGTAGCCTTCGCTCTTTAATCTGTTAACCAGATGCCCGCCTATAAAGCCGCCAGCACCGCAAACAATTGCCGTTTTTATTTCCATTTTTGTTGAGTTTTGATGATTTTTAAATTATTTGATTTAGACCTGTACTGCTATTTTAATTGGTTAGCAGTCTATGGGTTGAATGATATACTTTTAGCGAACATAAATGACTGCTGAGATACACAGTTTTGTATTAAATGATTAAGTCTCTTGGCGAGAAGTATTTAATATCAATATTACTTGATGGGATATTATTCAAATATTTTGTTTAACACTTGACCGTTAGAAACCCTTAGTCAAATATTATTTTTACTCAATCAGCGTGTTTGACACTTGATAAATTGTATTTAACTAATCCGGATTTCTGTAAAAGAAAGTTATATAAAAATATGACGTACATTATAGTGTATCTTTTCCATAATCTTTTAAAATCTTTTCCTAATAAACGATGTACCCATTCAAAGCCAGATTTTCTAATAAAATCTGGTGCCATTTTTATTCTTCCACCAAAAAAATCAAATGTAGCACCGGATGCAATAAGCACCGAACCATTGATCTTATAGAGATGCTCATCTATCCAATAATCTTGTTTGGGTGTGCCTAATCCAACGCAAACAATATCTGGTGCCAATCTATTGATTTCATTGACGATAGCCTCATCTTCAGCTTCAGACAATTCCCTGAATGGTGGCGAATAATGTCCGATAATTTTTATATGTGGAAATTTTTCACATAAAAATTCTTTCATTTTTACACAAACATCAGGGGCACCACCATAGAGGTAAAAGGTGTAATCGGTTTTTTTCGCATGTTCAGCGAGCTTAAGGATCGTATCAGGAGCAGCTATACGATCACAATTTTGTCTGCTTATCATACGAATCCATCTGACGAATGGCATACCATCAGCGCCAACAACATCAGCAGAATTATAAATTCGTTTTAATTTTTCATTTTTTAAAGCGAGGGCTACATTGAAAGCATTAATACACGCAATATGATGCGATCGACCTTTTTTATCTAATTTCCATGTATCAATCTTCTTAAATAATTCATCGTACGTGATAGGGTCTAACCCTATCCCTAAAAAATTTACTTGATTCATCGTTATCTATTAGTGTTTTGTATAATTGATTTAAAGCATTTATGTAATGCTCCAGATTGTAAAACCTATCGATAGTCTGCTTGGCATTAGTGCTTAATACTTTAAGCTCATCACGATTAGTTAAGACTTTGATGAGCTTCTCGCTTAAACTGGCATAACTAGCCTTTTCAGTGAGATAGCCATTAATGCCATTTTTAACCACAGTACCCATTGAAGCATCATTCGATACCACAGGTACACAGCCATAATTCATACTTTCAAGCATTGCCATTGGCAGACCCTCTCCAAATAATGAGGGTAATAGGAAAATATGTGACTTTTGAAACACTTGAATCTTTTTCATGTCTCTTACAATTCCTCCATATTTATATTGTAAGCCTTTAATAGACGAAAGTTGCTTTAAAAACTCCTCAAGATCAGGTCCTACTCCATAGATATGAATTTCCATTACTTTAAAGTATGATGTCATTTCACTTAAGCATTGGGCAATTTGAAAGATTCCTTTAGATCTCACCATTCTTCCCATGAAGAAGAAAGTCAACTTTTTAGAAAAATCTTTTTGCTCAATTTCTTTACAAAGCTTAACCGCATTTGGCATCACAGAACAGTGAATTTGATACGCTTTATGAATTTCATCTTTCTCAACCTCACTTAGAACGGCTATACAAGATGCATTTACTAACATGCATTTTATTAAATAATAAAATATGGAATAATGGCCAGGGGGACGCATAAGAAAATACCCACCATGGATATGAAGAAGTATTTTCTTTCTTAAAAGATACTTTCCTGTAATTAATAAGGAGCAGTCTCTTAAAATTGAAAATGGTGTTAAATCCGTATTTAAATGAATAATATCAATCTTGTGTTTTAGTATAAACAGAACAAAGCGTGGTAATAAACTGAGTTGATTCAGCAGCCATTTGAATCCTTTACTTTCTGAATCCTTTTTACCTATTATAAAATGAAAATAGTTTTGATAAGCAGAGTTATTCGTGATTATAGTTTTTGTTAAACTGGATATACCACTGATATTTGTATTCTCATTTAAAGAAGGAGCTGTAATCAATATTTTAAACATGAAATTGGCGATTAATGGAATGAGATACTTAATCAGATGAAAACAGGAAACCAGGCGGTATCGAATTACTGTAAAATTATTTAGTTAGACTTTAATAGATAATTTTTAAAAACCCGCCAACTAATGCTTCTAAAATGAAAATAAAAATTACCTATAAAAAAGGGCACAAAATGAAAAGAATCTTCAGTAGCAATTACGGAATAATAGTAAAGATGTTTAATCGCATAGGATGATCTAAAATCGGTGAGCAAGGTGTAAGCTTCCTTGAAAGTAAGTCGTTGTTTACCATCCAGATCATAGGCATGCTGAGGTAATTCATACACGATGGCATCATAAGAAACTAATAATTTGTAACCAGCTTTTTTTGCTCTTAAAGGCAGATCCATATCTCCCCTATGCTTAAACCTTTTATTGTTGAATAGACCCAGATCTTTGAAAACAACATAAGGTATATACAATCCTCTTCCATACAGATCAAATGATGATACGGTATAATTTAGTCCCAAAATACTTCTGTTCGTGCCTTGATTTATTTTTTTTTCTTTTGCAAACCAATGATGCATTAAACGACCTCCGTATAAAATCATATTTTTGCTATCTAAAACTGAAGTTGCACAGCCAATTAAAGCCTGAGGATTGGCATCAATTGCTTGGATATAATTAGAAATCCAATTCGGTTCTATGACAATATCATCATTCTGCAGAATAATACCCTTTAGATCAGAATAGTTGTCAAGCGCATATTGAATACCCATATTGACGGCTCCTGTCCACCATAAGTTTCCAGAACCTACCACAACATGGATTTGAGGATAATGAAGACTAATCCATTCTTTGCTGCCATCACTTGACCCATCGTCTACTACAATAATATCTACTCCATATAAATTAGCTGATGATTCCTTGTAATAGCTAACCGCGTTCATGATGTGAGCAAGACCTTGCTTGGTCACTTCTATTCTATTATAAATAGGTATAACTAATACAATTGACTTTTGATTATTCATGCTGATTGCATTAAAGGCTTACCTGGGATAAACTTTATGGACTGACCTGTAAAATCAAGGTCTATTGAGCTGAGAAAAAATAATGCCCAAAAGAAATTAAACCGGAAATAGGTCTCACTAAAGGCTAACACCAATATTGTAATCAAAGCGCAGGAGGCTATCCACTTTTGTTTAGCTCCGAATTGATTAACTTGTTCAAATGCTCCTTTGAGCATAGCGACGTAGAAGATGAAACAAGGGATCCCCAAGCGCACTAATTGATCTGTTATCCCATTATTTCTTAAAACTTCTTTATCAACTGTCCCAATGCGTGTCATTGGATGGGATCCTCTGCCGAATAATACGTAAACCGTCTTCTCAAATAATTCTTTAATATCTAAATATGCGCTAGCCATCCTCGTATCTCCACCTTTCAACAAAACATCAATTTGAATATTATCAATTTCAATCTGAATCTTTTTCCCCAGGAAACTCAGGCTAACGAACAAGATAATGAACGATACGCCTCCAAATAATAGGGTGAAAAGTTTCATCACCATGGATTTGATTTTAATATAGTAGTAAAGCATGACAAAAATTAAAATGCTGAGGTAGGCTGTAGTTGAAAACGTCGTAATAATAGCTAGCATTAATATGCAGTTTTTCCAGGAAAACATTTTATTGTCTAACAGCACGTTAAACATAATCGACAAGACAAGAAATCCACCAAAGGCACCTGGTTCCCAAAAGGGACCGCTGTTTCTTACCAACATTAAAAAATCGCCAGGAAAATTTAAAAAGAAGATATTGTGAGCAACACTTTTAAAATTATAAAACATGACTTCTGTTTCATAATGAATAGGTGATTTGCTAATGTAGAAATTATAGATATTGAAATTAATTAAGATAGGAATAAACAGAACCAGGGCAATGACAGTGAACCACAACATTATCCTTTGAAAGATGTATACGAAGTCTATTCCTAATGTAGCAATGCTAAAAGCACCTGCAAAAATCAGCATACTTTGATAGGCAAACGTGGTAACGTACATGCTTCCAAAATATAAGGTTTGAATAAGCAGTAACAGACAAAAAGTGCTGATTAGCAAATAAAACCTACCTGTGATCGTTTTCCTCCATAAAACAAATCCTCCTATAGCCAGCATGAATGTGATAATATCACCTGTCTTTCCTTGAAAAAGAGGAAACCCGGAAGTGGAAAGCAATGCAAATACTAAGATATGTTTATAGAAGTTCTCGAAACTTAATTGATTTGTATCTCTTGTAATATTCTCCATATTGATGATCAAGAATATGCTTCTATAAATTTAATCCAAAATGAACGGTTATAAGTCTCCCATGCGTGGCATCCAAAAGGCAACTGATTATTGTTCATTTTGAACAACTCATCCGGCATCACTTCAAAGCTAAATTTCATTGCAGTTTGAGGCTGAGCTACTTTAAACCATGGAAAAATTTTTGGAACCACTCTACCATAAAACTCATCTTCCCAACCAACAAAATTTCTTATATATTTAATAGCGGTATTGGCCAGAATGTTGTTCTGTAATAAGGGATATTTTTTAGGATTGTATCTATTATTTATATAATGCGCCAATTTATGAAATTGTACAAAATAACGTTTGCTAGCAATCTTTCGAAATGACTGTACCTTTCTTAATGAAAATCCGCCATTTCCTGAACCATTAAACTCAAGGGGAAAAGAAGGCTGATTTGTTCCTTTAAACCATGGAGCACCGATATAATCGTATCCTTGATTACACCAGTAATCTAAATCATCTTTAAAGACAAATGCGTCCAATTGATGAATTAAAATATAATCAAAATCTAAAAAACTATCATATAAAACCTTGGATAAGCATAATCTATTATAACTACTGTGTCCGTTAAAATATTTTTTTTGAAATGCTATACATTTGATTTCAAGAGGAGCCATGAAATCTAAATATGCTTTTGGATTGAATTGTACTCCATGAATAAATAGGATAGGTCGCCCGTTCAACACCTCTGTCACCCTTTTAAGGGATTTAATTTCCATCTCGGAACACAATTCAAATGGCTTATAAACAGGAACCACTATGGCAACCTTTCCAGGATAGATATCTCCAAAACTCATATGTCTTATTTTGCTGTTAAATATTATACCGTTGTAAGATCAGCAGTAACTTTTTCTGCCATCTTACTTTTTAGTATATGGTATGATTGTATGGAAAGGATTAGAGAGCTGGGAATCATACACAGGATATTGGCTATACATATTGTAGCTATTCCCCAGTCCGTATTTTTAGCTAAGTATATAGTTAATGGAATATTGACAATGCCTCCGAATACAGCAGCATAGAGCTGTAATTTTATATTTCCAATTCCATTTAAAAAATAAGAAAAGACATCATTAAATCCTATTTGAAAATTATACATGATCAATGAAACAACGAATATAGGAGTGACATATATAACATTGCCCAACCACAATTTCAATACAGGAGCGTAAAGATAAAATAGAATAACACTGCCAAATAAAAGCAGAATATTAATTAAGGTCATCTTTATTATCGTATTTTTTATCCACTTATAATCCTTTTGGTACCAGGCATTTGTGTATGCCCCCCATAAAGGTGTGAGTAAAATATTAAAGGCAAGTAAAGTGCTACCATAATATTTAGAAACAATATTGAAAGTAGTTACATCCTGCATCGTATACAAATTAGCAATTAAGAAATTTGATGTTGATAAAATGATGACTGCTATTAATTGCAATAAGAAAAATTGAAAACCTAATCCTAATAAATCATTTTTTAATTTATAATCTAAATAACTTCTTTTAGGCGATAACCATTTGTATCTGGTTCTAAAAAGAATAACAGTATAGATCATCAATAGCAAAACCGGGACACCACATATGCAAAATATAATAATGTAGAAGCTGATAATATTTAAAGTATAGAAAATATAAATAACAATTAAAGTGATAAAGCTGGATATTGGAAGTATGGAATCGCTCAGGTAGGACTTTTGATCAGCCAGTAAAATCACATTTATGAGCTGTAATATAAACCGCACAATAAAAAGAGCGATAATCACATACATGCATTGATTTAAGTTATGTACATCAACCAATCGTAAGTTTAAAAACGAGTACCAGTTAATAAAGGGAGCCAAACAGCTATAAATAACCAGAACGCCCAAAAAGATCAGGGTAATAAAAAAATATGCTGTGCTTACATATTTCTTCGCCAATTCCTGTTTGTTTTCTGCAATGCATTTCCCCAATTTATTACGTAATCCATTCCCGATTCCTACATCAAAGAATGAGATCCAGTTAACAATAGAGGTGATAGTTAAAATAATACCATATTCTTTTGCTGTTACTGCTTTTAAGCATAAAGGGACAAGAATAAAGGATACTGATATAGAAAAGATCTTAAAAAAAGAAGATATAAAACTATTGTACAATAAATTATTCGTCCGGCTGGTTCTAATAGGTATTTTGTTGAATATACTAAGAATCATCTTATGTGCTTTTCGTCGGTTTGAATCTCTAATTGCCTTTCCGCACAAGTTGAGAGGAGGTGATACTAGTTTAAGTAAATCCTTAGCTATAGTGCTTAGGAATACCCATATTTTTTATACCCATATCCATAGTTTGTACTACTGGATCCATTAAATATAATATTAACATTTGGTAAGCGTTGCTGCTCATTAAGCGTATTGATATAATCCAGTTCTGCCTTGTTTGTATAGGCCCGCCGAACCACATACAGTGTTACATCAACAAAGCGGGTAAGCAACAATACATCAGTGACCAGGCGCATTGGAGGACTATCAATAATAATATGTTCATAATTATTTTTTAAGTATACCATTAACTCTTCCAGTCGGTAACTTTCCAATAGCTCTGGTGGATTTTGGGACACCGGACCACATGTTATAATGCTCAGATGAGGCAGTGAAGCTGAACTTTGAATAATTTCTTCTTTACTGCAATTTCCATTTAAATAAGTAGTTACGCCTGGATGAGTTGCCGTTAATTTAAATAAATCAACAAACTTCGGCTTGCGGAGATCCATTTCCAGAATTATTGTTTTCTTACCTGAGAAAGCCAATGCACTGCTTAAATTAACGCTCACGAAACTTTTGCCCTCACCTGGAACACTTGAGGTTACCAAAGTCACCTTTCCATTTTTATTATTTAGTTGAAGATAATAGAGGTTGGTTCGTAATGATTTAAATTGCTCATTAATGGCAAAAGTGCTTTCAGAATTAAAGCCAATCAGCTGTTTGCTTTTTTGAAAGGAAAGCTCAGATAAGATAGGAATGGGTGTAGCCGCATATATTTCTTGTGTCGTTAAAATATTATTGCTTAAAATGTTTTTCGCTACGAAGAATGCAGCTGGTAATCCCAATCCTAGCATGACTGCAATTCCAATTATAAATGGCACATTAGGCCATGTTTTACCCTCAGAATATGCTTGGTCAATTACCCGGTCATTAGCCAGAGTAGAAGCATAATTTACAGAAACCTCTTCTCTCTTTTGCAATAGATAAACATACAGATTTTCTTTAGTTGATTGTTGCCTTTTAATGCTGACGAATTGACGCTCCTGAACTGGAATGTTTTTAATTGATGATTCAAAACGTGAATTAAGTGATTGCAAATTAGACCTCTGATTAAGTAAAGATGACTTTATATTACTTACATTATCTCTAAGTGCTCCTCTGGTTGTCGCAATTTGCTTGTTAATGATTTCAAAATCTGGATTTGTTTCTGGTGTAGTTGCCGATAGCTTATCGTGCTCAAGCTGAAGATCTGATAATTTTTCAATTAAGCTGTTTAATCCAGGGTCCACAATTCCTAATGTGGCAGGCAATTTACCATGGTTTCCGGGGGTATTAACATACCTTTCAATCCCATTAATCACACTTAATTGAACATCTACTTCATTTAAACGATTGTCGTTGGTTTGCTGGTTTTCAAGATCAACTTTAGTTACCGAGCTTACATCAGGCATTGCCTGACTACTTTTAAAACCTTCTAAATTCTTTTCAGCTTCAGTTAGTTGACCGGATAATAAGGCAAGTCTATCATCAAGAAACTGCAAAGCCTTTTGAGCTTCACGTTGTTTATAGTTCATAGATGCAGTATTGTAAACTACAATAAGATGATCAAGAAAATCAATTCCACGTTGTTCTATCTGATCTTTAATGGTTAAGCTTACCGCAGAAGTTAATTTGTTTACTAGATTAACATCTATTGCCTTCCTGTATTGTAAGGCCAGTGCCCCCTTATCCAATATCTTTATTTTAAAATCTTTGGATTCATCCGGATAAGAATTTCTAATAAATTCAAGTTTCCATGTTCCCCAATTATTTTTTATTGCTGAATTATAAGCGTATTCCTTCTTCTCACCATCCGGCAGTTTTAAATAGAAATAATTTTTATCCTTTAAACTTAGTTCAATCTCCGGAGCAACTTTATAATGCCCTGCTTTAATGAGCGTAAACTTGACCGGATTAGTTTTGTAAATATCTTTATAAAATAGCAATCCCTGCTTTTGCTGATAAACAACCCATAATTGCATATCGTTGATCACTTGCCCGATCAACTGTTTTGATCTAATAATCTCAATCTCATTTTCAACTATTTTTAACGACTGCGTTAAATCAAGCTCATGTAATACTGATTGCTGATTGGGGTTTCTTGTTTCATCTTTAATTAATATCGTAGCATTAATTTCATAAGCAGGTTTTGCAACTTGCAGATATAGAAATGCACCAGCCAGAGCTAAGAATAAGGTGACACTTAACATCCGCCAGTGAGTAAAAACTTCGGATAGAGTGTGCCTTATATCGAAACCTTTACTTTTCTGCTGCACAACGGTATTTGAACCTAATAGATTGGTGGAATTCTGCATCATCATATTATCGGTACAAGTTTGATAGAACAATTGCTATAATAGATAGTCCTGATAGTACAAGGGTAGCAGTTCGATAACCCCGATCAACTGTTGCATATTTTGTGCGGTCTGGCTGCACATAGATCTCATCGTTATTCTTTAAGTAATAATAGGGGGAATTGAATATATTTTTAGATGTTAAATCAAGCCTTACAAATTTTCGCTTTCCGTTCTCTGTTCTGATAATTAAAACATTGGTACGTTTTGCGGTTATGTTCAAATCACCAGCCATACTTATAGCCTGTGTGATGGTCGTATGTTCATTCTGTAAAGTATACACATCTGGTCTTAAAACATCCCCTAAGACTGAAACATTGAAATTAACAATCCGGATGTTTACAACAGGATCCTTATAATAAGTTAATAGTAGCGTGTTAAGCTTATCGCGCAGCTGTAATGTAGTTAAGCCAGCTGCTTGCAAAGTACCAATTAACGGCAAATGAATATTACCATTCTCATCAACAGGATATCCTATTAAGGGATTATCTGGGGCAACTGTAAAATTTCCCTTAACATTACTCAGGTTATAGTTGAATATCGACGACGATTCAGGGTTCCTGCTAATCACATTAATAGCCAGAATATCGTTTGCCCTTATTGCAAGTGGTGAATAATTTAACACATTCTGGGTGATGGAATCTTTTTGAGCCAAATCTTGAAAATAAGGTATGGTTTTATATGAACCACATGAAGTTAATATCAAGAGTAAGATAAAGGAGTAATTAATACTAAGTTTGGGCATCTAATCAAAATTAAACAGTAAAATTATTTGTTGATTTGGTATTGTTAAGCAATTATGATGTCAATTCTTCTAATATATAATGAGACTTGAGCATTTTAGTGAACATAATCGAGTTATAGTACTCGTTTTTCGGCAGTATTATTATACATGTAGGGTGTGTTTGTTTTGTAATAAATACAGCTTCGCCAGTCCACTTACAGAGTCAATTAAAAATTTCATAAAGTGCATCCCTATATTTTCTTTGTTTTATCTCTAAAAATTCAGCGATACTTTATACTTCTAAATTAAACGATGTTTACTTAAATTTCACTGTTTTTAGAATAAGTACTTAAACTGTAAAATTTTATGAAAAATGGTCGTAAAAAGAGGAATTAAAGTGTGCAAAATGAGGAACAATGAGAGGCAATGAGATTTATTTTCTGATGTAAATTCTCAAACTGTGCTATTTTTCTGCAAAATATTGCATTTTGTTTCTTGTTTATCAGGTTTAGTCTAATTATTTCAGAGCGAATAATTGGACTAAACCTGATAAGCAAGAAATCTTTTTAAGTGTTATTCTTTAAATATTTATTGAAAATATTTCTTTACGTGAGCTTAGTTCAAGCTATTGAAGTATTAGAGAATTAGAGTAAGGTTTTTTAAGGATGCATACAAAAGATAATAGCTTTTGTATGCATCCAATTTTAATTATCTTATACATGAACGGTATGCGATACATTTTTAATTACATGAGCGAAAATTTCATAAGAACGTAATTTAGCAGTATGTTCATGAATGTGTGAAGTCACCATTACCTCATCTATTTGACTCTTGTTGACGAAAGAATCCATTTCCTCCCTGATCTTTTCCGGACCTCCAATAAAGGAATAGCTGAGCATTTGATTCACTGTTTCTTTTTCATAGCTATCCCAAATATCATCCATTCGATCAACGGGAGGTTGTAAAAGCTGACGTTTACCAGTTATAACACCCATGAAAAATTGTTTGACTGATGTTGCTAAGTACTCCGCTTCTGCATCGGTGTCGGCAGCAACAACATTTACGCAAGCCATTACATAAGGTTTGTGTAAATATTTAGAAGGTCGGAAATTTTCTCTGTACAGTTTTATTGCTTGCATAAAATATGCTGGTGCAAAATGACTGGCAAAGGCATAAGGTAGCCCCATTGCTGCAGCTAAACGTGCACTATCTGTACTTGACCCAAGTATCCAGATCGGAATATCCAAACCTTCGCCAGGAATAGCTCTTACCTGAGCTGTACTGTTCTCCGAAGAGAAAAAGGTCAGCAAGCTTTGAACATCTGTAGGAAAATGGTGAGCCGAATTGAAATTGTCTCCCCGAATAGCCATAGCAGTAACTTGATCCGTACCTGGTGCTCGCCCCAAACCCAGATCAATTCTTCCTGGATATAAAGAAGCTAATGTTCCGAATTGCTCTGCTACAATTAAGGGGGCATGATTGGGTAGCATAATTCCCCCCGATCCTACTCTAATAGTTGATGTGCCTGCTGCAATATAACCGATTAAGACTGATGTAGCAGAGCTGGCTACATTCAGCATGTTATGGTGTTCAGCAAACCAGTAACGGGTGTATCCAAGTTGTTCAGCTTGTCTGGCTAAATCAAGACTATGATGGTAAGTATCGGCTGGTGTCAGATCTTGTACCACTGTTGCAAGATCTAAAACAGAATAAGATATGTCGGATAATTGCTTTGAAGTCATTTGATTATATTTTACCATGGAAACTATATAACAGTGGACCATGAATCACAAAATTATAATTAACAAAATTAAATATCAGGAGCTAAAGTATAAATGACTTTCAGTTCACACTTAACCCCGTTTGAAAAACCTTCGAACTAAGAGCGCATGCACTCCACTTAAACACAATCTTAAGGAAAGCATTCAGACCTTTCCTGTGATTTTAAATAAGTAGATTTCTTTTATAACTGTCATAATAATTGGCTTTAGTGTTGGATGGATCATCGTTCTTAAAAAAAAATATTTTGATTATATTTAATAAAACTTTAAAAAATGATCGATCAGGATTCTTGCAGCCACATTAAGGCCATTAAAAAAGTTGTCGTAGGAAAGAACCGTGTTTGCGAGGAATGCATTAAGATACAAGGCAACTGGGTTCATCTGCGTACCTGTCAGACCTGTGGACAAACTCTTTGCTGCGATTCTTCAACTCATAAACACATGACTAAACATTATCATGAAACCCAGCACCCCGTTATTGCTTCCGCTGAAAAAGGTGAACGCTGGCTTTGGTGTTATCCTGATGAAAAATTTGTAGACTATTAACCTCTTTCTTAGTATGAACCAAACGTTGATATTATTGTATATTTGAGATCATACACATCTATTCATTCAACTTAAATATCAGCCAATGTCTCCTTTACCTCTAAGCAAAAATGAAGAAGACAGACTAGCAGCGCTCGAATCCTATCATATTTTTGATACCGGAGAGGAAAAAGATTTTGATGTCCTGACTTCTTTAGCTTCAGTCATTTGTCAAATACCTATAGCATTAATCACATTTATTAATGAAAAGCACCAGTGGTTCAAGTCACACCATGGAACAAATTTGACAGCTAATCTAAGAGAATTGTCATTTTGTACACATGCCATTGCATCAAGTGATGAAATTTTGATTATCCCTGATGCAACATTAGATGAACGCTTCGCTAATAATCCAATGGTTACGGGCCCCACTAAACTTGCATTCTATGCAGGAGTGCCTTTAATTAATGAAGATGGCTATGCGCTAGGTACACTTTGTGTTTTAGATCAGCAAACGCATACCCTGTCAGAGGATCAGATTGCAGCATTAAAAACACTGGCTAAACAAGTGGTCGACAAGATAGAGCTGAGAAGAAAAGTGCTGATTCTTGAAAGGACAAATCAAAACCTGCTGAATTCAAATATGATCATTCAGAAGTTTGCTTCAATGGCTGCTCATGATATTAAAAATCCATTAAGCAGTATTTTATTGACATCCCAGGCCTTGAAGATCCGACATGAAAAGATACAGGATGATGGCTGTTTAAAGTTAGTTGACATGAATATAAATGCAACCAAAACGCTGCTTGAGCTATTTGATGATATGTTGGAGTATTCTCGATCACCCTCTTTATTACTAGAGAAAAAGCAAAATTTCGAACTGAACAACTTAATTTTGAAAGTGCTTGAACTGATTAGTATTCCAGAGAATATCCAGATCATATTGCCAGAGGAAAGACATCACTTATATCTTTCTTTCATCGCATTCGAGCAGATCATGATCAACTTATTGAGTAATGCAATCCGTTATAATAATAAGGAAAAGGGTATAATAAAAATTCGCTTTGAAAATGATGAAAATTTTTATCGTTTTGAAATTGAAGATAACGGGATAGGTATAGCAGAACAATACTATGAGAAAATATTCGACAGTAATTTCACGTTAAAGATTCCTGATCGATATGATAAAAAGGGATCAGGTATTGGATTATCAACCGTAAAAGATCTTATTGCTGCGTTAAAAGGCACAATCTATGTAAAATCTACTTCAGGAGATGGAGCAACCTTTTTTATAGATATAAAAAAATAATCAGAAATGACATCCCACGAAGAGCTAGCATACAAAGAATTACATATTTGGCAGCAGAAAATGCTAAAAAAGCCTTCAGTTACGGATCGGTTATCCAAAAATATACAAGGTAAAATCAACAATCTTATCCCTGATAAAATTCATAAAGTTATTACTCTAGCCATTGAAAACATGGTGAAAGCTGTCTTGTTTGGCTCCAAATTTACCACCAATAAGGCACTGGCAGATAATACATCCTTACATTTACGGGAAGCTTATGTCAGACAGAAAATAGGATTTTATCAAAAAGCAGCAACTGTTGAAGGAGCTGTTACCGGTGCAGGAGGTATATTAACTGGTCTTGCCGATTTCCCAATTCTTATTGGCATAAAAATAAAATTATTGTTTGCCATTGCAGCGTTATATGGACATGATGTAAAAGATTATAAAGAGAGGCTCTATATATTGTATATCTTTCAGTTAGCCTTTTCGAGTCAGCAAAGACGCAACCAAGTGTATCAGATTATAGCAAACTGGCAGGGATATAGTAATTCATTGCCTTATAATGTAGGTGAATTTGACTGGCGCATTTTTCAGCAGGAATACCGCGATTATATTGATCTTGCAAAAATGGCACAGCTTATCCCTGTTATTGGTGCTGCTGTAGGAGCTATAGCGAATTACAAATTGATCGCTATTTTAGGCGAAACAGCTATGTATTGCTACAGAATGCGTAAAGTAAGTCCATTGAAAATTACCAACAGGTAAAATGATATTACACTTCTTCTTCCTCTTCTAAATACACCTCATGTACTAAGAACTTCACCAACTCCATTCCTTCCAATAATTCTGAAATATCCTCCGAATGGATATTATGAATCATTTCCCCTTCTTCGGGTATCTCCGAATTGGGAATAAGTTCAAAAGCGCTGTATGGTGCAACCATTTCAACTTCAACCAATTTGATATAACTCACACCACTATCAATCCAATCCTGAAGGATTTCTGAACTGAATTCCACGTATCCTTTTTTTAGTTGCCTTTGCATGCCTTAAAGTTAAGGATAACTTCACCGACTCCTACCCTGTTTTCACCGAAAACTTCCTGCCGTTTGCCTAAAACCTCTTTGCTAGCTTCAATTCTCAGCCTACTTTTGATTCAACAAACAAAAGAAAAAACAAAAACTCCCCAAAACAACAACATTATGAAAACTCTAAAATCGTTAACAGCAGCAGTATTATTATTCGTATCAATCAGTGCATTTGCCTATGATGAACCGGGCAGTGAAAAGATGAACATGAATTATGCCTTAAAAACCTATATTCAGGCAGTAGCTAATGGACAGGTAAATGGATTCGCTGAAGTATTGGACCGTGATGTTAAGTTCACAGTAACAGGTGGTAAAAAAGTAATTAATTATAACAAATCTGAAATGGTAACTTTTGCAAAACAGAATGAAAATATGCAGCAAAACTGCAGCACTGATTATAAAATTGTGGAACTCAACAATGCTCAAGCCATGGTAAAAGTGACCATGATATATCCTGATTTTACTAAAGTAAACTTTGTTTCTCTTGCTAATACCTCCGAGGGATGGAAAATTACTAATGTAACTTCTTCATTTTGAGGAAGTGTTCCTAACCTAACAAAATTTCACATATAGCAAAAGACCCGAGTTTCGGGTCTTTTGTATTTCAATAAGATCATTCCAATTCAATGATAAAAAAGAAAATGCGGATCTCTTATTTCAAAACCAATACAGGCAGATTAGCATTTAGCGTTATTGCTTCAGATATACTTTTATGCGTAAGGGAATAGAAAAAACTATGCTTTCCCGGAAGTGCAATAATCATCTGCACTTCGTTTTGTTCCTGAAACTGCAAAATTCCTTTCAGGACATTTTTATTCGATGAATAATATACATCATATTGATATTTCGACAATATATCCTCCAGCATGTCTTCATGGGCATCCTGCATATGTTTTTCGCCCGGAGCCACATTAAGCACCAATAACTTCGGATGAAGCCATAGATAAGTATGTCGTAAGTTTTTCAGTAAATTAACAGACGATACAGTGGAAAAATCGCAAGGTACTAAAGCATTTTCAATGAGCTGATAAGAAACATTTGAAGGGACGATCAGCATGGGAACTGTGCTTATTTTTGCTATGTGAATAACTTGAGATTCTACAAAACTCTCATCATCATCCGTTTCACAGCAAACACCAGCAATAATAAGGTCAGGTTGCTGCTCATTGGACAGTTGGTTCAATGCCCGTGCTAAAGGCTCTTCGCTTGTAATGGTTTCTACAATGACACCGGCTTTTACTTTCGTTCTCAACCTCTGTGCCACTAGCTGTAACTCAGCTTCCAGACTTGTCCTGTCTTCTGTCATGATTTTATCGCTTACCTGGACATAATCAACTGAGGGGACACACTGCACATATATAGGAACATATAAACTCTGTAATAAAATGATCCGTTCATTTTCAGTGACCGCACCAAAGGCAGTACCATATTTGATGGCATTTTCTGAAGCTGCAGAATGATCTACTGGTATGACAATTGTTTTCATTTTCTAAACTATTAATCGGTTAAACAATAGTTAATGTATAAAAATGGATAGGATTTAGCCTTATTATGCAGATGAATATTGATCTCATGCTAAGATAATGAGGCATATAACTACATACAAAGTTAGCTATATGCATTAATTATTTTACTAAATTCAGGCAAATGTGTCTGATATCACAGACGAAGGATTTTTATTTTTAATATGATTAATTATTGAGTGCTATATTAATAATGTTACTTATAAATGATGCTTATAGTATGAATTTGATTAGTTTTGCGCTTAGAATTGAAAAATAAACGCTCCCATATCAAACAGGCTGTTGCCTTATTCCTGCTTTGTGTATTTGCTATCGCACTTACGCCATGGAGTTCTTTTCATCACCATGAAAAGGAGGAGAAGTATTGCGGTGTGGATGGGGAATTCTGTTCGCATAAAGTACATGTTAAAAATCAGGTACATTCCTGTTTAATTTGTTCAGCCCATTTTATAAAGGATTATTGTTTTCCACATGAA
Source organism: Arcticibacter eurypsychrophilus (assembly GCF_001730525.1). Lineage (GTDB taxonomy): Bacteria > Bacteroidota > Bacteroidia > Sphingobacteriales > Sphingobacteriaceae > Arcticibacter > Arcticibacter eurypsychrophilus. The sequence goes on from NZ_MDFN01000024.1 coordinate 41,582, forward strand.
CTGGTATTCAAAGTTAATCTTCAATGTACTATCCTTGTAAGAATCTTTGCCACTAGCCCTGCCTCTTATACACTTTTAATTGGCACCTCTCTAAGGGGACCACCTCTGGCCTGATCATTCGCAAACTAATGAATCAAACCCTTTAAAGGGTTGATGCTGAATTTATTTTGATTGATATAAATCCGATAAACCGGATTGCATATCAAAGGACCATGCCCTATTTACATAAAATATTTTATGAAAAAGATACATCTATTTCTAGTTGTCATCCTGTCTGCCTTTGTTTTGACAAACTCATTTGCAGCTGATATATCCGAATTATCCGGTAAAATTACTGATGCACAGAGCCAATCTGCTTTACCGGGTGCCACAATTGCTATTCCCGATCTGCGCGTTTCTGTTATAGCGGACAAAAATGGTGACTTCACCTTTAGAAATTTACCCGCACGCGGAAGATTCCTGGTTCAGGTAAGTTATGTTGGTTATAGTACCATTACCCAATTGATTGACTTTTCCAATCCGGCCACTTTAGCATTTTCACTTCAGCCCAGTGTAATAGAAGGCAGGGTGGTGATCGTTACCGGCTCAGCAACCAGTTCTGATAATCGCAAAAACAGTACTTCCGTCGCCAGTGTCAGTAAAGCAGACCTTTTATATCATCCATCAACAAATCTGATCGATGCCATCTCTCGTGTACCAGGGATCTCACAGATCACAACAGGCCCGTCCATATCAAAACCCGTTATCCGTGGTTTAAGTTATAACCGTGTAGTAACCGTAAATGATGGAGTAAAACAACAAGGGCAGCAATGGGGAGATGAACATGGTATTGAAATCGATCAGTATAGTGCCGACCATATCGAAGTTTTACGAGGACCCGCTAGTTTAATGTATGGTTCTGATGCGCTTGGTGGTGTCATTAATATCCTTGATGGATTACCGGCTCCTGATGGAACACTGAGAGGGGAACTTTTAACCAATTATGCCAGTAACAATGGCTTGTCAGGGAGCTCATTGATGTTGCAGGGTAACGAAAATGGCTTGATTTACAAAGCACGTGCCTCCTATAAAAATGCGTATTCTTATCAAACACCGATAGAGTTTGTGCCCAATTCAAGTTTTAATGAAACAAATTTTGAAGGACAAATAGGTTTGAATAAGAAATGGGGATATGCACATCTGGATGCATCCAGCTTTAGAAATAATATCGGTTTTTATGAACCGGTAAGAAATGAAAGCGGACAGCTTATTGATGAAGAAGGCAATACCTTTTCTGACAGTCAAAATAAAGATAGAACGTTAGCTTTTCCAAAACAAGATGTACGCCACTCAAAAATAGCCCTGAATAGTAATTTAATTTTCGGCGAAGGGAGTTTAAAATCTACATTTGGTTATCAACATAACCAACGCCGCGAACTAGAAACAGCAGGTGAAGGAAACGCCTTATTTTTGAATAGTTATACCTATAGCTACGACCTGAAATACTCCTTTAAAGATAAGAACGGATGGACACCTGTAATCGGTGTATCAGAGGAATTTATGCACAGCTTGAATACTGAAGGCGAAGAGCAGCTGATCCCTGATTATAATTCACGAACTTTAGGTGGATTTGCTTATATCAAAAAAAACTGGGATAACGATACCTTTAACGGTGGAGCACGGGTCGATTATAGAAAAATGACCGGTAAAGCTTTTGATGGAGATGCCACATTTGATGCCTTTACCAATGAGTTTTCCCATATAACAGGAGCATTAGGCTACACACACGAATTCAATGACGATTTTAGCTTCAAAACTAATGCAGGAAGTGCATTCCGTGCGCCAAACATTGCCGAATTATCCTCAAATGGAGTTCATGAAGGTGCGTTTCGTTACGAAATAGGGAATCCTGATCTGAAACCCGAGCAGAGCTACCAGCTAGATGCTGCTTTTGATTTTCAGAATCAATATATCAGTGCGAGTTTAGGTAGTTTTGCCAATTATATTAATGATTACATTTATTATAGTACTAGTGGTGATACCCGGTTAATTAACGATCGCGACTTTCCTGTTTATAATTTTGTTCAGGATAATGCCTTTTTACGCGGTATTGAAGCATCTCTTACTTTGCATCCGGTTAAATTTATCCATTTTGAAAATGGTTTTTCTTATACAAGGGCAACCAACCGGACAACTAAAGAGTCACTTCCATTTATTCCTGCCGCAACGTTGCGCAATGAACTACGTTTTGAACCAACCATTGCAGGAACCTCGCATACCTATGTTTCTGTAGGATTAGATAATTTCTTTAAACAGAATAAGATTGATCAGTTTGAAAATGCTACATCAGGTTATACGCTGCTTAATGCAGCGATCGGTACTACTTTGCAAATAAGCAAAAGTCAGCATATTACCTTATATGTAGCTGGTAAGAACCTATTGAACAAGGCCTATTACGATCATTTAAGTCGCTTTAAGCCAGGAAGACTCAGTGATGAGGATCCTACTTTAGGGATTTATAATATGGGACGTAATATTACATTTGGTATAAATCTTCCTTTTACACTGAAGAATAATTAGCAGAATATACGAAAAAGCCCCGCTTCTTTTTAAGGAAGCAGGGCTTTTTCATATATAAACAATTACTTAAAGAAACTTAAAATGGATCAGTAAGTTCACTCACACGAATCAGTTTCTTATTTACAAATTCCTCTATGCCTAAGCTGGATAACTCTCTGCCATATCCAGAACGCTTAGTTCCTCCAAATGGAAGATCCGGCTGTGTCCATGTAGGGTGATTAATGAATACCATTCCGGTATCTAATTGATCCGCAACATTTTCACCTCTTTTTTTATCAGAAGTAAAAACAGATCCTCCTAAGCCGTATGGCGAGTCGTTAGCTAGTGTAATTGCTTCCTGTTCATCTTTCACTCGATAAAAAGAAGCTACGGGACCAAAGAGCTCTTCGTGATAAGCAGCCATTCCCGGTTTTAAATCCGTTAAAATAGTAGCTTCAATAAAAGCACCGGGACGATCGATACGTTTTCCACCAATCACAACCCTTGCTCCTGCATCTACAGATCGCTGAACCTGATCTGCCAACTGTACAGCTGCAGCTTCACTGCTTAAAGGGCCCATTTCAGTGCTAGCATCCATTGGATCGCCAACCTTTAATCCGGTTAATTTAGCCGTAAATTTTTCAAGAAATTCATCAGCCACGGCGTCTAAAACAATCATTCGTTTTGAGGCTACACAACATTGTCCGGTATTATTCATCCTTCCAACTACCGCCCATTCTACCGCCTGATCTATATCAGCATCTTCTAAAACGATAAAAGCGTCGCTTCCACCAAGTTCCAAAACGGATTTCTTAAGTGCCTTACCAGCTACCTCAGCTAAACTAGCACCAGCTAATTCACTTCCTGTAAGAGAGACCCCTTTAATACGAACATCCGCAGCCAATAGGGAAGCGTTTTTTCCAGAAAGAAACAAATTGGTGTAAATCCCTGCAGGGGCTCCAGCTTCTTTAAATAATTCTTCAATAGCTTGAGCACACTGTGGTACATTGGAAGCATGTTTAACTAAAATAACGTTTCCAACCATGATATTAGGTGCAGCAAAACGGACTACCTGATAGAATGGAAAATTCCAGGGTTCCACACCTAACAATACGCCAATCGGACTACTTTTAATATAAGCTTCTCCAAATTCTGTGTCTAATACCTTATTAGCTAGAAATCGTTCACCATTTGTTGCATAATAGTCGATAATGTCTGCGCTTAAATTTATTTCTCCCACACTTTGAGCAAGCAATTTACCCATCTCTAATGTAATCAGATGAGCAAGCTGATCTTTTTTATTTCGCATTAACTCCGCTACTTTATGCAATAATGCCGAACGCTCTCCGTAACTTGTTTTTTTCCAGCTTTGAAATTGTGTCTCAGCTTGTCCTACTGCAGCATCTACTGCGTTGGGTGTCATTTCTTCAAAATCCTTAATTACCTCGTTGTTAAAAGGATTAATTGTTTGTATTGCCATTGTTTAAATTTGTTAATAGAGTTTAATTGAAAAACTTTTTAAACTATTTAATTTTGAGTACATATACGTTTTAGGATAAAATGAAACCTCCCCTATTAGAGCAATAATTAATGCGATTTATGAAATACTACGGCTCATAATCATGAAATACTTAAAACTTGAATAGTTTAAGAGTTTAGATTTACAACAATGGAAATTTTATAATGTTTGTTAACCTTTCCTTTAAATGATATGCATTCAATTATTAATCTATTAACCCTTTACATCTTACTCATGTCGTGTCCTGCCATCGGATCTGTCCCTTTTTTAAGGATATATTCACTTGATAATAAATACGCCCCACTAATAACCACTTCCTTTACATCCGCTAAGCCTGATGTGATAATGATCTGACGCTCATCCTCATCCCCGGTAGTCACCATTTTAGAAACAAACTTCCCCTTTCCTGTTTTTACCCAAACATGTGCACCCATTTCATCCCTGATCACTGCATTTAAGGGTAAAGAAACGGCATCATTAATTTCAGCTTTCGGCAGAAGAACTGCGACCTGCATACCAGGCTGAAGTTTCCCCTGACTGGGTATAAGAGCCCTTACTTTCAACAGCTGAGTGGAAGGATCTAGCTGAGGAGATATAAAGTTAATTTTAACTGTTTGTTTCAATTCCGGGAAACCATCTACAACAACCTGAACAGCTGTACCTAATTTTATTGAACCTACTTCATCAGGATACACATCTGCTTCTACCCAGAGTTGGCTTAAATCTTCTAATCGCAAAATAGCCGATCCCTCTGTCACATACTGCCCCTCAGAAACATTTACTTCATTTACAATTCCTGATGCAGTAGCCCTTACTGTGACTGAAGAAGAGGGTGTACCTCCTCTTGCCAGGTTTTCTATTTGCGAACTCGAATAACCAAAAAGAGACAATTTGTTTTTTGCCGCATTTTTAAGGGTGCTATAAATCTTTTCATTAGGAAATGCGGCCACTTGTTTTACCTGTAGCAGGTAATCCTGTTGCAGCGTTTGCAGCTCCTCACTGTAAATCTGAAATAGAGGTTGTCCTTTGGATACAGCTCTCCCGGTTTCTTTCACATATAACTTTTCTATTCTTCCCGCATACCTGCTGGAAATCACTTCTGTAAGCTCGGGATTAGTTACCAATCTTCCATTCAGTATTTTAGAAGTATTGAAATTACTACTAGCGATGGCTACCGTTTTAATATTCGCTAATTGCATTTGGCTTTCCGTCAAGGTAAGTTCATTTTTATTTGTTGAAGCATGTACTTTAACTAAATCCATTCCGCAAATCGGACATAAACCAGGAGCCTCTTTGATGATCTGCGGGTGCATGGGACAAGTATACTTTGGCGTAACAGTGACAACCTTTCCCTTTTCACTTTTACAGGTCGCAAATAGTAGCGATAAAAGCAAAATACTCCATATAAATCTTTTCCTTTCCATTTCCTTATTTTATGTCTTGTACTTTAATAAAACTTTCACTGTCTACCAGAAACCAGGCGTTAAGCGCTACTTCCTGACCCTGAATACTGTTTCCTATATCGACCCAGTCGCCGGTTACCGATTTTATGCTGACATAGACCGGAACAAATGCCCCTTTATCTTTAACGAAAGCAACATATTTAGTACCCAGTTGAAGTACCGAAGTACGTGGTAACCATGTTCCATTTTTACTAATCACTTCTTCATGTGCAACCTGAATAAGCTCACCTATTTTCCAAAGTTGTTTTGAATTAGGCATGACTGCTCTAACCAATGAGTAATTTACCCCTTCACTGTAATAGGGTTGAATTAAGCTTACCGGTACATGAGCAAGCTTTGTTTTTACGTCAATAGAAGTTATCGAGATCCGGGTTCCTTTTTTAAACTGATTTAACTGATCCGGAGATATATAAAATTCAGCCCAAACCCGATTCACATCAACCAGATTGAATAACTGTTGACCTACAGAAATATACTGTCCCTCCCTTAACTCCAAAGGAGTATTTGATGCTACATTAGGTACTGAAGATGGTTGATTTTGCGAAGAAGATTTCGAAGCAGCACCCATACTTCCCATGGAAGAAGAACTGTTTGCTGCAGTAATCGTCGTACCCCCAGCTGCAGGGTTTGTTCCTGAAGATGATGCAGAATTTTGGTTTTCAGAAATATATCCTGAATAGGGACTGTAAATACTAATGGAATAACTAATTTTTCCAGTCTTTATAACCCTATTAATTTGTTGCTCTGTAGCACCTAGTAAACGTAATTTCTTTTTAGCCGCTTCCAGTAATTTTGGTTCATTGTTATCCCGAAGAAAGAGCAGCTCCTGTTGTGCGTTTGCTAAATCCGGACTGTATATATCCATCAGTTTTTGTCCTTTAGAAACTGCCTGGTAATTATATTTCACATAAAGTCGCTCAATTCTTCCACTTACCCTGGAAGAAACAGAGTTTAAATTATTTGTATTATAGTTGATCACTCCCTTGACATTGGTTTCAATGGAGCGTAATCCAGTCTTAGGCTTAATTGTTTTGATCGCTGACAATACGAATTCATTCGTCGGTTTCACTAACGTGGCCAGACTATCATTCACTTTCGCAGAACTACCTTGCCTTACAAGTGGTACTAATTCCATTCCGCAAATCGGACAGTTCCCAGGTTCATCCTTAATCACCTGCGGATGCATAGAACACGTATATTTCGTTTTTTCTGAATGTGCTTCATGCTTCTGATCCTTCCCCTTACATGCGAAAAGCAAGGTAACAGCTAGAAACAGCATTATAGGCACACTACCTTTCAATATTTTTCTCATAATCTACAATCATTTGATAAAACTTTTTTGACTGCTCCAAATAATTCACCTGGGACATATTCAAACTCTCCCAACTGTCTATCACGACATTTAAGTCCGCTTTATTTTCCTGGTAAGCCAGCATAGAAACTTTCATGTTCTTAGTTAAGGCAGGCAAAATCTTATTTTCATAATTACTCAATTGCTTTTCCATGTTAATTAAGTCATTCTCCATTGCTTTCGTCATTCCAAGCATATCCGACAACATCACTTCTTTTTGCTGACGCATGGCATCGCGCTCAAAATTCATGGATTTAACCTCGGATTTATACATTTTAGACGACCAGGGTGCAATAGGAATAGAAATCATGCCCATTAAAGTATATTGATTGGGCATCATAGCCGCACGGTTGGCCATATGCTCGAACCTAATCCGGAAATCAGGTTTTGCCTCCTGTTTCATTTGTTTAATGTTTAATCCCATTGCGTCAATAGAGCGATCCATTTGTCTGATATCGCTTCTTTTTTCGGCCAGATAGGAAGTATCCAGTTGGGCAGTGGGGTTAAATGAAATTCGATAAGCAGTATCCACTTCAAAAGGAGTACTTACAGGCCTGAACATAAGCGTATTGATTGCCATCTTCTTCGAACGAATCTCACTTTCGGTCATCAGAATCATGTTTTCTGATTCATATAAACGTCCCTCTGCTTTAAAAACCTGGTTAAGTGAACCTTGATTATAAGGATATCGGATCTCTGCAATCTTTTTCATCGTTTGCATAATCGCACGGTTTTCTTTCTGATAAACAATGGTCTTATTGGCCACCAATAAACCGAAGTAAAGTTCCTTAGCTCTTGCTTTTAACTGATTGGCCTGAACAGATTGTTCAGCACTGGTAATCTGAGATTGTGCACCCAGGTACCTGGCTTTCGCTTTCAGTTTCGCAGGGTTTGGAATGTCTTGTTCAGCCGAAATCATCCAAGCTCCTTTATCAGCTTCATCCATTACTTTTACGCCAGGGTAAGGAGTCATAAAAGTACCCACTCCTACCATTGGTGCCATCCATGCACCCGAGCCTTCAACTTTAGCATCCTGACTTTTCATCTTGCTATCGAAGGCCTTTAAAGATGGATTATTGGACTTAATTTCCTGCAATACCTGCTCCAGCGTTAAAACTTGCTGTCCATAAACCTGTCTAGTGCAGATTAAAAGGAACAAAAAGAGTATTATTCGTTTATTTGACATCATGCACCTCCAGCTTTCCATATTTACGTAATTCATATTCTTTAGTCATCAGGAAGATTAGTGGAGTAACTAGTAGAATGTGTGTAGATGAGGTCAAGACACCGCCAATCATCGGCAAAACAATAGGTGCCATCATGTCGCTTCCTACTCCGGTAGACCACAGCACAGGGATCAAACCAAATAAGGCCACACATACGGTCATAATCTTCGGTCTCAACCTTTTAGCCGCACCATTAATCACATACTCTCTTAAATCTTCTTTGGTAATGGTCTCACTTGAATTTCCTTTTAAGGCGATCAGCTGACTCATCGAATCGTTCAGGTAGATCACCATCACTACCCCCGTTTCTACCGCAATACCAAAGAGTGCAATGAAACCAACCGCTACGGCTACGGATAAACTTACTCCCCAGAAATAAATAATATAGGCCCCTCCAATGAGCGCAAATGGAATCGTAACCAGACTTAAAAAAGCTTCTCTGGCAGATTTAAAAGCCAGGTATAAAGCAATAAAAATGATGATCAATACAATTGGAAAAATATAAATTAAAGTTTGTTGCCCACGGATCAAATTCTCATATTGTCCGCTCCACTCAACAAAATAGCCGTTTGGTAATTTCAAATCCTTATTTAGCTTGTCTATGGCTTGTTGAACAGTATGTCCCAGATCCCTATCCCGTACATTAAACATCACAGCACCCCTTAACAAAGCATTTTCTGAAGTAATCATTGGAGGCCCATCCGTAAAACGAATATCCGTAACTGCCGAAAGGGGAATGGTTCCAGCATCGGGCGAACTAATCGGAATCCGCTTTAAACGATCAATACTATTACGATAATCCTGACCCAGTCGCAAGTGAATATTGAAACGTTGTCTCCCTTCAATCGTAACCGAAAAAGGAGCCCCTCCGATAGCTGTTTCAACAGTTGAATTAATATCGTCCACAGATAGGCCGTACCGTTCCAATTGATCACGTTTGATGTCTATTTCAAGGTACTTTCCACCGGTTACAGGCTCTACATACAAGTCCTTAACTCCTTCAATATTCTTTAAAAGTGACTGCACCTCATACGATACTTTGGCGATTTTCTTTAAATCTTGTCCGTAAACTTTAACACCCACATCGGTGCGGATCCCCGTTGAGAGCATATTTATGCGATTAATAATAGGTTGCGTCCAGCCGTTCACCACTCCGGGAATTTGAAGTTTTGCATCCAGTTCATTAATAATATCCTTTTTAGTTATTCCTGGTCTCCATTCCGATTTAGGTTTCAAGGAGATGATCGTTTCAATCATACTGATGGGTGAGTTATCCGTAGCAGTATTCGCTCTCCCCGCTTTTCCCAAAACTTTATTTACTTCAGGTACTGATTTAATCAGTTTATCCTGCACCTGAAGGATCCTTTTCACTTCAGCATTAGAAACATCAGGCAGGGTAACCGGCATAAATAAAATGGATTGTTCATCCAAAGGAGGCATAAACTCTCTCCCCAGACTCATCACCATAGGAATACTAATAAGTAGTGCCAGTATATTCACACCTATAGTGGTTTTTCGATTCCGCATACAAGCACGAATAATAGGCTCATATTTCTTTTCCAACCACCTGTTTAAGGGGTTTTCATGATCAGATCGAAACCTGCCTTTCATAAAGAAAGAAATCATAACAGGAGCAAGTGTCACCACCAGCAAGGCATCTATTAAAAGAATAAACGTCTTGGTATAGGCTAGCGGATGAAAAAGCTTGCCTTCCTGACCCCCTAATAAAAATACAGGTAAAAAGGAGGCAATAATGATAATGGTAGAATAAAATACCCCACGTGACACCTGCTTGCAGGCCTTCTCAATAATGCTTAACCTCTCTTCTTCAGATAGTTTCACATACCCTTTTTGTTTCTTATTGTTACCGAAAAAACGGCTCAATCTATTCCCCATCTTTAAGTTCTCCTTTTCTTAATTCGTTTAATTCAGCCTGTCGGATAGCCAGGTGTTTATATGAGTTTTCAGCCATTATAATTCCGTTATCAACTATGACACCTATAGCCAATGCAATCCCTGTTAATGACATAATGTTGGATGAGATATCTAAAGCGTTTAAAACAATAAAACTTGCCGCGATAGTAATTGGAATCTGGATGATGATACTGATGGCGCTTCGCCAATGGAAAAGAAAAACAATTACGATTATTGACACTACGATCATTTCCTCAATCAGCGTATTTTTTATTGAGGAGATGGATTCTTCTATCAACTCACCCCTATCGTATACAATATTGAATTTCATCCCTTCAGGTAAACCTTTGCTCACCTCAAGCATTTTTGTCTTTACTTTCCCAATCACCTCATCGGCATTTTCACCATAACGAAGCACCACTATTCCACCTACAGCTTCTCCTGCTCCGTTGTAATCAAAAATACCAAGTCGTGATTCTCCAGCCATCTGTACAGTAGCGAGGTCTTTAATTTTAATTGGAATCGAATTTTGTGTCCTTACAGCGAGATTTTCTATTTCTGCAATTGATTTTAAATACCCGGTAGTTTTAATGATATAACCGATATCGCTCATCTCAAACTTTCGCCCACCCGCCTCATTGTTATTCGTTTTTACCGCACGCATCACATCAGGAACAGTAAGTTTATAGTACGTCAGCTTATTCGGGTCAATATTGATTTCATATTCTTTTTGAAATCCCCCGAAAGAAGCGATTTCACTTACCCCCTGCACATTCTGCAAAGCAAACTTGACATACCAATCCTGCACTGCCCTTTGTTCACCCAGATCCATTCCCGGCGCATCAAACGTATACCATAACACATGTCCAACGCCAGTACCATCGGGACCCATGGTAGGCGTAACTCCCTCAGGCAAAGAATTACCTATCGAACTTAACCGCTCCAACACTCTGGAACGTGCCCAATACACATCTACGTTATCTTCGAAGATGATGAAAATAAAGCTCATACCAAACATCGAATTTGCCCGGACATACTTCACTTTTGGAATCCCCTGTAGATTAGTTACTAAAGGATAAGTAATCTGGTCCTCAATAATCTGAGGACTCCTTCCCATCCATTCTGTAAATACAATAACTTGATTTTCAGACAAATCAGGTATCGCATCTATTTTACTTGTTTTGACCGAATAAATGCCCCAGGCAAATATTCCAACCGCTACAAGCAGTACCAAAAACCTGTTTCGCATAGAAAACGCGATGAGTTTTTCAACCATGAAATTTAAAATTAACTTGCGTAAGAAAATAGGAAATAAGGACCTAAGAGTCCATCAAGCAAGAAATAGCTTGATCAAGAGAAGGAATAAATTCTATATACGAAAATTACAGTTACGTAGAAAAGTTGCTGAACTTTGTACGAACGGAGTTGAATTTAATAAGGGAAACTCTTCATGAATGGAAGATATACTTGATTCCTGTAAGGTATAATATTCAGTTTTAACCTCAGTCGGAAGATTATTAAAATGGAAGCTCACATCAGAAATGGTCTTAGCATTATCAACCTTCACTGATTGGTCCTGATGTTTGCAGCAATCTTTAGCCTTATCGGCATTCATTCCACATTTGCTGCATTTAGCAGGTTTAGAAGAGGCCAATCCCATTTCAACCAATTGCCCCATGCAATAATGAAAATGCATAGTTGCTCCTGATGAAACACCAAGATAAAAAACAACTAAGAGGGTAACGAAGAACTTCTTCAAGTGTAAATGAATTTAATTACTGCTGCAAATATAAGTATTTGTTTGAACTATTATTTTAATCAATTCATTGAATTTCCGTGGAAGAACAAAAACATGTTCATTATATTAAATCACTTTAATCACATTTTCACTATTCGCCTCCTCTAACCAGCCAAAGGAAACTACATCCGCCAACCCCTGTTCTTTAAGAAGAGACTCGAATTCTTCAATCCCCTGAGGTTCCACAGCAATCAATAAACCGCCACTAGTTTGAGGATCTGCAAGAATGAACTTCTGCTGATCGGTCAAAATACTAATCTGATGACCATAGCTATTCCAGTTCCTTTCTGTACCACCTGGATAACTATTTTGGCTTAAGTAATAAGGCAAAGAAGGAATTGCCGGAACCTTATCAAACTCGAGGACTGCAGATAAGCCGCTTCCAATACACATTTCAGAAAGATGTCCCAGCAATCCAAAACCCGTTACATCAGTCATCGCTTTTACACTATCCAGTTGACCCAGTATTTGACCTAGTTTATTCAAGGTAACCATACTTTTAAGGGCAATTGCGGCATCTTCAGGAAGCAATATTCCCTTCTTTTGCGCTGTAGACAAGATCCCTACCCCTAACGCCTTTGTTAGATACAGGCGGCAACCCGCTGTAGCAGTTGAATTTTGTTTCAGGTGTTTAATATCCACCATTCCGCTTACAGATAAGCCAAAAACTGGTTCCGGACAATCAATGCTATGCCCACCAGCAAGCGTAATACCTGCATCTGCACAAATAGCCCGGGCGCCATCCAGTACCCTTTGTGCCGTTTCGGGAGGAAGTTTTTCAATAGGCCAGCCTAATATAGCAATAGCCAATACAGGCTTCCCGCCCATCGCATACACATCACTGATTGCATTTGCAGAAGCTATCCGACCAAAATCATAGGCATCATCCACAATCGGCATAAAAAAATCAGTAGTTGAAATTAGTGCCGTACCATTGCCTAAGTCAAACACCGCCGCATCATCCCTTTTATCATTACCCACCAAAAGACGAGGATCTGTTACAGCAGGAACACTACTATGCAGAATGGTATCAAGTATAGCGGGACTGATCTTGCATCCACATCCTGCACCGTGTGAGTATTGAGTAAGTTTTATATCTTTAAAATCCATTATTGTCATTTATATTATCTTTTTGGAGTCTATGGTATTCAAAATTTTACCAGCATCAGCTACTAAATCAATCCTGTCTATATGTACTGAAACAACGTCTTTTTTATTTCGCTTACTTAGTGCAGTATTGTACGTTTTATCATAATACACTAGTACGATACGGATAAAGTCAGCCATCCGATTTTCCGCTATAGCTTGAATGGCAAGTTTAGTCTGTTCCAAACCTAATCGTTTTTTTATCCGTTCCGTACATGATATCAAAAAGCTTTGATCTAAAACACCATATTCATCGACCAGCATTTCAACCCTTTTTTCCTGAGGGACATAAATATTTACTAATAACGAATCACGCATTTGATCCCAAAAAGGGTGAGGTATACATCGTTGACCTATGGTTAAACTTTCATCCTCTATCCAGGTACGTTGACCCGGATCAAGTTTATTGAGCTGAGCAGCTAAATTATTCTCAAACTGTTCCTGTGTAGGCTGAATCATGGTACTCATTGATCCATAAGCTGATCCCTGATGTTGAGCTAAACCTTCCAGATCGATCACTTGCTCATTTAAAGACATGAGCTGATGTAATATTTTTGTTTTACCGGAGCCTGTCATGCCACCCAAAACAGTCAGCAGATACGGTTTCTCAAACTGTTCGATAGTCCACTTCCTGTAATTTTTATAGCCTCCTTCAATAAGATAAACTTCAAAGCCATATAAATTAAGTGCCCATGCCATCGCGCCACTTCTCATTCCTCCTCGCCAGCAATGAACGCCAATCTTCTTCAACGGTGCAATTTCCAAAGCTTGTTTTATAAAGCCCGACCACTTGCTACCCGTCAGGTCAAAACCTAACAATATAGCCTGTTCTCTTCCAACCTGTTTGTAGGTAGTTCCAACAATGACTCGTTCTTCATTGGTGAATAAAGGTATATTGAACGCCCCTGGAATTTTACCCTGCTCAAACTCTGCAGGAGTTCTGACATCAACTAAGGGTATAGCATTAGGTAGACTGATAAAATCATTAATGGAAATTGGGTTGATCATTATCTTGATTTGACGCAAATATGCGCAAATATAAGACTTGAATCATAAAGCATTGTAAAGCTAAAATAGGTTCATTACCCCGGCATGCTATAGATAAACTCTTCAGTAACAATTTTCCCTTCCTTCACTTTATACACACAAACCTCACTCATAGCCATTCTGCCATGCTGTTTAATAATGTAATTAACCAATTGCTAAATATGATAAAGGAGGTTTTTAGCAACATGATAAGGTTAAGTTCATTTGCCTCACTAAAACACGTATCTTTATAAAAACACACCTAGTTTGACAACAAAGTTGACATTAACCGTAGATGAGAACGTCATTAAAAAAGCGAAGTCCTACTCCAAGCAAACAGGCAGAAGTTTATCAGAGTTAATAGAAAAATATTTGGAAACACTTACTGAGGTACACTATGATGCAGAGCACATTTCCCCTAAGCTGAAGAAAGTAGTGGGTCCGGTTAAGCTGCCTGCAAATTTTAACGAGAAAAAGAACTTGGAGCTTATTTCGAAAGCAAGCATTTATGAAGAATGTGTTTGTTGATACAAATATTCTGATTGGCCTTCTTGCTGGCAGACTTTCATTCAGTCCTGTTTTACTTAAAAGGTTAATTCTGCAATGTCAGCCATTGGCAGGAACATTTTACCACTATCAGGCAAAACGATAAATCCGAATTTTTCATAAAAGGCAACAGCATCACTATCTAATGGGTCAACGATAACACCAATAGATCCTAAGCTATGGTTGGCAATTTCATAACTTCGTTTAAGTGCATCTACTAATATAATACTCCCCAATCCTTGGCCTTTAAACTTTATATCAATCGCAAGTCTTCCCAGTAATGTAACTCGCAAGACCTCATAAGATTGCGGCATCTTTCTTTTAATTGCTTTGGGTATCAACTTAGAAGGTATAGATGCGTTTGAAAGTGTATAATATCCCCTGATGGTCGTTTCGTCGAAAAGGACGAATACAACACATAATTTACGTTTAACATCCTGGCTTGCTTGTGTATGCAGATAATTATCTAGCATCTCTTTACCACATCTAAAATCCTTTTTGTTTAATAAAGAATTTAGTAGCTCGATTTTAACGCTCATTTTTTCTTTTGTATGAACGCATTATACCTTTCTGCAGCATCAAGTAATTTTTGATTGGGTCCAGATGGGTTCAGGATAGCATTAAAAAATATCTCCCGATCTTTTTCCGATGCGAGTATAGTGTTGTGTTCTTGAATGATAGCTGTCGCTTTCTCATGAACTGTATTAATAATAAAATCGGTAAGCGTACGAAACCCTCCCAAACTTGCTGCATACTCAAATAGTTCTTTCTGAGCTTTTGGTATTTTGGCATCAAATCTTGATTTTGCTGGTGTTGTTATTTGCTTCTCCATAAAATGAATAATCTGTAATACAATTATACGGAAATAATACGTATGTATTATGAATAAAAAAAGTTGAGTCTATTGTTTTCTAAAATAAACCCGCTCTTTCAAAGAAATACCAGCATTTGTCTCTTTTTCTTTAATCTTAGGAGTTGATAGTACCGATTTTATATTGAGTTCAACAGTTTGTTTGGTAGTTTTATTTGCCAGTCCCAGCATGAGTAAATTGCCTTTATAAAACATTCCTTTGATTTTTTCTTCTCTGCCCGGATAGTGGGATGGCAGTGTAATAAACTCTTTTGTAGGATAATCAGATGGCTTTTCAGATTGAAAAACACCAATGATTGCGCAAGGACTGAACGCTGCACTATTCAGCAGGATGCTTTCATTGGTTTGGCTAACAGTTGAGTACAACATCAGTGACATACTGACTAGTGCCAAACAGTCTTCTGGAACTGTTTCTGTAAATGTGATTACTTGTTCTTCGATGGTTTGATAGCCTTCCAAATCCACATCCTGAAAGCCCAGGTTTTCATAATACTCTTCCCTGAAGTTAAATGCAACCAAAATTAGCCTTATGCGGTGTTTCATATAGGCTCCGCTTGCATTTTTAGGTCTTTTGATGTCGGTTTTGGTGTTTAAAGGACCGAGGGTAACACTTACCAAACCCTCTAAACTTTTACTTACCGAGTGGCTTATCTGCAACACTTCATGCAATTTGCTATTGGTATTGAAGTCCAATCCCTGTAATAAAGAAAGGTTTCCATCATGCAGATCCCTCTTCCCTTTCTCTCCAGTCACATTATTCAACAGAGACCGGTACACCAGTTGCGTACTCCTGTAAGCTGCCGTACCATCCTTAAAAAAATAAGCCGGTTTAAATGCCTCCCTTATAACTGCGGCTGCAGAACTTGAAAGTCCAAACTCGGTAGCGCTCCTGATGGTTTTTTCAGTTTGCTTAAATTTCTTTGCTTTGCCCTGGATGATGTTCTTTCCCCGGTACTCACGGTAAATTACTGAACCTGCTGTTCCGTGTACCATTCCTTTATTATCTATTCTAGCCATACTCTTTTATAATTTGCATAAAGTAATAGCTAATAAATCTTAGGACCGAAAGTTGAGCAAAATCTTCTCAACTCTTCTTGAATAAGGTATGATTATGCGCTTTTTACGCATTTTTCGATTCTATTTAAAATTCCAGTTTAGACCTAAACAGGATAGCAATTATAGTCAATGCGATTCAGAGCAAAATCCTACTGGTAAATTTCTGGTGCAAGTCCGACTTAAATAAGCTACAGTGGGACTTACATCAGAGTTAAACCCCTATCATTTTAGAAACATATAACAGAAAATAAAAATCTATTTTAACTACGAACAGCCGAAGGGCTTAACCGGGATTTCGCATCTTCCTATTTCCTTGTATCCCGATTAAAATGTGCCAACCACGATCGTATTATCATTCTTTGCCTCTATGATCGCAGGATTCTATCGATACAAAACGCTTATTGGTCGGTACATGGAAGAAACATAAGATTTCTTTGCTAACTTCAACGAATCTATTGATTCTTTATCCTACACTAAGTTTGGATGGATATTTGATCATGGATTTGTAATAAGGGGATCTCTGGCAATAATATTTACGCTGTTTATAACACTAAGTGATGATTTATCACGTATATATTGCAAAGAAAATTTTAATATTCACACACATTTCTGACCTGGATAACTAATATATATGAACACCAAAAAGACCAAATCTTTAACCTACATCTTATCTTTAGCCGTTATAGCACTTAGTACCACTACAAGTTGCAAAAAAGATAAGGAAACGCCATCCAGGTCGGATATAGAACGAGTCGAAAAAATTACCGACTCCATATTTCTTTATGCAAAGGAGGCTTATTTATGGAATACCTCATTGCCAACTTACGAAGTATTTAATCCAAGGCAATATGTGCAATCAGATGAAGAAGCAGGATTTAATGCGGAGCTATTAAAAATCACCAAATATCCAATAAATCCGTCCACAGGAGTTTCTTATGAAGAGGTAGCAAAATATCCTTCTGAAACCAAATACAGTTTTATCAGCAATACTGATAACGACAACCCAATCGCTTTTGTTGGTAATGCTAAAAGTTCTGTAGACCTTGAAGGAAATGGATATGATCTTGGGATAGACATTAAATTATATGGAACCGAAACAAACTTTGATGTTTTTGTAACTGACGTTGCCCGTAACTCTCCAGCTGAAAAGGCTGGTATTATGCGCGGAGATGAGATTACTTCTATTAACGGTACTGCAGTTGGTAATAATTTTGATGCTCAGGAAGATTTATTGAATAATACTTTTTACAATGATAAAGTAACCCCTGCTACTTTAAAAGGAATAAAACGAGATGGTTCTGCATTAAGTGCTGTACTTAGTGTGAGTTCATATAAGGGAAATCCAATTTCAAAAGACACCATTTACACTGCAGGTGCGAAGAAAATAGGGTACATGGCATACTCATCCTTTACTACTCTTGATAAAAATTCCAAGCCAGTTCTTGATGCAGTGTTTAGCAAATTTGCTACTGCAGGAGTTACAGATTTAATTATCGATTTGCGTTATAATGGTGGTGGTTATGTAACTACTGCTCAATACCTGGCAAATTTGATAGCTCCTATAAGCATCGATAACAGCGTCATGTTTTCCGAGCACTATAACAAGAACATGCAGGATAAAAACATTCCGCTTCTTAGCAAGAAACCTTATCTAAATGATGATAATACAATTCGGTATTCGGGTGGAAAAATGGTTACTTATGCAGATATTCCTTACTCAGTAGCTGAAAATACAATTTTATTTGATAAGCAAGGTCTACTGAACAACATTCGCAACGTTGTTTTTATTGTCTCTTCGAGCACTGCATCTGCCAGTGAACTGGTAATTAATAGTTTAAAACCGTATATGAATGTTCAGCTGGTGGGCGAGCAGACTTATGGCAAACCAGTTGGCTTTTTCCCTATAAAGATAGATAAATACGATGTTTATCTGAGTATGTTTGAATCCCGGAATAAGAACGATGAAGCGGATTATTATCAAGGTTTTACCCCGGATGAACCTGCTTCCGATAATGTTTCTTATTTGTTGGGTGATAGAAATGAGAACTCCATTAATGCTGCTTATAAATATTTGGTAAATGGTGCTTTTCCTGGTATTTCGTCAAGCTCTACATCTTCCATAAAAACCTCCAGAGGTGCAATACTTAAGCCTTTTACAGAAGCAAACAAAAAACTTCCAGCTAAAGGATTTAGAGGTATGATTGAAGATCGAATTAAAACGAAATAGAGGCTTCAAAATTCGGATCGTATTAAAGAGTCAATATCGCTACTTTTCCGTTATTGCCTGCTATTACTGCGGTTTTTGACTTTTTCAATACGCCAACGACGTTATAACTTTGAGCTGATAGATTGATCCATGTATTTCCACCATCTTTAGAGAGGTCTGTACCCGAGGTGCCTGTTGCAATTAACGTCTGTTTATCCAAGTAGGTTATGCAGGAACGGAAGCCCCAAGGATTTATCTTAGCCTTTTGCCAGCTACGACCGCCGTTACTGGTCATCATGAGGTTATTGACCCGTACAGTATTGTTTTTATAGTCGCCTCCGGTTATTACACCTGTTTTTGCATTCCAAAAACCTATGGAATAAGCACCCTGCGTACTTGCTCCTTGTGTCATTAAGGTATTAAAAACCTCCCAGCTTTTTCCCTGATCGGAAGAGTAATATACGCGCGATTTGCTACCTCCCGTAATAATCCAGGTTTTTCCATTATTCTGCGTTTTGATTCCGGTATTACTGGCGGCAAAACTGGCTTCTCCTTGTTCCAGCGGGATGTTTAGGTTTTCTGATATATTCATCCAGTGCTTACCTCCGTCTTCCGTTTTAAGCAATTGCATTTTTCCTTCTATAGGGTCTCCGTACACCAATCCCTGCTGATCGTTGTAAAAGCTGATGCCATCAAGGAATATTTCCTTTGAATCGTTTCGATAGGTTTCAGTCCAGTTTGTTCCGCCGTCTTCGGTATAAAGGATCAGACCGGGAGTTCCGGAACTCATCACTACGGCTTTTGTAGCTGAAAAGGCTTTTATGCCTCTAAAATCAAATGCCTTATATTTTGCGGATTGCTTCCAGGACCAGTTATTTCCTCCGTCTTTGCTAGTTGCTGTCCAGCCATTACTTCCGCTCAGCCAGACCATCAAGGGGTTAACAACACTCATGCCTCGAATACTTGATTCGGGACCTCCTTCAATAGGCTGAAAGGTTTGTGCAATGAGATGGATTGGGAAGAATGCAAGGAATAAGATGATTTTGTTCATAAGAAAACTGAGAAGAAGCAATTTGAGAATAATAAGGCAAACTCAAAAGTATTTATTTGTCATTGAACGAAAGAAAATGAAATTAATAAAGTATTAATGTAATAAAAAACTGAAATTTCTTATCTTTCGATTCTATTTATTGAAAGTACCTTAAATGACCATAAACCCATTCATGAACAAATATTCTAAACAAACTCGACAACTTATAGCAGTTGACTGTATCATTTTCGGTTTTGATGGGGAAAACCTAAAGTTATTAGTGATTCATCGTGGATTTGAACCTGAAATGGGCAAATGGAGTGTCGTAGGCGGTTTTCTGCAAGCTGATGAAAGTCCGGAAGACTCTGCTGCCAGGATCTTGAAACAGCTGACTGGTTTGGAAGGTGTATATATGCAGCAGCTGGAAGCTTTTGGTGATCCAAAACGTGATCCTATGGAACGGGTGTTGAGTATCACTTATTTCGCCCTAATCGATATTGATCAATATACCGAACAGCTGAGTGAAGAATATAAGCCGGAATGGTTTCTTTTGAAAGAGCGACCAGAGTTAATTTTTGATCATAATGCTATGGTGGAAGCGGCATTGAAGAAAATAAGATACAAAGCCG
Organism: Arcticibacter eurypsychrophilus; assembly: GCF_001730525.1. Taxonomy (GTDB): domain Bacteria; phylum Bacteroidota; class Bacteroidia; order Sphingobacteriales; family Sphingobacteriaceae; genus Arcticibacter; species Arcticibacter eurypsychrophilus. Next base: position 61,901 of record NZ_MDFN01000024.1, read on the forward strand.
CCCTACACCCTGTACTGTTTGAACTCCTACCAGAGAAGTTTACTCTACCCCATTTACAAGCCTTGTATACAGCTGTATATGACGTTGAATTTGATAAACGGAATTTTAGCAGAAAGGTACTGTCAGCAAATCTTTTGATCAAACAGAAGGAAAAAGATAAAGAAGGCTCAAAGAAAGGTGCCTTTTATTATATGCTGGATAAATCACAATATAAAGACAAACTGCAGTCTTTTTTAAACTTCGTACCAAGTCCGAATAATTTTCTTTTATAAAATTGCATGCTTTTCCAATAGTAATATTTATTTTTGAGTCAATTAAGTGTTAGTTAGACACGAATACCAATTATGTCTTCAAAAAAATTTGTTATTGGAGTAGATTACGGAACTGATTCTGTACGTTCAGTTATCGTTAATGCAGACAGTGGACAGGAAGTTGCTGCCTCTGTATTTTATTATCCGCAATGGAAGAAAGGTGCTTTCTGTGATGCAGAGAAGAATCAGTTCAGGCAACATCCTGCAGATTATATCGCAGGACTGGAACATACTATAAAAGATTGCTTGACGAAGGCTGGTGCTGAAGTAGCGGTTCAGGTGAAGGCTATTTCGGTGGATACCACCGGATCAACTCCTGTGGCGGTTAACAAGGCTGGTACCCCTCTTGGGCTTCTTCCGGAGTTTAAGGACAATCCAAACGCCATGTTTGTGCTCTGGAAAGATCATACCGGCGTGAAAGAGGCCGCTGAAATAAATGAGATTGCTACAAAATTTCCTGTTAATTACTTGCAGTATGTGGGTGGAATCTATTCTTCTGAATGGTTCTGGTCTAAGTTGCTGCATGTGCTGCGTGAAGATAAAGCGGTTCGTGCTGCTTGCTACTCCTGGGTAGAGCAGTGTGACTGGATTCCCTACTTATTAACGGGTGGAGAGAATGTGGATGAAATTAAACGTGGCGTTTGTTCTGCTGGCCATAAGTCATTGTGGAATGAATCTTTTGGTGGTTTTCCTCCTGAAGAGTTTTTCGTAGCACTTGATCCGCTGTTGGAAGGTTACGCTTCGCGGTTATCCAGCAAAACATATACTTCCTCTGATAAAGCTGGGAATTTAAGTCCGGAATGGGCTGAACGTTTAGGCCTAAATACAGATGTTGTAATCGGTATTGGTGCTTTTGATGCGCATATGGGTGCTGTAGGTGGACAAATTGAACCATATTACCTGAGTAAAGTAATGGGAACGTCTACTTGCGATATGCTGGTTGCTCCTGCTTCGGAAGTGGAAGGGATTTTAGTAAATGGAATTTGCGGACAGGTTAATGGCTCTATTATTCCGGGAATGATTGGTATGGAAGCAGGTCAGTCTGCTTTTGGAGATGCTTACGCCTGGTTTAAGAATGTGCTTTTATGGCCGGTTAAGAATCTTTTGGCTCAATCTGGGCTTCTTGATGCTGCCACTGTAGCGCAGGTGATTGAAGATCTGGATGGTCGGATCATTCCTGAACTGAGCAGACTTGCCGCTTTGCTACCGATAGAAGAAAATGGTGAACTGGCTATTGAATGGTTAAACGGAAGGCGTACGCCTGATGCTAACCAGGCTCTTACGGGTGCATTCTTAGGATTGGACCTTGGTAGTGATGCAGTAACGATGTTTCGTTCTTTAGTGGAAGCTACGTGTTTTGGTGCGAAGAAAATTGTGGATCGTTTCAATGAGCAAGGGGTTCCTGTAAAGGGACTGATTGGTCTGGGTGGTGTAGCAAAGAAATCACCGTTCATCATGCAAATGATGGCTGACGTGATGAATATGCCTATCCGGATTCATAAATCGGAACAAACCTGTGCAATTGGTGCGGCTATGTTTGCTGCTACTGCGGCTGGGATCTATGATAAGGTGGAAGATGCCATGGCTGCAATGGGTCAGGGTTTTGATGCTGAATATCTTCCTAATCCTGAGTTGGTTCCCCTATATGCGAAACGTTATGAAAAGTATGGCCATGCGGGACATGCTATTGAGGAACTGATGAGCAATCAGGTACATGCTTAAGTTGAAAATATAATTATGAGTAAATACGATCACATTAAACAAACTGCATATGAAACAAATATGCAGTTACCTAAACTGGGTCTGGTACTTTTTACATTTGGAAATGTAAGTGCTGCGGACCGGTCTTTAGGGGTATTCGCTATTAAACCCAGCGGTGTGCCTTATGAGGAACTGACGCCGGAGAAAATGGTCATTGTTGATTTTGATGGCAAAACGGTGGAAGGAACTTTGCGGCCTTCTTCGGATACGCAAACGCATGCGGTATTGTATAAACACTGGGAAGGAATCAATGGGATTGTTCATACGCACTCTACTTATGCTACGGCATGGGCTCAGAGTCAGCGGGATATTCCAATCTTTGGTACTACACATGCCGATCATATTACCGTAGATGTTCCTTGTGCTCCTCCAATGGAGGATGTCATGATTGAGGGTGACTACGAATATCAGACAGGCTTTCAAATCATGAACTGCTTTAAGGATAAAGGGCTGAGTTATGAGGAAGTTGAGATGATCCTGGTAGGTAATCATGCTCCATTTACATGGGGTAAAACGGCAGAAAAGGCAGTTTACAATAGCGCAGTGCTAGAAACAGTGGCTCAGATGGCTTTGTTAACGGAGCAAATCAACTTTGGTGCACCCAGATTGAAGGATGCGCTGATTAAAAAGCACTATGAGCGTAAGCATGGTGCCAATTCTTATTACGGACAATAATTCTATTAATATAAAACTATGTTAGATTTAAAAAAGTTTGAAATTTGGTTTGTTACTGGAAGTCAGGACCTATATGGTGAAGAAACCTTAAAACAGGTTGCAGCGCATTCTGAAGAGATTGCCGGATCCTTAAATCATGCTTCGCAGATTCCTGTGCGGGTGGTTTTTAAACCAACAGTAAAGAGTACAGAAGAAATTTATCGTATTTGTCAGGAAGCGAATGTTGCTGAAAACTGTATCGGGATCATTACCTGGATGCATACTTTCTCTCCTGCTAAGATGTGGATCAATGGTCTGAAGATTCTTCAAAAACCATTGTTGCACTTGCACACGCAGTTTAACCGTGACATTCCTTGGGCTACCATGAATATGGATTTCATGAACTTAAACCAAAGTGCACATGGTGACCGTGAATTTGGATTTATTGTTTCCAGAATGCGGATTGAGCGTAAGGTTGTTGTTGGACACTGGAAAGATGAAGGTGTGCTGGATCAGATAAACGAATGGAGCCGTGCTGCTGCGGGATGGAATGATTGGCAAGGTGCTAAGTTTGTTCGTTTTGGCGACAATATGCGCTATGTTGCGGTAACTGATGGCGATAAAGTAGAGGCGGAATTAAAGTTCGGTTTCTCCGTTAATACCTATGGTATTGGTGATCTTGTTGCTGTGATTAACCAGGTGAGCGATGGTGAAATTGATAAGCTGACTGCTGAGTATGTGGAACGTTATGCGGTTATGGCCTCTTTATTAAAGGGTGGCGATCAGCATTCTTCTTTACGTGAAGCTGCAAAGATTGAAATTGGAATGCGTCACTTCCTGGTAGACGGTGGATTTAAAGGATTCTCTGATACTTTTGAAGATCTGCATGGTATGGCTCAACTTCCGGGTATTGCTGCTCAGCGCCTGATGAATGATGGTTATGGTTTTGCTGGTGAAGGGGACTGGAAAACTGCTGCATTAGTACGCGCAATGAAAGTAATGGGGAGCGGATTAAAGGGTGGTAATGCCTTTATGGAGGATTATACCTATCATTTTGATCCTGCAAATCCAATGGTTCTGGGATCGCATATGTTAGAGGTTTGTGAGTCTATCGCAGATGGAAAGCCTTCATGTGAAGTTCATCCTTTAGGTATTGGCGGTAAGGCTGATCCTGTTCGTTTAGTGTTTAATGTAGCTGGTGGACCTGCTATTAATGCTTCAATCGTGGATATGGGAAACCGTTTCCGGATGTTGGTGAATGAAGTTGAAGCTGTTGCTCCTGAGCATGATCTTCCGAATCTTCCTGTAGCACGTGTGCTTTGGAAACCATATCCTGATTTGAAAACCGGTTGTGCGGCATGGATCCTTGCGGGTGGTGCGCATCATACTGGTTATAGTCAGAACTTAACTTCTGAGCACATGCAGGATTTTGCTGAAATGGCTGGAATTGAATTTGTGAAGATTGGTAAGGAAACTAATTTGTATCAGCTTAAAAATGAGTTGCGTTGGAGCGAGGTTGCTTATAAATAATGCTTGCTTTAAGATAGAGGAGAGTTTGTGACTTTCTTATTTAAAATCCTCCAGATTATTGTTGCTTTGGTAGCTATAATCCGGAGGATTTTTATTAGGAGAAAAGCCCTTGTAAATAAGGATCATTATAGTCTGCAACGAACTTTAAAATATTAGGCAATCCCTCAAAATCGCGTTCTTCATGCATGGTGGTGATTACAATAGCTTTCATGCCTCCTTTTAAAGCGGCCTCCACTCCTTTTGGGTTGTCCTCAAATACGATACAGTCTTCGGGTCTTACACCTGATAGTTCAGCTGCTTTGACAAAAGTTTCAGGATCAGGCTTGCTATAGGTTACATCCTCGGCACTTACTGTAACTGGGAAATAATGCCTGATATTTAAATTATCCAGAATAAAATCAATGTTATAGGGGATTGCCGCAGATCCAATAGCCATTTTGATGCCGTGCTGCTCTGCAGTTTGAAGAAAAGTATCAAGTCCATCAATGAGCTTTAAATGCGGACGGAAAGCCAACTGATAACGTCGCTCCTTTTCATTGGATAATTTATCCATCTGCTCATCGGAGAAATGACCTTTACCAAATACGCGTTCAAGAAGCTCTGAATTTTTTCCATACATCTGTAGTTTGGTTTCCTGCATGGAGATCTTTTTACCAAGGTCTTCTGTAAGTATGCTATGCCATGCCCGGTTGTGATAATCCATATCGTCGATCATCGTACCGTTCAGGTCAAAAAGAAATGCTTTCATTTAAATAAGATTTTTGTGCTTCTTTATTGAAGCGCTTTGACTATTAATTCGGCTGTGCGTTGTGAGGCGCCAGGCGTACCCATCTTTTCGGATAAAGCTTGGTAATTGTCCAGCATCGTATTCCTGTATTCTGAATCATTCAATAGGCTGTTCAGCTCTCGAGAAATGATGGCAGGGGTACAATCTTCCTGGATTAGTTCTTTTACAACCAGCTTATCCATGATGAGGTTCACTAGGGAAATGAATCGGATCTTTACTACCATACGGGCAATTGCGATGGATATTTTATTGCCTTTATATACGACGATCTGGGGAACATGAAAAAGGGCAGTTTCCAGGGTTGCTGTTCCTGAAGTAACAATTGCCGCTTCAGCATGACGAAGTAAATCATAGGTTTTTCCAAATAGTACAGGCAGCTTCTGATTAGGCATTAGCGCTGTATAATAAGCTTCGTTAAAAGTAGGTGCTCCTGCTATGACAAATTGATAATCAGGAAATTCATCTACTACACCTAACATGTCGGTTAATATAGCAGATACTTCCTGTCTGCGGCTCCCCGGTAACAGTGCAATTAACTTTTTGCCTTGAAGATGATGTTTATTGATAAATTCAGGATCAGGAACTGAAGCCTCCTTTTCATCTAATAATGGGTTTCCGACATAGTTGACTTCCATACCCCATGAACGGTAGAACTCCACTTCAAAAGGAAGGATGCAATAGAGATGATCTACTACTTTTTTGATGTTTAGTACGCGCTTTTGATTCCAGGCCCAAACTTTAGGAGAGATGTAATAAAATACCTTTATGTTATTCTTTTTTGCAAAAGCAGCTATCTTTAGATTGAATCCTGGAAAGTCGATCAGCACCAATGCATCAGGTCTATTTTGAAGCAGATCCTGCTTCACCATTTTCATGTTCTTCAGTATCGTCCGGAGGTTTAGAACAACCTCCACGAAGCCCATGAATGCCATATCACTATAGTGTTTGACCAGATGACCTCCTTCAGCCATCATGAGGTCTCCTCCAAGAAAGCGAAATTCAGCCTTTTCATCCGTTTTCTTGAGCGCTTTCATCAGATTGGCACCGTGTAGATCGCCTGAAGCCTCCCCTGCTATAAGATAATAAGTCATGCGATTGGGATTTAGTGTCGTACTTTATAGATAAAAAAGATAAATGCACAGATAAAAGTGGATGCCACAATTCCTCTTGCGGTATTTTCCTGATTCTTTTTGAACAGGTAGCGTACAAGGAATAAATTGATGGCTACACAGCCAATGTAAAGCAGGTCATCCTTTTCCAGAATGCGTAAATTCTTTTTTAAGACCTCCACAAATACATAGGCTATAGCTGGTAAAATTAATCCCAGAATTAAGCCTATCCATATATTATCTTTTATAAAATCCTTTTTAAACATCCAGCTTCCAATTATTTAAAAATGGTATGGCGTGGTGAGCGGTAAAGTCAAACTGAACAGGCACTACAGAAACGTAGTCGTTATTGAGTGCCCAGACATCGGTATCTTCTCCTTTATCGTTTAATTGAAATATTCCGGTTAGCCAATAGTAATTGCGGTTGTGAGGGTCTTTACGTTCGTCAAACTCTTCCGCCCATTTGGCATTGGCCTGGCGACAGATTTTAATTCCCTTAATTTTTTCGACATTTGGAAAATTTACATTTAAAAGCGTTCCTAATGGAAGACCATGTTCCAGTACCTGGTTGACTAAAATCTTTACGAAAGGGATACATTTGCTGAAATCGGCGTCATAGGAGAAGTCATCGTAAGAAAACCCAACAGAAGGAATGCTTTCAATTGCACCTTCCATAGCGGCAGACATCGTTCCTGAATAAATTACATTTATGGAGTGATTTAAGCCATGGTTAATACCGGATACACATACATCAGGCTTCTTGCCTTGAAATACTTTGTTTACAGCGAGTTTAACGCAGTCTACAGGTGTACCTGAGCATTTATACATTTCTACATCAGGATAGATGTGTACGCGGTCCAGGCGGAGTGGTTTAGCTATGGTTATGGCATGTCCCGTTGCAGATTGCGGACTATCAGGAGCGACAACCACTACCCTGCCCAACTCTTTCATTGCATCGATTAATACTTTTATACCCGGAGCATCAATTCCATCGTCGTTTACTACTAATATGGTTCGTGTTGCTTTTTTCGTCATTGGGGTAAAATTACGAAATGCTTTATTAATAAGAGAGGAATTGATGTGTATATAGCTTTATACAAGGCAGGCCCGAATATTAAAGAAATAGAGTGCTTTTTGAGGAGGTTAATTTACTAAAATGGTAGTACGGAGATCTTGATCAGCTACAGGTTTTGACTTTTTAAAAATGAATTTTATAGGAGTATGACAAAGATAATATGCTTATTAATAACCGATAAGATGTAAAATAGACTTTACAGCAGGGAGTTTTATCCATATTATTTATTATCGGCACCAAACTTTTACATTGAATTTTCAGTGTGAGTTTAAAAGCGCAGGAAATTTTATCAATTGATAAGGTCTAGTAATAAGATAATTATGAATTTTTTGACACGTAATACCATTCTATTTTGAAAACAGATCTTTTTCTTGTTACACCTCCCTTTACACAACTGAATACCCCGTATCCTGCAACTGCTTACATAAAAGGTTTTCTGAATACTAAGAATATCGCTTCAACTCAAGCCGATTTAGGTATTTAAGTGATATTAGCCTTGTTTTCCAGGAGAGGTTTGGAGGACCTTTTCTTTTATGCTGAAGAGCAGCCTAGTCAACCTAAAAGTTTAAATGCGAAGCGAATTTTTGCTTTAAGAAATGAGTATATCAAAACTATTGATGCTGTTATTGCTTTTTTACAAGGCAAAAACCCAACCTTGGCTTTGCAAATTTGTCAAGATGATTTTTTACCGGAAGCATCAAAATTTACGGAACTGCCTGAATTAGACTGGGCGTTTGGTTCAATGGGAACGCAGGATAAGGGTAAACATTTAGCAACTCTCTATCTGGAGGATATTTCCGATTTTATCATTGAATGTATTGACCCTAATTTTGGTTTTAGCCGTTATGCTGAGCGATTAGGCAGGAGTGCAAATTCCTTTGATGCGCTTTATAAAGCTTTAAATCAGAATTATACCTACATGGATAAGATTTTGATTGAAATTCTTGAAAAGAGAATTGCAGTTGTTCAACCCAAGCTAATGTTGGTTTCTGTTCCTTTCCCCGTGAATCTATATGCCGCATTCCGATGTGCACAATACGTAAAGCGCTATTATCCTGAGATCAAAATATCAATGGACGGTGGCTTTGCTAATACAGAACTGCGTTCTCTTTCAGACAAGCGGGTATTTGAATTTTTTGACTATATTTCGCTGGATGATGGCGAGTTACCTGTTGAATTGATTTACAATTCGCTCTCAGGAAGTGGGGCTTTTAACCTATATTAAAGAATCTTTTTATTAGAAAATGGCGAGGTTATTTATAAGAACGATGCTTTAAGAAATGATTATAAGCAATTTGATGTAGGAACGCCAGATTATAGCGATTTACAATTGGATCGTTACATATCGGTAATAGAAATTGTCAATCCAATGCATAGGATGTGGAGCGATGGCCGTTGGAACGAGTTGACAATGGCGCATGGCTGTTATTGGGGGAAATGTACATTCTGTGATATTTCTTTAGATTACATCAAGGTCTATGAACCTGTTGATGCTAAATTGATCGTAGACCGCATGGAAGAGCTTATTTTAAAAACACGTCAGAATGGCTTTCACTTTGTGGACGAAGCTGCGCCGCCTGCATTAATGAGAGAAGTAGCGCTGGAGGTTTTAAGACGTCAAATTTCTGTAAGCTGGTGGACTAATATCCGGTTCGAGAAAAGCTTTACAGGGGATTTATGTATATTGCTCAAAGCATCGGGCTGTATTGCAGTATCAGGTGGTTTGGAAGTAGCATTTGATCGGCTATTAAAGCTGATTGACAAAGGAGTATCGGCTGAACAAGTAGCTCATGTGACCCGTAATTTTACGGAAGCAGGGATATTGGTTCATGCTTATTTGATGTATGGGTATCCAACGCAGACGGTTCAAGAAACAGTAGATAGTCTGGAAATGGTAAGGCAATTGTTTGAAGCGGGAGTTTTACAATCTGGCTTCTGGCACCAGTTTGCGATGACTGCACATAGCCCTGTTGGCATATATCCGGAGAAATTCGGTGTGGTCAAAGAGGCGGAAGCCATCGGTACTTTTGCCAATAATGATATCAATTACATTGACAAAACAGGAATAGACCATGATAAATTTAGCTTTGTCTTAAAGAAATCGCTTTATAATTTCATGCATGGCATTTGCTTTGAATACAAATTGCAGGATTGGTTTGATTTTAAGATTCCTAAAGTAACGGTTCCTTCGGATTATATTGAGAAAGCCCTAAGGAAAGAAACCAAGTTTGCTATTAATCCCACTGCCAAAGTAGTTTGGTTAGGGGGCAAACCTGATACGGAAAGCTTTACAAAGCATATATCATATGCGGATAATATCTTAAAAAAACGAAAAGTTACACCATACAAGAATTGAATGTTAAATTCCTGTCTGCTTCGGTTTTCTGATATTTGCTTAAGTTTTTTAAGGAATTAAAGTCGCCAGTTTAATGATTTCCACAACATTATTTATCGATTTTTTTTGTTATTTCTTAGCTTTCATCGGTAAGGTGAGGGTCAATTAAAGAGTTAAATTTTAAGTCAGTTTTTTCTCAACTATTATATACTACTTATGCTTGCCGCAATCTGAGATATTGATGAACGAAGGCGATAACCATACCACCCTCACCAACTCCGGTCGAGATCCTTTTAATAGAGTCATAACGAACGTCACAGGCACGGAAGGAGCCAGAAAAGTTCGCCAGCAAGTATGGACACTCTTTTCCAATTTATTCAAACTTTTTTAAAAGTCTCCTTTCACAGCTGCTATAAAGAAATTTCTAAAACGGCTTTTGCTTGGACTTAAAAAATCAACGCTTCATCAGGATTTAAGTGGGTTTCATGCTGTTTTTACTTCTACAGGCGGGTTTGCTGGGTATCATTGCTTGGTTAAGCAATCAAATATTAATGTCAAAATTATAAAATTCATGAAAAAAACGACTCAGCTTATCGCGATTCTCGTCCTGCTCTTTCCGGCATCGATGCTCGCGCAGATCAAGAAGCACTTTTCCCTGTCGGGTACCATCAAAGACAAAGCCACCGGAGAAACTCTTCCCGGCGCCACAGTTAGTTTCCTGGAGCTACCCGGCATAGGTATTTCTACAAATACTTATGGTTATTATGCTATCAGCATCCCGGAAGGAAGTTATACTGTAATAGCCACCTACACAGGTTTCGTAACAGACACGTTGCATGTCGACATGAAAAGTAATCTACAGCATAATTTTGGTTTGCAGTCGTCGGCAAAAGAGCTTACTGAAGTAAAAATAAAAAGCTACTCTTCCAGAAGCAATTATATTCTTACATCACCAGCAGGTGCCCAAAAATTAACAATTGAAGATATTAAGAATCTCCCTGTCCTTTTAGGTGAAAAAGATGTCTTAAAGACGATTCAGTTGCTACCAGGCATTGTGGCTGCGGGTGATGGTAAGTCTGGGTTTTTCGTCCGAGGTGGCGATGCTGACCAGAATTTACTGCTTTTAGATGAGGCGACCGTGTACAATGCTTCTCACTTGTTAGGTTTCTTCTCCGTATTCAATTCTGATGCCATTAAGGACATCGTGATTTACAAAAGCGGCATGCCAGCCACTTACGGCGGGCGTCTTTCCTCTGTGGAAGATATCCAAATGAAGGATGGTAACAACCAAAAATTCGGTGTAAACGGGGGAATTGGATTAATCGCGTCTCGACTTACCGTAGATGGGCCCCTGTTTGTTCATAAAGGGTCATTTGTAATAAGCGCGCGGAGAACCTATGCGGATTTGTTAACGAAGCTGGTTTCTGATACGACAGTAAAAAAAACAGTGCTTTATTTTTATGATTTCAATCTAAAGGCAAACTATCAGGTAGACCCTAAAAATCGCATTTTCCTTTCCGGGTACTTTGGAAAAGATTATTTAAGCATTAAAAACGCTGACGGTATAAACTATGGAAATTCTACGGCAACATTCCGCTGGAACCATATTTTTAGTAACAGTCTTTTTTCAAATACATCACTAATCTACAACAGTTTTAATTACAACACCCATTTTCAAAGCAATACCAACAACGTTACCGTCGGTTCGGCCATTACTGACTATCATTTAAAGCAGAACTTTAATTACTATATCAATGCTGGCAATAAACTGGATTTTGGTGTAGAAAGTATTTATCATTTAACGCAGCCGGGTGCCGCAAGCGTAACACAAACTTCAAACTACAATCCTGTAGTGCTTCAAAAAAGGTACTCTTTGGAAAGCGCGACCTATGTTTCCCATGAATGGACAGCGTCAGAAAAATTAAAAATTATTTATGGGATACGATTAAGCGACCTGAAGGTATTAGGGCCCGGTAACTTTTATACTTATGACCCATCGGGTAACGTGAATAGCAATATCTATTACGTTAGCGGCAAAATTGTAAAAAGTTATTTGACCCCCGAGCCCCGTTTTGCCGCCAGTTACCAGTTGAATGATAGCAGTTCGGTTAAATTTACCTATGACAGGACAGCACAGAATATACATTTACTCAATAATTCCAGTGCCTCATCACCGACCAATGTCTACCTGCCGAGTTCTAATGTGGTAAAGCCTGAAATAGGTGACCAGCTATCCATTGGGTATTACCGGACGTTTAATCAGGATCTGTTCGAGTTTAGTACAGAGGTTTACTATAAAGCCCTGCAGAACCAGTTCGATTACAAAGATGGTGCTAACCTTGTTGGTAATGAAAATATCGAATCAGACCTGCTGTTCGGCACCGGCCGCGCCTATGGATGGGAAACGTATATCAAAAAGAAACGCGGCAAGCTTACCGGCTGGCTGAGCTACACACTTTCAAAAACAGAAAGAAAAATCAACGGAATCAATAACAACGATTATTATCCAGCCTCACAGGACCAAACTAACCATTTATCGCTCGTAGCCTTGTATCAGGCAAGTAAAAAATGGACATTTTCAGCAGTTTTCGTATACAGCACGGGAACACCAGTCACCTTCCCGAACGGGAAATATGCAATAGACGGCGCTCCGGTTTATGCCTACAGCGAAAGGAACAGTCAGCGGTTACCGGCCTATAACCGCCTTGACCTTGGTGCTATGTTATATGTTAAGAAAACCAGAAAAATTGAGTGTAGCTGGAATTTCTCCATCTACAATATATATGGCCAATCCAATCCCTACACCATTGTTTTCCAGGAAGATCCTTCCAATAAGAACAAGACTCAGGTTCAGCAAACGACATTATTTAAAATGGTTCCTTCAATTACTTATAACTTCAAATTTTAATACAATGAAAAACATACGCATTATTCTAATGGTTTCAGCCTTGATTACGGCTGTATATTCCTGCACAAAAACTATCACGCCACCGCTTAACAATGTAAGCCAATTGGTTATCGAAGGCGCCGTAAGCGACACAACAGGCCCTTATCACATACGCATCTCAAAAACAGCAAATTTCTATTCAGATAAAGTTTATCCAACTGTTTCCGGAGCTAACGTTATCATTACCGATATGACTGCCAACACAACGGATGTTTTAACAGAAGCTACCGCCGGGGACTACATTACACATATAATCGTTGGAACATACGGGCATACTTACCAGATGAAGGTTACGCTCGATGGAAAACTTATGTTTCAGTATCCACAATGCCCCAGTTGGTAAAACTTGATTCTGTCGGTGTTGATTACGATGTAAATAATAACACGAGACCTATAGCGGAATATCAAGATCCGGCTGGTCAAAAGAATTATTATAAATATTCTATGAAAAAAAACGGGGTACATATCAATCACTTTCAAACATTTGAAGACCGATTATCGAACGGCAGGTACATCCGTGAGAATCTGGATTGTGACACCGGCACCTTTCATCGTGGAGACTTGGTGAAGGTTGATCTGGTCGGATTGGATGCCGGTGCTTTTAACTTTTTAAAAGAATCAGAAAATGTTGCTTATAGTAATGCTAACTTGGCTTCACCAACAACGCCAACATCAAATATCTCCGGCGGCTGTATCGGCTATTTCGGCGCACAGACAGTTAGCAGTAAAACAACCACTATTAAGCTTGGAAGATGATGAATTGTATTTGTTATAATTTTTCGACCAGGAGAAATTAAATTATCTGTTCACTTTCATAAGGGCTACAAAACGGAAACGGCCTTGAATATAAAGTTCAAGGCCGTTTCTTAGTGCTTTATCTATCGCATAAAATAGACTGGTCCGTTTTCGAGAATGCATTTAAGGTTCATTACAGCGAAATAGTGGGTAAACCATCCAAACCTATCCGGCTTATGTTTGCGCTGCTGATCCTTAAAATATGTACGTAACCTAAGCGATGAAAACCTGATGAACAATGGCCACAAAACGTTTATTATCAGTATTTTAGTGGATATCATCATTTCAGGCCGGCAATTCCTTGTGTTCCAACTGAACTGGTGGCTTTCCGGCAGAGGATATGAGAAGCAGGTGTTGAACTAACCTCGAAGGAAAGCATCCGGGTTAATGAACCTCCGGATGACCGGGCGGGTGCCGTGGTGAGTGTGGACACAACGGTACAGAAAAAAACATTACCTATCCAACGGATGACAAACTGTACAAGAAGATCATTAAGAAGTGCTGGAATGTTGCCGACGAAGAAGGGATCGATCTTCGGCAATCCTACCGCCATGTAGTCAAAACGCTGGGGCATCAGCAGCGTTATAAAAACACAAAGACCGGGGCCAGAGATGCCAGTAAAGCCAATAAAAAAATAAAGGTTATTGCAGACAGGTTAGTAAGAGAACTGGCGCGCAAGCTACCATTTGATCGCTTGGGCATTTATCTGCCGAACTAGAAATTGTATCAGCGGGTACTTTCCCAAAAGCGGGATGATAGGGACAAAGTCTATACAATACATGAACCTGATGTCAAATGTTATGTAAAAGAAAAAAAACACAAAAAGCTTGAATTCGGCAGTAAAGCGTCTATCCTGGTGGATCAAAGCACCGGCATCATTATGGGCGCTATTAACTTTACTGAAACGCTACATGATTCCAAGACCCTTCCTGAGGCACTTGAGCAATACGAAAGGCTAACGGGACAGCAGCCCGTCCAGGTATTTGTGGTCCGGGGCTACAAATACCTGCAAAAATATAAGAACTTGCAGATAAATGTGTCAAAGCCTGATAAAAAAACAAGCAGAGCTAAGCGCAAAAGGCATAGTAAAAAGACGGCTATTGAACTCGTAATTGGACATCTGAAAGCTGATTATCGCTTATGTCGTAATTTTCTGAAAGGGATATTGGGCGATATGATGAATGTTATCCTGGCGGCTGACGCCATAAATTTCAAACGAGTCATAAACCTCTGTCGTACAGAGACAAATGACGGTTTAACACTCATTGATATCTTGTATATGTTTGTTCTGAATACTCTTTTGCCTGAAAAATTAAATATGACTTTTTGAGGGACGACTAATTAATAACGAACAATAATACTGTCCAATAGAACTTTTGGAAGAGTAGGTTTAACGAAGCGCGGTGCTTTATGATAATGAACGGTTTAATTTTCGGGTTAAAAATACTACTGCTTCAATTCAGAAGGCTAACCGCTAATTCCAGGATTGGGTTTAAAATGTAAAGACGAATTGGATTGGACTACAGCGCAAATCACGACAGTACATATGTTATCTGTTCAACCAGGATTTAAGCGGCTGGGCTCTTTCTTTACTAATGACAACCCCTTCTGCAATTTCTGGTGTCATAATTACTTTTAATTTGCCATTAAAGTAATTATGAACTATTTTGATGGCGGAAAATGCTGCTATATACTGCCTGTTAAGCCTGAAAAAAACATGGGGATCTATCAGTTTTTCGAGTTCATCCAGCGTGTAGTCAACCATATATCTTTTTTGTGCTGTCGTGGTTAAGAAAGTCAGCTTGTCAACAAAACTAAAATAAGCTACCTCAGCTATAGATACCGGTATAAATTTATTACCGCTTTTGATTAGAAACCGATTCTTATAGTCAGAGAGCGCTTCTTGGGTTTTATAGTTATTGGCTAACAGCGATTCCATCATTTGTTTAATATTGCCCTGCGACGAAGTATTATTATAGAATTTTTTAAGCGCTGATCTTAAAAAATCCGGGTCAATTGGCTTGAGCAAATAGTCAATACTGTTCACTTTGAAAGCCTTAATCGCAAAGTCGTCATAGGCAGTTGTAAAAATTACCGGGGCATTAATTTCTACAGCTTCAAAAATTTCGAAGGATTGTCAATCGGCTAACATAATATCCATAAAGATCAGATCCGGATGTGGAAATAGCTTAAACCAGTCCACTGCTTCTTCTACGCTATCTATTATTGTAATGACCAAGATTGCAGGATCTAACTCAGTTAAAATAGCTTGTAGTCTACGTGCTGCCAAGTGCTCGTCTTCAATGATTAATACTTTCATGCATGCTTATTTTATTAAGTAGTGGTAGAGAAACGCTAAATTCCGTAGCGGTAATAACAACTTCAACCGGGCGGGCTGTCAGTAACTTAAATCGGTTGGTGATGTTATTCAATCCAGTGTTGGTAGATTCTACCCCCGATTTTTTTTTCTGTAGATTATTTTTGATCGTAATGATTTCACCATCGGAAATTAGTGATATAATCAATGGTTTGCGTTGTGAAATGGTATTGTGTTTAATCGCATTTTCTATCAGCATTTGCAAGGCGAACGGAATCGTCATGACTTTTTCGAATGATTCGGGCAATTTGTATTCGACAATAAGATTTTCCCCAAACCGCATTTGAAATAAGAACAGGTAATCCTTAAGAAATTCCAGTTCGACTTTCATTTCGATGATGTTTTTTTCGTTGTAGGTCAGCACATGCCGATACACGTTAGACAGCTTTTGAATAAAAAGTACAGAAAGCTGGGCGTCCTCCGGAACCAATGTGATTAACGCATTTAGACTATTAAATAGGAAGTGGGGGCTGATCTGGTTTTTCAATAATTCAAACTGCGATATCAAGCTTTCTTTTTTTAAGCGCTCTGACTCGTACAAGCTATGTTCCCAGTTACCAAAAAAGAATGCGCACTCGTAACATACCGTTATAATCAGCAAGAGAACGGCGCTTTTTTTCAAAGTGTCTGTAAATTCCATCGGAAAGGATTCGTGAGAATCTATAGGCATAGACTGGTTAATGAGCGCAACAAAAAATCCAAAAATACAAATGAACAGCACAAAAATCACCGCTTGTGTGCCTATTTTCTTCAACATATCTTTTGGGCGCGGAAATTTATTGCGAAGGTATATAAATATAATCCGGTTGCCCTCCCAATAAAAGGCTACGTACAAAAAGTTTTTGATGACTTTGAGCACCTTTAAATTAATTGGTAAATTCTGCCAAGGAACATTTGCAAAAAGCTGAAGCAGAACCACGATAAGCGGTACCCCTATTATTCTTGCCCACTTGTCGTTAAGTCGCCGTTTTTCCATGTTTATTGATGACGCCCTGATAAGCTTGATGATTAAACGCAATTACCTATGCTTGGGCCTCGTAATAATTATAGACAAAAATCAGTATTGTTATCCGCATTGAACGTTTCTCTGAGCTAAAAAGTTCTTTATAAACGACGAAACCACTTTATTTCCGAATGAAATTACACTTGCACTTGTTTGTTATTATCACAATTATGAATAGTCCTATAACTGCCCTGAATATTGTCTTGTTATACAAACGCTTGCTGCGTTCCTTTGTACCATTGAATTTAATAATTGCATCAGCTTAAATAGCTTTGTTTAAAAATACAAAAATTATGAAAACAATATTGATCACAGGGGCAAATAAAGGAATCGGGCTTGAAGCCATTCAAAAGCTGCATGACCTGAGTATAACCAATGTAGAAAACATTCAAATTGATGTGGCCGATATTAATTCTGTCCGCCAGGCAAGGCAAGAACTGGAGACTAAAATTAGTTCATTAGATATTTTGATCAATAATGCGGGTACCGGTGGTGAACTGCCCCAAGATTTATCTGCCTGTGATTTGAAAAACTTGCGAGAGATATTCGATACCAATTTTTTCGGTGCCATACAAACCACGCAGGAATTCCTGCCGCTTCTGAGGAAATCTGAACGATCATCCATTATCAATGTTTCAAGTGAAGTTGGTTCACTCACCGCACTGAGCACCACAGGAGAAAATCTAAGCAGGGATAAATTCCATGCATATGGTTCTTCTAAGACCGCACTGAACGCATTTACCGTAATGCTGGCAAATGAACTGCGTGATAGCGGCATTAGCGTGAACAGCGTTACTCCGGGGCATACCGCTACTGACCTTAATCAATTCCATGGAACAAAAACTGTGGAACAAGGTGCAATGCCAATCGTGAAACTCGCTACACAAATTGAGCAGGGCGTTACTGCTAAATTCTTTAAAGAAGGTGGTGACGCCTCTTGGTAATCAGTCGAAAGCTATTATCCATTCAGCTCAAACGAAATGGGTATGGAGTTTTTAAATGCTATTTAGCTTTCTGATGAACAAGTAGCAAAGATTGCCCATATCAATGCGGATAAACTCCTGAATTTACAGATATAAAAGTATTTTTGTGTAATGAACGGCATCCCGGTAGATCAGTTGCAAAATAAGACCAATACAGGCTTGCAAATAAAAGCTTTTAAAGCCGATGATGAATCGCAACACGAACAAAATCACGGTGTTCACAGGGACGATCATTATATATTTTTCTTTGTAAGAAAAGGTTCTGGAACAATTAAAGTCGATTTTCAAGATATAGTAGTTACCGCCGGGCACATTTATTATGTACTGCCTTCGCAAATCCATTCACAGGTAAAGGGCGACGGTGCCGAAGGGTGGTTCCTTGCGGTGGACACTTCATTAATTGCGACTGATCTAAGAGCTGTTTTTGAAAACCGGCTGAATTTACAGTTGCCTTGCAAGTTATCTAAATACGAATTAACTCAGTATGAAAACCTACTTTGTATTTTACAAAATGAGTTTACTCAACGGCAAGGAGATGTATATTACCTGTCAATTATCCATGCCCTCGCCCAATCGTTTTTGGGAATGGCAGCCAGTAAATATAATTCTTTAGACACGACAGAAAATAAACATACCCGATCAGCGGAAGTAGCCCGGAAATTCAAAAATCTACTTTCAAACAATATAAAGGTTATAAAAAGTCCGTCTGAATATGCGTCAATACTTAACATATCAACAGGTCATCTAAATGAGGCTATAAAGGGCGTTACCGGTTCAACGGTCAGCTATTGGATTCAACAGGAAATGATCAGTGAGGCTAAACGTCTATTATATCATAGCGATGTAGATGTGAAAGAAATCGCCCCTGAGTTAGGATTTAGTGACTACTCTTATTTCATTCGCTCTTTTCGGAAAATATCTGGACTATCTCCATCAAAATTCAGATTGCTTAACCGCTTATAATTATCTAATACTTCATCGTTATAAAGAGGTAAAAACAATTAGTTATTAATGTCCCTTTGGGGGAATTTAAGCCTCTTTGTATTAGATATGAAACTTACGGACGATTTTATTGTTTTAAGTAACTGTTATCATTTCTTGTAGATATTTGACAGATATGTTAAAGTCACCGACCGGGCAAATTACGCAGAAGTATATTCGAAATAGCTTAATGAAAAGGCCAAATATAAATAAGTACTACCAATCTTACTATTGCCATATTTGCTTACCAAAAAAGGTTTGAGCACCCGCAGTCCTTTCACAAAATATTTAAGCACCTTACCAGTGTTCACCTTCCATCAAATACAGCACTTATTTTTTCATACTTATTAGTTACTAAAGCTTCGCACATGAATTCGTGATTAA
>NZ_MDFN01000025.1 GCF_001730525.1 Arcticibacter eurypsychrophilus
ATCCTGCAATATGGGTTGGTAGGGCGGATACATTAAAGCCTCATTTGGATGATAAATTAACCATTGGTTGTTGTTTCTAAAACTAGCTACATCATCATTAGCGACTTTTAATAACATATCATCAAATGCAGGTGCATTAAAAAAATCATTGAATTCCTCTTGCTGCAACAGTTGATGTAAGTCGTAGGTATGCCTGATTTTTCTCTTTAAATCAGCTATTGGGTTTTCTCCATAAGAGAAACGGACCAGGCTCATAATTTTTTCACAGATAGTTCTTATGGGCTCTAATACCAATAAATTAAAAGATAACATTCCGTTTTCCTCTGCTATGTCCTTTTGACCATTGCCGAGCATCATATTGCCTATGAATGAAATGATACTTTTGGAAGTATAAGGTTCGTGATAGCCCAGCCATGTCGCTTCAATAATAATTACATCTCTAACTTGTCCGTAATTACCCTCAAATTCCTTATTATAAGTATGTGCCGTCTTTCTGTTCATACCCATTTTCTGCGTTATCCCTGCAATTGGCACTTCTGGCATTATAGTTTCAACAACCCTACTAATAGCTTTTAATTTTGATTTTAGTTTGCCATTTGTATCCCCTGTTTTACGTAACACCACTAAATCAATATCCTCCGAAAACCTATCAATCATGTTATAGCATTTAGAAAGGGATGTTCCGCCTTTAAATACAGTATCACTACCAATTTCGTTGTTAAAAATGGCATACAGCGCATACGTTACCCAATAGTCTTTCTCTACATAAATGGACGGGATGTCCATCTGTTGCGCTGTAAACTGAACCGCTTGCCTAAATAGTGTTTTGTTTTCATGGAGCCTCATACAATATTCCATTTTACGGTGGTAGCTAACACTTTTACCGCACCAATAAATTTATATTTAGTAATGGGGTTTAATGATTTTAAAATTGGCTCTGTTAAACTGTTTGGTTTAATCTGATCTAATAGCGCACCAACCAATGCTTTGGTAGCAGGGGGATATTTTAATACCAAACGAACTAACGTAACTTTCTTTTTTTCAGAAAGCCTTTTGATTATTGCCAAAAGTCGTTTGCTAGCAGATTCTATTGTAGCATCAGGTATTTTTTTAATATATCGAACGGCATCTAATAGTTGAAGCAATGGAATATTCTCTTTCGTAATTGTGTTGTTTTGCTTAATAAAAGCAATCATGTACCGTTCCCGTTTAAAGTTGGGTCTAATCTGATTTTTTCCTATTTGAATAGTGTTACTGACCTGAGTAGTTAACCCCAGCTGATTATAAACACTGTAGCCGGTAAGATAGCCGATAATCTTTCCATCATCTTCTAATAAATCTTTCACAACCTGTGCCTGATTTGGCTGTAAATTACCAAAAGGTGTATTTTCAGGTTTATAGAATTTCCCCTTAGAAAGTTTAGCAATTTTTCCTGAGGCAGCCATTCGATTAAGCGCTTTTATTATAGCCTCTTTCTTACTGACCTCAGTAGTAAAATCTACATAGGTGAATATATATCCTTTAGGAAGCCTATCAATGGTAGATGATATATAATCAGTGATTTTCATATAAGAGCTTAGACAAATATAAAAGTAAATGTCCAGTTTTTTTCATAAAAAACTGGACATTTACTTTTATATTTAATGAGTTCCTGCCTTTTAGTATAAAAATCCAAATAGCCAGATTGGAACTTTGTTTCCTGCTCCGATTTCAATATCATCAGCTGCAATTAAATAATTATCCAGGTGCTTAACCTGAGATGTATTCATGCCTTTTCCTCCAACCTCGATTGTCAATCCACTAATGGCAAAGTCACCTTCCGACGGAGAATTGACCTTTAAACCTGCATTGAGTAATTGGTTTAAAACAAATGTCTCCCTGATATTCCCAATATCAGGTTTTTCTTTTAGTGCAAAAGCAAGGTTAGTATTTTCCAAAAATATCTTGTCCGGCTTTTGTAAAGTTGAAACCCCTTTCCCTTCCGAACTTAGCGTGTTAAGCAACCGTGCATCTTGTAATTGGTAGATATATTGATAGACACTGTCACGGCTCAAATCAAGTTTCCTTGCAAGTGCGGCAATATTAGGTTTAAAGGGAACCGATTCGGCTATTACACCCAATAATTTTTTAACCTTGATTGCCGTCCCTGAATTATATGAAACGATATAAGCCAGGTCGATATCTACAATTGTATTGATCACCTGGTTCAATTTCATCAGATAGGTATCTTCCCCTTCTACAATAATTGGCAAATAGCCTACTTCTAAATATTTACGGAATGCAGGTAGTGGATGAAAACCTTCAGTGATCATCCGGCTTAGGCTCCGGTGGTTATTGTTGATATCCTCAATTTTGAATGCGTTAAAACTTACCCCATGGATAAATGCTAAATATTCCCGAAAAGAAAGCCCTGCCAGCAAATAGCTCACAACTCTTCTACTTAAGTCAGCCTCACCACGATAAATATCCAATGCTGAAGAAGCTGAAAAAACAACCTGCATTTCGGGCAATCCATCATAAATGTTCTTCAACTCAACTGACCAGTTCTCATATTTATGGACTTCATCGATAAATAATATTTTCCCTCCTTGTTTATACCAATCATTCGCTGTATCCAGTAATGTATGATTGTAAAACCATGTATGGTCAGCTGTGATATATAATGCTTCTGGAGGCAATCCAAGGTCATACTTTAAATACTGCAACATTAGTGTAGTTTTCCCCGCACCTCGTGGGCCTTTAATCCCAATCATTCTTTGTTTCCAGTTAATCTGGTTATGCAAGTATCTTCGGAAATCATTCTTTATCGGACGTAAAAGATTTTCCTGAAATTCAAATAAAATTTGCATATTTATGTCGATTTAATACGACAAAAATATAACAAATATGTCGATTGTAATCGACATATTTGTTATATTTCTAAAAATCCTGATACTTATTCCTAAACGAAGCCTTCAGCCCAATAGTAAAAAACTTTTCCTTATCACTCTTCAGGTCATTTACCTCATTACGCAGGCTATAGCCCAGCTCCATGCGCAAGTTATTCTTAGGGTTCAGCAAGTACGATACATTTGTATTAGCATAAAAGAATTTGGTTTTCAGGCCATGACCAATCTCTACCCCATAATCATCCACACGGGTGGTATAATCGAGGTAAATATTCTTTCCATAATTTAAGCCATCCACATCCAGACCATAGCGTGCTACATTACCCTGCAGGCGCAGTTCCCAGCGGTTGTAGCGATAGTTAACCAACGCAAGGTATTCCCGGAAGTTCGCACCAAAAGGATGCGCCAGCGGTTCATTATAATGACCATAGTTTTTAATGCGCTGACTCGCCGAGTAGGTATACGGCCGCACCGCATTATATTCCAAAGTCGCGTTTAAGTTAGGCAGCTGAAAAACATCAAAAGCACGAAGCCCTAATTGCGCACCATGTTTATTCGCCCAATAGCCGGTACCCGCAAAAACCTCTTTCAGCGTAAACTCATTCAGCACAAACTGGCCATAAGCCAGCAATTTTTTATTCAGCTTATAACTCCCGTTCAAACCCAGCACGACTTTATCCGGAGAACCATTATTATATTCCGTTGGACGTAAAACTAAGACCGGAACCGCATAACTCAAATCCAGCCCCCTTGGCGCCCACATCACATTCTCAAAAACACCCAGACTCAGTCGTTTATTCACATTCCAATCCAGGTAATGAAAGACTCCATATTTCTTATCATACGGCGTTTCATCATCAAAGCCTATCGCATATAGATCCTCAAACTGCGCCCACATAGCAGTATATTGCACCCTGCCCAGCGCACCCGTAACCTTTAAATACGGATAGTTGAACGCATAATCCGAAAGCAGCAAGGAACGATACCCATTTCCGATGAAGTTCTTTCCATAACCCACCTGAACGTTCAGGTATTTCGAAGGCGTATACGAAAGCAAGGCCGAAGAATTCGAATAATCAAAACCATCAGCACCATACGTCTTGGCATGTCCCTGTCCCGGAACCACCTTATTATTACGAATATAATCGTTGTAGTAGGAGGGATATACCCCTTGATTTTCACTTATCGTGCCATTAAAAGAAAACTTATCGCCTATATGACCATCCACAGCCAGTTCCCTGGTATTATTCCAAATCGTACGGCCATCCTGCTTTCCAACCCATAGATCAGGCAAAAAGTCAAAGTTTACCTCATACTCGTCATTTTTAATCTCAACCAGATGCTGCGTAAAGATCTTCCTGAACAGCCAGTTCTTAGATTGCCATTCTTTAACCGGAACGTCATGTTGCAAAATAGAATCCCGGATAGCAGACCGTAACATCAGAGGCTGAGCAGCAGTATGAATCGAAAAATCTTCCATCTGATACAAATGTGAATTAGGAAACCTATTCAATACCGGAAGCGGGGAAGATTGAGGGAAAGCCTTAAAAGAGAGGCCAACACAGAGGAGTAAAAAAAGTGTATACTTCATGAACAACAAATATATCTAGTTCTTTGAAATTTTCTTCAATATTTCATTCGGATCCATTTGACTGTCAAGGATCTTCTTTATTGGAGCTTCATGCTTTCATAACCAGTTTACCGATTACAATCCTCCTGTACACGATCTAATTTTTCAAAGACCGAATTCATACTAACGAATTCAGGAACAATTTTCTTCATCTGCAATACGATTTGCGTATTATCATTGATAGTCGCCAGTTTGAATAATTCAGCAAGCTGTTCTTTCACTTCGGCAAAGTCATGTTCCCGTACCTTCCCAATCATGATCTTCTCATGATGCGTAGGTAACGTGTTTTCCCCATCATTCAACAACTCTTCATACAATTTCTCACCAGGTCTTAAACCGGTAAAAGCAATTTTGATATCAACATCAGGGATCAAGCCGGCCAGTTGAATCATCTTTCTAGCCATGTCAACAATCTTTACCGATTTACCCATATCGAAGATAAAGATCTCTCCACCATGCCCCATTGATCCAGCCTCTAATACCAAACGGCAGGCTTCCGGAATAGTCATAAAATAACGAGTAATATCCGGATGAGTTACCGTAACCGGACCACCCTTTTCAATCTGTTGTTTAAAAAGAGGAACCACCGAACCATTTGAACCCAACACATTCCCAAAACGCGTTGTAATAAACTTCGTCACCGGCTTCATGCTCAGCCAATCACTGATGGTCGCATCCAGGTTACACAATGAATTATTTAAAGACTGCACATAGATCTCTGCAATCCGCTTAGAAGCCCCCATAATATTCGTGGGGTTCACTGCTTTATCCGTGGAGATCATCACAAACTTCTCCACCCCATACTTTACTGAAAGATCAGCAATCGTCTTGGTGCCCAATACATTAGTTTTAATCGATTCCGCAGGATTACCCTCCATCATCGGAACATGTTTGTATGCCGCAGCGTGGTACACATAATGTGGTTTAAATTTATTGAAAAGAAAATCCATTCTCTTTTTATCCCTTACATCCCCTATGAAAGCAAAAAAGTCACTAGGCTGATGCGTTTCACTTAATTCCATATACAAATGATGCAAGGGTGTTTCCCCCTGATCACAGATAATGATCATACCTGTATTGAACTTCATCAATTGTCTGACAATTTCACTGCCTATAGAGCCCGCAGCGCCAGTAATCAAGATTCGTTTACCTTTAAGTTCTTCCTGAATCACTTTATTATCCATTGTTATAGAATCCCTGTTGAGCAGCTCTTCAATATTTATATTCTGGATCTGACTAACTTTAGTATCCTTCCTTGTCCAGACATCATGAGCTGGGATATTTAACACCTTTACTTTATTCTCCAGGCAAACATTGACAATATGATTCTTACGCTCAAATGGGATAGAATATGAGGCAAAAATAACCTCATCCAATTCATGTTTAACAATCAGCTCTTCTAGATCTTTAGCATCCAGAATCTTAATCCCATCAATAGATTTACCCACTTTACGATCATCATCATCTACAAAAGCTAAAATCCGTTTATTAACATACGGATCATGATCAAAAGTTCTTTTAGTAGCCATCCCTGCTTCACCTGCACCGTATACCATAACCCGGATCGTATCCAGCTTCAGATTTTTAATGTACATAAAAAAGTATTTCACAATTACCCGATACGTAATTAAGAATACGAAACTAAACAAAGTATAAATGATGATGACAGCAGTACTGATAAACGGCACCCCTCCAAAAGAAATAATTAAGGCATGAATGAAAAATAAAGTGAGCGAACTCCCTGTTAACGCACCTAAAATACGAGTAGAATCTTCAGCAGACGTGTAGCGTATAATACCGGCATAGATTCCAAATGACAAAAAGACCGCCATATTTACACCCATTGTCAAAACAATAGACTTGTTCAGTGCTAACACATTAATAGCCTCTAAATCAAAGTTATGCCTCACCACCTTAGCCATTAACAAAGCAAGAACAGTCAGAAAAATATCAATTATAAAAATCACCCAACGAGGTACAACATCTAATTTAGCAAACATGGAAATACGTTTAATATTATAAACAACACACTTCTTAACTTAAAGTTACATTATAAAAGCAGATTTCTCACCTTTCACATTTTCAATTACAATCAAGCGGTAGTACCAAATAATTTGCTTGAGCCTTCTGTTAAAAGCCTCATTGTCAGAAACAAAAGGGCACTAACTAACAAAAAAAGAACAAACGCAATAACTGAATAGGGCATCCAGAAAAGGACAACAACATTAATTATTAACTGGCTTAAAGCGTAAATAGAAGAAACCAACAGATGGGGCATTTTCTTTTCGTTTGCCAAATACTGATAAAAATGACTTCTATGGGCATCAAAAATATTCTCTTTCCGGATTAATCTGAAACATATTGTAGTCACCGCATCCAGGCCATACAAAAGAAGCAGTAATAAATAACTAAAATTCTCAGTTTTAATAATTAACAGAAGCAAAAAGAACAAAATAATAAAGGCTATACTAACACTACCCACATCACCAGCAAAACACCTAGCCTTCTTTCTGAAATTGAAAAAATTGAACACAACCACTGAAATAATTGAAGTAATTAAAAAGCTTGGGACGACAAATTCTATGATGGAGCTATTGATATACAATAATGAACAAAGCGTTATTAATGTATAAGAGCCCGTAATACCATTAATCCCATCCATAAAGTTAATGGCATTAATACTTCCTATAACTAAAATTAATGCAAGAATTATCCAGTAAAAAGAAAGATCAAAAAGGCCTAACTGATGAAACATGAGAGTAACGGCAATCAAATGAAATACGATTCGCAACTTATTACTCACAGGCTTAATATCATCTATAAAGCTAATAACCAAAACTGTGGCTAATCCTAAAAGGAAATATTTATATTTAAAACCGAAATAAAGAGGATATAAAAGAAGAGCTATTGGAAAAATTATCCCCCCACCTCTCAAAGTCACAGAGGTATGTGAGCTTCTATGATTAGGTTGATCAATAATATTAAATTTATTAGCTGCTTCAAAGTATATAAGTTCTAATATAAAAAGTAAAATTGCAATGTATATATATATAATTTCAAGCATTATATGATAATAATTCTATATTAAATCTTAAACCCTTTTAAGACAGCAGTAGGTCTCCAACCCAGGACTTTAAAAGCTTTGGAATCATCAAAAGTTAAATCAGATGTTATCTTTTTTAATCTAGGAGAATTCAAAGGTATTCCTTTTCCCATTAAATCTCCAAGTTTAGCAATAACCCTTGCAACCCATAGAGGAATATTATATGGCATAGATCTGCCTAATTGAAATGCAATTAGGGAAGATAATTCTATAAATGATGGATGCTGGCCATCTGTTAAATTAAAAACTCCACCAATTAAAGCTACTTTAGGGATTATGAGAGCAATATCTTCAGCTAGCACAATACTCTTTTTTGCTCTTCCTCCATCAATATCTAAATAATAACCATTTTTAATCCCCCTAATCATAGACCCTAGATTACCTTTAGGATTTGCACCAGCAATTAAAGGAAGTCGCAATATAGAACAAATAACGTTATTTTTTTTACACCATGATTGTATTAATTCCTCCGCTCGTATCTTGCTTTGACCATATGTATCTTTTGCTAATAACTCTCTATCCTCCGGAATTAATGTTCCGCAGTCACAACCATAAACAGCAACAGTACTGATGAAAACAAAACTTTTTGGCAATCCAGATAATTCTAATCCTTCTAATAAATTTCGAGTACCAGAAACATTAATATTATAGAATTCATCCCTCTCAGCGTTATTTTTTGGAAACGAATGTGCTTTACCGGCAGCATGAATTACAATATCTACTAATGGCAAAGTAGGAACATTCTTAGACAAGTCACATATGATACATGTATAAACAGTATCATAATGATTCCTTACAACTACACTAAAATCATATAAAGACAAAGTTTTTAAAATTATATTTCCTAAAAACCCAGTTGCTCCAGTTAGCAATATTTTCATTAAAGTATTTTAAAACCTGTTCAACGCAATAAGCAAATTCTCTTCGTAACGCTCCCAAGTGTAGTTCTCTTTTATAAACCTACTAGCATTACCACCCATCGCCTTATACTTTGATGGATGTTTAAATATATCATTAATTTTTATTGCCATCTCCAAAGGCGTATTTCGTACTATAAAGTCAACATCATTTACAGCACCTTTGATGGGATCTGCACCATGTGATGTTAAAATATTTATTTTCCCTAATGACATAGTTTCTAATATCTTATTTTGAATACCTCCCCCATTTTGCATTGGTGCAATAACAGCAAAACATGAATTAAGAATCAAATATGGATCTTCCATAAATCCAGTAACGATAACATTATCCCTATGTTTTAAAATATTTAAGATTTGCTTAGATGGTTTAGCTCCGATAATATAAAAAATAATATTAGAATCAATATGATTCATGACATAGTGGTCAAACCAAATAACAGCATCTATATTGGGCTGATAATGCATTGCTCCAAAAAATGCTATGCTGTGCTTATACTTAGATGATAATTTGTTATAAATAAATAAGCTATCATTAACTCCGTTAGGTAGCCATATAGATTTTCCAAAAGCACTTAAATAGTTCGCATCATCATTGTTCACACATAAAGTTAACAGACTCTCTTTAACTACTTTCAACTCATAAATTTTTAAACGCTTCGCTTCTATCTTATAAATCACCTTATACATTAAAGATTTAGTCGAGTGATATGATTTCACATAGCTTTTGGACAATAAATCTACCATGTCAAAAACTACATTTTTTTTTCTAAATAGATCTATGTATTCTCCTGATCTTATAAGATTTAAAAATACAATCTCATCAGAATTAGCATTTCTTTTTATATATCTTCTTACAGTAGGTAATGTAAAGTAAGCTACTTGGAATGGAATTGATGAAAATATAGATATGAAAACTCTCAATAAAGCACTTATTAATTCAATCCTAAAATAAGCATACTTATAGCTATGATCTTCTAAAAATTTTCTTTCTATCGCATTAGGTACTTCTCTTGAGATTATAATTAAATGTAAATCATAATGCTTAAAAAGTATCTTTATCAAATTATATATTTTCAACTTATAGCCATTCACAGGGGGATAAGGAATCCCAGGTATAATTATTAAGCATTTTTTTTTCATATGCAATCATCTAATAAACAGCCGATACACTAACGCATTTGACCTAAAAAGGATTTTACCGTTTCTTCAAATTTATCATAAGAATATTCTTTCAAAATTTCATATCCCATTGAAACCTTTAAAGAAGTTGCATATCCATCTGATATAACACCATTTATCTTGGAAGCTAAGTCACTCGAATCACTAGGATTAAAATAAGTAGCTGCCTGTTTAGCAATTTCCGGAAAACAGGAAGTTGAGCTGCAAATTAATGGGCACCCGTACTTCATCGATTCAATTAAAGGAATTCCAAATCCTTCTTCAAATGAAGGTAAAACAAACATTTTAGCATTCCTATACAATTCAGCTATTTCATCGTCAGATTGATAATTTAAAAAAACTACTCGATCTTGGATACAAAGCTCAATAGCAGTTTTTTTAAACATTTTCAATGTTTCAGAGCTCCTGATACCTACTACTTTCAAGAAGAAAGTATTTTTAATATGTTCTGATAATTTAGCAAACGCTTTCAATAATATTAAAGAATTTTTATATTTTGGTTCTCCTCCAATATGAAAAATATAGTTCTCCTTTTTCTCAAACCTAATATTTTTCTTTATATCATCTGGTGTATATTGAATTGTATTCGGAATTACAAATATCTTATTCGGGTCTAAATTGAAAAAGTCCGCAATTTGCCTTTTAGAATATTCAGAAACTGTGATAATATTGGTAAACTTTGTAATTATCCTAGGTAAAATAAACCTTCTATATAAACTTCCAACCAATTGTTTAAGAGACTTTGAAGAAAACTCCTTCATAAATATTAAATCATGAATAATCAGTATATTTTTATCTGACTTCTTTATAAAAAGAGACGCAGTATTATATGGAAATATCATTGTACCTTCATTTTTAATCAAAAAAAGAAATAATGACAATTGCTCCCATAAAATATAATTAGAAAACCCAAAGGATAGATATTGACTTAAAATCCTATTCCCAGTTAATAAACCTGTCACATTATAA
Source organism: Arcticibacter eurypsychrophilus (assembly GCF_001730525.1). Classification (GTDB taxonomy): domain Bacteria; phylum Bacteroidota; class Bacteroidia; order Sphingobacteriales; family Sphingobacteriaceae; genus Arcticibacter; species Arcticibacter eurypsychrophilus. The sequence goes on from NZ_MDFN01000025.1 coordinate 10,690, forward strand.
CTCAAGTCTTGCTTCATCACAGACACAAATTGATTAATGAACTTACCCATTCCCCTAAACCTTTCTACAGCAAAATTGGCATCATAGTATACTTTAGTAATCATATTTATTTGCTTTGATACTTCACTAATAAAATATATTTAACAATTATTAAATAGAGATAACACATTTTTCATTGTTTGTTCAATAGGAAACTTTTCTACAATCTGTCTCCTAGCCTCTTTACCCATATCTAATCGTAATTCCTTATTGCATATTAATATTTCTAAGGCACTATATATTTCAGCAATATTTTTTGGAGTGATCAAATAGCCATGTTTTTCATTGATGACGATTTCTGGTATTCCTCCAACATTAGAACTCACTACCGGTATCCCCAACGCCATTGCCTCACAAATCGATATCCCAAACGATTCGTAATAACTTGGCAAAAGGAAGATATCTGTTGTTTGTAAGTATGATTTAACGTCATTGACATGACCATAGATAATAAAATTCTTCAATCCCTTACTCTTTATGTAATTAGTAACACTATTCATTTGGCTACCAGTACCAATTATGTTGAATACAAATGAATATTTGGATGATAGCCTTTCAAGAGAGTAAATTGCATCCCAAATCCCTTTAGAAACTTCAAGGCGGCCAACAAATGAAATTTCCAGCATTTCATTACGCCTCTTATAATCCTTCTTCATTATTTGGGTATTAATTCCATTATATATAACCTTAAGCTTTTTCTTAAATCTCAAATGCTCATTAGCAATCGAATTTGATACACATACAATTTTATTGGAATAAATGAAGTTAAAATTTATTAATATTTTATATAAGAATGTCTTAAATAGACCATTGACAGATTTCACGCTAGTATGCTTGTATGCAATCTTGTAAACATAAGATTTTAAGAATGCGGACATATAAATTGCCCTATTACCATTTAATATAACGTAATCGATTTTATTTTTATCAATGAATAGATTAATTTTACTAATAGACTTAAAAAAAACTAAAGACACGTCTAGTACTTTCTGAGAAGTTTCAAGATTATTATATAATTGCTTATTTGAAACCCAATAATATATATCAATTACGCCCTCTAAACGCGGAAAAACCTCAGCAATAAAGACCTCTCCTCCACCAAAAAATAGAGTAGGACTTATAATCAAAACTTTTTTAATCATAGTTTAATATTTTTCTTATTTACAAAGAAAATTATACAGAAAAAAGAAATTAATATATATATAGGAAGTCTTACCATCAAGTTGATATCATACGAATACCACCTAACAAAAAATAATAAGCATGCTCCGCAAAAAAGATTGCTTAAAAAGCTACCTTTTAGTGGTGAATATATATAATTACAAATTAATGCCAAAAATGCCCCTAGTACCAAGGGCCCCAAGTAGCCTAGTATAACAAAAAAAGCAAAAGGAGCTAAACCACCACCACCTGTTTCCGCTCCATGTAGTGACAAAAAATGGGGAAATTTATAATCGCCTGGAAGAAAAGATGGAGGTATAATAGATGTAATTAAAAGGCCTAACAATATTTTGATTCTATCAATAAAGTCTACTGAACCAGTAGAAATGACTCCAGATATTGCATTTCCGACGTACAATAATTCAGACTGGTTATTAATTATTATGTTTGATCCCCTAGTATTATTTTGAAAAAGCGAAATGTTATTCTTAAACCTATCTATTATAGTTAGTATAAATAATCCAAATCCCGATAGCCCGATTATCCACTTCCAATTAAATCGGTTCTCAAAGAAGTAGAAGAAATAGATTAATATTGGGGGAACAATCAACATTCTTGTTCCCCTTGATACTCCATAAAATAGATATAATAAAAAAATCAAATGCAAAAATTTCTCATACCCGATCTTTGGTTTAAAAATAAACATTAAAAAAAAGAATATATAGAAATACACAGCTATTCCTCCAATGCTATCCAAATTTGACACATATAATTCATACAAATTGCCAGACGAAAAAAGCAAGTTTGTACCGCGCGTGAATAGATATATAATGACAAAGAGACATACTACAAAGCAGAAGTAATAAGCTTTAATAGAAGAATTAATATCTTTGATTTTTGTAAACAAATTGATTTCATTATTAACTCCTCCTCTAAAACACAATATAAACGAAAACAACTGCAATAAATTAATTAATATTCCATTTTCATAATAAAATGGGTCTTGAAACTGCTCTCTAGGCCCAAACTGCGCACCCTCAAAATAGTAATAATAATATTGTATATTGTAAGTAAATATGAAAATTATTGTTATTAAAGGAAGTTGAAACCTTCTACATTGCCAAATTGCATAAACATTAGATATAAGTAAAGAAAGCACTAAATATGTAGTAGTACTAAATATAGAATATAATACTATACTTAATGCTATGTTGACCAGAACAAAAATTTTACTTCCTAAATAAAACATGAAATGATGTTTATAATATTCTAATTTTTAATAATGAAATTTAAAAATCAATCTTATAATAGATTTCAAATAATCAAAATATAGAATTAACCTATAGTGCTTTAACATTAACATTAAACCCACTTTTTTATTTAATACTGAGTTAATTGCTATTTCATATAATACTATGTTGTTATGTGCTTTAGGATAGAAATCACAACCCTTCCACCTATCAACTACGATCTTTTGCGCTTCTATCATTTTATAATAATTTGAAGACATATTTGTTGAATGGATTCTGTAGAAAGCTAAATTAATAGGAATAAAATGGAAAGGATATTTATTAGCAATTTTAAGCCACATATCCCAATCTTCAAAGTAAAGATTTTCATCATACCCTCCCATCTCTATAATAACATGTCTTTTAGCTAATACTGTCAATGCAGGAACAAAGTCATCCAATAACAATTCCCCAAAATTACATTCAATTCTTTTTTTAATAGGTATTTCACTTATAATACCGCTCGTATTAAATTTCATTGCCTTGGTAAAAATAAAACCAAGTTCAGGTTGCCTAATAAATACTTCAATCTGTCTGTCAATTTTTTCATTAGCCCAATAATCATCAGAGGCTAAGCAAGCTATGAAATCACCTTTGGCAAGGAGTTTTATCGCTTTATTTAAGGTTTTGCATAACCCCATATTTGTTTGCCGTTCTAAATGAAAAACATATTTCTTCCTAAGCTGCGTTAAAACTTCAAATGAATTATCAGTAGAGCCATCATCGATTACAATTAACTCTATATTTTTATATGTTTGGTTAATAACACTTAAAATGCATGTTTCTACAAATTTTGAATGATTATAACAGGGAACAATTACTGAGACAAGAGGTACACACATATAGAAAACTCTTAAAATATAACTAGTTATAACTTAGTTATGAAAACATCTTCTTTTGAACGAAAGATATATATTTTTCGCGTAATAGACTAAAATTTTCAAGCGTCCATTATGAGGAATGCTATTACCAGCCAATACAAAATACTTCACTCCCACGTGTATCTTGCTTGTTGGTATTTTTGATATCGCTTGAAAATCAATATAATTATCGTTAAGATGTAACTCATATAGACTTTTAATATCTGTATTAAAAGAATTGTCAAAGCTATTTTGAAAATCATCTTGAACTCTATTAATAGTTAAAACAATGCATTTCCCATTTTTAAAAGAAGCTAAACCTTCCTTTTTAATAAAAAGGTTAGGGTGTTCAGCGACATCACTTTCAAGAAAATTAGGGTTTTTAATTCTTTCAGGATTTAATTGGGCCAAGATTTCAATTACATTTATCTTTCTATAAATAGTTGAATCTAATTCCCAAGGATAACTCCAATTGATAACATTTGCAGTTTTCCAATTCCATTCTAAGTGATTTTCAAATTTATGTATCTTAGGTAAGACAGGCTTTATGTTTTCACCCAAACGTAAACTAAATCCAAAAACATTTGGATTTTTAGATAAAATATTTAATGCAACAGGTATATCGATCCAACCATTAAAGATAACATCATCACATCCAAACATAATATAGTTTGTTGATCGATTTATTAAATATGTTAAATCGTTAAAAAAAACATTTTCTTTAACCCAATGAATCTCAGGAAACTCTTCGAGTAGCTTTTGGTAGCTTATTCTCAAATTATATTTATATAAAACAGAAATTGATGATTGCTCTATCTTAGAAAAATAAATAAGACTTTTAAGATAAGCTTGAAGTTGAAGTGGCCTATCTTTCGAAAAGACAATAACTGATAAAGTTTCTATTGAATTAATAATCATGAGGTGTTGTTCTAATCAGGTGAGTAAAAGCTACTAATGCTATTTGAATCTTTTTTAGTGCCTTTCATGAAAAAATCGAAGTCTTTTGCTATATGCCCAAGATCAAGAGCTTGATAGCCCAATTTAGCTAAATCAAAAGATAGAATTGTAGCAGTTGGACCTAATATGATTAAAACAAGTCTGTTGAGATCTATATTCTTTGCCTCTGCCAATAACAATTCATAATCATGAAAGGCATTTTTCGCAGGTGCATATATATATTGTTTAGATTTTGCACAATCAAATATATCATACTTGAGTCTACTTAAAATACCTTTCCCTTGTATAATGGTAATGTCTCTATCTTTCCAAAGATTTTTAATTTTCTCAAAATAACTAAATAAATTAATTTCTTCAGAATACGTCATATATAATTGGGTACATTCTGTAGAATAATATTGTTTGTCAAACACAATGTGTTTTTCGTATTCCCCTCTCCTCTTTGAAATTACCCTTCTTACAAAGTCTTTTATTATTGGGTTACAATTATTAACAGTATTCCAGTAATAAAAAGGTAATCCCACCAATATATTATGGACATTAGATTCTAAAACCTCACTCAATCTTTCCGCTAGTTTGATACTATTTGCCTGAAAAGCAATCGGCCGGTTATTCAGTAATTCAAATTCTCCATCTCCGAAACGAACAAGAGAGGCTCGATCATTTAAGATTCTATCAATTGTTGTATGAGGAGTCGCAATCTTTGGCCTTTTAACATGGAGAACATCATCTTCAATTTCATACTTAATGTTATCCATGTAAAGATTCATAGTATCACTTAAAAGAAATTTATCTTTAATGTCATACCGAGCTAAAAACAAAATATTCTTCATGAATATTTTTAAATGAATGAAAGATATTTTGATTATACTTAAAATTTTCATAAATCTAATATGTTCAAATAGATCATCAGATATAATATCAACAGAATGTCTCAGTTCAAATGATGATCATTCATTAAAATCTTTATGCTACAATCTTAATTTAATTCAACCCTAATTATGTCATCCTTTACCTCTATCTTACTCTTTGAGCGCCTAGATAAAATATATTTGAATAATTCCTCTTTCTTTGGATAATCACCTATTCCATTAAAACAACGAGCATCGTCTATTAAGATTATATGATTTAAGTTTGAATCTAATATTGTTGTCAATTCTTCATAAACAGGACATTCTTTGTCCCCTTTAGCGGTTACTCCTGCTGAGTAATGTCCATCTAGCCAAAATATTGATTCTCCCTTTAATTCCAACACAACATCTTTCAGTATTTTTGAACTATCCCCTTGAAGGATTACAACATGGGAACTATCTTTAAATCTTGCTACTGCCTCTCGCCAAAGGTCTTCCCCTAGTTCAATTGAATATATTTGTTTGAAATTATTTAGCTGCGCATATACCATATCGCCTAAATAAGTGCCTGTTTCAACTAGGGTGCTATAATTAGACTTATTTTTATACTCTTTAATAGCTAATTGTTTAACTAAATGTTGTTTTTTCCACTCTCTTATTTCATATTCTTTTTGTACAAATTCCTTAACACTTAATGGTAAAAAATTAACTAGTGGTTTTAATAAGTTTTTAATCATTTTAATTTAATATTTACTTTTTAGAAATTTTTCTCGAACATATGATTTTAGGCCTATATAACTATCAAGTTTATACCAAGAATAATACACTGAAAAAACTAATATTACTCCTCCTAAAATATATACAGTTACTTCATCAAACATAAAAGAGACAATAAGGGCACTCATACAAAACGCAATAAGAGTTAAAAATATCTTCACAAATTGAATGTTAAATGAAAAAGCATATATTTTATTAAATTTATAAGATAAAAATAATAAATAGATTAATTGAAATAGAGAAAACGCTATAGCCATCCCCATTAGTCCATATGCTAGATAACCTGCAATATAAAATGCAATTGACAAAACACTATTAAATAGGCTACTGTATAAAAAGTATGCTTTTTTATCACCTTTCGCAAGTGAAATGTAAGACAATACAACTATTGGTGCGGTAAATAAAGTGCCTAGTGCCAGCCAGCGTATAAAAAAAGAAATAGCATAAAATTCAGAAGTTAAAAGAATTTTTATTACCAAAGGGGCAAAAACTATCAAAGATATGAGCATCGGTGCTGCAATAAGTACTGTAATTATACCTTGCTGATTAACCATATCATTAAGCTTTTTGTCATTTGTGCTTACTGCTGCTAACCGAGGATAATAATCCATAGCCATAGCTGTAAAAACAAGTCCTATACTTTGATTAGTGATTGAAGTTCCAGCCTGATACAGCCCCACATCTGCTAATCCTCCTTTGCTCCTTATAAAAGTATTAATAACATATATGGCAACAAGTCCTATCAATTGCGCCATTACCATAACTACTCCTAATTTCGCCATCTCACCTCCTTGGGTTAGTGTATCCTTTCGGCTTACTAAAACCGGAGTGAGTACTATTTTATTTGCAAAAAAAACACTTATTAAAAAGGTAATAATTGATCCTATAATGAGAGCTGGAACAATGCCACTGGATCTCAAAAAGTAATATATTGGAATTGTAGTGATAAGTGCTAGCAGCGACCCTATAATTGCAGATTTCGCTGTATACTCAATTTTACGTAAGCCTTGTAATAATGCTGTATTCCCATTCGTTAGTATTGTGAAGATCAACATTAATGAAAGTAATACGAAACTTACAGTATAACTATTATTCCCAAATGTGAATATGCTTAAATAATGAGAAAAGCTAATAAGTAATATAACGCCGACAAAACAACTAATCCAAAGCCATCTCTTGAAAACAATTAAAATAAAACTTAACTTTTTAGTATCGCCTGATTCTCTTGCTTTTGAAATATCCCTTACTGCACTAAAATTTAAGCCCATACTCGCAATTATAATAACTAATGTAACGGTAGAAACCAACAGTGCAGAAATACCCATACCTACTGGACCCAAAAAAATTGCTACAAATTTTGATCTCACAATACCCGTCAAAACACTTATGAATTGCACTCCACCAAACAAACTGGTAGCTTTAAAAATCTGACGGTATGATTGTTGTTTGGTCATTGTAATATGTCAGCTTAGAATAATAATAAGAATACTAAAAACAGTTTAAGACTTTGCAAACTTTTTCAACTTCTTCTAATGTCATTACAGGACTTATTGGTAGACTTAAAACCTCTCTATGAATTTGCTCTGTAATCGGAAAAGATAAATTATTCCATTCTTTATATGCCTGTTGCTTATGCGGAGGAATAGGATAATGAATCATAGTTTGAATATTATTATCACTAAAAAACTTCTGTAAAGCATCTCTCTTAGGATGTCTTATAATAAATAAATGTCCATTATATGAAGTGTCATTTTTAATCAATAATCCATCTTTATAAAAAGGTAGTATGACATCTGGATTCTTAATATTTTCACAATACTTTAATGCTATATCTCTTCGATTTTGATTATCCCTATCTAAGTATTGTAATTTCACTTTTAAAATAGCTGCCTGAATTTCGTCAATTCTTGAATTCAAGCCTTGGTATATATTCTCATACTTAATTTTTGAACCGTAATTAGATATAGCTCTTACAGCATCTGCCAAATCTTTGTCGTTAGTAGTTACAGCACCTCCGTCACCTAATGCCCCTATATTTTTCCCAGGATAGAAACTATGACCAGCAGCATCTCCTAATGACCCTGTACGTTTTCCCATATAAATACAACCTTGCGACTGAGCATTATCTTCAATTAGTTTCAAATCATAATGGTCAATTAACCTTTTTATTTCAGGGTGCATTGAGTTATTTCCATAAAGATGAACAATCATAATTCCTTTTGTCCTCTTGGAAATTTTTTCTTCAATCAGAAAAGGGTTGATATTATATGTAAGAATATCAGGTTCGATTAAAATAGGAACCAATCGATTATCAGTAATTGCAAGAATAGTAGCAATATATGTGTTTGCAGGAACGATAATTTCATCCCCTTCTTGCATAACTCCTAATTCAATATAGGATCTTAATATTAACCGCAAAGCATCTAAGCCATTGGCAACTCCAATACAGTTATTAGTACCAATATAATTATTATACTCTTGTTCAAAAGATTTACTTTCCTTACCTAGCAAGTACCAACCAGAATCTAATACTTGTTTAATTGCCAATGACAGCTCTGGTTCGTAACTATCATTAATAGCTTTAAGATCAAGAAACTTTAACATATTTCTTCTATTTTACCTTTATTCATCGTATAACTTTTTGCACAACCTTCACAATGGTAATCACTATCAAGCTTGGTACCACATTTGCAAACATAACCCTTTAATTTTCCCGGATTTCCATACCATAAGGAATAATTAGGAATATCCTTATTAATTAAACTACCAGCACCAATCATAGCATATTTACCAATATTTATTCCACCGATAAGTGTTGAATTGGCACCAATACTTGCTCCTGTTTCAATCTTAATTTTCAAAAATTCATTCGGATATTGTTTTGAACGAGGTTTAGCATCATTTGTAAATGTAACATTAGGACCAATAAACACATCATCCTCTATGGTTATACCATCCCATATTTGAACTCCTGATTTAATTGTTACATTGTTTCCTATTAATACATCATTTTCAATAAAACAATTACAATTGACGTTGCAATTCTCACCAATAACAGCATTTTTCAATATAACAGTAAACTGCCATATAAACGTGTTATTCCCGATGGCTTTTGTCTGCACATCTGACAGATCATGAATGAATACTTTAAATTCAGATAGTCCCAATTGATTTTCGAATAATTTTGTATTTCCCTTATCCATTTATATGTTCTAAATAATCGCTATATTTCCTTATATAATCCGACTCATTGTAAAGATGGGAAGCAAAAACTAAACATATAGATCCAGATGAAAAATTAACTTCAGAAGCCCATATTCCCGGAGGAATGTGCAATCCTAAATATGGCCTATTTAACTGCACCATTCTTTTTGTTTTACCATCATCCATTAAAATTTCAAAACTACCACTAGCAGCAATTAAAAACTGATGACATTCTTTATGCGAATGCGCACCTCGTGATTCTCCACCAGGTATGTCATACAAATAAAAGACCCGCTTTATGTCGAAAGGCAATTCGATACTGTTATTAATAGGAGTTAAATTACCAGCTCTATTTTTTATTTTTGGAAGTTCAAATATTGAACAATCATATGTTGTAGCCTTCTTCATGACTTATTAATTTTTGAATTAATAAATTGTTGATAATCCCTTTGATAATCCTCTTCATCAAATACTGTTGAAGCAACGATAAAACATAAAGAATTAGTAGAAAAATTTTCCATATAGCGCCATATCCCCTTTGGAACAAATAATGCGTAATAAGATCGATTCAATGAGTAAGTTTTCTTGTTATTTCCATCATCCAGTATGACATCAAAACTACCACTCAATGCTATTATAATCTCTTCATTCTTATGATAACTATGCCCTCCCCTAGCTTCTCCACCTGGAACATCATAGATCCAATAACTTCTTTTTATTTTAAAAGGAATATGTCTCTCTTCCTCCAAAAATGAAAGATTTCCTCGCTCATCTAAACTTTTTGGTAATTTAATAATTTTAACCAGATCAATTGACATAATAAGTTATTTTATCACTTGTGAAATTATTTTTTTAATAATTAAAACTAATGTGCTCAGGAAAACAAACAGCATAAGTCCCATAATCATCCCTTTAATATTACCGAACTTAATTTTTTCTAGTGGAAAAACAGGTAGGTCTATAACTTGAATTAAGGGCGTTTCTTTTAGTAAAGCCATTTTTGACATCTCTAAATTTTTTACTAATTCGCTCAATATCTCTTTATTTGTTTCAGCTGAAAATTGCGAGCGCTGTAAAGGAGCTACACGTTGAACCTGTCGGGTAAGGTTTAAGTTAGGTGTAGCATCTGAAATTGCTGCAGCTGAGTAAATAGCACCATTCATCACCTTAAGAACCGAATCAGCTTTATGCTGTAATATTTTAACATTAATAATAGATTTTCTTGTCTTTGTTTGCACATAAAAATCATTCACATTCTTAACTATCTGTTCATTAAATGCTTTTGCAAAGAATTCGTCTGTTGCTTTAACTTCCACTTTAATGATACTCAATTTCTTATCTGATTTAGCAACATTTAAATAGTTTAAGTTTATATCTTTTACAATACCACCAAGAATACTATCCTTTAAACGTTTTGATTTTAGAGTGCTAGAGTCTAGAAAACTAAATTGAATATCTTTTAATTCCGATTTTTCAGCCCAAGCTTTTCTTAACTTATTGAAATCGATATAACGATCAACTAATAATTGTTTCTTTCCATTATAATAAACCTCTGTTAACAAGGTTTTTTCAATCATAGTTCTTGATTTGTATAATTCGAAAATATTATCTCCTTGAAAAATACCACCACCTCCACCACCCAAATCTAACCCTGCCATAGAAGCTAATCCACTTAGAGATCCTAATCCACCAGCTGCTTTATCATCATCTAATACAAAAGTGGTTGTTGCCGTATATATTGATTTTTTAGACCATGCAAAAGTAAATCCTAGAATACCACCCAATATACCACACAAAACAATTGTTGACCATTTGGACAGCAGATAATGATACCATTCCTGTAATTTCAAAATAAGATCTTTTAGTGAAATCTCATCTGAGTTACTTGATATTTTATTTATACTTTTAGAATTCATTTTAATCAATCAAATAAATCAGGCTTCGTTACTATTTATATAAACTTATAATTATCAATGCCAAAGAAGTCAAGGCAGTTCCAATACTAATCCATCCCTGAACGCCTACCTTTTCTCTTGGAGCTCGTTTAGGTACAAAGATCTCAGCACCGGGCTTAACACCAGGATAGAAATTCAAAAATAGCACATGACTTACCGCATCAACAGACCCATTTGCATATTGAATATAAGCACCTCTTTTATTAGCGTTATAAGTATATCCACCTGCTCCATTAATATAACCCTTCATACCCTTACCTGGCCGGTATACTACATTTATAGGTCTGAGAACCTCTCCCGTAATCTTTACTGTTTGCAATTGTTTAGGCACCCGAATCACATCTCCATCCTCTAACAATAAATCAAATCTAGATAGTGGTCTATCTAGAATTTTCTTCAAATTAATTCCCACTAAATCACTTTCTAATAGTTGAATTTCCTGACTAGATGTATCCTTTACCCCTTCTCCTTTTAGCCTGGATAAATTAACCAGTTTCTGTTTATCTTCTTCCTGAGTATCAATAGCATTATTACTTCTGCTATCTTTAGCTTCATCTGCCCCTGGCCTTTTCAATGAAGCACCTTCTACAAATGAAAGAGCTGTTAATCCTCCGGCCCTTTTAATTACATCAGAAATCCGCTCATCTTTATGACTAATCGTATAGATCCCAGGATATAAAACCTCTCCCTCAACCCTAACCTGTTGCTGAATCTGGTAACCTTCAGAACTCCGGATCGAAACTACATCAAAGGGTTGTAATATGATTACGGAATCCCGTAATCTTAAATCAACTGGAATATTCACATTAATAATATCTGCAGTCTTTGCAGACAAAGACATTGCATCACTATTTTTAACCCTTCTTGCAATTTCAATCCGGTTAGGAGTAGCACCCTCTTTAAAACCACCTGCCATTTGAATTAGGGCCTCAACTGTCATTCCCTCGGCATACTCAAAACTACCAGGTGCTCTAACTTCCCCTTTAATATCAACCTTAAACTCTTCCCTTAAATCAAAAATGGAGGATATCGTTACCTTATCCTCTCTCCTTAGAACAATATCTTCCTGTGTTCCCTTTAACACTTTATCGACATCAAAAGATAATAGCGCCAGTGAATTGTCTGTATTTAACCTGGATATATAACCCCGATTTAAAAAGGCATCCTCTGTCAAACCATCTGCCTTTTCGATCAATTGTTTTAGTGTCAAACCACTTTCCAGTTCATATTGTCCGGGACGAAATACAGCTCCATCAATTTCTACACGATTGGCAAAACGGTCTAATATCGTTTCTACGATATATTTATCACCATTCTTTGGTCTATAATTAAGAAAGTCATCTGCATTAACATCTGTAATTTGTCTTTCCTTATTCGTATTCTGCAAAACTTTAATCTTCGCTGAATATGCTTTATTAGAAAACCCCCCGGCAAATCTAATAACATCATCCAGCGACTCAGTAGGAAGCACCTCATATAAAGCTGGCCGTTTCACTTCACCCGACATTTCCACTCTTGCCTGGTAAACCGGAATATTGATCACATCCTGATCCTGCAAACGAATGTTTCCGCTTTGCATCCCTTTCAAAAGGAAATTATAAACATCTATAGTGGAAACAACCCGGTTATTACGGATCACCTGAATCTTCCTGAATGACCCATTTTCATTAGGTCCGCCTGAAGCATTTAAAGCATTAAATACAGTAGATAACGAAGAAAGGGTATAAGAACCCGGCTTAACTACTTCCCCTAAAAGCGTAATTTTAATGCTCCTGATATTACCTAAGTTAATGGCAACGTTGGTACGACCACTCCTTAAACTTGGATAAGTGCTGCCCATCGTAGAGCGAATCTTTGAAGTAGCTTGCTCGATAGAAAGTCCCCCTACTGAAATCAATCCTACATACTGAAGACGAATCGTTCCATCAGGACTTACCTGCAATTTATAATTGGCTTCATTATCACCGGTCAGATCAATCAATAGCTGATCGTCAGGTCCTATAATATATCCCTTAGGAGTAGCCATCCGAAGATTTGGCTCAAACTTAATATCGTTGTTTTTGAATAATTCAGCACCAAAGATCTTAGGGATCAGGTTACCGAAAGCATCCTTTAACTCAGTTTTATTCTGGTTGGCTAAATTATTTCGATTATTAATAGAGTCTGATTGAACATACGTTCTACCGAATCCCTCATCAGCCTGACTCTGTGAATCAGTGCCTGTACTAGCAGCAGGACTTGATTTCCGTATTTTTTCAACACGTGTTCTTAACTTGGCAACTTCCTCTGCTTTCATTCCCTGGGCAGTGGCCATTTGCTCTAATTGAGCATCATTATACCCAACAGACTCGGCTTTTTGGATCAACTGTCGCACTTGTGCATCTGTTAATTCATCGACTTTTACATCTGAATAATTGGTCTGCGCAAATATATATGGGGAAATTAATATACTACATATAAACAATAATGTAGCGGCTATTTGTCTTAAATTCATGAATATGGAGAGGTATTAACTTAATTGCAATCAACAAAAGTACCACAATCTTAACAATATCATATGATCTTTATCATAGAATTGAAATCTTTTCATTCGATTGTTGTTCATTTGTCAAAGGTTATACGTGTGTAATTCCAATTACGCTACTTCATAATTGGGAAATATTTTCCCCCATCACACATTCACCGAATTTACAATACGAATTGTTTCCAATTCGATAAGAAATTAATTTCCCTATCAGGGTCCAATGGTCATTAGCTCGCCTGGTCACCCGGAGCTTTTCAGCCATCTCCTGCGAACTCAGCAACTACTCTTGCTCTCCCTCTCCTATCTGATCCAGCAGCAACTGCCGTACCTCCCACACCAGGTTCATATCTTTTATAAACTTATCGAATTTGATGAGTTTAATTATACGGCCTGACATTTTTATTGCATACATTGCCTGCTCCTAACCATATTAACCAATGGAACAAAAACTTACTGGCCGCTACATTGATCCACTTACAGACTGGTCTTTTAAGCATCTTTTTGGCCTTGATCCTCATAAAGACATTCTAATAGAATTCCTAAACGACCTTTTTAAAGGCGAAAAGCATATCACAGATATCGTATACAAATCGAATGAGCATGCTGGAGACCGACGTGATCTAAAAAAGTCAATTTTTGATCTTTTGTGTACAGGAGATAAAGGCGAGCATTTCATTGTAGAAATACAGCGTGGAAAACAAATTTTCTTTCGCGACAGATGTATATTCTATACCTCCCGCCTGATCAATGAGCAATTGTCGGTTGGAAAGGATAGCGAGACTTACGAACTACAGGAAGTATACCTGATTGCCATATTGGATTTTACCATAGAGCAATCCCCCTCGAAACAATACCTGCACGATATCTGTTTAATAGACAAAGATAAAGGCACAATATTTTATAAGAAACTGGGTTATAAGTTTTTGGAATTGCCTAACTTTACTAAAAACGAGAAAGAATTAGAAACAGGCCTTGATCGCTGGTTTTATATGCTGAAGAACATGAGCAGATTAGACAAATTGCCGCTCTATTTCAAAAAAAGCATATTTGAAAAGATATTCCAGATAGCAGAAATTAGTAATTTAACAAAGGAGGAGTATATGTCATACAGAACAAGTTTAGAGCAAAAGTGGGATTATGATAACGTGCTTGCTTATGCTGTTCAAGAGGAGGGCAAAAAGAAGTACGGTGAAGGAGAGAAAAAAGGCGAAATTAAAGGAAAGATTGAAGGGAAAATAGAAGGAGAAAAAGAAAATAAAATAGCAACCGCCCGTAAAATGAAAGCCAAAGGTTACTCATTTGCTGACATTGCTGAAATAACAGACCTTTCCATCGAGGAAATTGAAAACTTATAAAGCAAATTATCGGCAATAAACTCAATTTATTGCCGATAATTGATATTTAAACAGATCTCCCTACACCATTACCCGCTCACCAATCTGCTGTCTCCACATCGCATAATACAACCCCTTTTCTTCCAAAAGCTCTACATGTTTACCCGACTCAATGATATGCCCCTTCTCTAAAACAAAAATCTTATCGGCATGCATGATAGTGGAAAGGCGATGTGCAATCAATATGGTTATTCTCTTATCCATATTGGATACATCCCGTATGGTCTTGGTGATTTCTTCTTCAGTAATGGAATCCAAAGCTGAGGTCGCCTCATCAAATACCAGGATATCCGGTCTCCGAAGCAAGGAACGGGCAATAGACAGGCGCTGCTTCTCTCCCCCGGAAACTTTAACACCCCCTTCTCCAATAACCGAATCCAGCCCCTTATCTGCACGAGCGAGTAAACTCTGACAGGCTGCTTTACGCATCACATCCAGACATTGCTCATCAGTAGCATCCGGTCTTACGAACAACAAATTTTCCCGTATCGTTCCCGAAAACAGCTGCGTATCCTGAGTGACAAACCCAATCCGCTCTCTAAGCTGATCCAGGTCTATTTCGGATGTAGGAATATTATTGTACAGGATACTTCCCTCCTTAGGGGTATAAAGGCCAACCAGAAGCTTCACTAATGTTGTTTTACCTGAGCCTGAAGGCCCTACGAAGGCAATGGTTTGTCCCGTAAGTGATGTAAAACTAATATGGTTCAGCGCGTTGGTATTAGCTGTCTGATGTTTGAAGCTTACATTCTTGAAACTCAATTCCCTGATGTGATCCAGCTTAACCGGATTAAGCGGTTTCTCCTCGATTGGAGAGCTCATGATCGCTTTAAAGTTAGCCAGCGATACTTCCGTTTCCCGATAGGTATTGATGATATTTCCTAGTTCCTGTAGCGGACCAAATATAAAGAAGGAGTATAGGAACAACGAGAAAAACTCACCAACGGAAATCTGATTATCATAGATCAGGTACATCATCAGAAACAGGATTCCATTTCGCAACAAATTAACCAGGGTGCCTTGAATAAAACTCAGACTGCGGACGTACTTCACTTTTTTAAGCTCAAGCACCAGAATCCGATCCGTAGTACTATTCAAACGCTTTATTTCCTGTGCGGCCAGACCTAAACTTTTAACCAGCTCGATGTTTCTTAAAGATTCCGTAGTTGATCCGGCAAGGGCAGTTGTCTCCGATACAATACTCTTTTGCACGACCTTAATGCGTTTACTCAGAATCGAACTTACTGTACCCAATACAGGGATGACCGCAATATAGAATACCGCAATCAGCCAATGAATATTGATCGCATAGAAAAACACGAACGTAATCCCGATGACACTGGTGAAGACAATATTAATGGTGGCAATAATCAGCTTCTCGGTATCTAGTCGTACCTTTTGAAGGATTCCTAAGGTTTCGCCGCTTCGCTGATCTTCAAACACCTGGTAAGGAAGCTCCAGCGAATGCGCCAATCCATCGGAATAAAGCTTTGCACCCAAACGCTGCGTGATGACATTGACATAGTAATCCTGGAAATTCTTCGCAATTCGAGATACCATGGCCACGCCCATTGCAGCTAAAACCAGTAATCCAGCGCCTTTAAAAAACTCTTGCGTACTGTAATCATTATAATGAGTCACATACTTATCAATGATTTTCCTGAAAATCCAGGGATCAAGAAAAGAAAAGATCTGATTAATTGCAGCCAGGAGTAATGCTAATGCAATTAGACTTTTGTATTTCTTTAAATAGTTAATCAGAATCTTCATTAAAAAGGGTTGTTATGTAGCGGTGCAAAAATAATAAAGGGAACAGTGATCGACACTATTCCCTTCTTAACTTTACTTAAATAAGATATAACGTGTTTAAACAGTCATAATATCTTTCTCTTTTATCTCTGCTAAGCGGTCTACTTGTACAATAAAACCATCTGTTATTTTCTGTACATCAATCTCACCGGTCTTGATTTCATCTTCTGAAACACCCTCAGCCTTCAATTTCTGAATTTTATTATTCACATCCTTACGGATATTACGAATGGCGATCCGTCCACGTTCAGCTTCTTCCTTTACCTTTTTTACCAGGTCACGGCGACGCTCTTCTGTAAGTGGTGGTACATTCATCCGGATCACCATGCCATCATTCTGTGGATTTAACCCCACATTGGAATCGATTATCGCTTTTTCAATTTTAACCAACAAGGGCTTTTCCCATGGTTGGACTACAATGGTACGTGCATCGGGTGTATTAATACTCGATACCTGGCTAATTGGAGTAAGCGTACCGTAATATTCCACCATTACCGAATCAAGCATGGAAGGCATTGCCTTACCAGCACGTATTTTTAACATTTCTGAATCAGCATGATCAATGGCCTTTTCCATTGAAGTCTTTGCATCAGTCAGTTGCTTTTTTATAAGGTCGTTCATAAACCAGAATGATTATGTCTAATATTAATTTTTTATCCTCTAACCAATGTACCAATAGCTTCACCCTGCGAAATACGCATAAAGTTTCCCGGTTTGTTCATATCAAAAACGATAATCGGAAGATCATTTTCCTGACATAGCGTAAATGCCGTTTTATCCATCACGTTCAAGCCTTTATCATAAACTTCCTTGAATGTAATCTCATCATATTTAATTGCCGCAGGGTCCTTTTCAGGATCTGCTGTATAAATGCCATCCACACGGGTGCCTTTTAGTACCACATCGGCATTCACCTCTATAGCACGCAACGAGGCACAAGTATCGGTTGTAAAATAAGGATTACCTGTTCCCGCACCAAAGATCACGATCCGTCTTTTTTCAAGGTGACGTACAGCCCTTCTACGAATAAATGGTTCGCAGATCTGTTCCATCTTAATAGCAGTCATCAGCCTGGTTTTAATGTCCAGTTTTTCCAGCGCATCCTGTAAAGCCATACTATTAATTACAGTTGCAAGCATTCCCATATAATCTGCTTGAACGCGATCCATTCCTGCTTTTTCTGCACTCAACCCACGGAAAATGTTTCCACCGCCAATTACGACAGCTATTTCAATACCAGTATCAAAAACAGCTTTGATGTCTTTTGCATATTGAAGCACCCGATCACTGTCAATTCCGTACTGTTTATCGCCCATTAAAGACTCACCGCTTAGTTTCAGAAGGATACGCTTATATTTCATTTTTAGAAGATGTTTTTATGATGACAGCCTGTTGAAGCCGGCCAAAGGTAAGTATTTATGTAGATAATAAAAAAGGGGTTCTTTTACTTGCGTAAAAGAACCCCTTTCAAGGTCAAGATATTTCCTGAAAACAGGTTATGCTCCTAATTGAACACGTTTGAATGCAGTTACAGTTAATCCTTTTGATACTGAATCTAAGAATTGAGCGATAGTTTTAGAAGAATCCTTTACAAACTCCTGGTTTAATAAAGTAGAATCTTTGTAGAACTTATTCAACTTACCCTGAGCTATTTTTTCAATCATTGCTTCTGGTTTTCCTTCCGCACGGATCTGATCAACAGCAATTGCCATTTCACGTTCGATGGTATGGGTATCCACATCTCCTTTATCAATAGCAACCGGATTCATTGCAGCGATTTGCATCGATACATCTTTTCCTGCAGCTTCGATACCTTCAACATCAGCACTTAAAGCAACTAATACACCTAAACGGTAGTTTCCATGAATATAAGCGATCACTCTTTCACCTGTTAAGACTTCGAATTTACTTACACCAATCTTTTCACCAATTTTACCGGTTTGATTAATCACCTGATCAGCAATTGAAGTTCCGTTAAGATCCAAAGCAGTAAGTTCTGCTAAAGAGGAAGGAGTATTTGCAATAGCTAAATCAGCGATACTGTTAGCAAATGCAAGAAAATCAGCATTTTTAGCTACGAAATCTGTTTCGCAATTTACTTCAACAATAATTCCGTGTTTACCATCGGCAGTTGTTTTAGCAATTACGACACCTTCATTAGATTCACGGTCCTGACGACTTGCAGCAACTTTAGCCCCTTTTTTACGAAGGTAGTCGATAGCAGCTTCAAAATCACCATTTGATTCTGTTAATGCTTTCTTGCAATCCATCATCCCTGCACCTGTTTGCTGGCGCAGTTTGTTTACGTCTGAAGCGGATATTTGTACGGTTGACATTTTTTAAAGTTTAATTTAGAAATAGGTTTTAATTAAAGAAGGCCGGCTTCTTAACCGAATTCCGACCTTCAAAATATGTTTTACTCTTCAATTGAAGAGCGAAGAATTACTCTCCTTTAGCAGACGCAGCTTCTCTAACAGCAGCAGCTTCATTGGCAGCAGCAACTTCAGCAACATGACCGCTATCGATCTTTGCTTTGGCAGCAGCAGCTTCTTTTTCTGCTTCGTCTTCTTTTTCACGCTTACGTTCGTCTAAACCTTCATGAATAGCCTTGATAATGATATCAGTGATCAAAAGGATAGATTTAGTAGCATCATCATTCGCTGGAATAGCAAAATCGATGTTTGAAGGATCAGAGTTCGTATCCACCATTGCGAAAGTAGGGATATTTAACTTTAATGCCTCAGTAACAGCAATATGCTCTTTCTTTACGTCGATTAAGAATAATGCTGCAGGTAAACGGTTCAAATCAGCAATACCTCCAAGAAGTATCTCTAATTTAATACGCTCACGCTGTATCATCAATTTCTCTTTCTTAGACAATACATCATACGTACCATCTTTAGTCATCTTATCGATGTTAGACATCTTTTTGATAGACTTACGCACGGTAGAGAAGTTTGTTAACATACCACCTAACCAACGTTCGGTAATAAAAGGCATATTGACTGATTTTGCTTGTTCAGCAACGATGTCCTTCGCTTGTTTTTTAGTCGCTACAAATAAAACCTTACGGCCTGATTTTACAATCTGTTTGATTGCTGCTGCAGCTTCTTCAACTTTTATTAAAGTCTTATTTAAATCTATAATGTGGATGCCATTACGCTCCATGAAAATGTACTGAGACATTTTCGGATCCCATTTACGGGTAAGGTGGCCAAAATGTACACCTGCATCCAGTAAATCCTGATATGTTGTTCTTGCCATTGTGTGATCTCCCTGAAATTAACGTTTACTAAATTGGAATTTTTTACGAGCTTTCTTACGTCCTGGTTTTTTACGTTCAACCATTCTGTCATCGCGTGTTACGAGACCTTTTGCTCTTAAACCTGGTTTAGCTTCCGGATCTAACTCAACAATAGCTTTTGCAATTGCCAAACGAACTGCTTCCGCTTGTCCTTTTACTCCGCCACCAGCAACGTTTACAGTGATATCAAATTTTCCGGCATTGCCTGAAACTTCTAATGACTGATTCACAATGTACTGTAACGGTAAGGTTGGGAAGTATTCTTTGTACTCCTTTTTATTAACAATGATGTTGCCAGTTCCATCGTTTAAATAAATTCGGGCAACTGCAGTTTTTCTTCTTCCTGAAGTGTTTGTAGTCGACATTTCTTTTCTCCTTTAATTAAAGTTTGATTTCTTTTGGACTTTGTGCGGCATGAGGATGCTCACCACCTGCATATACATACAGATTTCCGAATAATGCTCGGCCCAAACGATTTTTAGGTAACATACCGCGAACAGCCTTTTCAATAATGCGTTCTGGATGCTTAGCCAATAACTCCTTAGGAGAAATGAAGCGCTGACCACCTGGATATCCGGTGTAACGAACATAAGTTTTATCACTTAGTTTGTTTCCGGTCAGTTTTACCTTGTCTGCATTGATAACAATGACGTTATCTCCGCAGTCTACGTTCGGGGTGAAAGTAGGCTTGTGCTTACCACGGATCATCACTGCGATCTTAGTAGACAAGCGCCCCAAAATCTCGCCTTGTGCGTCAACAACTACCCATTCTTTATTAACGGTTTTTTTGTTGGCTGAGACAGTTTTGTAACTTAACGTATTCACTTGCTTGATATTAAATTAATTAAACAATTTACTTACCCTTAAAAAGGGTTTGCAAAGATAGAGTAAATTGTTTAATAACCAAACAGTTATTCCTTTTATTATCGTTATGATATTTTATTGTAGTGAATCCCCGGATTGCTGTCCTGAAAGAATTCTTTCAGGATCTTGTTTTGCTCTGCTCCTAATTCAGGGTCCTGATCAAATAGGTCTATTACTTCATTCCGAACCGTTTGAAGCAGCTCCTGATCATGCACCAGATCTGCCAGCTTTAAGTCCAGAACCCCACTTTGCTGTGTGCCCTCCAGATTACCCGGCCCCCTTAACTTCAGGTCTGTCTCTGAGATTTCAAACCCGTCATTGGTCCGCACCATCGTATTCAGGCGAATCCGTCCATCCGCACTTAATTTATTGGTACTCATTAAAATACAATAGGATTGCTCGGCACCTCTACCTACCCTGCCCCTTAACTGATGAAGTTGAGAGAGTCCAAAACGCTCCGCATTTTCAATCACCATAACACTGGCATTGGGAACATTTACACCCACCTCGATCACCGTAGTGGCTACCATAATTTGCGTTTCTCCCTTTACAAAGCGCTGCATTTCGAATTCCTTATCCGCAGGGTTCAGTTTACCATGCACAATACTAATTTTATAATCGGGCAGTGGAAACGCTGCAGATATATCTTCTATCCCTGCTTCCAGATAAAGCAGATCTAATTTTTCACTTTCCTTAATTAAAGGATAAACGAGGTACACCTGTCGCCCCTTGGCTATTTCCTGCCGCATGAAACCCAGCATTCTTAAACGCTGATTTTCGTAAAGGTGGATGGTTTTGATTGGCTTTCTCCCGGCCGGCAGCTCATCTATGACCGAAATATCGAGATCGCCATATAAGGTCATGGCCAGCGTTCGTGGGATCGGAGTAGCCGTCATCACCAACATGTGTGGAGGTATTTTATTCTTTCTCCACAACTTGCCTCTTTGTTCCACACCAAACCGGTGCTGCTCATCAATAACTGCCAAGCCCAGGTTATGAAACTGAACAGGATCTTCAATCAGCGCATGCGTGCCAATTAAAATATGCAGACTTCCATCAAGCAATGCTTCATGTAATTTCCGCCGCTCTTTTTTAGGTGTGGCCCCTGTTAATAAAGCAATGTTGATGAAATCATCGCCAATCAGGTGCTGAATAGATTTCAAATGCTGGTTAGCCAATATACTCGTGGGAGCCATTATGCAAGCCTGATAGCCATTATCAACGGCTAAAAGCATGGTCATGAGTGCCACAACCGTCTTGCCACTCCCCACATCACCTTGCAGTAAGCGGTTCATTTGCACGCCGCGCTGCGTATCCATCCTTATTTCCTTGAGCACGCGCTTTTGTGCATTAGTGAGGTCAAAGGGTAACTTAGTAGCATAAAACGCATTGAATTTATCGCCCACTTTTGCAAAAATGGCCCCTTTAAACTTATCGGTCCTTAGGCGTTTAGTATGCAAGAGCCGTAGCTGGATCAGGAAAAGCTCCTCAAATTTTAATCTTTTAATGGCCTGGTCAAGCGACTGCATGGTAGCCGGAAAGTGTATTTCCCTGATTGCCTGAATTTTACCAATCAGCACATGTTTTTGGCGGATATAATCGGGAATCGTTTCGCTGAGTTGATTGGATACGGTATCGACCAGAATTTCCTGCAGCTTCTGGATGCCTTTACTATCCAGATGACATTGTTTCAGTTTTTCCGTAGAATTATAAACAGGCTGTAAGGTGGGGTTACCCGACTTTTTGAGCGCTGGATTATAGACCTCCAGTTCGGGATGCGAAATGGAAATCTTGCCATTAAACTCGTTGGGCTTACCGAAAACAATGACCACAAGTCCGGCATGCACGATCCGGTCGATCCAGGAAAGCGACCGGAACCATACTAATTCCATCACTCCGGTTTCATCCTTCAGTTGCACCACCAATCGCCTGGCTTGCTTCTCTCCAATAATTTCCTTTGCTAGCACGCGACCAATAACCTGAATGGTAGGCAAATCGCCATTGAGCTCCTGAATCTTGTAGAAACGCGTCCGGTCGATATAACGGAAAGGGTAATAAAGCAAAAGGTCCTGAAAAGTAAAGATGGAAAGCTCCTTTTTAAGCAGATCGGCTTTATGCAGACCTACGCCTTTTAAGTACTCTATAGGAGTTTGTAAATTTAGTTCGGCCCCCATATATTATAAAAGGCGATTAAACGGGTTCAGGTATGGAATGATCTGAATGATTATTTAAATGATTATTTAGTGGCTATGACAGAAATTTCAACGCGAACACCTTTTGGCAAACCAGCTACCCCAACTGTTTCACGTGCAGGAAAGTCAGCTGTGAAATAGGCACCATAAATGGTATTCACAAGGGGGAAGAGACTCATGTCAGTTAAGAAAATAGTCGTCTTCACCACGTCTGCAAAACTATATCCTGCTTCATCTAGAATTGCAGTTAAATTAGACATTACTTGTTTCGTTTCTTCTTCAACTGAAGAATTAACGAGTTCATTGGTGTTGGGATTAATAGCAATCTGACCGGATACATATAAAATACCATTGGCTAAAATAGCCTGGTTGTAAGGACCGATAGGAGCTGGCGCGCGTTCTGTTTTAATAATTTGCTTCATGATTATAGAAAATACCAATCAATTATTTTGTAAATGATCCCGAAAAGGAATAGGAGAATAGCTATTGTATTGATGATATGCATCACCTTCAGGTTAATGTTTTGCGGGCGGTCTGAATCTTTTTTTCTAAAGAAATACATAAAACAAATTTACTAAAATTTAATAAAGGTAAATGTTAAAAGCGCATCCGGATACAATTTACGAAATGTATGACAAACAACAAAAATAAGATAAATTCAGGTATGAGCTAAGTTCTGGAAGGAAGTTAAAAAGATCATGACTAAAAGGGATTTAATTTTGACCTGAGACGCAGCTTGCTTGCTTCCCGAGCGGAGAAGGTGCGGACAAGGTGCGTAGGAGGTGCGCAGAAGCTGCGGGAAAATTAAGTGCAAACTCAGCAGTTTTTACGCAAAAAAAAGGGCCCTTTTGGGGCCCTTTTAGATAATATGCTTATATACTATATTATCAAATTACTTGATCTCAACACGACGGTTTTGCATACGACCTTCTTCCGTTGTATTAGAAGCGATAGGTTTGCTTTCTCCGAATGCTTCAACAGTTACACGGTTTGCGTCAACTCCAGAATTTACTAAGTAAGTTTTAACTGAGTTAGCTCTATCTCTAGAAAGGCTCATGTTATACTCTTCAGTTCCTTCAGCAGATGCATGACCTTGTAAGTCTAATACAGTTGTTGAATTAGCTCTTAAGTCTGAAGAAACCTTGTCCAATGTAGGATAAGAAGAAGTCTTCAATACTGAGCTATCGAATTCGAATTGGATTGTTCCGTATTGACCAGCAGCAGTAGAATCTGATGCAGGGAATACAATTGGACAACCTGAACCATCAACTACAGTACCTGCAGGAGTTCCTGGGCATTTGTCAAAACGATCAGATACACCATCACCATCAGCATCAGCAGCAAGTTGATTAACAGTATTCTCTAAAGTGCTTACGCGAGTCTTTAAAGCTTCAACTTCCTGACGTAATGTAGGATCTTTTAATTCATCATACATTAAAGCTACTGGGTTAGACCATTGTAGACTTGGTTTTGATTTGCTACCTAAAGTAAATTCAAGACCGGCATATCCGTAAGACCATTTGTCTTTGTTGGATGCGCCATTAGCCCAAGTTCTGTCCAGGTTATCAGCATCTAAGAAGTTAGCATCGTAACCTAAGTTGAAAGCTACAACTTCACCTAATCTGAAGTTCATACCAACACCAACCGGAATAAATAATTCAGTTCTGTCTCCATTATCATCAGGAGTGTAACCGGTTAAACCAGCACCTGCCTGTATAAAGAAGTCAACATTTTTTTGTCTGCTTAAAAAAGAAACAGTTCCAACGTTAACAACTCCCTTTAATGAAACTGCATAGTTGATATCAGTACTGAATTCTTGACGAGTACCAGCAGCTGTTCCTGATCTTCCATCATTAGCATCAAATTTACCTGATACTTTACCTGCATGTCCGTCTAATTTCAAAGCGAAAGATGGAGCAAGTTGTTTTTTAATGAATAGACCGTAACCGAAGTTAGCGTCCCAATCATTGTAATCATTAGTTCCAAAAGGAATAACTGGAGCTAATACGCCACCGTTAATACCGATTGACCAGGTTCTGTACTGAGACCTTCCGCCAAACACTGTGGCTGAAGATGTTGAAGTTGTTGTGGATGTTGAGTCCTGTGCTGATGCAGCTAGTGCAGCCATCGAGAACAAAGATCCAGCAACAAGCTTTTTAATTGTAGAATAATTCATTTTAGTTTGTTTTAAGGTTAAACAAATTTTTAATTGTAATAATATGACAAAAATAAATATAAGTTTGACACTTGCAAATAATCAAACATTATACCAATTTTAAAAATTAAACATCAACTTGAGTAAAAGGTTTTATTAATATTTGAAAAGAACCCTACTATTTACATCAAAATCGTCAAAATTAATTCATCGAACTCCTAATATGTTTAATAGACCCTTGATAATTAAATAGATACAGAAGCAATAATTTATCTTTCGTGAAAATTACTATAATTTACTTTGAGACATTTAAAAGGCAATTCATTAATCTTAGCGATTTAATTTAAACTTTGCTTACCAATTCGTTACACATAATAGTACGTTAATTTATACAAACTGGATAACGAATTAGTAAAAACACGACTCTTTGCTAACAAAACGGGAATATCGACCTAAAAACTGGTCAAAAGATAAATAAGGATTATCATAATCAAGTTTTATACTTTTACATTCTACTATAAAATATGAAAGTAACCGGTTTTAGCTTTATTCGAAATGCAGCTAAAAATGACTATCCCATTGTTGAGGCCATTAAATCAATTCTCCCTCTTTGTGACGAATTCGTCGTTGCACATGGGAATTCGGAAGACGAAACTTTAAGACTGATCAAAAATATTGGCTCAGATAAGATCCGAATCATTCAAACTACGTGGGACGATGATATAAGAGAAGGCGGAAAAGTGTTTGCGGACGAGACCGATAAAGCCTATGAGGCGATTTCGGCAGATACAGACTGGGCTTTTTACATTCAGGGAGATGAATGCGTACATGAAAAGTATCATCCTATAATAAGGAGAGAAATGGAGGACAATGTGGACCAGGAGGAAGTAGAAGGACTACTTTTCAACTATCTTCATTTTTATGGCTCGTATGACTATATCGCGACGACCAGGCGCTGGTATAGAAAAGAGATCAGGTTATTAAAATTCAGACCTGGTGTGCGGTCCTACCGCGATGCTCAGGGCTTCAGGAAAAACGGAAAGAAACTTCAGGTAAAGTTAATTGACGCTTACATCTATCATTATGGATGGGTTAAACCGCCTGCAGGATTGAAACATAAAATGCGAAACTTCAATCAGTATTATCAAACACAAGAATGGGTTGAACAAAATATTCCTTCGGACTATGTATTTGACTATGGCAATGCGCATATTCTTCAAAAGTTTGAAGGCAGCCATCCCGCGGTTATACAGCCAAGGATTAACGCATCGAACTGGAAATTTTCATTCGATCCGGTTAAACTTCAAAAAAATACGACTCTCAGGTACAGGATCCTTCACCTGGTGGAACGGTTGACCGGATGGCGGGTTGGAGAATATAAAAATTATAAAATAATCAGTTAAGCCATAGATACTTTCCCTGGATAAATATAAACCATATACTTAAAATAATTTATGATACTAAGAGATGTGCACCACATTCTTATCAGTAGAGTTGATGCTATCGGCGATGTTATTCTTACGCTACCCATTTGTGGGATAATTAAGGCCTATTATCCTAATTGCAAAATTTCTTTCTTGGGCCGCTCATACACCAGGGAGGTCGTATTGTTAAGCGAGCATGTAAATGAGTTTATTGATTATGATGAATGGCACTCGATCTCTGATAAGGATGCTGCAAACTTCCTGAAATTAAAAAAAATCGATACAATTATACATGTATATCCAAAAAGGAGGATTGCTTTTATTGCACTCCTAAGCAGTATAAAACATCGTATAGGTACGACAAATAGGATATACCATTGGCTAACCTGCAATCGTCTTGTTCTCCTAAGTAGGAAACGATCAGATCTTCATGAAGCCTTGCTCAATAGTAAGTTGTTAAAAGGGCTGAATATTCCATTTAAAAAGAACGAGAATTTATCAGATTACTATGGCTTTTCGAATGTTCCCATATTAAATGAGGCGTATGAATCATTACTCTCAAAAGACAAATTTAACCTTATCATACATCCTAAATCCAGAGGACATGGCAAAGAATGGAGCCTGGAGAACTATTCCAAGTTAATTCAGCAGATTGATAAATCTCGTTTTAAAATTTTTATTAGCGGATCTCTTACTGAAAAAACACTTCTTAAAACCTGGATAGATCAGCATCAGGGAACGGTTACCGACTTAACCGGATTGTTTAATTTGAATCAATTTATAGCTTTTATATCTCGAAGCAATGGTCTTTTAGCCACCGGGACTGGTCCGCTCCACATTGCCGCAGCATTAGGCATTCATGCGTTAGGACTTTTTCCCAGCACGAGGCCTATTCATGCCGGACGCTGGGCTCCTAAAGGCAAGAAAGCTGAATATTTGGATTGTATTAATTCGGATATGGATTCCATTGAAACGACGACTGTGATATCACGTATATATAATTGGGTTTAATAATTGTAGCGTTTTTATTATAATTGGCGTATACAAAGTAATATTTCAATTACAATTGAATGCAGGACACTCTGGTATCTTTAATTATATCCACTTATAACTGGCCAAAAGCACTTGAAAAATGCTTGCTAAGTATATTGATACAGAAGCAATTACCAAATGAAGTGCTTGTTGCTGACGATGGATCAGGGCAGGAAACAAGGCAATTGATTGAAAGATACAAACTTATTTTTCCTGTTCCCATAAAACACATCTGGCATGAAGATCAAGGATTCAGAAAAAGTAAAATCATTAATGAAGCAGTGCGGAACAGTTCTTTTGATTATTTAATTCAAATTGATGGTGACGTGATTCTTCATCCTTATTTCGTGAAAGATCATATAGCTGTAAGAGAAGAAGGAGTATTTATAAGAGGAACCCGGGCAATGCTTTCCGCACATAAAACACAAGAGATATTAGAAACAGAAAACATAAAATTGACTATTTTTTCTAAAGGGCTTAAACACCGGATTAATGCATTGTGGATACCTACGCTTAAACAACTTGGGATTCGCAAAGAGAACTCTTCAAAAAGTGTCAGAGGTAGCAATTTAGCTTTCTGGAAATCTGATTTTATTTTGATTAACGGATATAACAATGAACTGGAGGGTTGGGGACACGAGGATGAAGAACTTGCTGCTCGATTTATAAATAACGATATTATTAAAAAAATAGTAAAGCTGTGTGCTATACAGTACCATTTACATCACAAGCCATCATCCCGTATAAACGAAAAAGTTCATGCTGAAACTGTTAAAACCACAGTTACAAACCAGATCAGAACTTGCGTTAAAGGATATAACAATTGATTATATGACTAATAAAATCAAAACATCACTTATTATTTCAACTTATAATTGGCCGGAAGCACTTAGTTTATGCTTATTAAGTGTAACCAGACAATCTTTTATGCCAGATGAGGTTATTATAGCTGACGATGGATCAACTATTGACACGAAGGAACTAATTGACAGACATCGAGAAAAATTTCCTGTTCCACTAAAACACGTTTGGCAAAAAGACGAAGGTTTCCAATTAGCAAAAATCAGAAACAAGGCAATAGCTATAGCTCAATTTGAATATATTATTCAGATTGATGGAGATCTTTCATTACATAAACACTTCATTAAAGATCACATAGAGCTTAGTCAAAAGGGATCATTCATCACAGGTAGTCGGGTGATAATGGATAAATCACTATCTGAAAACGTATTGAGAAGACAGCGAAATTTGACAAACCTTTTTTTACCAGGAATAAGAAATCATACAAACATGATGAGAATAAAATTCCTGAGGGACTATCTTGCTGACCGATACAAACAACATGACAATCTATATCTGAGGGGATGCAACATGGCTTTTTGGAAAAGCGACCTGATTAAAGTGAACGGCTACAATGAAGATTTTTGTGGATGGGGTAAGGAAGACAATGAAATTGCTGTGCGCCTGATTAATTCGGGGATAAAAAAACGGGCGATTAAGTTTGGAGGCATTGTTTTCCACATGTACCATGGCAATCATTGCTTAGTGCGCAATCATGAAAATGAACACCGGCTGGCACATGCTATCAAGGATAAGATTACGTATTGTAGTCGTGGCATCAGCCAATATATTCATAAACAGTTGACATTTCCGATTCCTTCGAATACGGCGGAAAGTCTGCCTTCATTAATAAAATACACTACTCAGTAAAAGTAATCCGATTATAAGACTCATTTTAATGATTTTCCATTTATTCAAGCGAAAAGGACTGGGGCAAGGTTTATTGAAGCCGAAGTCTATCCGCCTGAATAGAAACAATAAACGACCAGTTTTAATCAGCGAATAAAAGAAGCCCAATTCCTGTGTGTTTTTATGTATGGTCATTTGCCAAGCGAGGGGTAAGGAAAATTTCCTAGTGGCTATAATGGCACGGATCAGGTTAGTCAAATATTCGGCAAGCAAAATGATCACGAGTAATTTCAGGTAAATCGTATAATTGCAGCCCAACAGGAAAGCAATCCCGCTAAGGAGGAGTAGAATGGAACTACTTTCGCTCGTATTGCTAAAATCTACATAACTATACATTTTGATATGCGGGAACTTCAGTATGATCGCATTTCCATATCCATAATTGAACATTCTTTTAAGCTGCATTTTACCTGCATTCCACCAGGGGTGTGTTATTTCAGCCTTTGGCAGGCTTAAATAATAGCAGTCATTTTCTAAACTATTCCGAACCAATAGCTCTACATCTTCAGCACTGGTCCATTCGACACGAAAGCGTCTGCTACTTAACAACTCCCGATTTAGCATGATATTAGAAGTTGGAGACCAGCGCTGATTTTCTTTAGTTCTACTCAAATAAAAGTGGCCTAGTACTCCGTTTAATAACAGGGCCTTGGTGATGGAATTAATGGGATCGGGGAATGCGGTAACACCAGAAAACCCGATACTCGTTCTATTTTTTCGAATCGCATCGGCATATACGAGTAATAAATCTGCTCCAGGAATAATATCATCATCAAGAAGCAGGATCCAAGCGCCGTGACCACAATCAATTCCTTTATTACGGGTTTGGGATGGACCGAGATTTAAGGAGTTAATAAGTAAGGTAATCGTTCCATCGTTAGCTAAACGTTGAATAGAGTTGGGAACAAGCACCTGTGGATGATCGCATACCAGATAATACGTAACCTCAAAATCCATCGGTTTTTTTAAATTGAATATCCCCAAAAGGAATTGCTCATCCATTCTAAAAGAAGGAATAACAACATCTATATGATTAAGAGCATCTGCAAGCATGTATAAAAGGAATCAGAGGATAAGTATAACACTTTATATGTTAAGTTTGCTTTATTTAAGACCATTACGCTCCTATGCAAATATTTAAGACAGGTGGAACACGTGAGGCCCATTATCCTGCAGATCCTCAGAAGCCATTAATCAGCATTATCATTGTCACACTAAATGCAGAAGCTCAGCTCGAGAACTGTATCAGCTCGATCCTAAACCAGGTCTATCAGAATATGGAGATCATCGTATTTGACGGTGGAAGCACAGACTCAACGGGATCTCTACTGGAAAAATACAGCCAAAACATTACTTATTGGCAAACTGAACCCGACAATGGTATTTATGATGCCATGAATAAGGCTGTACAAAAGGCTAAAGGGGACTGGCTTTATTTCATAGGTGCTGATGACCAGCTACTTGAAGGATTTAGTCTGATGATAGGCAAACTAAAGGATAGTCGAACTATTTATTACGGGGACATGAGTTATAATGGAGAGCGGACTGACCGGAAAAAATACACGGCATACCGGCTATCAAAGGAAACGATATGTCACCAGGCAATGATTTACCCTGCGCAGGTATTTGAGCAGTATCAGTACGATTTGACCTATCCACTGGCGGCTGACTGGGCATTGAATCTTAATTTGTGGGCTGACAAGCAATTCCGTTTTCAATTTTACTCCTTAATGATGGCGAATTTTAGTATGACGGGGGCATCATCTATACAGAAAGATCATCAGTTTTTAATCGATTTGCCCGTTTTGATCAAAGAGAAATTGGGCTGGGCGGTCTATCTGCGCTACCTTTTAAAACAGGCAAAAAAAAGGTTTAGGCAACCCCTTTTAGCTTGATACTTAGTATATCTGATATAAAACAAAGCTCAATCCCGTCCTTTTTAATACTTTTGCAGATTGATTTAATAAATGAAGACATATTTCCGATTATTATCATTTGCAAAACCCATTGAAAAATTTGCAATCCCGTATATTGTAACGACACTGCTAGCTGTAGTATTTAATACATTGAATCTTGCGTTGATTGTTCCTGTGCTTACCTTTCTGTTTAATACTACAGGCAATGCAACTGTATACACAAAACCAGAAAGTGCCTGGAATATGATGGCTAACTTCAATTACTACTCTCAAGTGATTAATAAAACGTATGGTACTTATGGTGCTTTGCAATTTATATGTGTGGCTATTATCATTTCCGTGCTGCTAAGCAATCTATTTAAATACATTTCTCAGCGCATCATGGAGAATTTAAGAATCCATACCCTTCTTAATATTCGAAAAACTGTATTTGAGAACGTAATGAATATGCACCTGGGTTTCTTTAATAACGAACGTAAAGGAGATATCCTATCTAAAATCACAAATGATGTACAAGTAGTACAATTTACGGTGACGGGAACACTACAGGTAATTTTCCGAGAACCCTTTCAACTTATTGCCTATCTGTTTACGCTTTTTGCTATATCATATAAATTAACTTTTATTTCTATTCTTTTCATTCCTATTTCGGCCATATTTATTGCCAGGCTGGTAAAAAGTTTGAAGAATGTGGCATCTAATTCGCAATCCTCATTTGGGGTGATGGTAAGTAACCTGGAAGAGGCACTAACTGGAGTGAAAATTATTAAAGCCTTTAATGCCGGTGATTTTATTAAACAAAAGTTTAATAATGAAAATGAAAACTTTTCAGAGATGGGAAGACAAATGGCCAAAAAGCAACAATTAGCCTCTCCTATTTCCGAGTTTCTGGGGGTACTGATGGTGGTATTCATTGTGCTTTATGGTGGTAGCATTGTGCTTGGTGGTGATCCTAATTTTACTGCTCCTATGTTTATTGGATATATCGGAATCTTTTCTCAGCTAACCCGTCCGGCTAAAGCTTTATCTGATTCTTTTACAGGAATAAACCTGGGATTAGCAGCAGGAGAACGTATCTTAGAGCTGATCGATATGAAGCCGGCGATTCAGGACGCGAAGGGTGCAATTGAAGTAACTGAATTTAATCGCGCCATCACTATTAATAATATTAATTTCAGCTATGGCGAAAAAATTATATTAACCAATGTATCGCTTACCATTCCTATTGGGAAAACGATAGCCTTAGTTGGTCCATCAGGAGGAGGTAAATCGACGTTAATGGACCTGATTCCCCGATTTATTGAGCCACAAAGTGGAAGCATTTGTTTTGATGATACGGATATTAAAAACATTTCAATGGATTCCCTGCGTTCGCAAATAGGCTTTGTAAACCAGGAATCGATCCTCTTCAATGATACTATTTTCAATAATATTGCCTTTGGAAAACCTGATTCTACTAAAGAAGCAGTAGAAGCTGCTGCCCGCATTGCTAACGCTCATGATTTTATATTAAATACAGATAACGGTTATGAAACCAATATTGGTGACCGTGGAATTAAATTATCGGGGGGACAAAAGCAACGAATAAACATTGCCAGGGCTGTTTTGAAGAATCCACCCATTATGTTGTTGGATGAAGCAACCTCTGCATTGGATACAGAATCAGAAAAATCGGTACAGGATGCATTAAATAAATTAATGAAAAACCGTACTACTTTGGTCATAGCCCACCGTTTAAGCACTATAAAGGACGCGGATTTAATTGTTGTACTTGATTCAGGAAAAATAGTTGAAACAGGTACGCACTCGGAATTGATGGTTCATGATGGCGTTTATAGACGGTTGGTGGAAATGCAGACGTTTAGTGAATAGATTTACGCATCAAGCTAAAAACATCACGTAACGTTATAAGAGACTACTGGAAGTTTATGCACAATAAAAAAAAATTTAGAAAAGTCCGCTTTATACTGTTACAAATATCCTGGCTATTCAGTTTTTTGGCAAAGTTCAGGAAATCAGAAAAAAGAATTTTACTTGTTAAAATTGATGCAATAGGAGATTACATCCTCTTCCGTAATTTTATAGAAGTATTAAAAAATTCAGAAGAGTACAAAGATCACAAAATTGAACTTCTAGGTAATATCGTTTGGAAAGACCTGGCGCTCGAATATGACAATGACTTTATATCGGAATTTTATTTTATAAAAGAAGACCCCTTATATGTGCAGCCATCAGAAGTATTAAAACTTGGCTGGATGCTTTTCAAAAGGAGATATGAAGTTGTCATACACTCCACATATTCGCGCAGTTTTATGGGCACAGGCCTTGCAGCTCTAGCTGCAGGAAAGGAAAATATTGCTTATGACTACGAAAGGGGCCCTGTTTTTGAGTATAAAAGACAAACAGATAAATTTCATACTCGGCTTATCCAACTACCTAAGGAGATTTTTCATGAATATGATCGGAACCTATACTTTTTTGAAAAGCTACTGGATCAGCCCAGTTCTCCTATCAACGGATTATCACTTCCTATTTCAAAAACAACAAATAACGCAATACTAGTATTTCCAGGCTCAAGCTATTATAAACGCAATTGGGAAAGAGAAAACTTTTTAGAAATCATTAAACGCCTTTTGACTGAAAGCTCTAAAGCTATCATCATAGCAGGAGGACCTTCAGAAGTGCCAGTAGCTTCTTATCTCACGGGGCATCTTCCGCCTTCAGAAAGACTTACAGATCTCACAGGAAAAATAACTCTTCCTCAACTTGTACAGCTTATTGCTGATTCAGAATTAGTAATTTCGAATGAAACAAGTGCAGCACATATCGCGGCAGCGTGTAAAACTCCCGTAATTTGCATTCAGGGGGGAGGTCATTTTGAACGTTTCACCCCATATCCGGATACCATGAATTTTAGGCCAATCTGCATTTTTGAAATAATGCCTTGCTATAACTGCGATTGGAACTGCAAATATCACAATGACTTCAATGAACCTTTCCCATGTATATTAAAAGTAAGCATAGAAAAAGTTTGGTTAGAAATAAGTCGATTAATTTGAATTTATATCCAAGTTATATATCCATTGTTACGAAATGAAGCAAAACTAAGTATACTATAAGATACTCAAATATATTATACGCCCAATAAATATGTCATATCCAAAACCACTACGTTATAAAAATCCTACAGTAAGTATAATTACGGTATCATTGAATGCAGCGGATCATATTGAAAGATGTATCAACAGTGTTTTATCACAATCATATCCCAACATTGAACATATCATTATTGACGGTGATAGTACAGATGGAACAGTTGACATTTTGATAAAAAATAGCAACAAGATTAGCTTTTGGAAAAGTGAACCCGACAGTGGTATTTTTAATGCGATGAATAAAGCATTAAGGCATGCAAAGGGTGACTGGATCTACTTTTTAGGAGCAGATGATTTCCTATATCCTGGATTTAGTGAAATTGCACGTCATTTAGAGTATGGAAATACTATTTATCATGGTCACTGTCTTTGGGGCAACACCATTCTTGGAGGGAAATTCACCTCCTACGACCTTACTATAGAATGTATTTGTCATCACAGTATTTTATATCCGAAACTTGTATTTCAAAAGTATACTTATAATGAGAAGTACACAGTTGGCGGTGACTATCTCCTTAATATTCAATGTTGGAATAATCAGGAATTTACGAAACAATATGTTCCCCTTCTTATCGCAAATTTCGCACAGGGTGGTTTTTCAGAACAAGTTACCGATCATGAATTCATAAAAGACTTTAAACAAATTATTAAAAAATATTCCAGCGCCAAAGTATATTTTCGATATCTATATCAAGAATACAAAAGCAGGAAAAAAATCAATAAATCCAAATAATTAAGGTACTATAACCCATGACTCCCTATACGACCACATCTGCCGTACTTTTTATATTATTTAAAAGGCCGGATACAACTATTCGGGTATTTGAAAAAATAAGAGAAGCTAGGCCATCCAAGCTTTATTTAGCAGCTGATGGTCCCCATGTTGATAACGTCAGTGAAATACAACTTTGCAAAGAGACACGCGAAATAATTGGTAAGATTGACTGGCCTTGCCAGATTAAAATATTATTCAGAGAAGAGAATCTAGGTTGTAAATATGCCGTTTCATCTTCTTTAGACTGGTTTTTTAAAAATGAAGAGGAAGGGATTATTCTTGAGGATGACTGCCTGCCTTCAAATGACTTCTTCCGATTTTGTGACCAGCTTTTATTTAAGTATAGAAATGACACTCGGGTACGTATGATTTCAGGAGACAACTTTCAATTTGGAAGAAAATGGGGAAATGCTTCCTATTATTTCTCAAACAACATCCATGTATGGGGCTGGGCTTCTTGGAGAAGGGCATGGCAAGATTATGACGTAGAACTATGTGGATTTAAGGAGGATGAAATAGAGGAGCAGTTAGGTAAGATATTTAATGAGCCTTTGCTGATTGAAAGTTGGAAGAATATTTTCGTTTCATTAAAAAGGAAAGAGATCGATACTTGGGATTATCAATTAGGACTAATCAATTTTTTCAATAATGGATTATGCATTATTCCGAACGTGAACTTAATTTCCAATATTGGTTTTAGATCTGATGCCACACATACCGTATCGGATAATGATCTAAATGCGAATATTCCTGTAGAGCCATTGGCGGCTGAATTAATTCATCCTGTATATATATTGCCAGAAAAAGGAGCTGATTTATTCACTTGGTACAGTGATTTCAATATTGAAGAAAGAAAGGCATTGGCTAAAAAAGACAAGAGTCTGAATAAAAGAATCAGGAAATTGTTAAGGCTTAACTAACGCTTATTTTTTGTTGTTTCTTCGTTATTCTTGCTTATTTGCAGACAATAATCCTTTAACATATAACCAATCTTTTTGAAGCAGGGTTTCTAATGGTTTGACTTTTCTTAGTTCGTATTTTTCCAAAATTCTTCTTATTTTCTTAATATAGTAAGGTTCCTTAGGTTGTTCGAATGGGCTATTTTCAAAAGTTCGCTTCGTAAATAAGTGAAGAAAAGTTCCATCTGTATAAAAATTATATCCTAGTTTTTTCGCGATATATTCAAGAGACTTAATATTGTAAAAGGATACATGCTGACCAGTTTCCGGTGAAAAATACCACCAATCTTCTGGTTTGGAGAAAACCACTTCGGGTTGTAACTCTGTTGAAAACAGAAAACTATCAGAATATTGCATAATCCGCGCTACTTCTTTTAATGGATCAGCCATATGTTCCAATACTTCAAATGCAGTTACCAGTTCAAATGAATGCGGTAAACCCAATGTACTTAAATCAAAATTTTCGGCGAAGAGATTTTGACAATAAGGATCGTAATGGTAAAAGTCGTAACCCTTATCTCTCATTATTCTGGTAAATAACCCGTAACCGCCAGCATAATCAAGAAATATTTTTGTATTGTCGAAATATTTAGAAAGCAGATAATTAATATTTTTACTGATCTCGAGATTTCGATAAACAAGACCTAAATCTAGTTTTGTTATAGCTGATGAATAAGCATCATCTAACCAGTAAGGCTCTTCAGTTTGTATAAATCCCGTATCCTGACACTGATAAAAGCTTACATAATATTTATTTAAAATTTTAGCTTCAAATATTAATTTAGTTTCACCAGATGTTATTTTGCTATTCATTGTATAAATTAGTGCGTAAACATAATATTATTAAATACAATAATAAAAAGTAATTAGGACAATTGGAATAAGATTCCACATCGCACATAAATGTTTAGTTTTGCAGCGATGAAAAGTTCAGAACTCGCATTCAAACAGCTCCCACTCATCAGTATTGTTACTGTAACATTTAATGCCTCCAGTCATATTCAAAAATGTATAGATAGCATCCAAACGCAGTCATATCCCAATGTCGAACATATCATCATTGATGGTGGCAGTACTGATGGAACTACAGCTATTCTTCAACTTAATGACTCGAAAATAACCTACTGGAAGAGCGAACCAGACGCAGGTATTTTCGATGCAATGAATAAAGGATTAAAACAGGCAAAAGGCGACTGGATTTACTTTCTTGGTGCGGATGACACGTTATACCCCGCATTTTCTGCTATGGCAGCATTATTAAAAGACCGGGACACAATTTACTATGGTCAATGTTCCTGGGGTGATTTGATCCTGGGAGGAGAATTTAGTCCCTACCGCTTAACATTCGACTGTATCTGCCATCATAGTGTGCTCTATCCTAAACGGGTTTTTGAAAAATATAGATACAGTGAAGAATATCCAACAGGCGGCGATCATCTGCTTAATATTCAATGCTGGAACGACTCTTCATTTAAAAAAGCATATCATCCTTTAATTATAGCTAATTTTGCACAGGGAGGAGTTTCCCAATCTATTCTCGACCCATTGTTTGATCAGGATTTCCCCGGAATTGTAATGAAGTACTGCAGCTTGACTGTTTATTTTAAGTATCGGTGGAGACAAATTAAAAACAAAAGAAAATTAGTATAATCCCTTATGCCTGCATATCAAACCACATCTCCCGTTCTCTTTCTTATATTTAATCGTCCGGATACCACTCAGAAGGTCTTCGAACAAATTAGTGAAGCCAAGCCTGCAAAGTTATATATTGCAGCTGATGGGCCTCGTCGGGATCGTGAAGGTGAAGATTTGCTGTGTAAAGAAACCAGGGAAATCATTAAAAACATTAACTGGCCTTGCGAGTTAAAAACATTATTCAGGGATAAGAATCTTGGATGCAAATATGGGGTTTCTACTGCTTTGGACTGGTTTTTCAGTAATGAAAATGAGGGAATCATCCTGGAAGACGACTGTTTACCATCAAATGATTTTTTCAGGTTCTGTGATGTTCTGCTTGAAAAGTACAGAGAGGACACCAGGATTAGTTCTATAGCGGGTTGCAATTTTCATTCGGGTAAAAGATGGGGGGATAAAAGCTATTATTTTTCTAATAACCTGGAGGTTTGGGGTTGGGCAAGCTGGAGGAGGGTGTGGCAACATTATGATGCTGAACTTTCGGAATATCAGGCAGAGGATGTATCGGAAGCTTTCAATACCGTCTTTAATGAGCCTATTATTTCAGCAGAATATCTGGAAATATTCAATCAACTTAAAGCTGGAAAGATTGATACCTGGGACTATCAATTGAAGTTTATAACCTTCTTTAATAATGGGTTAACAATAATTCCGAATGTTAATTTAATAAGCAATATTGGGTTTAGAGCGGATGCCACACATACTAAAACTGATAATGACCAGTTAGCGGACCTGCCTACAGAGGCCTTAAGTGATCCTCTTTCTCATCCTTTGTATATCATTCCGAATAAAGAGGCAGACCTGAATATACTGGAGTTTGAATTTCAACTTCGGCAAAAGAAAATTAATAATAATAAATTGAGTCGCAAATTTAAAAGATGGCTTAAAGATTGAAGGTTTTACCTGGCTATTAAATAAAATCATTTATCTCGGCCAATGGGCTCATGATCGATTTCGATGACCGATTCGCCTTCTATATTCTTCTTTAGGCTTTTTCCAGAATTTACTTTTTAAGTACTTTATCATTTACTTAAATTGGAGGTTCAATACATGCATTGACCAATCCATTTTCAGATCTAAATGTCTTGTATTTTGGAATTTAATTTGATGATAATTGCGTTTGTGCTGGGTTAAGGGGGTTTTTGGGGTGTTAAGGGAGTTTTTGTAGCTGTTTTTGGCGTGTTAAAACTTGTTTAATACTTCTATTACCCGGCCTATATCGTGTTCAGTGTGGCAGAATGAAATGGGTAAACTCAGGGTTGTTTGATGTATTTCTTCTGATATCGGGTAATGAAATCCTTCAAACTTACCTTCCAGAGCTTTCTGCTGATGCGGTGGAATGGGATAATGAATTTCGGTTTTTATATGATGCTCCAGCAAGTAGGCCCTTAGCTGATCTCTTTCGGGATGCCTGATCGTATAGATGTGAAATACGTCGAAGTAATCGGCATGTACTATGGGCTTTATGAAATCAGCACTCAGCCATTCCTGGTATAAAGAGGCCAGACGACGTTTATGACTGTTGATGTCATTGAGCCGCTTTAACTTTACGGATAGAAAACCTGCCTGAATTTCATCGAGCCTAGAATTGGTACCTATGTATTCGTTTACATATTTGACTTTCGAACCGTAATTACGAAGTGCTTTTATCTTCTCATAGTGTTCCTTATTATCGGTAGTAATGGCTCCTGCATCTCCCAATGCACCCAGGTTTTTAGTGGGATAAAAGCTAAAAGCACCGAAATCGCCAAAGG
The DNA here is from genome assembly GCF_001730525.1 of Arcticibacter eurypsychrophilus. Classification (GTDB taxonomy): domain Bacteria; phylum Bacteroidota; class Bacteroidia; order Sphingobacteriales; family Sphingobacteriaceae; genus Arcticibacter; species Arcticibacter eurypsychrophilus. The sequence continues at coordinate 50,484 of NZ_MDFN01000025.1, forward strand.
TTCCTGTTTTTTTTCCTTTGTACTCAGCTCCATGTGACTGTGCGCAATCTTCTACCACTTTTAAGTCATACTGACCTGCAAGAGCCATAATAGGATCCATATCACTGGCCTTTCCATACAAATGAACTACGAGAATAGCCTTTGTCTTCGCGGTTATACTTGCTTCAATTTTTGATGGATCAATGTTATAAGTAAGCGGATCGGGCTCTACGAGTACTGGTACCAAATTATTGTGATACACGGCAAGAATGGTAGCAATATAGGTGTTTGAGGGAACGATGACTTCGCTACCTGCAGGAAAATCGAAACAGCGCAAAGCAAGGATAAGTGCATCTAGTCCGGAAGCCAGTCCTGCACAGTAGTTTGACCCATTGTAGATAGCAAATTCTTGTTCAAAGGTCGATACATTGTTTCCCAGGATAAACCACCCGCTCTCCAATGTATCAGCAAAGCTCTTTTTATAGCTTTCCATAAAGGGGGCATTCAGGAGCTTAAGACTTTCGTATTCAATCATGATAAGGGTCGTATATATAATCTGCTGCGTCAAAAAACTCTGATGCCAGCACCATTAGGATCGCATCTTCACTGAAACTGTGCATCTGATGCCAGTCTTCCGGCTGAATTAACAGGCATTTATCTGGTGTATCCAGCAGAAATTCTTCCTTCAACACGTGATTGTTGTTAAAAATTGTACAGCTTCCTTTAATACAGATCGCGGCCTGAATAGTTTTGTGATGCCTGTGACCGCCTCTTACAGAGTCATCTACACCGTAAATATAAAAAATACGCTTAATAACAAAAGGGATTACCTTTTCTATAACAGTCAGGTTTCCTCGTGTATCGGTAAATGTTTTCAGGTTAATTAGTTCGGCCACTTTAATTTTTTAATGTAATATGAGATGCTGGTTCTTTTTTTAGATCAATCTTCTTTTTTTGTAATAGTTCCTGTAATATCCTTTTAATATAAATGTTACCCTCCTACCTATTACGCGTTTAATCCAATCAAAATTAAGCAAAGGTTCGTGAAAGGTTATTTCTTTATTTACCGTACGGATTCTATTTTCTGCAGCTACCAATGCCTTGATGTAGGGCTTGTAAATGTCTTTTATAACAGCTTTTGATAAATAATACTGCTCTGCTGTTAAGCGAAACGATTTCTGAATGCAATACCTGAAATCATGAAAATGGTAAAAAATAAGTTCATCTTCTTTTAGGAAAGTGGTATCTAGAACTTGTATTTTATTTGCTTTATGGAGAAGATCGTATTGCTGCACGTTCCATGGAGCAACTCCGCCGCCTATATTTGTCAATTCATGCACACCGGTAAATCGGGTGGTCCAGTCATCTAAATATTTCTGATCACCAAACTTTCCATCTTCAAATCGTTTATAACACCATTCCAAACAGGCATTGCGCCACCAGTTTAATGCGGACAACCCTTCATCTGTGTTTTTAAAGGTGATGTACTGTACACAATAAAAGCCACTCAGTGCGGACTGATCATGCTCCGCAGTATAGCGGTGCGCCGTTATGAGTACTGACCTTTCGTTCATTTCGTCCATCAATCCCTTTGGATCACTAAAGAAAAGCAGGTCGGCATCAATGTAGGTACAATGGCCCAGGGCATACGTTTTTAAGCAATACCAGATTGTTGAGGAGGTGCAGGTCCAGCAATATTCACCTGCGGTACGTCCGGGTTTTACAGCTAACAGCTCATCGTCCTCAAATTCCTTTAAAGAAATGATAGTGGCATGTTTCAGTTTTAAGCTTAATAAAACAGTCAGACAGTCGTTATCAAAAGCGAAAATATAAAGATGAAAATCGTTGCAATGGTCTTCAAGTGAATAATACATCGCAAGCCCCCTGGATAGGTAAGCGGAATTAAACAACGTACAGTAGTTTAGCATGAACTTTATTAAAAAATAATTAACATATATGGCTTCATCTTCCTATGAAGAATTGTTTAATAAAAGAAATAATACAGGGGCGTTTAAATCTCTGATTTAGTGCATATTTGGTAACCAAGGATTTTGCAGCACCCTGAAAATGGAGCGCATATAATCGCATATAAGACTGTGCACCAATGGTTTTTGCATAAGGCAGAGTATTTTTCCAATAAACCTTTTTTAATCCTGCTTTCATCTCGAACCCATCGCTTTCATTGATATTACTATCAAAATAATACGCACCAGAAATTTCCGAGATCTCTTTTACATGATCCGAAACATCTTGCTGGTATAAAGAAAAAGCAAACATATCACAAATTCCTCCCAGTCTGTTAGCATCTTTAAATTCCTGATAACTTAATTTGAACCTTGCTATATACTCAGGTTCGCTATATAATTCGGTTATGTAATTGCAAAACCTATTTAAGGACGAGCTATTGAAGAGCGTAATATGTGGAGAATGTGCCTGACTTATTGTAAAATCATATTGCAAAAAATGATTAAATACTTCTTTCACATTACAGAATAGCAACACATCAGAATCTAAATATAAAAAATGTTCTATTCCTTTCTGCTTAACAAATTCATTGATAATAAACCACCTTTGAAAGCATCCGAGCTCAAAATGATAGGGATTACTGGACATGTGTTCATAAATCTTTGCAAATTTATCAGCTGTAGCGGAATACTGCTCCATCATATTATGTTTTACAAAGGGCATTTTGCTGTTTTCTTCATCACCAAGAAGATAGATGTCCGCGTCTTTATTAAAAGCGTAATTATGTGCTAATACCGGTTTTAAGTACGATGAATTACCCTTATGAACAAAAATTAAAGGAATATCTTTCATAAATTAATAAATTCTTTGGTAATTTTTTATCGACCTACCATTAGGATTACAAAACAAATGTAAGAAATTAACCATTACTGAGTTCATTAACTGCAAACGTAGAACTGAAGATAAACAGTTCTAATTTACAGCAGTTTAGCTACCACTAATCTCTCCAAGGCAAAAACTTTTCATTACTTTCCTTTATATAAGGAGTAGTTGAATTCAAAATCCTTCCATTCAGCACTCTCTCATACAACTCAACATAAGACCTGGTCATGGTAGCTGCTAAGAATTGGTCACACACATACTCATGGCACTTTTTTCTATCAAAATCATTTACATCTTTTAAAGCATCCGACAATGTTCCCAACGAATCTGACAATACCCCCATCCCTTGCACAACTATTTCAGGCAAAGACCCATACGGCGTACCGAAAACCGGACAACCGAAATAAAGACTTTCGATCAATGCAATTCCAAACGGTTCGTGCCATCTAACCGGAAAAATTAATCCTCTTGAAGCCCTGAGGTAAGCATTTTTCTCCTCGCCACCAACAATGCCTCTAAACCTAATCCTTGAGCTAAGCGTAAAACGAAAGCCCATAGTAATATTTAACCGGTTACCTCCAAGTACTTCTAGCCGCTCTTTAGCCTTCAAGGCAACATCAATAGCACCCTGAACATTTTTAATTCGCCATGCCGCCTTCCCTAAAAAATGAAAGTAATCACGCCTTATACGAAAATCAGGGGCCCCATATTCCTCAATATCGATTCCATTATATATGTATGTTTCAGCATGATGCCGCTTCGCATGATCTTTAGATATGAAAACAGAATTTCTAGACAATTGTACGCTTGCATCATTATTACCATGTATAGTAACAATAAACGGACGCAAACTAAAGTCAACTATCGGGTACTGGAAGTGCACCACATCTATATCAACCGGTACCTGACTCTCCAAAGGAACGGTATAATCTCTGCATATAACTTTTGCAAATGGACATGTAGATCCCTCATTAACCAAATATGTAACCTGATGACCCATCTTGGCCAGCTCCTTACCTAACCACCAGGTTATTCTTTCTATACCACCATAAAGAAATGCAGGGATCCTTGATTTACTGACTATAAGAATGTTCATAAACGCCTATCAGCAAAAAATTAAAAACTATAAAAAAGGCAACCCTTTTTAAGGTTGCCTTTTTTATTTATTGCAGAAGTAAACTTCTTACAATTTTCTCTTTACTTCAACACTTTCGTAGCCTTCAACAATGTCTCCCACCTCAATGTCATTAAAGTTCTGAATATTTAAACCACACTCATAACCCTTAGTAACCTCTTTCACATCGTCCTTGAAACGTTTCAATGAAGCCAGCTCGCCTGTGTAAACCACAACACCATCCCGTATAATACGGATCTTACTGTTACGATTCAGCTTACCGTCAAGTACCATACAACCTGCAATAGTACCAACCTTACTGATCTTGAATGTTTCACGTATTTCTACGTTAGCAATGATTTTCTCTTCGAATTCAGGAGCAAGCATACCTTCCATGGCGGCCTTCACTTCGTTGATCGCATCGTAGATGATAGAATACAAACGAATGTCGATTGATTCCTGTTCAGCTAATTTACGCGCACTTGCTGATGGACGTACCTGGAAACCGATAATGATCGCATCTGATGCAGAAGCCAATAATACGTCTGATTCGGAAATCTGACCTACTGACTTGTGTATGATGTTCACTTGTATCTGTTCCGTAGACATTTTCAACAATGAATCGGATAATGCCTCAATTGAACCATCAACATCACCCTTAACAATGATGTTAAGTTCCCTGAAGTTTCCGATAGCCAAACGGCGACCAATTTCATCAAGCGTGATATGTTTCTGAGTACGAAGTCCCTGCTCACGTTGTAACTGCAAACGTTTATTCGCTATTTCACGAGCTTCAACCTCACTATCCATCGAGTTGAACTTATCACCTGCAGTTGGTGCACCAGACATACCCAACACCTGTACTGGTGTAGATGGCCCGGCAAACTCAACCTTCTGTCCGCGTTCATTAGTCAATGCCTTCACACGACCACTGTAACTACCAGCAAGAATAGGATCACCTACTCTTAATGTTCCGGCTAATATTAACACAGTGGTTACAATACCACGGCCTTTATCTAATGCCGCTTCAATAACGGTACCAGTTGCTCTCTTATTTGGATTAGCTTTTAGTTCGAGTAACTCTGCTTCAAGCAAAACCTTTTCTAAAAGCAAGTCTACGTTCAAACCTGTTTTACCGGATATTTCCTGACTCTGATATTTACCACCCCAGTCTTCAACCAGGATATTCATCTGCGAAAGTTGTTCACGTATCCGGTCTGTATTTGCTCCTGGTTTATCTACCTTACTAAAGGCAAATACAATAGGAACATTTGCAGCCTGAGCGTGATTGATTGCTTCACGTGTCTGAGGCATCACACTATCATCCGCAGCAATTACAATAATGGCGATATCGGTAACCTTTGCACCACGAGCACGCATCGCCGTAAAGGCTTCGTGACCCGGTGTATCCAGGAATGTAATTTTACGTCCATCTTCCAGTTGCACTGCATATGCTCCAATATGCTGCGTAATTCCCCCGGCTTCCCCACCTAACACATTCGTTTTACGAACAAAGTCAAGTAATGATGTTTTACCGTGGTCAACGTGACCCATTACAGTTACAATAGGAGCACGTGGAATCAAAGTATCCGGATCATCTTCAATCTCTAAGCTCGCTTCTTCATCATCCGGTTTAACGAACTCTAAATTATAACCAAACTCATCAGCAACAATACTTAGCGTTTCGGCATCCAGACGTTGATTGATAGACACGAACATACCTAAACTCATACAAGTAGAGATAATTTGTGTTACCGGAACATCCATCATGCTAGCCAGTTCATTTGCTGTAACAAATTCTGTAACCTTCAGTACTTTAGACTGAAGTTCTTTTTCCATTGCAGCATCTTCAGCAGATTGCGCAACATCATCACGTTTCTGACGACGGAATTTAGCACGTTGTGCAAACTTTCCAGATTTACCTGCTCCACTTAAGCGGGCAAGGGTTGCTCTGATCTGATCCTGTATTTCTTTTTCTGTTGGTTCCTCCTTAGGACCTCCTCCAGTTGAAGCACCACCATGGTTTCTTGTACCTCCTCTAAAATCAGGCCTTGCGCCACCATGATTTAGAGCACCGCCACGAAAATCGGGTCTTGGACCTGTATGAGGCGCCGGAACCGGTGCAGCTGGACGTGGAGCTCCACCTTGCGTTGCAGGTGTAGTTCCTTGTGCCTGGCCAGCACTTTGCCCTTGTCCTCCCTGATAACCGGGAGCATCTTTACGTTTACGCTTACGTTTATTGTGATCACTGTTTGCTGCAGATGAAGAAGCTACAGGCTGATCTTTACGACGCTGTGGCTGCTGTGCAGACAAATCAATTTTACCAATTACGTTTGGCCCGGTCAGACGTTGTGCTCTTGCACGAATAACATCATCTTCAGGAACTTGTTCTACTTTTACAGGTTGCTCCACGACAGGGGCATCAGGAGTTTCCATAATTTTATTTTCAGGAGCAGCCTGAGGGGCTACTTCTTTCTTCTCTTCTTTAACAATAGCAACGGGGGCAGATGCAGCAACTTGCACAGGTGCAACAACAGGCTCCGGTTGTTTTTCCACCACTGGCTCTGCTTTTACTTCTGCTACGGATTGAGTAGGTTTAACTTCTACCGCAACTGGCACATCTGATTTTGGAACTTCAGAAACAGGTACAGGTTTAGGTGTTTCCTTCACTTCAGCCGGAGGTGATGTTTCCACTTTCGCTTCAACAACAGGTACGGGAGCAACAGGTATTCCTAAAACTGGGGCAGGTTGGGATGCAACAGGTTCTGCTACAACTACCTTTTCAGGTTCCTTTTCTTTCACCACTGCTGCTAATGGGGGTTTTACTTCATGCTTGGGTCTGCGGTTAAATGATTCCAGATCAATTTTACCAACAATTTTTACGCCTGCAATCTGATTTTCTCCCTTAGCAGGTTCTGCTACAGGTTCTTCTGCAATAACGGGAGCTACCACAGGTACTACTACTTTCGGCTTTTCTGCAGATGGACCATGTCCAAATGAACCAGTATTCTTAATCAGAATCTCTTCCTGTTCGAATTCCTTTTCCCTGCGAAGTTCATGTCTTTCCGGAGCCGGAGTTAATACATCATCACGACGTATTTTTCCTATCACGATTTGTCTGGCTTCTTCACGGACAATTTTATCACCTTGGTACTCCTGCAATAAAGCACCATACATTTCTTCTGAAAGCTTTGTATTAGGCTTTGCATCAACTTTAAAACCCTTTTTACTTAAAGATTCCACGGCTGTAGACAACCCAATATTAAGCTCTTTTGCAGCTTTTAGTAAATTTATACTTTTACCTTCTGACATTTAAAAAAATTACCTCAAAAATATTTTAACAAAAATAGGACTTTTATCCCATATTTAATAGAAGGAACCCGAAACAGTATTACTTATTCAAATTCCGCTCTTAATATACTTAACACTTCTTTTACTGTACCATCTTCCAAATCTGTACGCTTAACCAACTCATCAATAGTTAGCTCTAACACCGATTTAGCTGTATCCAAACCAACACGTTTGAATTCATCAATAATCCAGCCATCAATTTCATCTGAAAATTCTTCCAGATCAACATCCTCATCATCCACTTCAGCCTCACGGTATACATCAATTTCATAACCGGTTAACTTTCCGGCTAATTTAATATTATGTCCACCACGACCAATAGCTAAAGATACCTGATCAGGCTTCAAATATACTGCAGCACGTTTATCTACATCATCCAGCTTGATTGTTGTAATCTTTGCAGGACTCAAAGCACGTTGTATATATAAAGAAGAATTTTGAGTGAAGTTAATCACATCAATATTCTCATTTTTCAATTCTCTAACGATACCATGAATACGGGATCCTTTCATACCTACGCAGGCACCTACCGGATCAATACGATCATCGTAAGATTCTACCGCTACCTTAGCGCGCTCTCCTGGTTCACGAACAATCTTTTTGATCACAATCAGACCATCAAAAATTTCAGGAACTTCAAGTTCAAATAAACGCTGAAGGAATTCAGGTGCAGTACGGGAAATAATAATCTTTGGATTTGTATTCAACATATCCACTTTCAAGATCACCGCTCTAACTGTATCACCTTTTTTATAGTAATCCGCAGGGATTTGTTCCGTTTTAGGAAGAAGCAATTCATTTCCTTCATCATCCAGCACCAAGGTTTCCTTTTTCCAAACCTGGTAAACTTCACCGGTTACAATCTCGCCTACACGATCCTTGTATTTACGGAAAATCTCATCTTTCTCCAGTTCAAGAACCTTTGAAACCAATGTCTGTCTGGCTGCCAGGATAGCACGTCGACCAAAAGTCTCTAGCGTTACCTGTTCAATGAAATCATCACCAACTTCCAATTCAGGATCGATCTTGTGCACTTCTGCCAACTCAATTTCCAAATCATCATCTTCAGAAAAACCGTCTTCCATTACAGTTCGTGTTCTCCAGATCTCCAGGTCACCATTGTCCGGATTTACAATCACGTCGCAGTTCTCATCTGTTCCGTATTTTTTACGGATCATACTTCTGAACACTTCTTCCAATACACTGATGACGGTAGGACGGTCAATGTTCTTAAATTCTTTAAATTCCTGAAAAGAATCAATTAAATTAATATTGCTCATTTCTACTTAAATGAAATTAAAACCTTTGTTTCTGTAATGTGGTCGAAGGCAATAAAGCTCTCCTGAGCGATTGCTTTTTTACCCTTTTCCTTTATATTTTCTTCCACTAAAATACCTTCTTCCTGTACGTCAAGAAGTTTTCCTTCTCTCTTTTTATTCACATCATCAACCATCTGAACCGAAATAGTACGTCCTATATTCTTTTCATACTGTCTTTTCATCCCTAGCGGATAATCGATACCCGGTGATGATACTTCAAGATGATACGCCTGCTCAATTACATTCTCCTCTTCCAAAAAGAAGCCAACTGTACGGCTTACCATGGCACAATCCTCAATTGCAATGCCATTATCACCGTCTATCAGAATGATCAGCGTTCCATTTGAATGCATCTTTATGTCAACGATAAAGAGGTCTTCGCGGTCGGCTATTTTTTCTTCAACAAGTTGTCTTACCCTTTGCTCTACATTCATAATTAGCACTAAAAGAAAAGAGGGGACATTCTGCCCCCTCTTTCGATTTATGCAAAGATAGATAAAATAATGATTTTTCCAAACAAGAATCTCGCAATTGTTTAATTAGTAATGAGTTTGAAAAACGAAAAAACCTTTTATCTCCCCAAATAAATAAAAGGTATCGTTCTATTCAAAAAAAGTCTAAATAAAGACTAACCTCAACTTTACAAATCAACAAAAACCATTTATAAACTAAATGCAATATAGTTCTTCCCTGGTTTGCCACCTCTTCCACCACCCGCAGCAATAACGACATACTGCTTTCCTTTTACCATATAGGTGATGGGTGTTGCGTATCCGCCTGCCGGAAGTTGAAACTCCCATAGCACCTTTCCCGTCTTACTGTCAAAAGCACGAATTTTCTCATCCCTGGTAGCAGCAATGAAAACGAGCCCGCCGGCCGTTACTACAGGTCCCCCATAATTTTCCGTACCTGTAACAGGAATCCCCTTTTTCTTTAGTTCAGGATATTCACCCAAAGGAACGCGCCATAAATACACACCCGTATTCATATCAATCGCATTCAGCGTTCCCCACGGAGGCTTAATTCCTGGATAACCTTCCTGATCCGTCAACTTTTTCCAAACCTTCATCTGGTAGGCTGGTTTAAACCCAAATACTTTTTTAGTAACACCCTTTTTCCCTGAACCCGAAGAAGCTTTCTCATGCTCAGACGGAGCCGCTGCCCACGAACTCCTGGTATCTAATAAAAAATCAACAATCTCCTTTCTGTCCTTTTCTAACACATGTTGAAAAGATGGCATTCTCCCCTGTCCCGTTTTCAGTATAGACTCAATTTCCTTCACAGAGCGCCTTTCACCAATACGCCTGAGATTAGGAAACTGAGTTCCATTACCGCGCCTGTCCTCTCCATGACACCCCGCACAGTTAATTAAATAAAGTGCATTTCCATGAGACAAAGCGGCCACTTCTTTATTCTGAGAAACCGTATCAACCATTTGAAGCAACCAGGGATCATTATTAGCGTTCAAATACAAAATTCCATTAGGATCTGTTGCGTTCCCTCCCCATTCCGCACCTCCACTATAGCCAAACAATATCGTCCCCTTTGTATTAGGTGGCGTAAATTTATTGGCGGATACACTCTTATCAAATTGCTCCTTTACAAAAGCATGTGCTGCAGGAGAAAGATCAGTTAGGTCTGCCGAAGTAAGAGCCTGACTGGAAAAAGGAAGAGGTTTTAACGGAAACTTCTGCGTTGGCCATGGATGCTCACCCGGCAATCCATGCGCAGGAACAGCACGCTCTTCTACCGGAAAAATGGACGTTCCTTTATCCCGGTCCAGCACATAAACCAATCCGTCTTTTGTAGCCTGAACCACAACATCCCTCGTTTTGCCATTTTGTTTTATAGTCGTCAGGTTAGGGGGACAGGGTAAATCCCTGTCCCACAGGTCATGATGAATCGTTTGGTAGTACCATTTCAATTTACCGGTTTCAGCTTGAAGTGCCACAATACAGTTAGCAAATAAGTTGGTACCCTTACGATCCCCACCATAAAAATCAGAAGCAGGAGAGCCTGTACCAAAATAAACCAACCCTCGTTTTTCATCCAGCACTAATCCACTCCAGTTATTTGCTCCCCCAACTCTTTTATAAGCATCTTTCGGCCAGGTTTCGTACCCAAATTCGCCAGGCTGTGGAATCGTATGAAACACCCAGCTTAACTTCCCTGAAATAATATCAAATGCTCTTAAATATCCAGGGGCTGCATCGCCTGACTCCGAAACCCGGGAACCAATAATTAACGTATTTTTAAAAACAGTCCCAGGCGAAGTAGCAACCACAGTCAATGAATTCACATCCTGCCCGTTATGTACCGAAAGCCCTTCATGCAAATCCACCATACCCTTTTTACCGAAACTTAAAACAGGTTTTCCGCTCAGCGCCTCAATAGCATAAAGGGTAGACCCAACTGTATATAAGATCCGTTTATCCGACTTATCTTCCCAGTACGCCACCCCTCTGTTTGAAAAAAGCATCTGCTCTTTCTGTGTAGGTTCAAATTTCCATAATTGCTCCCCTGACTCTGCCTTAACTGCAAATAATTCAAGTTTAGCAGTGGTTCCATACAACACACCATGCACCATTATAGGCTGACATTGAATGGATGAGTAACCGCGCCCAAATTCAGCTGAATCTGCATCATCTACCGTGTTGTACTGCCATGCTACATGCAAAAGTTTAACATTTTGCTGGTTAATTTGAGTCAAAGGGGAATATCGGTTACCTGCTTTATTCCCCCCATAATAAGGCCAGTCCCCATAATCATAACCCTCCTTTTTTTGATTGGAATTCATGCAACTCCCCAGTAAGAAAAACACAGTTATACAACACAAGTAATATTTCATATTCTTTCAAAAGACATGATGTTAGATTATTTTATAGGCCTGCCTTGCCAGTAATTTCCATTTGCCAAGTTTCTCTTTCCAGATAAGCATATTTCCAATCTTCAGATTACCGGCAACGCCATTGTTAATTATCTGAGCAGAAAAAATATGCCTGACCACTGCTATATGATCGGAAATCTTTATCGTTTGATCGGAAAGTTCAACAGTAGCATAGTCCAGTGGTTTACCACTCATAATCTCATCAATAAACTCGGCTTTGTTCTGAACCTTACCACTGGAATGACCATAAACCAGGTCAGTATCTGTTATTGATTCCAACAAATCCTGATCAGCATTTACAACTCCAGTTCTGAAAATTTCAATTGCAGCAACTAAACTTGCTTCCTCTTTAGATTGCCCATGAACAACTAAGGATCCGCTAAAAACAAGTATAAATAGGTAGATACACTTTTTCATCACGATATAATTAAGAATTGGAAACCCCAGTGTTTAAAGGCACGTGAACGGAACTTATATTCCGGTCTACAGGAGGCTTCCGATGCCACCAGGACGCCAGTATAGAACCTGTAACATTCATTAAAGGGCCGAAAATGGCGGGTGCTAATCCTACTGTTGCAATCTTTCCCATTTCTTTTGCCAGTCCGGAGGCTAACCCACCGTTTTGCATGCCCACTTCTATCGCAATCGTACGACAATCACGTTCCGACATCTTAAATAAGCGGCCAGACCAGTAACCCAGAAAGTATCCGCATAAATTGTGAGCCAATACCAGTAAAATCAAGGTAGGACCAATGGTCAACAGACTATCCCTGCCGGCAGCAGTTATAATGACAATGATAAAGGCAATACCACACATGGAAACTAAAGGCATCACCTCATGCAGCCATTTACCCTTTCCGCTTAGTAATTTATTAAAAAGCAGTCCCGCAGCTATAGGAATAATTACCATCTTAATGATATCCCACATCATGTCCAGCACATTGATTTCAATAAACGCACCTGCCAATAGCTTCATCAGCAAGGGCGTCATCAATGGAGCAAGCAAAGTAGAAACAGCCGTTATGGTAATTGAAAGAGCAAGATTTGCCTTTGCCAGGTACGAAATCACATTAGATGCCATCCCATTCGGGGAACATCCTATTAAAATAATACCTGCAGCAATTTCAGGAGGCAAACCACTAATCCCGGCCAGTGTATACCCGATAAGAGGCATGATTAGGAAATGACTAAACACCCCAATAAACACCCCCTTAGGCATTTTAATAACCCCTACGAAATCATGAAAACTCATAGAAGTGCCCATTCCAAACATAATCAGCTGGATCAGCGGAGTAATCAGCATGACAAATTTAAACCCCTCTACCTCTGCGAAGTAGTGGGGATAATACAAGGCTGTGGTAACCGCTGCGAAAATGATAACCGTAAAGGAAAACCCTTTCAGATGCGCATAACCGCGAAACCCGATCGCCAGCGCTATAAAAAAGCCAATAAATAAAGGACCTGCTTCCTCAATATGCCCAGACAGGGTCATAATAAGTGCAACGATCAGGCAGACGGCAGAACCCCCCAATGCCATCAGGTACATGTTTCTCTGTTTCAAAACGTTAAAGTTTACAAGTAAAAAACAAAAACTTAGCTAAAAACACGGTCATGCGAACGAATGTCATTCCATTCTGTAGTTGGAGCGAAATAGCTTTTATCCTTCGGACTTAAATGTCTTTTCACTTCATCCTCGTTTAACTCAATTCCTAATCCCGGTGCAGAAAGAGGCACATTAGCAAACCCTTTGGTAATCAGCTGCCTTCCATCTGTCGTTTTAACCAAATTCTCCCACCAGGTCAGATCTACAGAGTGATGCTCCAATGCCAGAAAGTTTTGCGTAGCTGCTGCACAATGTACACTAGCCATAAACGAAACCGGTGTCCCCGCCTGATGCATCGCCATAGCCACACCATGCTCTTCTGCATAATCTCCAATTCGCTTTGTTTCTAAAAGGCCACCAGAGGAAGATAGATCCGGATGTATAATATCAACGGCATGAATGTCGATTAAAGGTTTAAAGTTCTTCAGTAGATAGATATCCTCCCCGGTAAGCATAGGCGTTTCCAATGCATCAGACATTGTTTTCCATTGATCAGTTAATTCCCATGAAACAATATCTTCCATCCAAGCCAATCTGTATTTCTCTAATGCTCTCCCTAAACGAATGCCATTATTCAAGTCGAAATGGCCGTAATGATCTGTTGAAAGCGGAATACCATATCCGACCAGGTTACGTACATTATCTACAATTTTTGCCAGTTCATCCAAACCCTTATCTGTAATTTGTACCTGTGTAAACGGATGCTGCGTATTCGCATAGCTCATATAGTTACCCTGCCATTGCTGAAGATTTCCTTCATTCTGCCAGAACTTATCATTCACCAGTGCACCAGGTGTATTTCTTAGCTCTCCAATAGAAACATCCATTTTTAACCAGGTATATCCTTGTTCCTCAGTACGATATTTTATCAGCTTAATTTGCTCTTCTGTCGATTGTGATTCAGGTGTATCTGCATATAATCTTACTTTATCGCGATACCGGCCACCCAATAACTGCCATGCCGGAACGTTATAGGCCTTTCCGCATAGATCCCAAAGGGCCATCTCTACTCCACATACACCTCCAGCCTGACGGGCAGGCCCCCCAAACTGCTTGATTATTTTGAAAATCATTTCCACATTACATGGATTCTGCCCAAGGATTCTGCTTTTAAGCATCAAAGCATAGCGAGCATCCGCACCGTCTCTTACTTCACCTAAACCATAAATACCTTGATTGGTATCGATACGAATAATAGCTGTACCTCCAAGAACTGTAGTTAAGGCATAACGCATATCCGTTATTTTCAAAGCTGAAGGATTTGAGGCTCGCTTTACAGTAGAAGTCGTTTGAGCAATGGTATCTTCAATAGAAAGACCCATGAATCCACTTAAGGCTATTCCCCCAATCGCGGTTTTCTTTAAGAAGTTACGACGATTCTCATGTGTCCGCGGATTATTTATTTCAGCAGTTGTAGCCGCTGCTTCTGCCTTTTCAAGCTCTTTATTACTTTCTGCTATTTGTTTTAGGATACTTTTCATGTTTTTTTCTATAATTAGGTTAGTAGTTACGCGATTTCATATATTCATCCAATTCCTTTTTAGTCATAGGCAATTTTCCCGGATATTGATTTAGCCAGTTTAAAAAGTCCTTTTTAATCTCTTCGGACCAATCGCTGTCAATCTGTCCCGCCAGATACTTTTTCTCCCTTAACCGCTGATGCCCAAATTCATCACGCAACGCGGTAACTTCCGATGTAATCACAAGATCCTCTGCCAATGCAGCCGGAATAAAGATCGTTCCGTATTTATTAGCGAGCACCACATCTCCCGGCAAAACAGTTGCCCTGCCAATCCGGATAGGAGCATTAATGGTCGTTAGCATCATTTGTTGGATATAGGAGGGATCCTGTCCCTTAATCCATCCATTAAAACCCTTAATCTCCGTTAACCCTTCCTGATCCCTCACCGAGCCATAAAAGATTACCCCTCTCTGCGATTTGGCATAAATAGCATTACCTAAATTATCGCCTATTAAAGTGCCATCAGCAATCTTACCGTACCCATCTGCTACATAAACATCTCCATTAGTCAGCACATCAATAGGCCAGGAATTAGTGCCCCCCTTTTGAGCACGATTCTCTGCTTTACCCTGATCGCCAACCGATTTAATTAAATCTGGTCGCGAAGGCATATATTGAGCCGTAACCACCCTGCCGGTCATCACACTATCCTCCCTGATTACTATCCAGTTACCTTCATATTGATTTTGGTACCCCTTATTCCTTAAAACACCCCATGCCTCCTCCATAGAGATATTCTTGAGGCGATTTAAGATCGCATCAGAGACTTTCGGTCTACCATCCGCAGAGCGCTCTCCTTTCCAGTCTGCAGTTAATGTTTTAATATATTCCGGAGAAGAGCCCACACGTTGCGCTTTTACAAAAACACAAGGGAGAAAAAATAAAATAAGGAATGCTGCTTTTCTATTCATAATTATATTGATATGTTTATATTCCAATTTTTACTCATCACAGATTTTACTTGTCCCAGAAAATCCGTACACCCAGGTTATCTCCACCCATCCTGGATGATGCCTCATTTACATTGGCCGTATTAACCGACTTTTCCCTCAGCGGATAAGTAAGCCGATGAACAAAGCCCCCTGCATCACCTGCATCAACCGCAGGATCCTCCCCGGGAAAATTAATGGGCGACAACTGTGGATACCTACTTCTGCGGAAGTTAGCCCAAGCCTCTGCCCAATTGCGAAAAGAAGCAACCCAATATTGTTCGTTAATTTGCTCCAAAGCACGGCTGATATTAAAAGCTACCTCAGGTTCAACCAGGTAAGCCGATTGTTGCTCAAGTGAAATCTGAACACCCGACCCGTATAAGGCAGTCTGGGTCATATGCCCCCTAATTCCCGCCTCGTAATACTCTTTTGCCGACCCAACATTAATATATCCTCTTTGAAATGCCTCCGCTAAGAGCAATTGTGTTTGCGCACAAGTGGCAATAAATTCAGGTGCATCTATTCTAAAAACCGTCGCCCGGTTATATTGCGAATATTTAAAAGCAGAACCAATCTTACCTGGAAAACCGGGAGCATTCGCTAAGGAATTCTCATCATAACCATAAGGCATTCCCAGCTGATCTGCAAGAGTCGTATTGGCCACTCCTGAAGTGGCTAAAGGATTTGCAGGGTTTTCATATTTTACAGCGATATAAGGAAGACGCGGGTCGTTACTACTTTTAAGGAAATCTATAAAAGGTTTACCGACATAATAGTTGGCACGTTCGCTTCCTAACAGCGCACTGGATGTCGCATTGGTAAAAGTTGCATTAAACTGAATAAAGGCATTGTCGGTATTCGATGTCATGATGCCTCCACGAGCAGGATCAAATGCCTTGGCTACAGTAACTCTTGCCTTTGCCTCATCAATCCGGGTATAGCGCATGCCGGCACGCAACAAGAGTGAGTTGCCTAGTTTTTTCCATTGAGCAATGTCTCCCTTATAAAACAAATCGCTGCCTACAACATCTTTACCGGAAGCCAGGGCATCAGTGGCCTCCTGATATTCTTTAATAATATCATCATAGATCACTTTCTGGTCATCATACTTTGGGAGATAAGTACTTTCAAGAAACCCTTTCCCTGCCTCAGAATAGGGCACATCTCCATAAGTATCCACCAGAATCTGGTAACAATAGCTACGCAGGATCCTGGACATATTGTACAGATTGGTCCTATCCGGGTTATCTTTAAGCTTCGTGATAATGTCCGTTAAATCCCGGAGAGGAACGGTATATAGCGTATTGAAAGTTGGATTTGAGTTCACCTCATTCACCGTATTCCGATTGCCTCCTTCCAATACCCCACCATAAGGCGTGATGATTTGCTGAACAATCTCTCCCTGGTAATGATAGCTAGGGATAACTAAAGCCTGCTGCGCATTGGAAAACTGATAAATAGGATCAAGCGTTAATGGCAGTGTAGGGTTTGTATTTATTTCTTCGAAATCCTTATCACAACTGCTCAGGCCTATCAGCAATACAGACAGAGCTGAAAGTATATAGTTAATTTTCATAATGTTAATAATTAGCAGGTTAGAACTTAACATTTAAATTTAATCCGTAACTCCGCGTGGTAGGCAGAGCAAGCGACTCCAGACCACTCAACAGATCGGATGTGGAGTATTGCGTTTCAGGGTCCAGATTATCCACATGCTTTTTGATAATCAGCACATTGTTAACAAAGCCATTGAGGGTTATACTCTTGATAAACGTTTTATTGACAAACCGCGAGAAATCATATCCCAATGAAACCGTACGCCAGCGAATAAAACTAGCATCATAAACAAATGGTGTGGCTATACTTTTACCCCTGTAATCCGAATAAAATGCTTCCGCTGGCACAGCCGTTGTATTGGCATTACCATCCGCATTTACACCCTCAAAAACAACACCTCCTTCTCTTCCAACCAAAGAAGCCTTATGTAGACCTTCCCGCATAAAGTTGAAGTTAGAATTCGAAATCAATTTATGACCCGCTTTAAAATCAACCTGAGTAAATAGCCGAAGTCCTTTATAGTTGACCGTATTCAACCAACCACCTATATGTTTCGGAACAGCACTCCCATAAGTGATAATATCACCCGCTAGAAACCGACCGTTAGCCATAAGGACCCTTCCCTGATCATCCCGCTTGTAGTCAACCCCTCTTAAAGAGCCCATTGCCTTGCCCACTTCCTGTGATACAAAGCCAATATATTCTCCGGTTCCTACATCAATCCGCTGCTGGTTATTAGCCAACTGCAGCACCTTACTCTCGTTATAGGTGTAGTTAAAAGTACTTTCCCATCTGATATTCCGGGAACGAACAGGTACCAGAGTTAATAAAGCCTCCACACCCTGATTCCTTAATTTTCCCACGTTTACTTTCGTTTGTCCAAAACCGGATGCATTAGATATGTCTACATTTAGTATTTCATCTACCGTATTCTTACGATATGCAGCAAAGTCAATGCTGACCCTGCGATCAAAAAGACTCATCTCTATTCCCAGTTCAGTTTCTTTAACCTTCAATGGCTTAAGATCAGGATTAGGACTTACCGTACCAGATATTGTACCCAAGGCAACCCCATTAAACGGATTGGCATTCAATGAATAAAAAAGCGCATTGGTATAAGGATCTGTATCACCACCTACTTCAGCATAAGCTGCCCGAATTTTACCATAAGTCAACCACGACGGCAATGATTCACCCAGAGCCTGACTAAATACAAAGCTGGAACTCACTGATGGATACAGGTAATTGTTTGATTTAGGATTTAATGTAGAGAACCAATCATTACGGCCGGTTACATTTAAAAACAGGTAATCATTATAGGAGAATTCTACTGTTCCATATAATGAATTTACTTTCTTTCTGTAGTAAGCATAGTTAGGTTCCTTAATCTGACCATTGCCTATGGTATACAGATCGCGAACGTAAAAATTAGTCACAGAAGTACTAAGTGTTTCCCCATGCTGATCCATGGAGTTTCCGCCCACGTTGGCATCAATTCCAAAAACACCTATTTTTTTGTTGAACCCTATCAGGAAATCAACATTGCGTTCCCGGAAAGTCTCCGCATCCTGATAAAAATTACCATTAAACCCTGTTGCTGCAGCCGGCAGAAAAGAAGTACCGGTAGGGCGGTTTACATTATGCGTAACGGAGAAATAATCCTGTCCTACACGACCCTGCGCATATAGCCAGGGTGTAAACTGGTAACGCAGCAAAACATTCCCAAAGAGACGGTCCCGCTTATGATTTTCATAGCGTTCATTGATCGTCCAATACGGATTAGTACGGTTCGTAAAACGCGACGGACTGATTTCATTACCCGTAACCGGATCTTTATATGCAGCTTCAAGCCAGCGTGGATCGATACTATTGGCCAACGTATATATAGTTTGATTGACATTAAAGTCCTGTTGCGCCACAACCGGCGGATTTATATTTTCTTCATTGGAATAGTTTGCATTGACCTGCGTAGAAAGCTTTTTCCCTAATTTATAATTCAACCCCAGGCTAAGCACCTTTTTATTGTATTCAGATTTTTCAATCAGTCCATTTGCATCGGTATTAGCATAGGAGAGGCGAAAACTACCATTGTCATTCCCACCTGAAAGTGCTACCGAGTTTGTCGCTGTAGTAGCAGTTTGATAAAAAGCCTTTACCCGATCTTTAAAAGGCGAATAAGGCTTTTGTGTACCATCAACTTGCCATACGGGCTCATTGTCGAACTTGGTACCAAAACTCCACATTCCTGTTCGGCGTGCATCAGCAAGACTCGTATTTCTGATTCCATTTTCACCCTGTCCGTATTCATACTGAAAATCAGTAAAGTCAAGTGCCTGATCTGCCTGAAAATTAGAATTTAGTTCAACACCAATTCCTACTTGCCCGCGGCCAGACTTGGTTACAATTATAATTGCACCATCCTTAGCCCGAAACCCATATAATGCCGCTGCTGCAGCACCCTTTAAAACCGTCATCGACTCGATATCATCGGGATTTATACTTTGCAGACCATCACCTGAATCTGAGTTCCCTTCCCCGGCAAAGTTTTCTTTATTGCCATTGGCACCGCCCCCGGCTTCATTATTTATCGGTACCCCATTTACAACGATCAGCGGTGAATTTTCACCACCAAAAGAAGACTGACCACGGATCCTAATCTTAGAAGAGCCACCAGGACCAGTTGGAGGAGCTGCCACATTGAGTCCTGCCACTTTCCCGATTAAACTATTGCCGACATTAGTCGTCCTTGCATCCGTTAACTGTTTAGTATCAACTGAAGTGGCCGCATAACCAAGACTCTTCGACTGTCTTTTTATACCCAAAGCGGTAACAACCACTTCACTTAAGGCTTTAGCCTCCTCCTTCAATATCACGTTAACAGTAGTCTGGTTATTAACCGGAACCTCTTGACGTATAAATCCTATATAAGAAAAAATCAGGGTGCTATTATTGGGAGCATTGATTGAGTATCGGCCCTGAAGATTAGTCGTTGTGCCTATTGAACTTCCTTTAAGAATAATGCTAACACCTGCAAGCGTTACCCCTTTAACATCTACGACCTGCCCCTGCACACTCGTCTGTACAGAAACCGAACTCTGCTCATTGACCTGTATCTTCTTTTTTATAACAATTGTATTTTGAAAGATTTTAAAAGTTAAGGGCTGATTCTTAAAACATTGATTTAATGCTTCTTCAACCGACACCATTCCTACATCAATACTGATCATTCCTGCAGCCAGAATATCCTCCTTATGATATAGAAAGTGATACCCGGTTTGTTTTTCTATTAATTGAAACACTTCTTCAACAGTTGCGTTTTTCTTATGAAGCGTGACCATCTGGCTAAATGTTTTGGCATTTACATCCAGATGGATAACCAGTAAAAAGGCAAGGATTAGCTTCATAGCCAGTAAAATTTTAGAATTAAAATTCATAGCTTTGTTTGATTTGGGCGAAACATGATTCAATTGGTTGTTGAATATTAATAAGAAACCTGAAACTTCACCGGGAATGCTCATACATTTCCCGGTTTTTTTATGGCATCAGTTTTCAATACGGTTTTGTTCTTTAATCTAAATTAGGCAGCAAATAGCTGTTTAACACCCCGCAGATCTGCGGAATCAAGTATTCTTTCTTTCATGGTGGTATTGTTTAGATGTATAATTGGTTAATTTCTATCTCATAGATTTTAGCTCATTTTAATTCATGATGACTACATTTTTCCCTTCAATCTTAAATTTTACCCCCGTATATTTAAGCATATTTAAAAATTCTGAGGCTTGGACATTTCTGGAAATCTTACCCGTAATATGCCTCCCTGCGATTGGCCCTTCATAACTAACATTCAAATCATACCAATGCATGGCCTGCTGCATTACTTCTTTTATATCCGCCTCATTAAATTGAAAAAGTCCGTTTTTCCATGCAACTGCTGACTCTACATCAACCATCCGAACCACCTTCATATCCGAATTTTTATTGACAATAGCCTGCTCTCCAGGTTTAAGTACAGTTGAGGTATTAGTATCCGATATTTTAACAGCACCTTCCAACAACGTTGTTTTCATTGCACTTCCTTCTCCATAAGCACTGATGTTAAAATGTGTTCCCAGTACTTCAACCTTAGCAAGTCTTGATTTGACCACAAAAGGCATCTTCGCACTCTTTGCCACTTCAAAATATGCTTCACCTATTAACTCCACCTCACGGGTCTTTCCTGCAAATGCAGCAGGAAACAATAGAGAAGAAGCTGCATTTAACCAAACTTTAGTTCCATCGGGAAGCAAAACCTCGTATTGCCCACCTTTGGGAGTACTAATTGTATTTAATCGGGAATGACGACCATCAAGGGTACTATGCTCATCGTCAGTAAGGATAATATTCGTTAAGCTAAGATATTCGAGTTGCCTCTCTTTTGTTTTGCGAAATCTAAAGTCCTTTGTCTTGATCAAAGTTCCGATTCCAGCAGTATCAAGAATAATAACCTTACCACTTGCCAAGGTTAATATCGCTTGATTCTTTTTAGAAAGAATATTCTTTAAAGCTGGCTGATGCTTTTGTACGCCTAATTTAAGTCGCTCAGGTTGAATCTTTAAGAAATGCAAGCCAAGACTGACAAAAAGTAAAATAGCAGCAGCAGCTGATAACCTTTTAGGGGATAAAGCCCATTTCCTCATAAAGGCCCATTTCCTCTTTTCATTGTCTAAAGCTATTTCCCCTCCTAAGTCGCCTCCTTCAGCTTCATTAAGTAAAATTTGATTAAGTATTTCCCTGCTCTTATGCGGTTTGAACAAAGGTTCCTCCACCTGCAAATGATCCCATTCTTTATGCATAAGAGATAAAACCTCATCATCAGTACTGACCTGTAACAAATGAAACAATTCCTCTATCTCTTGCCTGGTAGCTGTCTTTCTATAATAACTCCTGAAAAGATAGGTCAGCCTGAAATTTGATGAAAGCATAGCACATTTGATAATTGGTTAATCCTCCTTTTGTAACGAACTTATTATAAAGACACCCGACCTATTAAAAAAGGGGCTAAAGAATATTAAATATTTTTTAGCATAATCAGCAAAAAAACTAACTTCTCCAGATTAGTATGTACATAAGCAGTGATCGAGGTAGTTGCTATTTGTAGATATTTTTTAACAGTCTCACCCGAAATATTGAGCCTTTGTCCTATCTCCGCATATTTCAGTCGCTCATGACGACTAAGCAAATAAACTTTTTGTTGCTGCGGAGGCAATTTATCTATTGCCTCGTCCAATAAATTGTAGTATATATTGGTCTCCTCTTCCCTTGATTTCAATACGTTATTGAAATTATTCTCCCATCCCTTTTTCTTCAATTGCTCCCTGGCTATTTTTCTTAAGCAATTTAAAGTATGGTTTTTAGACATGACAAATAAATAAGCTTTAAAATTGTCTACACCAGCTAATGCTTCACGACTCATCCATATTTTAAGAAATACATCCTGAACAATATCTTCAGCCAAATCAACCGAATCGGTAATACGATAAACATAAACACCTAATTGCTGATGATACTTTGAAAATAGTTGACGGAATGCATGTTCATTACCTACTGTCACTTTTAATAGCAGATCTTGATCAGAGTAAAGGAACAAATCAGACATAAGGAAATAATTGGTTAGGTTAAACTAAGGAAAAATTTAAACAAAAACAAATTGTTAAAAATCATAAGTATCTCAACGTGTGCAATTTTATCACAAGGAAAAGAATGGATATGTTCTAAGAGCTATAAAACCTAGTGGAGAATATACGCATAATGGAATGCACCCTTATGACATTGCAATATCGTATCAAATAGTATTATCTCACCATCAAGCCATGAACATAGAGCTTTCAAGGGATTTAAGAAGCAAACAGGCAAGAAGCAACAAGTAATCTATGTTTTGCCAATTGAGAACGCTAAAGAGGTAAACAGCCGAATGGAAAAAGCTGGGTTTATAAGTACTGTAGAAGAAAATGCGAGAAGGTTCGGTATTGAATATAAGCAATATACTTATGAAGAGATTGATAGAATGAATTAAACTACATCATCTAACACCCATTTTCGAATGGCATTTATAATTACGATCAGCAATGAGCCCCATTGAATGGGCAATAATTACATTCGGGATATTAAAGGTTGTCTTTTTTATAGTCGAAATTTTAAACCACCATTAACCACAAAGCCATCTAAAGGCGCATAAATGTCTCTAAAAATGGGGTTGCTAATACTGCCTGTATAAATGGTATCAAACTTTGTCTGACGGGTATCGGTAATATTTTCGAAGTTAAGAAACACGGAAAACCGCTCCCATATTTTTTCTGCCATCAGCCCTGCTGTCCAGTAACTTTTGCCTGTTGCTCCGTCATTCAGCCTTTGCGAACCAAAGTAGTAAGCCTCTGCACCAATCTTCCATTTATCCTCTACCTCATACATCAACACATTGTTAAGCCGGCGGCGAGATACTAAAGGATAAGCAGTATTAACACCATTCGTGTGTTGCGTTACATCTGCAAGCGTATATCCCATAAATAATTTAAAATCACCGTAGGTTACCTTCACATTTGTTTCCATACCCTTGGTATTCAAATTACCTAGGGGCTGCTGATATTGCAAATCACCACTGGCAATTGTGGTAAGCAGGATAGGTTCATCTATTCGGGTATAAAAAAACAGATGGTTAATACTTAATCCTACCTGACCATCAAACATAGAAGTACGGTAGTTTATATCATTATTGGCGCCATATGACCGCTCTGCCTTTGTGTTCGCTACATCTAAAGGCAGCACATTACGGAACTGAATGCGTTCTGCATCTTCAGTAAATACAGTAGGCGCTTTATAGCCGAAGCCACCGCCAAGCCGAGTAGAAAAGTGTTCATTAATCTTCCATAAGCTTGATATTCTAGGCAGAAATAGAAAGCCATAATCATTATGGTAGTCACCCCTTATGCCTGTTTCCAAAGTAACTTTCGGGCTTATGTTCAAGGTGTTTTGTACAAAGCCACCGATGGTGTTATAGGTATAGCTTCGTAAAGGGAAGGTATTGTTCCTCTCCTCACCAAAATGATCAGTCAAAAAATTTAACCCTGCTACCCAGTCTGCTTTCTCTCCGTTTCGAGTATAGTTGGCCTCAGTATAAGAGGCTATCTGTATCCCCGAAAAACGATAATCTGGCAAAGTAATGGTACGGTCAAAGTAGCTTACACTATTTTTAAATGTAAGCTTCTCTTTATCGTTTAGTTTATGATCAAGTTGTACCTGGCTGCTGTACCTGCCCGTTTTGTTCTGTTCAAAATAAGAATGCTGAGTATTTCCCAGGCCTTCGATGTAGTCCAAATCACCACCAATACGGTTTTCAACCGTAGCATTGATTCCCACATTTAGCGTGGTACGCTCATTCAAATACACCCATAGTTTTGGATTCAGTGTATAGCGGTTAAATCTGGGGATGGCTGTTAAACCAACGCTTGATGGTTCATAAGGCGAGCCATGATTATAGGCTGCATAAATTGTAGTCCCTACCTTGTTAAACTTTTCGCCATAGAACATACTAACATCAAGCCCTTTTGCTGATGTGCCATTTAGTAAAAAGTCTAATTGCCGTTCATCGGTCGGTGTTTTAGAAACCAGGTTAACCAATCCTGCAATGGCCCCACCCCCATACAAGGTTGAAGAAGACCCTTTAATAACCTCCACCTGCTTTAAGTCCAGGGGCGCTACCTGCAACAAGCCCAAGCCTCCCGAAAAGCCAGAGTATAAAGGAAAACCGTCACGTATGATCTGCGTGTACTTACCGTCAAGCCCCTGAATACGAATAGTTGCGTTACCACTAGTTGCTGATGTTTGCTGAGTTTGTATACCTGTACTCTCGGCGAGAAGCATGCGGATATCTCCTGGCTTCATGCTAGCCTTTTCTCCTAATTCCTCGCCTGATATTACCTCCACGCGAGTAGGGATATTGGTTATAGTTCGGCTGCTCCTAGTGGAGGCAACCACGACCTGCTCTAGTTCTTCACCTTCAGCCTCTTCTAGCAAAACGACTATTGGCTGTGCATTAACCAGGGGAAATGTAAGGTTGTCTACTTGAGAAGTATATCCTACGTATCGATATTCAATGGAATGAGTGCCGTCGGGAATATTAGAGAATGTGACTTGACCCTGTGCATTGGTAGACAATGCTTTATTAAGGTCAGTTATGATTACCGTAGCACCAATTAAGGGCTCTTTGGATTCTGTGTTTTTTAGAATTATGGTAAGGTTATTTTGGGCAAAGGCAGTAATAGAACATGCCATTGCAACAAAAAGCAATAAAAATCTTTTCATTGAATATGAATTAATATTTTCCCTTAAGGGCATTAATAAATTATGTTTAAACAGGGTTTTGGGTAAACTGGGGGGGTTGCCACACAGAAGGACTAATCTGGGTTGGAGTGCCTGAGTTAATAGTAATAATAAAAACACCTTTTATGAGCTCATGAATTAGCACAAGAGGCGGTTGCTGTGGAAGTACTATGGAAAATGGACACCTGGCGCAATGACAAAAGGGGCTGCAAACGTTTTTATTAGGATTGTCTTTGCCAGCCTTACTTGCTTCTACTTTGGTGTTGCTATTTATGATATCCTTGTCTTTACAGGGGTCAATCCCCGTAAAAATCATTAAGATAGTTATAAAAATAGCAAATAGCTTCATCGGGTGCAAATATAACAATCAGGGCACATTTTATGTTAAAATAATGCAATACTATTTAAGTAATCGTCATTATCTGGTATGATGAGCCGGTTCGGAAATAGTTGCGGAAAAAATATCCTTTTTATAATTCAAATGACTAACTTAGTGATACTATAGTATTAGTACTAGATATAATACAAAGATTACTACTACAATGATATCACTTATATCTCTATCAAAAGCTCAGTTAAAAATAGCTGATAGTATCCGAGCCAGACGACTATCCATGGAGTTAACCCAGGAAGGTTTGGCAGAACGCTCAGGGGTGCCCCTTGCAACGCTGCGCAAATTTGAGCAGAAAGGTTCAATTTCCATAGGATCGTTTTTGAAGCTCCTGATGGTTACTGGTGGCATAGAAGAAATAATCGAGGTATTGAAACCATCAAAGCCTAATTTTACGTCAATAGATGAGGTATTGAAAAATACAGATACTATATCCAGAAAAAGAGGGCGTAAGAAATGACACAACCAATTACAGAATTAAGGGTTGGCTTAGACTTTGGTTCAGATATTCAGGCTGTAGGGCGGCTGGCCATACGCGACCACATTATGTATTTTGAATATGCCAATGCATTCATTCAAAAGGGCATGGAAATATCTCCATTCCGCTTGCCATTGCAAAGAGGCGTTATTGAATTACCTCAACGTCCGTTTGAAGGGCTCTCAGGTGTTTTCAGCGATAGTTTGCCCGATGGTTGGGGGCGATTGCTTTTTGACCGGCTGCTAAGATCGCAAGGTATCTTGCCTCCCAGCCAATCTCCGTTGGATCGCCTGGCGCATGTCGGCTTATCTGGTATGGGGGCATTGGTTTATGAACCCGATAACAGCCCTTCAGATAGCCAGGAATTTATAGACCTCGATAATCTGGCCTCACAGACAGAAGAAGTATTACAAGGTAGCTCGGAAGAAATCATCAAAGAGTTATTGGCGTTGAACGGATCATCTGCAGGTGCTCGTCCGAAAGCTCTTGTTGCCGTAACTCATAACCGTAAGCAGATCACCTATGGCGCAAAGAAACTTAACGAAGGATTAGAACCCTGGCTGGTCAAATTTTCAAATTCACTGGACGGTGTTGATGCCGGTGCAGTTGAGTATGTCTATGCTTTAATGGCAAAGGACGCAGGCGTAATAATGCCAGAAGTACACTTATTCTCATCACACAAGGGCGCTGGTTATTTTGGCGTAAAACGATTTGACAGAGATGGTAATAAACGGTTGCATATGCATACTGCAAGTGGCTTATTGCATAGCGATTTTAGAACGCCATCCCTGGATTATGAAGATTTACTCAATCTAACTGCTGCTCTAACCAAGGATATTCGTGAAGTCGAAAAAATGTATCGTCTCGCTGTTTTCAATGTATTAGCACATAACCGAGATGATCACGCTAAAAATTTCAGTTTTCTTATGGATGAAAACGGCGAATGGAAGTTAGCCCCCGGGTATGATCTTACTTTTTCAAGTGGCCCGAGCGGAGAACAAAGCACAATGGTCATGGGTGAAGGCAGAAATCCTAAAACCAGCCATTTAGTGAAACTTGGACAGGGATCAAAGTTAAACAGTAAGCTGATAGATGAAATTATTGACCAAACAAAAAGTTCTTTAGCACATTGGACAAGTCTGGCGCAAAAGCATAATATTACAAAGACCAATATTAAACTTATTACAAACGCTATCAACGGTAGTAAATGATCAGGTACACCTCCTTAACCTATATCAGATAATGAGGGTTTAATGGGAATGTAACTTTTATCCTAACTGGTCATTTAGGGCGGTTTGAGATAATTACTAATTATTGAAAATTGTTGATTAAAGCAGGTAACTTAGTACATAAATATCACTACCCGAGAATATATAATATTGGATTTAACAAAATTTGGAAATATTGTAATTTGGGAATGATACAGCAACATTTAAGCAGCTTGCGAGCTGAGGTGCGATTTTAAGATACATGAAAATTAATCAGCGCCGGCTTTGTTATTTTTGTCTTTTATCAATTGCATATGAAAACTGAAATTCAGAAGTGTCTCGACGGCGAAATTTTCAATACATCGGATCCCGAGATACAAGACATGATTAAACGGGCCCGCGACATAACTAAAGAATATAATTATCTGGCAAGTACAGATACCATAAGAAAGGAAGCGCTATTAACAGAACTATTTGGAAGTATAGGCAAGAACGTTTCAATTGACACCCCGTTTTACTGTGATTATGGACGGCATATAACAATTGGCGACAACGTGATCATAAATATAAACTGTACCTTCGTTGACTGTAACAGAATCGATATTGGAAACAACGTATTGATTGCCTCAAATGTCCAGATCTATATCGCTACGCATCCTGTTGAGACGAATGAACGGCTTATTGAAAACTGGACGGAAGCTGATAGCACTCCTTTTTTTCGTACATACGCACTTTCGGTTAAAATTGAGGATAACGTGTGGATCGGAGGAGGAGTGATTATTTTACCTGGAGTAACTATCGGGAAGAACTCTGGGGTAAATTAAAGAAAAGTACAAAAAACGCCACGACTTCGCTGTAGGGTTTTTATGTGCCTAATTTTGCTATACAACCAAACGGTGCTCAACTTGTACGAGTCGAGCACCGTTTGGTTATCTGTTTTTTAAAACAAAGTATCATTTAATTTTACCATTTAATAAAATAACCGAGAATTAAAAAATTAATTTACATAACCTGAAAAGTATCAGGAACTTTACATACATTTAATCATTCTTATTCGCAGATATTCATGACCAAATTATATATCGCACTTTTTGCTTGCTTAACACTATACCTTGCCTGTAAGAAATCAAACAACGAACCAGACTCGGGATTTAAGTGCAAGGTAAACGGCAAAACGTGGAGACCTTATAATGACGATTTCAAATCCCGGGAAGCGGAAATTCATTTGCAACATAACGGCGAAGATATTTTCATACAGGCTACAAATTCACGCTCCCGTGAAGCTGTTGGTGTAGGAATTTATACTCCGGGAAAACGCATACTCCCGGGTAAGTACACTCTGGATAGTAAAACGGGTCGTAGGGGATTTTATGATAAAAACGCTACTCACGAGTCTTTTTATACACAAAGTGGCTATGAAGGGGTATTAGAAATATTAAAAATAGATACCATAAAATCACGCATTAGTGGCACTTTTTATTTTAAGGCTTATGATGAAACTTCAAAATTGTCGGTAGATGTTACCAAAGGAGAATTTAATCTTACATATTTTAGGTTTTAACATACCAATATGTTTGTTTTTTAGCAA
>NZ_MDFN01000026.1 GCF_001730525.1 Arcticibacter eurypsychrophilus
CCCATCGCGGTGCGGCTGTTTATATTTCAATCTAAGCTTTTACGCTTTTGAATTATTTCAATCTTTTTGTTTTCTCTTAAGGGTTATCCTTAGTTTCAAACGTTTCATTTACTTTGCTTTAAGCCTTGCGCTTGCAGCGTTTTGTTATCCCCGATTTGGGATTGCAAAGGTAAGAAGCTTTTTCATATTTGCAAGAAAAAAATGATTTTCTTTTTTGCTCCTCTTTCCTTCTCTCTTCATCTTCCGCTCTGCCTCGCGCTTTGCTTTTCCCCATTCGATTTGGGATTGCAAAAGTGCGCATTCTATCCCAGTCCTGCAAGTTTTTCGCAGTCTTTTGAACAGGATAAACAAAAACTTTCACTTAGACTTTGACAAACAACTATTTACGATCAATATTTTTCTGAAATTGATTCAGAAAAACCGAAAAGAATAAAATTATCCTTTTATTTAAATTAAACAAACCACTCTTTATCTTAAATAAACCGCAGATAAAATTAAGGAATCATTATTCATCAGAAAATTATTGTGCTTTCTGTAATATGCTCTAAAAAGCTATTCAGCGAAACCTTCCCTGAATTAACAATCCTTACTTTTTCTAGTAAAACTACTTCACACCTATCCACATCAGAATTGTTTCTATTCCGGGAGGAGCAATTGACAGTATAATCATATAGCGCAGCCTGGCACAAACACAATATATAAGATTTAATTTTTGATGCGTTTATAACTCAATAAAGAAAAAATATACAATCATCCACCCTGCTACAACAAGTTTAGCATGTGATGTAAGGCCATTCAAATTGAATCTATTAGCGAAATAGCCCTTAATTTATTTTCTAATTGGAAATTAAACGCAACTGGTTATATTAGACTGTTTTTAATCTAAACCCAATTCAATTTAACCTAAACCTTAACAGTATGGAAAATCCTTCAGATCAAATCGAGCCCACTGGTATTAATTTTGACAGCGTATGCATTGATAATTTAAGAAGAACACGTAAATGGACTAAATTTTTATCCTTATTGGGATTATTTATGTTAGTTATTATGTTGATCATTTTTTTAATAACAACAATTCCAAGTTTAATGTCAAACGGAAAATATTTGTCCTTATCAATCCTACCAATGCTATTAATAGCTGTAATTTACTTTTTCCCATTATATTATTTATTTCAATTTTCTAGGTATTCAAAACTCGCAATTACTCATCATGACACAAAAAATCTATCTATCTCAATTAAATATTTACGAATGCACTATACATTTTTGGGAATCTTAGTCATTATAATGATGCTATTATACAGCGCAATAGCTGTTGCACTAATTATATCTGGCAAGAATTTTTTTCACTTTTAACGTTTAAAAGGATATAAGTAAAGATCGGCTATAATCTTGCTGTTTAATTACGGAGAATGAAACACAAGCAGATATAAACTGCTTCAATAATAAATATGGATACTACATACCATTAATTCTTGATCGTAGGGAAGACCAATTAGTGCGGAACTTTGACAGTTAAAACCAGTATATTTTAAATAGATTGGCTTTAACTATATATCTGGATCAAAAAAAGTTATTTTATCTAAGTAATCACATTAAAAGGATTAAAACAATCCTTTTAATGTGATTACTTAGTATCCAATAGGGTATATTTATTACTCAAAACTTATATTTGCCATTTTAATAGCAAATCATGATACAAATGCATACAAAAAAGACCTTAATCCTGTTTTTTTCGCTCCTTATCTCCTATCAACTAGCTGCTCAGCAAACAGATTCAGCTTATGTAAGAGAAAACTACACAAAAACAGAACGCCAGATCCCTATGCGCGATGGCATCAAACTTTTCACATCCATTTATATCCCCAAAGACCTAAGCAAAAAATATCCTTTTTTAATTAATCGGACACCTTATACCGTTGCTCCTTACGGAGATGGAAAATATAAAACCAGTCTGGGTAATTTCCCGGCAATGATGAAGGAAGGATTTATATTTGTATACCAGGACGTCAGAGGTAAATGGATGAGTGAAGGTAATTTCGATGATGTCAGGCCTCAGGTCGCTAACAAGAAAAACAAAAAAGATATTGATGAAAGCTCAGATACCTATGATACCATAGACTGGCTAGTTAAAAACATAAAGAATAATAATGGCAAAGCAGGCATATACGGCATTTCCTATCCTGGGTTTTATTCCACAGCATCTTTGCCAAACGCCCACCCAGCGCTTAAAGCAGTTTCCCCGCAAGCCCCAGTAACCGATTGGTTCATGGGTGATGATTTTCACCATAATGGTGTTTTATTTTTAACCGATGCCTTTGGCTTCATGTCTACGTTCGGAGTTCCCCGTTTAAAGCCCATTACAGTGGAAAAAGGACCTAAAGGCTTCCAGTATTCCATTACAGATAATTATAGTTTTTTTCTCAAATCAGGTAGCGTTAAAGACTTGAAGGAAAAGTATTTTGCAGATAGCATCCAATTCTGGAACAATTTGTTTGCTCATCCTAATCTGGATACATTTTGGAAAGCAAGGAATATTCAGCCTTATTTAACGGAAGTTAAACCAGCCGTGATGGTTGTAGGCGGCTTTTTTGATGCCGAAGATGCTTACGGAACTTTCGCTACCTATAAATCCATCGAGAAACAAAACCCAGGCACCAACAATATTCTGGTTATGGGACCATGGTTTCATGGCGGTTGGGTACGCAGCGATGGAAGCAGTTTTGGCGATATTGAATTCGGTCAGCCAACAAGCACCTATTACCAGGAAAAATTTGAACTCCCCTTCTTTAAACATTACTTAAAAGGTCAAGGTGATTTTAATCCTGCAGAAGCAACCATATTTGTAACCGGGAGTAACGAATGGAAAAAGTTCAATACCTGGCCACCGAAGGATACAGAAGACAAAAACCTATATTTACACCCGAATGGTATGCTCAGCTTTGAAAAAGAAGCACGAACAGCTAGTTGGGATGAGTATGTAAGTGATCCAGCGAGCCCCGTACCCTACCAGGAAGGTGTACAACAAAGACGTACACGTGAATATATGATCGATGACCAGCGCTTTGCTGCTCGTCGTCCGGACGTAAAAACCTATCAAACCCCGATCTTAACAGAAGATATTACGTTAACCGGTCCGGTTTTAGCTAACCTTGTAGTATCTACAACAGGTACAGATGCTGATTATGTTGTTAAGCTGATTGATGTATATCCTGAAGATACCCCTAATCCCGTTCCTAACCCCAAAGACTTAGTGATGGGTGGATATCAAATGTTGATTCGCGGAGAAATTATGCGCGGTAAATACCGTAACAGTTTCGAAAATCCTGAGGCATTCATACCCGGACAAATTACAAAGGTTCATTACACACTGCCCGATGTAGCTCATACCTTTAAAAAAGGACATAGTATCATGATTCAAATTCAAAATTCATGGTTCCCAATAGCCGATCGAAACCCTCAAAAATTTATGAATATCTACGAGGCAGAAGCTAAGGATTTCCAAAAAGCCACCCATCGAATTTACCATGATACATCTAATAGTTCTTACATAACCGTCTCTGTACTTAAATAAAAGCATACTTCATTTAGCCGAATATTCATGAAGGCAAGCAAATAACACTATTATGAAAGTAGCAATAGCATCTCCGCCATTTCCCAAATCTATCTGGGACGGTTTACAATGGGTTGAAAAACTAATTATTGAAGCAGCCGACAAACAAGCTGAAATAATCTGCTTCCCTGAATCCTATATTCCGGGCTATTCAGGGCTAGACTATAAGGTAGAAGAACATTCACAAGAAAAGCTAGTATCAGCCTTAAATGAAGTACGTAAGATGGCTGCTGCAAATTCCATATCTGTTATCATACCTATGGATTGGTATCATCCAAAAGGGCTTTTAAATGTAGCCCATGTCATTTCAAATACCGGAGAAATACTAGGTTATCAGACCAAAAACCAGTTGGATCCTACTGAAGACAATATATGGATCCCAGGTACTGAACGCAGTATTTTTGAAGTCAATGGTGTTAAATTTGGTATTACAATCTGCCATGCAGGATTTCGATATCCAGAATCGGTAAGATGGGCAGCGCAACGTGAGGCTAAAATTGTATTTCATCCGCACTGTGCTGGTAGCGATATTCAAGGAGTAAAACTTACAGAGTGGGGCAATAAAGACAATCCTTATTATGAAAAAGCAATGATGATGCGGGCATTAGAAAATACCATTTACTTTGCTAGTTCTAATTACGCATTTCAATACCCTGAATCAGCCAGCTCATTAATTGGCCCTCATGGAACTTGTATAGCCCACGAAACTTACGGCAAAACAGGAGTAATTGTAGCTGACATTGATCTTGATCTTGCTACAGGCTCCCTGGCAAAAAGGTTTAAGAAGAAGCTGTATGTTTAAATAATGGTCAAGTCCCTGATTAAATTAACTTAATTTATAACGTGTTGTGCGATTAAAAAAAAGAAAAGAAAATGGATAAAAAAGTTATGCATAATACTGAAAATCAGTATCTTAAAGAGGAATTACAACCAAGTAAATTACTCTTTATGCACAACCTTTCGACTAATTTCAATCAATTTTTAGAAATAACCAAATCTGTTTTTAAATCCTCTATCAATCAGGACAATAACTTTCGATTTTATCCCAGAAAACCAAAACTATCTGATTGTGAGATTATTGCCTTGGTGTTGACTGCTGAAGCTTTAGGCATTGACTCAGAAAATTACTTGTTTGGCAAGCTTAAGCACGATTATTCAGCTGAATTCCCACGGTTGATACATCGCTGCAATTTTAACCGGAGAAGAAAAGTAATCTTTCCCTGGTTGCAGCAGCTCAATGAACACCTGGCCAGGCAAATGAACGAAGGTGAAAATGTATTTATTGTGGATTCTATTCCTATTCCAATCTGTAAAATCGTTCGGGAGAAATCCTCTAAGATATGCAGGGAAAACTTTGATACGGCTCCTGATAAAGGATATTCCGCAGTCAACAAGGCTTGGTATTTTGGATATAAACTCCATCTGGTTAATCTGTAAAAGGGGTATTCTACTCTATGGACATTAGTAAAGCAAGCGTACATGACATCCATTATCTGAATGACATAAAGCACTCTGGATTAAATAATTGCACACTAATTGGCGACAGGGGCTATTTATCCAAAACCAGCCAGTTAGATTTATTCAATACAGTTGAAATTCAGTTAAAGACTCCTATGCGTAATAATCAAAAAGACAAACAGCCATTTGAGCCTGTATTTAGGAAATGCAGAAAAAGGATTGAGACCTTATTCGCTCAGCTATGTGACCAGTTCATGCTCAAGAGAAATTATGCTAAATCTTTGAAGGGGTTAGCGATGAGAATATTTGCCAAACTTGCCGCAGTTACTTGCTTACAGTCTATCAATATTAAAAACAACAAGCCAATTAATCAGCTTAAATATGCCCTCGCTTTTTAATCGCACAACACGTTAATTTATATCAATGTTTGTTTGATTTCCCGATTACAGATAGATGTATATCATTTAGGAATATGTACTAAGATTCGTCTTGATTTAGACTAAAAATTTCTTCATTTTAAACAAAGCGGCTAAGAAATGCGAAGAAATCAACATTTTGCTAAACATTTGCAATTGGCATCATATTTGTAGTTATGAATGTGGTTTATAATTGGTTAATATGAGCACCTGCCCATCAGGTGTTTTCTTTTAAACTTTCAATTTAATCATCCAAGTAAATTTCCAACCCATATTTCTTAATCCTTTAAACATTGTATATTCAGCTTTTAATAATGCTGCCATCTTTTTATCATGCTGTGTAACTGGTATTACCTCTTAATTGGCTTAGGAATACGGTTCACAAGCAAAGGAATGCTATATAATATCCAGGGCTCATCAGCAGTAGGAATCTTTAACTTAAATGGCAAGAACAAAACGGTCTTAATTGGCAGCAATGATCCGACTACAAAATTTTATCAAAAAAAATATCACGCAGAAAACGAGCAATCCCCACGAATGAGCCAATGGCTCCCCGTTCTGACAGAATGTGAAATATCTTTTACAGAGGTATGCCAGACAAGATATTATTTTTCTTATTATGAATGATAAACAACTCTGCACACGCCATAGCGTCAGATAAAGCATCATGATGCTGAAGCTTTATTCCATATTTATTACATACTAAATTTAACTTTTGTCCATAGATTTTATAGGTGCAGTACGAATTAAATCCAGGAATTGCTAAACGGTAATACATCAAAGTTTGCTGTAAACAACTTACGTCAAATGAACTATTATGCGCCACAATATTCTGATTGCAAATGAAGGGAGCTATGGAAGGCCAGATCTGATCAAAAGAAGGGGAATGACGTGTCATTTCAGAACTTATTCCATGAATCTGAGTATTGAAGTAAGAGTAAGAGTTATCAGGAGGTTTAACCAATAACACGATCTTTCGGGTGATTATCCCTTGCTCAACTCTAACCAGGCCAACCTGACAAATGCTATTCCTTTTTCCTTGAGCAGTTTCGAAATCTATTGCAGTAAAAGTGTTGATCGAATTCATTTATATTTAAGAGAGATTAGTAAGAAGCTTAAGATGAAGTATTCTCTTTTTGTGACTCAAGCAGATTTAAAGTAAAATCATTGAATTGTAAGTATACCAACTTTAAATTAAATACGCCTCTCAATTAAAAACTACACCTGCTTTTTTAATCCTACTTTTTATCGATTTTCTTAATGAGGCCGGTTCAAGCACCTCTACTTCATCTGCAAAACTCATTATTAGCGATTCCAATTCATAGTTAAGCGTCAGTCGAAGCCTTATTATAATATATTTTGCAGTTTCCGCTATTACCAGTTGGCTTTCATGTAATGGTTGACTTTTAATATAAGGAAGCTTCGATTGGTTAAAGCGCAGTTTGATTTCTACAGGTTTAGCATTATGGAATATGGTAATACCAATAGTATCCTTAAAATATACATCAGGATCGGGCTTGTGTTGTTCATCATACTGAATATCAGCTAACACCTCAAAATTTCTGATTCTGTCTAAAGCAAAGGTTTGAATTTCCTTGTATTGATCATTCATTCCCAGCACGTACCAGCGATTACGATATTCCTTAAGTAGGTAAGGATGAAAAGGATGATTTCTTTCTGTCTGATCCAATCCGAAACGCAAATAAGTAATTTTGATCACCTGTTTTTTAATAATCGCATCCATCAATGGCTCAATAATGTCACTCCCCGAACTTTCAGGAATATTTTCGAATGCCACAATAGATTGAACCTTTTCATACTTATTTAGATGAACCTTCTGTTCCAACCGGTCTATTAGTGACTCAATTCCACGAAAAAATACTGCTCCTTTATATGTTTTCAACATCTTTACAACAGCCGAAACATTGATTATATCCTTATTCGTCAACGAAACATTATTGATACTGAAGGTCTTATCCGAATAATAATACTTTCCATTCTTAACCTCAATAGGTGCATTAAACTCCAGTTTATCACTTCGCATTCTTCTGATATCCTCTTGAATAGTACGCTTACTTATGGTGTCCCTATTTGGATTTCCTCCTTTCTCTATCAGATCTTGAGTGCATCGTTCAGCAAGGTAATCGAGGGTGCAACCATGAGTATACTCTTGCAAACAAGTATTTATAGAATGGTATCGTAATAAGGCATCAAAGTTTTTAGGCATAATTCTAATCGTTAGCCGATTTAGTCCCGTAAATATATCATTACTGGAAGCCCACAGGAAAACATTTAAAATGATCCTCGTCACTCTTTGATTATATCTCTAGCTACCAACGTCCCTACACAATAAAAAAACAGTATGGCAAAAAAATAATAGTAGGACGGGTTCTTGATATTTGTAGATTCATTAACTAATACGCAGATAAGTAAAAACAATGCAACAGTTAAAAAGCTAATTAGAACTTTCTTCATTCTTTTTTTAATTTAGATTAGCAACAAAGATGCTAGCGAGGTATGCAGGGTATCTGCATATTTAAAAAAAAGTTTAAAAAAGTTGTAAATAAAGCTTAATGATCTGAAATTCTCTTATACCCCCTTGAGGACTGAGTTAAGCATGTACTGGGCGACAATTTAACTTTGCTCAGTCATTAGCGATCAAAAAGCCTCCTCGAGGAGTACGTCAAGCATGACCTGGGTGACAATCATACTTGTTTATCACAATATGGCTTATAATTGGTTAACATGAGCACTTGCTCATCAGGTATTTTCTTCGAACCTTCTCTCAATCATAACCAACAATTTCTTACAATCTCAATTATCTAAACGCCGTGTATACCGCTTTTAATAATACCGCCAGATTTTTATTATGTGGTGTAACCGGAATGACTTTTCTATCAATACCCAATAATGTATAAACTGCTATCTTTGCTGCACGAACTGAATACTCTTCAGTAAACACCATATCATCTGCAATTTCAACAAACTGACTATGAAAAGCAAGATTAGTAGAGCCTTTAGGCACGACTAATGGCCTGTCACTCTTAGCTCGGGGCTGAAACAAAGCATCAACATAAGGCATCATTACCGGAATCACATTGATTACAGTATCCTTGATTTCTGTTTCATAAGCCTCAAAATGAAGATGATGGATAAGTTCCGTCAAAATCTCCTCCCCAGTACAATCAATCATAGGTTTTTTAATATAGTCTCCTATTTTATCCGGATACAATCCATATCCCCATAAAATAGTAGTATCCTCAAGTTGTGCTGCAAAATGAGGTTGCGCAGAAACAACAATGGACATCAGCCAGCTGGAGTCGACGAAACTCATCAATGCTCCGCTTCCAGGTTTATTATTAGAGAAATCCTCTATCAGCTTCAGCATTTTATTATCCTTAAAAGTAGCTGTGAAAGAGTACCATTTAGTTTCATCCGGCTTACCAAAAAAAGGTGCGGGATTTCCCAAGCCAGGTTTCTTCCTGGAGATGTTACTCCATAAAACACCCGAAACAGGCTCATTAGGCAAGTACCTGGCCGGAGTATGATAATTACCTAAATTCGCATTATCGGTAATACAGCCATTCGTCACCATACAAAGATCTCCTTTCTTTAAAACAAAGGATCCTGAATTCCCCTCTGCAGCCGTATAACGGATGGCGCTGACTGTAATGGCATCCCCCGGTATAAAGTCTAAATCCGTTACGGTACACCTCAACAAATAATCTATATTAAACTGTTCCAAATGTTTTTTTATAGGCAATATGATCGATTCATATTGATTATAAGGCGTCCTGGTCACACCTGCTAAAGTTTCAATGCGTGAAAATTCACGAATCATTCTGTTCATATACCGTTTCAGTTCAAGAAGACTCGACCACTTCTGAAAAGCAAAAGTCGTCTGCCACATGTACCAAAAGTTAGTAGTGAAGAAATGATCATCAAACCACTCCTTGATCGTCCGGTTCTCAAGCTCTTTCTCATCCATCCGCATCAATTTCAACAATCTTAAACGATCCCTGTTATCAAAGCCCATCGAATGAACATCTAGAATTTTACCTACTTTATTAATAAGCCGAGCATTAGCATGAGTCGGGTTAGCATGATCAAATGCCAATACCTCATCTTTTACCGAAATATGAGGCACATTCAAGGAAGGGATCCGGCTAAGCAGCTCCCAAAGATTTTCATAAGTCTCCTCATTTAGCATCCTCCCCCCACGGCATACAAAACCATCTTGTTTAGTGCCAGAACCATCATTACTCCCACCAAGAATAGGCAAGGCTTCTATAATGTGAATGTTCTCTCCCTTAAATCCAGCATCCTCTATCAAATATAAGGCACCAGCTAAAGAACCTAAACCACCTCCAACGAAATAAGCTTGTTTGTTTTTATTGTTTTCATTCATGATTTTAAACGTTTTGTTTAATAAAACCATCTTGCTGCCTGTCCATTAATCTGGTGCAGCTATTTGAACGCATCAA
This sequence comes from Arcticibacter eurypsychrophilus, assembly GCF_001730525.1. GTDB lineage: Bacteria > Bacteroidota > Bacteroidia > Sphingobacteriales > Sphingobacteriaceae > Arcticibacter > Arcticibacter eurypsychrophilus. The sequence continues at coordinate 9,972 of NZ_MDFN01000026.1, forward strand.
TAATGACTGGGAGAGTCGGGAGAATGCTAATATGATAGCATAAACGGGCTTGTGGTATATTAACTTAACTACCAGGATCTACTAATTGTTTCTCCCTATCTAAAACAGAAACATAAACAAGTGATTTACAAGATAAAGATTTTATTTTTACGCTATTTATCCATAAAAATTATGAAATATCAAAATACTCAAATAGGATGGTTTATAATGGTCATCTTTCTATTAATCCCTGTTCATTTAACTTATGCGTACTTTGCTCAAATAGGCAATAACCCTTTGTCTTTTCCAGCATATCTTGCTTTATCCATACTATTTATTCTAATCATTTTATGCTTTTATAAATTGCAAGTAAAAGTAGATCAATCAGGAATTCACGTAATTTTCGGAATAGGGTTAATTCATATTAATATTACACCTGAAAAAGTTTATCAGGTTCGGGTCGTACATACGCCTTGGTATTATGGTTTAGGAATAAGGTTCACCAGCAAAGGAATGTTGTATAATATCCAGGGCTCATCTGCAGTAGAGATATCCTATTTAGATGGCAAGAAGAAAACAGTCTTAATTGGCAGCAATGATCCGACTGCGTTGAAAGATTTTATCAAAGAAAAGTATCTGGTGGAAAATGAGTGATTCAGTAAAGAGATTAAAACTAAGTATTCTTTGTTTATCATCATCAATTTATACATCTCTGGAAACAATGCAAGGTTAAAAAGCTAATTAGAGCTTTCTTCATTCTTTCATTATTTTTAATTCGCAACAATGATGAAAGCAAAGTATGCAGGGCATCTGCATATTAAGAAAAAAGCTAAAAAACTTTTATAAAAGGATTAATAACTAGGAATAAACAAAATAAATCCGATACTTACCAAAAATGGGATATAAACTTTTTCTTGATGACCTACGATCTGTAAATATGGTTTATAAAGACCTCAGCGATCATGATTTTATTATAGTAAGAAGCTATCTCGATTTTGTAAATTATATATCCGAAAACGGCCTTCCCGATTTCATTAGTTTTGATAATGATCTCGGCGAAGATGAATTACAATGCCTGCTTCCTGATGGTTATGCTTGTGCTAAATGGTTGGTTTATGATAGAGAATTCGATCTCAGAAACTTAAAGTTCAACGTCCATTCAGCCAATCCTGTAGCAAAAGTGCAAATTGAATCATTACTGAATAATTATCAAAAATTTCTAAAGAACGAGGAGTAAATCTATGAACAGGATCGACCGCCTTTCCGCAATTCTTATTCAGTTACAGTCGCGTAAAAACACAAGGGCGCAGGATGTTGCCAACCGTTACCAAATCAGTTTGCGCACCGTTTACCGGGATATCCGTTCACTCGAAGAAGCCGGAGTGCCCATTATTGGTGAAGCCGGAAGAGGTTATTCCCTTGCTGATGGTTATCGCCTCCCTCCTCTTATGTTTACACGCGAAGAAGCAACGGCTTTCATTACAGCAGAGAAACTGGTAATTTCCTTAACCGATCAGGAAAACAGTAAATCTTACACACTTGCTATGGATAAGATTAGGGCAGTGCTTAAACGAACCGACAAGGATTACCTGGAAGATCTGGACACACGAATAAAAGTAATTAAAAGCAAACGGGATCCTGAGTTCAAAGAACACGCTAACCCACTTCAGATAATACTGCAAGCTATTGCGGATAAAAAGGTGATGCGAATGACTTATTACGCCTATTACCGGCAGGAACAAACATTAAGGTTAGTGGAGCCCATAGGCGTTTTTTATCTGGATAACTACTGGCACCTGATTGCTTATTGCAGGGAAAGAAAAGCCTGCCGTGATTTTCGCTTTGATCGCATAAAAAGTATCGAAATAACAAACGAATGTTATCAAGACGTTCATATCAGTCTGGAAAACTACCTCATTGATCAGTATAAGGAATATTCAGTAATAGAAATTACCCTTCTTGTTGATCAGGAGGCATCATTTCATTTGGGTGAACAAAAATATTACCAGGGATATGTTTCTGAAAAACAAACTTCAAAAGGCGTAGAAATGAAGTTTATGACTCTATCTCCTGAAGGATTTTGCCGCTGGTATCTGTCTATCGCAGATTGTGCCATTATCCTTCAACCCGATTCCATTAAGAAAAAAGCACAGCTATTATTTAATACCATTAAAAAAAATATTAATTTTATTTAGCACTGCTGACATAGGGCTGTCACAGGACTGTTGTTTATTTGTGTATAAACAAAAACAAAATGTCGATAGTAACAAATTTTTTAGAAGAACTTGAACAGGAATCTGTAGTAACCCGTAAGATGCTGAAAATAATCCCTGCGGATAAATACGAATGGCAACCACATGTAAAAAGCATGACCATCAAACAGCTTTCCTCACATATTGCTGATCTAACCAACTGGATTCCTTTAGCCTTTGATACGGATGAACTGGACTTTGCAAAAGTGCCTTATTCGCCTGCACCATGGAATAACAATGAAGAGCTACTTGATCTCTTTGAACATTCTTTTGCAAATGCTAAAGCAAAACTTGAAAATGCCAAGGATGAGGATCTTTCAACCGAATGGATCTTAAGAAATGGGGAACAAATTTTAGAGAAACTAACAAAGGGTGGACTTATTCGTATCGCACTAAGCCAGACGATTCATCACCGTGCTCAGCTGGGTGTATATCTCCGTTTACTGGATATCCCAATCCCCGGTTCGTATGGCCCAAGTGCTGATGATCAGAATTTTTAACTGAATAAAATACCACCTCCCTTTTCCAAGAGGTGGTATTTTATCAGATCTTACTCAACCTTTCTTTCCACTGATTCCACTAGTGAAGTGCCAAAATAGCCTGTCACATTTCTTGAACTTTCGGTCAGCTTTTGTACATTAGCACGTGAATTAGTTAGAGGAGAAGCAAAAATCCCACCACTCTGAAGTTGAGTGCTTAAGTCAGCCCAAAAGTCAAAAGCACCCCGAGTCAGTGACCATACTTCTGCTTTTATTACATCATCCTTTACAAACGGCGTATCTATCTGAAGTTCGGTTTCGCTAATATAATTCCCATCAACAAACTCGTCTGAAAAAAAATTAATATCATTTGCTTTATTTAGATAAGTATTGTTTCGATAAAGTTTAACCAGCATATAGTCCCCCTCTCCTGGTAGCTCCTGTCCGTAAATAAATGGATAATAACCAGCATCTTCATGAACAATAGATTTTTCTTCGTACTTAATTCGAATAGAATCAGGAGCCATAGAGATCCGTGGCATTTTAGAAATTACTTCATAACTTCCTTCTGAACATAGTATTCGCAAGGTATACGTTCTACCTTCTACTCCCTTCAAATTTGCTATTTCATATTTACCCGGACTTACTTCTTTAAGCACTTCCTTATTACCAGCGTCATCATTAAGGGTCAAAGTGGCATTAGTTACAGGTGGATAGCTGTTTTTTTCTGCCAATGTTTTTGTCAAATACAATTTAACATATTGATTTCCGGGAAGATTTGTAAGCCAGCCTTCCACAACAAGCGCCGGAGTACCTTCATTTGTTTTAAAATCTATTGTATCTTCGCATGAGGAAAACAGGAGCGAAGAGAAGAACATCACTATTAATAAGTTTACTATTTTCATGGTATGTGTATTAAAATTTAAAATTCCAGGTTACTGATGGTATTACGGATCCAAACATTGAAAAGCGAATTGTTTCCAGATCAGCTGGTCGATCTTCAACCTGACGGGGGTAAACAGAAAATGCGTTTTTACGGTTCAGTGCGTTAAATAAGGATACGACCCATTCACTTGTAAATTTTCGACCTGGTATCACTTTCTTTTTAAAAGTTGCTGATACGTCGAGTCGATGGTAATCAGGGATCCTGTAATTGTTTCGAAAATTCCCTGAATTATACTGAACCGGCAAGCCATCAAACTCAAACCTTCCATCAGGTAGTGTAGTGGGCACTCCGGTGGCGTAGCTATAGGTACCAGAGAGTAGAATTCTTGGTTTCAACTGGTATACCGCAACCACAGAAAGTGCATGTGTTTTGTCATACTTAGCCGGATAAAACGCAGCATTATTAATTCCTTCAATTTGTCTTTCCGTTTTGCTGAATGTATAGCTTACCCAGCCATTCAGTCGTCCGCTATTTTTCTTTAGGTAAAACTCCGAACCATAGGCACGCCCTTTCCCGAACAACATGTCGCCTGGCAAATCCTCATTTAATAAGGTTTCAGCTCCATCAATAAAATCGATCTGATTATTCAACTTTCTGTAATAAACCTCTGCCGATGCTTCATATTTATCATTAAAGAAGTTGCGGAAATAACCTGTTGATACCTGATCTGCGGTCTCGGGTTTAACATTATAAGAACTGGGAGTCCAAATATCAAGTGGACTTGACGAAATGGTATTCGAAATTAAATGAAGATTTTGAGATGTACGGCTGTAAGATGCTTTAATTGAGGCATCTTCCCCTGTTTTTATCTTCATGGATAACCGAGGCTGTAAATTTTGGTACCATTTGATGGTTGCCCAGTCATCAAAAACCTTTTGATTTACGGGCAATTTACGTTCACCAGTAACTCCTTCATAGTCACTCACTAGAGTTGTTCCTTTGGCTAGATTTTGAAATGCAGTATATCTTAAGCCGTACTCCACGGAGAAAACATTAGATATTTCCAATTCATGATCCCAATATAAGCTATATTCAGCAGCACGATTTCCGGGCATCTCTATAGTATTAAAAATGGAATTATCACTTTGAGGTGTAGCCTTTCCAGGACGGAAATCGTGAAGACTAGCTTCTATCCCAAAATAAACGGTACTTTTTGAATTCTGATACCAACTATAGGCGTTCTTAAGCGTGTAATCAACAATAGATGCATCCCAATTAAAACTAGTTGCAGGATTCTCCATTGCACCTAAGCGATATTTATAATCTGAATAAATCAGACTTGTATTTGAAAAAAGGCGCGGACTGTAAATATGATTCCATCTAACTGTACCTGTTCCGTTTGCCCACTGAAGAAGAAATCTATTTGCAGCTTCAATTTTATCCTTTCCAAAATAACCTGAAACAAAAAGACGGTCATTATCTGACAAAGCGAAGTTCAGTTTAGCGCTCAAATCATAAAAATAGATAGAATTATCACGAATACTCGGGTCTGATGATTGTTTGGTAAGAACATCCGTATAGGAACGCCTTGCACTAACAATCATAGAACTTTTATCTTTCTTTAACGGACCTTCTGCAGTGAAACGGCTTGCTATAAGCCCTAATCCACCTGCAAAGTTCCATTCTTTATTATTTCCATCCTTCATCCGTGTATCCAGAACAGAAGAAAGGCGCCCTCCAAATCTAGCCGGCATCTCGGTTTTATATAGAGAAGCCTCTTTTATCGCATCAGGATTGGCAACAGAAAAGAGGTTAAACAAGTGTGAAGTAAAATAAAGAGGCGCCTCATCAAGCAAAACAAGGTTCTGATCGACTCCTCCACCTCTTACATTAAATCCTGATGCTCCATCACCAACTGTACTGACTCCAGGAAGGAGTTGGAAAGAGCGGATTAAATCAGCTTCCCCAAGAAAAGCAGGCAGTTGTTTTACTTCAACCATGGAAAGAGGAGCCACATTAACAGGTCTGCTTACATTATCCCGTTTTGAAACTGAGCTAATTATAACTTCATCCATCACATTTGAAGCAGGCATTAGATTAATATTTAAAGAAGTATCTCTTTTCAAAGTAAGATTCATTTCCATCCTCTCATATCCTACATAAGAGAACCATACTTTGTATGTACCTGGGCGAATACTTAATGAATAGAATCCATAACTATTTGCTGGAGCCTTAGCAGCAATACCAACAATAGATACCACCGCACCAGTAAGACTTTCGCCACTTACACCATCTTTAAGATAACCGCTTAAGGTAATGCTCTTTTGCGCAATCGCTGTTGTTTGCATTGATAATATAAGCAATGCCAAGTAGAACAGTTTAAGAATTTTCATAATTTTAAGTAATTGTTTTCATATAGTACAACGTCTTCAGGCTTTACCCCTACGCACTTTGTAAATATTTAGCAGATTAATTAAAAAATTGATATTCCAGCACTCCAGCCTACCCAACCCCGAACGCGGTCATTGGAAGAGATCTTAAAAGTTTTTATTTTATGGGGAATCAACTTATATCCATCGAATTCTTTATCCTGATCAGAATAAAACAGGTTGAAAGATGGACCTGCAAAAGCAGAGATGTATTTGTTTAATTTAAAAGACAAATTCAGATTAAATCTATTGAGCGAATTGGTATAGTCTGTACTACCCTGATAAACGTAAAGGTTAAGAATCTCCGGATTTATAGATAGATGATTGGTAACCTGATAGGCTTTCCCAAGCCCTAATCCATTAAGATTTTTCCCGAACTGAATAATCGTATACAGTTGATTTGTGCCTGTTCTTACAACTAGATTTTTGCTGTTTATTTCATTTGATGACCCAGACAGCGAATGGATACCATTCTTACGAATAATATTAATTAAACCAAGACTAATCCCCGATGCTGTATCTGCTATATTGACCAAACCAAACTGTAAACCCTTTTGTTTTCTTGCTATATTGAGCAAGCTCACTTGCGCCCCTTTCATCTCCTTACCCGCGATGTTAACAATTCCAGCAATCTGCAGTCCCCCAACATTCTTACTCGAAAAATTAGCAATTCCTCCCACCTGAACGCCCATTACCGATCCTAAAGCTATATTAAGAACCCCTCCTACCTCGATTCCTCTAACAGCACCAAGTACTCCATTGCCCAAGCCTGCAACCTGAACTCCAGCTACAGACTCCCCTACAATATTAAAAAGCCCTGCTACTTGCACACCCTTAACATATCTCTTATTTATGTTAAATAATCCACCAGTTTCAACGCCTTCCACTCCTGCAGTATATCCTCCCAATAAATTATAGGAAAAATTATTGATAACTTGCCCGCTTAACATGCCATGAGAACTGAGGCCTGGAACTATAGAAGCCTGTACCGGACTTTGCGTTATAAATCCAGGTACATTCAAGTCTTGGATTTTTTGTTTAGAACTGACCAATAACCTACCTAAGAATGTTTTATCCGAAACAGATCCACTCTCAGACCAATATTCATCATTTTCATGAATAGAGCCATCTGAATTTACATTTACAGAAGAGAGAATAAGGACAGTTGTATCACGATAATTCTCTTTACTTACGGTGAGTGCTATTGTGTTATTCTGTGTATTGATTTTAATGTCAAAAGTTCCATCATTATCTGTTAAAGCAGAGCGAAGCAGTTTTTTTTCATATACACTTGCCTTAGAAATCTTCTTTCCAGTACGGTCGTCTATCACTACTCCGCTGATAAAATATAATCCATTTATATTTTGAACTTTATCGGCAATTAATGACAATCTAAGTGGTGCGTAACGAAGAATTACATATCCCGCAGTTTCTTTATATTCGAATTGATCACCAAACAGATGGTCAAGAACATCCCTAACCGTTTCATCGGTAACAGAAAGACTTACTATGCTGTCAAGGGGTACAATAGCACTATTATAAGAAAATCTAAACCCACACTTTTGGCCAATTTTAGCCAATACGTCCTCCAGATGTAAGTGCTGCGCCTGAACTGAAATTCGCTTAGACAATAAACCCTGAGCGCTTAGTTCTTTAGGCGGGAAACAAAATACAAATAGGATGATAGTCAAAAGAAATCTCCAATTTCTGTTTAACATCCTTATTTAAGAATAATAGTGTTACCTCTATGCTCAACCTGAATATTGAATGTTTCACTAACCACATGCAAGATATCATCAAGAGAGGCGTTCGAGAAGGTGGTATTGATCTTTAACATTTCAAGGTCTTTCGTTTCAATTACAATATGTACGTCATAGGTATCATTAATTGCCCCAACCAGTTCATAAAGAGGCGTGTTGCGGCAAACAAACCTCCTATTTTTATACGACTTATAAAAAGTACTGCTATTCATTCCTTTTATAAAACTATCCTCCTGACTCGCAATCACTTTTTCACCAGCCACTAGCTGCACATAATCATTATTTTTATGTACATCCACAATTCCTGATTCAACGATAACTTCCGTTTTTCCCTTTCTGCTTTTTATATTAAAAGACGTTCCAACTACGGTAACAGTAACCTTATTTATGCGGACAATAAACGGATGACCCTTGTCAGCTGAAACATTAAAAAATGCCTCGCCTTGCATAGATATGTTTCTTTGAGCCCCCTTGAAACGTGATGGATAGCTGAGCGTGCTATTTCTATTTAAGGTAACTATAGAACCGTCAGGTAATGTTTTTGAAAGAATTTGTTGACGACTATTTAAATGAACAAATTGAACAGTTTTTGAGCTGAAATATTTAGATACCCCAATGGCGCCTGCAGTGCAGATAAGTAAAAAGAGAGCTGCGATTCTGATCCATGATGGCAAAGTAGAAACCCTATTACCACTTTTTTGCCTTAAGATAATTCTCTTTTTGAATCTATCCCATGCAACATTCACATCTACATTACTTTTGTAAGCTACCTCATCACTCTTCTCCCAGATCAGTTTTAAATGCCTAAAGTAGCGTTCATTCTCAGCATTCGTTTCCATCCATTGAATAACTGTTGCTTTTTCATCTTCATCAGTTTCTCCAGCAAGATATTTTACCAGTAAATCATCTTTCATACCAACTCCTTTCACATGCTAAAACACCAAAATATTTAACCATAAAAAGTAGTAGAGCTGGGAGAAACTCTACCAGTTTCGTTTTTAAAATTTTCAAAGCTTTACCCATTTGGTTCTCTACCGTTTTTATCGAGATATTCAGATGGGTAGCGATCTCCCGATACTTATACTGATCATTCCTGCTCAGCTGAAATATGGTACGACATTGTTGTGGTAATGTCAAAAGTGCTAACGAAATATGCTTTTCCAATTCTGAAACCATTACCTTTTCTTCAGTATGATGATACCCTTCTTCTACATGATTAATGTAATACAACTCGTATGCCGCTTTAACTTTATGATGTTTGATGTAATTTAAACTTTCATTATGTATGGAACGATAGAGATAAGATTTAAGTGAACTGTTTAACTTCAACTGATCCCTATTTTCCCAAATTTTACAAAACACATTCTGAACTATTTCTTCAGCCATTATTTCATCCCTTAAAAACGAAAAAGCATAGGAATGGAGCTGTTTAAAATGTTCTTTGAACACCTGCTCAAAGGCAATCTCGTTGCCTTCTTTAATTAACTCTATGTTTGTTTTAGGGGTAATCTCCAAAATATGGATTAAATTTCGCTGTAAATGTAAGATTTAGCTATGTATTATGGGTCATGTTATCTGTACTTTATGACCTTAAAAAGCTTGCCAGATCTATTTAGATAGTTTTATTTATCGACCTTTGGCATCTTATGAATATTTAAAATATTCAACAAAAGAATAGTTAAGCGATAAAAATGAAAATCATATCCCGTTGTTTACTATTATTGCCATTCGTGACGTTTTTTGCAAGCACGTCGGCGCAAAACTCACCTTCTCCAATCAAACTAATTGAGTTTGTACTCACACCTGATGCAAAGGACTGGAACTACACGATAAATGAAAATGCCTCAGTAACAATCAGTGTCTTAAAGTTTGGTGTCCCAATGAACAATGTTTCCATCAGCTATGAAACAGGGCCTGAAATGCTACCAGCTGATAAAAAAAATAGCATAACCTTGAAAAAAGGCCAAGGAAAACTAGAAGTTGGCACCAGCAAACAACCAGGCTTCCGTGAATTATTGGTAAGCACAGAATATAAAGGCAAAACGTACACCCCTATTTCCGGACACTGGCGCTTTGAAGAGACTAACCAGGAATCACTTGACTGGATAAAAAACAACTATCGAAATGAACTGGATCACACGTGAAAGACCCAAAATAGACCGTATTGCCTGTCCCTGGCTAATCAGGAAATTCATCGATAAGGATGCATGTTTTTTTTACGTGCCCTTCGATCAGGTTATTGAAAAATCTAAATTACTGAAAGCGATCCCTTTTGACGTACCCGGTGTGGAGCTTACACATCAAAACAATCTGTGTACTTTCGATGCCTTAATAAAAAAATATAAGCTGACTGATCCTGCACTGCATGTTATGGCACCAATAGTCAGAGGTGCAGATACGGATCAACACAATCTTGCAAGTCAATGCGCTGGTTTATGGGCCATAGCGGCTGGAATGGCGCATAATATTAAAGATGATTTAGAGTTGGTGCAAGCAGGATCCGTTATCTATGATGCCTTATACACTTGGGCAAAACACCTCCAAAATATAAAACATACTGAAAGTCCTGTAGAACAATTATTAGTTGATGTTTACAAAAAGTTTCTGAAGAAAGGAAGTAATGATAAAATACCTGTCTGGGCAACGGAATTAAAAACTATTATTCAGGATCAAATTGACACGAATATTACCCTGAGCCTCACAGATATTTCAATTGAGCTCAACGTAAACCCAACTTATGTATCCAGAGAATTTTCCAAATATTTTAACAATCTTTCATTTGGTGAATATATCAGGAAACTTAGGATCGATAAAGCCATTGTATTTATTGAAACCAGTGCCTATTCTTTATCCGAAATTGCCTATCTGACCGGTTTTTCTGATCAAAGTCATTTCACCCGCATTTTTAAACAGGCAAAAGGGATTACCCCATCGGAGTACAAAAAGAATACGTTAAAAAGTAAAATACGTTCTAAGAGTTAAATCCATTCTATTTTTAATTTGAGGTCTTGCGTACAATTGTACTATGCAAACTCCAATTTATAAACCCCTATTCTTTGTACTCTTTTTAAGTGTTTTCTTTACTTCCATCACAGTATATTCACAACAAACAGTTAAGCAAACCTGTCCCAAAATCACGGGCTATGTTGCGATTATTCACCCCATCGTTACCTTCAATTCAGAAGGCACACATACCAATTTCAATGACAGCTACATAGTAGGATTACCAACGGGGATAAACATCTGGAAAAGTCCCAAAATAGGCTTTTCATTTGAGATGGTTCCTTTTATCAAAGCCACTCCTTCCGGAAGTAAGACTAACAACTTGTTGTTTCATCCCGGTGTTTTAGTGGCATTAGGAAATGGCTTTACCTTTATGGGGCGTTTGGCATTTGAAACTTCCGGCAGATATGGTATTACCCCTGCCATTAATAAAGTTGTAAAGAAAAACAAGGGTAGCAGTTTTTTTATAGCTCTACCCATGCCAGTCCGTTTTGGGAATAATATAGCCGCTACTTATGGCTTAGGCCTTCAATTTGGGTTAGCCTTTTAAAAACTACTATGAAAGAGAAACCTAACTATACGCTAAGTGAAATGACGCTGTATTTTTTAAAGCTGGGCACATGGGGATTCGGCGGCCCAGTTGCTTTGGTAGGATATATGCATCGTGACCTTGTTGAAAACAAAAAATGGGTTACAGAGGATGAATACAAGGAAGGACTTGCACTTTCTCAGCTTGCACCAGGTCCAATGGCCGCTCAACTCGGCATTTATATGGGTTTTATACATTATAGCTTTTTAGGTGCTACACTTGCCGGACTTGCTTTTATATTACCATCCTTTATCATGGTGGTCCTGCTTGGAATGGCGTATAAAATTTATAGCGGATTGCCGGGTATGCAAGCCGTTTTTTATGGTGTAAGCGCCTCAGTGATTGGGATTATCGCGATAAGTGCCTATAAATTAACTATCAAATCCGTCAGCAGCTTAAATTTAGAAGCGATAAAATCTAAATGGTTATTGTGGATATTTTATATTGCAGGGATTGTAGTAACAGTAGTCACCCAGCAGGAGAGCATCTTATTATTCCTTGCGTGCGGACTAGTGTATATGCTCGTAAAAGCACCACCCCCATGGATAAAAAAACCGTCTGTAATTCCTTCAATCCTATTAATGGGAATAGGATTCTGGCAATATAAAGGAGAGACTTTAGAAGAAATTGGCTGGTTCTTCCTTAAAGCAGGTACTTTTGTATTTGGTAGCGGACTTGCAATTGTTCCTTTCCTGCATGGTGGCGTAGTCAATGAATTTGGTTGGCTCAATGAAAAACAATTCGTGGATTCAGTTGCCGTAGCAATGATTTCTCCTGGCCCTGTAGTGATTACTGTTGCCTTTATTGGATATTTAGTTGCTGGATTTCCTGGTGCTTGTGTCGCAGCGCTTGCAACCTTCTTACCTTGTTATGTATTTACTGTGGCATTCGCTCCATCATTTAAAAAAATTGCGAAAAACAATAGTATCAGGGCCTTTGTGGATGGCATTACTTCTGTTGTAATCGGTGCACTAGTTGGTGCGGTGATTATTATTGGAATGCGTTCTGTTATTGATATTCCAACAGCATTGATTGCTGTTCTTTCCATGCTGGCACTTATCTATATCAAAAAGATAAAAGAACCCTATTTAATTCTCCTATCAGCAGTTTGTGGTTTATTGCTAAAGTCATTCTTTCAATAAAAATTCTTTCATAGCAAAGACAAAATAAACTCAGTAAAATTTAAATTAAAGGCGTAACTGAAGCAAAAGCCAGGTATATGGTCAAATGACAGTAATTCGTTCAACAAACTAAAAGGTAGATAGCTTGTTATATAGCAAGAGATGAAGAAAAAGGTCGAATGGCATTATTTAAAACATGAATGGACGAAACTCAAAGCCCATTTGAAATCTTTTGATCATGAAGGCAAACAAGATTCGCTGCACCAATTCCGAATTCAGGTAAAGAAAGTCCGCGCTTTCCTTATAATGGTAGATCGCGAAAAAAAAACAGCGAAACTGGAAAAACAACTAAAGCCTGTACGCCAAATCTTTAAGGCAGCGGGCGAGATCAGAAACGCCTATATAAATCTGGAAATGATTAAGGACCATCAATTAGGATCCTCGCCTTTTGTGCGCATTCAACGGCACTTAATGAAGACATCAGCGGCTAAACTTAGGTCGGCCACGAATAAACATATACACGACTTGCGCAAAACGCGGAGGAGTCTTAAAAAGAAACTTCCTCATCTGAGCAACCAACACGTGACAATGTATTACCAGCAGCAATTGGAGCAAATCGCTCTTAACCTGAAACCTCCTCATTCTGACGAAACACTACATGCCTGCCGAAAGCAATTGAAAATACTGATTTATAATTATGCACTGGTGAAACCGGTGCTAAACTTAGACCTCAATGAGGATTACCTGGAACAAGTGCAAATCACTATCGGAGACTGGCATGATAAACAGATTGCTATTGATCTCTTTTGTGGCGAAGAAGTCGGCGATGCAGATATTGCGGTACTGCTGAAAAAGGAACGGATTAAACTGAAAAGGAAAATCACTTTATTGGTTAAGAATTTTTATATGCGTGCAACCACTGTAGAAGAACTATCACTGGAAAAAACGATATGAAAACCATTCAATCAATAATAAAGTTATATTGGTAACGTATTAAGTCTTGTTTAAATAATATATTATATGAATACTGAAAAAGCCATATTGGCTGGTGGTTGCTTTTGGGGTGTGGAAGAACTGATCAGGAATTATCCTGGGGTTATTTCAACAGTAGTGGGCTATACGGGCGGCAGTGTGCCGAATGCCACTTACCGGAACCACGGAACACATGCTGAAGCTATAGAAATTTTATTTGATCCAGCACAATTATCCTATCGCAAACTCCTGGAATATTTCTTCCAGATCCATGACCCCAGCACCCGAAACAGGCAGGGAAACGACATAGGTGCCTCTTATCGTTCTGCAATTTTTTATTTAGATGAAAGTCAGCGCGAGACTGCGAACGCACTAATCTCTGAAATGGATATATCTGGCAAGTGGCCTGGTAAGATTGTTACAGAGGTAGTTCCAGAAACAGATTTTTGGAATGCAGAAGTCGAACATCAGGATTATTTACAAAAGAACCCGTACGGATACACTTGTCATTTTGAAAGACCTGATTGGAAACTGGGGTAATTTAAAAGATGATCTACTATTTTTATATTACATTAATCTCGCTCTTTTTTGATCGTTTCATTGGCATCACGTGAAGCGGCCAATCAATAATCATTGCCTCGTACGTATATCTATCACTCATAAGGGTAAAATAACAGCTATTAAAACGAACGAAATTGTTGTTATAGTAACGGAATGAAAATTGACGATTATTTGCCAATTGTTGATGAAGCAATAGTATTCAACAACTCAAATAGAAAACACGAGCTATTGGCCTAAAAAATGGATAAAGGACAACTAAACTTCATTGACAAAACAACGTTCAACAAACTTAAACGATATTATGACCACAGATGAAAAACGAATCGAACTTAGAAACAAAATTATGCTAGGTCTTGAAAGGCCTATGAAAAGCTAATTGAGTTTAAGAAGTGTAAAAAAATGAGCTTGTTGTAATGAGAGACAACAAAATAGTAAAAATAAAACCAGAGTAGTAGTTAATCAGCTCAGCTATAACACAATTGCTGTATATTTTTATTAATCATTCACTCAGGCCTGATAATAATTAACCTATCAGGTTCAATGTAGTATTTCCCAAAGGTATTGCCCTTCATGAATCAGTCGTAACTGAAGCAAACAAAATCTCCTTGATCAGCTAAAAGGTAAGGGGAAACTAAGATGCATTGACATTAACATGACTATTGTAGGTGTTTTTTAATATCAAGCGAATAGCCTCTTTTATTCTATTCATTCCTTCAGGTTTATTTATGTCAATTTCACAAAAAAGGGAGTCAGTGGATTTCGCATGAAGTACCAGATAATATATACCTGCTACCAGTATAGCGCTCACAGCTCGTATGTCAATATTTTTTCCTTCAAGTTCTTTATCAGAAAGTGCAAAAAAATCTAAGCTAAGCAGCTCTCTTTCATCGCAGACCTCTTTCATGATCTGGGTGGTCTGACTGATTTGCCACAATACAATTTTTTGCATTTCTTCATTGTTAAAAAAGTAACTCAATTGGTTTTGTAGGAGGAATTCCAATATTTGCTGCGTATTTTCACCTTTGTTCTCTTTGATCATTTCAACGGCATCTCCTGAAGCGGCTATCCAATAGTCCTTACCTCGTACATATATCTCTATCAGATTATCAATCGTACCAAAATAAAGAGAAATTAGTTTGCGGTCTAATCCGGCCTCCTTTGAAATATTAGTAGCGTTTAATCCTGTATATCCTTTTGATTTTATGACTTCCCCCACCGCTTCAACAAGTCTTTGCTTAGACTTTTCTTTATCATTAAATTGACCCTGGTATGGTTTCTTTGTCATGCGTAACTTACTAATTTAACGAATGTACGTAATAACCCAATATTTCCTTTTTTAAGATACCCTGTATTACAATAAATTTAGCTTTTAAAATTTTCTCATCAAAGAGAATTTTGTATATATTTGTTGTTAATCAGATAATTATACATGTTGTAATTTCAATAATTTCATTCCTATGAAATATATTTTTTGTTTATTGATTTTAGCAACCTTGTCAGGTTGTTTCAGAGATGAAGAAGAAAGTCCTTGTCCGAACTATGTGAATGACGTAATGGATTATTCACCTTTGGTGTTCTCATTTATTGATGCAGACAGCACCAACCTACTGGAGAATAAGACTATTGATTCCACGGATATTTCCATTAAAGACGATAAGGGAAGCATTCAAAAGTTTAGCGTGTTTCTGGACTCTACGGGTACGAAAGCTAGGTTCATCTCAATCCCCATCATTGATAAGCTAGGCACCAATGAACTAAAAATTAGTGTAAAGAACAAGGAAAATTCTTTAAAGTATGACTTTACTGTTGTTAACAGTGCATGTGGATCATATTATCTTTATGATAACTATTTATTGAATAACAGTCCATATAAAATACGACCCAAGTTAAGCTATTATATGGTCGGCAAGCAGAAAATTCAAACCGTTTTTAGGGTTATATATATTAAGGAATGATAGGTTTATCCTTACCAGTATCACAATGCATCTTATCCAATTATTATAATTAACAAACATAGCTTCTATGTTAATCTAATGAAAATATTTCATTTTTCTATCATCGTTTTAAGTTTTTGTTTGATCTTACAGTCCTGTTTAAAAGATGACCAGGGACCTGAAACTACTGGACCAGATCCTCTTTGGGCAGAGTTAATCTTTTTATGGCCTGGACAAGACTCCATAATCACTATAAATGATTTCTCCAAAGTTATAGAAGTTAGCTCATCAGATGATAAGATTGTAAAAGCAATAATTCAAGGCAATAACATAAAGCTAACAGCTGGTGCTTTAGGATCAACCAATGTCTTGATTACAGACGTGTCCAACCGTATAGCAAAACGTGATATTAATGTAAAGCAACTAAGATATATTTGGAAAAACGTGGTTAGCAACGAAACCTATAAAACTAACGTGGTGGTAGAGGCAAATGATCAAACCTTTGCTCAGAATTTAAAAGAGCAACTTCTGCTGGAAGCAAACGCACCGTATGCGATTGAATTTGGCAAAGTATCAACTGGAAATAAACTTGGTTCTTTCAAGCATTTAATGCTTAGCAATCCTTCGGTAATCATCGCTGGAACTTTTAGTTTACATGACCTTACTCTAGAGTTAAATTTCCCTGCTACTCAAAAAATATATAAAATAATACCAGTTAAAAACGAAGATGTATTGGGACTAAAACAGGATTTAACGGCTTATTACAAAACTTTGTATCCAGAGAATAAAGGGATCCAAAAAGTCATCATCACACAATATATTAAATGGTATCTTCCAGAGTTAGTTAATTTATTTCCTTGACTAACAAAAAGTTAAGGAGGAAATTGATAATAATTTTCAATTCCTCCTTATAGTGGGAATTACTGGGCTCGAACCAGCGACCCCTACCTTGTCGAGGTAGTGCTCTAAACCAGCTGAGCTAAATTCCCATAGGATCGTCTAAATATAATATTTTTTCTTAGATAATGTTACATTCCCTAATGCTGCGCTAACAAAAAAAATCAGCATAGTTTCAATAAATGGATGTATCCAGATAGTGATTCAAATAAATTTAAGCGTTATAACTTTTTGAAAGAAACCCTGCCTTTCTGTAAAAGGTTAGGAATTACCTCCTTTACTTCCTGCTTTTTGTTAGTTGAAATAGCCTTTTTGCTGATTTTATTAACTAATCCAACCATAAGTGAATTGCCTTTATAAAACATCTCTGTGATCTTTTCTTCTCTGCCAGGATAATTGAATGGCTGATAGTTAACCTCTATTGAAGGGTAATCGCAGGGGTTTGCGGATTGAAATGTTCCAATTATAGCGCAGGGACTGAACTCTCTACTATTCAATAGGATACTTTCATTAGTCTGGGCAACAGTGGAGTACAACATTAAAGACATACTTACTAGTGCCAGACAGTTCTCAGGAACTGTTTCTGTAAAGGTGACCACTTGACTTTCGATAGTTTGATAACCTTCCAAATCTAGATCCTGAACCCCCAGGTTTTCAAAATACTCTTCCCTGAAGTTAAAAGCAACCAGCATCAACCGGATTCGATGTTTCATATAGGCTCCGCTGGCATTTTTAGGCCTTTTAATGTCTGTTTTGGTGTTTAAAGAACCTAAATTAACACTTACTAAACCTTCCACACTTATACTTACAGAATGGCTTATCTGCAGCATTTCATGCAGTTTACTGTTGGTATTAAAGTCTAATTCTTCGAGCATAGAAAGATTCCCGTCATGTAGATCCCTTTTTCCCTTCTCGCCGCTCACATTATTCAGTATCGACCGATACACCATTTGAGTGCTCCTGTAAGCTGCCGTTCCATCCTTGAAAAAATAAGCCGGTTCAAATGCAGTCCGGATTATTGCTGCAGCAGAACTTGAAAGCCCAAATTCGGTAGCGCTCCTGATCGTTTTTTCGGTTTGTTTAAATGCTTTTGCTTTGCCCTGGATAATGTTCTTTCCCCGATACTCTCGATAAATCACTGAACCTGCGGTTCCGTGTACCATTCCTTTATTGTCTATAGTTGCCATACTTTCATATTATTTGCATAAAGTAATCACTAAAGATTCTTAAGAGAGAAATAAACGCTAATTCTTCTCAAATCTTCCATGATACGACATAAATTTCCTTTACATAGCATCATGACCCAAACCAAGGCTATAGAGAATAAGGAGGATCTATAATTTTAATATTTTGTTAATCCAATATTCCAAGGAAATGCATCAGGAAAGGAAGTAACTATCTAATGAACATCTGGTAAACAGATTATTATTGTAAGCATAAACAAAGCAATAATTATCTGGGTTGAGTCCAACTTAAAGTAGCTATCATTGGACTTATACCGGAATCTTATCCCAATCATATTAGAAGGAATTATAATGAAGTTACTGAGCTATACAAATGGAGATCAGCTTAAGGCTATGGCATTAAAAACCTTCATTGAACAAGTAAACATTTGCACCGTTCCTTCAATCAATTAAATGGAGCATTATTTCCGCTTCTGTGCGTTTTATAAGGTAACTCAGGATGTTGCTTTCCCCGCTCTAAAATCGTTTAGTATAGCTCTCCACCCTGACTTACAAAGGATTTTATGACCCGGTTAAAGGCTACATGATCTTTACTTTTTAAATAGCCAAAAGCTCCAGATACCTATTTCTATAGCTAATCTTTAGTTCCAAGTATACTAAATTGAAACATTATAAACAGTATATGAGTCTTTAGTATTAAAAATAAGTATCAACAATGTTACGAAGCGTTTTCCCGTTGGTTAGAAATTTATCTAGTTTCGTCAAATGAAATCTTGACATTTCAGATTATAAAAAAAATCTCTCCTTTAAATGTTTGCAGAACAACATCGTCCTTTGAAAAGCAAGTACTAATTCTACATTCTAATTATTTAAAAGGCCTGGAATTATTTTAACTCCTAAAATCATACCCATTAAAGATTATAAATCGATGCTCAAATTAAAACAAATCTTTCTAATTGCGCTAATGTGCCTATCACTGACAAGCTGTGAATTTATTAGTAACACCTTCAAGTATAAAGATACAACCAAACTTTTCATTGATAATTTATTAAAAAGAGATTATAACAAATGCATCATAGGAATGGCAATGAAACATGATATGGCCACAAAGACTGAAATTAATACGCTAAGAAATGGCTTAAAGAATTTTAGAGGATTACTTGTTCGTAATTCAGGTATGCAGCTAGAATATTCATTTATGAAGGCTGAAAAGACATTTTCATCTGGTAGAGAAGATAACACTCCTCCTAATACCACATTAGTTTTTATCCAGTTTTCTGATAAAGACAAATTTGGGGTATTCAGGGTACTGTTTGATGATAAGTCAAAAAAAATATTAAATATCAACATTGTTGAAATGGGAATACCTATCCCATCTATGGTCAAATTTTGGTTATTTGGATTGCTAGCTTTATGTATACCTATCTTTAACATTTTTGTAATCAGGCAAATCAAACAAAGTGAGTTAAAGAAGAAATGGGTCAAATATATAGCAGTAATTGTTTTAAATTGTCCAACAATAGCATACAAAGCAGTCGGTGGACTTTCAATCACCTATTTTAATTTTCAGCTTCTCTTTGGATTTAGTTTTGGCTTAATGGGTTATTTGAGTTCATTTTGGGCGTTTGGGATACCATTGGGAGGAATTTATTGGTTATGGAGACTCAAGCGTATAAATAAACCCACAGATGAAATTTTACCTGAAACGCTAATAATAGTATAGGATAGTTAGATTAAAAAACTGCCATTTGTTTTTAAGTTTTCAAATTAGTTATAGGAATGTGATTGAATTATTGTTACCTCGATTTTCCATTAAAGTGCAGAACTTTCCTTCCTGAGCAACTCAATGTCATATTGCGGGCTATTTTGGTTATATATTGCATATTGGCTCATGTCATGGACCTGCTTCTGATAATTCGTTAGATTTGATTTAGGTTTAAAGACAGCAAGGTTATTAAACTGATTGTATAAAAGACCGTAAATACCTGTAATTAATATACCCACTGTTGTATAAGCGATCTGATCGCCCACAGATGGCGCTGAATCCAAATACTCTTTGCTTAAAAGGCCTTCTGATGTATAGTCTGAAGGCTTGGGTTCTAAAACCGGGATTTTAATTGTGCGTCGCTTGCTGGGGTATTCCTTTATTTTGATGCTTTTTATTTCGGAGGCATTAACAGCAGTATAAACATCATTCTTCTCTAAAACAAAAACTTTCGTTGGCGTGCATCGCTCAAGATCACCGCGAACGGATCTTCATTTTGTCTTGATTATTACATGATATATTCGGATTTCCATCTTATTTTCCTGTGCAATGGAGGTAAAGCAATAAAAAAACAAGACAAAAATTACCAAAACCTTGTAGCCTGGTACCATGCTAAAGCTTTTTATAGCGTTCTTATTCATCATAATAGATTTAAGTAGGTAGATTTAGACAAATGAAGCTGTAGGAGAACAAAGAAAGGCAAGTAAGTGAAAAAAACTGAATCATGCTGTTTTTTTTATTTAATATTGGAACAAGATAATATTAAAATGGAACAAGATAAAACCAAGTTAGTTGAAGTTTTTGAAGGCGAATTATGGAAAGCGACTATGATACAGCATGTTTTAGAGGACAACCAAATTCAGTCCTATATCAAAAACGGACTAATGGGCACTATTGAGCCTTGGGTAGTTTCGGCTGGTGGTGTAAATCCTTTTAAACTGATTGTGTCAGATGTGGACTATAAGCGGGCAATACACCTTATTGACGAATTTAACAATACTGCACCAAGCGAAGAAGTTTAGCAATATAAATTTGCAGATTCATTTCCTTTGAGGTTTCTTTGAATGCATCTTTGTAGCGGAACCTATTACGGATCCACATAAAGGAATATATTTAAAGGTATAAATTGGGAATAGCAACAACAGATCAGGACGACGAATACCTATTTAGTGGTCTTACTTTACCGACATTGTCGGAAGAGCTAATTACTCAGCATAGTGTAAATGCGGATTTCCTACTTCAATCCATCAATCTGGTTATTCCCCAGTATCTTGTTGTAGATGAAGGTTCTTTTATGCTTCAATATAGTGCAGATGCTTTTCCTGTAATCAAATTAAAGCAGGGCTTAAATCAACTGAGCATCTCCTGCACTTGTGCAGATAAAAAAACTAATTTGTGCGAGCATCAATCGCTGGTGTTAGCTAGTGTATTACAGCGCAATGAATTGCGGGTATTTTTTGACCGTTCATTACGTCATGAAAAATTAAGAAAATTTGCTTTGGATTATGGTTTGGAGCATGATCCTGATCTGGATCGTTATTTCCTGATCGAATATATAGATAAAAAATTGGCCATCCGACCGATTTTAAATACCCTTCTGCCGGTAACCAAAGAGAGTTTGACTCTTTTAAAGGATCAATTAACGTCCACACAGGAGCCTGTTATGCCGAAGGATTATTTGGCTGAAGGTAGTTTAAGAATGGTTGTCCTCAAGCAGCATAAATATTATAAACATCTGTTTATTGAACTCTATGAGGCGCAGCAAACTAAAGATGGTAAGATTAAAAATCCACTAAAACCAGTAAATCCGCTTGATTTAATATGGGAAACGGACGAAGCGGATGCAATTAAGTTCTTCACTGCGCTTTCCAGGTTTCAGAATAATGTCGATTCAAAGGTTACTCAACCTGCCATCAACAGCTTAAAGGCTATTGTAAAAAATCCGCTCAACTTCCTTTTTTATATTCATAACAGTGATATTGCGGAGAGCATAAATGCCTTATCTGTGCAATCAGTACGGGTGAGTACAACCACGGTAAGTGAAATCAAATTAATGGTCAGCAAGAAAGGCCAGTTTTATGAAGTGACTGGAAGCCTGGAGATTGGGGCCCGTACATATGATATTGAAGACCTGGTTATTAAACATACTTATTTTATACTAGTTGAAAATACGCTCTACCTGATTGATTTTCTGAATACATTAGACATCATCAATTTCCTTAAAAGAAAGGCGAATCATCCGCTAATTCATCAGTCTAAGTATAAAGATTTCAAAAACACCATTTTAAGTAAACTGGAAGAACGGGTAAGTATCAATTATACAGATATCGAGGTGGCTTCTCCGGAACAGATTATGGAACAGGGTTTTAATGCGGACATTGAACGGATTATATTTTTGTCTGACTTTGGCCAGCATGTGATGCTTATCCCGGTAATTCGTTATGGGGAAGTTGAGATTCCTATCCGTAGCAGGAAGCAGATCTTTGGGGAAGATTCGAAAGGTCGTCCTTTTTTGGTGCAGCGTGATGAAGAAGCGGAACTTCAGTTTACTTCCCTCCTGTTAAAGCAGCATGCGCATTTTGAGGAACAATTGGATAATGGCCTGCAATATTACTTTTTGCACAAACGGTATTTTCTGGATGAGGAATGGTTCCTGACGGTTTTCGAAGACTGGAAAGAGAGGCATATCACTATTTTAGGGTTTAATGAAATTGAGGGTAATAAACTGAATGCCAATAAGGTGAAGATCTCGATACAGGTTTTAAGTGGGATCAACTGGTTCAATAGTAAGATTAACGTGAGCTATGGCAAAAGAAAGGCTTCTTTGAAACAAGTGCATAAAGCGATCCGGAATAAAAGTAAATATGTACAACTGGATGATGGTACTATGGGCATTTTACCTTCGGAATGGATAGCAAAATTTACAAATTACTTTCATGCCGGCGAAGTAATCGACGATGAGACCATTCGTACGCCTAAAATTAACTTTTCTGCGCTTGCCGAACTGTATGATGATGATGCTTTTACAGCTGAGGCCAGGAATGAGCTACTCTTATTTCAGCAGAAGCTACCTGATTTTGAAGGAATTGCTCCTGTAGAAATACCAGCGGGTTTATTGGCTACGCTTCGCCCCTATCAGTTGCAAGGCTTAAACTGGTTGAACTTTTTGGATGACTTTAGTTTTGGCGGTTGTCTGGCTGATGATATGGGTCTAGGTAAAACGCTTCAAATTATTGCTTTTATTCTTACACAAAGAAAGAAGGTGAAGCAAAACACTAATCTACTGGTGGTGCCTACCTCCCTAATCTTTAACTGGCAGGCAGAGATAGAAAAGTTTGCTCCTTCTATAAAATTGTTGACGCTTTATGGGGGCAACAGGTTGAAAAACAGTCATGGGTTTGATGAGTATGAGGTGATATTAACTTCGTATGGCTCGTTACTATCGGATATCAACTTTGTTAAAGACTATTCTTTTAACTACATTTTTCTGGATGAATCGCAGAATATTAAGAATCCGGAATCGCAACGGTACAAGTCTGTTCGTCTACTAACCTCCCGGAATAAGATTGCAATAACTGGTACGCCAATTGAGAATAACACCTTCGATTTGTATGGTCAACTTTCATTTGCCTGTCCGGGTTTATTAGGCAGCAAGCAGTATTTCAAGGATATCTACTCCTCACCGATTGATAAATTTAAGGTGAGTAAACGGGCCGCCGAACTGCAGAAGAAAGTAAAGCCTTTTATATTGAGGCGCACTAAACAAGAGGTTGCTAATGAATTGCCGGATAAAACGGAAATGATCCTCTACTGTGAGATGCAAGCTGAACAGCGTAAGGTGTATGATGATTATGAGCGGGAATTCAGGGAGTTTATTTCGGCTACTGACCATTCGGAGCTTCCAAGGAAATCCATGCATGTGCTGAAAGGGTTGACTAAGTTGAGGCAGATTTGTGATTCGCCTCTGCTGCTGAAAGGTGAAAAAGTGAAAGGGGACGCTTCCTGCAAGATTGATACGCTGATTGAACAGATTGAAACGAAGTCAAGCAGACACAAGATTTTGATTTTTTCGCAGTTTGTAACGATGCTTGACTTGATTAGAAAAGAACTTGATGAAAGAAAAATTGGCTTAACTTATCTGACAGGAGCCTCACGAAACAGAGAAGTGCTGATTCAGGAATTTCAGAATAATCCGGAGGTGCGGGTATTCCTGATCAGCTTAAAGGCTGGCGGAACAGGTTTGAACTTAACAGCTGCTGATTATGTGTATATCGTAGATCCATGGTGGAATCCTGCAGTGGAAAATCAGGCTATAGACCGATGTTACCGCATTGGGCAGAAAAAGAATGTGGTAGCTGTGAGGTTAATCTGTAAGGATACTATAGAAGAAAAAATAATGGAGATGCAGGAATCGAAAAAGGGATTGATGAATGAACTAATCCGTACAGATAATGGAGTTAAGATATTGAATAAACAGGATTTGCTAGCGTTATTACGTGCTTAACAGACCTTGATGAGGTGTTTAAGTAAACTTAAACACCTCCCATAACGACCATCTCAGTTAAGGTTGGCGTCTTACTTCCTCCCTTTTTCTCTAAAGTTACCGCAAAGGCTTGAGCTTTGCCGATAGACTTCATTTGAGTTAAACCTGGTTGTCCGCTTGTATAATCGAATACCCCAAGATCTATCGGTTTGCCATCAACAAGGGCCCATAACTGGTACTGGTGATTAGCATCAGTAGCCGGTAAATTCAAGGATGAAACATCAATCAGCACTTCTTGTTTGCCATTGTTAAAGGCAACCTTCATACTTGCTTCAGGAGCTTTCGGCGTTCCCTTTAAAGTAACCAGCTTATATTCTTCCGGATTTTGATATACCTGCAGGAACTTTTTGTTATCCTGTAATTCCTTACCGATGTAATTAACCTGAGAAGCGTATTTTTGATTTGAACTCTGAAGTGCTATAATTTCATTTTTAGACTCTTTTAGCTCTTTATTTAAATTGACTATAGTAAAGAGTGAGATTAATAATAAGGTGACAGAGGCAGCGAAGGCAAATTTATAAAACCTAATACTTTTATCTCTGGAGGGCAATTTAACAATTGCAGTTTCCTGTGGCGGTTCTGCTTGCACTTCAAAATTCATTGAAGACAGAAATTCATCGCGCGAAGCTATCGGAGGTTCAACCGAATAGACGTTTGAGTATTGTAATAAACAGTTTTCGATTTGACTTAATTCCGTATTTAACTCTGGAAATTTAAGGCACATATCTTCTACCTCACGTCTTTCGGCATCAGTCAGGTTTCTCAGAACATAAAGCTCTAAGACCCCGCTTTCGATATATGCTTTAATATCTTCCACTCTTTAATTAAAAAAACTTTTTAATGTATTTATTGCACACCGTAATCTCGTTTTCACTGTTCCCAAGGGTAAATGTAACTCATCTGAAACTTCTACGTGCGTATAACCTTTAAAATAAATCAAATCTAATATTATTTTATCTTGAGGTTTTAATTTTTCTACCAGTTCTCTTACGCCCATACTATCCGAATTTATCTCTACGAACTGCTGTTCGTCAATAGCATATACGTTATTTTCTATCTTATCGATGTTACTATGGTTACGATAATCTTTTGAACGAAGTTTATCGATTGAACTATTACGTGCAATATTGCTGATCCAGGTGAACAATTTACCTTTAGATTCATCATAAGAAGTAAATGAATTCCAGGCTTTAACGAATGTATCCTGTAGTAAGTCTTCTGCTAATTCCTGATTTTGAACCACACGGATAATCACCCCAAAGATTGCAGCAGAATACATATCGTACAAAGCTTCTGCAGCCATTCTGTCCTTTCGGCGAATACCTTCAATAAGCTCATGCTCCGCTATTTTAATATTATCTTTTCTCAAAATGGAATGACTTCATCCACAATAACTAAATATTTAATTATTAGTTTTTAAGCTTTCATATTTTTTTTTAAAATAAATATTTTTTAAAACCGAACATAGTTAATTTCTCGTAGATGTAATAAACTAAAACATCAAATTATGAAAAACCTAAAGAATGAAGAAGATCAACTACTTTCAGAAAAAGTGGATGGATTCTTAACAGCGAATGTTCAACGGCGTTCGTTTTTAAAATATGCAGGTGCCGGTGCCGCAAGTATTGCTTTACTGGCTGCAGGTTGTAAAAAAGACATGAACAGTGATGATATGGGTGTATCTTTTGGTACAGGAGATACAGCTGTTTTAAACTATGCTTACGCCTTAGAGCAACTGGAAGCTGCTTTTTATATTCAGGTTCTCAATTTTCCGTATGAGTCAATGAATGCTAACGAAAAATCACTTTTAACAGATATTCGTGATCACGAAATTGCTCATCGTGAATTCTTTAAATCTGCTATCGGTGCAAATGCTATTCCTGAGCTGAAGGTAAATTTTAGTACAATTAATTTCAATAGCCGGGACAGCGTTCTGGGAACAGCAAAAGCTTTTGAAGATTTAGGGGTATCTGCCTATAATGGTGCCGGACAATATATTGCTCTGGGTGATTATCTGGTACTTGCAGGCAAAATAGTATCGGTTGAAGGCAGGCATGCAGCCTTAATTCGTGATTTGATTAGTAATGGCACATTTGCTGATAATACAGTAATTGATGCTATGGGCTTGGATAAATCGCGTACTCCCCAAGAAGTGTTTGCTATTGCAGGCGCTTATGTTGTTACTAAACTAAATTTAAATACACTTCCAGGATAAAACTACCATTATGAACATTCAAAATATTATTGATGAAATTGAAAAGGTTGATGCAAACATTTATGATCGTATCAGTCCGAGAAGAAAAGCAATGAAAAACTTCTTCAATATTGGCTCTAAGGTTGCTTTGTCGGCAGTACCGCTGGCATTGGGTTCTATGTTTAATAAGGCATACGGACAGACTACTGGTACTATAGTTGATGTACTTCAGTTTGCCTTAACACTGGAATATCTGGAGTCTGATTTTTACGACACTGGGTTAAAAAGTGCAGGATTAATTCCTTCTGGTGCACCAATGGGCGCCATTACTACAATCTGTCAGCATGAAAAAGCGCATGTGAAGTTCTTGCAGGATACGATCACTTCTTTAGGCACAACACCAGTTACTAAACCTTCTTTTGATTTTACGGCTAAGGGAACATTTCCGACTGTTTTTAGTAATTATGATACCTTTTTAGCGGTAGCTCAGGCTTTTGAAGACACTGGTGTACGGGCTTATAAAGGCCAGGCTGGAAATTTGAAAGGTAATGCTGGTGTGTTAACAGCTGCTTTGAATATTCATTCTGTGGAAGCCAGACATGCTTCTCATATCAGGCAGATGCGCAAAGCTCAAGGAGCTGATGTTAAACCATGGATTACGCTTAACAATTCAGGTATAGGCGCGGTTGTCAATAACGTGTATGCCGGTGAAGAAACTACTATGCAGGCTATGCTAGAAATAACAAATATTAACGGTCAGGCTATTTCTGCAAATGCCGCTTCAGAAGCGTTTGATGAGCCACTAACCAAAGATCAGGTACTTCAAATTGTTACTCCTTTTTTAGCGTAATTTTTTAGTTTTGAGGTTAAGTTGCCGCTCTTCGTTAGAGCGGCAATTATTATATTCAGATTACAAAAACAATTGAAGCGTTTAAATGTCTGAGTTTTATAATAAGTTATTGAATTTATAAATTTTATAATAAATCTGCATTTGCCTCAATATCTACCAATACATAGTTTCAATTAGTATGTTTAAACCTATCAAAAAATACTTGAGCAATCTTGGAGAAGTACCTAAAAGAATTCAACATCGCCACCATATATTTTGGAGTGACACTAATGCTGAGCGGATTAGGAACACGCCTATGCGCGCTCAGGACTCCATGGAAAAATGGAAAGATGTACCATACTGGCAGCGGAAATTAAGTAATAAGTATAATGCAAGAGAGTTCGCCATAAAACATGGCTGCAAAGTAGCTGACTTATATTGGAAAGGTTCGGATGTGCAACAGATTAATTTTGAAACCTTGCCCCCATACTATGTGATACGTCCTACTGTTGGTCACTCTTCAAATCTTGTTTTTGTGATGGAGTATGGATTGAATCTCTTTAACGAAAAAAGGTATACAGCAGAAGAGATCAGAAGTATTCTAAGTGCTGAAGTAGCTAAAAATCCTGATTTAGAATTTCTTATTGAAGAGTTTCTGGAAAACGAAGATGGAGAGCACGCTATTTTGGATGACTATAAGCTTCTTTGTTTCAATGGTAAAATAGCTAGTTGCCATGCGATTAAGAGGTTTAGTCCCAGTAAAGGACAAGGTAATTTCTATGATGAGCACTGGAACAAAATGGAAGCCCTGCATCTTAAATACCCAGTGGTAGATGGACAAAAACCACCAAAATGTTGGGATGAAATTATTTCTCAGGCTAAGATATTAAGCAAAGCATATGGTATTTTTGTACGTTTAGACTTCTATGCTTCTTCTAAGGGAGCGGTATTTGGCGAGTTTACACCTACTCCGGGAATGGGAAGACACTTTAGTAGCTACGGAAAAAAGCTAATGATTAGTTATTGGGATACGTATTGTAAGGGATTAGTTTAAAATTCAATAAAACAAAAATGCTATATTTATTTGTAAAGTAGACCCGTGTGGAAGCGGCTAATAAGCTTTTAGTGCAAACGGATCTGCACACGATGGAAGTGATTGTTAGTTCTGAATATAATGATTCAAAGGCCTTTAAGAAAAAACATGGTTATGCCTCCTTCAGAATACAGAGAAAAGTTTAATGCGAATCAATAAAGAGACGAACCTTTTAAGTTAAAATGACAAAACTTTTCGTCAATTTGCATCTTAATATATTAAAAGTTTTATTTTATGGAATGGACACCTTCTCCAGATCGCTATGACAAAATGATTTACAATCATTGCGGAAAAAGCGGTTTAAAATTACCTGCCCTCTCTTTGGGTTTATGGCATAACTTCGGCGAAGACGCTGATCATAGAAACAAAAAAGCGATATGCAGACAGGCTTTTGATCTTGGGATTACTCATTTTGATCTTGCTAATAATTACGGGCCACCTCCAGGAAGTGCAGAAACAGCATTTGGGCGTATTTTAAAGGAAGATTTTTCTAATCTTCGTGATGAACTGGTTATTTCTTCGAAAGCAGGCTATGGTATGTGGCCTGGTCCTTATGGGGAATGGGGAAGTCGCAAATATCTTATTTCCAGTTGCGATCAGAGCCTTAAAAGGATGGGTCTGGATTATGTAGATATATTCTACTCGCATCGTTTCGATCCCAATACCCCACTTGAAGAAACTATGACGGCTCTTGATCATATCGTACGGTCGGGACGTGCCTTATATGTTGGCATCTCTTCATATAATTCTCAACGTACGCTTGAGGCCATTTCTATTTTAAAGGACTTGAAAACACCTTTCATCATTCATCAGCCAAGTTACTCTATGCTGAACCGTTGGATTGAAGAGGATGGTTTGGTGGATACTCTGGAAGACGCAGGAATCGGATCGATAGTTTTTTCTCCTTTAGCTCAGGGAATGCTGACAGATAAGTATTTAAAGGAAGTACCTGAAGGTAGCAGAGTGACTCAAAATTCATCTCTGAAGCCCGAGTTTCTAAATGAGAAAAACTTGAATAATATCAGGTCACTGAATGCAATTGCTGCACAACGGGGTCAGACTTTAGCGCAAATGGCTATTGCCTGGGTACTAAGAAATGGGCGCATTACTTCGGCGCTGATTGGTGCAAGTCGTCCGGAGCAAGTAGTAGATTGTGTAAAAGCTATTGACAATATGAGCTTTACTCCTGATGAACTAGCACAAATTGATCAGTATGCAGTAGATGCGTCTATAAATTTATGGGCAAAATCTGCTGAACTGGCTTAATTTATAAAGCTCCGTGTTAGGTTATTTTCCTGACAGGGCGCTTTAAATACATTTATTTTTGCTTTTTCAATATCTCTTTTTGTTGCAAGTTATTATAAAACAGTTCGATATCCTATTACAAGGTTAAACTTGAATTGCATACTGATCTTAATTTCAAATCCGTTATTTTCCTCATATATTATTATCGGAGTAAACTAAACTTGCTTATTACTGTTGAATGCCACAACTATGTTTTCCCAATACCCAATTAAAAGATTAAAATCAAATTGCTTCTTCGCGCTTATTAAATAGTATATATCCCATTTACCTTGTAACCTAATGCTGTTTTCTTTCGTCTTGTATGTAACACACGTAACAAATTAGTTAAAAGGAAACTGGGAATAAACCTTTATACTCAATTCCTCTCTAATCATTTAAACACACACAGATGAAAGATTTAAAACGCTTATTAATGCTAGGATTACTAATTACAGTAATCGGCAGCACGAAAGGTACAGCAGGCATGGTGTCACAGCCCGGTGCCCGTGTATCTTTCCAAACTTTTTATGACGAACTCTATCCTTATGGAGAATGGGTTAATTACGAAGACTACGGCCAGGTTTGGGTACCGGATGTAGAGGAAGATTTTCAACCTTACGGAACAAGAGGCCAATGGGTTGTCACTGAGTATGGAAATACATGGGTATCTGATTATGACTGGGGTTGGGCTCCCTTTCATTATGGACGCTGGATATTTGACGATTATTATGGCTGGTTATGGATTCCAGGATCTGAATGGGGACCGGCATGGGTAAACTGGCGCTCTGGTGGAGGATACTATGGATGGGCTCCCTTGAGTCCTGGTCTTTTGATCGACATCAATATCAATATTCCATTATCTCGCTGGATCTTTGTGCCACAACTTTATATTACCAATCGTTCGGTTTACAATTATTGTTTACCAAGACATAGATATTCAGGTATCTATGGAAGAACAACCGTAATTAATAATATATACGTCAACAATAACCATCGTTATTTTTCAGGTCCCGACCGTAGAGAAATGGAACGGGTTACAAGGCGTAGAGTAGATGTACATCAGGTATATGGCTCTAACAGACCGGGAAGAGCAGTTGCCGACAGAGGTTCATTACGCATTTATCGTCCGGAAGTGACCGGTAGAAACAATTCGAACCGATACGAAGATAACCGGAATGGTCGTCCAACTAATGATAGAGACAATCGGGATGGCAGGAATACCCGTCCTGGCACTATTACCGGTAGGACCCCCAGTACAGTCAACAGGAATGGCAACAACACGGATGCCACTCCAAGAGGTCAAAATGGAAATTCCACTAATCGCTGGGAAAACCGACCATTGAGAACTGACAGAACCGATGCTCCAAATAATACATCCGATAGGGTTACACGCAGTCCTCAGACAAGCAGACCAGCTGAAACGAATACCTCTAATAAAAATTCTAATGGAGTCACACGAGCCCCTCAGACGAGCAGACCAGCTGAAACGAATACTCCAAGGGAAATTCCAGATAGAGTTACACGGACACCACAACGTACACCTTCTGCAGAAACTCCTCCGCAAAGGCAGGTAGAGCAACAAAGAAGGACTCAAACTCAAGAAGGTCAACCACAGGAAAGACCTGGTCAGGCAACGCCTCAGGTAAACCGACCTGCTGAGAGAGTTCAAAGTCCCGAAAGATCTAATGACAGCCGAGGCTCTTCTTCCAATAGCAGACCTACCAGAAGTGGAAGCAGGTCCACAAGGGATTAGTGGTTTAATTGAAACAAGATATTGGCTGCTATGAGCTTGCAGAAAGCTAGTAATCAATATTTTATATCCTCAACATGCCCATGATCATATGCTGGTATTTTGAGGATATTTTTTTAAAAAATTGATTTCTATTTGAAAATTAGTAATTTGTTTAACTAATTTAATCTGTAGACCGATGATTTATAGGCATGATACATTTATTTAATGATTTTTATACATGCTCTTAAAAACAGCTTCTTTTTCCTCTTTCATAAAAGTTTAGCAAAATAAAGCCAAAGCAAAGCTTCTCTCAAAAGCATTGAGTATAATGTATCTTTGTTGATATTGTCTAGCTTCAAAAGCGTGATATCCCATTTAAAGCCACGAAACATTCAATTAAAACTATCTGATAAAAGAAGGTAAGACGTAAATGCCTCATCATTTAAAACCACAAAACATTCAATTAAAACTTTTATTTAGAATAATTACAAAAAAGCGCTATTATTATTTGGATCAATTATAAACTAATAGTAAGTTTGTGTTAATGTATACAGGAATGCAAGCCAAAATTAATACTCATCTTATTGAGATTTTCAAAACTGAATTTGGATCTATCTATCAATGTGATCAAACCAATCATTTCATATTGGAATATGCTGGGCGGTTTACTGCATTCAAACCTACTAATTTCATTGATTTCACTAAACGCGTGTTTGCAATAAATCTTCATGATATGGCATCAAACACTGCGCGACATGCTGATATCGCTATTTTAATGCCTTTGTACACGGAAACCTGTTTCCTATTAACGATGAGTGATACAATCCGCTTACAGCGCATTCTGGGAGGAGCAAAAACTATCCTTCATCTTAATACTCTTCTTAAAACCAGTCAGCTGCAATTTGCTTGACAGGGATTTGGACTTACCCCAAATAACAAATACCAACCCACTTTTAAAACATTTTCTTTTTATTTTGTATATTAGATAAAAAGTATACGACTATGAAAGACCTTCTTAGATTAAGAACTTCTCTTACAGAAGAAATAGAAACCTTACTTAACGAGCAAATCAAAGTGGAAGCATATTCCTCTTCTTTATATCTTGCCATGTCTTCATGGTGCGACCGGAATGGTTATGATAACAGCGCAGGTTATCTGGAAAAACAATCAGGAGAAGAAAGAGAGCACATGCTTAAATTGTTTCGATACGTAAATGATCTTGGAGGAAGTGCAGTTTCTCCCGAAGTTATAAATATCCCTCAGGAATTTGATTCCTTTAAAGGAGTATTTGAAATGGCACTTCAACAGGAGATTCAGGTAACTTCAAATTTTAACCGAATTGCGGACAGATGTCAGAAGGCGAATGATTATGTCACCTTCCAGTTTCTACAATGGTTCCTTAAAGAACAAGTGGAAGAGGAATATGTTGCACGTAGAATTCTTGAGTTATTCGAAGTTATTGGTGAAGAAGGAACCGGCCGATGGGAAATAGACAAACATATTCCTAAAGTTAGTTTTGGTATCTCTGGTGAATAAATTTATTTAATTAGAATTATGATATTAAAAAGGGCTTTACGGCCCTTTTTTTATGCCTATTTTTATACCAAATCTTAAGATTTATTTAAAACCTGATGATTGTCTCTCTTACTATAATCCGATACCCCCGTCGATATATTCCCTTTGCTTTTTTAGCCATGGCTATACACCGGCTTCCAATGTCTTTAAATAAAAAATGCACCTTCTATCGGTTAATGGGCTCTGGTCGCAATGGAACGTTTGATCTTTCTCCTGATTTGCAGCAATGGGCACTTTTAGCAGTTTGGAAAAACCAGGAAGACTTTGATGCCTTTTATTCTAAATCCTTTATAAGTCGCTGGTGGACCAATTTCACTCAGGAGAAATGGACGGTATTATGTGAACCGCTCATCAGTCATGGCACCTGGGATAACCAAACACCTTTTGGAAAAGATTTCAATCAAACTACTTACAATGGTCCAATCGCCGTGTTAACACGCGCCACTATACGACTTTCTAAATTGAAAGGATTTTGGTCCAATGTAGATCCTGTAGCTCAGCTCATGCTTAAAGCAAAAGGGTATATTACTTCTTTTGGTATTGGAGAAGCGCCAGTTTATAAACAAGCCACATTTTCGGTATGGCAATCTGCGGAAGACGTTAAAGCATTTGCTTATGGATCTGCAGAGCATAGAGAAGTAATCAAAAAGACAAGAGAGGAAAACTGGTATAGTGAAGAGCTTTTTGCGAGGTTTAAAATCATCAAAAGCATGGGTGCATTATCCGGGAAAGATCCTTTGGAGAACATCATCTAAATATACATATCTTTGATTTATGCGAGTAGTTGCTGAGTTACCCAGACCGGATTGTAAGATTACCATTTTTTCAATGAACAGTAAATTCATCATTAAATTTGAGAAAGGAAATCT
The DNA here is from genome assembly GCF_001730525.1 of Arcticibacter eurypsychrophilus. Taxonomy (GTDB): domain Bacteria; phylum Bacteroidota; class Bacteroidia; order Sphingobacteriales; family Sphingobacteriaceae; genus Arcticibacter; species Arcticibacter eurypsychrophilus. The sequence continues at coordinate 43,902 of NZ_MDFN01000026.1, forward strand.
GGAGCAAACCTATAAATTAGCTGAAATAGATTTATTGAATGGCTTAAACGGAGTCTTTGAACTGTTGGATGAAGAGTTCATTTCTACCGTAGTAAGCAGGTTTGAAAGGATGAATGATGACTTTTCAAACACATGGCATCGATATGAAACCTAGTAAATAGCATTAAACTAATCATTTACCTATCTTAATATAAAACATTATATTATAGTAGATTAATTCACAAATCAGAATTTAATTTGGCCATTGTAGCTCTAAACTCACTCTATTTTATACCTACATGAAGTGATGATTGATTTAATATAATACAATATGTTCATTAACATTAAGTTACAAATAAAACAAAATATAATTTCGCAGCGCTAATTCTTATAATTAGGCCCTTTTACGAGTTTATACGCCTTTCTGTCACATCTGACGAAAATGTAACATCAATCAATTATCTTTGCACTACGAATGAAGAATATCCGTAATTTTTGCATCATTGCACATATCGATCATGGCAAGAGTACTTTGGCCGATCGGTTATTAGAATATACTAATACCATCAGCAAGCGTGACGCGCAGGCTCAATTGCTTGACAATATGGATCTGGAACGTGAACGAGGAATCACGATAAAGAGCCATGCCATACAAATGAACTATAGCCTTAATGGCGAAGACTACATATTTAACCTGATTGATACACCGGGACACGTCGACTTTTCATATGAAGTTTCCCGTTCTATCGCTGCATGCGAAGGCGCCTTATTAATAGTAGACGCTTCTCAGGGAATTCAGGCTCAAACTATCTCTAATCTTTATCTGGCTCTGGAGCATGACCTGGAAATTATTCCCATCTTAAATAAAATGGATCTTCCGGGAGCAATGCCTGAAGAAGTGAAAGATCAGATCATCGAACTTATAGGTTGCAAGAGAGAGGACATCATACCGGCTTCGGGTAAAACCGGACTAGGCGTTCATGAAATACTGGAAGCGATTGTAAGCCGCGTTCCTGCTCCTAAAGGAAATGAAACAGGTGCGTTGCAAGCATTAATATTTGACTCTGTATTTAACTCTTTCCGTGGTATCATTGCCTATTTCAAGGTTGTGCATGGAGAAATTAGAAAGGGTGATAAAGTTAAATTCATTGCTACAGGCAAGGAATATATTGCAGATGAGGTTGGAATTTTGAAACTCAATCAGGAACCAAGGGATGTAGTAAGGACAGGTGATGTAGGATATATCATCTCTGGAATCAAAGAAGCCCGTGAAGTTAAAGTGGGTGATACGATCACTAAGGTTGATCGTCCCTCTACTGATGCCATTCAAGGTTTTGAAGAAGTAAAACCCATGGTATTTGCAGGAATATATCCAGTGGATACTGACGACTTTGAAGAGTTGCGCGAAAGCATGCACAAGCTTCAGCTAAATGATGCCTCTATTGTATTTGAACCTGAATCATCTGCCGCTTTAGGGTTTGGTTTCCGTTGCGGATTTCTTGGCATGCTCCATATGGAGATCATTCAGGAAAGACTGGAACGGGAATTCGACATGACTGTAATTACGACAGTCCCCAACGTATCCTATATTGCGCATACCACCCGTCAGGAAGTAGTTCACGTTAATAATCCTTCGGATCTTCCCGATCCAAGTAAGATAGATTCTGTTGAAGAGCCTTATATAAAAGCGAACATCATTACAAAATCAGAATTCGTTGGTCCGATCATGTCCCTTTGCATTCAAAAAAGAGGAATCATCATCAATCAATCTTACCTAACCTCAGATCGTGTGGAGTTGATCTTTGAACTTCCGATGGGAGAAATTGTATTTGACTTCTACGACCGACTGAAAACTATTTCCAAAGGATATGCCTCATTTGACTACCATCAGATTGGTTACCGAAAGTCAGACCTGGTTCGATTGGATATCCGCTTAAACAGTGAGCCTGTTGATGCTTTATCCTCATTGATTCACCGGGCAAATTCATATGACTTCGGAAAGCGCATCTGCGAAAAACTGAGAGAGCTTATCCCAAGACAACAGTTTGAGATTATTATACAGGCGTCAATTGGTGCTAAAGTAATTGCCCGTGAAACAGTAAAGGCACTACGAAAAGATGTTACTGCTAAATGTTATGGTGGTGATATTTCACGTAAGCGTAAGCTGCTTGAGAAACAGAAAAAGGGTAAGAAGCGAATGCGCCAGGTTGGAAATGTAGAGATTCCTCAATCCGCATTTATGGCCGTACTTAAATTAGACTAGATCATATTAAATTCAGCACATTTCTATAATTGAACCATGCAGTTATTAGACGGTAAATTCGTATCCGAAAAACTTAAAGAAGAAATAACAGCTGAGGCTGCCGGAGTATTGGCAATCCTTGGCAGGAAACCCCATCTTGTTGCCATTTTAGTGGGTCATGATGGTGGAAGTGAAACTTACGTTGCCAGTAAGATGAGGAACTGTGAGAAGGTTGGATTTAAATCCTCCCTCTACCGTTACGATAATTCCGTAACTGAATCTGAACTATTAGCTAAGATTAAAGAAATCAATAAGGACGAAGAAGTAGATGGACTGATTGTTCAGTTACCATTACCTAAACATATTGACCCTGAAAAAGTTACAGAAGCAATTGATTTTAGAAAAGATGTTGATGGTTTCCATCCCGTTAACCTGGGAAGAATGATGCGAAACCTTCCTTGCTTTGTTCCGGCGACTCCTTATGGCATTCTGATGATGCTCGAAGAATATAAAATAGAGACATCAGGAAAACATTGTGTGGTAGTTGGCAGAAGTAACATAGTAGGCAGTCCCATTAGTATCCTCATGGCCCGAAATGATTACCCGGGCAATTGTACAGTAACGCTAACACATAGTCGCACCAAAGACCTGAAAGATGTTGTCCGGTCTGCAGATATTATTATTGCAGCAATTGGCAAAAAGAACTTCATTACGGAAGACATGGTCAAACCAGGAGCTGTAGTTATTGATGTAGGTATTAACACAGAGGTATCAACTAAGACTAAATCGGGATTTAAGTTATATGGTGATGTAGACTTTGAAAATGTAGCACCTAAAACATCCTGGATTTCACCTGTACCAGGGGGAGTTGGATTAATGACGATTGTTGGTTTATTGAAAAATACATTAGCCTCTGCTAAAAAAGAGATCTATCCTTAATTTATTTTAGAAGCAGGGATACTTGGAAAACTTCTATTACCTCTAATGGATTTGGGTTGATTGAGCTTGGAAGACTAATAATAAGTTACGTTCCCTTTGTTTGATTGAGCTTAAGAAACCAAAAACAAGGTAACGTATTCTAACTTTCCGCTGGTTTGATTAAGTGTAACAAAACAACAATATAGTATACTATTATATAGTTCAGCCAATTTGATTAAGCAAAATCACTTCAATCAACTTATAAATAGATGAATATCTAAGTTATCCTGAATATCTAAATAAGGTCTACTTTACTAGGATCGCCATTACTAAAATAATAATGACATTTCACTGCCTATATCTTTTATTTCAATAAGTACATTTGCAGCCTTAACAATAAAATGATTCAAAAAGTACCGGAAGACGGAACCTTACTCCCATTAATGGAGGAGTTTTACACCATACAGGGCGAAGGTTACCATAGTGGAAAAGCAGCCTATTTTATTAGGCTTGGAGGTTGTGATGTAGGTTGCCATTGGTGCGACGTCAAAGAAAGCTGGGATGCATCAATTCATCCCCTTACCCCAGTAGATCAAATTGTAGCCAATGCGAAAAAGTACCCCGGAAAGACCGTAGTGATTACAGGTGGGGAACCCTTAATGTATAATCTTGATTATCTGACCTCTGAACTTCAGAACAAAGGCATTAAAACCTTTGTGGAGACGTCAGGTGCTTACCCTTTATCAGGCTTCTGGGACTGGATTTGTTTATCTCCAAAGAAATTCAAATCACCTGATTCTTCTATTTACCCACATGCCGGAGAACTTAAAGTAATCGTGTTTAACAAAAGCGATTTTGCCTGGGCGGAAACTCATGCGGACCTGGTTTCAGAAGGCTGCAAGCTTTATCTACAGCCCGAGTGGTCTAAGTCGAAGGAAATCATCCCTTTGATTATTGATTACGTGAAAGAAAACCCAAGATGGGAGATTTCTCTGCAAACCCACAAATTCCTGAACATTCCTTAGTGGGAAATGATCCTTCAAAAGGTGTAGCTTCCCATTCTACAGGTACTGTCTGGTAATTTTAAAGCATCATTCCGGCTAATGAAAATCAGCCCTACAGCTACTGCCAGGATATGAGAACATATGAAATTAATTCTTCATTAACTATATGTAAAATAACTCTCCTATATTAGGTGAAATGTTCTATTCGCATCAGCTTTTATTAACAGGATTCTTCGTCTTATATAGCCTGACGATAGATGCGCAGCAACCAGAAATCACACAAGTTCGTTCCGCTAAGCAAGCCTATGAGCAGGCAGGCTCGCATATTCGTAAAAAACAATACAGCAATGCGATTACGCTGCTGCAAAAAGCAGTACAGGAAGATCCTCACTTCGCATCAGCTTACCAGCAATTAGGTGATATATACCGGCTTACTGAAGCCTATACAGAGGCTAAGGCAAGCTATGAATCAGTGCTTAAGATAGACCCGAACTTTAATTCGTTAACCTTTTATGGCCTTGCTATTAGCAATTTCTACAGCGGCAACTACGCCGAAGCATTGCCTTGGTTTACTAAATATGCCCAATCGCCCAAACTGACAGACAAAAGCAAATTACAAATAGAGAAATATATTCAGGACTGCAGGTACGGGATGAATGCAGTCCGCAAGCCCGTTCCTTTTGATCCCATCAATCTGGGTGCTAGTATCAACACCCCTAACCAAGAGTATTTTCCCAGCATTACTGCCGATAATGAACAAATTATATTTACCAGGCGAACCAAAAACAATGAGGATTTTTATGAAAGTGAAAAGACTTCAGAAGGGTGGAAACCTGCTACCTCGTTAAGCTCCAATATCAATACAGAGTCCTACAATGAAGGTGCTCAATGCATCTCTCCTGATGGTGTTTACTTATTTTTTACTGCTTGCAACCGGCCCGACGGACAAGGAAGCTGCGATATATACCTCAGCAAAAAGAATGGTAAAGACTGGAGTGTTACCTATAATCCCGGTTCACCATTAAATACAGAGTCCTGGGAATCGCAACCTGCACTTAACGCAGATGGCAAAAGGCTCTACTTTGTAAGCAACAGAAAAGGAGGCTATGGAGGTAATGACATTTGGTGTGCAGAACTCAAACCTGACGGAGAGTGGTCTGAACCCAAAAACCTGGGTCCAAATATCAATACCCCTTATGATGAGCATTCACCATATATACATCCCGACAATAAAACCCTCTATTTTTCATCCGAAGGTTGGCCTGGATTAGGGAAGCAGGACATATTTATGAGCGTACAGGAAGATAGCGGACAATGGAAGCAACCCACAAATCTGGGATACCCCATCAATACAGCCAAAGAACAAAGTGGGTTTATGGTAAGCACTGATGGAAATACAGCCTACTACTCCTCAGATATTAAAGGTGGTTATGGCGGTATGGATATCTATTCATTCAAATTGAATGATGCATTCAAACCTAAAAAAGTAACCTACGTAAAGGGTAGCATCACTGATTTTGATACCCAAAAGGCATTATCTGCACAGGTTACGATAGTCGATCTTAAAACTGGAAAGCCAGCATTTGAAGATGACGAAGACAATAATGGAAAATTCCTGGCCACCTTACCTCAGGATTCTAAATATGCACTGACTATATTCAAAAAAGGATATATGGTATACTCTGAAAATTTAGCATTGGAAACTCAGAATGATCGAGCACCTTTTATTCTAGATGTAAAACTGAAACCTATTAAGGTACAGGAAGAAGCCACATTAAAGAACATATTCTTTGACACCGATAAGTATAGCTTACTGCCGGAATCCAAATCTGACCTAGCTATATTGATTCGTTTTCTAAATGAAAATGCAACAGTGAGCATTGAAATAAATGGTCACACCGATAACGTCGGTACCGATAAAATTAACTTATTACTTTCAGAAAATCGCGCTAAAGAAGTTTATAACTATTTGATCAGTAACAAAATAAATTCATCCAGATTAAGCTATAAAGGATATGGAAAAAGCAGCCCTATAGCAGATAACCTTACAGAAACAGGCAGACAATTAAACCGGAGAACCGCGTTTATTATTAAATCAATTAATTGATATTAGCTATTGTTAATTTTTCTCTGGCAGTAAACCAAAGATAACATCCCATAGACTGAACTAATCCAAACCTTCTTTCAGATCGATATAACTGACCTATCTATACTTGGACGAATACCATTGTTTGAGACTCTTGCCGTAAACGAAGATTTCACCTTGATCTGCTACATGGTCCATGTCAGAAGGTATTTTAAGGAAGCGAAAAATAACGATCAAAAACGGGCAGTATACGCATTGAATGTGTTTGTTCAGCTCCATGATATAGTTTCAAATTATCTTGAGCAACCTGTTCCTTTTATAAAATCAAAATCTTTCTTAAAAACAGGATAGAATAAAAAAACCCTCAAAATATAAGCCATACAGCTATTTAATTTTGAGGATTCGAAAATATACTTAATTATAAAACTTTAAACTTTACTAATCAGCTCCTTTGCCTGTAAGATTGCTTTATCTAAACCCGAACTGTCCTTACCACCGGCAGTTGCGTAAAAAGGTTGACCACCGCCTCCACCCTGAATATTTTTAGCTAATTCACGAACAATGTTACCTGCATTCAAACCCCTGGTATTTACCAAATTATCTGAAATGATGACTGTTAGACCAGGTTTACCAGCTTCTTCCGAAGCAAGAACAAGGAATAAGTCCTCCACTATCTCCTTTAAGGAAAAGGCAAGGTTTTTTACCGCATCAGGATGAGCAAAGTCAATACGCTGTGCAATAAAATTAATCCCATTAATATTTTCAGCTTTGGCCGCTAACTCATCTTTCAGGTTCGCTACACGTTCAAATACACTTTTCTCGATCTCCTTTTTTAAGAGGGAGTTTTCCTCCAACAAAGATTCGATTGACCTGGAAAGATCTTTTGGGTTTTTTAATAGTGCCTTGATCTGGTTCAAAAGATGAGTCTGGTCAATAAAGTACTGCTCTGCCCGCAGACCTGTTATTGCTTCAATTCTTCTCACACCAGCAGCAACAGCACTCTCCGAAACTATTTTAAAATAACCTATTTCACCAGTTGCCTGAACATGCAGGCCTCCGCAAAGTTCCTTTGAATAGGCATCATCAAAAGTTATAATCCGTACAAATTCACCGTATTTCTCGCCAAATAAGGCCGTTACGCCTCTTTTAACAGCATCCTGAATAGGAACATTTCGTTCTTCTTTCAGAAAAATATTTTCCCTGATCTTTTGGTTGACTATTGCCTCAACCTGCGCCAACTCCTCATCCGTAACCTTTGCAAAGTGCGAAAAGTCAAACCGCAAAGTATCTGCATTAACCAGCGAGCCTTTTTGTTGTACATGCGTACCCAGCACTTGGCGCAAAGCCGCCTGCAAAAGATGTGTAGCCGAATGATTACTCTTGATAGAAGTCCTCCTATCGGCATCTACAACCGCAGTAAAGCCCCCTTCCAGGTTTAATGAAGAAGGAAGTTCATCCGTAAAATGGATAAATAACGCATTTTCCTTCTTGGTATCTGTAATCAGGATCTGCTGTCCGTCTTCAGCAACTAATACGCCTGTATCACCCACCTGTCCGCCACTCTCTGCATAAAACGGTGTTCGGTCTAAAACCAGCTGAAACTGTTCTTTTCCCTTTGCTGAAATCTTTCTATACTTCAAAATCCAAGCAGGTGAGTTTGCCTGGTCATACCCTAAAAACTCATTTGAATCACCCTGGTTAACTATAATCCAATCCGACGTATCAACAACAGTTGCAGCTCTTGAACGAGCCTTCTGAGCTTCTAAGGCCTTAGAAAAACCCTCCATATCAACGGTCATTCCATTTTCACGCGCCATCAGATCAGTCAGGTCAATAGGAAATCCAAAGGTATCGTACAACTCAAAAGCAAAGTTGCCTTCAACTACCTGATCCGTAGAACTATATTTTTCAAAACGCTGTATCCCTGCTGCAAGAGTTCTTAAGAATGAAATCTCCTCTTCCAGAATCACCTTCTGTACAAAATCCTGCTGCGCCTTCAACTCAGGAAACACCCCTTCAAACTGCTCAGCCAAAATAGGTACCAGTTTATTGATAAATGGATCTTTAAATTCTAGGAAGCTATATGCGTACCGCACAGCCCGTCGAAGTATTCTTCTGATCACATATCCAGCTTTCACATTTGAAGGCAACTGACCGTCTGCTATCGCGAATGCAATAGCACGAATATGGTCAGACATCACCCTCATGGCAATATCAGTTTTAGCTAAACTTTCTCCCTGATGATACGGGATACCGCTTTCCTTAGAAATAAACGAAATTAGCGGTTGAAATACATCCGTATCGTAGTTGGATGATTTACCCTGAAGAATCCGTACCAGTCGCTCCAGTCCCATTCCTGTATCCACATGTTGCGCCGGAAGCGTTTGTAGAGAACCGTCTTTGAGCCTGTTAAACTGCATGAATACATTATTCCAAATTTCAATTACCTGTGGATGATCGGCATTTACCAACGTTTTGCCATCTACTGAAGCACGCTCCTCATCAGGACGACAGTCCACATGGATTTCTGAACAAGGTCCGCATGGTCCTGTATCGCCCATTTCCCAAAAATTATCCTTCTTATTACCAAGCAGGATGCGATCTTCTGCAATCCACTTCTTCCAGAAATCGTAAGCTTCCTGATCTTTAGGCAAGCCTTCCTTTTCATCTCCCTGGAATACAGTAACATATATTTGATTTTCGTTTATGCCATACACTTTAGTCAGCAATTCCCAACTCCAGGCAATGGCGTCCTCTTTAAAATAGTCACCAAAACTCCAGTTTCCCAGCATTTCGAACATCGTATGGTGATAGGTATCGATTCCTACTTCTTCCAGGTCATTATGTTTACCCGAAACCCTCAAACAGCGTTGCGTATCAGCCACACGGGGATATTTTACGGCTGCTTCACCAAGAAATATATCTTTAAACTGGTTCATTCCCGCATTGGTAAACATCAATGTAGGGTCGTTCTTTACCACAATTGGCGCAGATGGCACTACCTGATGTCCCTTCCCTGCAAAAAAATCTAAAAATCCATTTCTGATTTCCTTCGTTGTCATCCTATACTTATTTACTTGCAAAGTTAATAGCAGATTTGGATTTTGAAATATCACAATTCATAATTCGGCAAAACTCCTATCAAATATTACTAAATCGTACTACATTTGTATATGCCATACAAAGAGAGAGAAATCACCAAACTCTATTACACCATGGGGGAAGTTACTGAAATGTTTCAGGTTAATGCCTCACAGATAAGATTTTATGAGCGTGAATTTGAAATCCTCCAACCTAAAAAGAACAAAAAAGGCAATAGGTTGTTCTCCCCGGAAGACGTTGAAAATCTTAAAATAATTTTTCACTTAGTGAAAGATAAAGGTTACACCCTGTCTGGCGCAAAGGACCACCTAAAAACAAACAAAACTGAAATTAAAGAGAATCAGAAAGTAATTGATTCCCTGGAAAAGTTAAAGAAGTTTCTGTTAGAGGTTAAGGATCAGTTATAAAAACATCAACGTCGTCGAACATAACGTATCAAGCTGTGAAAGTTTTATTTGTAGTCAATACCAAATCAGGGAGCCGTCTGGAAGATAATCTTAAAACCATTATTCAGTCAGACGCTGAAAATAAAAACTATGAATACCAAATTTACGACCTCCCGGATCCTATTTTAGAAAAAGAAATTCTTAAAAAAATCAATCTCTATAAACCCGATGTACTTGCCGCTGCAGGTGGAGACGGAACGATTAACCTGATTGCCTCATTAATTCACAAGACTCCTTTACCGCTGCTTATAATCCCTACCGGATCAGCAAATGGAATGGCCAGTGAACTTAAAATTGGCAATAAAATAGATTACGCCCTTAGCTTACTCACAGATGGAGTTGAGCAGCATATTGATGTATTGAAAATCAATAATAAAATTTGCATTCACTTAGCCGATGTAGGTTTAAATGCCCGGATTGTGAAGCGCTTTGAGGAAGATCCGGAAAGAGGTATTTGGATTTACGCAAAATACCTTTTCAGAGAGGTCTTCCTAATCAAGAAAAACAAGTTTATCATCACGATAGACGGCAAAAAGATTAAACTTCATGCCGTATCGTTAACCTTTGCCAATGCATCAAAATATGGAACTGGTGCTGTAATTAACCCCATTGGAAAAATTGATGATGGCAAATTTGAACTCGTCGTAGTAAAACCCTTTCCAAGGATTAAGCTTCTATCGATCGCCTGGAAGATGTTTACAAATAACCTCCATACCTCCGAATATGTACAGGTTTACAGTTGCAGCAAATTACACATTCATGCTTCCAAATCAACTACCTTGCAAATTGACGGCGAAATAATAGGAAAAGTAAGAGAAATACAGGCTGAAATAATATCTTCCTGTTTAACTCTCCTTGTACCGCCTCCTGTGGCAGAATAGGTCCTATTTTAAAGGATTAATTTTCATTCCTTCTGTAATGTTATTGGGCTCTACGAATGTTTTTACAACCTTATTTATAGCATTAGCTGAATCAAGATGCATATTTAATATAGGCAGTGTTCGGGAGGCAAAATCTTTCACATCCGAGTCCTCAGTATCTTCTGTTGCCTCTTTAAAATCTCTCACAGCCTTCCGGTGCGATGAAAGAACAACTTTAATAAAATCCTTGTCGAACTGTACTCCTTCTTTGGTTTGCAATTTGTCTACCTCTTTCATACTGCCTGCAGATAATGAAGTGGGCAACGTAAGGCCTTTCTGACTGGCAATCGTCCTTAGTTCTTCTTCAGCATTCGTATGATCATTCATCAGCATAGAAGAAAATGATTTAATTCGTTCATTCCTTGATTTTGCCAATGCCATCTTACTGAGTTCAAACTCCATCATGGAAGAATTAGCTGCTTTATTTAAAAACTTAGTGTCTTTACGGTCCAGTGACGAATTTTGAGCAGTACTATCAGATCCTTCCTGATTGGTTGAGGATGAATTGTTGCTACAGCTTGTGACTATTAAAGCCACAAAAAGAAGTACAGGAGATAGCTTTTTCATGTCAAAATGGATTAATTTACGGGTAACATCTTTAATGTGTTAATTGTTCACACTAATTCATTCTAATATAAAACTCTTATATAAATCTTATCTAATTTAACATGAAAGTATATTAAATCCATGATAAGTCCATGTATTAGTACTAAAACATGGACTTATCATGGACTATTTATAGAGTCATTATAGAAATATATACAATCTGTTACAAAGATAAAATGCAGGGATGTATATTTTATTTAGATTCAAGGATCTGCATTTGCAGAATGATATCATTTTCAGCGATCGGATAAGGAACATCTTTACGGATCGTATTGTAGATTGCATCAAATAAACGGCTGTAATTGCCTTTTAAGGATGGAATGTATTCTACTATAGCTTTACCTGCATCGTTAATAGTGGTCAACTGACCTTCCGCTCCCTCCTTTTCAACCCCATAATCTACCACTGTAGGCGAAGTTCCTGCCAGTAACTGATCTTCCTGAACGTCAGATCGCGATTTGATATATGTACCCTTCGTGCCATGGATCACAAATGCAGGTAAAGGTGCTGCGGTTAGTAGACTCGCTGTACTAAAAACATTCAGACTCCCGGGATACTTAAAATGAAAATTAACATAGTCATCTACCTGTGAACCTTTTCTAAAAACCCCTGTAGACTTTTGGAATGATTCCGGTTTACCCAGCAAACTAATCACCTGGTCTACCAAATGGGGGCCAAGGTCGTACGTTAAGCCACTTGCCGGCAAAGGCAATTCCTTGAACGACTTTTTACTAATCTCACTTCTATATCGGTCATAACGAAAATGGATCTCGATCAGGGTACCTAGTTTACCGCTTTCCAATACTGATTTTACGGAGTTAAAATCCGAATCCCATCTTCTGTTTTGGTATACCAGCACCTTTAATCCCTTTGACCGGCCCAATTCGAACAGTTCCATTGCTTGTTCTGAACTGGCAGCGAAAGGTTTTTCCACCAAAATATGTTTCCCTGCCTCCAATGCCTTTTTGGCGAATTCGTAATGGGTGTTATTGGGAGTATTGACAATAATTAACTCTATTTTATGATCAGCAAGCAGCTCCTCAATGGTATCGTAGCTGATTACATCAGGATAGACCTCCTTCACTTTCTTGGTTGTCCTTTCAGTAACGCCCCGTAACTGAAAGTGTGTATTTGAATGGATAAAAGGAGCGTGAAATACCTTTCCCGACATGCCATACGACATGATTCCTGTAATGATTGGTTGGCTCATTTTTTTAATTTATTTAAATTCAATTATAATCCAGCAGACTCCTTGACTCCTGCAAAAATCGTTTTCCAGATTAGAGCAAAAAACGATTTTTCAGGTGGCTTTTTGTAATAAGCATCCACTGGTTCGGCTTTTTTGCCTTTCTTCGGATTCTCCCGTTTAATTTTAAAGTTATTTGCTATAAAGGTAATCAAACCACGCTTTTTGAACTTACCATTGTTGTCTTTTTTTAACACATCCACTTTAAGATCAGAATAAGTTACTAATATTTTCCCTCTTCCCTCCACATTATTTGCACTTATATCTACCGTTAGATGAGTGATATTAGCTTGCTTGATCTCAACGGCTGCTAATCCGATGGTGGCCTTATTCAGCTTGAGGCCCGACATAGGGCCCATATCTGCAAAAACTGTAAATACACCCTCTTTCTGGCGTTTGAGATTAAAACGAAAACTGGTCTTTAATTTACCTTCATTCATAAAACGTGTGGTGGCATCTATCTTAAGTAGCTCATCTTTCTTAATCCAGGACGGAATATTGGTGACGTTTGTCAGGGTGGCAGCGGTGTTGACAAAGTCGATTTGTCCGGTTTTCATCGTCTCCGGACTTCGTTCAATAAAGGTAATATCAAAGTTAGTAGCATCAATTTTTTTAACCCCAATAGGCAGGTCTGATTTAAATAATTGCTGATGCGGATAATTGCCTAGCTTACTTTTATTACTCGGAATGGTACGATCGCTATACACTTCGATCTTGCCTTTAGAGAGGAAGGCATGGTCGATATACATCCCTTCATCGGCAAGCAATGCCCACCAGTTTATATTTTCTAAAACGACGTGCTGAATTAAGATATCAAACCGGTCTTTCCTGGACTTTAGCACTTTAGGATAGTTGGCCTTATTAACCCGGGGTTCCATCCTGAGCGACTGAATCTGCACCTCATTTTTTGCAGCCAGGATGGTGATACTGTCCAGCTTAAAATTGTACAGACTATCGGCAGTTTTATGTTTAAAATCCTTTAAAGATAGGGTAGCGTCTTTAGCATATAAAAACCGTGAAGTATCAGATTGAGTATTGGAATCGATGAGAATATCTTTCAAGCTGACGTTTAAATCTTTGAAGCTGGTTTGCACTTTGGATGCCACATGATGATAAATAAATTCCACATGTTTGAGATCAAGTGAATTCAATGCAAAGCTCCCAATTTCCTTGTGAACCACATCATAAACGCTGGTTTCCTTTTTAGGGCGTTCATAATCAAGCTGATGATGGTATACGTGTACAACCGGTTTTTCTATTAAAAGAATGTTCAAATGGATATCCTTTTTCCGGATTAGGTCTTCCGGACTTATTCCATCTAGTGCAAGGGAATTTAGATGAATGTTAAATACATCCGCAGGAGCTTGTTTGGCCACCCTGAGCTTCACGTAGACAAGTGAATCATATTTGAGGCTCACATTGCTCAAAATCACCTTAGAACCGACGATATCGGCATTTATTTTTTCTATATCCAGCCTATAGAGGCCTTTGGAGGCATCATGTACAAGCTTTTGCAGTTTTCCTTTTATCTGGGGTTCAAAATCATCCAGTTTTCTGAACTTTAAATATAAAAGAGAGGCAAACACCATCGTGATGAGTGCCACTCCTATAAAGGTTATATATCTTTTCATTTCACAACGAACAGATTAGACTACTTATAATTTAATACTATTTTTTAGAGATAAGACAGGCCCTTCAGATCAGCCTTATCGTATTGAAAGGAAACAAAATTTTCATCTGCTATTTCACATCCTACTTGAATAGAGTTAAATATTACATCGCCAAATATGCTGGCAATAGCAGTATCTGCAGCATCTCTTCCTGTAGCAATTTTAACCAGACCATTTAACGGACATAATTTAGTCGCATCAAAAATGATCCATTTCCCCCCTAAGTAAGCTTCAAAGCAGGCATGAAAATCTGGAGGGCTGAGTTTGTAAGAGTATCCGGTGAAATACCTGGCGGGAATAGTTAGCGCCCTGCATAAGGCGATCCCTAAGTGTGCAAAGTCACGGCATACCCCAGCCTGTTCCGTTACGGTATCATAAGCAGAGGTCTGCGAGTTAGTGGATCCACTTAAATATTCCACATTGTAATAAATCCAGTCGGTAAGTGCCAAAACCTTGTTAAAAGCACCATCAATATAGCCGAACATGTTGTTTGCCAAGCGATAGAGTTTATCAGACTGGCAATACCTGCTTGGGTTTAAATAAGATAGCACCAGGGCATCCATATCTTTTACTTGTACTTCATAGAGTTCCGATGCTGGTATTGAAGCAGTTACATTTTCTACGAGGGCTTCGTATTTAATACGAACAGGGGAAGGTTTGTCAATTTCGACCCTGATAAACCTATTCTCAGCATTAGCTGATACTAATTCCTGTGACTTAAAATAAGGTTCAACTTGATGAAGCTCTTCCAGTACGGTTTGATCTGGAGTTTTGAGTGCATGAATGTTTAGGATTAATGTTCCCGGGGAGTTGAACTGATAGGCTAATTGGGACGATACCTTAAACTTCATAGATCGATTTTCTCCTGACAATCTTTAGTTGCATTTAGTTTTTCAAAGGCGGGTTCCATCCAGTCTTCAGGAATCCGGTGGAGTGCTGCTTTTAATTCATCAGCCCACTGTGCTGTAATATGCTCAAGGTCTTTCTTTTCATACCGGTATTCGGTAATAGCGAAACTATCTTTATTATAAAGCACCACATCTATCGGGAAATCCACATCATTTGTACTCATTCTAGTCGAGTCAAAAGAAAGAAAACCTCCTTTTAAAGCTTCTCTCATGGACGATTGATCATTTAATGTTCTGTTTAAGATAGGCTTTCCGGGACCTGAATTGCCAATTATTACAAAGGGAGAGCCCTGATCGAGCTCTACCCAGTTTCCTTCGGCATATAATAAAAAGAGTTTATGCTCTTCATCGTCTTTTAACTGACCACCTATAATAGTCGTTAAGTTGAATTTAAAACCTGCCTTCTCGAGCGGAACTTTATCCTCTTCAGAAACGCGTCGTACCTGTTGCCCGAAGGCATTCACCGCTTTGTATAACTTGTTGAACTCCGCTCCTTCTTCTACAAGTTCGCGGAAATAGATAATCGCTTTATCCCGAACAGACCTCAGTCCGCTAGTCATAATAAAAATTGAATGTTTCTCTTTTTGATCCACATACAATTTTTTTTTAACCGTAGTATCTGTACCAGACGTAATACGTGTATCGGCAATAGCTACCAAACCTTCCCTTACCTTTATTGCCAAACAATATGTCATAGTTGCCTTTAAGCCAGATTCCTTCCTGCGTTTACGATACCATAAACCGTGCGGATGATTAATTTATTGAATATTTTAACTTTCGCTTCATCATCCTTGTGCAGCTCCAATTGTTGTAGCGCATAATGCTGAATAATTACTAAAGGAAGCACAATTCGTTCCCTTAATGCTATAGAGCGACGTTCTACCGGGTATTGTTCCATTAAAACAGTGGTTCCGGTGAGTTCCATGATTAACGACGTGGTTAAATCATATTCATTCTTTAGTTTTTTCCAAAAAGTGCCGTATACTTTATCATTGGCAAGGAAAGCAGTAATGTTGAAATTAACTTTAGACATCGACATATTGCAATTGTCCATCATCGTTTTAAACTGGCCTGATGTTTCATATAAACGCTTAACATCCTCCCAAACACCGTCTTCTTTGGCTTTTTTAAGTGCAGATCCCACACCATAGAACCCTGGAATCATTTGTTTAAGCTGACTCCATGATGTTACAAAGCTGATCGCTCTTAAATCTTCAAGTTTTAGTTCACCCGCTGATTCCCTTTTTATAGGGCGACTGCTGATATTAATATGCGCAAGTAATTTGAGGGGACTAAATTGTTCCAGGTAACGCAGGAACAGCGGATCTTCCCTCAGGGCAACAAATGTTTTATGACTCGTTTCAGCCATGTTGTCCATCAATGTCTTTTGCGCAGGAGATAGTTTATTCTTATCCCCGGTATCCAATGCAGACACGATACCCGCGTTCACCATTTGCTCTATATTGAAATAAGCGGTATCAAATGAGCCATATTGACTACTGATTGTTTGTCCTTGAATGGTAAGTTGAATATGCTCGTGGGCAATTTCACTACCCATAGTGGCATAAAAACGGTGTGTTTTGCCACCACCACGTGCGGGAGGTCCACCACGGCCATCAAAGAAAGCCAGCTTAATGCCATGCTCAAGGGCAATAGTAGTTAACTCAATCTTTGCTTTGTAGATAGACCAGTTAGCCATGAGATATCCCCCATCCTTAGTACTATCGGAGAAGCCAAGCATAATCGTTTGCTTATTGCCTCTTTTAGCTAAATGTTCTTTATAATATTTATTCGTGTACAGACTTTCCATTACTGAACCTGCCAGAGATAAGTCCTCAACAGTTTCAAACAGGGGAACAAAATCAACGCTCAGGTTGTCCTTTTGCCATCCACTCCACAAAAAGAGGTTTATTAACTGCAGAATATCTGTTGCCTCCTGGCAATTACTGATTATAAATCGATGGGATGCTTTTTCTCCACCTGCATATTGCATTTTCTTAATCAGTCTGATCGTTTGAAACGTATCGTCACTCAAAGGAGAAAATCCAGTTGAAGGTCCTTCCTCTTCAGTAAACTGAATAATTTTTAACTTCTCTTCTTCCGCAAGACTATCGTAGTTTTCGGGGTAAGGGTTGTTTATAGTCGCTCTCATTTGTAAATGTGCCTTACGTAATACACGGCTATCCTGACGAATATCCAGTGACGCAAAGTAACAACCAAACAATTTAACTTTATAACTCAGGTCGTCTATCACATCGACAAACAAACCATCATGCACTCTAACCAGAACCTCTTTAATGGAGTTTAAATTAGAAAGGATTTCATCCTGTAAGTCAATAGGTTCTACAGATTTTATGAAACTATTTTCATAAAACAGTTGCTGAAGTCTTTCCATGTACACTTCAACCCCTCTGAAAGTTACTCTGCGTTTCAATACACGAAAGTCCCGGTAGTAACAGCGGAATAAGAATTCCCTAAGTAGTTCAGAAACAGCCTTCGTGCTTTCGCAGGTTACGTTTGGGTTTCCGTCTCTATCGCCACCGGGCCAGAAACCTAGCTCGATTAGTTGATGTGCGTTAAAGATTGGCGTTTCAAACTCATCCTCTACCTTCCTCTGAATACTGGAAACCACTTTATAAAATACATTCTCCAGAAACCAGGCTAAACTAGTCGCTTCATTAACAGGAGTAGGTTTAGATTTATTAAAGAATGGCGTTTTACCCAATTGTTGTAACAACAAGTGGATGCTATTTAATTCATTCGTTTTAAGGGCTACGGTCAGATCGGTAATAATTGCCAATACCCTTCCTGGATAAAATTGAGTTGGATGAGCTGTTAGTACCAGGCGCAAGGAAAATTCTTCCAAAGCTTTCCTGATATCTGCTTTCATCGACGGATTGGAAGATGCCTGCTGAAGTAAAGCAGCCAGCGATTCTATCTCATCTGAACTATGCGTCTTTTGAAATGCAGAATCTTCAATTGCGTCAAACAATACGACCTGCCTTTCAATATATTGAATAAAACGGAATAGCAAATCGTAACGATCTGCCGCTTGAACATATTGCTCATACTGACCAAAGAAGCTTTCAATGATATCTGATGGCGCAATATTCTGCTTTACACTGTCTTCACAATGGGATGTGAAAAATGGTAATAATGTTCCTGTGTGTTTAACACGGTAAAAAGGAAGAGTTAGAAATAAGCTATTGTATAACTCAAATCGCGTGACCACCTCACTAGCAAATATTGCTTCTTTTTGGCTGAGTTTCATTAATTACTTTACTTGTTAGATAACAAAATTAAAAGGTTTGAGCACTTTGCAAAATTTTTTATTCATCTGAAGAGCTGAGAAGTTAATTAATTCTTATTAAAATACGGCTTAAGTGCAAATAGAATGTACAAAATAAATTTATATCAAATTGCTTTACAATAAGTTACGACAATTAGTATAAAGATAATGTTTCATTGATTATTATTTTCTATTAAATTAAAGAATTGATTAGAAATAGCCTTACTCTTCTATTCGTTCCTGCTTTTACTTATCATTGCAGTTATGTTGTTTGATGATACGTATAAAACGTTAGGCCAGCAGGGCGAAGGAATATTCCGCGATAAAGGAAGTAAGTTTCTCGGATTTGCTTTCCCTGTACGCACGGAAGAAGACGTAAAAATCCACCTTGCTAGTATTCGTTCCTTACATCCAAAAGCCAGGCATTACTGCTGGGCGGTCAGATTTACAACGGATCGGTCGATATTTAAGCTAAATGATGATGGGGAACCTTCGGGCAGTGCCGCTCGTCCTATTCTTAACACACTCCTTTCTTTCGATGTAACAAACGTTTTAATTATAGTAGTGCGTTATTTCGGAGGAACTCTGCTTGGGATACCGGGATTAATTCATGCCTATAAAAATGCTGCTATTGAGGCATTAAACAATGCAGTGATTATAAATAAAAGTCTGATCGATGTATATCGTTTTGAATTTGGATACATCGATGTGAATTCGGTCATGCGAATAATTAAAGACTTTGAGATCAATATACTGAACCAGGAGTTTGATAATGACTGTGCAATGGAACTTGAAATAAGAAAGGGTAATCTGGATAATGTATTGGGTAAAATGGGAAAGATCAACAATTTAAAGATGACATATTTGTATTCGTACTAAATGTTCTTAAACTTAAAATAAATAGTCTAATAGACAGGGCAAAGGTTTTCCTTATCAGTTATATAAAACCATAGCTGATAAGGAAAATGCTTAATTATTCAATTTTCTATCCATGTTACGTGTAATCTGACTAACCAGATAAGCGGGAATCCGACCATTTACTAAATTCCAGGAATGATCACTATTCTGCGTCAAAGTCCCCAAATAGGTATCATTGTCCATTTTCATGGTGTAGCCATCCAGGCCTTTCGTAACAACAATTTCGTTGAATTCTCCATTATCAAAAAGACTAATGAAGAAATTGTAGCATTTTACTGCTTGTGCTTCGATACTATTCATATCCGTTTCCATGTTTTATTAACCATTGATAGGAATGATTTGTTCTCACAAAAAAATAAATATTTCATACTAATTTAACATTGAGAAGCTGCTACTTAAGAAAACCTATTTTTCAGCGCATTCAACTGATCCTGAAACCCAACCTGAGGTTTATCATTAGTTTTATCAGATTGCTTTTTGGCCTCAGGAATACGCTTTTCCTGCTTCATTACACTTTCTTCCACTTTCATCGATAATGCGATTCTTTTTCTTGCGCTGTCGACCTCCGTAACCTTCACCTGCACTTTTTGATGAACCTTCACTATCTCATTTGGATCTTTAATGAAACGGTTTGATAGCTGACTTAAATGAACCAATCCGTCCTGATGCACTCCAATATCGACAAAGGCACCAAAACTGGTAATATTGGTCACAATCCCACTCAGAACCATCCCTACCCTCAGATCATTCATATTATTAACTCCATCGGTAAAGCTGAACGCCTCAAACTGCTGCCTGGGGTCCCTTCCCGGTTTTGCCAGCTGCTCCAGGATATCCTGAATCGTAGGCAATCCGATAGAATCATTCATGTATTTTTCGGGACGGATCTGCTGGCGCAGTTTATCCTCTTTGATCAGATCATGAATGGTGCAATTTAAATCAGCGGCCATTTGTTCCACTAAAGCATAGCGTTCCGGATGAATAGCACTACTATCGAGCGGATTCTTCGCCTCATGGATCCTTAGAAAACCTGCTGCCTGCTCATAGGCCTTCTCCCCTAAACGGGGTATCTTTTTAAGCTCGGATCGTTTTTTAAATGCCCCATTTGTCTCCCTATACTCCACAATATTCTTAGCAATCTGAGGACCCAATCCAGAGATGTAAGCCAGAATCTGCTTCGAAGCCGTATTGAGTTCTACTCCCACAGCATTCACACAACTAATCACCGTATCATCCAGGGAACTTTGTAATTTACTTTGGTCCACATCATGCTGATATTGACCCACGCCAATTGATTTAGGATCTATTTTAACCAGCTCAGCCAAGGGATCCATCAATCTTCTACCAATAGAAACGGCACCCCTTACAGTAATGTCCTTATCAGGAAACTCTTCTCTGGCGGCATCGGAAGCAGAGTAAATAGAAGCTCCACTTTCATTAACCATGATGATACTTACATTGGGAAGCTGAAGGTTTTTTATAAACTCCTCTGTTTCCCTACCAGCCGTTCCATTACCTATAGCGATGGTGTCAATAGCATAATCTGCGATCAATTTGACAATTAATTTCTTCGATTCAATTAAACCATTAGCTCCGGTATGAGGGTATATTGCATTATTATAAAGCAGTTTACCTTGCTCATCTAAACATACTACCTTACACCCTGTACGAAACCCAGGGTCGATAGCCAGAATCTTCTTTTGTCCTAAAGGAGCAGACAATAAGAGCTGTTTCGCATTTTCAGCGAACACTTTAATAGCTTCTTCATCGGCCTGTTTTTTAGTAAAGAGCCTGATTTCTGTTTCCATAGAAGGTTTAAGTAACCGTTTATAACTATCCGTCAAGGCAAGCTTAACCTGATCGGCGGCCGTTGATCTATTCTTCAGAAACAACCGCTCCAATGAAGCTACGGCATCCTCTTCAGGAGGCAAAACATTCAGGGTAAGGAACAGTTCCTTTTCTCCCCTTCGCATAGCCAGGATCCGATGTGAGGGAGCAGCCTTAACCGTTTCTTTCCAGTCAAAATAATCCTTGTATTTACTCCCTGCTTCTTCTTTACCTTCAATAACCTTAGAGATAAACTCTCCCTTTTCTAGATAAAGACGCCTGATTTGCGCCCTTGCATCCGCATGCTCATTGATATGTTCGGCAATAATATCTCTCGCACCAGCAAGTGCATCAATTTCTGATGCAACGCCCTTCTCTTCATTTATAAACTTTAAAGCTTCTTTGGAAACATCCAGGTTTTGTTGCTCCAGCAACCAATCCGCCAACGGCTGCAAGCCCTTTTCCCTTGCCATGCTGGCTCTGGTCTTCCTCTTGGGGCGATATGGCAAATACAAATCCTCCAGTTCCACTAATGTCCGGGCCTCCAGGATCCTCTTTTCCAGCGCAGTATCCAATTTATTCAATTCTGTTAAAGACTTCAGGATCGCCTGCCTTCTTTTATCAAGTTCCCTTAATTGCTCCGCCCTGTCCCTGATTGCAGCAACTTGTACTTCATCCAGACTTCCAGTCATTTCCTTCCTATAGCGCGCTATAAAGGGCACTGTTGCCCCTTCATCAAGCAAGGTTAATGTCGTACCCACTTGTTTTTGCGAAATAGTTAACTCCTCCGCAATTTTCTTTATGTATGAAATCATATCGTTATATCAATTCTGCTTTATCAGTATGTATCAGGATGATACAGGCAGGTATGTTTTTACTATTAAACCAATTATCAGTGCAAAACTTATGCTGATCAAAGTGCCGATCAGTACATATTCACTTCTTTCAGGGGCATCTTTACTTTCAGAGAACCGTAAGATTGACTTAGCCGCAGTAAGCAAGCCTATCGCTTCATATTGATTATAGACCACCAGAATAAATATAATTAACCGTTCCAGCATGCCTATCCACTTCCCGGCAGCCCCCAGCGTATTTCCCGAATCTGCTAATTGTACCCTCCATCTTGTGGTTAACATACCTATAAGGATACCGGAAGGATGCGTTAAAAAGATGACAGCCAATGCTATTGCCCAGTATGCCTGATTATGCAAAGCATTTAAAAGCACCTGAACACTTTCAAAACCCGGTTCAAAGAGTAACCATCCAAGCCCACCTATTACCAACAAATGGAGTCCTTGATCTACTAAAAAGTAATTTATTTTTTGCGGCCGATAGGACTTCCAGAGATCAATACCAAAGTGAGTAACCAAGATAACAACAGGTGTAGCCGAATGATTAAAACCATCAAATAACCAAGCAGTTATGGCAGTTAGAAGCACATGAAAATAAATATGTCTGGATTTATAATGATGTTCAACCCGACCTTCAACCCATGCTTTTGGTTGAAAAGCAAAGTCCGTCAACAGATGTGCAGCGATCATTTTAAAATACCAGAGTAACAGCATAACTAAACCTCAATGTAAAGCACAAGTTTACGATATATTTGCATAGCTTTCTCTAACATAGTCCAGTTTGCCGCCTTTGCTAGCTCATTAATAGTCGACTGGCTCTTTCTTAGCTTCAATGCTACTTCCATTTGCGTAGCACCTACTAATAATTCAGCTAATACCTCCGCTTGCTTGGTGGAAACCTCCTTTACAATCATATCAGCGAGCAGGGCAACCGCCTCCATTCCCGAATCTATTCTTTTATCACTGCAGCGGATGGATAATCGGGTAGATGATTTTGCAATCAGATCAAGCTCTCTTCCGGAGAGAATAAAAGCTTCCCCTTTCCCCATAGCCATACTTTTTACCGGATCACTTACCCTTCCTAAACCTATAGCAATTCGGATATCCGGACTCTTATTTTCAGGTGTACCCATTTGGCGGGCTACCACACGTAGCTTCAATGCGAGACTAAGCGCTTGCTCCATATCTGCCAAAGCATGGAAGCTATCTCCTCTATAAAATTCAAAAAGCACCTTTTCCTTCTTAAATTCCGACCTGATTAAGAGGATCAGATCATTCAGGTCCTTCGCTTCCATCAAGGTAGAATTCACAATATCTGCTGTTAGCACGGCTTTATTAGGCTCCATAGGGGACAAATATAGGGACATAATACGATATTTTAACACTATCGGTTAATTAAACGATAAATAACAATTACAGGCATTATTACCGATAATAAACACCTTTAACTAATTTTATAAACATTTTCAAAATTAGGTTTTTAAAAGATAAATATTATTGTATTTTTGACGCAGTTTTGTAGTGTAATGGCTACCACGTCAGATTCTGGTTCTGAAGATCTAGGTTCGAGCCCTAGCAAGACTGCTCCACAAAAAAGGCAACCGAAGCAAGTGTTCAGTTGCCTTTTTTGTTTACCAGCTACTCCCTTTAAAAAGCCCTGTCATAACATTCATACCTCTCCACAAACCCAACCCTTCATTCTTAATACAACAAACAATAAAAAAGGCCATTCCGACTAACCAGAATGACCTTTTTTAATAAGCTAAGATAAAAATTAAACTTTAGTGTGCTTCATGACCATCAGCACCATGAACATGTCCATGAGACAACTCTTCTTCAGTAGCTTCACGTATATTAATAATTTGTCCCTTGAAATGCAAATGCTGTCCTGCCATAGGATGATTCAAATCAACCTGGATGCCAGTTTCAGTAACTCCGATCACACGTGCACGGAATTGATTTCCTTCGTTATCCTGCAAAGGAAGAACAGAACCAATTTCCGGTTTATCCATTCCTTCGAACATATCACCAGGCAATTCAGTAATTGATGACTCATTTTTTTCACCATAAGCATCAACAGCTGCCAGATGAAAATCATAAGCATCACCAGTACCTAACCCCGATAAGTTTTCTTCAAATTTTGGAAGCATCATACCAACACCATAAAGAAAAACAAGAGGTTGTTCTTCTGTTGCCTTCTCTACAAATACTTCTTCGCCGTTTTCGGTGGTATACAAATCGTATGTAAGCGCCACTACGCTATTTGATTGAATTTTCATAAGTTTTTTGAATTTGGACTGCTCTATTCTGACGAACACACATTCCCTTAAATTAAAATTTGTTTCAATGCTTCGGATACGGATGTAACAGGCAATCTGCAAGTTCTGTTTTTACAAACAAAAATTTTGCTTTTCCCGCTAAACTTATCCTGCAGCAAAGGTAACTTTCCTGAGCTTCCTCCCAAAAGAATTTTATTTGGAATGAAATAATTTTCCAGTTCTTGTCTTAACTTTTCATAGCCAGGACCCGTAATAGCTATTTCATAGACCCCAAAAATGACATTTATGAGTAGAATTCCCCAGTTGGAATAGCCTGATCCATACGTTTTAATCGAAGGAAATACAGCTTTAAGCATTTCTGCCGACTGCTCCAGATAAGTTTCATCCTGAAACAGATGTCCCAATTTGAATAAGTTTAATGCCATAGACGAATTTGATGACGGAATAACGTTATCTATAATCTCATGCTTTCGGGCAATAAGCTCCTGATCCGTTTGAGAAGTATAAAAAAACAGACCTGTACCGGAATCAAAGAAATTAGTCAACACAAACCGATTCAGCTTTTGAGCTTCATGGAGCCAGTCCTCATTAAAAGTAACCTCATAAAGACTAATAAAGGCATCTATCAGGAAGGAGTAATCATCCAGAAAAGCCGTGTACTTTACTTTAGTATCCGGCGTTTTACGAAACACCCTTAACAAGGCCCCACTGTCATCCACCAGGTTCTTTAAGATAAAGTTGGCATTAACCAGCGCAATCTCCAAAAAACGTGGCTCTTTAAAAACCTTGTACGCATCAATAAATCCTTTCTGCATCATCCCGTTCCAACCCGCGAGAATCTTATGATCCAGACCCGGCCGTACGCGTTTACTACGATAAGCAAACACCTTTGCCTTAGCTGAAGCTAAAAGAGGGTCATGCATCAAGTCCAATCCCTCAGCAAGATCTTCCACACCCGGGGACTTTTTGCATATATTGACATGCTCTTCCTCCCAGTTTCCCTCTGCTGTTATTCCGTAAAAAGCATTAAAAATAGCACTTTCAGCTGGCTCCAAAATCGCGTTGAGCTCTTCCTCAGTAAACGTGTAAAACTTACCCTCCACCCCTTCGCTATCCGCATCCAGAGCAGAATAAAATCCACCTTCCTCAGAAAGCATCTCTCTTTCTACCCAATCCAGGGTTTCATATACGACTTGTTTATACAGCGGATCAGGAGAATATTGATAAGCTTCCGCATATAAACTAACCAGCTGAGCATTATCATACAACATCTTTTCAAAGTGAGGCACATGCCATCGTCCGTCTACCGAATACCGTGCAAAACCTCCACCAATATGATCATAGATCCCGCCAAAGGCCATCTTCTTCAGTGTCAACTGCGTAGCTTTCCAGGCAGAAGCACTATCCATTACATGTGCATAACGCAGCATAAATTGCCAGTTATTAGGCAAAGGAAACTTAGGTGCCCTATTATACCCACCCTCCTTCGAGTCAAATGACTTTTTCCAGGGTTGAAATATCGCTTCCAGATCTCCTGTTGAATACGTTAATTCCTCGGAGAAAAGGTTCAGCTTTTCAATTTTCCGGACCCCTTCAGTCAGTCTCTCTGCATAGCCTACCGCTTCATCAGGTTTTTGTTCCCAAAAGCCTGCCAGCTGGGAAAGCACTTTCTTCCAATCGCTGTTTCCAAAATAGGTTCCCCCATAAATAGGGCGCTGATCCGGCAGACAAATACAATTCAGCGGCCATCCCCCCTGTCCTGTCATCAGCTGTACTGCATTCATATAAATCTGATCGACATCCGGACGCTCTTCCCGATCCACTTTAATGCAAACATAATTGGCGTTCATCATTTCAGCAACAGAAAGATCTTCAAAGGACTCATGTTCCATAACATGACACCAATGGCAGGCCGAATAGCCAATGCTCACCAGGATTAATTTATTTTCACTTTTAGCTTTAGATAAAGCCTCCTCGCCCCAAGGATACCAATCAACAGGATTATGTGCATGCTGCTGCAGATAAGGGGAAGTTTCCTTGATTAAACGATTTGCCATAGGTAGATGTGATATTAAGATGATTTCTTTTTGCCTTGGTTTGTCAGGATTAACGGTTGCGAATTTTTTATAGTTATGATATTAAGATAGATTCTTTTCCCCCCTACTATAAAAATAAGTAATTAGTAAGCAAGATAAAAGAATAATAGCTACAAATTGATGTAAAATGCTCCATATTAATTTCGATTCCGTTAAGCTATATACCAGGGCCAATACCCCAAGAACAACCTGAATTAAAACTATAGTCAATGGAATAAATCTGCAACTGTGTAGAAAACTTCTTTTCGGAAGTTGAAGAGCCTTAAAAGTCCACACCAAGACCACTATCATAATCAGATAAGCCAGTGAACGATGTATAAATTGAATACTAATCAGATTATGGGTAATATCAGAGATAAAACTTCCCTGATTCAGTATATTTTCCGAAGGAAACCAAATGCCATTAATTGCCGGCCAATTGGGCGCTGCATAAGCAGCATGCGTTCCCGCCATAAAAGCACCATATATCAACTGAAGGCTAAGCAATATTAACAAACCTAAATTTATTTTTTTCAATGAAGGCTCAGTACTGAGTGATTCGCGCGGAACAGAAATTTGCAGGGCAAACCAAATGACATAACACAGCAATAACAATGCGGTCATAAAGTGAATAGCCAGACGAATATGACTCACATAAAGCAGGTCAGTACCAATTCCACTCTTCACCATAATCCATCCAATGGCACCTTGTAAGCCTCCAAGCAAAAAGAGGATAATCATCGGAACGATCATGCTACTGTTAATCTTCTTTTTAATCAAAAAATAGATAAATGGAATAATGAATACAAAGCCGATCAAACGTCCAAAATCCCGGTGAAACCATTCCCAGAAAAAAATAGACTTAAAATCCTGAAGATCGAAGTGACTATTAACGTACTTGTACTGAGCAATTTCCTGATACTGATTAAAAGCCCTTATCCAGGCTTGCTCGTTCATCGGAGGGAGTGCTCCTAATAAAGGTTGCCATTCGGTAATAGATAATCCTGAACCAGTGAGACGGGTTATACCGCCCAGTAAAACCTGGATGACAATCATGATGGCACCTATCCAAAGCCAGATGGCTACAGGACGATTTTGGCTTAAAGAATTTGCTTTCATAAGGAAAGCAAATGTAGACAATTATACATTTTAAAAAAAACACCCATCTGTCAAGATGGGTGTTTAGAGTACTATAATAAAACTATTTCTTACAGTTCTTCATCATGCTGAGAAGCATCAAGTCCTACGGCCTCCTCTTCAGGAGATACACGTAATGGACTGATCGCATTTGTGATCAAAAGTAAAACATATGAACCTACAAAAGCAAAGATGGAAACGCCTATTAAAGTCACCACATGTAAAAAGAACAAGTGCGTTTCACCATAATAAAGGCCATTACCAGTTGTATTGGCAGCATTTACCGCTTGACTGGCAAATACACCGGTAAGCAACATCCCTACCATACCACCAACACCGTGACAAGGAAAAACATCAAGTGTATCATCAATATGTGTACGTCCGCGCCAAATAACAACCAGATTACTTACTACAGCAGCTACCACACCGATCACTAATGAATGAGGCACAGAAACAAAACCAGCACCCGGAGTAATCGCTACCAAACCCACAACAGCACCTATACAAGCACCTAAAGCAGAAGGTTTTTTACCCCTGAACATATCAAAGAATACCCAGGCCATTGCTGCTGCTGCAGATGCAGTAGTTGTAGTCGCTAATGCTGTTGCAGCAAGCGTGTTTGCACCACCTGCTGAACCCGCATTGAAACCGAACCATCCGAACCATAATAAACCGGTACCCAGAATAACATAACTAATTCGTGCCGGAGCATGTTCCTGAGAAGTACGACCTTTTAAAAACAATGCGGATGCTAATGCTGCCCAACCAGCGGACATGTGTACTACCGTTCCTCCTGCGAAATCCAAAACACCTTTCTTGAATAGAAATCCATCGGGATGCCAGGTTGCATGTGCCAAAGGGGTATAGATAAAGACCATAAACAAACACAGGAAGATAAGATAAGAATTAAAGCGAATCCGTTCCGCAAAAGCCCCTGTAATTAGTGCAGGAGTAATAACAGCAAATTTAAGCTGAAACATAGCAAACAAAACCAAAGGCACAGTTGGCATCAACGACCAGGTCGCATTTCCAACCATTCCTTTCATCATGAAAAATGTAGCTGGATTTCCAATCACACCACCAATGTCATCACCAAACGCAAGGCTGAATCCAAACACTACCCACAAAACGGTAATCAAACCCATACAAACAAAACTTTGAAGCATGGTAGAGATCACATTCTTCTTTCGCACCATTCCTCCATAAAAGAAGGCTAGTCCGGGGGTCATTAATAGTACTAATGCAGTTGAGATTAATAGCCAGGCGGTATCTCCTGTATCTATTACATTGTCTTTGATTGTTATGACTTCCTCGGAAGGGAATGCTAACCCTAAAATTACTGCTACGAGCAAAAGCAGGAACGGTAATACTTTTTTCATGTTGGAAATAGTTTAAGTGATGAATAATAAAATGAAATTAATGCATTTTTATTATAAAATCAACTATTCGAACAAAATATTTACCTTTTTTCGTTATTTAATTGGTTAAATTTTAAATAATAACAAATTATAGTTGTCTAAAGCATTATTAACAGGCTATATATAGAAAAACACATTTAAAAGACTCTACCTTCTAACTCAAATCTCAAAGAGACACAAAAAAATGCACCTTCATTTCTAATTTCGACAAAACATAATAATAAAAGATACGAATAAGATTAAAAGCCGTAAAACAGACGAAAAGCCCTATAAGCTCTACGACCCGGCGACCAGGACATTCCATAATCCAGACGAAACACCAACCTCTGCAATCCAACGTAAGCTTCATGGTAACTAAGTAAGGGCTGAGTTAAATAAGCGCCTCCTATTATCTCTTCCAGCTTCATTTTTCGTACCATTGGAACTTTACTTAAAAATTTTCCAGCAAAGTTATGCTCATAATGAAACTCCAGAAACTTGTCATTGGTGGTGTAGGCATAGAAGTCCAGAAAATGGAAATTAGGGAACAGAGGATTGTATATGGCCGTCTGGTTACCCGTAAAATGATGCATATCCGGATAATACAGTGACTCTGTATTCAGAAACTTCCCTGCAGAGATGTAAAAGGAACTGTACCCCCATAATCCTGTAGGAATCTTGTCCTGAAATATATCTGCAGATATAAAATCATAGTCTACCACAGATTTAAATACTCCCGGAATACCCTTACGATAATCCAACATAATGGTCGGAAGCCTTGCCTGCTCATAAACTTTTCCATCCGGACGTGTCGTATAGTGTTGCCCGAATGTATAAGAAAGTTTAGCCTCCACACTAAAAGCACTATTTATCGGAAAAATATCTGCTTCTGATGTCGGATCTAAAGGGTTATTGGAGGTGGTCATTTTAGAGGTCCGGTCGAATATAGATGCAAAAGAAGAATTCCGCATCGGGATCCTTTTAGCAATTTCCACCCCAGCATTCACCATTAATCCATTCAACACTTCCCTCTGAGCACTAAAAGCCGCAAATTTCGAACGAAACAACTTGAGGTAATTCTTTCCCTCAAAGAGTGTGGTAAGCGTATTATAAAAAAGATTAACCGTCCCTCTATTATTTAAATCCAAAAAGTCACTTCCTCCACGGATAGAAAAACTGGCGTGATGCAAGGTATCTACCCGAAAAGTAAGTTCCGCATTTGCATTAACCGTTTTACTGGCAAATCCGTACCTAAAGTTGGGCTCAAATTCCACCGATCTCCTTAAGCCTAAGCTTTTCACATACCTCGCCCGAAGCTTCAGTCCCCAACCTTCAACCGTATTATAGAACAAGGTATTATGCAAGGGATAAAAATACCAGTAACTATTTGTATGCACATTTTCAATCCGCTGTCCTACCAGTGCATAACGGATGGGCTTAAATTTATTCATTTCCCTTTGTACCGAATCACGATATGGCTTGGATTGCGACTTTTTATCAAACAGATCCTTACCATAATAATTATCTTCTTCATCCAGGGTCAGTGGCACCGGCCTTGCCTGGTCCCACCAGTCGCTGTCATACTTATTAACCCCCTTATCAATACGAATAATCTCATTGTCGAAAAAATTAGAGGCAAAGGGAGGATTTGGTTTATAATTACTGTAAAGACCAGTAAAATAACCGGCAAAAGTAAAGCCTAGCACCTTCCCTTTAAAGGTAATGGTGATGTCCGACGGAACCCAGTATGCCTTTTGTACCTCATTATAATGCTGCGAGATATGCAACGTATCTACGAAATTGATCTTAGACTGCTCTGTCAGATAAAGATCCACACTATACAGTCTGCCGTCGCCTTTTAACACGTAGATATACCCCTTAAAAGCCGGAACATATTTTCCTTTTGGGGTAACTTTAATCTTTTCAACTTCATGCCCATTTTCAACAATAGTTCCAATCAATTGAAAATCATAATAATGAAAAGCGTTATCTGCTACCGGAGAAACAAACTTCTGATTTCCTAAAGCGGTCCACTGAATCGTGTTATCATAAAAGTTTATTTGTAAGTCAGATGCTCTGTTGAAACTAAAACCTTGTTTATCGCCCGCCACTTTTGAAGCAAGCATAATCTCTTTACGATCTGGGTATTTGAAATACAACTTAGATAAGGTTTCCGATTGATAAAGGATCCCCCTCCTGTTGGTATCAAGGTGCAAAGCTTTTTCTACATTCTCGCCCATGATCCGTTTAGGGGCACTGATCAGCTTCTGAACACCTTTAGTATACACATCGCATTCATATGAAGGCGTTGCCCTGAGATATTTCCTTTTTGATATAATATTCCTGATGATGTCATTTGCAGGATCCTCATTCTTCTGCGTAATGGTCACTTCTTCTAAAGTATAGATCTCCTTTTGCAAACCAATATCCAGCTTTAAGGAATTCTTTAAATTAATTTGCATCTCTACACTCTTATACCCTACAAATCTAAAAATAAGAGTATACTCACCAGGAGCAACATTAAGTTTATAATAACCGTTTTCATTGGCCATTGTACTCATATTGCTGCCCTTGATATATACAGAAGCGAATGAAACCGATTTACCGCTCACATCAGTTATGAGTCCTGATATACTTCTGGTATTCTGGCAAACCGCAATAGAGCAATTTAAAAAGACGACGATAAAAAAATATTTAAACATGTACCATCCAGTCATTTAAAGCTTCACGAATTCTTATCTACAAGATAAAAGATCATTTTAAGCTATATATATGTGTGTTAAAACAATTAATGTTTCAGATCATGTTTTAAAAAAAGTATGATCATTTTATAAATACGTTTAAAATATGATATTTGTTACGTGGCCGGCATTTTAAAATCCACTCTATATGACAACTTTCTTCATCAGCTTTATTGTAATTATCTCCTTTTTCAAATATGCTTTAAACCAGGCAGCAGTATGTGATGTAAATGATGATACATTTTAACTCATTGCATTTAAGTAACCCAATAATTGGTTCGATAGTTTATTAAAATACCTTTTATTGTTAAAGCCCATTATCCATTGAATCCCATTGGTGGCATTGGTTACAAAAACCTCCTCTGCCTCATTTAAAATATCGGGATTAATCTGCGCTTCAATAACCGGAATATTGTTCTCCTGGGCAAGAGCGATTACGACCGAACGCATTACTCCTGCAATACACCCTTCTTCCAGCGATGGGGTATACAGTTTTTTTTCATATACTATAAACAGATTTGAACTCATCCCCTCGCATAGAAACCCCTTGTCATTGAGGATAAATACCTCATCCAGCGAATTGCGTTTACGAAAAATCCCTGCCATCACATATATTAGCGAATTACAACTTTTCAAGTTTGACAGTATATTAATTGGCTTCGTGATCTCTTCATACACCTTTGCAATTAATCCTTTGTAGTTAGAACTGTAGTCTGCAAGATCGGTTTTCACAATCTCCATCGCATAGCCCATTGTATTACCAAGCGGACTGTACAGTCCTTCGCCATCACGGAACACCGTAAAACGAATCCGAGCATTGTTTTTAATGTTGTTCCTTAAGGCAAGCTGACTTGCCTTTTCTTCTAAAAACTGATGCGTAATTTGTGCCGATCCTTCAATCTGCAAAATTTGCATCCCCTTACTAATCCTGTCGGCATGCAGATCGGAAAACATCAGCTTTCCCTGCATCATCTTCATGGATTCAAACAGGCCATCTCCATACCTGAAAGCCCTGTTTCCCACTCCTATTGCCGCTTGTGTGGCGGCAATAATATCTCCGTTAAAGTTTATAAAACCCATCTTTCCCTTTCAATAGTAAACATTAACCCTCTTTGTGATAAATAAGATAATTTCTCCATTTATCCAGCAATCCCTGGAAGTCATCAGGTAATTCGGATTCAAACAGAATCGGTTCTTTTGTTTTAGGATGGATGAAACCCAGGGAACGAGCATGAAGTGCTTGCCGGGGCATAATCGCAAAACAGTTGTCTACAAACTGCCTGTATTTATTAAATATTGTTCCTTTCAAAATCTTGTCTCCTCCATATATAGCATCATTAAACAACGGATGCCCAATATGTTTCATGTGCGCACGAATTTGATGCGTCCTGCCGGTTTCCAGCTGACACTCAATGAGGGTCACATATCCCAGCCGTTCCAGTACTTTATAATGCGTAACCGACCATTTTCCTTTGCTTTCGTCCGGATAATTATCCATCACTCTCCTATCCTTTAAGCTCCTGCCGATAAAACCGGTCACCGTTCCATCTTCGGTCAGATCTCCCCAAACCATCGCAATATATTTACGGGCAATGGAGTGATCAAAAAATTGCTTTGCAAGGAAAGCCATCGAAAACTCATTCTTGCTAATCAACAGTAAACCTGAGGTATCCTTATCTATCCGGTGAACCAGTCCAGGTCTCCCATCATTACCCGGCAATTGTGGTAATTGCTTAAAATGAAACACGAGTGCATTTACCAGCGTACCCGAATAATTATTAAACCCAGGATGAACAACCATACCCGGTGGTTTATTAATAATCAGGACATCATCATCCTCATACACGATATTTAAAGGAATATCTTCCGGATAAACTTCTGTATCACGCGGAGGATGCGCCAATACAATAGATATAGAATCCGCCGGTTTTACTTTATAACTCGATTTTATGGTTTTTTCATTTACTAGAACACTTCCCGCGTCGATTGCATTTTGAATCCGACTTCTGGTGGCGTTTTCCATCCTCTGCATTAGAAACTTATCGATGCGCAGAAGCGATTGCCCTTTATCCACAACTATTTTAAAATGCTCATAGAGCTCCTGCTCTTCCTGCTCAAGGGAATCTTGTTCTTCCAACATAGCACAAAAGTAAGATTTTACTTTATTTTTGCGTGATTTACACGCATATGAAAGTATTTGATATTAATAGTCCGGAGGAAGAGCTCTTTGATCCCTTGTTTAAAGAGAAGAATTTGCGCGTTTTCATCAAGCGCGATGATATGATACATCCCTTTATATCAGGCAATAAGTGGCGCAAACTCAAGTATAACCTCATCGAAGCAAAGTCCGTTAATAAAAACCATATTGTTACTTTCGGAGGTTGCTGGTCCAATCATTTATTAGCTACAGCTTGTGCCGCAGCCCGATTTGGATTTAAAAGTACAGCGTTTGTAAGGGGCGAAGACATCAATACCGACTCGCTATTATTCTGCCGTCTGTTTGGCATGAAGTTAATTTTTGTCGATCGCACTGCTTACCGTGATAAACCGGCACTCTTTGCTACTCATTTTTCAGACGATCCTGAGGCTGTTTTTGTCGACGAAGGTGGAGCAGGAGAAAATGCAGTTAAAGGTTGTGCTGAGATAATTACAGAACTTAAAAGACCATTCGATCATATCTTCTGTGCAGCAGGAACAGGCGCAACGTCCGCCGGTTTAATCAGGGGCATCGGAATGAATCAGTTAAATATGACCTGCCATGTAATCCCGGTCTTAAAAGGAGCAGATTTTCTAAAAGACAACATCAAACAGTATTTCCTAACGGAGCCTGATTATGAATTTCATGAATCTTACCATTTTGGTGGTTACGCCAAAACCACTCTTTCCCTGTTTGAATTTATAAACCATTTCAGTGCATCAACCGGGATTCTGCTTGATCCGATATATACCGGCAAAATGATGTATGCGGTATACGACTTGATCCGTAAGGATTACTTTGACCGGGGGGCTACTGTACTCGCACTCCACACCGGAGGATTATTTGGCTTACTGGGAATGAAGGAACAGATATCGGCCTCATTATTAGATTAGGACAAGTAGCTGTCATGTCAGATCCTAAAATAACTATACACT
>NZ_MDFN01000027.1 GCF_001730525.1 Arcticibacter eurypsychrophilus
GATACGATAATGACAAGTCAAGAACAGTCGCAAGGATATATAACGAAAATATCAATAAGGAAATTACTGTTGATGGGGTGGATGTTAAATTAGGCGATAGACTTAGAAGAGATGGCTATGACATTATCGTTTACGATTATAAAGATGGATCCGATCTTATTGAAAAAAATGCATTAGCGGTTGTTAAACTACTGGAAACACTTAATACCACTTACAGCTCGACGCTGCAAAAGAAATTTGTTGTAATTGGACCAAGTATGGGAGCACTGGTAGCTCAATATGCCCTCGCCTATGCAGAAAAAACCAATAAAAATGTTAACACCAGACTATATATTTCCTTTGATGGGCCTCACCAGGGAGCTAACGGTGCCATTGGCCTACAACAATTACTTCAGTATATATCATCAAAAGGCTTAGGCAGCGTTGTATTTAAAAGTCTTAAGAATGGTGCACATAGAGGATCAGCCGCAAGACAGATGTTAGTGGCAAATGCTGGAGTATCTGGAGAATCGCCAACCCCTGATAACTACAGGAATATTTTTTTATCAAATTTAGCTAGTGTTGGCACTTATCCAAACGCTACCAACGACACAAACAAAATACGAAAAATTGCTATAGTAAATGGAAGTAAAAACCTTACACCAAACACTCTACTGCAACCAAACGGTGAAATTCTTTTTATGCAGGTTAAGCGGTCGGGCTTACTAGGTTTAATTAACGGGAGGTTAGGTGATAGATTGAATATTAATATAACGGCATCTCCTTCATCAGGCAGAAGTGCCACTTCGGATATCTGGTTATTTAAGCCATTAATAAATATAGCGCTATGGCAACCACCTCGTGTAATTAATTATGGACAGCCTGCCGTAAATAATTTTAGTTACGATACTGCTATTGGTAGTCGTTTTACTGACCCGGTAGATGATAAGACCGAAGGATGGATCGATATTACACAAAAATTACTTTATCTTTTCGCTGGGAACAAATCCAAATTCAGGCATAATATCAATGCAACGTTTATGCCCACGACAAGCGCAATTGATTTACAAGTACCCAACTTTACTTTGGCATATGATTTTAGCAATGAAAATATAGTATGCAATAAAAAAACCCCTTTTGATCGGGTATATGCCCCAAATGAAAACCAACCTCACGTTAAAGTTACTGCTGAGAATATAACTTGGTTTGAAAGTGAAATAAAATTTGGAGACCCAAACCTTGGCCCAAAACTTCAACGTATTGCGCAACCAGATGGAGCCTATACAGTTTCTGGCCCCTCAACCTTTTGCGGGTCTGCAACCTATCAAGTTAATATTCAATCAGGGATGACCGTTAAATGGTCAGCAACAGGGAGCATAAGTATACCTGGTAATTCAACTTCATCCTCAGTTTCAGTGAACTCTGTCAGCGGAGGAGCAGGAACCTTGCTTGCGACAATGACCTCTGCATGTGGTCAGAGCTCAGCAACAAAAAACATTAATGTAGGTATAGTGTATTCTGTGAACTATTCAGCATCGCCTGGAGGAGTGTATGGTACTATAACACCAGGGTCTTCTCCTAGTGTAACGAGAGGTCCAACAAATAGCAATTATTATTTAAGCGTTTTTACACAAGGAAATGGTTACACTTATGCCTGGTCTATCCTAGGCGGATCTGGGTATAGTTCTGTTAATTTTAACGGAGCTAATGCTGGATTTTATTTGTCTGGATATAATCCTCAAATTGTTTTGGGTTTGACCGTAACAAACCCAGCATGCGGTAGCAGTTATGAATCTATTTTAATTTTTACTGGAGGATCATCAACAATGGCAAAGACCCAAAGCAGCTTCAAAGTCTTTCCTAATCCATCAAGTAACGAGATTACAATTTCTTTGAAAGATGATACGCAGACGGTCGTAGATCAAGATGCTGTAAAAAATGATAAACCATTTGAATATAAAATCTATAATAAAACCGGGGTTATAGTAAAACAAGGGAAATCTCGTGATGGAAAAGATGTAAAAGTAAATGTCGGGAATATCCCAGATGACAATTATTTTTTACATGTAATTATAGATAAGGAGAAGATGATTCGTCAAATTATCATTAAACATTAATTGAAGAACAGATCCTAACTAAAATACATGAAATGCATTGCACCCTTAATTTTCGTACTAGTCTTCCTTTTTCCCTGCAAAAAAACAAATCCGACGAGTAAAGTCGGATCGGACGAAGGTAAATGTTAAAAATGTCAACATCAGCAGCTAACATGAAGGTACTTGGATATTGTAGAGCTATATTGACACTTACTTCTATTCTTGGAATTAATTTTACTATAAAGGCACAGGAATCTAAGCAAGGAAATACTCAGAACATTTTACCATTTTTGCTAATTGCTCCGGATGCAAGGTCAGCCGGTATGGGTGAAACAGGAGTAGGCTCATCTTCAGACATTAACTCTATCCATTGGAACGCTGCAAAGTATGCCTTTAGTGTTGAGCCGTCTGGGGTGAGCCTCTCCATTACACCCTGGAATAGGGATTTGGCTGAAGATATGAGTTTTGTTTATGTCTCCGGTTTTAAAAAGCTTGCCCACATGCAGGTAATTGCTGGTAGTATAAAATATTTTAATTCAGGTCAATTTGATTTTTCTGATCTACAAGGAAATAAGACATCTTCATATAAGCCTTATGATCTTTCTATTGATTTTGCTTATATTAAAAAGTTGTCTGAGGTTATATCAATATCGACAACCTTTAAATACATCCGTTCCATGTATACCGCCTATGAATATGTCCAGGGAGGAACAGGATCGATCAGCTCAATCGCTGCTGACATAGGTTTTTTACACCAGCAACCTGTACGACTATTTCATAATGAGGGGCTACTAGGATTAGGAATAAATTTTTCTAACATTGGCCCTGCAATCAAATACAACTTATATAGTCGCCCTCTTCCAATGAATCTGCGCATTGGGAGTGCTTACACCGCATACATTGATAATTCTACAGAACTAATAGTATGCTTTGATATAAACAAACTTTTTGCCGATGGGATAAGCGATAAGATTAATTATTCGGCAGGAATTGAAGCTCTGCTTGCAAAGACAATTTCATTAAGAACGGGTTTTTTCAAATCAGATAACCACCCAACTGTTGGAGATTACCTGACCGCAGGGATGGGCGTTTCTGTTTCCAAATATAAAATAGACATTTCTTATCTAGTATCTTTCCAGAAATTAAACCCTGTTAATAATACTATCCATTATACAATAGGATACTTCTTTTAGCACAAATTAATTGTTAATAATTCTGAATTTTTTTCTTAAAGTTTCCAAAAGAATTGGAGAAACTAATGAATTATTAGATTTAGGTGTGATAAGGAGTTCCATTAAATTAGAGGAATATTTAAAATTACAATTATTCAGAAAGGACGCATTATTTGGAGATTAAAAAGAATAACAGTCTTGGGTAAATTAAAAGAAAGAACAAAATCCGTCACTTCCCTTTTTTATTTCAGTACGAATTAACACCTTACACTTGTTTACTCTCTTCCATGAATTTTAACCCCTCGGTGCCTAAGATATTTATATAACGTCATTTTAGAAATCAAAAGTTCCTCAGCAATAGCGTTTACTCCTAGTTTCCGCTCATTATACAGCGTTTGAGCAAGCATGGCTGTCCGTTCGGCCTCTTTAGACAAGCCCTTGCTTCTGCCACCTTTTCTTCCACGAGCCCTGGCTGCTTCCAGACCGGACTTTGTTCTTTCCCTGATCAAGTCCCTTTCAAATTCAGAAAGGGAGGCGAAGATGTTAAAGATCAATCTACCCTGAGCGGTAGTGGTATCAATATGGTCATTTAAAGATACCAGGCCAACTCCCTTCTTTTCAAAATCCGAGGCCAGCTCTAATAAGTGTTTCAACGATCTGCCTAAGCGATCAAGTTTGTAGATGTAAATCACATCCCCCTTCCGCAAGATTTGTTGCATCGCAGAAAGTTCATGCCGTTCTGATTTAGCACCCGACGCCTTTTCCTGGAATATTTGTTCGCAACCCTCTTTGTTCAAAGCGTCCAGCTGCATTTCTAAATTTTGATCCTGGGTAGAAACCCTGGCATATCCTATTTTCAATTCTGTATACTTTTATCCGTTGATGCAATCAAAATTAATATACTTTGATTGCTATACAAGTTTTATTTACTAATTTCATATACATAGACTCATTTTGAGATTTCACAATAGTCCTTCTCTACTCTTGCGACTTGTACAAGTTGAGCACCGTTTGTTTGTACAGCAAAATCAGAAACAAAAGTAATTCATACGATCTTTGTTACTTTCAATAAACTCTACCTATGCCAAGAAAAGATTACCTATCTGCTGAAGCAAGGCACCGGTTTGATAACCCTCCAGTTCTTTCAGGGGAACAACGCCAGATATTTTTGCAGGCACCTACCTGGGCAACGGAATATGTCAAAGGTTTGCTGACCCCTTCGAATAAAGTCGGTTTTATTTTGCAGGTTGGTTATTTTAGGATAGTCAGTCGCTTCTTCGTTTCGAGTCGTTTTCATCAGGCAGATGTTGATTTTATAGCAGATAAGATTTCGGTAGATGCAAATGGAGTAAATATGGCCGATTACCAGGGCAATACTTTTAGGCGGCATCAGGAAGATATCCTTGGCTTCTTTGGGTTTGCACCTTTTAGCAAATCTTCAAGTGAAGCCTTATTGCAGGAAGCCGAACGGTTGGCACATGTACAGACCAGGCCGCACTTGATATTTGGCGGGATGGTCAGTTTCCTTCAAGAGCATCGTATAGAGATACCTACTTACCAGGCCATACGCACCATTCTTGAAAAAGCCCTCGACAACTTTGAGCGGGATCTCGAATCTATACTTTCCCGGAATTTGACGCAAGAAGATATTCTTTTATTGGATCAGCTCTTACAGGAGCACTCTTCATATCAGGAAGATTCCAAAGCCCATTTGAAAATCAAGCGGTATCAAATTACTCTTTATAAAAAGATTTCCCAGTCCATGGAAGTTAAACACATCCGAGAACGGGTGAAAAATTTTCAGCACCTGAAAAGAATGTATCTGCAGTTGGTTCGGGTGGCCAAACGCTTAAAACTTTCGGATGCTGCTATCCAGTATTACGCAGAATACGTGATCAATAACCAGATTCCACAGGTTGCTACCCGGAGCACCATCAGGTACCTGCTCCTAATCTTCTTTTATCATCCACCAATACTATCTGCTCGGTGATGCTCTTATTTTAACATTGAACAGTGCCGTTACCAATTATATCAACGGTTGCGAAAACCTCGTCAAGCAGGAACTGTATCAAAACCGGATGCAAACAGCCCAACTGGTAAGCAGTGTCGCCCAACGGAGCGTAACACATATTGATGTATTGACAACTATTGAAAAGATTATAGCAGATATAGCAATAGGGCCAGCTGAAAAGATAGACGCCATTGACCAGTTATTAAAAAAGAAACGCTTGTCTCAAAGATTGTTTCAAGAAGATGAACAGCGACTTAAATCATTGAAGGAAGTCAACCAAAAAGTACACGACCGAGAAAATTACTACCTAATTTTAGAAAAGAACTCTTCAAAGCTTACTGGTAAGGTGGCAGACATTTTAAAAGTATTGGTTGCAGGAACTTCCTCTTCCGGAAAGGATATCCTTTCTGCTTTTTTTTACTATCAGGATAAAAATGGCTCAATTACCTCAAGCGGAGCCGTACCGACAAGTTTTCTCAGAATGGAAGAACAGCAGCGTGTGCTCTCACCAGAAGGCAACCTCCGTACAGGCCTGTACAAAGTATTCCTTTTTAAGGAAATACGGGATGCCATTAAATCAGGTGCACTGGCGGTAGAATCTTCTTACGACTACCGTTCATTCGAAGAGTATATCATTCCGGCTGGTTTGTGGCAAAAAGAAAAAGAATTCTTGATCAAACAGGCCGGTATAACAGCCCATGCCCATCCAAGGGCAACGCTGCTAAAACTCAATGAAAGATTAAATGCACAGATCAAAAAAACGAATAATCAGCTTAGCGAAAACAAACAGGTATATTTTGATGCTGCAGGTGACTGGCACCTGATGAAAGATAAACGCTCCGAAGAGGAACCGGACGCTGAATCGCTTTATCCTCAAGAGTATATCATCCCGGTATTAGGAGTGCTTACCACCGTAGGAAATATTTGCGGCTTCACTTCTGTTTTTAACCATCACGGAATTGATTATGTGCCTAAGCGCCCCGAACAAAAACTGTTCTTTGCAGCTATACTCGGTTTTGGGTGCAATATTGGTATACGTAAATTTTCGTTTATGTCAAAAGGTATCCGGACGAGTTCACTGGAGACTACCGCACTTCATTACTTTACGCCGGAAACACTGATCGAGGCGAATGATAAACTGCTTTCTTTTAGTAATTCTTTGCCTCTTACTTCGCATTTCCGGAAGGAAGAAGATTTTGTCCATACTTCCAGCGATGGGCAAAAATTCGATGTATCAGTGGCTTCTTTGGTTGCTTCACCTTCTTTTAAGTATTTCGGAAACGGCAGGGGCGTCACCCTATATTCTTTTCTGGATGAATCCGGCCAGCTCTTTTATTCCACGGTGTTCAGTGCCGCAGAACCCGAATCGCATTATGTGCTCGACGGATTGACACACAATGAAGTCGTCGTGCCTAATGCGCACTCAACGGACACCCACGGTTATAGTGAACCTGTCTTCGCCGTAACAGGTCTTTTGGGCATCGAATTCCGGCCTAGGTTTGCCCGTTTCCATCACCAACAGTTATACTCCATTAATGAAGTCCGCACTTACAAGGAACAGGGGCTTAAAATCGTTCCCGACCTTAAGATCAACCTGGAACATTTGGAAAATAATTGGGAGGATATATTAAGGCTGGGATGTACTATCAAGCTGGGGTACTCAAAAGCATCCACGTTATTTAGACGGCTAAACTCCTATTCTAAACAGCATCCTTTATATAAGGCACTAAAAGATTTGGGAAGGTTATATAAAACGGCCTATGTCTATCAATATATGGACGACGAACTGGTCCGTAAAACCGTATCCGGTTCGCTTTCCAAAATTGAAAGCAGCAATAACTTTTCAAAGGCGATCACAATTGGCAATAATCAGGAACTGATATGGGCTACCCGCAGGGAACAGCTAATTGCGGAGGGCTGTAAAAGGCTGATCGCCAATGCGGTTAACACCTATAATCTATTGCTGTTGTCGGAGAAGTTATCCCTGACCAATTCTGAAGAAGAAAAGCAAATCTTGTTAAAGAAAATCGTCCGTACGTCTACTCAAAGCTGGGCACATATCAATTTGGTAGGCGAATATGATTTTTCAGAAGGTAAAGACTATAAAACATTTGATTTGAACGCCCTGATGAAGCCGATCCTAAAGCAATAGAATTTAATATTCAAGGGAAATGTCAAGGAAAAATCCTACAGCGAAGTCGTGGCGCTTTTTGTACTTTTCTTTAATTTACCCCAACTCTGTTATAGGCGCCGGAAGCGTTGTCACCCGTTCAATACCCGGGAACTCTGTGGCTTTCGGCAATCCATGCAAAGTTATCAGAGAGAACAATCCAACCGTTTAGCTATACATCTATATTTAAATGACGAAAATTAAAGCAGTAATATTTGATCTTGATGGTACATTAGCCAATACATTACCATTATGCATCTCCGGATTCAGAAAATCCATCGAACCACTTATAAATCGCTCCTTGTCAGATGAAGAGATCATTGCGACGTTTGGTCCATCGGAAGAAGGAACTATTATGGCATTGGCACCAGAACACTACGAAAAAGGCGTTTCTAGTTATTTAAAATTTTACAAAGAGCTCCATGCAATGTGTCCCGCCCCCTTTGAGGGCATTGAAGATCTATTAATTACTTTAAAAGATAAATCAGTAAAGATTGCCATGGTAACTGGTAAGGGCAGGCACAGTACCGATATCTCTTTAGAACAATTTGGCATTGGTAAATATTTCGAAGCCATCGAAACTGGGATATCGACAGGACCACGGAAAGCGGAGGGCATACAAAACATCTTAGACCTTTTTGAAGATATACGGAAGGAAGAAATCATATACGTTGGTGACGCTCCAAGTGATATCATAGCAAGTAGGAAAGTCGGGATCCCGGTAGTGGCAGCAGCCTGGGCAGAAACAGCAGAGCCTAAAAAGTTGAAAGAATTATATCCGGATATGTTGTTTGATAATATCAGCGATTTTAGTCATTGGTTAACATTAAGTATATGAACGGCGGGTTGTGAAGCTCATTATACTTCCTTTTAATCTATTCTCATAGAGCTTTAGAGATCAGGAAAGAATCTTTAACAGATGCTAACCTATTATTATAATTTAACAAGATTAAGTATGGAAAGGTCTGGCAGAATCTAACGGCAAAATAGCGTTAAAGAAAGTATGCAATTTATCAATGCAGTTCACAGGCAACATTTCTAACTTTATCATCCAAGGAAAAATGGTTGTCTTTAAGACGACTCTATTATTATCAAAAAAGGGTAATTTTCTTAGACGATGTAAGAAATAGATTT
Organism: Arcticibacter eurypsychrophilus; assembly: GCF_001730525.1. Lineage (GTDB taxonomy): Bacteria > Bacteroidota > Bacteroidia > Sphingobacteriales > Sphingobacteriaceae > Arcticibacter > Arcticibacter eurypsychrophilus. Next base: position 8,563 of record NZ_MDFN01000027.1, read on the forward strand.
CTCATGGATTCGTTTTAACCGTTAGATATCATAAGCAACTTTTTACCCATTTTCTTCCTTTTCTTAATCACGCAATACCTAAAACAAACTATTACTGTAAACCTGATTGTAAACAATCTGATAAAACTGCAATAAGGAACCAAAATGAGTCCAGTAGTGAATAGCTCAAGTTGGACTTACACGTGATTCTTATTCCTTTGTTTTTGCTGTAAATTACAATCATAGCGTATTGAGGAAGATTCTGCTGTATGAGAGAAGATTTAGGAAGATTTTGCCTTTCTTTCATTTTTAAAATTCCTAAATCCTTCCTTTATCGAAATAAATGTAAACGATATGGCTACAATAGACAAAAAAGGAATGGTACATGGAACCGCAGGATCAGTAATCTACCGTGAGTACCGTGGAAAGAACATCATCCAGGGGAAAGCAAAGAAATTTAAGCAAACCGAAAAAACGATTAGGAGTGCTACTGAGTTTGGACTATCGAGTTCAGCAGCGGCAGTAATCCGGAATGCATTTGAACCGGCTTATTTCTTTAAGGATGGAACAGCAGCTTACAGAAGCACTCAACTGGCGTATCGGTCGATACTTAATAATGTAAGCGGAGAGAAAGGGAAACGAGATCTGCATGATGGAGACCTTTCTTTAATGAACGAAATGGACTTTAATACGACTAGTAAACTGCATGAAGTACTTCAAATAAGCCATGATGTGAGTAAAAATGCAAACGGGAAAGTAAGTGTTACCCTTGGTCCCTTGAATACTCAAACTGGGATCAAAAGGCCCAAAAACGCAAGCGGAGCTTATATTAAACACCGCATTAGGCTTATGTTGGTTGCATTTAACTTCAGGGAGGAGTATTACGAAAACCTGGGCGTAAAAGATCTCGACCTTGAAGGGTATCAAACCATTGATGGACAAGTAATCACCTTTACAGAAGCAGTGCCAAAAGATTGCCTGGCAATGGTGAGCATGTCGCTGATGTTGTACTCAAAAATCAGCCAAACCAATGAAAGTATCTTAATGAACAGCAAAGAGTTCAGTCCTTGTGCGATTATCGGAACATTTCAATCTGAACAACCCTCTGATTATCCTAAAAAAGAGGTTGATACACAACTATCCGATTATCCGGGTAAGGAAGAGAAGATCAAGCTCATGTTCTACAAAGGGAATCTCCTTATGATGGGATTGGATTCCCGGTTTGGGAAACAGGCTATGTTGAACTCTAAAACAGTAAAATCAAAGCAGATGATTCCGGAGGTTTTGCCAGGAAAGCGAGTTTCGTTTAAAAAAAGTTGAGAGGGTTTGGTTGAGCAAACTAGAAAAATTGGTTTTTCAATTTTCTAAAAGGGTAAAGTATGCTGATTTACAAAGCCCCGTAACTTCTTTTCTCCATCCAGGATTGCAGGATAATAGTAGCCGATATGGTATCGATCAACTCCTTACTTTGCCTATCTGCTTTTTTCAGTCCGCTTTGCGCGATCGTAGCTGATGCCATTTTAGAGGTAAACCGTTCATCCATTTTTTCAATGGGGATACCAGGGAATGCTTTTTTTAAGATCGTCATAAATCCCTTCACATGGGGCATAGACTGCGAAGCTGTGCCATCCATTTGTTTGGGTTCGCCGACTACGAAAAGCTCTACTTGTTCGGTCTCCAGGTATTTTTTCAGAAAATCAACAATATCTTTAGGATGTATGGTGGTTAAACCGGTTGCTATAATTTGCAGTGGATCGGTAACGGCGATGCCAATCCGTCTGGTTCCATAATCGAAAGCTAGTATTCGGGACATGATGCAAAACTATTGATTTTAATACAAGAATAGTCTGATTAAGATTATTTAGAATATTCGGGCCATGATGCAAAACGATTGATTTTAATACGCTTTTAGTCATAATGCACAGATAACCCTTGTTATCACATATAAGGCATGGCTGATATGCTAAAATATCAGTTCTATTTCTTAATTTGCACGATGCTGTTTAGTGAAATTGTAGGACAGAAGGAAATTAAGCAACAGTTAATACAGACTGTTGTGGAGCAGAGGGTGAGCCATGCCAGGTTGTTTCTGGGTCCGGAAGGATCTGGAAGTTTGGCGCTTGCGCTTGCTTATGCGCAATATATTTCCTGTGAGAACAGCAGTCCGGAAGATAGTTGTGGGGTTTGCGCTTCCTGTCGGAAGTACAGTCGTCTCATCCATCCGGATCTTCACTTTTCGTATCCCTTCTTCGCCAAGAATAAAGACGAGACATCTCTTAACTATATTCAGGAATGGCGCGAAGCTTTTCTCAAAAACCCTTATCTAAATCTGGATGAGTGGCGCCATCAGCTTGATGCCGAAAATAAACAGGCTAATATCAACATTGCAGAATGCCATCAGATTATCCGAAAGCTGAGTTTAAAACCCTTTGAATCGGAATACAAGGTGCTGATTATGTGGCTTCCTGAATATCTGGACAAGGAGGGAAATACGCTACTGAAGGTAATCGAGGAGCCGCCACAAAAGACACTTTTCCTGCTGGTAGCGCAAAACCAGGATCAGATTCTGAATACCATTCTTTCGCGTACTCAGTTGATGAAGATTAACCGCCTGAGCGATGAAGAAGTAAAACACCATCTGATTGATCGGATGCAGGTTCCTGAATTGCAGGCGTCGCGGATCGCTTATTTAAGTGAAGGCAATTTACAGATGGCTCTCCAGTTAAGCAAAGAGGATAATGGCAATGCTTTTGGCGACTTTACGGCTTGGCTAAGAAACAGCTTTGCAAATAACATGATTGCGCTGATTGATTTTTCGGATGCAGCATCTAAATGGGGAAGAGAAAATCAAAAGAACTTTTTACGCTATGGTACCAAGTTATTAAGGGAGGTGATGATGGAATTGTCCGGAGCCGATAACCTGATTCATTTGCCGCCTAATGAAAAAGAGTTTGTGGATAAGTTTAGCAGAATTGCTACTCTGGCTCAAACTGAAGCTTTAATTAATGAGGTCGAAAAGGCTCATTATCATATTGAACGTAATGCAAACGCTAAAATTTTATTTTTAGATGTATCTTTGCAGTTTACTAGAATTCTCAAGTTTAAAACGCTCCCTAAGGGGACTCACTATATATATCAATAAATGGGATGTGGATCATGTTCAACGGGTGGCGGCTGCACGCCAGGTGGTTGCAAAAGTAACGGCTCTTGCCTTACAGGTGGATGCAGTAAATTAGACGTATACGATTGGCTTTCCCATATGGATTTGCCAACTAACTATAAACCATTCAATATACTTGAGATCAAGTTTAAGGGCTCAAGGAAAGACTTTTATATCAACCAGGATAACGCTTATCTGGAGATGGGTGACCTTGTTGTTGTCGAAACGACTACTGGGGGATACGATATCGGCCACGTTTCTTTAACGGGAGAATTAGTCCGTATGCAGATCAAAAAGAAGCATATGAAGATGGAGGAAATTACCCGTAAGGTGATCCGAAGGGCTACTCCGGCTGATGTGGATAAATGGAAAGCGGCCAAGGATATGGAGTGGGAAACGATGCATAGGGCACGTACGCTGGCATTAACTCTGGGTCTTTCCATGAAGATCAGTGATGTGGACTACCAGGGGGATAAAACGAAAGCTACTTTTTATTATACAGCTGAAGGGCGCGTTGACTTCAGGGAACTGATTAAAAAGATGGCGGAAAGCTTCCGGATTCGTATTGAAATGCGACAGATCGGGATGCGTCAGGAAGCCAGCAGGCTTGGTGGATTGGGTTCATGCGGACGCGAATTATGCTGCAGTACCTGGCTTACGGACTTCAAAACGGTTTCTACATCGGCTGCCCGTTATCAAAATTTATCATTAAATACATTAAAACTGGCTGGTCAGTGTGGTAAACTTAAATGTTGCCTGAACTACGAGCTGGATACCTATATGGATGCGTTGAAGGATATTCCTGAAGACGTAGAACGCCTGGAAACATTGGTAGGAGTGGCTCGTTTGCAAAAAACGGACATCTTTAAAAAGCTGATGTGGTTCAGCTATCCGAATCAGGAAAGCTGGATTCCAATTGAAATTTCAAGGGTTAAAGAGATTCAGAAATTAAATAAAGAAGGCGTTAAACCTGATGATTTAAAAGACGAAGCGGCAGAACTGGAAACGACTCCTGTAGCTAAGGTACTCGATTATGAAAATGTGGTAGGGCAGGATAGCATTACCCGTTTGGATGAGCGACAGGCTAAAAAGAAGAAAAAGCGGACGAATAAAAGTAAACCTAAGACTGAGGGTGATACAGGCGTAACCGCTGAGGGTACTCCTGCACCTAGTTTGCAGCGGGCGGTACAGAACAACCCCAGACAACCTGCGAAACAGGGCAACCAACAAGGATCTAAACCGGCTATACAACAAGGCAATACGCAACCGGCCGGCACTCAAGCGGCTCAAACGAACAAACCTATAGTGGTTTTAAAGAAGGAGCAACCGACTGGAGAGCCTGTTGAAAAGACTGCGGAGGCAAAGAAAGCAAATGCAAACCGTCATTTCCGAAGAAATAAAAACAACAATAACAAGCCCAGGCCTAATGCAGAATAAAGGATGGCGCCTTTATGCAGTCCTGATTGTTTTAATCTTATCGGGATTGCAGGGTTGTGAAGAAAATGCGGTGGTGGATGTCAATACGAGTATTGAAAATGGATCTTGGGGTTATGATAAAAAGATAAATGTGCCGGTACAAATTACTGATGCTTCTAAATTGTATAACCTTTATTTTAATTTAAGGCATACCAGTCAGTATCAGTATTCCAATATTTTTGTGCTCATTCATCAAAAAGCAAAGGGAGTAAAGACGATTACAGAGCGTAGGGAGTTTAAACTGGCTTACCCGGACGGGGAATGGCTGGGAAGTGGTACAGGCAATTTTTACTCGTATCAGCTCCTTTTCAGAAAGGATTATAAGTTCCCTTCTGCGGGAACCTATACCTTTGAAATTGAGCAGAATATGCGCGACAATCCGCTCAAAGAAGTTATCGATGTGGGGCTGCGGGTAGAACCGGTAAGTGCAAATTAATATTAGTGCAAAGTTTTTTATTGTACAAAAAGAGCAGGTTTAATTTCGCTTTTATTCGAGGAGATCTGTTTCATTTCGTTCAAAATGTAATACATAGACAATGCGTAATTAGCACGTGATTGCTTGAGCAACGTTTTCGCAAATAGATTGCTATCATCTAAACTGAGCTCCTGCTTATCATTCATTTTATATAAAGCACCAGCATTAAGATAGTTAGCGCTGGCTTTCTTATTGAAAGCCGTAGATGAGCCAATGTTTAATCCATAAAAGTTACTGCTGTTTGCTTTGCTACTATCAAATAGATTCGCGCCAATACTATAATACTTGCTATTTGATAATGCGAGATTAATTATGGTAGGAAAAATATCTTTGTGTGAACCAAATACACTCGTATCAATAGTATGAACAGGCTTATATTTCTTCGGGATGTACATATACAAAGGGACTCCCCTTTGCTGTAGTTGATGCGCTTCGTCAAAACCAAAAAGCATTAAGTTATTATGATCTCCAGTCATAACGACGATCGTATTTTTAGCAAGAGTTGAGTGTTTTATTTTGTCGAGAAAGGTTCCCAGGCAATTATTGGAATATTGATAGCAATTCAAATTTTTAATAGCCAGATCTTCGGTTACTTGTAGGTTCTCCTTAACATTTTTAGTGAGTGTAATCTGATCAGGCTTGTACGTATCCGGCAATTCGAAGGGGGTATGATTAGAGGTGGTTTGTATAAAAAGGAATTTTGGTTTCGTACGCTTTGCTGCCAGTGTTTGATAGGCATAATCGAATAAATACTCATCATAGGCACCCCAATGGTTTGCTTCCGAATTTTTAATTGTACTTAGGATCTCTTGTTTCCCAGCCATAAACTGAAACCCTTGATGGGGAACAAACTCATTTAGGTTGCGCCAGGAGCTTTCTCCTCCAGTTATAAAAGTGTTTTCGAATCCTGCTCTTTTAAATGGTAAGGCAACAGCGGATTGAAATATTGAGAATCGATATTTAGATTGTGTAAGACTAACAGGGGTATTGATTAATAAATATTCCAGACTTTGGATGGTCGTATTTCCACTGGATACAAAATTCCTGAATAAGAGATCGGAGGCAAAATGTTTTCGTAGTTTACCTAAGAGATTCATTTGTTTGGAATCGAAATTCATGTTGTAATTACTCATGCTTTCCATGAAGATGAAAACTACATTCGGTTTATTCTCTTCGAGAAACTTGTTTTTTGGAGTCACTTGAAAAAGCATTTTTAAAGCGGCCGAATCAGATAGGATATTGGGTAGATCTTTTTCTGTAAAGTAGTCGCGGGCGGCTTGAGCGGGACGATCATAGCCTAAACTATGTATGTTGCTTAATATGGAAGATGGCAGATTATCCCCTTTTTTTCTTTCGGTGAAAGACGTTTTTAATGCATATACTCCATTTATGGTTAGAAAATTTATTGCCCTGTTTTTACAGATTAAGTTATCGTGACTTTGTAAAGGAAAGGTTCCAACTGATTCTCTGATACCCAGAACAAACACAAGCAGTATGGCAAAGCAACATGCAGTACTTTGCCAAATTGGAATATTTACAGTAAAGGGTTTCTTTTTATTCAGCCGTTTGATATATAAAACGTAAATCGCTAAAAGAGCAAACCAAGCGGATAGGATTTTAATGATAGGATAGTCTGACCAGACTGATGTCATTACAGCTTTGGTATCGTCATCAATCAGTCCGAAGATTAAAACATTGATATGCGATTGAAAATAATCATAATAATATTGGTCTATAAAGAGAACAAGCAGAAAGAAAGCTAATGATATACCACAGTACCAGGAAACAAAAATGCTAGAGATGTTTTTTACTTTGTTTGATGATGTGATTAGTTTTAACAAGCAGACTGAAAATGGTATAATTAGACCATAACTGATAATCATGGTATCAAACTGAGATCCTCTGATAATAGCATTAAAAGTTTCTGTGGGCACATTAAAAAAGTCATCGGACTTAATCAATCTGATAATAAAAGTAATTCTGAAGGCGGTAAATAAGACTAATTGGAAAAGGTAAATTTGAAATAGCGTGTATACGCTATTAAAGAAATGTTCGAACTTTTGATTCATGGTTTAATAAGGCCTAGTCCGGCAAATATATTAATCATTATGAAAAAAGTAGTATTCATTACGAATAAAGAATACCTTTACGAAGCAACAAGCCCTTAAGCAAAGAGTAGGATTCTAACATCCCACTCAACCTAAAACCTAGTATTAACCATGCCGATAAAAACCTTTTCAAGTGCTGTCTTTGGAATAGAGGCTACAACTATAACTATTGAGGTCAACATTACCAGTGGAACCCGTTATTATATCGTGGGGCTCCCTGATACGGCAGTGCGGGAAAGTCTGCTTCGCATAGAAAGTGCTATTGTTACCAGTGGATACCGCATGCCGAGACAAAAGATCCTGGTTAATATGGCGCCTGCTGATATTCGCAAAGAGGGTTCTTCTTATGATCTGGCCATTGCTGTAGCCATTCTATGTGCTTCTGAACAAATTGATGCCAGTTTGCTTGATCAGTACATGATATTAGGTGAACTTTCGCTGGATGGTGCTATTCAACCGATCAGAGGTGCTCTGCCTGTTTCTATTCAAGCACGACAGGAGGGATTTAAGGGTTTGATTCTTCCTAAGCTAAATGCAAGGGAAGCGGCTATTGTGAATAATATAGAAGTTCTAGGTGTAAGTACCCTGACTGAGGTGCTTGACTTTTTGAAAGGCTCACTTTTGTTGAAGCCTACTCTAGTGGATACGAGGGAAGAGTTTTATAATAACATTTGCAATTATGAATCTGACTTTTCGGATGTAAAAGGACAGGAAAACATAAAAAGGGCCTTGGAGATTGCTGCTGCTGGTGGCCATAATGCGATTTTGATTGGTCCACCAGGATCAGGGAAAACCATGCTGGCTAAACGGTTACCCAGTATATTGCCTCCCTTGAATCTGCAGGAGGCATTGGAAACTACAAAAATTCATTCTGTGGCAGGTAAGCTTGCTGCCGCTGATTCCTTGATTACGGTAAGACCTTTTCGGTCGCCCCATCATACGATTAGTGATGTAGCATTGGTTGGCGGAGGCGCTTATCCGCAACCGGGAGAGATTTCTTTATCCCACAATGGCGTGCTTTTTTTGGATGAGCTACCTGAATTTAAGCGCTCGGTACTGGAAGTGATGCGGCAGCCGTTGGAGGAACGTAAGGTAACGATTTCCCGTTCGAAGCTTTCGGTGGAATATCCGGCGAGTTTTATGCTGATCGCTTCGATGAACCCTTGTCCATGTGGGTTCTATAATCATCCTGAAAAGGAATGTACTTGTCCCCCGGGTGCTGTTCAAAAATATTTAAGTAAGGTATCGGGACCATTGCTGGACCGCATTGATCTGCATGTAGAGGTTACTCCCGTTAATTTTACGGAACTGGCATCGGAAAGTAAATCGGAAAGCAGTGCGGAGATCAGGGAACGGGTGATTAAAGCCCGTGAGATTCAGGAGATTCGGTTTAAGGACATAGCTGAGGTGTATTGCAATGCGCAGATGGGATCAAAAACGGTTCGGGAGCTTTGTAAGATAACTGAGGCGGGACAACTTTTACTTAAAAAGGCGATGGAGAAATTGGGCTTGTCGGCTAGAGCGTATGATAGAATTTTAAAGGTTTCGAGGACTATTGCGGATTTGGCTAACTCGGAAGAGATTCGGATTGAACATCTGGCCGAAGCGATTCATTACAGGAGTTTGGACCGACAGGGTTGGGCAGGGTAAAGTGATAATTTTTCTTGGATCTGGCTCTACAATGTTTTGTTTTTTTCCACGTTTATACCATCATGAACGTCATTAAATTAGCAATCGCAACCCTGGCATTTAGTTCTCTGCTGGCATGTAATTCATCCGGCCAGCAAAAGGGTACAACAGAGATCAAGGTGAAGGATGGAAAAGCGAAATCAGTTGCCGCATTTGCAGAAGGATGCTTCTGGTGCTCTGAGCATATTTTTGAAGAACTGGCAGGTGTGGATTCTGCGGTTTCGGGATATGCAGGGGGACACACCAAGAACCCAACATATGAAGAAGTTTGCACAGAAAAAACTGGACATGCGGAAACCGTTCTGGTGTATTTTAATCCTAAAGTCATTTCATATACGCAACTATTGGATGCCTTTTTTCAGTCGCATGACCCGACTACTTTAAATCAACAAGGTCCTGATGTAGGTCCTTCTTATCGTTCAGCCATATTTTATACCGATAAGGAACAGGAAATGCAGGCTACTGAAGCCATTAAAAAATGGACTCCTAAGTTCGAGAAGACCATAGTAACAGAGGTGGCACCACTGACTACTTTTTACAGGGCAGAGGAGTATCATCAGAACTATACTTCCGAAAACCCGTATAATTCATACGTGAGGGCTGTTTCCTTACCTAGGTTTGACAAGTTTCAGCGCGCCTGTAAGCTGAAAATGAAGAACTAGGCATTTTATTTTCTTACATTTGCCTTTTAATGGACTACGAGGTTTTTACACTGCCTAACGGCATCAGGTTACTATTTAAACCAACTGTTTCTTCTGTATCGCATGCCTGTATTATTATCAATACCGGCTCAAGAGATGAGCCGGAAGAGAAAGATGGTCTGGCACATTTTATCGAGCATCTTCTGTTTAAAAAAACAGAAAAAAGAAGTACCAATCAGATCTTAAATTATCTGGAAGCGGTTGGTGGCGACCTAAATGCCTATACCACTAAAGAATATACCTGTATTCATGCTTCATTTCTTATTCCGTATTTAAGAAAAGCACTTGATCTTTTTGAAGATCTGGTATTTCATTCGCTCTTCCCTGTAAAGGAAATGGAAAAGGAAAAAGGAGTGATTATGGATGAAATTGCCTCGTATCAAGATCAACCCGAGGAAGCTATACAGGATGACTTTGAAGATCTGTTATTTTCAGGCCATTCTTTAGGGAGAAATATCCTGGGTTCTGCCGATTCGGTTACAGCTTTTCAACAGCAGGATATATTTTCATTTTTAACGGCTAACTACAATACGGAAGAAATTGTAATTGGTGTAAATGGGAATTATACGTCCAAAGAGGTCAATAAATTATTTACTTCTCTTTTTGAGAACATTCCGGCCAACCGCAATAAACCTTGCAGATTGGCGCCAAACTATACTCCGGTGATTAAAACGGTTGAAAAATCTATTGCTCAAACGCATTGCGTTCTGGGCAATCAGGCTTATTCGATCCATGATTCTAAGAAAACAGGTTTGCTTGTACTGAATAATATTCTAGGAGGCAATGGAATGAGCTCTATACTGAATCTGATTATCAGAGAAAAGTATGGCATAGCCTATACCATTGAATCAAATTATACACCGATGTGTGATAGTGGAATATTTTCAATCTACTTCGGTACTGATGCTGAGAAATCGGATAAGGCTCTTAAGCTTGTATATAAGCAACTTGCGTTGCTAAGAGACAGCAAAATGACTGATCTGAATCTGAGCCGTGCGAAGAAAAAAATAAACGGGCAGATTGCCCTTGGGGAGGACAACCGAATGGGCTTGATCATCGGAATGTGTAAAAGCCTGATTGATCATGGCAGGGCTGAGTCAATTGAGGAGGTCTTTGCGAAGATCAACGCCATTACATCCAATGAACTTCTTGAAATTGCAAACGAAATTTTTAACCCGGCAACAATGAGCACACTCACTTTTGTGCCCGATGAGGCTGAATAATTTAGTAATTTTACATCATGAAAATACCTATAGTAGCATATGGCGACCCTGTTCTGCGAAAGAAGGCAGTAGAAATTTCAGCAGATTATCCTAATCTGGGGGAGCTTATTTCAAATATGTTCGAGACCATGTATAATGCCAGTGGGGTTGGATTAGCTGCTCCACAGGTAGGCCTTTCTATCCGCCTGTTTGTGATTGATTTATCGGATAAAGATGATCCTGGTTATGAAGACTTTAAGAAGGTTTTTATAAATGCGAAGATCTTAGAAGAAAAGGGTGAGATTTGGGAATTTAATGAAGGTTGTTTAAGTATTCCTGATATCAGGGAAGATATTAAAAGACTGGATACCGTTACTATATCTTATTACGATGAGAACTGGCAGTTACGTAATGAAACCTATGACGGACTGGGTGCCAGGGCAATACAGCATGAATTTGACCATATTGAGGGTAAGCTTTTTATCGACAAACTGAGTCCACTTAGAAGAGCAATGCTTAAAAGCAGATTTGATGCAATTAAAAAAGGAGCTATTGACGTGGATTATAAAATGAAGTTTCCTATGGCTTCTAAAAGGCGTTAATTAATTATTTCCCTTACCCTTGTCTCCGTTGATAATTTGCTGGATAAAAGAACCCCAGGCAAAAGGATTAAGAAGCGGATTAGCCATCCGCATATTCATTGCTTTATTGGTCAAAGCAATATGATTATTCTGAAAATTCACTCCACGCATTTCCTGTCCATCACGTGGTAAGTTCTTTGCCATGGCTAACAGGGAAGAGCGGGTAACATTTTTCTTTGCTATTTCAAGATCGTCATCTGCGAACTTCAGCGACATGAATTCTTTGGTGAATTCATCCACACTTGCCCAGGGAAGTACGGTTACCATTGGAAGATTGACGACTTCAGGTTTCATTTTTACGATCACGGTATAACTTTTATCTTCCCTATCCGGGGGGATAACAAGTGCTTCGCGACGATAACCTACTGAGCTGAAAACAATGGTATCACCCTCATTTGCAACAAATGAAAAATATCCCTGAAAATTAGCAGACACCGTTTTGTTTTGTTTTGATCTATTGGTAACGGTGACATAAGGAACCACTACATTAGAATCTATATTATAGATTATACCAGAAAACTGCACCAGAGGTTTCTCCTGTGCTTTTGTGTATCCTGTTATGAATAATATGATTACTGCCGTGAATATAATTTTCATTGATGTAAACGTATCAATAATTGTGCTATTTTTTCGTTAAATACTGTTAAAAACCAAAAAAGCGAAACATGTTACATGATTCGCTTTTTGACCCTAACGTAAATTGTGTTAATTGGGCATTACCGCATTCGGATCATCCACATCTGTCAAATTTGTAGCTTCTATACCTACAATTTCAGGTACGGATCTTAATATTGCTTGTTCTATTCCAGCCTTTAAAGTCATCAGACTCATCGGACATGAACCACATGATCCGAGTAACCTAAGTCTAACAATATTGTCCGGAGTAATTTCTTCAACTGATACATTGCCCCCATCTGCTTCCAGATATGGCCGGATGCTATCTAACGCGTTCTCTACTCTTTGCAATAAATCCATAATGATATTTTTATAAAATTAAAAAAAATCTTCCATTAAACCGAAGCAGGCCGGGCGTTTTGTATCGCAACCTGTTGCGCTACCCTTTCTGCCACTTGAAGGAAAGCTTGAGCTATTGGATGATCGGTTTGCAATATAATTGGTTCTCCTCCGTCTCCCGCTTCGCTGATTGATTGGACTAGGGGTATTTCGCCTAGAAAAGGAACATCAAACTTCTCTGCAAGAGACTTACCGCCACCTTTACCAAATATATAGTATTTGTTGTCAGGAAGCTCAGCAGGACTAAAGTAAGACATGTTTTCGACAATACCTAAAATAGGCACATTGATTGCATTCATCATAAACATACCAATCCCCTTTTTTGTGTCAGATAGCGCCACTTTTTGTGGGGTAGTAACGATTACTGCACCTGCCACCGGATAGTTTTGAGTAAGCGTGATGTGAATATCACCTGTACCTGGAGGAAGATCGACAATAAGATAATCCAGTTCACCCCAATCGGCATCATTGAACAGTTGTTTTACTGCGTTAGAAGCCATTGGACCTCTCCACGGTATCGGTTGTTCAGGATCGGTAAAAAAACCGATAGAAAGAAGCTTTATTCCGTATTTTTCAATTGGCTGAATCCGCGTTTTACCCTCCGGGCCTGCTTTAGCCTCGGGCTTAGCATCTTCTACGCCAAACATAATGGGGATTGATGGTCCATAAATATCTGCATCTATCAGTCCTACTCTTGCTCCTTTGCGAGCTAAGCCTAAAGCAATATTAGAAGCAACAGTAGACTTGCCTACCCCTCCTTTACCTGAAGCTACCACTACTATATTACCGATATTTTTTAATGGCTGATTTTTTTGTGTAGTAACACGTGACGTCATCTTAACTTCAACTGCAACATCAGGACTGATGAAATGGGATATTGCATTCCGGCAGGCGTTTTCTATAAACCCTTTTAAAGGACATGCCGGAGTCGTTAGAATTACAGTGAATGTCAGGTGATTCCCCTCAATTAATATATCCTCAATCATGTTTAGAGTAACGAGGTCCTTTTTAAGATCTGGCTCCTCTACATGGCTTAAAGCATGTAGTACTTGTTCCTTTGTAATCATCTGTTGTGTATTAAAAAGACAAAAATATGAAACCTACACGCTAAAGTCCTTGTTTACGTTATGTTTTTGCAGATATTTACACTGTGGAAACTAATCGTTTGATTTGACGTTTTCATAAAAGGCTCAAAAACATAAATATGTCCGAATACATGCGTATTCCTCTCCAGTACAAAAAATACTTCAAAATTGCAGGCATTGTACTAGGGGTATTACTAATCCTCTCTGTAATTGCAGGTGCCATAGCTTATTCTAAAAGAGAAGCTATCTTAAAGGAGCTGATCCAAAAAGCAAAACTAAAGGCTAAACGTGATTATAACTTAAATTTAACGATCAATAACCCTCATTTTGAGGGATTACGAACCATTGCTTTCTCCGATGTTGCTATTGTACCCGAGAATAGAGACAGTTTGGTTTTGATTCGCGATCTGCACATTGGCGTAAAACTGATGCCCCTTTTATTTGGTAATATTAAATTATTAGGACTAAGGGTAAGTGAGGCCAGGGTAAATTTAGTAAAGCGTGATTCGCTGCGCAACTATGACTTTTTATTTAAAAAGAAGAAAACAGATTCGACTGAGCGGGGAAAAGCGGATTATGCGGAACTGGCTAACAATCTATTAAATCAGCTTCTTTATAAGATTCCGGATGAAATGGATGTACGGAATTTCAAATTAACCATTATCAGGGATGATGAGCAGTTCAACTTTAATACGACATCGGCGATCATTAAGGACGGCCAGTTAAAGTCTCGGATCCTCATCAATGGCAATGAATCGATATGGCATCTGGATGGATTGGTCGAGGCATCTGACCAAAAACTAGATATTAAACTGTATGCAGAGAACAAAAAGGTAGAACTTCCTTTACTTGAAAAAAAGTTTGGTGTCAAGATCAACTTTGATACCGTCTATACGCAGTTAAAGAACACCAAAAAAGATGGTGATGAGTTTCATATATATGGTTCATGGGCTATCAGAAATTTATTGATCAATCATCCGAAGATTGCTGCAAATGACATTATCATTCCAAGCGGATCAATAGATGCGGATATCCTGATTGGCAGGAATTTCCTGGCAATTGACAGTTCATCTGTAATCCACTTAAAAAATATCGAAGCGAGGCCTTTCATTAAATACACCTTAGGAACATTTAAAAAGTACGAATTAAAGCTTAAAACGGACGATCTTGACGCTCAAGAGTTATTTAATTCATTCCCTACGGGTCTCTTTGAGTCGCTGGAAGGAATAAAAGTGGCTGGAAAACTACGCTATGATCTTGACTTTTCGCTTGATGCTAGAAATCCGGATAGTGTCCGGTTTAGTTCATCACTATATCCTTCAGGTTTCCGGATCTTGCAGTGGGGCAAAACTAATCTTGCGAAAATTAATAGCCCTTTTGTGTATACCCCTTATGAGTTCGGAAAGCCAATGCGCGATATTACTGTCGGGCCTAAAAATCCGGATTATACCCCTATCAACGAGATCTCACCTGATCTTCGTAATGCCCTGCTGACCTCTGAAGATCCCTCTTTTTACTCACATCGGGGATTTGTAGAGCGGTCAATCCGCCGTTCTATTGCCACCAATTTCAAAGAAAAGGCTTTTAAAAGAGGCGGAAGTACGATATCCATGCAATTAGTGAAGAACGTATTTCTGATCAGGCAAAAAACACTGGCTCGCAAAATTGAAGAAATTCTGATTGTGTGGCTGATTGAAAATAACCATGTATCTACCAAGCAACGCATGTATGAAGTGTACCTGAACATCATTGAATGGGGCAGGAATGTGTATGGCATTGGAGAGGCCGCTCGTTATTACTTCAGCAAAAAACCCTCTGAATTAAGTATAGGCGAAAGTATCTTTTTAGCGAGTATCGTTCCCCGACCGAAATCATCGCTGTACTACTTTCTGTATGATGGCAGCCTGCGTACTAGTTTAAGAGGTTATTTCAGGTTAATAGGTAATTTGATGGCAGAACGGGGTTATACTATGCGCGATTCCAGTGCATACGGCTTTTACAACGTCAGGTTACGCGAAAGCCTGCGCCCGGAAGCACCTGTCGACTCTATGCAAGTTGATTCTTTGTTTGAATTCGAGGACATGGAGGAAGGAGGGTTATTAAGAGATATTTTCAAAATTCCTCAGAAAGATACCGTTCGTCAGGAAGAGGAGATAAAGAAGGCGATATTGGCTGATACTACTTTAACACGGTCTGAAAAAAGAAAACTTAAGCGTGACATGAAACGTAAGGAGAAGGAAAGCGACAATTAAAATCAATATGTCCAGGCATAGGAAGAGCAACTGCTTTCCACATTGCCTGAAATTAACACCATTTAATATGAAAATCCAAATTGAGGATAAAGAGTTTAGCTGTTTCCTGGAGTATGAGCAGATAAAAAAGAGAACAAGATTGCTTGGAATTCAAATGAATGTTGACTATGAGGACAAGCTTCCTGTTGTCATTGCAGTGCTCAACGGAAGTTTCCTCTTCATGGCAGATCTGGTAAAAGAGCTCACTGTACCTATCGAAGTCTCTTTTGTAAAACTATCGTCCTACCTTGGAGGTGAATCCAGCAGCGGCATAATTAAGGAAATAATTGGGTTGGACATTGACTTACAGAACCGGGATGTCATTATTGTAGAAGATATAGTAGATACCGGCAATACGATCACGCATGTCTTAAAGCAAATAAAAGAACATAACCCTGCCTCTGTAGTAGTATGTACCCTCCTGCTTAAACCCGATGCGCTTCAGGTAGAAGTGGATGAGATTGCTTATGTGGGATTTGAAATACCGGATGAATTTGTAGTTGGCTATGGGCTTGATTACAAAGGCTTAGGAAGAAACTTAAAGGATATTTACCGGGCAATTAGTCTTCCTTCGGAAACTTAAAGACATTTTTAGCATATTTGCGTAAAATATTAATTATAAATGACGATCCACAAAGAAGGTTATACTTCAATAGCGCTTACCGTTCTACTGATATTTATTATGAATGCGTTAGCTCATTACTATTTGCCTGACCAAACTGTAATTAAGTGGATCATTTATTGCCTCTCCTTTGCTATTTTTATCACAGTACTTCAGTTTTTCAGACATCCTACCCGCCAAACAACGCTTAATGTAGAGCATGTTATTTGTCCGGCTGATGGTAAAGTGGTCGTTATTGAAGAAACTGAAGAAACTGAATATTTTAAAGGGAGACGCCTGCAGATCTCTGTGTTTATGTCGCCTATCAATGTACATGTGAACCGGAACCCTATTTCGGGAATTGTTAAATACTTCAAATACCATTCCGGTAAATATCTGGTTGCTTGGGATCCTAAGTCGTCCACAGATAACGAACGTACCACAGTGGTAGTTGAGGATAGCAATGGTATAGAAATACTATTCAGGCAGATTGCAGGGGCTTTAGCAAGAAGGATTGTTTGTTATGTAAAAGAAGGTGATCATGTGGAGCAAGGAGAGCAATTTGGATTTATTAAGTTTGGCTCCAGAGTGGACGTATATTTACCTATCGGAACCGAAGTAAAAGTTAACTTAGGTGATGTGGTAAAGGGCGGAGTTACTGTACTTGCATACATATCTAATCCTTCATAAATTACTTCCCATATAATAGCCTTTACTGAAATCACACTGCAGATAGATTGCAGGGCTTACTGAGCTCTTATCTTCCTTCTTTTGGATTCTTGCTGCTTCCCTCTGTTTTTAAAGCTTATTTGCAGCCTCTATGCTTCTATTGAAGAGTTAAAAGAAGGATTCAAGTCTTTTCGACACAGGTAAATACATTACCAATTCACCCGTATTCGTATATTATAATAAGATTTCCTTTTTCGTGAGGATAGCCCATCTGATAATTAAGTTTCGTAATGCCCCTTGACTTCCTTAAATTATATTTTGCCTGCTACGATAAATTATAAGCAAAAAGGGTAAAGGAACGTTTTAAATGACTGATAATTTAGGGAATGCAATGAAAGAGTCGGCTACATTGGCAATGGCATCTGATTTAGGCCAGTTTCAATACTAAGAGGATAGAATTCTAAATAGCAGCAGAACTTGCTATAAACTAAAAATCCTGTTCGCGAATCATCACGAACAGGACTAGAATGTCTTTCTTATAAAAGAACTTATCTGGTTCTCTTAGTCTTAATTCTGGCAGCTTTACCAGTTAAGGCACGTAGGTAGAACAATTTAGCTCTGCGAACTTTACCAATACTATGTACTTCTATTTTAGCAATATTTGGTGAGTTGATTGGAAAAATACGCTCAACACCAATACCGTTAGATACTTTTCTTACAGTAAATGTTTCATTGTTTCCAACACTATTGCGTTGAAGAACAACTCCTTGATAAATCTGGATACGCTCTTTGTTTCCTTCGCGGATTTTATAGTGCACACTTACTGTATCGCCAGATTTGAATGCAGGCACTTCTTTCCTGGCTACAGCCTGCTCTTCAACAAATTTTACTAAATCCATGCTTATTATTTATTAAACGGCATTATACCTTAATATCCGCTCCTGTTTTTCGGAGTGCAATGTTAGGTATAATTTTTTACAAAAGAAAGAATAATTGCAAATAAACATTTCTTTAAAACTATATCAGAGAGAATAGAATCATGCTGAGTATGAGATTAACTAATTAAGAAGTTAAAAGGTTGGGGTTATTAGAAAAAATAGCATGATACTAAGCATAAGATACTTCCAGTCATGCAAATTTCCCCGGACTACTTTAACAGATCGGGACGGCGTTCTATAGTTCGCTCTAAAGCTTTTTCATGCAGCCAGTTATGGATCTTAGCCTCATCACCGCTTAATAAGATCTCAGGAACCTTTAATCCATTCCAATCGGCAGGCCTGGTATACACAGGAGCATCAAGCAGATCGTCCTGGAAGGAATCAGACAACGCGGATGTTTCATCCGATAAAACGCCTGGAATTAAGCGCACAATAGAATCTACCAGTATGGCAGCAGGGAGTTCTCCTCCTGATACCACATAATCACCAATCGATATTTCGCGGGTAACATAAAGATCACGTATCCGCTGATCAATGCCTTTATAATGACCGCAAAGGATCAGTATATTTTCACCCAGAGAAAGCTCATTTGCAGTTGATTGATTAAGCGTCACGCCATCAGGAGTCATGAAGATCACCTCATCGTACTTCCGATCAGCTTGCAGACTTTCAATGCAGGCGGCAAAGGGTTGAATAGACATCACCATTCCACTTCCACCTCCGTAAGGATAATCATCTACATTCCTGTGCTTATTGGTTGAGTAATCCCTAAGATTATGCACAACAATCTCAACTAACCCTTTTGTTTGGGCACGCTGAAGGATAGAATGAGCAAAAGGACTTTCTAAAAGGCCCGGAAGAACAGATATGATATCAAATCTCATGATGTTTTAGCTTAAGTAAATATCGGTTAATCCATCCGGAAGGTCAACATGCAACGTTTTTGCTTCTTCATCAATCGATATGATCAGATCATCATTCAACGGAAACATAATTTCATTTGATTGATAAGCAACCACCGCTATAAACTGCTGCGGGTATTCATGAACATCAAGAATTTCGCCCAACTCTCCCAGCTTTTCGTCGTAAGCGATAAAACCTTTCAGATCGGTGTAATAAAACTCATCGTTTGTTCGCTCCGGTTTTTTTGAAAGAGGCAAATAAAGCTTTTTCTTAAGAAGTTTTGCCGCTTTCTCAATTATATCAATATCTTCAAAGTAAAAATACCCGGTAGAGTTCGGATGGATTTTATAAGATGATATGAAATAGGGAATTAACTTCTTATTTATTTCTATAAATACAGATTCAAACTCCAGCTCTTCATAATCATCACATTCAAAATAAACCTGGACTTCGCCTTTCAGCCCTTTGGTCTTGGTAATATATCCGATGTAAAAGCTTTCTTCGATCGTCATTTCTTTAAATAAAAATGTCATTTTAACAGATTCGAATCATCTGATATCAAATGATTCGAATCTGCCAAAATGACATTTAGTGTTTTTTTGAAAAATTATTCAGGATTTTCTGAAGTTTCTTCAGTAGCCGCATCTTCTGCAACAGGTTCTTCTGTTACTTCTGGTGCTGGAGGAGTATTCTTGATTGCTATTGCAGCAGCTCTATCTTCCTTCTTTTTAGCTTCAGCTAATAAAGTCGCTTTTCTAACAGCATCTTTATTTGTGTTGAAATCTTCTTTTTTACCTAATACCTTCTCTTGTTTACTTTGTACCCATTCGTTAAACTTTGATTGGGCTTGTTCAGCAGTAAGTGCACCTTTCGCGATACCACCTTCTAGGTGTTTCATGAAAAGGACTCCCTTGTCTGAAAGAAGTGTACGGACAGTATCTGTAGGTTGCGCTCCTTTATTGATCCATTCCAGTGATCTTTCGAAGTTTAAATCGATAGTTGCTGGATTAGTGTTTGGGTTATAAGAACCTAAACGTTCGATAAAGCGGCCATCTCTTGGTGCGCGTGAGTCTGCTACGATTACATAGTAAAAAGGTTTTCCTTTTTTACCGTGTCTCTGCAGTCTGATTTTAGTTGCCATTGTTTTGTTTTGTTTTATGTATTCAACATAGTTCCCGGAGTGTCCTTCTGCGGGGATGCAAAGATAGCAATTATGATAATATAAAAAAGCTTATTACGCTGTTTTTTAAGCACAAAGAAGAAACTACACTAAATATAGTCTTTACAAATGACGTTCGACATAGTCTATCAACGAATGAATCACTTTAATATGAATCTCCTGGGCCCTGTCTGCAAAGTTTGATATCGGTGCTCTAACTTCAACATCACACATTGAAGCCATTTTCCCTCCATCTTTTCCCGTCAATCCAATTACCTTCAATCCTTTTTCTTTCGCAGCAAGAATTGCCTGGAGCACATTCTCCGAATTTCCACTCGTACTAATTGCAAATAACACGTCACCTCGTTGCCCAATAGCTTCCACCATTCTTGAAAAGACGAAATCGTACCCATAATCATTGGCCACACAGGAGAGGTGCGAAGGATCAGATATAGATAAGGCAGCCAGAGCTTTACGATCATTCCGGTAACGACCCGAAAGCTCTTCGGCAAAATGCATCGCATCGCACATAGAGCCTCCGTTACCGCATGAAATTATTTTATTACCTGATGCAAGCGCATCAGATAATATTTTTCCAGCATCTTCAATCTTCTGAAAATTCGAATCATCAGCCAAAAAATCTATTAATACAGACTGTGCTTCTATAAAATGTTGTTTTACTGAACCCATGATATCGATTTTACAAAACGGCAGCAGAAATAGTTAAGAAAGTATTCTTACTATTTTAAGTAAATTAGGATCAGCTTCAGCCAAATGTTTAATCGCATTATCAAATGGCGTGTAAACCACATTCTGATTCATTAATCCAACCATCATACATTTTTTGCCATTCAAAAGAGCTTCAACTGCGGCAACACCTAATCTGCTTGCAAGAACCCTGTCCATGCAACTCGGACGGCCTCCACGTTGTATATGCCCAAGAATAGACAATCTGGTGTCATAATTGGGGAACTTTTCTTTTATCAGTTCCGCAATTTCAAAACCTCCAATCTCTTCCCCTTCAGCAACAATAATTATTTTAGAAGCTTTATCTTTTCTTCCACTGGAAAGTGTGTTGAATAATACGTCAATATCAGTCTTTGATTCTGGAATCAGAATCGCTTCAGCTCCTACACCGATACCACTTCTTAATGCGATTAAGCCTGAATCGCGGCCCATTACTTCTACAATGAATAAACGGTCGTGCGATTCGGCAGTATCCCTGATTTTATCAACAGCATTAATAACGGTATTCGTTGCCGTGTCATAACCGATTGTAAAATCTGTTCCAATAAGGTCGTTATCGATCGTACCAGGCATTCCTATGATTGGAACATTGAACTCTTTTGAAAAAATATTTGCCCCTTTAAACGTTCCTTCTCCTCCAATAGCTACCAGTGCATCTATATTATTCCGAACAAGGTTATCGTAGGCAATTTGCCGACCTTCCTTTGTTAAAAATGCGTCACTTTTGCCCGTCTTTAAAATAGTACCGCCCCTTTGAATGATATTAGCAACAGATTTACTGTTCATGGGCATAAAATCACTCGTGATAAGGCCTTCAAAGCCTTTCATTATACCGGTAACCTGTATATCGTAATGTAATGCTGTTCTGACAACGGAACGAATAGCAGCATTCATACCCGGTGCATCACCTCCTGAGGTAAACACCCCTATATTTTTAATCTTATCCATGATTGATTTATTCAGCCGCTAATTTCGCTTTTATGTTTTAACCTTTATAATAATATTTGCATATAATTATCTGATATAACTCATTTATTAGATAATTTAAAAAAAATAAATAGACAACAGTAATTTCTGTTGCTAAAAGTACTAAATCAGCCAAGTACTTAACCCTTATTATACATCAGAATGTTTTTTGTAATAACCTTTATACTAAATCTATTATAAAAGCACTAAACCTATTCCATTTTCAATATCCTCACTCAAGTTTTAAACCACATTTCTTATTACTATTTCTAGATCTTTAAGGGACCTAGCCCGCAGTTATTTCGCATTCCGTGCGGACAAGGTGCGGAGAAGGTGCGGAGAAGGTGGGTATAATTTGCGCGTTATTCTATAATCAGACAATGGCTGGGGATCTTCAGTAAAGCCACATTGGACTTGCTTATAAATATTTAACTTCTTTGAGTGAAAATGTTTTCACTTCATCTCCAACAGTTATTTCTATCTGCCCTTCCGGCTTAATGTTGGTAATCCGTCCTTCGAAAGGAAGACCATTTGATTCATAGGAATGTAAACTTTCATATCTGTATAGATTTTTTTTATACTCTTGGATGTGATTGTCAAAATCATTACCCTTTAATTGATTGTATCGGTTGTTTATAGAGACCAGCAAAGCAGACAAAAGTGTATCAAGTGGAATTTCTTTACCTAAAATAGCAGACAGCGAAGTAATATTTTTGATATGATCATCGAATTGGAGCTGATTTACATTAATTCCGATCCCTACAATGGCGTATTTCCACTTCGATCCTTGTAAAATATTCTCAATTAAAACTCCACCAATTTTTTTATCTTTAAAGTAAATATCATTTGGCCATTTAATCTTACAATCACATCCAATAAAAGAGGTTATTATATCGTTAATAGCTAGACTTACAGCTATATTTAACAAAAATTGTTTAAGAGGCGCTAAAAAAACTGGAAATAACAGAATGCTAAACGTTAAATTTTTGCCTGGCTGGCTCAGCCATTGGTTTTCAAATTGGCCTCTGCCTGCAAATTGGTCTTCTGCCAATATAACAGTACCTTCAGGCAATGGCTTAGATTTTGCCAATTGATTCTTTAAATAATTGTTGCTAGAATCGACACTCTTTAAAGAGATCAGATTTTGACCTATAAATAATCCTGAAATTGTGTTATTTTGCAAAGTGTTTAAAGACTAATATTGCCAAACTTAATTTTTTTTAATGATAAAAAACAAAGGAGTTAACGAATCTACTTACATTTCAGAACTGGCCATATTTGGAATTCAGGAAAAAAAAGGAAATCAAATAGTAAGATTGGATTTAAGAAATATTAATAGTTCTGTTGCAGATTATTTTGTAGTCTGTCATGCGGAATCAACCACCCAGGTTAAAGCAATCACAAAAAGCATTGAAGAGGAGGTCTACAAAGTCACCGGTGAATGGCCCCTTAGAGTTGAAGGCCTTCAACATGGCGAATGGATCCTCTTGGACTATGTGGACGTAGTTATACATGTTTTTAAAACTGATAAACGCGAATATTACGGTATAGAAGAGTTGTGGGGAGATGCTGAGACTATGCACTATCAGAGTGCCTAAAATTTGTTTAAATAATATTCAAAAATGAAAGACGTAAATACCGATAATAAAAAAGGGTTTATCAAAAAGACAGGAAAAAAATTAGTGCCTAAACCCCCACGGTTTAATATCATGTGGGTATATGCAGGGATTATTCTATTGCTTTTTGTTGTACAATGGTTCTTTAATAGCCAAACTATCAAGGAAATCAGTTACCAGCAGTTCGAAACAGAATACTTAAAACCTGGGGATGTAGAAAGAATTGAAGCATATAAGAGCAATGACTTTGTTGTTGCCGAGGTTTTTATAAAAAAAGACAGATTAAAAGAGGCTAAGTATAAGGATGTCCTACCTAAGGAAAATCTTAGTATGAACAGTAACGCTGCAACGCCTCAGTTTAAATTTACTGACGGTTCATTTGACGGGCTTCAAGCAAAATTAAAAGATGCGCAAAAAGATTTACCTGCAGATCAGCGTACTCCTTTGAAATTTAGCACACGCGAAAATTTCTGGGCCAGTTGGTTTATGTCCATCATTCTTCCAGTTCTATTATTAATTGGGTTCTGGATCTTTATCATGCGTCGTATGGGCGGTGGTGCCGGTGGTGGTGCTGGTGGTCAGATTTTCAATATTGGAAAATCAAAAGCGACTCTGTTTGATAAAGAAGCGCAGGTATCTGTAACCTTTAATGATGTTGCAGGACTTGAAGAAGCGAAACTCGAAGTAATGGAAATTGTGGATTTCTTAAAGAATCCTCAGAAATACACCAACCTTGGGGGTAAAATACCTAAGGGAGCGCTTTTAGTAGGTTCACCAGGAACTGGTAAAACATTACTAGCTAAGGCTGTAGCAGGAGAAGCACAGGTTCCTTTCTTTTCTCTATCCGGATCAGATTTCGTTGAAATGTTTGTAGGGGTTGGTGCTTCCAGAGTACGTGATTTGTTCAAACAGGCCAAAGAAAAGGCACCATGTATCATCTTTATTGATGAAATTGATGCCATTGGTCGTGCAAGAGGAAAAAACAACATCGTTGGGGGTAATGACGAACGTGAAAATACACTAAATCAATTGTTGGTTGAAATGGATGGTTTCGGTACCGATTCGGGTATCATTATTCTTGCAGCTACCAACAGACCTGACGTTCTTGACTCTGCTCTATTACGTCCAGGACGTTTTGACAGACAAATATCTATTGATAAGCCCGATTTAGTTGGTCGTGAACAAATATTTAAAGTTCACCTTGGTCCTCTTAAATTAGCCGCAGAAGTGGATCCTAAAAAGCTTTCTGCACAAACACCTGGTTTTGCGGGTGCTGAAATTGCGAATGTTTGTAATGAGGCTGCCTTAATTGCTGCCCGTAGAAATAAAACAGCGGTGGACATGCATGATTTTCAAGATGCAATTGACCGTGTTATTGGTGGTTTAGAGAAAAAGAACAAGATCATCTCTCCTGAAGAGAAGCTTATTGTTGCCTATCATGAAGCGGGACATGCTATTGCAGGATGGTTCCTTGAGCATGCCGATCCATTGGTTAAGGTATCTATTGTTCCCCGTGGTGTTGCTGCATTGGGCTATGCGCAATATTTGCCTAAAGAACAGTTTCTGTATACTACAGAGCAACTAACTGACAGCATGTGTATGACACTTGGTGGTCGTGTAGCTGAAGATATTGTTTTCAATAAAATTTCTACTGGTGCTCAGAATGACCTTGAAAGGATTACTAACCTGGCTTATGGCATGGTATCTATTTATGGTATGAATGAAAAAGTAGGTAACATTTCTTTTAATCATCAGGACCAGCAGTTTATTAAACCGTATTCTGAAACTACAGGGGAATTGATCGACTCTGAAGTCCGTCTCCTGATTAAAGCAGCTTACGACAGAACGAAAGACTTGCTTGTTGAGAAACGTGAAGGACTAGAAAAACTGGCTAGTAAATTACTAGAAAAGGAAATTTTATTCCAAAGTGACTTGGAAGAAATTTTAGGAAAAAGACCTTTCAGCAGCAGGACAACTTATGATGAATTTGTGAATGGTGATGATACCGGCAACCAGACTTTGGTAGCGGAGAACTTACATCCTGAACCATTTGGAGATTCAACAGAACCACTACAAAAGAAAGATTCAGATGATTCGGTTGTATTAAAAACAGATAAAGCATCTTAGCATGTAATAAGAATAGGAAGGTTGTTATTATACTTTCTTTTGAGATTTAAATAAATAAGGGTTGTTTCGAATACGAAGCAACCCTTATTTATTTAAAATTTATATGCGTATATTAAAATTATATTGATCTTCGTAGTACCATAATGAAAGAGACCACTTCTAAAGAAAAAATGCTTAAGAAAATACGGAAAGCTTTGCTTGAAAAGCGAGATAATCCTTATCCTAATCTTGAAGACACTTCTGTATACGAGCCTTATACCGATTATCTTGATGTCTTATTTGCTGAACAGTTAAGCTTGGTAGCAGGAAAGTTTATTTTCTGCGAAGACGAGCTGCAGTTTGTTGAAAACTTACTTTTACTAGCAGATGAGAAAGGCTGGAGAAAAATATATTGCTGGGAACCGCCTCTTCAAAAGGTACTTGAACACTTTGAATTTCCATTTTACAGTACGGATACTGACTTTATCGCTCAAGCGGAAGTAGGGATTACATTATGTGAATCTTTGGTTGCAAGAAATGGAAGCGTAATTGTATCCAACGGAAATGCAGCAGGAAGAAGGTTGAGTATTTATCCGCATTGCCATATTGTTGTGGCATATACTTCGCAGCTTGTGTTAGATCTAAAAGATTCATTTAAGCTACTTAAAACGAAGTACGACGCTGATCTTCCTTCCATGATATCGGCAGTTACAGGACCAAGCCGTACGGCTGACATTGAAAAAACATTAGTATTAGGAGCACATGGCCCTAAAGAGTTAATCGTGTTTCTGTTGGAAGGTTAGAAGGGAAGTAAACTCATGAGAACCATAAGGCCCACATGAGTTTGACTATTTATTTTAATTTTAACAATGCTTCTTTTACACGGGGAAGCATTTCATTGATATCAGTTAATGAGCAAGCACCTATAGATGCTCTGAACCAATTCACTGAGCTGTCGGCACCAAAGGCTGAGAAGGGAACGAAAGCGGCTTTCGCTTCTTTAATCAGGTAGAAGTTGATGTCCTCACTATCTTTAAGCACTTTCCCATCAGGAGTGGTCTTGCCAGCATAATCAATTTTAAGAGTCAGGTATATCGCTCCCATTGGTTCAATTACGTCTACATTCAACCCATCCGCTTTGAATTGCTTAAAGGCAGTATATATCGCATTCAAACTATTCTGAATCTTTTGTTTAAAGGTTGCTAAGAATTCCTGTACCTTTTCTTTATTCTGCAGAAATGCTGCCATTGCAAATTGCTCAGGCTTAGGGGCCCATGCTCCCATGTGCATCACGAGTATTTTCATCTTTTCAATTACTTCTGCAGGACCAAAGCCCCAGCCTACGCGCACGCCTGTAGAGGCAAAACATTTAGATGCGCCATCTACATAGATCACATAATCTTTCATTGCCGGCCGTAAAGAAACAGGATCGTAGTGAACATGTTTTCCAAATGTCAGCATAGAATAGATTTGGTCATAGATGACATACAAAGGTTTTGTACCTGGCTCACGCTGACTATTTTCCTCTAATACAAGATCACAAATATCTTCCAGATCCTTTTTAGTAAACATAGTTCCAGTTGGATTTAAAGGAGAGCATAATGCCAGTAATGTGGCACCTTTTACATGAGGACGGATATCAGCAGCAGAAGGCATGAAATTATTATCGGGACTGGTAGTAACCGCAATAGGCACAGCACCAACCAGGGAACTATAATGATCATTGTTCCATGATGGAGCCGGATAGATGACTTTATCACCCGGATCTACCAAAGCCATATAGGCTGAATAGATTAGCGGACGGGAGCCACAGGAAACCAAAATTTGATTGGTGTTAAAATCCAATGCGTACGTATCCTTCAGGTAACTGCTGATATTTTCCCTTAAAGCTAAAATTCCATCAGCGGGAGGATAGTTTGTATTATGCTCATCATAAGACTTCTTAATCCCATCCTTCAGTGCTTCAGGAATAGGGAACAGAGAAGGGTCGAAGTCGCCAATAGTTAAATTAGCTATCTTTTGCCCTTGCTTTTTAAGTTCATTAATCTCTCCGGCAATTTTAATAATTTCTGAGCCTTTTAATTTTTTTGCTAAACGTGATACACTCATTATGAATAATCTATTTGGTTAAGATACAAGGGCTTTAACGGCCGCTTCTACTTTTGTAAAGTTAAAATTTGCTACAATAGCATGAAAGGAATCTGCAATTTCCTGATTACATAAATTGCCAATGCTTCCCTCGTGGACATGTTTAACGGATGCCGGGGCTTTAAAATTACCACTTTCAATTGCTAAACCCACTTTTTTATATGCTTCCCGGAAAGGCAATCCATTTAGAACTTCCTCATTCACGGCATCAACGCTGAAAAGGTAAGCATATTTTGGGTCATCCAGAATATCAGCTTTAATGGTGATATGCTTCAACATGAAAGCGGTCATTTCCAGACATTCATTCAATGAAATGAAAGCAGGGAAAAGGCTTTCCTTCAACAACTGAAGGTCGCGATGGTAACCTGAAGGCAAGTTAGTCGTCATCATTGCAATTTCGTTAGGCATCGCCTGAATCTTATTACAACGGGAACGAATCAGTTCAAATACGTCAGGATTTTTTTTATGAGGCATAATGCTCGATCCTGTAGTCAGTTCATCCGGGAATTTAATAAAGCCGAAATTCTGATTGATAAACAGGCAAACATCCATGGCCAGTTTAGCCAGTGTGGCAGCAATGGAAGACATCGCCTGAGCGAGAATCCGTTCTGTTTTACCTCTCCCCATCTGCGCATAAACAACATTGTAGTTCATGGAATCAAATCCTAAGAGTTCTGTTGTCATTGTACGGTTCAACGGGAAGGAAGATCCATATCCTGCAGCAGAGCCTAAAGGGTTTTTATTGCAGATTTTCCAGGCAGCAAGCATGAGCTCCATATCGTCGGCCAGACTTTCTGCGTAGGCACCAAACCATAAGCCGAAAGAAGAGGGCATAGCGATTTGAAGGTGTGTATATCCTGGTAAGAGTTTTTCTTTATGGGTTTCGCTTAATTCGATCAGCAGGTTGAATAGAAGAGTGGTATTCTCTACCATATTTCTAATTTCAGAACGAAAATAGAGCTTTAGATCCACTAACACCTGGTCATTCCTTGAACGTCCGCTATGAATTTTCTTGCCGGCATCACCAATGTGTTTAGTAAGCTGTAACTCTACCTGCGAATGCACATCTTCAACGCCTTCTTCGATAGTAAAATTGCCGTCCTGAATATCCTGATAGATCACTTTAAGTCCTTTTTGAACAGCATCCAGGTCTTCTTTGTTAAGGAGGCCAATACTTTCAAGCATTCTGGTATGCGCCAGTGAACCCAGCACATCAGCCTCTGCCAGGAATTGATCCAGTTCACGGTCCTTGCCTACCGTAAACTTTTCTACCGATCCGGACACTTCTTTATCTTTCTGCCAAAGCTTCATCTAGTCTATTATTTTGTTCTTAATGTATATTAAAATTCTTTCTTAGGATATTATTGTATTTAATACCGCAATTTAACAATTCTTACCTATCGTCCCAATCACTCATTACCAATCCTTGGTAACCCTATTCTCCCTTTAGTATCGTATTGATCAGGTAAACCATTATATGTATTTCATTTAGTAAGGCAATGA
The DNA here is from genome assembly GCF_001730525.1 of Arcticibacter eurypsychrophilus. Lineage (GTDB taxonomy): Bacteria > Bacteroidota > Bacteroidia > Sphingobacteriales > Sphingobacteriaceae > Arcticibacter > Arcticibacter eurypsychrophilus. Next base: position 37,740 of record NZ_MDFN01000027.1, read on the forward strand.
AATTTAAAATTCCCTTTCTTGGATACTATTTGTTTTGATCACCTATTGTACCAATTCCTATCTAGCGTATTATTTTGTTTAGTAAGGCAATGTATAGTAAAATCCCTTCATTAATCTCATCGGTATAAATATACTCGTCTGCCATGTGAGAGCGTCCAGAATCACCCGGTCCTATCTTAAGGGATGGAATGCCTAGTAATGCCTGATCACTCGTTGTAGGGGACCCGTAAGTCTCTCTGCCAAGATGTATACCTGCCTGTACAATGGGGTGGCTTTTATCGATTGATGAAGGTTTAAGTCGTAGGGAGCGAGGTTTGACTGTACAAGAAACATGAGATTTGATGATTTCCAGTACCTCTTCCATTGAATAAACATCTGTAACCCGCACATCAACAGTAAAGGTACATGTTGCAGGTACCACATTATGCTGAGAACCTGAATTTATGATTGTTACCGACATCTTAACCGGACCAAAAACATCCGACTCTAAAGGGAAGCGAAAGCTTCGAAACCATTCAATATCTTTAAGCGCCTTATAAATTGCATTATCGCCCTCTTCTCTTGCTGCGTGTCCTGCTTTACCAGTTGCTGTACAATCCAGCACCATTAAACCCTTTTCGGCAATAGCCAGATGCATCTTCGTTGGCTCTCCAACCAGAGCAAAATCAAGCTTACCTAAATCAGGGATAATCAATTCAATTCCGTTAAGTCCCGAAATCTCTTCCTCTGCAGTTGCAGCCAGACAAAGGTTATAACGCAAGCCAGTCTCCGCATAAAAATGCCTGAATACGGCGATTAATGAAACTAATGCCCCTCCGGCATCATTACTTCCTAATCCATATAATTTCCCATCTTCAACATCCGGAGAAAAAGGATCCCTGGTATAGCCCATATTAGGCTTCACCGTGTCATGATGTGAATTAAGTAGTATGGTAGGCTTTAAAGGATCGAAGTATAGGCTATAGGTCCAGATATTGTTCACCTTTCGCTTAAAAGGAATTCCATGCGATGAAAAAAAGCTTTCAAGCAGCGCTGCTGTACCATCTTCCGCTTTGCTTAAAGAGGGGATTGCAATCAGCGCTTGGAGTAAGCTTAAACTTTCAGCCGCAAGTTGATCAATCATCTTACTTACTTTCAATATATAGTTCTCCGGCTTTAACTGCGGAAAGTTTTATTCCCTTGATCAGTGAGGAACTAAATCCCTGGTGTTCCATTTCATTCAATCCGGCTATGGTACATCCCTTCGGAGAGGTTACCTTATCAATTTCCTGTTCAGGATGACTGTGATGTTGTAATAACAAATCAGCAGCACCCTTGGCTGTCTGAACCGCCATCTTCAATGCTACATCAGCATGAAACCCAATCTCTACTCCGCCTTGTGATGCTGCCCTTATCGCCCGCAAAAAGAAAGCAATACCACAAGCACACAATGCAGTGGCTGAAGTCATCAATTCTTCATTAATAACGACTACAGAACCAACCGTTTCAAACATGCTCTGCACTAATGCAACCTGCTCTGCTGAAGCATTGTCCGAAGCAATACAAGTCATGGATTGTCCAATTGAAATGGCTGTATTGGGCATAACCCGTACTACCTGTACATCCTGACCTAATTTTGATTTAATATCCTTACAGCTAACTCCTGAGATTACAGAAATTACAAGGTGTTTACTTGCATCAATGACAGGTTGAATTTCATGTAATAGGCCATCCAGTTGCTGAGGCAGAACTGCCAGAATCACGATTGAGGCATTCTGAACCGTCTCAGGATTATTAGCCGAGACCTGATAACCCATTTGTGCCTGCTCGGTGAGGTTAGTTACATTCCGTCTGGTTAATAATATAGATGCTGCATCCTGGTAATCTGCTTTCACTAAGCCATAAGCAAGTGAAAGACCTATATTTCCACTTCCTAGTATCGCAATGTTTCCATGTATATTTTTCATCAGACTGTCGTATTTTTATAATTTCGAGTACTTTCTAAGTAGTTTTAATTGCTTAGTTTTTTTTGAATTATACTTTTAATCTTGGCTCTTATCTAAGCAGCTTTAATTGCTTGAAAAGCATTAAAGCTGCTCAAATATTGAAGCTTTTCTAAGTAGTTTAAATAGCATCAAGTACATTGAATTACTTTTTATAATCTTGATACCTTTCTGAGCAGTTTTAATTGCTTGGTACCTAATTAAGTAGTACAAATATTAATGCTTTTCTATGCAGTTTTACCTGCTAAATTATTTTCATTGTTTAATTATTTTAAAGGCAATCAAACTTTTCTTTTTCATCTCTATTTTAGCTATTTAGGCAAATAACCTTGTGCCAAATAACTCCTTGCCAAGCAGTTGAAGTTCATCCGATTTTCCGATATAAACCTCAGTCACCCCGTTCTCAATGGCTTGAAAAGCATTATGGAGCTTAGGCAACATGCCCCCGGCAATGACATTATCTTCTTTAAGTCTTTTGAATTCAGCTCTATTAACCTCTCTTAAAACCGAATGATCATCATCTACATCTAAAAGTACACCCTTTTTCTCAAAACAGTAAACCAAACTCACATCATATAAAGAGGAAAGTGCTACAGCCAACGCTGAAGCAATTGTATCTGCATTTGTATTTAGCAACTGACCTTCTCCATCATGTGTAATGGCAGAAAAGACAGGGACAATCCCTGATTGCAGTAAGGTACTTAACTTTTCCTGATCAACTGAGGTATCAGATAAATCGCCTACAAAACCATAGTCAATATCTTTTACAGGTCTTTTTGTTGCTTTAATTAGATTTGCATCCGCTCCTGTTAGTCCTATTGCGTTGCATTCGTAGCGTTGAAGTTGTGCAACTACGTTTTTATTGATCAGTCCGGCATAAACCATCGTCACCACCCGTAGGGTCTCAATATCTGTTATTCTTCTGCCATCCACCAGTTTAGGCTCAATGCCCATGCTATGCGAAAGGTCGGTTGCAATTTTCCCTCCACCATGAACCAGAATCTTATACCCCTTTAAAGCAGAGAAGTCTTTCAGAAAATTGTGCAGGTTCTCGGAGTTGTCAATTACATTGCCTCCTATCTTTATGACATATAAGGTTGATAATTCTTTTTTTGAATCCATTAGCCGATTTACAAAGAGGTTAGAAGGTTCTTTAATACCGTTTGTGCTGCCCATAAGCGGTTTCCCGCTTCCTTGATCACCAAAGATTCAGCGCTATCCAGAATTTCTGATGAAAGTTCTAAATCTCTTCTTACCGGCAAACAATGCATCACTTTAGCTTGATTGGTTATTTTAAGGCGCTCCAGGTCTAACATCCATCCCTCACCACCTGGTAAGATCTTACCATAATCCTGGTAGCTGGACCAGTTCTTTACATATATAAAGTCTGCATCTTTCAATGCTTCATCCTGATCGTAAACAATTGTAGTATTGGGAGTAAACTCTTCGGCCAGTTCATATCCCTTGGGATGCGTAATGACAAAGTCTATCATTCCTTCTGCTTCAGCACGACACATCCATTCGGCAAACGAATTAGGCACTGATTGAGGCAAAGGTTTAATATGAGGAGCCCAGGATAATACCACCTTAGGCCGCACTGACTTTTTATATTCCTGAATAGTGATCAGGTCAGCAAAACTCTGAAGGGGATGACGGGTAGCACTTTCCAGACTTACTACAGGAATGTTGCTGTATTTTATAAACTTATTGAAGATATCTTCGCTATAATCCGCTTCCCTGTCCTTTAAACTGGGGAAAGAACGGAGGCCCATGATATCGCAATACTCACCAATCACGGCTGCAGCTTCCCGAATATGTTCCACTGTAGTACCATTCATGATTACCCCGTCCCTGGTTTCCAATGCCCAGCCTTCCTTATCCATGTTCATCACCATCACATTCATCCCCAGGTTCATAGCCGCTTTTTGAGTACTTAAACGGGTACGCAGACTAGGATTTAAAAAGATAAGCCCTAAAGTCTTATTCTTTCCAAGATGTTGCAGCGCATAAGGGTCAGTTTTTAAAGAAAGAGCTTCTTCAACAAGCTCATTTACATTGGGAACATCATGAACGGAAGTAAATAATTTCATTTTTAAATAGTAATTGCCTTCAGCAAATTAAATAATTAAGCGTTTAATATCCGACCAAATGCTTCAAGGAAACGATCCGCATGAGCCTTAGTCAAATTCAGAGCAGGCAGTAACCGGATTACATTAGGTTTAGCCTCGCCTGTAAAAATATGATGTTTAAATAGTAAATCTTTCTTAACATGCGACAGCTCTTCAGGAAGATCGATGCCGATCATTAAACCCCGTCCTCTTACTTCTCTTACCTGCTTGAATTTATTTAACTCAGTAGTAAGATACCCCCCTATTGAAGAGGCGTTTTCCATGAGATGATCCTGCTCAATAACTTCAAGAACAGATAGTGCCGTAGCACAGGCCAGATGATTACCACCAAAAGTAGTCCCCAGCATGCCGTGCCATGGTTTAAACTTAGGCGCAATAGATATACCCGCTACCGGAAAACCATTTCCCATACCCTTAGCCATCGTATATACATCCGCATCTACTTCTGCATAATCATGAGAGTAAAATTTACCTGACCGGCCATAACCGCATTGTACGGAATCAGCAATATACACCGCATTATACTCATCGCATAAAGAACGAATTAATTGCAAGAATTCAGTGCTGGCAGGTTTAATTCCTCCTACTCCCTGAATACCTTCTATCAATACGGCACAGATCTCATTTCCATAGGCATTAAAAGCATCCTGCAGTGCTTCCAGATCATTATGCTTCAAAAATACCACATGATCTGTTTCATTCACCGGTGCGATGATCTTCGGATTATCTGTACACGATACCGCTAATGAAGTCCGCCCATGAAAAGCTCCTTTAAAGACAATAACCTTTTTCCTGCCATTATAAAATGAAGCCAGCTTTAAAGCATTTTCATTTGCTTCCGCTCCTGAGTTACATAAAAAAAGTTGATAATCAACTTTTCCTGATACATGACCAAGCTTTTCCGCTAACTCTTCCTGTCCTCTGATACGGATAGAATTAGAATAAAAGCCAATTTTATTCAGCTGATCAGTAAGTCGTTCTACGTAATGCGGATGCGTATGGCCAATTGATATAACCGCATGACCACCATAAAGGTCAAGATACTCTTGCCCATTATTGTCCCATACCAGGCTTCCTTTGCCTTTTACAATTTCAATGGGGTTTAATGGATATACATCAAATAATTTCATCTCCTAATATTTAAAAAGCTGTTGCTTTTAACTTCAATCCGGTCTGTTCTTCCAGACCGAAAATAAGATTCATGTTTTGAACTGCCTGTCCCGACGCTCCCTTTAACAGATTATCAATAATACTCACAATCAATAACTTATCACCGTGTTTCTCCACATATAAAAAACATTTATTGGTATTGACCACCTGTTTCAAATCAATATTCTTTCTCATCAAGTGTGTAAAGGGATGCTCTTTGTAGTACGCCTCATAAAGCGTAACGGCCTCTTCTTGCGTTAAAGAGGATTTTGTATATACCGACGCAATGATTCCTCTTGAAAAATCGCCCCGATAAGGAATAAAGTTAAGTTGATCTTTGTTCAGTGATGATCCTGCCTGATGAAGCGATTGAGTAATTTCATTCAAATGCTGATGTTCGAATGCTTTATAAACAGACGAATTATTGTTCCTCCAGCTGAAATGGGTAGTCTGACTCAAGCTCTGACCCGCACCTGTAGACCCTGTAGTAGCCGAAATATGCACCTCATCTGTTAAAACACCTGCAGCAGCTAAAGGCAGCAAAGCCAGCTGAATACAAGTAGCGAAACATCCCGGATTAGCAATATGCCGCGCCTTTTTTATGGCATCCCGTTGTAGTTCAGGGAGTCCGTAAACAAAATCACTTCCTTTGTAAGTCGTATTGTTGCTTAGCCTAAAATCCTGACTTAAATCAATCAAATGAATCTTATTGTCTATCTCATGGCTCTCCAGAAACTTCCTTGAATCACCGTGACCAACACACAGAAAAAGAACATCAATGTCCTGTGAAAGGGTCTGAGTAAACACCAGGTCAGTATCGCCTGTAAGATCAGTATGAACATCTGAAATAAGGTTTCCTGCATTACTATTGCTATGTACGAAAGTGATTTCCACTTGGGGATGATTGACCAGTAAACGGAGAAGTTCTCCCCCTGTATAGCCGGCACCACCGACAATTCCGGCTTTAATTTTCTTCATTCTTCTATCTTAAACTTGCCAATCAAGATTTGGAGGCGTTTACTTTATGCCAGATCGATACCTGGTTACCAAATATTTTAGAGAATCCCTTTACGTCATCTCCGGTATATCCTTCATTCATTTCACCATAGCTACCGAACTTACTACTCATTAAATCATTATCCGATTCAATTCCCAGTACAACAAAACGATAGGGAAATAATTGAATAAACACTTTTCCGTTAACCGTCTTTTGTGAGTTACTCAGGTAAGCTTCAATATCACGCATAACAGGGTCATGAAACTGGCCTTCATGCATCCAGTTGCCATAAAACATAGACAACTGATCTTTCCAGCTTAACTGCCACTTGGTTAAAGTATGTTTTTCCAGCGCATGGTGTGCTTTGATAATAACCATTGGAGCGGCTGCTTCAAAACCAACACGTCCTTTAATTCCAATGATTGTATCTCCAACATGTATATCACGGCCTATTCCAAATGGAGCCGTAATAACCTGTAAAGCCTGAATGGCCTGCACCGGATGATCATAATGTACGCCATTAACAGACGTAAGCTCACCCTTAGCAAATTCAAGTTCCAGATTCTCTGCATCTGTTTTTGTAACCTGAGTTGGCCATGCTTCTTCGGGCAACATACCGTTAGATGTTAAGGTTTCTTTACCCCCTACAGACGTTCCCCAAATTCCTTTATTAATTGAATATTTAGCCTTTTCCGCATTGATCTCTACGCCATGACGATGCAAATAATCAATTTCCTCATCACGGCTTAACTTCAAGTCACGAATTGGTGTAATAATACCTACACCTGGAATCAGGATATTGAAGATCATATCAAACCGAACCTGATCATTACCGGCACCTGTACTTCCATGAGCGACAAAGTCTGCATGAATATCCTTTGCATAATTTGCTATAGCAGTGGCCTGCGTAACCCTTTCAGCACTTACAGAAAGTGGATAGGTGTTGTTTTTTAATACATTACCATAAATTAAATAGCGCAATGAACTGTTATAATAGCCCTCAACAGCATCTACTGCATGATGAGAAGTCACACCTAGAGCATACGCCTTTTTTTCAATTAGTTCCAGTTCTTCCTTGCTAAAACCTCCGGTGTTTACAATTACCGAATGCACTTCAAGGTCAAGATCGCGGGATAAATAAATAGCACAGTATGAAGTATCTAATCCACCACTAAAGGCTAAAACAACTTTCTTTTTCATTTCAATAAGTTATATAATCATGATGTCTGCAGATGACACCCAATACGTTAAGAATGAAGGACAGCGGTATACAGCATTTTTGCCGATCCCTTTAGTTTTTCTTCTATACGTTCAAATAACGACGACTTTCGGGTTACCTTACTTAGCTTTTCATCCTGCAACCTTTGCTTTTCTTCAAGCTCCTTCATTTTTTCCACAGGATCATAAAGCATTGCTGTACACAGACAATTCTTTCTTTCCTTCATGGTCAGAATATCAAAATTCACACAACTCTTGCAGCCACTCCAAAATTTCTCATCTTGTGTAAGTTCGGAATAAGTTACCGGTTCATACCCAAGTTCTGAGTTAATTTTCATTACGGCAAGACCAGTAGTCAAACCAAAAATCTTAGAATCAGGGTATTTTTCCCTTGAAAGTTTAAATATTCTATTCTTTATGGCTTTAGCTAAGCCACACTTACGGTAAGGGGGATTGACAATCAAACCTGAGTTGGCCACAAATCCTTCATGCCCCCAGGTTTCGATATAACAAAACCCAGCCCATGTACCATCCTGATGAATTGCGATGACAGCCTTTCCTTCGCGCATTTTATTGGCCACGTATTCTGGACTTCTACGTGCTATTCCGGTTCCACGAGCTTTCGCGGATTCTGCCATTTCATCACATATCTGCTCTGCATAACTGGTATGCAATTCAGAAGCTACTATTACAGAGAAATCTTTTTCGTTCATTTTATGAAAATCCGCTCTTCACGGAGGAAGACTATGACGTCTTTAGTTTTTCAGAAAAATTGTTAATTGAATTCTGCGGGATGCAGAATCTATAGAGGGGGAATTCATATTAGTTTTCAAACCCTAGTCAAAAAGGGTCGTCGGTGTCTGAACACCAACTTTGCATTGATATTCTTTTCACCTATCACAACAGTAACATACCCAATCAAAGCTGGGGATGCCGTAGTAATGTTAAAAAGAGAATTGTTCATTTCTATATGACTTACTAAATGGTAAAACTTAAAATTACTATACAAAATTATTGATTTTAATTTTAGTATTACCTAATCATTTACGTTTTTATTCATCTGCAAGCCAATAAACAACGAAATGTGGGTTCAAGTATTTGAACAAAAAGGGCAGATTCTTTTATTTCTACCCTTTTTTTCTTCTTTTAGAAGGGCAAATCATCCCCCGGATCATTCGAATAATCTACTGTTGGTTCCTGATGATTAGCGGTATTTTTCTGTTCTTCACTATGAGATTGTTCATCTCCCGGACTCTTTTTACCCAGCATAGTAAAATTATCCGCTACAACTTCTGTCTGGTAGCGCTTTACTCCGTTCTTATCATCATAAGAGCGGGTTCTAAGTTTACCTTCCACATAAACCAATTCACCCTTCTTCAGGTATTTTTCAGCTACATCCGCTAAACCTCTCCAAACGACAATATTATGCCACTCGGTTTGTTCTACTTTCTTACCATCTCTAGTATAATTTTCCGAGGTTGCTAAGGTAAAACTAGCCACACTTGTCCCATTTTCTAAATGCCGGACTTCAGGGTCTTTACCCAGATGTCCAACCAATATTACTTTATTTACTCCTGCCATAATTTAATTTTTTATTAGTCATTCAAGGTACTAAGTTTCTTAGAAAGGAGAAAATTATTTTTGGCTGAGCTATCTTTTCTAAATCCTCAAAACGAATATACGACCAGTTTACTTTTTGTACTGGTGCTAAGTTAAAATATTGAATAACAATAAATTGAGCATATATAGTTTGATGGCTCAGGAGATGTTTTGCCGAGCGATGTACTGATTCGATCCTGACCTCTGCACCAAAGATTTCTACAAATTCGGGCAAGGCCAAAACAGCATTAGCATCAAGAGCAGTATCCGTTTCAAACAAAGGAAAATCGTATAGATTCTCCCAGATATCCTTAGGTCCTCTTTTATTCATCAGCACCGCGTTATCCTTCAAAACAACCACATAATTAAAGTACCTGGAGCGTGAAATGCCCCCTTTCTTTTTTACAGGAAGATTTCCAATTTCACCTTGTTTCAAGGCATAACAATCCTGATTAACTGGACAAATTACACAATCAGGAGCTTTGGGTTTACAAACAAGAGAACCAAATTCCATCATTGCCTGGTTACTTAACCCAGGTTGTTCTTTATTCATGACCTCATTGGCCAGTTGGGTAAATATTTTCTTGCCCTTGGGACTGTTTATCACCTCTTTGATGCCAAAATAACGAGAAAGGAGTCTGAAAACATTACCATCAACAACCGCTCTGGGCTCATTGACAGAAAAAGAAGATATGGCAGCAGCGGTATATTCCCCGATGCCCTTAAGCAGAATCAAATCATCATACCGGGTAGGAAAAATCCCCTGATAGTTTTCCATTACGAACTTTGCCGTGGCATGCATATTTCTTCCTCTGGAATAATAACCTAACCCCTGCCAAAGATTCAAAATGTCATTTTCTGCAGCACTAGCAAAGTCAGAAACCGCAGGATATTTCTCCAGAAAGCGATTAAAATAGGGCATGCCCTGCTCTACACGCGTTTGTTGAAGGATGATTTCAGAGAGCCAGATCACATAAGGATCACTGGTATTTCGCCATGGAAGATCCCTTTTATTCTGCTGATACCACCCCATTATTTCATCGATAAATTGCATCACGCAAAGGTGATAAAAAGTATCAAACTTAAAATGAGACATCAGGAATCTGACGTCCAATCAATCTAAATTTGCATTATCTCACCGACAATAGCAAGATATTTAGAATTTTGAAAGACATAACAATAAAAATACAAATATCACATTTGCAGCAATATAAAGTGCTCAAAAGTGCACATAACACAGATATACAGACTATTTAACCTAAATAAGCAAAATAAAAACACTATTTATTCGTGGTATCTATCTGACATTTTAGAAGTTAAAAGAAAAATAATTGTTTTTATTTTATGATTACGAATTAAACTAATACTTTTGCAACCCCAAAACAATTAAGAGTTTACGTAAAAAGTTAACATAATAAGATATGACTAAAGCAGAAATTATCGCAGAGATATCCACCAAAACAGGAATCGAAAAGCTAGACGTGCAGGAAGCGGTAGAAGCATTTTTTAAAGTAATTAAAAACTCTATGGTGAATGGAGAGAATGTGTATGTAAGAGGCTTTGGGAGCTTTGTTGTGAAAAAGAGAGCAACAAAGACAGCACGTAACATTTCAAAAAACACAGCGATCATTATTCCTGAGCATTATGTACCAAGCTTTAAACCAGCAAAAGTATTTGTTGAAAAAGTAAAAAACGGTAATGTAACCAAATTGGCAGCAGCAGCTGAAGAAGCAAAATCAGCAGCAGAAGCATAATTTCTGAAGAATGATAAAAGGAAAGCAGATAGCTGTAATTGGTTTAGTAGTGGTATTAATGGGGCTTTTGCTTTCATTAAACATTAAGGGGCTTAAAAAAGGAGAGGAAGGACAACATTCTGGCGAGGCAGCCGAAAAAGCGTCTCAACTTCCAATGGTAAGTGTCGAAAGTGTTTCAACAACGGCTAAGCAAGCACTAAATGCGAACTTATCAGATCAGATATCTTCTCTGGAATCCTCCATCAAATCTGCCGGAGAGCCAGAGAGGTTTAGCCTTCTTAAACAAATTGCTCAAAAATGGGATGATGTGAATCAACCCGCTCCGAGTGCTTTTTACAATGAACAAATTGCTGAAAAGGAAAACACGCTTTCCGCATGGCTTAAAACTGGTGATTTATTTTCCAGCGCTTATAGCTCAACGAAAGATACCTTAATTCAACCTGCATTGGTTGCTAAAGCACTTGTTTCCTACCAGAAAGCATTGGATTTAAATCCAAAAAGCTTGGATGCTAAAACAGGATTAGGTGTAGCTTATGTAAGTGGCACCCCTGAACCAATGAAAGGTATTACCCTCTTGTTGGAAGTGGTTAAGGAAGATCCTAAAAACGTGAAAGCGAATTTAAACCTCGGCTTGTTCTCGATCAAATCGGGCCAGTTCGATAAAGGTGTCATTCGATTTAAGAACGTTTTGGAAAAACAACAACTTCCCGATGCCTGGTTTTATTTGGCCACATGTTATGAAAACCTGGGACAAAAAAAGGAAGCCATACAGGCCTACGAAACAAGCAAGACTCTTGCTGCTGATCCCGGTTTCAGCACGTACATAGACCAACGTATTCAAACCTTAAAAAAGTAATTAATTAACAATAAAAACATTTTAAACTAAAAAACTATGCCAAGCGGTAAGAAAAGAAAGAGACATAAAATGGCTACCCACAAACGTAAAAAACGTTTAAGAAAGAACAGACACAAGAAAAAGTAGTCTAACTAATATATTTAGTTCAAAAGACCTCCACGCTTACGCGAATGGAGGTTCTTGTGTTATGAATCAATTCTTGTGTCATACATTGTCGGCTCAATAAGCCGGCACTAAAAGAGGTAGCTTGGTAAAGGAATTAATAATAAATTCGGCCCCTAATGGGGTAACTATAGCTTTACTGCAAGATAAGCAACTCGTAGAACTTCACACAGAACACATTAACAACAATTATGCAGTAGGAGACATTTACCTTGGGAGGGTTAAAAAAATCATGCCCGGGCTAAATGCCGCCTTTGTTGATGTTGGTTATGAGAAGGACGCTTTTTTGCATTATCTTGACCTGGGGCCTCAGGTACAGTCACTAGTAAAGCTGACGAAGATCGTAAAGAACGGCAGTTATAAAGAAAAATTGCTGAATAATTTTAAGCTGGAAGAGGATATCAATAAATCCGGTAAAATTTCTGAAGTACTGAACCGCAATATGTTATTGCCCGTACAGATTGCTAAAGAACCTATTTCAACTAAAGGCCCACGTTTGAGTTCTGATCTTTCTATTGCAGGAAGATTTGTAGTTCTGGTACCCTTCTCGGAGTCCATTTCTATCTCTAAAAAGATAAAAAGTAATACCGAAAGAACCAGACTAAAAAAGATTGTTGAAAGTATAAAACCTAAGAACTTTGGGGTAATAATACGTACCGTATCCGAAGGAAAAGGTGTAGCTGAATTGCAAAAAGACCTGTTAGATCTGATCTCCCGTTGGGAACTGATCAATACAAGGCTGGAAGCTACAGAGCCTTCAAAGAAAATACTGGGAGAAATGGGCAGAACGTCCACTATCCTGCGTGATCTTTTAAATGCTGACTTCACTAATATCCATGTTAACGACACGGTTATTTATGAAGAAATCCGCATGTATGTAAAAGACATTTCGCCAGAGTTGGAGAAAATTGTAAAGCTTTACAAACACAAAGAGTCCATTTTTGAACACTTTGGAGTAGAAAAGCAGATCAAATCGACCTTTGGACGAACTGTTAACCTTCCCGGAGGCGCATACCTTGTGGTTGAGCATACAGAAGCATTACATGTCATTGATGTCAATAGCGGAAACAGAACAGCAAGTCCGGAAAACCAGGAAGAAAATGCTTTCATGGTCAATAAGGAAGCTGCCAAAGAGATCGCCCGACAATTGCGACTGAGAGATATGGGGGGTATTGTGGTAGTCGATTTTATAGACATGCACAAGCCAAATAACAGGAAAGATCTTTTTGATTACCTGAAGCAGCAAATGGCACTTGATCGTGCAAAACATACGATTCTCCCACCTAGTAAGTTTGGACTGGTACAAATAACCAGACAACGTGTACGTCCGGAGATGAACATTGTAACGAACGAGAAATGCCCTGCATGCGGAGGTACCGGAGAGATTAAGGCCAGTATTGTATTGATGGATGACATTGAAAACAATCTGAACTATATCTTAAATGAGCAGAATGAAAAAAGTGTATCCCTCTCTGTGCACCCGTACATTGCAGCATACATCAAAAAAGGATTCATTACCCGTCAGTGGAAGTGGTTCTTTACTTACGGGAAGTGGATTTCAGTTAAATCTTCTCCTTCCTACTATCTGACAGAATTCCATTTCACGAATTCTAAAGAGGAAGAAATTAAGTTATAATAGTAGAAAAAGGTCCAGGCAGGTTATCATACCCTTAGCCGGGACCTTTTTTTTGTTGCCATCCGCCTTTATCCCATCACATCATAATAATTGATCTTTTTATCTGATCATGTTGTATTTTCGTACAGAATCCAAAGAAAATAAAATTGGCTAAAATTAAATCAGCATATTTCTGTCAAAGCTGTGGTTACGAATCAGTAAAATGGCTTGGCAAATGCCCTTCCTGCAATCAATGGAACACTTTTGTAGAAGAAATTATTCAAAAACCCAGCAGTGCTGTACCCGAGTGGAAAGGCCCTGGGGGCACATCCAAAGTGGCAAAACCATCTGCTATACACGAAATAGCTTATACAGAAGAGAGCCGTTTAGCGACACCTGACCATGAATTTAACCGGGTATTGGGTGGCGGCATTGTTCCTGGTTCATTAGTACTGATTGGAGGAGAACCAGGCATTGGGAAATCCACACTCATGCTGCAACTAGCCCTTAATTTAAAAGGGAAAAAGATACTCTACGTTTCAGGAGAAGAAAGTGAACAGCAGATCAAGATGAGGGCCGAAAGACTATCTCAAGCAGAGCCTGCCAAAGATGGAACCGGCGTATTTATTCTTACAGAAACCTCTACCCAGAATATATTCAAGCAAATAGAAATTCTTGAACCCGATTTAATCATCATTGATTCTATCCAGACCTTGCATTCGGCACATATCGATTCTACACCCGGCAGCGTATCTCAGGTACGCGAATGCGCTGCCGAATTGATGCGATTTGCTAAAGAAACAGCGACTCCAGTTTTCCTGATTGGACATATAACAAAAGACGGATCTATAGCCGGACCAAAGATTCTGGAACATATGGTTGATACAGTACTTCAATTTGAAGGCGATCGGCATCATGTATACCGAATCCTCCGGGCAGTAAAGAACCGCTTTGGTTCTGCATCAGAGCTAGGTATCTATGAAATGCAGGGCGTAGGCTTACGCGAAGTCTCTAACCCCTCTGAAATTTTGCTTTCACAGCGCGATGAAGAACTTACCGGAATCACCATTTCAGCAATGTTAGAGGGCGTTAGACCCATGCTCATCGAAACACAAGCACTCGTAAGCGCCTCTGCATATGGCACCCCCCAACGTTCTGCTACCGGTTTCGATACCAAAAGAATGAATATGCTGCTGGCTGTACTCGAAAAACGATGCGGTTTCCGCTTAAGTGCAAAAGATGTGTTTTTAAATATTGCCGGTGGATTACGGGTCGAAGACCCTGCTGTTGACCTGGGCATCATAGTAGCCATTATATCTTCCCATGAAGATATATCCGTTTCATCCAAGATCTGCTTTGCAGCCGAAGTAGGATTATCAGGCGAAATAAGAGCTGTAAACCGCATTGAACATCGCATAGCGGAAGCTCAAAAGCTAGGATTCGAAGAGATTTACATCTCTAAATACAATCTAAAAGGCATTGACCGTACCAGGTACACCATTGAGATCAAAACATCCTCTAAAATAGAAGATGTTTTTGCTTCGCTTTTTGGGTAATAGACAGGTAAAAAAAGCTTTTATACTAAAATATAAAATTTAAAAACGGATCATTTTTAAGAAAACAGGTTGCCTCTTTCAAAAGAGACAGCCTGTTTTTTTATTGTAAGGAATCAGGGTAATTTTGCATCAATAAGGTTGGTTCGCATCCGGCTGAAACTATACCATCTTATACATAGATTATTATTGAAACTGAATTGAATCTGTGTTGAGTCCGTATTAAGTCCATGTATTCACGTAAAAACATGGACTTAACACGGATTCAACCTAGATTCATTATACAATTAATAACAATCAGAATATAAGATCATACCTTTTTGACTTAATCAGAAAGGTATTTCTAAGCTCTTTGGGTCCGTGCAAAACCAAAACCACATTTTCGTCAAATCAAAACTCTTGACCTCGTAAATTAAATCAAATCCCAACAAAAAAACCTGGCTCAAACGAGACCAGGCTTTACAATAACTTAAAATAATATTAGACCCTCTCCATATTGAAAAAGTCCAAAACTTTCTATTTACTTAAATACATTGATTTCTCTTTGTATAATTTCACAAAATAAGGATCGTTCAGATCTTTAATGAAGCGGATCGCTTCACCAGTAGACTTCATTTCAGGTCCCAGTTGTTTTTCCACTTCAGGGAACTTATCGAAAGAGAAAACAGGTTCCTTAATCGCATAGCCAATCAATTTACGCTCAATTTTAAAGTCTTTCAACTTATTCGCGCCAAGCATGATCTTTGTGGCAATGTTGATATAAGGCACATCGTAGGCTTTTGCAATGAAAGGAACCGTACGGGATGCCCTTGGATTCGCTTCAATTACATATACAATATTCTCCTTTATAGCAAACTGAATATTCAGCAAACCTCTTACCTCAATCGCCTTCGCTAGTTTAATGGTGTATTCTTCCATTAAATCAGTAACGTGTTTAGATAAATTAAAAGGAGGAAGAATGGCATTGGAATCACCGGAATGAATCCCGGCAGGCTCTATATGTTCCATTAAACCGATGATATGCACATCCTCACCATCGCAAATAGAATCAGATTCTGCTTCTTCAGCACGGTCAAGGAAATGATCAATCAATACACGGTTTCCAGGCAAATCACCTAATAGTTTAACTACTGCCTTTTCCAGATCCTCATCATTGATAACGATGCTCATACCTTGTCCACCCAACACATAACTCGGGCGAACCAGTACAGGATAACCGACATGATGCGCTACTTCAATAGCTTCTTCTGCATTTTCTGCCACACCATATCTGGGATAAGGGATGTCAAGCTCTTTCAGCAAATCAGAGAAGCGACCTCTGTCTTCAGCAATATCCATGCTGTCAAAAGAAGTACCGATGATCTTAATACCTAGCGCATGAAGCTTTTCAGCCATTTTCAGGGCAGTTTGACCACCTAGCTGAACAATGACACCCTCAGGTTTTTCAAGCTCAATGATCTCACGTACGTGCTCCCAGAATACCGGCTCAAAATACAGCTTATCAGCCATATTAAAATCGGTAGATACTGTTTCGGGATTACAATTGATCATGATTGACTCATAACCGGCTTCTTTAGCTGCTATCAGACCATGAACACAAGAGTAGTCGAACTCAATTCCCTGACCAATACGGTTGGGTCCGGAGCCTAATACAATAATCTTTTTCTTTTCGGATGGAATGGACTCATTTTCATCTTCGAAAGTGGAATAGTAATAAGGAGTTTTGGCCTGGAACTCAGCAGCACAGGTGTCAACCATTTTGTAGACCCTATTAATGCCCAGTTCCTTTCTGCGGTCATATACCTCATCCTCGGTTACATTACCAAGAAGCCAGGAGATCTGAATGTCAGAATATCCTTTTTGCTTTAAGGTAAGGAAAAAGTCTTTTGGTATATTATTCAGTGAATAACGTTTGATTTCAATCTCCAGATTAACTAATTCCTGAATCTGGATCAGGAACCATTTATCGATACGGGTAGCCTTGCGGATAGATTCCAAAGGAACACCCAAACTCATGGCATCTTTGATGAGGAACAACCTGTTCCAGCTGGGATGCTCAAGGCCGTACATGATCTCGTCGAGGTTACGTGTTTGTCTCCCATCGGCACCAATACCAGCTCGGCCAATTTCAAGGCTCTGTGCAGCTTTTTGAAGCGCTTCAATGAAAGTACGGCCAATTGCCATCACTTCACCTACCGATTTCATCTGCAAGCCGAGTTCCATGTTTGCTCCTTTAAACTTATCGAAGTTCCATCTCGGTATTTTCACGATCACATAATCGAGCGTAGGCTCAAAATAAGCGGAAGTGGTTTTAGTAATTTGATTTTCTACTTCATCCAGGTTATAACCTATGGCGAGCTTAGCAGCGATTTTGGCTATCGGATAGCCCGTTGCTTTTGATGCCAGAGCGGATGAACGCGATACACGCGGGTTAATTTCGATGGCAATAATCGATTCGTCGGCAGGATTTACAGAAAACTGAACATTACAGCCTCCGGCAAAGTTACCGATAGCACGCATCATTTTGATGGCCTGGTTACGCATATCCTGATAACAACGGTCACTGAGGGTCATTGCTGGAGCCACCGTAATGGAATCACCAGTATGAACGCCCATCGGATCGAAGTTTTCGATCGAGCAGATGATGATCACGTTATCTTTATTGTCCCGCAACAACTCAAGCTCAAATTCTTTCCAGCCCAGTACCGCCTGCTCTACCAATACTTCGTGAGTAGGTGAAGCTTGCAGGCCGCGACTTAAAGCTGCGTCAAACTCTTCTTTTTTATGGACTATACCTCCTCCGGTACCCCCAAGGGTATAAGAAGGGCGGATAACAAGGGGGAAACCTATTTCCTGAGCTGCTTCTTTTCCTTCGAGGAAGGAATTGGCAATCTTAGATCGGGCAACACCCACATGGATATCTACCATCAGCTGGCGGAATGCTTCGCGGTTTTCAGTCTTTTCGATAGCAGCGACATCTACTCCAATCACTCTTACATGATACTTTTCCCAGATACCTCTCTCTTCAGCTTCTTTACAAAGATTTAAGGCTGTTTGTCCACCCATGGTAGGCAGCACAGCATCAATTTTTTGTTCCTGAAGGATTTGTTCAATGCTTTCGCACGTTAGAGGAAGCAGATAAACATGATCAGCGATCACTTTATCTGTCATAATGGTAGCCGGATTGGAATTAATAATGGATACTGCTATCCCTTCATCTTTAAGAGATAAAGCAGCCTGCGAGCCGGCGTAATCAAATTCGCAAGCCTGACCGATAATAATGGGTCCTGAACCAATGATCAGGACTGATTTAATGGACGAATCTTTTGGCATAGGTTGTTAAAAGTCAAAAGTTTAAAATTAAAATTTTAAGACTTCATAATCAGCGAGATTTCCTATGCTGTTAATTGAAAATCCCGACCTGATTGTCGGGATGCAAAGGTACATAATTCTAGTACTTTTGCTAATTATAATTAGAAAAGTTTTTAGGAGGCATTTTCTGTAGGGCTATACAACAGAGTTTTAACAAGAAAAACAGGCCATATTAAGTCAAGCTGTTTCATTGTAAAACTGCCAGTTTTACAATGAAGGTAACTGTTGAAGTAGGGATAACTGTTGAAGCTACTTCTATTAAAACAGATAGGTCTGTAATTTTAATTAAGTTTGTGGGTGATCATCTGCGAAGCTTCTTTTGGACAATTATTCCTAAACCAACTCCTTCAAACATCGACATTGGAATGGCTGGGGACTATAACCGGTTTTTTATGCGTGTATCTGGCGGCTAAACAGAATATTTTAAACTGGCCGATATCCATTATAAGCGTAGGCGCCTATGCTTTGCTTTTTTATGATTACCATCTTTTTGGAGACGCCTTTTTACAACTTTATTTCTTAGCTACTGCTATCTATGGTTGGTATTACTGGACAAAAAACAAGGAAGAGCATCATAAACCCATCGCAACATTAGATAGAAAAGGTTATTTGGTAGCAATTGGAGCAGTGATTATTCTATCTGTTGTACTAGGACTTTTTCTGGATCATTTTACCCCATCTGACGTTCCATATATTGACGGTACATGCACCGCCATGAGTTTTGTGGCTCAGATCATGATGACCAGGAAGATCCTGCAAAACTGGATGCTGTGGATCCTGGTAGATGCCATCTACGTGCCCCTCTATTTATATAAAGAACTAGCTCTTACGGCAATATTGTATCTTCTATTCCTTGGGATAGCAGTAATGGGTTATAAGGACTGGAAAAAAACATGGAACGCTACAAGAAAGTAAAAAAAATAGCGGTTGTTGGACCTGAGTCTACGGGGAAATCAACCATTTCGGAGGAGTTAGCGCTACATTACAATACGGTATGGGTGCCTGAGTTTTCCCGTGAATATTGCAGTAAGCTCACAGAACCTTGTAGCTGGCAGGATGAAATAAATATGTTTAAAGGACAGATTGACCTGGAGAATCAGTTAAGCCCTAAAGCCAACGGAATCTTAATTTGCGATACCACTTTTATCACAGTAAAGATCTGGAGTGAGTATATGTTTAGCAAAGCACCCGAAGAAGTACTGTCCGAATTATCAAAGCGCCAATATGATTTTTATTTATTAATGGACATTGATTTACCCTGGCAAGAGGATCCTCTAAGGAATTTTCCACATTTGCGGGAGCACTTTATGAATATATGGCATAAAGAATTGCAATTGCTTCATGCGAACTACCAAGTTATTTCAGGTTTAGCATCATTAAGAAAGGAAAATGCGATAATGGCAATTAACAATTACTTAACATATTTTGACACAATATCTTAGAATGTTTTTCTAATTTTACAGCATAATATTAACACCACGTAACTAGCTATTTATTGTAATGACTATTTACATTGAGGCACAGATGGAGAGATGGAATTTGAGAAGTATTATATTGATAGTGTTAATATTTTTCAACTTTCGACTTAGCTCTCCTAAGTATACGTTCTTTTTAATTAATGATTAAAAACCTTCTGCCCCTCAGAAGGTTTTTTTGTTTCATTAACATTATATTAGAGGCATCAACTTGTAACTATGGAATTTCTTTCAAATCCAGAGATCTGGATCTCCCTTTTAACCCTTACTGTTTTAGAAATCGTGTTGGGTATTGATAACATCATCTTTATCTCTATACTTTCTGGAAAACTTCCTGTAAATCAACAGAAGAAGGCCCGGCAGCTAGGTTTAGGTCTGGCTATGATTACCCGCGTACTCTTGTTATTGTCCTTAAGCTGGGTTATGACGCTTACCTCCGCCTTATTTAATATGGGTGAATGGGTTGGAGTCACGAATCCTGAATTACTGGCAAAGCTGGCTATTTCAGGAAGAGATTTAATCTTACTGAGCGGAGGTTTGTTTTTGATTTACAAGAGTACAGCCGAAATTCACGACAAACTGGAGGGTGAGGACCACACGACAGAGAACAAAAAGGTGCATTCATTTGGTGGTGTGCTGGTTCAGATCCTGATCTTAGATGTGGTATTTTCACTGGATTCAGTGATTACAGCTGTGGGTATGGCCGATCATGTAGAGGTGATGATTGCTGCTGTGGTATTGGCAATAGTGGTAATGCTATTCTCCGCTGATGCGATCAGTTCCTTTGTGAATGAGCAT
Organism: Arcticibacter eurypsychrophilus; assembly: GCF_001730525.1. Taxonomy (GTDB): domain Bacteria; phylum Bacteroidota; class Bacteroidia; order Sphingobacteriales; family Sphingobacteriaceae; genus Arcticibacter; species Arcticibacter eurypsychrophilus. The sequence continues at coordinate 58,399 of NZ_MDFN01000027.1, forward strand.
CCTACAGTTAAAATGCTGGCCTTATCGTTTTTGCTATTGATCGGCGTTTCTCTTCTTGCAGAAGGGTTTGATCAGCATATTCCTAAAGGGTATATTTATTTTGCTATGGCTTTCTCTGTGCTTGTAGAGATGTTAAACTTAAAATTAAGGAAAACTTCTACCGAAAAGCCTGTTCATTTAAGGAATTTTCCTGAAGAGGTAAAGAAGTAATTTTAAAAAAGTGAGTTATTGTATCCTACTTCCATTTAGCTTAGTAGTATTTTCATTTCAGTAATAAAAAACGAGGCTGTTTCATCAGTCAAAATCAAGATTCACAAACAGAATTTAATTTCGGTCAACTTCACCAAAGAATAAAAAGATAATAAAAAACAGCAATTTTCGATTTGAAAATTGCTGTTTTTTATTATAAATGAAGCACTCTTTAAGATTTAATTCAGTGGGTTAAAGCCAAAAATGACTTATTAGATAACCTAACTTTTTATTCCTATTTATCAAGGCTAAACTGTATACCTCAAATTCAATATTTTTCTTTAAACCACCCTACAAAGTAGCCCTTTTAAATATTCCCCTTCAGGAAAAGAGGAGCGTACTGGATGGTCTTCCGGCTGACAAAACTGATAGATATACTGAATTTCTTTACCTGCATCTAATGCTGCCCAGGCAAGAATTTGTTTAAAGTGACTAATGTCAACAGCACCTGAACAAGAAAATGTAGCAAGGATCCCTCCGCTATTTAAAAGACCCATAGCCATCCGGTTCAAGTCCTTATACGCTCTTGATGCTTTATCAAGGGAAGACCGTGATGGAGCATATTTAGGCGGATCTAAAACTATCAAATCAAACTTCTCATTTCCTTCCTTTAAGACCCGTAGGTATTTATTGACATCAGATTGAATCGCTTGATACTGACTGGCATCAAAACCATTCAATACAATATTCTGGTTCATGGTTTCAATTGCAAGTGCCGAACTGTCTACACTTACTACGGATGATGCACCATACTTTAATGCATTCAAAGTAAACCCACCAGAATAAGAAAAACAATCCAATACTCTTTTGCCCTGTGTATGCTGCGCAACGATCCGGCGGTTATCCCGCTGATCACAAAAGAAACCTGATTTCTGACCTGCAGCTATGTTAATAAGGTATTTGACATCGTTTTCTATGACTTCTACAAATTCAGGGGGCTCAACACCATAAAGGATACCAAAGGATGCTTCCATTCCATCATGTGCTCTTGCAGAGGCATCACTTCGGTCAAAAATTCCTTTTACGTTGAGTAAAGTCACTAACTCATTTACAATAATATCCTTAAGCTTTTCTACACCCGAAGTTAAGAGTTGAAGTGAAAGATAATCACCATAACGGTCTACAATTAATCCGGGGAGAAAGTCTGCTTCACTGAATATAAGCCTGTACGTATTGGTATGAGTTGAATCTAATAGGCCCTGACGAGCCGAAACAGCCTTTTTAATCCGGACTCTCCACCAGTTTTCATCTACAACGACTGCTTCATCCCACTCTAGTATTCGAACTGCCACACGCGACTGGTCATTAAAAAAACCTCTTGCCAGAAATGCTCCTGAATGATCTGTTACGTCAACAATCTCTCCATTCTCCGGCTTACCTTTGATATTTTCTATCGCACCGGAAAATATCCATGGATGCAATTGGCGAACCGCTTTTTCTTTACCTTTTTTTAAACTAACTTGTGGCATACGCGCAAAGATATAGTTTCAGTTGTTCGCTTTTGTCTAATTTTGATTCTTAATAAGAATCAAAACAATTATTCCAATCACAACTATTTTTTCTTACGGTAATTAAAGGGTTTATTAAGAGCAATGAGATACTATAACTTTACAGCGGAACCTTCGCAATCTGCTGATGACTTCTTTATGAATGAAGCCATTAAAGAAGCAAAGATAGCCTTAAGCCTCGACGAGGTTCCTATAGGTGCGGTCATTGTCAGCAAGGGAACCATCATAGGAAGAGGGCATAATTTAACTGAGCGGCTCCAGGATGTCACTGCACATGCTGAAATGCAAGCTTTTACAGCGGCAGCAAATTATTTGGGTGGTAAATATTTAAAAGATTGTACCCTATATGTCACCATTGAACCTTGCGTCATGTGTGCAGGGGCCTCCTACTGGACACAGATCAACCGTATTGTCTATGGGGCTAAAGATGAGAAAAGGGGCTTTAGTTTGGTTAAATCCATAATCACACATCCGAAGACAGAAATTGTATCCGGAGTGAAAGAAGCAGACTGCGCCTTATTGATAAAGAATTTCTTTTTAGGCAAAAGAAAGTAAAATTGACATAGCACTGAACAAAATCTTCACACATAAGTTATATTTGTAGAACTTAAATTTTAACTTAAAAACTTAATATTATGGCTTTTGAACTTCCTGCGTTAACATACGCAACTGATGCCCTGGAACCAAATATCGACAAAGCGACGATGGAAATCCATCATGGGAAACACCACCAAGCTTATGTTGACAATTTAAATAAGGCGATCGCCGGTACTGCAGGTGATGGCAAAACTATAGAAGAAATTTTAGCTAATATTTCTTCATACCCGGCCCCCGTGCGTAATAATGGAGGTGGGCACTTCAATCACAGTTTATTCTGGACTGTTATAGGTCCTAATGGTGGTGGAGAGCCTACAGGTGAACTTGCAGAAGCAATCATTTCAGCTTTCGGCTCGTTCGAGGACTTTAAGAAGAAGTTTGCTGAAGCTGGTGCAACTCGTTTTGGATCAGGTTGGGTATGGTTAACTGTTTCAGCTGATGGTGCTCTTCAGGTATCATCTACTCCTAATCAGGACAATCCATTAATGGATGTTGCTGATGTAAAAGGAACACCAATTTTAGGATTGGATGTTTGGGAACATGCTTACTACTTAAAATACCAAAACAAACGTCCTGATTACATTGCAGCTTTCTGGAACGTGGTGAACTGGACTGAGGTTGCAGCACGTTTTAAAAAATAATTCTCTTTAAAAACTTTTGTTAAAAAGTAGTGTACTTAAGGGTATACTACTTTTTTTATGGGAAAGAAACTATCATATTTAGCTGTATTTTTTTTAATAAGCATGCTATCAAGTTGCCAGGCAATAGGCGACATATTTAAGGCCGGTTATTATGTAGGCATATTTGTTGTAATAGCGGTGTTGGTGTTAATATTTTGGCTATTTAGCCTTTTCAGAAGAAAATAACAGGTACTGGAAGGAATCTACATGAAGCCTTCCAGTATTTCCTTCTTCGTACTACTTCTCATTTCATCCGGTAGCGATTCTAAGATTTCTTTTTCAAGAGCCGTTATGATACTTCGTTTTAAAAAGTTACGATGTGTTATAATGCTGATTTCCCTTGCCGGAACAGGGTCTTTAAATCGCCTTACCCTTTTGAGTTGTTCTTTACTCAGGTCCGAAAGACTCAATTCAGGTAAAATTGTTATTCCTGAATTCAAATCAACCATCCGCTTGAGCGTTTCAACACTACCCGTATTGTATTCAAAGAGTTTAAGTTTATTCAGCTCTGCTTTTTTACTGCAAAGATTCAGCACCTGATTTCGCATACAATGCCCTTCATTGAGCAACCAAAGATCTTTAATTTCAATATTCTCTGCTACAATACTCTTTCTTTTCAGGACCGGATTATCTTTTGAAGCATATAAGGCAAAAGGTTCATAAAACAAGGGAAGCGCATTTAATGACTTGTCATCCAATGGAGTGGAAACAATTCCGCAATCCAGCAATCCAACCTTTAGCTTTTGAACGATTTGCTCCGTTGTAAACTCCCATATCAACAACTGTACCTTTGGATATTTCGAAGTGAAGCTTAAAATAATTTTAGGAAGCAGGTAGGGTGCAACGGTTGGAATTACGCCAATTTTAAGTGTACCACTTATTTCCTTTTTAAAAGAATGAATAATTTCATTCAAATTATCAGCTTCTGCAAGAACAAGACGCGCCTGTTCAATCACCTGCACACCGATCTCAGTTGGCACTACAGGTTGTTTACTTCGGTCGAAGAGAATCACTCCTAAATTATCTTCCAACTTTTGGATCTGCATACTTAAAGTAGGCTGAGTCACACAACACTTATCTGCCGCCTGTACAAAGTTGCGGAAAGTGTCTACCGCTACAACATATTCTAATTGAACAAGAGTCATATAGTTAAAATCTATATTAGATAACAAATATCAATTTTTTACTCCGATTTATAAAGATGATATTTATACAAGATTTCAAATAGAAATTAATCCGTGTAATTATGACGATCAATAAACAAAGACTCACTACCGCATCAGGAATGCCTTATACGGAAGATGAGAACTCAATGACTGCAGGGCCGAGAGGTCCCGTTCTTATTCAGGATTTTATACTTCATGAAAAGATGGCTCATTTTAACCGTGAGCGTATCCCGGAACGTGTAGTTCATGCAAAAGGCTCAGGAGCATTTGGAACGTTTACGGTAACACATGACATTACACAATATACAAAAGCTAAAATATTTAATAAAATAGGCAAAGAAACGCCCATGTTCATTCGTTTCTCTACAGTAGGAGGCGAAAAAGGATCTGCAGACACCGAACGTGATCCGCGTGGCTTCGCTATGAAATTCTATACGGAAGATGGCAACTGGGATCTTGTAGGTAATAACACCCCGGTTTTCTTTATCAAGGATGCTAAAAAGTTTTCTGACTTTATTCATACTCAGAAGAGAGATCCGCGTACAAATTGTAAAAGCGCTACTATGATGTGGGATTTCTGGTCACTTAATCCGGAAAGTTTACATCAGGTGACCATACTCATGTCAGATCGTGGCACACCTTACTCCTTCAGACACATGCACGGCTTTGGAAGTCATACTTTCTCTTTAATAAATGAAAAAGGTGAACGCAATTGGGTGAAATTCCACTTTAAAACCCAGCAGGGGATTAAGAATTTTACCGATGCTGAAGCTGGATTAAAAAGAGGTACCGATCCTGATTGGGCTCAACGCGACCTGGTTCAATCCATAGAAAGAGGAGATTTCCCTAAATGGGATTTAAAGATCCAGCTGATGTCCGAAACGCAAGCAGCCAAGTTCAGATGGAACCCTTTTGATTTAACTAAAGTATGGCCTCAGGGCGAATTTCCTTTAATTGATGTAGGCGTGATGGAACTCAATCGCATCCCTGATAACTACTTTGCTGATGTGGAACAGGCAGCATTTGCTCCTGCACATGTTGTAAACGGGATTAGTTATTCACCCGACAAAATGCTTCAGGGAAGAATATTATCCTATCCGGATGCGCAGCGTTACAGACTGGGTACTAATTACGAATATATCCCGGTAAATCAATGTCCTTTCATGGTAAGCAACTATCAACGTGATGGTGCCATGCGCGGAGACGGAAATGGTGGATCGACACCTAATTATTTCCCTAACAGCTTTGATAACATAGAAACAGATTCAAAGTATAAGGAACCAGCTATGGATCTGGATTCATCCGTTGCTGATTGGTATGACAGGAATGCAGAAGGAGAAAACGACCACTATACACAACCAGGTGACCTTTACCGTTTAATGGACGCTCAAAACAAGGCACATCTTATTGCCAACATTGCAAGCTCCATGAGTGGTATTGAAGGACCCAGAAAAGAAGAGATTGTTAACCGTCAGCTCTGCCATTGGTTTAGAGCAGACTTAAGTTTAGGAATTGGGGTAGCTAAGGCATTAAGTGTTGACATGGAAAAAGCCATGCAACACATGCCTGCTTAATTATATATATCATTATTAAATAAAGAAGCCCTGGTTGATCCAATCAACCGGGGCTCTTTATTTATTTATTCAGCATTCCCTGTATAAAAGGGATCTCTATTCTACAGTCACTGATTTAGCCAGATTCCTTGGTTGATCTACATTACATCCCCTTAATACGGCAATGTGATAAGATAATAACTGAAGAGGAATAGTAGCCAACAAAGGCAAAAATGCTTCGTTAGACTCAGGAATTTCAATCACATAATCGACCATATCCTTCACTATTTTATCGCCTTCAGTAACAATAGCAATAACCTTTCCTTTTCTAGCCTTTACTTCCTGAATATTACTAATCACTTTCTCGTAAGAGGAGTTTTTAGTTGCTATAAAAACTACGGGCATATCTGCATCAATTAATGCAATAGGACCATGTTTCATTTCAGCCGCGGGATACCCTTCAGCATGAATATAAGAAATCTCTTTCAGTTTCAATGCTCCTTCAAGTGCAACAGGGAAACCACTTCCTCGTCCCAGAAATAAAAAGTTAGGTGAATCCTTAAACTTCTCAGCAATTAAGGCAATCTTTTTATCTTCTTTAAAGCACTTTTCAATTAATGCTGGGATTTCATCCAGCTCAGTAAGCAGGTTGACTAATTTGGCATTGTTGATCGTTCCTTTTAGCTGAGCCATATATAACGCCATTAAGGTTAAAACTGTAACCTGTCCGGTAAACGCCTTAGTTGAAGCTACTCCTATTTCCGGACCAGCATGCGTATATACTCCAGCATGTGTTAGTCTTGGGATCGATGAACCCACTACATTACAGATCCCGAATATGGTTGCACCCCGTTCTTTTGCCAATTCAATTGCAGCAATTGTATCGGCGGTTTCACCAGATTGAGAAATAGCAATCACAATATCTTTTTCGGAAATGATTGGATTCCGATACCTGAATTCCGAAGCATATTCTACTTCAACCGATACGCGTGCAAATTCTTCTATCAGATATTCGCCTACCAGTCCTGCATGCCAGGATGTACCGCAGGCAATGATTACGATTCGCTCTGCGTTCTTTAATTTCTCTGCGTAGTCTTTGATTCCACCTAAACGAACCATGCCTTCAATCGGATAGATACGACCACGCATACAGTCTCTAACAGACCGTGGTTGCTCGTAAATCTCTTTCAGCATAAAATGCTCGAAGCCACCCTTTTCAAGCATTTCTAATTTCAAAGAAAGTTCCTGGATATAGGGAGTTTGAATAATATTATCAATGGATTTAACAACCAGCTCATCGCGTTTTAACAACGCAATCTCTAAATCTTTAAGATAGATCACATTCTTGGTGTACTCCACGATAGGAGTCGCATCAGAAGCGATGAAATACTCACCTTCGCCTACACCAATAACCATTGGACTGCCCTTACGTGCGGCAATTAGCTGATCAGGGAAATCCCGACTCATAACCACAATGGCATAAGCACCAATTACCTTATTCAAAGCTAAACGTACAGCCTCTAATAAGTCCACAGAATCAGTCTGAATTTCTTCAATTAGATGAATAAGAACTTCTGTATCGGTATCACTTTTAAATACATGCCCTTTAGCGATTAAGGCTTCTTTAATAACGGCATAGTTTTCAATGATTCCATTATGGATGATGGAAAGCTTTCCATCTCCAGATTGATGGGGATGGGAATTACGGTCAGATGGTTCTCCATGAGTTGCCCATCGGGTATGTCCCATACCGGTAGTACCTGTTTTATCTGCATCGATAGCAAATGCTTCTAAGTCGCTTACCTTTCCTGCTTTTTTAAGAATTTTTAATCCGCCATTCATTAGGGCGACCCCTGCACTGTCATAACCCCGGTATTCTAACCGATGAAGTCCCTTAATAACAATATCCCAGGCACTACGATAACCTATATATCCAACAATTCCACACATAATTTTATGATCGAAAGCAGCGAATTTATAAAAAAATGAGCCACATTAGGAAAAACTAAAGATATTAATCTGGACGGGTATAGTAAATGTTCAGTTTAATCTTCATATCTGAATTACTTTGTCCGGCCAAGGCAGTCCTTCCTGCTGTAGTTAAAACCGGACTGATATTCGCAGTCTTGGTACTTAGGAACTTTTCATCCAATGGAGCTAAGTAGATGTTATATTGATCCGACTTACCATTAATAAGCCGCTGTACATAGGTACTCACATTAAATACATATCGTTTATTCGTCTTATCATAAGGTACTCCTAAATAAGAAACCTGATCAACCACCTGTCTTTGCCCAGCTATATCAGTCGTATAAATGGCCAATCTGGGGAATTTTTCAACTCCACTTTGATCATCCACATTGATTACCAACTCCGCTTTGTTGATCGCTATCTTGTCAAATGCTTTAGTATCGTTCAGATTAGGCATTGTAATCTTTGTTCGAAGACCTCCCATTGGCTGCGTATACACCGTACTGAAGGATTGAGTAGGAATATCAAGCTGAGTTTTAACAGGTGTGCCTGTATAGTCGTGTTTAATACTAGCGGAAGTGGTTGTATTGCTAACAGCAAATATGACTTTGGTTGTATCAATAACTGTAGGAGTAGCAGTAGCAGAAGATTTATAATATAATTCTAATCCACTTACACCGGTAGTAGCCAGATCAAAGAATATAACCCCTCCTTTATCACCCGGCTGATTCTTTTTTATAGTTACATACAATCCCTGAATATATTTTTGGAAAGCTGCATTCGAAACAAAGTTTGCAGGAAGAGCAGTAGTTTCATTTTTAAGAAAATGATCTTCGATAAATGTTCTATCCATCGGTATCCGCAACTGAGGCTGAACTTTTAGTAAAGTATCAGCAGCTCCCTTTACAATCTGCCTAACAAAGATGCTGTCATTCCACGCAAAACGGCTTACGTTTGGTAACGATCCAATTACTTTAGTACTATCATATTGCCACTTTCTGGTATTGTAATACCTTGAAGCAGACTTATATTCTTCGCCTAACTGATGAACGGTAACACTGTAAAACGCATTTGTTGAATCACCAAAAAATTCCTTTCCATACTTCAATACCAGAACTGCGGAATCTAACGTAGGTTTTGTGCCAAAGGTTAAAGCCGTAGAAGGCAATGCAAGACCAATGGCAATATCTGACTTTGTTTTACCAAAAATCGGATCAGTTAAAGTACCTACCGGAAATTGTGCCAGGCTGGATGCAAGAACACTATCTTCTCTTACAGTTACGGTACCTATATTAAATTCTTCCAGATAACTACTGTTAATAGTGTCTTGTGGATCAATGTCCAATCCTATATTATCCGTTTTCTGACAGCTGCTCAACGCGAAAAAGCTTACCAGAATGAATAAGCTTCTGCTTAAATAGTTCATATGTTTATTATAGATCTTTATCATTCAAATATTTGGCGCTAAGATAAAGAAATAACTTTTTCTTTTGCAGCAATGTTAATTGTTGTTAAATACAGTTTATCCATTCTTTCCCGATGTTAAAGAGTGTTAATTAAACATACCTAATATTTATTGCATCGTTAAAGTCTGTTAAAAATCGCCCTTTAAGACCCCCAAAGGCCATATTTGCAAGACAGAATATACTTTATCATACGATGCGTCAATCCATTAACGGGCTATTTCAAATAAAAGTCTACAAACCACTCCTCCTTTTTTCATGCTTACTATTTCTCTTCTCTTGTAGTAAAAACGATATGGTAGGCTTAAATCAAGATGAATTACAAGGAGTAATTATTTCGGACACCTTTAGCGTCAAAACATCCACCTTACTTTTGGATTCGCTACCGACTGCAGGAAAAGGAGTTCTATTAGCTGGCACGATTTCAGATCCCGATCTGGGTACTATTACAGCTGCATCTTACTTTCAAATTTCGCCTACTGACATTAGCGGTAATACTTTACCCGATGATGCCAAATTTGATTCCATACGGCTCAAGCTCCAATATTCGGGGTACTATTATGGGGATACCACCGTGAAGCAAACGCTATCGGCGCACCAGTTAGCAGACCGCATTGTAATCGAAACCATGCCCGGATACCTGGAACCAGAAGAACAGAACGTGTTTTCGTCTACAGCAACCTTTTACAACCGGAGCAAAGTAAATTACAATACAACTCCGCTAACTTCAAAAACACTTTCCCCACGGCCGGCATCAGGAGACAGTGTCATGATGGCTCTTCCTGTTAGTTTAGGTAAAGAATTGTTTTCCATGATCCAAACTAGTAATACAAAAATCAGTAATACCGAAGGGTTTTTAGATTATTTCAATGGAATTGTCCTAAAGGCAGATGGAAATGCTGTAATAGGCTACAAAGACACGGCTGAAGTCAAAATCTATTATTCCTATACTGGAACAAACGGATTAAAAATAACCAATGAACTTAAATTTAGTCTCTATAACGCCAGTTATCAGTTTAATAGCATCACCGCCGACAGAAGTAACACGGCTCTGAAAGACATTAGTTTGCAAAACAATCAAATCGCGTCAGCCTTAACTGGCAACAAAACATATATCCAGGGAGGACTGGGTTTGGTTACTAAAATTGAGTTTCCAACCATCAGCTCCATTGTGGGTGATAAAACCATTTCCATCAATAAAGCTGAGCTTATTATTCAAAGCACCAAAGCCTCTAATAAACCCTATAAGCTGCCGTCGGAACTCATATTACTAGTCGCCAATCAACACGATAACCCCCAGTCAACCTTCACAGATGCAGCTGCTGGCACTTCGAGTATATATCTAAGAAATACGGATGATGGAATAGCAAAAGCCTCTTACAATTACCCTATTACAGATTATATCAACAATTATGTAAAATCCTATACAAATACTTCTTTACTCCTGAGTCTGCCTGTGAGCGACTTACAAAACACGTTAACCCGGCTTGAGCTAGGTTCACAAGACAATTCATCCACGAAAATTAAATTAATAATTACTTACACCAAACTTTTATAGTTATGAAAAAACTATTCTCATGTATTACTTTTTTATTCCTTGTCCTATTTTTAGCCGGATGTTCATCCAGTAGCGACGATGATGATTTAGCTGGAGATTGGACAAGACAATCAGATTTTGAAGGCGTTTCCAGAAGTGATGCTGCCTCCTTTGTTATTGACAATGTCGCTTATTTAGGCACAGGATTCACTTCAGCAACTTCAACTGAAGAAAGATTAACAGATTTTTGGAAATACGACCCAACTCAGGACAACTGGTTCTCTATTGCCGCTTTACCAGGAACAGCAAGAAATAAAGCAGTAGCTTTCACAGCAAATGGAAAAGGATATGTAGGTCTGGGTACAGATGGAACATATGTGCTGAAAGATTTTTGGGAATACACTCCAGGAACCAACACATGGAAACAAATTGCAGACTTCCCTACCACTAAGGGCAGATACGGAGCAGTAGCTTTTGCCATAAACGAAAGCGGTTATGTAGGTTGCGGAAATGATGGCGACAATGATCAACAGGATTTTTATCGTTACAATGCAACCAGCAATACCTGGACTCAGGTATCCAGTATGAAATCAAAAAGGATCAACCCATTTGCATTTGTAATCAACAACGTTGCCTATGTTGGCGGAGGCTCCAATAATGGATCAATGGTTTCTTCTTTTTATGCATTTAACCCTACAGCAAACACCTGGGATAGAAAAACCTCCCTGTATCCACAAGCGACCAATTCAGAAGACAGTCAGGATATCCAGGATAATGACAACTATGATTATAATCTGCAACGCACATCAGCAGCAACATTCGTTATTGATGGACAAGGTTATATTACTACAGGTACCAATAGCTCTGTGCTGAATACGACCTGGCAATATAATCCTTCAACAGATTTCTGGACTGAAATGGATGTATTTGAAGGAGTTTCCCGCGAAGGATCAGCAGGCTTCACTTTAAATAACAAAGGTTATGTTGCAACCGGAAGATCAGGAGCAACCCGTCTTGATGATCTTTGGAAATTTGATCCAAGTACATCGGATGACGATTAGTATCAATCAAAAATAAAGCAATAAAAAACCCGGTAAAGCATTTCAAAAGCTTTACCGGGTTTTTTTAATGTAGAAATAATTAAGCTAAAGAAGCTAATTCTTCATTGTGAATCTCTTCATAGAGATTAAAATAATTTTCATAATCAGCAGATGCTTCATATTCAATTACTGGTTTGTCAGTTGCCTTTACAAACTTAACAAGCTCAGGACTAATTGCTGCTCCACCAAAAACAACAGCATCAGAGTAAGAAATTGCACCTAAGTGTAATGACTCACAATCCAGGTTTTTGAATGCCTCTAAGTGCGATGCATCCATACCATTCATAATTGCCTTTCTGAAAAAATCAGGTTTTAGCTGCTCAGTAAAGCAATTGTCGTAAACTGAATAAACAATCTTCGAGTTTTTAAACGTAGGATCATCTTTGTAAGTAGTTCTCATGTAAACAGGAACTAAAGAAGTCATCCATCCATGGCAATGTACCACATCAGGCGCCCAACCTAGTTTTTTTACTGTTTCTAATGCTCCTTTACAGAAAAAGATAGTCCGCTCATCATTATCTTCATAGAACTTATTACTATTGTCTCTGAAAACATGCTTTCGCTGAAAATACTCTTCATTGTCTAAGAAATATACCTGCATGCGAGCTGAAGGTATTGATGCGACTTTAATGATCAACGGGTTATCGTTTTCATCGATGATGATGTTCATTCCTGAAAGACGGATGACTTCGTGTAAGCGATTGCGACGTTCATTTATGCTACCAAAACGAGGCATTAAAATGCGGATTTCGAATCCTTTGTCTTGCATTGCTTGTGGAAGTTTCCTGGTAATTTCAGAAATTTTTGTTAACTCGAGGAAAGGCGACATCTCGTGAGTAATAAATAATAACTTCGTTTTTGCCATCTCCAAATGTTAAATAAATGAAAGAATTTGGGACTGCAAATATAGACATATAATATGACATATCAATGAATTACGCAACAGGTATTGATATTATTTATCGATTTATCAGCTATGTGCGTCCAATTATTATCGATTTTAAAGCTGTTTTAGGATTAAAATCAGAAAATTACCGGGTCATTTTATTTTGAGAATTGTATTCGTTTTTATATAATTGCTGCTATTTACCTAAATTTAAATTTCCCACCCGTAATCAAAAGGATTTCACAGGATTAAGGCTCCTTTTTAAAGGGACCTACAATAGTAAAAACCTGAACGGAAAGAGTTCCAATCAAAGGCCTAATGAGCTGATGATTTTTTTTATGTCTTCTTTAGAAATTGAAGCTTCTTCAAATTTATCAAAAATGGTAAGGAGATATATCTCTGTAGAAATAGGGCTTTCTTCGATCAGATAAGTAATTACCCTAAATCCGCTGCTCTTCCCTTTAACTATGACTTAGTCAGCAATCCTAATTTTATAATTGTTCGCATAATAAGCGACGCCAATTTTAGGATTTAATATCAAATATTGTTCTAAGGGACTCTAGCTTTCCTGAAGCGTTTTATACTTTTTGAGCAGACGTTTGGCCTTTCTATGGAAGCAAGGAGTAAGATAACCTCTATTTCTCATTTAGCAAATCAGACATGGAAAGGCATTCCATTTTTCCTTCACGGATTAGCTTTGCCTTAGTTAGACCTTGTTTGACCTCTTCTAGCATTGCTTGCTTCCTGATTATTTATGCTTGTTTTTTATCAACAGAAATGACCTCGCCTCCAAGTTCTTTTACGAACTTTGCTATAAGAGCTTTGGTATTAGCTGGAAATTAGATAGCTAGTAAAGTCATAGTTTAAAATTAACGAAGAACACGGATATAAAAAAATGTCTTTTTATAACGCGGTTATAATTTTTCTGTTAAATAAAACCAGGATGTCAAGGTGATCTGTCAGATCCTAAAATAACTATACACTTG
>NZ_MDFN01000028.1 GCF_001730525.1 Arcticibacter eurypsychrophilus
AACGGCAAGGATGCTGCTTCGATGGTTGTTCCTTGCTCCTCGCTTCGTGGACGCTTGGTGGTCCGAGTCTAAGCGAACGAGCAAGGGAGATGGGACGACTATGGGTGCTAAATACCTCCTACATTATATATAAGAGAGTTGAACGTGACTCCTAACTTACTATTACAATGTTGTATAAAAATCAACCAAGCAATGCTGTGATGCATCTGCATGAAAGTACATATTCCATCCAATTAATAGCGTTGAAGGAAAAACAACCTACGCTTTTCAAGGTACGGGTTTAATACGAAATAATTTGTAAATTTACTAGTATGTTAATAGAACGCATAGAGAACAATCAGATCAAGATCACGCTTTCTTCAGGCATTGAACCTTTTGGATTTCAGCGCCTTATCGAGTATGTTAATTATTTGGAAGCTACCGAGGAAAGCAAAGCAACACAAGCGGATGTGGATCAGCTTGCCGATGAGGTAAATGAATCCTGGTGGAGCAAGAATAAAAGCCGCTTTACTAAATGAACATTATTGTTGATGCAAATATTATTTTTAGTGGCATTCTGAACACTAATGGAAAGATTGGGGATTTACTCATGAACTCTACATCACAATTAAATTTTATATCACCTGACTTTTTAAGGAGGGAGATTAGACAACACTACCCTAAGCTTATAAAGATATCTAAATTGTCACTTGAACAAGTACAGGAAGCAGAATTTCAAATCTACAGACACATCACATTTATTTCTGAAGAACAGATAAAGCTTTCCTCCTGGTTGCAGGCTGAAAAATTAGTGCATGATGTTGACCCTAAAGACATCTCTTATATTGCGTATTCCATTAATTTTGGCTATAAAGTATGGAGCGGTGACAAAGCTTTAATTAATGGCCTATTAAAAAAGGCTTTATTGAAATTACAGACACGGAAACGATATATAATCTAAGAGAATCCTTGAGGTAAAATCAAATTTTACTAATCTGAATTTTACACTATTACTTTTAAATTTATTCAATTAAACCGCTAAACTCAATCATGATTCTTAAAAAAGCAACTATATTAATTGTTGACGACGATCCGGATGTGCTTACCGCCGTAAAACTTTTGCTTAAAAAAGAAGTGCATGAAGTTATAACAGAAAAGAATCCGGAGAACCTGCATGCTTTATTACAGCGTAACGCGATTGACCTGGTATTGCTGGACATGAATTACAACAGTGCGATCAATACAGGAAATGAGGGGATCTATTGGTTGCGCAAAATAAAAGAATGGAAACCTACTGCCTGTGTGGTTATGATAACGGCTTATGGCGACATTGATATCGCAGTACGGTCTCTAAAGGAAGGGGCAAATGATTTTATCGTTAAACCATGGCATAATGAAAAGCTGATTGATACCATTAAAGACCTGCTGGATAAAAGGGAAGGGCCTAAAAATACTGTTGCCGCTTTGAAAGGAAAAGCTGGTACCACTTCCATTCTTGGGGAGTCGGATGTGATGCTGGATATTTTTCATAAAGTAAAAAAAATTGCCCCTACTGATGCGAATATATTACTCTTGGGAGAAAATGGAACAGGTAAAGACCTGATGGCGAAAGCGATCCATGAACAATCTTTGAGAGCAAAGTTTCCTTTCATAAAAGTAGATGTCGGGGCATTGACCGATACACTGTTTGAAAGTGAGTTATTCGGACATAAAAAAGGCGCCTTTACCGATGCGCGCGAAGACCGGCAGGGACGCTTTGAGGAGGCGCAAGGAGGCACCTTATTTTTGGATGAAATTGGTAATATCTCCTTGCAGCAACAAGCTAAATTATTGACGGTATTACAAAACAGACAAGTCACCCGGCTGGGGACAAACAAAGCGGCAGATATAGACATTCGTCTGATCTGTGCCACCAACTTACCTCTTCATGAACTGGCAAACGAAACGAGGTTTAGGAAAGATTTAATCTACCGGATCAATACGGTAGAAATCACGATGCCGCCACTTCGGAAACGGAAGGAAGATATAGCGGTTTTGGCCCACCATTTTGCCAATTTATATGCGGACAAATACATGAAGCCGGCTGTAGATTTTGATTCGGCAGCCTTACAAAAGCTAATTGCGTATGCTTATCCCGGAAATGTGCGTGAGCTGCAGTATGCGATTGAAAGAGCGGTTATTATGGCCGATGAGCCTATAATTAAAGCAGAGGATCTCCTGTTCTCCATATTGGAAAGCCATCCTGACGTGAGTATAGATCAGGATAATGTACCCCTCAGCGCAATGGAGAAAAATGCGATTCTAAGAGTAATAGAAAAGCATAGCGGAAACATCACCAAGGCGGCAAAAGAACTAGGATTAACGCGAACCGCATTATATCGCAGACTGAGTAAGTATGATATTTAAAAGATATGAATGGCGACTGTTGCTGCGGGTTGCCCTGCTATTGGGAGCATTAGCGGCCACCTCTTTCGCGTTTGTTAAGGGCATGCATTTGTATCTACTGATTACACTGCCCCTGGTAGCGTATATAGTTGTTGACATGATACGCTTTCAGCGGAGGGTTTTGCAGGAGGTAAGCCAATTTATAGAATCAGTAAGTTATCGGGATTTTTCGCGTCATTTTAATGTACTCAAAGCGCCTGCAGAACTCAAATTGATTCGACAGGGGTTTAATGATATTAACGCAACTTTCAAGTTAATCAGCCGGGAAAGGGAGACGCAATACCAGTATCTGCAAAAGATCCTTGAACTTGTTGACACAGGAATTTTGTCTTACGAGATTGAATCAGGAGCGGTCAGTTGGGTAAATGAATCTTTTAAAAGACTGGTTGATATTCCCTATATAAAAACAATTCATTCTTTAGAGAAGCGGGAAACGGCTTTTTACAAAGAGATCATTCAACTTAAACCGGGAGAAAGTAATGTGATCAGCTTGACCCGCAACCAGCAGGTTATTAAGATCCTGGTATCGGCCAGTATCATGCGTACGGACCAGCAGGTGAATAAACTGATTGCATTTCAAAATGTTAGTGAGGCCATTGACGAGACGGAATCAAAAGCATGGCAGAAGCTGCTAAATGTAATGACGCATGAAATTATGAATTCGGTAGCACCTATATCTTCTCTTGCCGATACGCTTAAAAAGCGATTACAGAGTCCCGATTTAGTAAATAGTACGCTTACCGAAGAGTTGGAAGATATTGAACTTGGGATTGACACGATAAAAAAGCGTAGTGATGGTTTGCTTAAGTTCACTGAAAGCTACCGAAACCTGAACAAAATTACTAAACCTGATGTAACCAGGATAAGATTGCGCAACTTGTTTGAGGACTTAAACAATCTGATGCGTCCTACACTTGAAAAGAAGGGAATTGAGCTGGAGATCATACTCCGCGATCCGGGTTTGACGGTCGAGGCGGATGTGCATCTGATCGAGCAGGTGCTGATCAACTTGCTGGTCAATGCCATAGAAGCTGTTAAAGATAGCGAACAGCCTCGAATTACCCTTTCGGCTGAAATACAAAAAAACAAAACGCTTGTCAAAATAACGGACAATGGTTCTGGAATTCCTATGGAATTACTGGATAAGATCTTTATTCCTTTTTTTAGCACCCGCAAAACAGGTAGTGGTATTGGGTTGAGTTTATGCAAGCAGATTATGCTGTTGCATAAAGGAAATATTCAGGTACAATCGGCTAAAAATCAGGGGACGGCTTTTATATTGCAGTTTGCAGGGGTGGTTGCAGGGGCGGTTGCAGGGTAAGGGGGGGTATTTATTGAACTTAGGTTTTAATTATCGTAAATGGATACCTTATTCATTTCTTGGGCAAGTTGATGAAAAACATCTTAATTCATTTTTTCCTGTTTCATATGAACGTCGTGGTTGGATCACTCCTAATGTCGACTAATAACCTGAATTAAAAAAGCAAATTAAAGCCTGTCCCTTTAGAAGGTTTGTCCATTGCTTTAAATCGTTCAATTTCTTTTTTTAGCAGGGCCGCATACTCTTCAACCATAAAGTTTCTGAATCGTTGAATGTCTGCATTCTCTCTGGTATCGATCAGCGCCTGAATATATCCGACTTTATTTTCACTATGAACAATAGCCAAAGGCAAATCATAATAGGTTTGTAAGTAATTCATTAACAGTCTTGAAGTTCTACCATTTCCATCGTAGAAAGGATGGATACTTACCAGGTTAAAATGAGCATCAAAAGACAGGTTTAACTGCTCATCCAATGAGAGGGGTTTACTCATGCGCTCATTAAGTTGATTGACTAGTTCCAATGTTAGTCGTTCTACTTTATCAAAGTTTGGGAAATAAGAACTTCCAGCGGTTACATTGCCCTTACGAAATGCGCCAGTTGTTGAATCCACAGTTCCTAGCATTGTATTATACACTTTGCCAGTACTTTTCATCACCAACGAATTGATTTTTTGTAGTACTGGAACCGTTAAGATTTTCTTTCCTTTAGCCTGCTCTATTGTGAAAAGAAGAGCGGCGTGATGATCCGTAAGCATTAAGCTTTCCTCAAGTGGTTTTCCTTTAGGAGTGAGGCCTTCATTAATCAAGACCTGAGCTTCAACTTCAGTAAGCGTAGAACCTTCAATACGAGTAGAGTGATGATCAATAGCGATCAGATTGAATTTTGTATAATCAATCACTTGCTCTATGCGAAGACGTTTATATGCTGCTACTAGTTCGTTAATATCCATCTCGTTTAATGATCAAAAATAGGTAACAATTACCGGATTATGGATATTACGGCCTTGTGTTTTCTTTATTTCTTACCAGTTCACAATAAAAGGAAGCGTAGCATTTCTATATTTTGGATGCGTTAATTGGCCTTTCATATTCCTGAAACTTTGAAGTGGTCCCTGAGCGGCAAAGGTATTGACCATCCAGGCGGGGATAATACCTCCGGGATCTACCTGCAGACTGTATTCTACCTTAACCAGGTTTTGGTCTAAGGGTATGATTTTCCAGAATCCCTTCGAGTGACTAATTCGTACAATTCCTTTTTTAACAGGTACAATGTCGGATACTGACGGAGCATCAATTGTGACAATCTTTGTTTGAGGATTTTGAAAAACACGTATATGGACCACAAAATCACGGTTTTCCATAGGCCATGGCAAGCTAACCTCTGCATAGTAATAAATATCTGAAGGCGAAACTTTACGTACTAAAACACAAGTCTTGGTATGATATACCCATTGATCCGTTTCATTTACATCCAACAGTAAAGTGACTAATTGAGAAAGAGTCGTTTTTAACACACATTCTATTTTAAGCGCTTTGACTTTTGAGTCGGGAACAGTACGGGAGAATACTCGAATGCCATCCTTTTCCGTGTTTAATTTCCAGGGTGATTGTGCAAAAGCATCTGCAATCGGTAAAAGAAGAAGTAGAAAAATCACCAGGTTTCTATACTTGTAATCATAAATAGGTACCATCATATTAACATTGCATTACCAGTCATAAATGCAATATTATAATTAATATGGCTAAAATCAATGATTTATGGTCTAAATATAATTAACGAGTAACGTAATAGATGGTTACAGTTCAACCTCTAAACTTAGCATTCCTGCTTGTAATGAAGCAGACTCAGCCTTTACGGTCACTTTCCCGCTTCCTTTCTTAGCTTCAATAATTGCGATTACCTTTCCATTGTAAGCGAAACGTTGAGATGCCTGGTACAATTCATGACTTAAAATATCACCATTGTCAACGGCTTTAATTATTGCTGGTCCGGAAATATCAAACTTAATCAGGTTAATCGCATTTGGACATGGAATACCTTTTGCATCCACCAAAGTAGCATAAACAAAGGTAACATCGCCCTTGCCGGAAGAAAGCGTAGTATGGTCGGTTGTCAATATGATTTTTGCTGCTGCGCCTGCTGATTTAAATTCCTCAAAGGCCACTTCTTTCCCTTTATTTTTACCTACCACTTTAATGGTTCCTTCTTCAAATGTAACATCGTACTCTCTGGGAGAGTCGTTTGCTGGTTTAGGCAAAACACCCAGTGTTTTTCCATTTAGAAAGAGCTCTACTTCTTCGCAGTTACTGTAAACCTGAACTTTTGCATTGTCATAGGTATCAAAATCTGTTGGCGTCCAATTGGCTACCCAGGTACCTGCTCCTGCATTATCTGATTTTCTAACGAGATGTACTACCGGTTTGTCACTCCACCAGCTTTGTCTTTGAAGACCTGCTGGTTTCCAATTACCGGCACGGTCAAATAATCCCTGATTGTTGGTTATTTCTGGCCAGTCAGCCTCTCCTAAATAATCAAATCCTGTCCATAAAAACTGACCCGACATGTAAGGATGATCCCTTAAAGCCAGCCACATACTTAATACATGTGTATTTTCAGTACCAATCACTTTCCAGTCCGGATGAGCCTCATGCGCTGCAAGAAGTTCATTTTCCCGATAATTCTGACCTACCACATCCATGGTTTCAGCAAAGCCATTCGTGTAAACCTTGGAAACTGCGGGACGGAAAAGAGCCATTGTAACAGGACGACTTGGGTCAAGTTTGTGTACCAGATCTTGCTGATCTTTATACATCTTAAACCCCTTAGGATCATTCAGGTTGTCATGAATTTCGTTTCCGATGCTATAAATGATGACAGAAGGGTGATTACGGTCGCGCATAACCATATCACGTGTATCCTGTTCCCACCATTTTGCCCAGTACTGGTTGTAACCCATCTCACCGTTATGCTTCGCCTCCGTCCAGGTATCAAAAGTTTCATTCATGACGACAAAACCCATGCGATCGCAAAGGTCAAGAAATTCAGGAGCTACCGGGTTATGTGAGGTACGGATACCATTCACGCCGACCTGTTTTAATAATTTGAAACGTTGCTCCCACACACGAATAGGTACTGCTGCTCCTACAGCACCACCATCATGGTGCAAGCAAACACCTTTAATTTTATAGTGTTTACCGTTTAACAGGAAGCCTTCTGCTGAATCAAATTTGGCATCCCTTATTCCAAAGGAAAGTGTCTGATCGTCCAGAACGGTTCCTACTGATAGTACCTTAGTTACAGCCTGATATAAATAAGGAACCTCAATATCCCATAACTGAGGGTTATTAAGCGTGATTTCCTGAACAAACTGAACGGTTGCACCTGCAGCTATATTTTGTTTACTCTCCTGCGTTTTAACCGTTTTTCCTGCAGCATCCAGAAGGGTTGTTGAGACTATGTATTCTTTACTTTGAGTGCCAGAATTGACTACTTCAGCTTTTAAATTGACCGTTGCTTTTTGAGCAGTGGCGAGTGGTGTCGTGATGTAGGTTCCCCATTGTGAAAAGTGAACAGCATTTACAGAGACAAGACGTACATGACGATAAATCCCTGCGCCGGTATAATAGCGGGATGCAGGCTGAATGGTATTATCAGCCTTTACTGCAATTGTATTTATTTTGCCTTTACCATAATTGAGGTGCTTGGTTAAATCGTAGCTAAAGCTGCTATAACCGTAAGGCCTTTTTCCTAAATGAAAGCCGTTGATCCATACGTCACTATTGGCCATCACACCATCAAACTCAATGGAATGAAGCCTTCCGGCATCGGATTCATTCAAGCTAAAAGATTTACGATACCAGCCTATACCCGAAGGTAAATAACCTCCACCCCTGGCTGTCAGGTTCGTTTGATTGTAAGGTCCTTCAATGCTCCAGTCATGCGGTACATTTAAGATCCGCCATTTACTATCATTATAAACAGGCTTTTCTGCTCCGCTAATATCTTCCTTTATAAAGTGCCAATCACTGTCAAAATTAGTCATCGCACGAACCTGAGCTTTTAAGGCACTGGCAGCAAGGATAAAAAACAGAAGCAAAACAAATGGTTTTATTCCTTCAAAGAAAGCGTTCCTGCTACTTCTTGCCATGTGTGTCATAAAACTGATTGTATTTTTCTTGGATGTTAAATTCACGTTATTCTGGTTTTTTAGGGACAATTAGTACAGCAACCTAAAAATTCAAATTCCGGATATGCTGAAATAGGTCTTAATTGTCTGCATAAAGGTAGTATAATAGTGCATCCAACCTTCAGAAAGAAGGTAACAATCTCACTGTGGAAGTATAAATGTGGTTTGTTATTTTAACCGGCACAATTCTCTACAGCTTTGTGCCGGTTTCTTTATGCAGTAACAGTTAATGCACTTCCGGTAATGGTCACGGTATATTTTTTCAGTGCTGTAACCGCCGGGCCTTTTAGCACAGCACCCGCGGTACTGAATTCACTCAAATGGTTGGGACAAATAAATTTTCCCTGAGCTGTATTGTAATTGATGGATGTTCCCTGATGGGTACAGGCAACCTGTACGGCAGTAAATGAATCTGCCGCATTGGCTTGTGCTAAGCGAACTAGTATTACACCTCCAGCTACTTTAAAATCGCCTATGTTTTTTATTTCGGTATCCAGATTTACACTAATCATCGGACCGGTTCCAGGATCAGGGGTAGGTGTAGGGTCATCACTCTTGGCATCACTGCCGCATGAAGCGAGATTGCAGCCAACGCATACTGCAGCAAGGCTAATTCCTAATTTGGTTAAAAATTCTTGTCTTTCCATGATAATTTGATTTATTTATAAATACTTTTATGCTTACGGTTGAAGTCGAATACACGCGTAACGGTAAACCCAAAACGGTATTGACCTTTTGTCCATTTTGATTCGGTATCACTCAGGTAATTAATAGGCGAAATAGCCTGTGCGTTGGTAAAATTCATAGTAAAAATATGTCCCCCCGTTTCAATCTCTACGGCAATACCAGATGGATCATAAAACTTAGGGCTCTCATTATCACTTCTGAAAGAAGAAAAGGGATGGGCATAATCCAGTACAATACCCATTCGTTTGGTCACTTTTAAACGCCCGGCAGCAGATAAGGCGAAAAAGTCTTTCTCATTTCCAGTCAGATAGGGAAAAGGCAGATTGGTACGCAAAAAAGAAGGAGCTATCTGCAGGGAAAGTCGTGAGGAGAACTTACGGGCGATAACGGCTTGTACAAAGTAATTCAGCCTGTTGGTGTAATCGTCAAATATATTCGTGCTGACTTCATAAGGTTTTAATCCTGTTTTTCCAATCAGAGTTACGGCTACGGGCATGGCATCGTCCACTGTTTGTTGCAGTAAACTGTATTTCAGGCCCAGTTCCAGCAACTGTTCATATTTACTGCGGCCAAAATCTATATCCAGTTTATTGGTCAAACCGAATTCAAACCCAATATAAATGTCGGATGAGTTATCAAAGCCCCAAAGAGTTTTGCCTCCCCCATCGGTCCCTGCAATGTCACCAAAGCGATGTATGACCACGAAATTGAAGTTATTTTTCTTATTGGTTACTGCCGTTTCTGATAAAATGAGACGCGTAGATTTAAAGGAGGCCATCACAGGTTCTGATGTCGAACTGTCAGTCAGGCTGTTTAGCAAAGAGTCTGTTCCTGAATTATTTACTGCGGAGGTATCCTGTGCTCTAATGGCACCCGCAATAAAAACCAACAGTATAAGTATGACCTGATTTTTCATAAATTCTGAATTGAAAGGTTTTTATTTAGTGTAGGTTGAGTACGTTGCAGCCACCTTTATCTGGATGGATTCCGCAATTTTTTTGAATACAAGTTGTGGAATTTTAATTTGGTGATCCTTACATAATACCATGAATTCGGAGGCCATACTTACACTCCCTTTGTTTACCCTGATGTTTCCTTTTATCGTGCGGTTCTGCTTAACCCCATGTACATCCAAAATACCTTTTACGGTAATCGGGTAAGTGCCATCTTTCTGTTCATCCACCTGCTCCTGTATCCTCCCTTTAAATGAGGCTCGTGGGAACTTGTCGCTTTCTAAAAAATTTTCATTAAAATGTTCCTGCATCAGCGATTTCTCGAACTGGAAAGACCTGATGGGTACCTGAAAAGCCAACTCACCTGTTGTTGCATTAAATACGGAAGTTCCCTTAGTAGAAGTGGCATCAATATTTTCCAATGGAGCTTCTGAATAAAGGCTAATTCTGGCATTTTTACAGACATAAGTGTCCTGTCCTGCATAGTTACTACTGAACCAGGCAAGTAAAACAAAAGCGATATATTTCATAAGCTTATTTGGATTTCTGTTTTAAATTTAAGTTCCAGTTTACTCCTAAACCAATACCTGTGGATTGCAAGTCTACACGTCCATTACCGATACCGGTTAATGGCAATTTGATGTAAGGTTGAGCTATGATGCTGAATTTAGAATTCACCCGCCTCATATAGGTAGTATTCAGGTTCAGCACACCCATAATATGCTGATTCCTATTTTTAATCTGAACCGTGCTGTACTCTGGTCCATAGTCATACCGGTAGGTTTCCCTCAGCATAAAATAGGATGATAATCCGGTACCCACAACAAGGGTATTTTTGCCCTTGTTGTATAGCCGGTAATTGAGGTTGAGAGGTATATCCAGAACGCTGCAGTTTGCATCAATATAATTTAGTGGTTGTGCATAAGTTCCATTAGCCGTATAATTCGTGGTATTGGTATTAATATTGATTCCATATGGCTTAACTGCATAAACAGCCCCAGTACTGATACTCCATTTTTGTGACAGCTTAATACCCAATTGGAATCCCAGGTTCCCTCCTATTTGCCCATTATTGAGGGAATTAACCCCATTTATATCGGGTGCTGCCAGTAAACTTAAAGTAAAAACAGGGCTTATTTTAATGAAGGGCTTCTTTGGTTGTGCTTTCTCCCTTTCAACAGGAAGAGAAGGATCTTCCGATGCTATAGGTTCAGGAATAACATTTAGTTTACTCAGCATATTAGGTAATTCTTTACCCTGATTGCTCTTACTGAACAAATCTGCATTTACACCGATCTGCTGAAGCTTTTTAAGGATGTCCTGATTGTAGTAACTACTTGAATTACCGAGAATTAATATAGATTGTACATATTCGTTCTTCGGATTATTCAGCAGCTTACTATCCGATTTCTTTTTACCCACTGGTAAACTAGCTCTAGAATTCTGATCTAAATTATTTTTCAGGTGATCCTGTTGTGATTTAATGACCCGTTTAGTGAATTTATCATTAGGGAGATTGCCTGTATGTTGTTGATCTAGCAAAAACAATCCTATTGTGAGTAATAATATTGCAGCAATACCAGAAGCATAATAAACAAATGGATAGATGGCGCTTATTTGACTGGAGTTTTTTTTAAGTAATTTACGCATCTCCACCCAATCATGCTCCCAAAAAGCAATAGGATTATCAGAGGCGGCTAAGCCGGCTTTGAATAACTGATCCAATTTATTTTCGTTGGGCGCTCTCATTTGACTATAGTATTGATTAAAAAAGACATGCTGATACAAACAGCACCGATGGAGATTATTTTCTGCTGATTTGCTCCGGATTTATAATCTGTAACGTAATCTGCATGGAGAATCATTGTCTTTAATTTTTCCCTGGCTTTAAACAGGTTTGACTTCGACGTTCCGACACTAATATTCAATGTTTTTGCAATTTCCTCATGCGAATAACCCTCAACAGCAAATAAATTGAATACGGTTCGGTATGCATTGGGTAATCGCTGAATCATGGTTAACAAATCATTATAGTTCAACTGCCTGTCCGGAAGATCATCATGCCCAATATCCATTGCCATTTCAATATCTTCAGTAAATGCTAGCTTCATATTACTCCTGTAATAATCCACAGATTTGTTCATCATAATTCGTCCAACCCAGGCAATAAAGGGGCGATCCTGATTATACTGATGCAGATTAGTAAACACCTTTAAAAACCCCTGATTCATAATTTCAGCTGCTTCATAGCGGTTGCCCGCGTAACGAAGGCATATACCCATAGCAAAACCGTAAAGTGCCTTATACAGCATTTTCTGATCTTTTCTGCTTTGCTGTAAACAGCCTGCAATCAGTTGATTTAGTTCTGCCTCTCCCATACGGGCTTCTGCTGTTTTATTTAACGTTAATTTATAGTATCACGTAACATTATTGTTGAAGGTTGCTTTTACCTCAAAATATTTTTTCATGAATTTACAGATTAAAATTGCAGGTTTGTTAGTTGGTCAAATTATGTTATTGAAACATCTTTATTGTGAAATAAATTTCATGTTGAGCAGGAGATAGATAATTAAGCCTATTTTATAAATAAGCAAAAAGCAGAAGATGCCGTAATCAAAATTTGTAAATCCACTAAACAATCCCAGTTGGCTCATCTTTTCAATTAATGGTTTGAAATTAATCCAGCACCCCCTACTTATTAACCGTTTGTATCTATCACGGATGAAAGTTGAAAAAGGTTGCTTAGTTAACTGATTTTTTTTGATAAAAATCATCTTGACGATTTTATGATATCATTACCCCATCCGCAATATAAGTTAACCTCCCATCTGGATGCGTAATTCTTAAATGGGGTCTGCTATCTATAACAATCGGGGACATGACAACTATAAATTCTGCCTCAATTATTTCATAGGCACTAAAAGTAGATAGATCTCCAAAATCAGCTATGGTATGTAGATATTCCTTTGTAGCCAATTGTTCAGTATAATTTAAGCCTATATCCCCGTTTATTACTCCACCCAGGGTTTCTATTTTACTATTTTTGATTAGTAGATGGAAGATTTCTTCAATATTGAAGGGTATATGTAGGTAGTCAATAGGATTTTCATTCAGGTATTCTGAGGAAGCAATCCTGAAAGCAATTATCTTGATATAAGGAGTGGTCAATTGAAAGAATATTCAGCATTCTGATAGGTATTTGAAAAAATCCAGCAATCATCCTTTAAAAAATAGAGTCAATTCAAAAGATGTTGAGTATTTTTCGAAAGTATAACAGTAACGCTTCAAAGATCAAATAAATCAATGAATACAAGAACAACAATCATCATTATTACGCTGTTCGTTTGCACTCTTGCAGCTACAAGTTGTCGGGTTCAGCAGGTCAGCAAAAGTAAAATCCGTAATCTAATCAACCATTCGTCCATCAACACTGACCATTTTACCGGATTTGCCTTATATGACATGAAAAATGGGAAGATGATTTATGATTTAAATGGCGATAAGTACTTTACTCCTGCATCAAACACCAAGCTTTTTACCTTTTATACAGCCCTGAATATGTTGGGCGATTCTATCCCCGGATTACGTTATATAACCAAAGGAGACTCACTTATTTTTTGGGGAACGGGAGACCCATCCTTCCTTCATACCGCATTAAAATCTACTAAAGCGTATGAACTGCTAAAAAACAGCAAGCAAAAGCTTTATTATTCCCGGGGAAACTATTCCGGAAATTTCTATGGAACGGGCTGGCCTTACGGAGACTACGACGCTTATTATCAAGCTGAAATTAATGCTTTACCACTTGAAGACAATGTAGCTGTACTTTCGGCTGATAAAAAAGGCAGGCTCCAGATCTCCCCTTCCTTTTTAAAAATTTATTTGAAGGCAGACAGCTCTTTTCATCCCAAGTCATTTGCAGTAGAAAGAGATTTGATGAGTAATACATTCAGGTATCCTTTAGGGACTGTGCCACTTGATTATAATCAGGAAATTCCATGGAAAACAAGTGATAAACTCACGCTAGCCTTATTGCAGGACACGTTAAAAAAACCATTGGAACTGATTAGCATGAATATGCCTGAAACGGCTAGCACGCTATACAGCATCTCTGCTGATTCTGTATATAAAAGAATGTTATGGCCAAGTGATAATTTCATAGCGGAACAACTCTTACTGGTATGCTCTTCCACCCTACCCGGGCCATTAAATACCGGTAAAATAATTGAATATAGCAAAAAAAACTTGCTGAACGACCTCCCCCAGGAACCGCAATGGGCAGATGGCTCTGGACTCTCCAGACATAATCTCTTTACGCCCTTTACTATGGTTGCTCTTTTGCAAAAGATCTGGAATAAAGTAGGTGATGAAAATAGACTCCTAGGCATGCTTCCTGCCGGCGGGGTTTCGGGTACGCTTAAGTCCGCTTATAAAACAGATAACGGCAAAGCTTTTATATGGGCCAAAACAGGATCTTTGTCTAATAATCATAATCAAAGCGGCTACCTGGTGACACGAAAGGGAAAAAAATATATATTTTCTTATATGAATAACAATTTTACCAGGTCAACAGCTGAGATACGGGCAGAAATGGTTCGAATTATGACTGAGATTCACAACCGGTTTTAAACAAGTACAGGCATCTAATAGAGCCATTCAAGCATGACTAATAATAAATCAATATCATTTAAGGAGCATTTTGCTATCATAAAACATCTGGTTAGATGGACCCTATTTGTAGTACCCATTGCCTTAGTTATAGGAAGCATAGTCGCTTTATTTCTTTGGCTACTTACTACTGCCATTCATTTTCGATTTGAACATAAATGGATTCTCTTTTTGCTTCCTTTAGCTGGTTTGCTAATTCACTTTATCTATCAGTATGTTGGAAAATCTTCCGAAAAAGGAAGTAACCTGATCATGGAAGAGATCCATCAGGAGGGGGGTGGTGTTCCTAAGCGAATGACGCCTGTCATCCTGATCACAACAGTAATTACACATTTATTTGGGGGTTCAGCAGGAAGAGAAGGAACGGCAGTTCAGATTGGGGGAAGTATTGCGGCCATGTTTGGCGGTTGGTTTAAACTAAAAGGTCTGGATATGCGTATGATCCTGACAGCTGGTGTAGCCGCAGGTTTTGGAGCTGTATTTGGCACCCCGGTAACAGGAGCTATTTTTGCCATGGAGGTGTTAGCTATTGGCAGGATTCAGTACGACGCGTTGATTCCTGCCCTAATTGGTGCCGTTGTCGGTGATATGACAGTTGGAGCCTGGCATGTATCGCATGTGCACTATCATATCGAGGCCTTGCCGGACAGCCCTTATCTTCTTTCCAATATCATTCGTCCGGATCTCTTATTGATGGGAAAAGTTATCGTCGCTTCTGCAGTATTTGGTCTGGCTAGCTTTCTTTTCGCGGGGATGGTAAATGAAATCAAAACGATCTGTTTGAAGGTATTCAAATTTAAATGGATGATCCCTGTATTTGGAGGTCTGGTTATTATCGGATTAACGATGCTGATCGGGAAACCGGATTATCTAAGTCTTGGCGTTGATGCCGAATATCCAGGTGCCATTACTCTAACTTCTGCATTTCAGGCAGGCGGATCAGACACCTGGAGCTGGTTATGGAAGACCATCTATACCACTGTAACATTAGGAACAGGTTTTAAAGGTGGAGAAGTGACCCCACTGTTTTACATTGGCGCGACGTTGGGAAATACGCTATCCGGTATACTTAATGCACCTGTGAGTCTTTTTGCCGCTCTGGGCTTTATTGCCGTGTTTTCAGGGGCAACAAATACCCCATTAGCTTGCACCTTTATGGGCGTAGAATTGTTTGGTGGTCAGCATGCCTTATTGTTCGCCATAGCTTGTTTTACAGCGTACATTTTTAGTGGACATTCGGGCATTTACAGTGCACAGCGTATTGCTGTTCCTAAAGTTTCTGATGATTATTTTAGCAATGAGGTTTCTCTAACGGAAGCGATGAAACGAAGGGGTTATGTGTACCGGAAACTAGCAAAATACCATTTATTTAAAAAAAGGAATAAGGAAGGGAACAACACTTAATGAGCAGTCTTTAGCATTCAAATATTCGATTGGTACTATTTTTTTCTAATCGATAATTAGATGGATCTAGTTTTAACCGATGTTAAAATTAAGATTGCAAAATGCAGCTATTTAAAAAATAAGCACTAAAGTTCCAGCGATAATAAGGATCGCACCTACCGCCATTTTTATCGTGAGGGCTTCTTTTAAAATGACCACAGATAATAAGATTGTTAAGGCAACACTTAGCTTATCTACCGGTGCTACCTGCGATACCTTACCTATTTGCAGTGCTTTGAAATAAAAGATCCAGGAAAGGCCTGTTGCTACGCCTGACAAGATCAGAAACAGTACATTTGTTTTTGAAAGATCGGCTATTCCTTTTAGTTCTCCCCTAGATAGTGCAATACCCCATGCCACAAAAAGGATAACTACTGTACGAATCG
This sequence comes from Arcticibacter eurypsychrophilus, assembly GCF_001730525.1. Taxonomy (GTDB): domain Bacteria; phylum Bacteroidota; class Bacteroidia; order Sphingobacteriales; family Sphingobacteriaceae; genus Arcticibacter; species Arcticibacter eurypsychrophilus. The sequence continues at coordinate 16,072 of NZ_MDFN01000028.1, forward strand.
CTGTAGCCAGATCTGAATTGACTCCGCTTATACCAATCTTAGCAAAGATGGCTGTAAGCGAAGCAAAAACAGCTGATAATAAAGCATATATCCACCACATATTTATTTGTTTTTAACTGTCGGCTCATTAGAAGCAGGATACTTTTTATGCATTTCCTCCAATTTTACTTTTAATTTCGCTTGAAAAGACGGCATGTCATTCGCCATGAATGAAGTCATAAATTCTTTTTGAATGGTAGGTGTCAGTTCAAGCATCTTTTTCCCTGCTGGAGTAGCATAAAAATCAATATAGTATTGTATTTCATCATTTGTAAAATATTTAGAATATAAAGTTACCATGTCTTCATTCATTATTTTTTTCATTAATAACTTTCCCTCTTGAGTAACATAGTTCATGTATTCAGTAAACGCCTTGTTATCTTCGTTATTTTTCAACATACCACCTTGTTGTCCCATTATTGCCATCATGTTGTCCATCATGCCATTCATCATTTTATCTGATTTCATAATCTGAAAAAGCTCAACAACTTTTTCATTGCTTGCTTGAGCAAAGGAGCTGAAAGAGAGACTTCCTAACAAAATAGCTAGTAATATGGTTTTTTTCATAATTTGGTTATTTTTTCGAAAGGTAATATTATTTATACCCCTGGTAGAAAGAAAAATGAAGTATTTTATGGAATCAAAATTAAATGCATTAGGTAGACCCCTAAACGGTATCCTATCCCATTTTAAAGCCTAAGCCAATAAAATTGAATAAATATACCATTTGGTATTTTATTCCTATCTTTGCTTGATATTGAATTTAATTAATTAAAATATAAATGTTAAATAGAGTTGTGGTAACTGGCCTTGGCGCCCTAACACCTTTAGGAAATAATATCGCTACTTTCTGGAAGAACATCATCGCTGGAAAAAATGGAGCGGCAAGGATTACACGTTTTGACCCTTCTCTATTCAGAACACAATTTGCATGTGAACTTAAGGATTTTAATGTAGCAGATTTCCTTGACAGGACAGAAATAAAACGGACTGATCCTTTTACACAGTACGCGCTGGTTGCTTCAGATGAAGCCATAAAAGACTCAGGTTTTGACCTGAATAAAATGGACCCATTTGACGTTGGCGTTATCTGGGGAACTGGACAAGGTGGTATGGAGACATTTGAAGAACAGGTAGAAGGATATGCTTTAGGCGATGGACACCCCCGTTTCAGTCCATTCTTTGTTCCTAAGCTAATCGCTAATATGTCATCCGGAATGATTTCCATCCGCAATGGGTATATGGGTATTAATTATACTACCGTATCAGCTTGTGCTACTTCAAACACTGCTATAATGGATGCTTTTAACTATATCAGGCTGGGAAAAGCAAAAATCATTATAACCGGTGGATCAGAAGCACCCATCACTGCGGCTTCCGTAGGTGGCTTTAGTTCCATGAAAGCGATGTCTACTAAAAACGATGCCCCTGAACAAGCATCCAGACCATTTGATGTAGACCGCGATGGTTTCGTAATGGCTGAAGGCGCAGGAGCGTTAATACTGGAAGATTATGAACATGCAATTAGTAGAGGAGCTCATATTTACGGCGAACTAACCGGGGCTGCCATGACTTCAGATGCGTATCATATGACTTCCACTCATCCAGAAGGTATTGGTGCAGCTAAGGCTATGCAACTAGCCTTACAGGAAGCAGGGATCTCTATTAACGAGGTCGATTACCTGAATATGCATGCAACTTCTACTCATGTAGGTGATCTCTCTGAAATCAAAGCATTGCTTTCTTTAACTGGAAATAATAAGACAAACATGATGATCAGCGCGACAAAATCGATGACGGGACATTTATTAGGTGCCGCAGGAGCTATTGAAGCTATTATCTGCCTGCTCTCTATTCAAGACCAGGTCATTCCTCCAACCATCAATACAGAGAACCTTGATCCGATTATCCCAGAGAGTCTGAATATCGTATTAAAAGAAACCATAGACCATAAAGTGAAGGTGGCAATGAGTAATACCTTCGGTTTTGGAGGACATAATGGGATTGTCTTATTTAAAGCCCTGTAATTCTTATATATTAGCACAATCCTAATGGGGTTGTGCTAATTTTATTTAACCGTCATCTGATCGATCAGCATTTTTACTGTTTTTAAAACTTCATCCAGATTTTTCTGACTATCGGTCACCTTAGCAATCATAACCCCTCCTTCAATTAATGCAATAATGGACAAGGCCATTTGAGCCTCATCTATTACAGGTTTAAATTCTCCAGCTAGAGATCCTTCCTGAATTAACTTCACAATATTTTCCTTCCATTTAAAGATCGCTTCAGCGGCTCTATTTTTTAGCAAACGATTGGTGTCGTCTGCTTCAATTGCGGTATTTAAAATAGGGCATCCTCCTTGCGGAAATGAGCTTTCCATAAAATCATGGTAAACGCTGGAATAGATAAGCAACTTCTCCCGATAAGTGCCAGCCAGATTAATTAATTCACGACTGATGCGAAGAATCGTGGTATAATTATAGTCAAAAACTGCTAAAGCAACTTGCTCCTTATTTTCGAAATTTCCGTAAATACTACCTTTGGTTAAACCTGTTGCTTGTGTTAAATCGGATAGAGAGGTACCCGCATAACCTTGTGTATTAAAAATACTGGCTGTCTTTTCTATAATAAATTTTCTGGTACGCTCTGCCTTTGATAACGTCTCATCCATGATCCAAATATACCAATTGGTATTGTTATATTACTGCCTAAAAAGAATCTCCATCTAACATTTTTGATGGTGCTTTGTATTTACTAAGAACATCAATTATCTTACATTCAATCTTATTATGAAATTCATAACTTCCAAACAGAATGATGGAACCGGGGTGAAATTATTCTATCACGACATAGGGCAAGGTAAGCCTGTTGTTTTCATCCATGGTTGGCCCGTGAACAGTCACATGTGGGAATACCAGTTGGCTGAATTACCGAAATATGGCTTACGCTGTATCGCTTATGACCGCAGAGGATTCGGTAAATCCGACCAGCCCTTTACAGGATATGACTATGATACGCTGACTGATGACCTCAAGGCATTACTTGAAGAACTCGATCTTAATGACGTCACCTTAGTTGGATTTTCAATGGCTGGTGGCGAAGTGGTGCGTTATTGCAGTAAATATGATAGTGCAAGAGTGTCCAAAATTGTTTTGGTTAGTTCGGTAGTACCTTATATGCTGCTAACAGAAGACAATCCTGATGGGATTCCAAGTGAAATGGTGCATCAAATTACAGACGGGTTAAATAAAGACCATCCTGGATTTTTAATGGAATTCTTTAAACAATTCTTCGGCGTCAGTTTGTTAAGTCATCCCGCAAGTCAGGGAATCCTTGATTCTTCTTTGATGTTAGCAATGCAAGCTTTGCTAAAGGGCACTATTGACTGTGTGCACAGTTTTGCTGAAACAGATTTCAGAGAAGAAATTAAGCATATCAGCACTCCGGCCTTGATTATTCATGGAAATGCAGATCAGATTGTTCCAATCAAAGTGACAAGTGATGAAACTGCTAAGTTATTACCTAATGCGCAATATATCGTATACGAAAGTGAACCTCACGGATTATATTACACGTCCAAAGATCGACTTAATAAAGATTTGATTGAATTCATTAACGGAATAAGCTCATCTGAAAATTTGTAATAAAAGCAATAAAAGTAAAGGCCGAATAAATCATGTGGCCTTTACTTTTCTATATCCGACCAGTCAAACTCTTTATGTTCTGGCAAAGTTTTAGACTGTTTCATTATTACCTTAAGTTGATCAGCAATCTTAGAATGAAACGAGATCAGATTCTTTTTTTCACCTATATCATTCTTTAGATTATACAATTCGTAAACCTCAGGCTGAGACTTTCTTTTAAAACGCAAAAGCTTCCAGTCACCTTTTATGAGTGCTTCCTGGAGGTATTTTTCATTAAATTGCCAATAAAAATGGTCATGTTGATTAACCTGTTTTTTACCTTCCAAAGATGCTACATACGAAAGACCATTTATATCCGGTAAAGATTTGGATTGGGTTAATTCTGAAAAGGTAGGAAGAACATCCCAAAAGGCCCATGGGGTATCATTTACTTTTCCTGCAGGTATATTTTTAGGGGACCATGCAATCAATGGAACCCTGATTCCTCCTTCGTAAAGATCTCGTTTAACTCCCCTTAGAGGGCCGGCACTATTGAAATACACCGGATCAGCACCTCCTTCTTCATGTGGACCGTTATCACTAGTAAAAAAAATATAGGTATTATCATCCAATCCAAGCTGTTTAACCATAGCCACTATGCGCCCTACATCCGAATCCAGCTTAGTGATCATTGCAGCGAAAGCAGCATGTGGTTGTTTTTGACTGGCGTAAGTACTACCCCCTTGTTCATAGGGTGTTTCAGGGGGAAACTTACTACTTCCATCTGCATTTTGAAATACCTTCATATCCTCCAGGGGAACCGCAAGTTCAGCATGAGGGATGGTGACAGGCAAGTATAGAAAAAAGGGTTTGTCTTTGTTCTCTTCTATGAAACGGATGGCATGTTGTACAATTAAATCATGACTGTATTGTGTACTGCCAACAGGCATAGGTTTAATCACTCCTTTTTCTACTTCAAACAATTCTTTAACATAATAATGGTGTGCTTTCTGCTGGTTGAGGTAACCATAAAAGGTATCAAAACCTTTTACTTCTGGTGATCCGGTAGTACCCATTTCTCCTAATCCCCATTTACCAAACATCCCTGTGGCATAACCATTTTGTTGAAGAAGCTGAGCCATGGTTGAATCCTGGGGACGTAAAGGAATGCGGGTATTTCCGCGCATGTAAGCACGGCCCATATCCTTTCCCGTCATTAACGCACACCTGGATGGGGCACATACTGTATTACCAGCATAAAATCGGGTAAAACTTGTACCTTGCCTGGCGAGCTCATCAATATGGGGAGTAGGAATCAAGCTCTTAGGATTAAAACTTTTCACATTCCCATAACCGAGGTCATCTGCCAGAATAAAAATAATATTGGGCTTGCGGGTTTGATGCACATTCTGTGCGCTTAATTGTTGCGTAGATTCAAAAACCAGTATACTAAAAAAGATTATGGACCATCTTTTCCTTAACGTTTTCATTATACTACTTTTCATGCTTTGGATTTAGAGTTAAAAAATATTGGTCATAAAGAACCGCACATAACCATCATTAGCTGCGTTAAATATACGTGTACCAATTCAATGTCTCTTATAATAATCTATTTCTTCTCCTCCGCAAGGTTACCATAAGCCGATTTACCATTTTCGCCTACTGCTCTTACCCGGTAAAAACAGGTTTCCTCAGACGTTTTTCTATCCAGAAACATTGTTTTATTTGCTGGCAACCGGGCTATTAATGTAAAATTACTTAATGAATCAGTAGATCGTTCCACTTCATAACCGGTTTCAGAGGGCGAAAGGTCATCCCAACTAATCGTTATGTTTCCTGCTGAATTTATTGCTTTTACTAGTGCAGGTGCATCCGGAGGCATTCCATATTTTAAACGCTCTTTTAATTGAGCCGCGTATAAAGATGGGATCAATGGAAGCTCACCGGTCCCTTCAATATATCCGGCAGGTTGCTTAAAAGGCCCGTCTCCCGAAATAATTCCCTCACTCATAAAGCAATAATTTTGTCCTGTAGGCGGTTTCTGTACGATTATCTTTTTCCCAGGAGCCTTCACATTCCATATTACAGCATGTACGGCTGCCCAACCATGACCGGTACCAAATGATCCCCGGTTATATAGCGCCAATACAGGTTCCGGTGCAGTACCCTTAGCAAACGTAATATTATCATAAAGCAAACCCTGACTCCATCGTCTGTGCCCTTCAGATGTATTCTTTGTAAATTGTGAAAGGCAGTTAACGAAAACCACTCCAGATGCAGTACTTGCACCATTGGCAACGAAGTCATGTCGTGCATTCGTTGCTTCGCAATTTTCAAATAAGATATTATTGGATGCCTCATCGGCATTAAAATTATACCTTCTTCCTCCCGTAACCGCAGAATTTGGATAGAGCGCCTTACAATTTTGTACGGTAATAAATGTGGCATTCTGAGTAATAAATCCAGACTGCCTAAAATGAAGAGCAGTAACACTCTTCGCCCATGCATTTTCTACTACATTAAAGGCTACTGCATTGTTAGCATGCTTCTCACTTTTCGAATCGGAAGATTCAATATCAATTCTTAAATTTTCAACCCCTACATTGGTTACCAATCCGGTACGGTCGTATTTATAAATAAAAGATTGTGAAAGACTACGATTAAGGTGATTATAAACAGGAGCGTCTATAGTGATCATATTACCGTTTATCTCTGTAATATGACGATTATATAAAATATCTAGTTTCCCTGATATCCAAACTTTATCTGCATCAGTTCCCCCACCCTGCACGGCGTCAACCCATGCTTGCGTACTTGGATGTTTTATAATGATATTATCAGCAACCTTAAATAAACGAGCATCGCTTACAGTAAAACTTCGCGAACCTACAGGTAAAAATTCAGTCACAATGTCGGTACGTGTTCCAGTGACTGAGTCAGCCCATTCCCTTTCTTTCTTTCCTCCAATAACTAGTATATTACGTTGATGCGGAACATCTCCTTTACCTATCAATATAGTGTTAGTTGACGAATCACCATTATCTCCAGCACCTCTGAGTACCACACCGCTGGCATTTATATAAAGAGTTCCCTGGATATCATATTTACCTGCTTTTAAAAAGACGGCTCCACGAAATCCATCTGACCCTAAATGAAGGGCCGCCACTTTATCCAGGGCACTTTGGATATGAACGGTATTGTCACCTTCAATCGCTGAAACAGTTTCCATTATTTTTACAGTTGGAATAGGTACTCCACCCCCTTTGTAACCAGCATAACTGAAATCAGGAACCCTATTCCCATCACGGTCGCCAACATAAGTTAGCCTTCCACTCTCCATGTAAACTATTTTAGAAGCAGTCTGACTAAACACCTGTTCAGTGCCCAAAAGCAAAAGAAAGAATAGGAAATAGGATCTATGTGACAAATATACAAGGTCGCTCATTTTTATAATATCGTTATGTGTTAGATAATGATTGAAGCTAATAATTGTTTATTAAGATTTTTGTTAATAAAGTTAATTCAGGTAACAGTTCTATTTCATTTAAGAAGAAATGGAGTATTGTTAATTCTAACACCATTTGTAATCACCTGATCGGTGAAACTTATTTCAGGCGCTTTGATGGCCATATCAATACGAACCTTATTTAAGAACACTTTCGTAATATGCTTATCCGAAACACCAGATATGTGAATACTTTTATCCAATGCTTTCCGGCAAGTAATGTCAGATAAGTAAAATCCGGAAAAGTCTGGCGGAAAATTTCCACCCCTCCAGCTATGGTAGTCCATTTGAAAAAGAATCACATTACCTGAACACACATTTAAATCATAATTCCTGATGTACACCTCTTTAATATAACCCCCACGGTCTAAATTGCATTTAAAGTTGATTCCATTTTCGGATTTCAATGATTGGCAGTTTTCAAAGAAAACATTTTTAACACCTCCCGACATTTCTGAACCAATACAAAATGCATTGGCTATCTCAGAGTTCAACATGCAATTTCTAACAACGATATTTTTTGTTCCCTTTCGCTTCCAGGCATCCTGATCGCGACCAGCCTTAACAGAGATAGCATCGTCATTGGTTGAAATAGTGCAATGTTCAATTAATACATTACTGGATGATTCGGGATCTATACCATCATCGTTAGTCGTTCCCTTAAGAATGGTTAAGTTTTTGATCGTAACATTATTACAAAAAACAGGGTGCACTGTCCAGAAAGGGCTACTCTTTAAAGTAAGACTATCCAGTACGATATTCCTGCATTCGTAAAACTGGACCATATCCGGTCGCAGGTAATGTGGTTTTCCATCTCCAAATGCCGACATAAATTGATCAGAGCCTATTTTACCATTTCCGAAAATCCTTTTATCTTCAGGAACGCCATCGTTACCCATCTGCCGAAGTACAACCTTGTCACTGTCCTGGTTTTTACCACCATTGCCACTTTTCCATAAACTCCAAGTTCCCTCTGTACCGCCATCTATTGTTCCACTCCCCGTTATGGCTATATTTTTCTGTTTATACGCATAGATCAGTGGCGAATAATTATAACACACAACCCCTTCCCAGCGCACTTTAACTAATGGCGTAAAATAAGCTGGATGAGTTCCAAATTTCAGTATAGCGTCCTTCTCTAAATGCAAATTAACATTGCTGAGGAGATGAACGGGGCCGTTTATAAGATAGATCCCTGCAGGAACGATTACTTTCCCCCCACCATTTATTGCGCATTTTTGAATGGCCTTTTTAAAAGCGGCATGACAATCAGTAGTCCCATCGCCTATTGCACCAAAGGAAAGAATCATATACCTCTGCTCTTTAAATGTGGGTTCTTTAATATGCCTTAATATTCCTGGAACTTTTTTCCACGCTTTAGATTCCTTTTTTAAAGCTATTTCAACAGTAAAGGTCTTGTTTTCCTGTGCTTGAATTCCTTCATATGCAACAAAGAATAACACGATCAGAACAAAACCTATTTTTCTGATTTCCATATCAATAAATTAAACAGACACCAACAGCGCATTTAAATTCCTAAGATTAATTCTGAAAAATAACGCAACCATAACCACTGCGAAATCTTAAGCTAATTTAAAAATTTGGTCTAATCTACACTATACTCAATGAAGCTAATTTATCAATTAAAACGTATATCGCTTTATACTTATTTTAGCACTTTTCGTGGAGTTAGTTACTGAATTGATGTATATATAGGCCCGATATTTACCATCACTAGTTTCTACCCATGCTCCTGCCTCTGCCTTTAAATTTAAAGCAAAATTCGGCGCCTCAGAAATATTTAATTGCTGAAAATCCAAATCATCAATATAGACCCCGTATTGCAATCTGGCAAGATTAAAATCGCGAAGATTCCAAGCTTTACTAATTTTTGTATTTCTGGTTACTCCGGCTGGAAGAGTGACGCCTGGAAGGTAGATAGGATCTGCTACCGGTGAAACAAGCGCATGACTAAAGGAGGCTGGGGTTGCCCGATACAGATAAACAAGATCAATCTTATCCGGAATTGAAGCCGCCGCGCTGGCAGCATAGACCGCCATGTCCGCGATAGAAATATAACAGGCAGCCCCATCTACAACATTCAGATCAAGCACCATATCCATACTAGAAACAGTATAAGGCCCCAGGGCATAGGTCACTTTCCCACCATCACTACTATTTGCTGAAAAGGTAAAACTAACGGACTGACCACGCGCTGTTTCGGGAATAACATAATAGTAGCGCAATGTAGCTGCACTGGTATCCTTGTTAAAGGTAACTGTTGTAATCGCCCCATTAGTTATCGAGGGGCTTCCAATAGGAATTCCAACATCAATACCACTACCATTTGTATAATAGGAATTATTTTCCAGATAAGTACCTGTTGCTCCTGCAATTGATGCTTCTACCTGTGCAGAGGTAATTTTACCTTTACCAGCAGGAATAGCCATAGCGTAAGCAAACTCTATTTTAGAGCCTACAAGATTCGGCCCTATTGTTCGTTTAATACCATCATTCGACAGTTCAGATCCAGCCGCAGGGACGCTGTATTGATCATCCTTACAGGCTACTACAAAAAGAAGACTTGTACATAAAAGCGTTATATATAAAAAACAGATCCTTTTCATAATCAATACATTTATTATTGTTGAATTGTAATATAAACAGTATATGGTTTTCTTACTTTCCGGTTGCCTGAAATTACCGTAAAGACGCGGGGATTGCTTAAGTCCGAAAAATTAACAGTACCCGTAACTTTGGGCTCCAGCTTTGCATCGGTTACCAAAGAAAATTGCGGATATAGTTTTTTTAGGTCTGTTCCAAAAAAAACTTCCACATTGATCGTACCAGCAGTGGTATCAATTACCGCATTTTTGGTCCGCACAGTCTGAAAGTCCACTCCTAATAACTCAAAATTACTTACATAACACGACGTTCTTTTTGTAATGAGTAATCCATCCTCATCAACTGGCAAATCTTTAGAACATCCTAATCCTGCAATAATCAGAATTGAAATTGCGAATATCCTTTTTATATATATTTTCATCTTATTTACATTTATAGCCATGGTGTATTCTGTGTCAGATTTGGATTACGGTCACGCTCTCCAGGAGGGATTCTGAAAATATAGTCCTGCTGATATTCCCTTTCTATAGTGTTTTGAAAAAAGCGTTGTTTATTAACGCCATAAGTATCAATTCGCCAAACACCAGCACTTCCGGGCGCACCCCAGACTCTTTCGATTGCTCTCCATCTGCGTAAATCAAAAGAACGTTGACCTTCCCCTACCAGCTCAATGATTCGTTCCTGTTCTATTGCGTTAAAGAAAACTATACTATTGGCATACTTATCTGCTTTTAAAGCAGGTAGATTTCCTCTGCGACGAATCTTATTCAGCAAGTTTATTGCGTCAGCCTGAGGGCCAATAGTTGCATTTGTTGCCTCAGCATACATGAGATATACATCAGCTAAACGCATAATCGGATACGTATAATCACCATCATTTCGAGCTAATCCTGGTGTGTTCCGTACAAACTTACGGAACACATAACCGGAATTATTAGTTGTATTATCCGAACCATAGGTGGTATAGGTTACTCCGTTAATGACAATTGGTTGTGTCCATATCTGGTAAACGTAAGGCACCCAACCGGTAGATTTTAAACCACTAAAACCAATACTTACTTCAAAATCCCACATAATGGAGGCCTTCATACGGTAATCACGGTTGGCATAACTTGCCGGATTAACCGCTGAGTTGAGGGTAGTCCGCGCACTTGGTGTCGTACCCGGATTCAAGGGAATGAGCTTGTTAGCAAAATCACCAGTAGTAATTAACTGATACCTATCGGCGATTTCATAGCGGGGCATTACCCTTAGTTGTGAACTTTCATGAGAACGATTTGCAAAATCGAGTAACATGGCTTCACCCTGACCTGTTCCTGTACCTCCATGGGTAAAACCCATAAGTATTTCAGAATCTGCATTCGCTGCCGAAGTAAACAAGTAATAGTAATTCGGAAGAATATCTGCTTTACCTAAAGCATCTATGTTACCAGGTTCACCACCTCTAAAAAGAGCTAAGCCATAATCAGATATGACCGATTTAAAATCAGCAGCTGCAGCTGTATATGCTGCTGTAGCTGCTGCTGCATCAGGTACAAACCCGGCTAACTCAGGCCAGCCAAATCTGTTCCAGGATGCCCAATAAAGTTGAAGCTTCCCTCTAAACGCAAGGGCTGAAGGTTTTGAAGCACGTCCGATAGCTGATGCTTTAACAGGAAGCTTTTCAAAAGCGTAGGTAAAGTCTGCCATAATGGAATCTTTTACCTGCGCAATGGGAGTACGGGCCAAAGTGGACACTTCTGAATTATCTAACACCACCTTACTGATATAAGGCACATCGCCCCACATCGTAATCAGGCGAAAGTATACGATTCCACGAAGCAAACGAGCTTCACCAATAACCCTTTCCAAGCCCTCAACAGAAGAAGGTGTTGCTACTGCAAGTGCTTTCTGTCCATTTTCAATCACATAGTTTGCCCGGTTAACACCACCGTATAAATAGCGATACATATTATCAAAACTACCAGCATAACCTGTAGGATTCCAACTTGCACCCTGGTAGGCATCACCACCACTAATACTTCTGGTTCTTACATATTCCCCTTGTCCATCGAAATAATAATCACGATCAAAACAAGGCCTGACAGCTGAATAGGCACCCATTAAAGCATAAGTAGCATCTGCCTCAGTTTTCCAGAAATTAGAAGCGTTAACTTCTGTTGTATGTTCCTGATCAAGAAGATCTTTTGTACATGATCCGCTGAAAATCAGTATTCCTGTCCAAACCGATATAAATCCTATTTTTATAATTAAACTTTTCATAGCTACAGACATTAGAGACTCATATTAACACCAATGGAATAAGATTTGACCAGCGGATAAAGATTATTCCTACTACCGGTTTTTTCTGGATCAAGACCACGAAAGGAAGTGAATGTAGCCAGGTTCTCTGCAGAAACAAAAATCCGGAAGCCCCTCACACCTACTTTTTTCAAATAGGATGGTGATACCGTATAACCCATTTGAAGGTTCTTTAAACGAATGTAACTCAGATCATCTATCCAAAAACTGGTCTCTAACCGGTTATTTGAACTTCCCCCTAATCTGGGCCATTCTCCTTCCCGGTTTTCTAAAGTCCACGGATTATTCCAATGATCCCAGGTTGAGGCATAACGCGCTGTAGGAAAGTTTACGTTATTTGAGTTATTCAACCAGTAATCCTTACGACCTGTTGATCCCTGAAATAATACAGCGAGGTCAATACCCTTCCAGGCAAAGTTGGTGTTCAATCCAAAATATGTTGTTGGTTGATCTCGCTGTGTTTCTGAATAAGCCTTCCGGTCGTTACTATTGATTAACCCATCTCCATTCAAATCCTTTATTAAAAGATCTCCTGGTGATGCGCCTTGTGGTGTTGCATCGTAAACATCTTGCCAGGTCTGAGCAATACCGGCATCTTCATATGTATATAAAAAATGGTAGGGCATGTCTAAAAACACATACCCTTTATCAAGGAATTGATTCCATTTTTCAAGTGTAGTGGTGTTGTAAGAGGCATTCAGATTGATGCTGTAATTGAAGTCTCTCGATTTGTCATTCCAGGTAAAGTTCCCTTCAATGCCCCGATTACGGAGATTACCCAAATTTAAACGTGGAGCAGAATACGCTCCGGAAACAAGTATAGATAGATCTGACGGCCGGTTCATACCAGTAGTCAGACGATCATAATAATCAATCTCAGCAGTTAACCTGTTATTTAGAAATCCTAAATCCAAACCTGCATTAAATACAGTAGTTGATTCCCACGAAAGAGCTGGATTAACTATTTTCTGATTGATTACTCCTTTAGCAATTGCCCCATCTATCATATAAGAACTTCCACGAAGAGTAGGTTGCTGTTCATACCGGCCCACACCACTATTATTTCCCAATGATCCATAAGACAACCTCAATTTACCGCTACTCATAAAGTGACTGGAAAATGGCTTAATAAAACCTTCTTCTGTAAAACGCCATCCTAGCGCCACAGAGGGAAAGAAACCATACTGATTCCCCGGTAAAAACTTCGATGAGCCATCATACCGGAAGTTAGCTTCCACCAGGTATTTATTAAAGGCCGAATAATTTAAACGTCCAATATAGGAACGCAGACCTTCCTTACTTGAATTTCCTTCAGTTGTTTGAGTTCCTGGCAAAGCAGCATCAATTTCATGAAGTGTTGGATGTAGACGATCAAGCCGTCCACTCATCTGGTAACGATCATACCAAAATTCTTCATTATAAATCAGCATGCCTTTTATTTCATGATTTTTAGCAATAATGGTGTGATAATTTAACCCTCCATTAAAGAGCGTTTTGTATCCTGTGTTTGTAAAATTTGTGATCCCGGCATTATCTTGTACGTAAACCCTGCTGCCAAAGGCTCCGGTTTGGAAGTTATATGCCCGGTTAGGAATACTAGCTGCATAGCGAAACTGGTTATAATAATTCAGTGCATAGTCTACACGGGCTGTTAATCCTTTAATCGGCGACCAGTCCCAATAAATACTGGGATTCGCTTCCTGTCTGTTCTGATTGTTCAAGTTGTTGACATAAACAGTATAAGGATTATAGGCCAAAATATCTTCATTATAGGCCATAACCCCTCCATAATTTCCCGTAACAGGGTCATAAGGGACTATACCTGCAACAGCATATTGCATATCAAATCCTGCTGAATTATCAGGGTCATCATCAGTGTAACCGTCTTGCAGCGAATAAACAAACTTGGACCAGTTTCCATTAAATTTAACCCCCACATTCATATTCTCCTTCAATTTATAATCATAGTTGAAACGAGCGTTGTACTGTTTGTAATCATTATTAATCTGAAGGCCATTTTCATTCCTAATACCTGCGGAAATAAAGAAGTTTGATTTGTCGCTACCTCCACTTGCTGAAAGATTATAATTCTGGAAAGCTCCATTTCGTGTCACCACATCCCACCAATCTGTATTTGGATACTTCAGAGGATCAATCATTCCCAAGGCTAGCCACTGATCGATGGTGCCATTTTTATACGTTTGATTGGCATCAAGCGTATTAACAGCAGCAGCACGTTGTTGAACCGTTAAAGCACGTGGATAATCGGCCATAAAATCAACCGACTTAACAGGAACCTGTGTGGCTAGCGTACTCGTAAAATTAATACTTGTCCCTTTATTTCCTTTACCAGATTTAGTTGTAATTAAAATTACGCCATTCGCTGCACGCGATCCGTAAACAGATGATGATGTGGCATCTTTTAGAACGGAAATACTTTCAATATCATTCACATTAACTCTATTGATATCCACATCGGGCATCCCATCAACCACGACAAGTGGACTACTATTATTTACAGTACCCAGTCCCCTGATGATTAAACTGGCTGAATTTCTGCCAGCCATACCGGTAGCCTGAGTGGCAGCCAAACCAGGAACAAGACCCGACAATCCAGATGAAATATTTGAAATTGCACGACTGGTTATCTTTTCATCCACTTTTACTGAAGCTACAGATCCGGTCAGATTAACTTTCTTCTGCGTTCCATAACCGATCACGACCACTTCATTTAAAGCATTCGATTCCTCAACAAGCTTGACATTGATAACTTTCCGTCCATTTAAAGGAAATTCCTGAGGAGTAAACCCTATTGAAGTGAATACCAGTATTCCAACATCCACACTTAAATTCAGTGTATATTTTCCATCTACATTTGTTGTTGCTCCCTGTGAGGTTCCTTTAAGCTTAACGCTAACACCAGGAAGAGGGTCCCCATTTGTGTCTGTCACACTCCCAGTAATCAGGGCTGGTGGAAATGCTAACTTATGCTTGTCAGATGCATAGACTTTACCTACTTGAAAAAGAGTTATAATAAATAAAGTAATACTTAATACCTTAAACATATTATCCTTGATCAAGGTTATAATTGAAAATTTAGAATTCGCAACTAACAAATACCTGTTAGGGACACATGCAGAAAGCCTGCATCTTGCCGGAGTAATAAATTTCATAAATTTGAATTTTATAAATTGATATCCCTGTTAATTTTCTTCTTTAACACAACCTGCAAATCACAACCTGAGTTATGATTGCCGGTATTTAGGGAAAATTCCTTTTAAGAATACCGACTATTTGAAAGGAAATACAGCGATTTGTTATGGGTATGCTTTTCATCATATATTGAAGACGAAGCAGTAAATAAAAAGAACCCCTCTTTTGTAAATAATTATAAATCAGATACGCCTTTGAAAAAAACAAATCAAACAGGAATAGTAGCAATATATTAATTAAGTCCGTTCAACTCAGCACGCTTGAGTAAATATGTCCTTATTAATTTCATTCCTTTATATAGTTGTTTTTTGACTACAAATTTAGATATAGCTAATTTTTCGGCAATTTCATCAAGAGTTAGCTCTTCTATAATGCGAAAATTTACAATCTGTTTCCTTTTTTTGGGCAGCAGATTGATCGCATCATAAAGCAATTTATTATTCTGATCGCAGATTATTTTTGTATCTGAGTGCTCATCACTTTCTACATGACCAGGATGAATGAGAATAAAGACTTTTGTCTCCACTTTATTTCTTCTCATCTTATCTAGAAAACAGTTTTTAGACGACCTAAACACATACGCTTTTAAAGAAGCTATGTCTTCTAATGTCTCTCTTCGCTCCCATATTTTCATAAACACATGCTGTATTGTTTCTTCTACTGCTTCTTTAGATTTGGTATATAAATGCAAATAGCGGTGCAAATTGTCGACATTTTGTTTATAAAAAACTGTAAATGCCCGCTGATCTCCGTTTGCAATTCCTCTTGTTAGTTCCTTTTCACTATATATCATTATGTAATTTAAATTTGCTGAAATAGGCTAATACATTACTCACTATCTACGTAAAAATGTGTAAATAAATTTACATATTTTCACGCTATTGATGACATAAAACGACCAATTAAACAAATAAAAAAAGACTATTAAAAAAGCAATGACTTGATAAACAAGACGATGTATTTCAAAATATCAAAAATGCAGACCCTTCTGCTTACTTGATTTAGATATCACAAATAGCTAAGCATAGTAAATATGAAACTTTTCAACAGTACGTCTAAAAACAAGATATAAAATGTTAGAAATACAATTACAATATGTGGCTAAGAAACACATAATTGCTGGATAAGGGAATCCAATTTCGCTTCAATAAGGCAAAATAAGCAGGTCGCTGAAAGCTGTCAACCTGCTTATTTTAATTTATGGATTGGTAGACCACATTGCAGCGTCTTTAATAAAGACCCGCCTGTTTAATTTCAATTGTGCTATAATCAGTTCTGCAAGATCCTCAGGATGCATAACCCGCTCTTCATTGTTATTAATCAGATTGGCACTTTTAGCCAAATCAGTCACAACCGTACTTGGCGTTATAGCTGTAACCCGGATATTATGTTTACGCACTTCCTGCATCAGAGACTCTGTTAATCCCATAACTGCAAACTTCGAAGCACTATAGGCGCTTGTAGTAGCTGCTCCTCTTAAACCGGAAGTAGAAGAAATATTTATGATATCGCCTGTTTGTCTTTCAATCATTTCTGGAAGTACAGCCCGGGTCACATAATACACACCAAATAAATTAACCTTGATTTGATTTTCCCACTCAGCCGGCTCTAGTTCAAGAAACTTGCCAAATGTTGCTGTACCTGCATTGTTAACCAGGATATCGATATTGCCTAACTCCTTTTGGATACTATCGACTGCTGCGTTTACTGATCCAATGCTACTTACATCCGCAATAGCCATAGATACATGTACCCCTAAAGCCTCAACTTCCTTAGATAAATTCTGAAGGTCGTTTTCTGTACGGGCTACTAAACCGACATGAACACCTTCTTTGGCCAGTGCCAATACAATCGCACGGCCAATACCTTTTCCTGCTCCTGTTACTAGAGCAATTTTTCCTTTTAATGATTCCATATGTCAGACTAAATTACAAGAAATTTTAGCTTTTTTAAAATGCCGCCACCCCCTCTTCCGCAACGGTATGATCCTGTTCACCAGATCCGCCACTTACCCCAATTGCACCAGCAAGATGTTCATCCCTTTTCAGTGGTATCCCTCAGGCAAATATCATGATCTTGCTATCATTGGAGGCATGAATTCCATAAAACTGCTGACCAGGCTCCGTCCATCCGCACATGCACTATCAAATTCCCACCGGCATCTGCTATGGTAATATGCATAGGCTGTCCAATTTATTTTGCTTTTACTTCAGCTGCTTCAATTATTTTTTTTCATCTTCTAATCTGATCATTTCAATTTACTTTTATCTCGGTTATATAATTGCTACTTTTGTTTTCATTCAAGGTCAGCCATTTACATGACAGCTACCTCTTTATGTATAAGTTAAAATCAATTTAAAAGTTTTAGCAATTACCTAATATTCGGAATAAACTGCAGCACTTTATAAAGCAAACCCGTCTTAAACCAATAGTTTCATGTTCTCGTAAGTTCAAGCCTAATAGACCTATTTTGATATATCTAAATGAAAAATATAATAAAGAAAACGATCATTTTCCTATGCCTTGCATCAATTACTAGTACAAATTATGCCAGTCCATTTAATGCAATCTTAAGACCAGACTCTAATGATCTTTCTCTTATAAAAAAAAGGCTCTACAACAGGTATTTAAAAAAGCCAAATATGAACAATGAGCCTGTAGCCGCTCTTTTAAAATCAATACAGAAGGATGGAAGTTGGTTAGAATACAATTATAATGAACACCCTAAACTGGGATTGAAGGCAATTGGCCACCTTCAAAAATTAGTTAGCATGTGTATTGCCTATCGTTCAAAAGACAGTACTTTATATAACAACAGTAACCTGAGGGAAAACATCCATACCGCATTAAATCTCTGGTATGATAAGGACCCTGAAACTGATCACCATTGGTTTAACGAAATTGGTGTCCCCAGAGAATTCTCCAAGATCTTAATCCTGATGGAAAATGAACTGTCGCCCACTGAATTAACCAAAGGTATAAGAATTCTAAAAAAAGCCAACATCAAGGGCATACTTCAATATGGGAAAACTAAGGCAACAGGTCAGAATATGATATGGATCGCGCGGATTCAAATGGAAGCCGGATGTTTAGAACAATCTCCGGAATACGTTACCTCCTCGGTTAAGACATTTGAAGAGGAAATTATAGTTACCAATGAAGAGGGCATCCAGGTAGATTGGAGCTTTCATCAACATGGCCCTCAATTATATTCAGGAGGTTATGGATTAAGCTTCACTGTTGATTGCGCAGAATTTGCATCTTTAGTAAATAGCACCAAATATGAATTAGGTCATGAGCAAATCGACATCTTATCTCATTATATACTGGATGGTCAGCAATGGATGACCAGAGGGAGTTTACTGGATTACGGCACAATGGGACGAGAGATTGCCCGCTTGGATAAAGACGCCCTTCCTATTGCTCTTGCTTGCGATGATATGGCTTCCATCAATACCAGCAGAAGACAGGAATTTATTAATTTCAGTACCAGAATTAAGGGTTTGCAATCCATCAGCACAGGACCATCAGGCAACCGTCATTTCTGGAGATCCGATTTCATGGTGCATCAAAGACCACTATTTTATACTTCCGTAAAAATGGTCTCTAACCGGGTTAATGGTACAGAGTCAGGCAACGGAGAAGCTAACTTTAATTATCACCTTCCTGATGGCTGTACATACCTGATTAAAACAGGAAAAGAATACCGCAACATTTTCCCTTTATGGGATTGGCAAAAAATCCCAGGAGTGACAGCTCGCCTATCCAAACAACCCTTACCCATTCTAAATTTCGGTAAACAATCAGCAGGGAAAACAAGCTTTGTAGGCGGAGTTTCTAATGGACAACAGGGTATGTCCGCTTTCGATTTTGACAAAGATTCAGTAAAAGCAAAAAAGGCATGGTTCTATTTCGACAATGAATATGTTTGTTTAGGCTCTGGGATCAACTCAAACACAAATGAAAATGTCATCACATCCGTAAATCAATGTTTCAGCAAAGGGGAGATAACGGTATCCGACAAACAGCTAAAAGGTAAAACTGTAAAAAAGGTATTTGCCTTCAAAGGCAAGGGCTGGGTATACCAGGATGGCACTGCTTATATATTTCCCAATTATACAGACGCGCAATTAAGCGTTGAATTCCGTTCTGCCGATTGGAAAGGAATCAACACCTTTATCGATGAGAACAGATCAGAAAAAGGAAAGGTATTTACCTTATGGATAAATCATGGCATAAAACCAATCAATCAGTCTTATAGTTACATCGTGATTCCCAATATAGGGTTAACTCATATTCCTGCTGAAATTTCGAATAAAAACATTTCGATTCTTTCCAATAATTCAAAGATTCAAGCCGTCAGGAGTCAAACGTTAAACTTAACTCAAATTGCTTTTTATGAAGCTGGAAATATTAAATTGGATGATAAAACTTCCGTTGAGGTCAATCAGCCTTGCCTGCTTATGATTCATCAAACACAACAAGCTACGAGTATTACACTGAGTAACCCCGAAAACAAACCATTATCTGTTAAAGTGAAGCTTATAAGGAAGGAAAGTACGATTCAAAAAAAGCCAGGCAATGAAGTTCAGGTACTATTCGAATTGCCAGATGGTGCTTATGCCGGACAAAGCATTACAAAGTATTTACAACCCTGAGAATATCTTTCTTAAATGAAATTATTCGCCCTTCCTTTGTTGATCATTTCAACCTTTAATAACAGAAGAAATAATAAAGCCGTATAAAAAGTAATTTCTACTATCGATACAGCCTTTACGATTATTCATATTTACAAATAATTAATGAGTTGAAGACTCTAATACCAAATTCTGAGCATCCACTTTTTCAATCGTGTAGTAACTGCTGTTCAAATTAATATTACTTTTTTCAGCTCGTTCAATCATACCAAAATCAGTTAGAAGTTCAGGTTTGCCTTTCTTTACACACACATTGTGTTCAAAATGAACTGCTAAAGATCCATCGTCAGTAACAATCGTCCAGCCATCTTTTAAGACATAAACATCAGGACTTTTCATGGTAATCATTGGCTCTATAGCCAAAACCATATTCTCAACCAGCTTTTTTCCATTACCCCTTCTACCGTAGTTAGGAACTTCCGGTTCTTCATGCATCTGTCTTCCAACACCATGCCCTATCATGTCCTTTACCACCCCATATCCATGGTTACCATTGGTATATTTTTCAATAGCATAGCCAATGTCACCATTCCTATTCCCAACTATAGCCTGTTGAATCCCAACATAAAGAGACTCTTTAGTGATTCTAACCAGATCAAGGATTTCTGGAGTGGTGTCCCCTAAAATAAAAGTATAAGCACTATCCCCATGAAAACCATTTTTATAAAATACAGTATCAATAGATACTAAATCACCCTCTTTTAAAACATACTGGCTAGGGAAGCCATGAACCACTTGTTCATTTACAGATATACAGAGCGAATAAGGATAACCATGGTACCCTTTACAAGAAGAAACACCGCCGTTGTCCTTCATAAAAGTTTCCGCCATAACATCAAGCGACAATGTCGTGATCCCAGGTTTCAATATTTTAGCAACTTCAGCAATCGTAGCATCAACCAACAAACAACTTTCCCGTTGTATGTCTACCTCTTCATTTGTTTTATAAAATTTCATTTCAAAATTTTTTAACAGCATCCAAGTGCAAATTTAACATTTAATTAGGGCTTAGGAAGCTAAAATACAAAATGAACGTGGATTTCAGCACTATATGGCTACTACTCCATTCAGTTTACGAATCACTTTTGCAGGATTTCCAAGGGCAAGCGAATCATCCGGAATATCTTTTACAACCACAGAACCCGCACCAATAACACAACGATCACCAATCGTTACCCCCGGACATATCGTAACACGTCCACCTATCCAGCAGCGCTCCCCAATTGTAACCGGCTTACAATCTTCCCACACATCACGTTCATCAGCATCCAGCGGATGTCCCGCCGTATAAATATGAACCCCCGGCGCAAGCATCGTATGTGCCCCGATTGTTACCTTTGCACCGTCCAAAATAACAGCACCAAAGTTAATAAACACTTTCTCTCCCGCATAAATATGATCCCCATAGTCGCAATAAAAAGGCGGCTCCAAGTGGATGTTCTTAGCTGAATTTGGACAAAGTTCATTCATCACCTCTTGTGACTTTTCTGTATAATATTCAGTCACATTCAATTTATGTAGAATCCGCTTCACTTTAGTACGAATGACAATCATTTCATCACTATGCGCATCATAAGGCTCACCATCAAACATTTTTTCCTTCTCAGTTTTCATTTATCTTCAATTTAAATCATTTTTTTTTACTACCGCAATTTAACAATCCTTAATGAAGCAGCGTTTTATTTTATTGTATCAGGAAGGAATAGAATTACTACTTCTAAATTATGGGTAATTTAGCACCATAAATAAGTGCACATGTCAGCCAATACCAACCGCAATAACGAAATCAAAAACCAGCTTCATCAACGAAACAAACATAAATTTCGGTATAACTTTCCTGAACTGATTGCATCTTGTCCTGACTTATTAAAATTCGTTTCCCTGAATCCATTCAATGACCTTTCTATCGACTTTAAAAACCCTGATGCCGTAAAAACGCTTAATAAAGCATTACTCAATCATTTTTATGGCATCTCCTTATGGGATATCCCAGCAGGTTATTTATGCCCCCCTATTCCCGGACGAGCCGATTATATTCACTATATAGCCGATTTGCTGGCCTCAACTCATGAGGGCGTCATTCCTCTAGGCAATACGGTTAAAGTTTTAGACATAGGTGTAGGAGCCAATTGCATCTATCCATTGATAGGCAACCGTGAATATGGATGGACCTTTGTAGGCTCAGAAACTGATCCTCTTGCAATCCGTTCAGCAAAGAATATAATTGATGCCAACTCTTTGTCCACGTACATCACCATCAGGAAGCAAAGTTCTACGGCTCACATTTTTACCGGACTAATTAAACCGGGCGAACTTTTTACCATCACCATGTGTAACCCTCCCTTTCATGCATCCCTAAAAGAAGCCACTGCAGGAACTGAACGTAAATGGGAAAACCTCGGACAGAAAAGCAAAGCCGGAGGAACACTAAACTTTGGTGGCACAAATGCAGAACTCTGGTGTGAAGGAGGCGAAGAACGTTTTGTCATTCAAATGATTAAGGAAAGTGCAGACTTTGCGCAATCCTGTCAATGGTTTACCTCCCTGATCTCCAAAAAAGATACTTTACAAGGATGTTATCGTACATTAGATCGAGTTAAAGTGAAAGACGTCAAAGTTATAAACATGGCACAGGGACAAAAGATAAGCCGGATCTTAGCTTGGACGTTTACAGAACCGATTCCTTCTTAATAGCCAATTCTTTTCTTATCACGGGTGCTACCTGTGTACCATATAATTCAATAGCCTTAAGCACATCCTTATGCTCGGTAAAACCTGTTACAAGCTGAGCTAAAAAACGTGTATTATGGAACAATTCATACTGACCCATGATCTTATCTATCGCCTGCTGTACGTTACCCACAATTAATGGCCCATCATTCCGAAGAAATTCAAATTGATTTCTATTCATTGGCGACCAGCCTCTATCTTTACCCACCCTGTTCATCAACGCCTCATATGAAGGATAAAAATTATTTGCAGCCTGACCGGAATCCTCTGCTACATAAAACTGCGAACTGATGCCAAGCTGTAATTTGCTCACATCGTGACCAGCCTTACGTGCCGACTCCCGGTAAAGCTCCACAAAAGATAAAAACTGTCTGGGTGGACTTCCTAAAATAGCGATCACCATAGGAAGATTAAGTTTACCTGCCCGAACCGCAGAAGCAGGAGTACCACCAACACCTAACCAAATTGGTATAGCCGACTGCAAAGGCCTGGGATAAACCCCTTTACCTGAGATTTCCATTCTATGTTTACCCTTCCAGGAAACGACTTCCTGTTCATTAATGCGCATCAACAACTCCAGTTTTTCTGTAAAAAGAGTATCATAATCACCTAAATCATAACCAAACAAAGGGAAAGATTCAATAAACGATCCCCTGCCGGCTATAATTTCCGCTCTTCCGCTTGAGATTAAATCAACAGTAGCAAAATTTTGAAACACACGCACCGGATCAGCAGAACTCAACACGGTAACAGAACTGGATAACCTGATATTTTTAGTAATAGCAGCCGCTGCCGCCATTAAAATTTCAGGCGCAGAGATCACAAAGTCGGGTCGATGATGTTCTCCAAAAGCAAATACATCCAATCCAACCTCATCAGCAAGTTTTACTTCTTCCAATAACTCCTGTATTCTTTGATGTGCATTTACGGCCTTTCCTGCAACACCATCCGGTTGAACCTCCCCGAATGTACTTATCCCTAATTCCATGTAAAGTAAATTTATAAAAAATAATGAGTTTCTATTTACCTTGATCTACTTTGTGGATTTAATTGGTGAATTACGTTTTTCTTTAAGGGTTTAGCCGATTTAGCATTTCCATTATGCCAACTGCTAAGAAGGAATTATTGGAAACACCTATTATTATTGAATTCCGCAATAGACATCCTCGTTTTGATATGGCTTACGTATAGCTGAAACTGTCGTTTTATAACTGATCTTATGTTAAATAGCCACAAAGATTTAAAACTTCGGATGTACTCACTATAGAAGAGAAATCTTTGTTTTCTGAAACAAAACCCTTTATGTGATAATTCTAGTGGCATCACATAAACCATCGTATTAGCAGGTTATTCTTTCGTTTTTACTTGATTATCTGATATATACTTTATTATGAAGTCCTTAACTATTGCCTTTTTAGCGTTATCGACAATTAAGTCATATAATGGAATCAATCCATCTTGGTCAAAGTCAATAAATCTGTAGTTCGATTCATTTGCGCTTTTGTTCCAATCGTCAACCATGATTCTTCTAATTCCTGAGACATCCAGCTCTTTTATTTCACGAGGTTCTCCGCCTATAACCTCATACCGTAATTTAACCGATGAGTTGGTATTTAGAGCTTCAACATTATAAGGGCCATCATTGAATGGAAGAACCCCGAATACATTGTATATAACATAGGTAAAGCCTTCTTTGACGGCCAATTGTCTTTCTTCATTCTCCGGTACTTCCGCCTGGTAAATGGCATTGATTCTTGTTCCTATATGAATCCGTTGCATAATATGTGTTCCATACTTTTTTACAAGCTGTTCTGCACTTAATGTTGCCACATCCAATGTAAATGTATTAGTTAGACTATTGCTTCCTTTAGCAGCCTCTATTCTTAACTTTCTACGTATAAAGATTTCCGAAAAATAGCCATAACCATACTTCTTTGATAGGGCATCATTTTCTGGAAAAGAAGATACTATAGTCGATTTAAAAACATTCAGACCGCCAGATACGTCATATTTTTCGGACAATCTGGCCGAAAGAGCAGATGCACTAATTCCATTTAAGCTCATTGAGAAGCATTCTGTACTATTACTTTTGCTAAATGCTTCGCTGTCATTATTTGCAACGAATAAAGGAACATCAATTACCCGTTCCCTAACTGCCATTCTACTGGCATATTTATCTGTAATATCGTACCCATAACCTAATAAATTATAAGTGGCATCACCCTCAGGATTAGTGTTGTTTGGTGTAGTTTTAAGAGCGGATACGGAAATCTCAAGATTAGGAACATCATTATCTTGTATTTTGTTCTCGTTGTTTTTTTTGCACGCACTTAGCGCGACAAGCAGCATCAATACTAGAAGTAGTTTGTTCATTATTGTGTTTAGTGTACGTTCAAACTTAACGAAAAACTTGCAAAGATATGCAGGCAATGTGTCAGCAGCACTTAACACTAACCACTGGATATTTATACGTGTGCGTTAAATTTGGTTAAATAGTAACCAAATACATCATCATATCTATTATTTCCATTACATTTAAATCCTTATTGAAATAGCAACTAACATATGAAACCATTTACTACACTTACCATTCTCGTTTTTTATTTTTTTGCAAATACAGCTGTTGCGAATAACAAAGATACCGAGCAAACGGCGACTTTTATTAAAATTTGGGGCTTCCTTAAATATTATCATCCGACAATTGCTAAAGGCAAAATTGATTGGGACGAGGCATTTAGGACAGGTATCAAGGCGGTAAGATTGTTAGAATCTAAAGAAGAGGTTAATAATTATTATAAGAACTGGATTATAAAACTTGGCAAGATTGAAAGGTGTCAATCTTGTCAAGTTGAGGTAGATAGCAACCGAAAGTATAATCTTAATATGGGGTGGTTGAAGGACTCTGTGAATTTTGACAAAGAGCTAATTATTCAGCTTATTTACATTCAGAAAAACAGAAATCAAGGGCAAAACTATTATGTAAGCCAAGTTAAGGGAGTTGGAAATACAGAATTCAAAAACGAGAAAGTCTATCGAGACTCGATTTACCCCTCTCCTGAACTACGCCTATTAACTCTCGCCCGTTATTGGAACATCGTGGAGTATTTCTATCCTTACAGATATAAGACAGATCAGAATTGGGAAACAGTACTTACGGAAATGGTCCCAAAGTTTGCAACGGCTCCTGATACCACGACCTATCACCTTGCGATTCTTGAATTGACAGCCAAAGTGGACGACAGTCATGCGAAGTTTTCAACTAGAAATACCAATAAGTATTTTGGTTTTAAGTGGGCTCCCTTCAGCTTTAAGATAATTGATAACAAAGCTGTTGTAACTGGATTTTATAATGATAGTCTTAGCGTAAAGGACGATGTGAGAATCGGAGATGTGTTCTTAAAAGTTAACGGTATGCCTATTGCAGCAATCCTAAAAGAAAACTCAAGATATATTGGGGCATCAAATGAAGCAGTAAAAAAAAGAGATATGCACAATATTCTCTTTAATGGTAAATCAGAGACGGTTGAAACGGAATTTGAACGGAATGGAGTAGTTAGCAAGAAAAGAATTTCTAGAATTGGTTATGATAAGCTCAATTATAAATCGAACAGCGATATTATCAAGGATTGCGTTAAAGTTTTTGAAGGAAACGTGGGTTATATTAACCTAGGGAATCTTCAACAGAATCAGGTTAAGTCTGCCCTTGCAGCGGTGAAGAATACAAAAGCCATCATATTTGATATAAGAAATTACCCAAATCAAACCATGTATTTACTGGCAGATTTTTTAAACGATGATCGGAAAGCCTTTGTTAAGGCTACTGTTCCTGACATAAATTATCCAGGGACATTTAACTTTTCTAAAGAAATATATTGCGGACGAAAAAATCTGAACTATTACTCTGGAAAAGTAATACTACTATGTAATGAAACCACGCAAAGCCACGCAGAGTTTACTATGATGGCTTTGCAAACAGCGCCCAACGTTACCATAGTGGGAAGTCAGACCTCCGGAGCCGATGGTAATGTCTCATTAATTACATTACCAGGAGCATTTAAGACTTGGATTACAGGCATTGGTATCTATTATCCCAACGAAAGGGAAACCCAAAGAATAGGTATTATTCCAGACGTGATTGTACGACCAACAATCGCAGGAATTAGACTTAGAAAAGATGAAGTAATGGAAAAAGCTATGGAGATTGTTACCAAAAATTAACAGAACGAGAATTATAAAATAAACCTTCATATAAACGATAATTATAATTAGATGAAATCAACATATATTTCATAATAATAATTATAATAAAAAGCCAAATTCAGGTTTTCTTCTAATCGTTTCATATCTGAATCTTTTATCCTATTTGTATAGCCACGAATACAATCGAACAGGCAGCAGAACACAAAAAAACGCCATTTGATTATTAAAGACCTACTTAAACATAGCTAATCAGGTCATTGTTCATCGAACCGCAGCCAGCAAATTTTCCAAACTTCCGGCTTAAAACTAAAAGCCAATGATAGCTAAAAAAGTTAGAAACACATTTTTAAAATCAATTACAACAAAGCAAGCATAATTTTATTATTACACCTAAAAGCTTGCATTTCATAAATGTTATAAATATCTTTAATTACCAACAGAAGACCTTTATTAATTTTAAACCCAGACCCAATGGCTGCCCAATCAAAGCAAATCCCTGAACAACAAAAAGAAATCTGGAAGAAATCTTCATCCGGATGGGATAAATGTAACACAAAGTAAATGCTGCATTACCTTATAGGGATCGATATTGGCACCGGTAGCACAAAATGTGTTGCTATGGACATAAACGGAGATGTGATTGGCACCTCCCAACAGCATTATACCATCTCCCATCCGGAGCATGGCTATAGCGAACAGGACCCTGAACTCATATGGCAGGCCTTTGTTAAATGCCTCCAGGAGTTATTAGCCAACCTAAAAGAGGACCCTTTGGCCATAAGCCTGAGTAGTGCCATGCATAGTGTAATCCCTACAGATGAAAGTGGAGTGGCACTCTCCAATATGATCACCTGGGCAGATATCCGAAGCGAAAGTATAGCCACTAAACTTCGAAACTCTGCTGAAGGTGAAACCTTTTACCATTTAACCGGCACACCTATCCATCCAATGTCGCCTTTATGTAAACTGATATGGCTTAAGGAAAACAACACCACGTTATTTAAAATTACCAGCCGGTTTATTTCCATCAAAGAGTACATCTGGCATAAACTCTTTCATGAATTTCAAATCGATTATTCCATTGCATCTGCTACAGGCCTGTTTGATATTAGGAATTTAAAATGGAGCGAAGAAGTTTGCTCCTATGCTGGCATCACTCCTCAGAAACTATCCACACCCGTTAATACAAGTTATAGCAGGAAAGATCTTGACCCTCAAATAGTCGCCCTATTCGGTTTATCGAAAAATATTCCCTTTGTGATTGGTGCCAGCGATGGTTGTTCTGCTAACCTGGGAAGTTTTACCACTGAACCAGGAACAGCAGCCCTCACCATTGGTACCAGTGGTGCTGTTCGAATCACAGGTACCGACCCCGTTCATAATTATAACGCCATGATCTTTAATTACCTGCTTGATGAAAAAACATTTGTAAGCGGCGGCGCGGTAAATAACGGAGGCAATGCCGTAAACTGGTTGCTGGAAAACTTTCTTAAAAAAGCCCCTTTGAACGATCAGGATTATGCCAACCTGTTTGATACCATTGAAAAGGTACCAGTCGGAAGCAACGGTTTACTATTCCTACCCTATTTATATGGCGAACGCGCCCCTATCTGGAATGCCAGTAGTAGTGGTGCTTTCTTAAACATTCGTCCAGAACACGATCAATCCCACTTTTCAAGGGCCGTACTCGAAGGCATCTGTTATGCGTTAAACGACGTACTCAAAACCCTCGAGCAATCATCTGCCCCTATTGAAAGGCTAAACGTAAGCGGCGGATTCATCAGCTCACCTACCTGGTTACAAATTCTGGCTGATATCACCAGAAAAAGCCTTTATGTGCTCCAATTAGAAGACGCCTCTGCCATTGGCGCAATTTACCTGGCTACAAAGTCTTTGTTTCCCGAGTTAATGGAAACAATCTCAGATCAAAGCAATGTCAGAGTTATTGTATCCAATAAGAACAACCACGAATTATACGCTAAATCCTTCATCGTGTATAAAAAAGTTTACCAGAACATGAAGGAATCTATGGATCTTTTCACCTCTTTAACCTAACCTATTCATGGCCCTACTTTACGTCCTTGCCGGTATTATCATTCTGTTAATACTGATCTTAAAGAAGCTTAATCCCATGTTGGCCTTACTTATCGTCTCGATTCTAACGGGACTAATGCTGAGCATGCCGCCCGAAAAACTAATGAGTTCTATCGGCAATGGTATTGGTAATACCCTTGGTGGCATGGTAATGATCCTTAGCCTTGGCGCAATGGTGGGAAAACTAGCGGAAGATAGTGGTGCCGCAAAAAAGATTGTATTTATACTAATTAACTGGTTTGGTATTAAAAACATTCAATGGGCGGGATTGCTTACCGGACTTATCGTTGGTATTCCTCTATTTTTCAATGCAGGTTTTATTGTATTAATACCCCTGGTATTCAGTATTGCAGCAGCCACAGGTTTACCTAAACTATATGTAGGTATGCCTATGATTTCTGCTTTATCAATCACACATGGCTTTCTTCCACCACATCCCGGCCCTGTTGCCCTTGCTGCCATCTTTCAGGCTGACATCGGAAGAATTTTAATATATGGCCTGATCATCAGTATCCCAATAGCCATCTTATCAGGAGTCTTTCTCCCCCGGTTAATTATTCCGATCAGTCACAAGTTTAAAACCA
Organism: Arcticibacter eurypsychrophilus; assembly: GCF_001730525.1. Taxonomy (GTDB): domain Bacteria; phylum Bacteroidota; class Bacteroidia; order Sphingobacteriales; family Sphingobacteriaceae; genus Arcticibacter; species Arcticibacter eurypsychrophilus. The sequence goes on from NZ_MDFN01000028.1 coordinate 45,686, forward strand.
GGCAAAGCGTCAGTATCCAGGTAGAAGAGGGACTTCCATCTTCATTGAAAAGTTTTGCGATCACCTTAATGCCTATTTTCCTGATTGCGGGAGGACATATCGGCGCTTTATTTTTCCATGGTCAACTCCAAAAGATCTTTACGTTTCTAGCAGACCCAACAGTTGCCTTACTTTTATCCGTCATCCTAATATTATTCATCCTAAACATAGAGATGAAAAAGGCCATGGAATCTTGTGTAGAAGGCGTAAAAAGCGTCGCCATGATAATCTTAATTATCGCAGCGGGAGGTGCTTTTAAACAAGTACTCATTGATAGTGGTGTTGGTAAAGAAGTAGAGCTCATTGCCTCATCCTGGCATGCCTCCCCCCTATTCTTAGGTTGGGCAATAGCTGCACTTCTACGTATCACACTAGGATCATCTACTGTAGCAGCACTCACCACATCAGGAATGGTTATGCCCTTTGTTCATTCCGGCACGTCACCCGAATTAATGGTTTTATCTATAGGCGCCGGCAGTTTAATGTTTTCACATGTTAATGATACCGGGTTCTGGATGTTTAAGGAATATTTTGGATTATCTGTTAAGGAAACTTTCAAAACCTGGACCTTAATGGAAACCTCCATATCATTCCTGGGCCTCCTATTTGTATTACTTCTGAATACCCTGAAGCTTGGCCTTTAACATATTGATTTATATTAACCCTTCTTAGCTGTTGTGATTTCCTTTGTAAGTGAAGCCACTTCTTTCAGTAATAATGGGAAAGCCGGTTGAGCCATACCACCATGATCAAAACCCTGAAGCTCGTATAACCGGGTACGTTTATGCCCGACCAGCTTCATCATCCTTAACAGGTAAGCGTTTTCTTCATACCGACCAAACAATTCCATTTCACGATCACCGGTAATTAAGAGCATAGGTGGTGCATCTGCCCGAACAAAGAAAAGCGGCGCATACTCATCAATCTGAGGTTGTGTTTCTTTAATACCTCTCTCCTGACGGATGGTGAAATGTGTAATAGCCTGTCCGCTGAATGGAATAAGTCCAGCAATGCGATTGGCATCAATGTTATACTTACTTAAGTACTTTTTATCCAACGTAACCATCATTCCCAGATAGCCACCTGCCGAATGACCGGATACGAAAAGAAGGTCCGGATTGCCACCATATTCACTGATATGCTGGAAAGCCCATGCTATTGCTGCCGCTGCGTCTTCAATATAAACAGGTGCTTTAACTTTAGGCGACAAGCGGTAGCCAACACCTATTACCGCATAACCTTTATCCATAAGCGCCTTTGGTATTTCTTTGCTTCCGCCGGTTATCCCCCCTCCATGAAACCAGATGATGGTTGAATAATTTTTAACCCCTTTAGGATAATATAGATCCAGTCTACACTGTGCGTTTTGATAAGCGTCTTTTTTGTCGGTTGTATTTGAATAATAGGGTAAGTCTTTTTCGGTAATGTAAGTCTGTTGGGCATGAAGAGTCAATGTCCCTAAAAACAAAAATAGCAGTAGCAAGCGTTTCATAATTTAATTTAGGTAAAAATTAACCAATGTAAAGTTACCATTTCATTTCATTTTCTTAGTCCCTAATGCATACTGCACCCCCCCTAACAGATGTTTTAAAAATAGTGGATCAACATACGATTCCTCAGTATGTCCTAATGCGGTATAAAAAGATCGACCACCATCAAAGTCATGATACCAACTCATCGGATGATAATCGCCCATTTTAGCAAGTCCTGCATCATAACTATCCTCATCTATAGTAATCAAGACATGCAAAGGTGCCTTTGTCATCCATTTAAAGTTATACCATTCGTCTTTTCTTTCCCACTGATCAGGTAAATGAGAAGTAGCCAAGCTATTTTTGTCGATTACATTTAATACAGCCGTTTGTTGCTCTGGATGTTTTGCAAAATAAGCACCTACCAAATCGCCAAACCAAGGCCATTCGTATTCAGTGTCTGTAGCAGCATGTACACCGACAAATCCACCTCCCGATTGAATATATTCTTGAAAAGCCGTTTGTTGTTCCGCATTTAATACATCACCAGTTGTACTTAAGAAAACTACTGCCTGGTAATTTTTTAATCCCTTTTTTGTAAATAAGTCTGCCTTACTGGTGGTGTCCACATCAAACCCATTTTCCTTTCCCAATTTAAGGACCGCTATTTTTCCCGTCTCAATAGAGGAATGGTGATACCCTGCTGTTTTACAAAACACCAATAACCTGGCTTTCTTTTGAGCCATACCGGCCACAGTTAAAAATAGGAACAGCAGGAATAAAATCCCCTTCGGGTTGATCGAATTGTTTATCATGGTTAATGAATAGGTTATATGAATTGATTTATATCTTTTATCAAGATAGCGTTTTTTTACTAGTATATTCGGCAGATCCAATTATCTTTTAATCTTGTGCAAAGTAAAATATTAAGCTCTTAATTTTCACGCAGATTATACCCACATCCTCCGCACCTTCTCCGCACCTTCTCCGCACGAAAAGCGAGTTATCTGAAAATCAGGTGGCAATTAAATCAATTTAAGCTCTTAATAAAACTATAGGTTGAGTCTTTTAATATACAAGGGCACATATTCAGCGTGACAACAGCAAAAAGAGTTATACTATATTTACAGCATATCGCACAAAAAGGTAATTTGTCAAAACTCAATTCAGTTCCGGTAGTTAATCAACGCAAAAGTAGCATGAACAAAAAAATTTCCTCTTGGGTTAACAAAGCCATATTTTACCATATCTATCCCCTGGGCTTATTTGGCGCTCCTTTGGAAAATGATTTTTTCAGTCCTATTGTTAACAGGTTGGAACGCCTGCACGATTGGATCCCTTACATGAAAAGTATGGGCTGCAATGCATTATATCTGGGTCCTGTATTTGAATCCGATTTTCATGGTTACGATACAGCAGATTACTGCCTGGTAGACCGGAGACTAGGTACCAATGAAACCTTGAAAAAATTAAGTAGCAGTCTGCATGAAAATGGGATCAAATTGGTGCTCGATACCGTATTTAACCATGTTGGGCGCAATTTTTGGGCATTTAAAGACCTGCAATGTAACGGCGAAAATTCCTTGTATAAAGATTGGTTTGATGGCGTAGACTTCAGTCGTCAAAGCAGTTATGGCGATGACTTTTTTTACGAAGGATGGTACGATGCGTATAACCTGGTAAAATTAAATTTAGAGCATTTGGAAGTTAAGAAGTACTTATTTGATGTCGTATCCTTTTGGGTTGATGAATTCAAAATTGATGGATTACGTTTGGATGTAGCAGAGATTATGAGTAAGCAATTTCTAGCTGAGTTAGCTGAACACAGTCGGGCATTGCAACCAGACCTATGGCTGATGGGTGAAGTGATATATGGTGACTATAATGAGTGGGCAAACCCAAACATGCTCGACTCTACCACCAATTACCAGGCTTACAAAGGCCTTTACTCTTGTCACAATGATTGTAATTACTTTGAAATTGCTTTCACCCTTAACCGCGAGTTTGGTCCGGATGGCGTTTACAAAGACCTGCATCTTTACAATTTTGTGGACAACCACGACACAACCCGAATAGCCAGTGTACTAACAAATGAGCAGCATATGTTTCCTTTGCATGCCATCCTGTATACCATGCCAGGAATTCCTTCCTTATATTACGGAAGCGAATGGGGGATTAAAGGTATAAAAGGGGCGCATGAAGATACCCTGCTCCGTCCTCAGGTTGATGATATACCAGATCCTTCATCGTCTTCAATTAGTCGCTATATTCAGCAATTAGCTAAAATAAAACAGGATTTTACAGCACTTCAGGAAGGCAATTATGAGGAGCTCTTTGTGGATCACCAACAATTTGCATTCAGTCGATCAACAACTACTGAACTCATCGTTGTGCTGGTTAACTCAGCCCCTGAGCCTGTTTCAATAACACTAGTTTATGATCAGGATGAAGGTTTGCAGTTTCAGGATCAATTAGCTCCTGAATATCTGACTGCTGTACATGAGCAGCAGATTGTGGTGAATGATATTCCGGGTTATGGAGCGAGGATACTGACAGGCAAAAGGCTTATTGAAATGGTGTAAATTTGCTAAAATTTAAAGCTGAGAAATTTAATCTGTAACATATACTTTACAGGAATAACTGTAGAAAGTACTGATTCTTATTGATAGTTTTAGGGAACTAAATTATTAACCTTTTAACTGAAAAGCGCTATGCTTCGTAGGAAATTCATACAACAGACAGGCACCGTTATGGCGGGAGCTTTGCTCACATCCGATAGTTTATTTGCATCTACTCTCAACCTTCCTAAAAAAAGAGTTGCGATGGTTGGCACTGGACATCGTGGAACAGGAATGTGGGGTACAGAAGTGATCGCTGAGCACAGTGGGAGAATGGAGTTTGTGGGCTTGTGCGACAAGAATCCGGGCAGAGTGGCAACGGCTAAAAAAATGATGAATTTAAGCTGTCCTACTTTTGTTGACCTTGACCAGATGTTAAAGGAAACCAAACCGGAGATCTTGATTGTCACCACTATGGACAGCACTCATCATGAGCAAATCGTCAAGGGATTAGAAGCTGGTGCCGATATTATTACGGAAAAGCCGATGACTACTGATGAGAAAAAGTGCCAGATGATCATTGATGCGGAAAAGAAAACCGGTAAAAAAGTATACGTTACTTTTAATTATCGCTATTCACCTCATCGTCAGAAGATCTATGAATTGCTGCATAATGATTCCATCGGGAAAGTAACTTCTGTTGATTTTCACTGGTATCTGGATACTTCACATGGAGCAGATTACTTCCGAAGATGGCATCGAAAACGTGAATTTGGTGGTTCTTTGCTGGTCCATAAATCAACGCATCATTTTGATTTGTTAAACTGGTGGCTCAATTCTGATCCGGAAGAAGTGTATGCCAATGGGGCTTTAGAATTTTACGGAAAAAATAATGAATTCCGACATACGCACTGCCGGCCTTGTCCTCATAAAGATAAATGCAAATTCTATTTTGATATCACCAAAGACCCTCGTTTAGTTGCCTTATATGTGGATAATGAGAAATACGATGGTTACCATCGGGACGGTTGCGTATGGAGAGAAGACATAGACATCTTTGATAAGATGGCGGTGCAAATAAAATACGCCAATAAGGTACAGGTAAGTTATTCTTTAACAGCCTATTCTCCTTATGAAGGTTATCGAATCTCTTTTAATGGAACAAAAGGAAAATTAGATGCCTGGATCCATGAAAGACAACCTTGGGAAGTGCCTAAATATGACGAAATTCAATTAACCAAGAATTTTGGCGAAACAGAATATATCCGGATCGACAATTCAGAAGCAGGTCATGGTGGTGGTGATAAGCGCTTAAGAAAACAACTCTTCAATCCTGGATTAGATCCTTATAAACAAGGAGCAGGTTCTCGCGATGGTGCCATGTCTATTTTAATCGGAATCGCTGCCAGAGAAAGTATTGATAAGGGAGAACCAATCAAGATTGCCGATCTGACCTCTTTGAAACCGCATCCAACCAGGGGAACGGTTTAATGTTAACACAGGATAGTGAAAAGAAGTTTGTTACTTATTAAACGGTCTTTTGCACTATCCTGTACCCATTTTATAGTGGATTTTATCGGATAACTACATCCCATACTTTGGCTCTGCGGGACTTCCCTGTCGGTCCATCAACCCAAAGTGTCACGATATACTTTCCCCGTTTTTCATATTTATGAATCGGGTGTTGTTGATCTGAAGTAGTTTGATCACCAAAATCCCATTTCCAGGAGGTAATGTTCCCATAGGATTCATCTTTAAAAGCAACAAGTCGCTGATCCATATCGACTACTTTAAAAGACCAGTTCGCTTCCACTGCTTTTTTAAACTTTTCATCCAGTGGCATTAATTTAAACGGAAGACTATATGATGAGTTCCCGTACATCGTATGTTCTTTCGATAAATTCCAAAAGCCGTTGTTGCCTTTTGCATCCACATCATCAAAATCAATAACCGCCCAGCAAAGGCCTACATTTTTCCCTTCTTTCAAAACTGATTCTACAGCTCTGGAAGGTCCTTCTGCACCGGCATAATCAAAGGGAGTGATCCAGAATTCCAAAGTAAGTTTACCCTTTTCTCCAGGCTTAAAATTATAATTATATGCTGCATTGGCGTAGGGCAGCTCTTTAATCCAGGGTTGACTTCCCCATACCAAAGTCCAGTCTTTTCCTTCGGCTGGTGTAAAAATATGGTAGTTCTGTGCCTGTACTCCATGATAGGAAAAATAGGCATCCAGCGAGTCCAGCTCTTTATTCGGATGAAACCGATCTATAAAAGGGCCACCGGATTGATCACCATCTACTATCAGCTCAAAAATATCATTGTGTAAACCGGTCTGCGTAAAGTCCCAGTAATTATCATACGCTTCATAAAGGAAATAGAGCCGGTTAAGGCCTTTAACCCACCCTACTTTAACCTGTACATTCAGATTCTTTGGATCCGCCTGGGCATGCTTATGACTGTCGTCCCACAACTGATCCATTCCGATGACATAATCATCCGACACAGATTTCCAGTCGAGGTTACTTCCATCAACCACCGGGATTTGATTGGCAGGAAACTGAAAAATCTTGAAACTCCTTTTATCCTGTCCATAGGATTGAACCGAACCGATAATAAGAAAAACGGCGATGAATAAAATAAAATAGCGCTGCTTGCTCATATATTTTTTGATATCTTTATTAGTAGCATTCTGTCTTTATTGCACGTAATGATAAAAAAACGCTAATTATAAATGAAATATAAAATCATTTAATAAATCTTGAAGAATGTCAGCCTTACAAACTATCTACCGCCATCCCTTATTGACTCATCAGGATCTTGAAACTATTTTCAAAGCACATAGAAAAATCACTTTAAATAAAGGTGATTTTTTACTTAAAAAAGGGCAGGTAGCTAATGGCTATTTCTGTGTGGAGAGTGGACTAATCCGTTCGTTTGTGTATGACTATAATGGCAATGATATTACTACAGGGTTCATTGGTAAAAACGAAATTGCCATTGATGTCATTTCCTTGTTTCATCGAATTCCCAGCGTTGAATATTTCCAGGCTTTAACGGATTGTGAATGCTATATTATCGATTTGGAATCCTTTCAAAGTTTATATCATTCTATTATAGGACTTAATGAATGGGGAAGGGCCTGGATGTCGGAAAGTCTATTTGAATTGAAACAACGGACCATTTCTATGATTACTGATTCTGCAACTGAACGCTATAAAAGGTTACAAAGTCTGCATCCCCAAATCGTACAACAATCTCCTTTGAAATTCATTGCCAGTTACTTAGGCATTACCGATACTTCTTTAAGCCGGATCAGGAAAGAGCTTGTAAAAGAAAATTAATGTACATTTCTTGTCTTATGGCAAGTGGATTGAAACTGGATTGTCTTAGTTTTAGATTAAAACTTTAAAACCAATACACATGATAGTTAACCCGTATCTAAATTTCTATGGAAACGCAGAAGAAGCTTTCCAATTTTACCAATCGGTCTTCGGTGGTGAACTGCTCATCCAGAGGATGAGCGAAGCTCCTGGAACAGAAAACTTGTCAGATAAAGAGAAAAACATGGCCATGCATGTATCGTTACCCATAGGTAACGGCCAACACCTGATGGCATCTGATTGTATAGAATTTCAAGGTATGACCCTGACTTTGGGCAACAATAATTATATCTCGCTATCAACGGATAGCCGGGAAGAAACGGATAGGATATTCCATGCACTTTCAGTCGGGGGAATTGTTGAAATGCCCTTGGAGGATATGTTTTGGGGAGACTATTTTAGCTCATTTAAGGACAAATATGGTGTCTGCTGGATGTTAATGTATACCAATAAATAATATTATTATGAAAAGACTACTGGTTTTTTTACTAATTACGCTCCTTTCAGGCTATAACCTCTCTGCAGAACAAACCGATACAAAAGATTCGATTCGTACGCCTTCAGTAAACGGAAAAGAATTTTTGCTTCATTATTATCAGCAAACGCTTGATTCACTCCAGAAATGTGTAGACGGGTTAAGCGATGCACAGTTGCAATTTAAAGCAGCACCCGATAGGTGGTCTATCAGTCAGCGTTTAGAACCTGTTGTGCTTACCGAAAAGGCACTCTTTGATTTTGCTACTAAAGGAATGAATGCTGCTGCAAATCCGGAACGTAGAAAAGAGATTAAAGTCACAGATGAAACTATAATAAAGGGAATAAATGACAGAAGTCATAAAGCAAAAGCAGATGCAGCATTGACGGGAAAAGGAAAATATAGTACGTCTGCTGATGCAATTGCAGAATTACAAGATTACCGGAAAGTCATTCTGGACTATATCAACTCGGTTTCATTACTTGATCTGCGCAATCATATCAATGACTCCCCTTTTGGTGCAATAGATGGCTTTCAGTCTTTCTTGTTTGTTGCCGAACATACCTCCAGGCATACCTTACAGATTAAGGAAGTAAAAGCAGATGCGATCTTCCCGAAACAGTAAAAAAAAACGAGCCTGCGCAATTAAGGCAGGCTCGTTTTAAATTTAAAAAACTCTAATCTTTTATTTCAGTTTGAAAGCGATAGTGCTACGAATATCAGTTGATGATGCCCCAACTAAAGCATTAAAATCACCCGATTCTGCAACCCAATCATGCTTTTTAGGATCGAAGAAACTCAAAGCAGTTTTATCAATGGTGAAGGTGACACGCTTTGTTTCGCCAGCTTTTAAACTAATCTTATTAAAAGCTTTCAATTCTTTTATTGGACGAGGTAAGGATGATTTCACATCATTGATATATAACTGAACGATTTCCTGTCCTTCCCTTTTACCGGTATTCTTAACACTTACAGAGAAAGTCATTTTACCATCGGCAGTCATTTGTTTTTTATCAGCAGTCACTTTGCCATACTCAAAAGTGGTATAACTTAAGCCATGACCGAAACTAAATAAAGGTTTAATCTTTTCTTTATCTATCCAACGATAGCCAACAAAAATACTTTCATTGTATTTCTCTTCACCCTTTCCTGGATATACACCCAGTTTATGTGCTCCGTTGTCAGCCAGTTTTGCCGGAAAAGTAAAAGGTAACTTACCTGAAGGATTCACATCGCCTACTAAGATAGCAGCCAAAGCATTTCCAGCTTCTGTTCCCAAATACCAACCCTGAACAATAGAAGGAACGTCATTCACCCAAGGCATTGCTACTGCATTCCCTGAAATCATTACTACAGCCAGGTTCTTGTTTACTTTAGCCAGTTCAGTGATTAATTTATCCTGGTTATAGGGCAATCCTAAAGATGCCCGGTCATTACCTTCACTATCCTGTTTATCATTTTTATTTAAGCCACCGACGTAAATTACAAAATCTGCACCTTTAGCCAATGTTAAAGCTTCCTTCATCAGTTGATCCGCTGAACGGTTATCGGTGATACTATCTCCTGTGCTCAGTCCATCCTGTGCTTTAGGTTGTTCACCTATATAACCACGCGCATAAACAACCTCAGCTTGTGTGCCGATCCGTTTCTTTATACCATCCAAAGGAGAAACTTCATATTTGGCTTTTAATGAAGAACTTCCTCCGCCTACAGTCATCAGCTTCACTGCATTTTCACCTACTACAACAATTTTCTTTGTTTTAGCTAAGTTGATAGGCAAGGTGTTATTATTGTTTTTCAATAATACGATTCCCTCCTGTGCAATTTTGCGACCGGCTAAAGCATGTTCCTCAGTTGCGAAAGATCCCCAGGGACGTTTCGTATTCATATTGGTCCGGAAAACCAAACGGAGAATATTGCGCACTTTTTTATCGACTTCTTCTTCCTTTACTTCCCCTGATTTCAATAATTTAAGAAAAGGGTCTGCCAGGTAATAGTTATCGTATGCATTGGAGGCACCCATAGTCAGACCATTGGTCCATGATCCAAATTCCATGTCTAAACCATGGTAAATGGCTTGTTTGGTATCATTTATACCGCCCCAATCAGAGACAACTACTCCATCAAATTTCCATTCACCCCTTAAAATATCGTTCAGGAGATACTGATTTTGACCGGCCCATTGTCCTTTATATTTATTGTAAGCACCCATGATGGCCCATGCTTTACCTTCCTGTACCGCCGCTTTAAAAGCGGGTAGATAGATTTCGTAAAGTGCGCGGTCATCCACATCCACATTGACGGTATGACGATCAATTTCCTGATTGTTTAAAGCATAGTGTTTCACACAGGCAGCAACTCCATTCGATTGAACACCTTGTATATAAGGCACGACCATTCTGGAAGAGAGAAGCGGATCTTCGCCCATATACTCGAAATTTCTCCCATTAAGTGGTGTCCGGTAGATGTTTACACCCGGTCCAAGTAAAACATTTTTATTACGGTAACGGGCTTCCTCGCCAATTACTTTACCATAAAGAGACGATAGATCCGTATTCCAGGATGCGGCCAGACAAGTTAAAGCCGGAAAGGCGATACATGAATCATTCGTCCAGCCTGCCTGATCCCATTTGTCCCAGAATACTTCAGCACGGATCCCATGCGGTCCATCTGTCATCCAGTTTTCGGGAATCCCTAAACGCGGCACTCCTGCTGAACTAAACTTCGACTGTGCATGACACATCGCTACTTTTTCCTCCAGGGTCATTCGGGATAATGCATCTTCAATGCGTTGCTCTATTGAAGCAGATTCATTCAAGTAAACAGGTAACGTGCTTTGTGCTTTAGTCTTAGCCCCTATACTGACCATTAACAAAAGAATTAAAATTGATTTTATTGGTTTCATCATCATGTATATATGTACTTTGTGGTTCTAATCTGAACGCAACATAAACTTAATTACCTGTTTACTATTAATTATTTTTTAACAACGGTTAACACTGCCTTATCATTTCCAGCACTTAGGTCAACAGTTAACACATAAGTCGCACCAGCTTCAAGAGTTGTCCCTGTAGTAATTCCTAAGTTACCGGAATCACGGCCATTTGTGCCATCGCCAACAAAGAGGATATTACTTGTAGTGGTTAAACCTGTATGTTTAAACTCGCCTCCCCAGTTTTTTTGGTGGAAGAACTTGAAATTGATCACATCTGCTTTTACAGTCGTACCGGCCAATACAGTCATTTGGTATTTCTTATTTCCTATCGGAGCCATACAAAGCGCCTTTTCAGTCGTCCAGCCTACTTGATTTGTAGCCACAGCGGGTTTACCGATTCCTTCACCGATAATCCAGATTGCACCAGTGCCATCATTCTGTAAGGTAGCCAGGGCAGTTCCATTTAATGCTTCCACAATAAAGTACTTCAGGGTAAAGTTTGCAGTGACACGGTAGTTTCCTGTAATAGGAAGGAAAGTGATTTTACCGTTCGCATCTTTGCTGAAGTAATCAGGATCAATCCACCAGTTTGCCAGGTCTTCGATACCATCAATTGTAACTTCTTCCCCTTTAGTGAGCGCTAAATCAGCCTTAAAATTGTTATCATCTACACGACTCAACACGTTACCATTCACTGCATAAGCGATAATAAATGGAGATGCTTGATAATTAAAGGTATTGAAGGCAATTGAGTAGGTACCTGATGAGGAATTAGAGAAAGGAATATTGGTCATTGAGCCATTAATAACGGCATTATCTTCCCAACCAAATGTAATCTCATTTCCAGAAGTTCCTACTACAGGTGCCTTAATGTAACCCTTAACAGTAAAAGGAAATACCTGGGTAGCTGCATAATTGTATAAACTTTTACGCTCCATCCTGTACTCATGATCTTCAGTAACTAAAGTCAGGTAAGGATAATCAGGTCTTGTTAATGGTAAATCGTACGATTTTTCGGTAATGGTTAAATGAATATTTTGCAACACAAATTTCAATGTTGCTGTTCCATTCGGAATATTCGCATAGTAAGGGATATAAATTTTGTTTGTATACTCACCGTTTGTTTTCGTACGGATAACGGTTTCTGAAATCATTTCATCACTATAAAACAATTGCACTTTAACGGTAGACAGTGGAACGTCGGCATCAGATACATTTACCTTGAATTGCATGCTGTCGCCAAAAAGGGCTCCTTTGGAAAACTCAGTTTTAGAATCAACTACTGGGTTGCCGGCAGATTGGGCTTCATCTTTTTTACAGGAGTTGAAAAAAATCATCCCCGATACTACGAATAGTATATATAGATATGTTTTCATATTAATATTCTTTTTTATTACCAACGATAGGAAACAATTGATTTTGATGGCACACTATAACTGAAATGCTTTACTCCGTCGCTTAATGTGATATTCTTTACTTCGGTTGTGTTGTTAAGAAAAACAAATGCATAGGTCCCATCTGTATTCTTAAACGCAGAATAGGTAACACCCGCTGCAGCATATCCACTTGCGCCAATTCGTACCGCTCCTGGTTTTACAACTGCTGATAAATGACCGATAATGTAATAGTGGGAATTCTTAGTGATCGTTTTGTAGTCTGATTTATTGATATCGACAGCACCATAACAAGTCTGGCACCCTCCTGCCCTATTAGGGCCGCGCTCTGTATCAAGCATTAGGTTCCATACAATCACGGCTTTGCTCCAATTGTTTATCGTACCTAAACCAACTTCCTGCATATCCTCCATCAGGCGGGTAGACAAGTTCTGACCATCATTCCATGTTCCGATAGAAGTTTCTGTAAATATGATGTCTTTATCCGGACGTTGATTGTGAATGTCCAGAAGCTCTGCTTTGTCTCCTCCATAGTTATGAAAGGCAGCACCAGCTACGTATGCTGCTGCAGTTGCATCCTGGTAAATTTTTACCGGATAGTCATTTTGAGCAGGTAAATTATCGTAATTATAGTTGTGATCAAAAAGATAGATTTTAGTAGTCAAACCTGCTGCTTTTAATTTAGGGCCTAAAGCAGTTTTAATGAAAGTTAACTGTTCGTCCCAACCCATGTATAAGGATGCAGAATTACCTCTGTTCAAAGGCTCATTCTGCGGGGTGATGGCATCTATCTTAACTCCTTTTGCAGTCATTGCCTGAATCCATTTTACAAAATAGGTACCATAATCCTGATAATAAATCGGATTTAGTTGACCATTGGTCCAGGAATTTAAGGGTTGCAAATCAGTCAAATTATTCACTTTCATCCAACGGGGACTTGTCCATGGAGCTGCTATGATCTTAATATTCGGATTGATTGCCAGGATCTCTTTCAGTACGGGTATGATATAGGTATTCTCTTCATTTTGCAATCCGAAGTTTTCTATACCGGGTGTATCCCAACAAGTGTACTCACTTAAAGAAAAATCAGAACAACCAATTGCAATACGGATATAACTTTGTCCCATTCCTTCGGTTTCAGAGAAAGTTTCCTTCAGGAATTTAGTCCGGTCTGCTTGTGCCATTTTCAGCAGGTTATAACAGGTTGAACCTGTTATAGCGGCACCGAAACCATCCATAGTTTGATAAGTTGCTGTTGGATCCAATGTGATCGTACTTGGCGACATATTCGATGTCTTACTAAAATCAACAAACTTTTTGGCGAAATCAGAGGAACGATTGTTGGTGGTTACATAAATGGTAACATCGCCGCTAGTCACAACCGGATCTGTAGGTATTGGTTCTGTTGTACTTTTATCCGTACCGCAAGCCGTTAATATGGAGCTTAAAAGGCAAATAGCCAATATTGCGCTTTTTAAATTTTCAGTGTATTTCTTCATATTCATTGTATTAATAGCCAGGATTTTGAACCAAGTTAGGATTTTGGTCAATTACAGCTTGAGGTATAGGTAAGCGGTATGAGTCTAAATTGAAAGGATAAACCCGCGCTTTTCTTTTTGGGTCTTTAGCATAAACGGCGTTCATCACTTCTTCCACTTTATTTAACCGAACTAAGTCAAACCAGCGCTGACCTTCAAAAGCCATTTCTAAACGACGTTCTTTTAAGAGCGCATCTAACATCGCATCCTTATTACTTCGTACAGATATAGCCAATTTTGCTACACCAGCACGTAGGCGAATCCTGTCAATGATGTCCGCTGCTGCAGTAAGATTTGGGCTGCTACCCATGATGAGTGCTTCCGTTTTAAGAAGAAGGACATCAGCATATCTGAATTTAATGATACTGCTATATGCAGACCTGGTTTTGTACATGAAAGGGTAGTTAGTAGCGGGGTAATAATTACTCCAGGTACTTTGATAATACACAACCGATTCTGTATAACGGGTTTTGTCACCATCATCCTGAAATGCTTTAATCAAACTGCGTGATGGAGTGATCCACTTTGCCCAGGTAAAGTTATTATTGTAGTTAGTTAAATCGCGGCCTAACATCCAGGTAACCCAGTTTCCACCACCTGAAACAAATTGTGCTTCCAGGATAGACTCCTTGGTATTCCTTATTTTAGTGTCTGTATTCGCTGCATTCATGCCAAACAGATCACTATAATCGGTTACCAGATCAAAGCCATCTGCTGTAACGGCGTCACAGTATTGAATCACTTTGGAATAGTCTCTAAGAGGTTTTTCGGCATAAACTTTAGCTAGTAAAGTACGTGCGACTGATTTAGTGAAAAGGGTTTTATTAGTCGCATTCGTATTCGGAGCGGAAGCTAAAGCATCCAGCAAATCTTTTTCAATCTGGCGGTATGCTTCTTCCTCTGTATTTTGGGCAGGGAAGTAATCACCATAAACGTCTTTTATAGTTCCAGAAGTGATATCACCTGCTTCTTTTGTAATAACCGGAATAGATCCCCAAAGACGAACCATATCAAAAAGAACCATTGCCCTGAAGATTTTTCCTTGAGATTTGACCTCTTCTCTTTCAGCAGTAGTAAAGGTATTGTCCACAACAGAGTCCACATTGTTGATTAACTTATTAGCACGGGCAACATCCTCCAAATATCTGTTCCAGTCCCTTTCGATAACAGAGTTTGAACCTTCAATTGAATTGTTTTCGAAAGGAATCACCTCAGCTCCTGTTGTACCTGCATAAGCATTGTCTGAATGCGCTTCAGCTATTAAAAGAAGATCCAGATACCAATGTTCCTGGCGATCCCTCATTTGATTATAAAGAGTTGTAAGATGGCTCTGAACGGCAGCCTTATCTTTAAATACAACTTTAGTTCCAGCCTCAGTAACTCCTTCTGTCACATCCGAATACGTATCAATCGGATCTTTTACCAATGAACAAGAAGCAGCAATTAAAAGAGTGCTACAGATTAAGCCTTGAAATATATATTTAAGTTTCATATGGTTTAAATTTTAAAATTCAACATTAACGCCAAGCACAAACGATCTACTCTGCGGATAAGTACCCCAGTCTATACCTTGTACTGCACCATCATTTCCGAATTGATTTACTTCAGGATCCATGCCTGTATAGTTCGTCCACGTTAAAAGATTGCTTGCAGAAAGGTAGGGCTGCAAACGGCTTATCTTTAATTTTCTTAACATCTCTCCCGTGATGTTGTAAGAAAGTGAAACATTTTTAACACGTAAAAAACTACCATCTTCAACAAAATACGTTGAGTTCTTAATATTAAAATTGGCCTTTGGCACGTCAGTAATCTGTCCTGGAACTCGCCATCTTTCTAGTACTCTTGTAGATTGGTTTTTTCCGTCGAACATTCCCTCAGTTTCGATTCTTGAGGCATTGAAAATATCATTGCCATATGTTCCCTGAAGAAATATACTTAAATTGAAATTCTTATAGGAAAATGAGTTTGTTAAACCAAAAATGAAATCAGGATTAGGATCCCCAATGTAAGTTCTGTCAGTTGAAGAAATCTTATCATCCCCATTTTGATCTGTGTAGATTAAATTCCCTGTCTCAGGATCTACACCTTCACTGATATAGCCAAAGAATCCACCTAAAGCACGTCCAGGTTCATTGCGCACAACTGTCTCAGACACAGTGCCACTTGTTGTGGCTGTATTATAGATCTTTTGTAGTTCCAGTTTTTCCAGTTTGTTTTTGTTAAACGAAATATTGAAATCAGTATTCCATGAGAATGCCCCTTTCATATTCTGCGTATTCACGAGTACCTCGAAACCTTTATTAACCATTTCACCTTCATTTCTGGCAATAGTATTAGCTGCAGCAGAGCCGGCAGGCAATGATACATTCATCAACATATCGGTTGTTCGCTTGAAATAATAATCAAGGTTAACTGCTATTCGATTTTTAAAGGCAGTAAAATCAAGACCTAAATTTGATTGAGTCGTCGTTTCCCATGTCAGATCTGGTGTACGTAAGTTCGCTTGACTAATGGTAGGAACTGCATTTTCCTGTCCGGTCTTAAACCATTCTATACGTCCTATATTGTACCGTTGCAAATAAGCATAGTCACCAAGGCCTGATTGATTCCCTGTCTGTCCCCAACCTCCACGAATCTTCAAATCATCCAGCCAATCAATTCTTTCCATAAATTTTTCTGAAGACAAGCGCCATGCAGCTGACACTGAAGGGAAATAGCCCCAACGATGGTCTGGATGTAACTTAGATGATCCATCAGAACGTAAGTTAGCAGTTATTAGATATTTGCTGTCGTAGTTATAAGCAACACGTCCAAAGTAAGACATTATAGCCCAATCTGAAGCTCCGGAACCTGTGTTGTTCCATGCAATAACATTTGCGGCATTAAGGGTTTGAATCTGGTCATCCCGGTAATGTGACCCGTTTATATAATTGTTTGTGTACTTGGATTCAGTTCCTGATGAACCGGCCATTGCTTCAATTCCATGTTTATTGAACGTTTTAGTATACGTCAACACATTATCGAATGTTAATACTGTATTGGTATTGCGGGAGTCAGAAGCCTCTCCAAATTGATTACGGCCCCATGTAGTGGATATCGGATCAAGGAAAGTAGTTGTTAATCCGTTTCTCCGGTCCATTGTAAAGGATGACTTGAAAGTAAGCTCAGGTACGAAAGTGATCAAGGCATTTCCTGATGCGATCAATCGGTCTTCCTTAGCTTTATTATACTTACCACGAGCCATATTTTCGAGCGGGCTCGTAATGTTTCCTACTCCATAGAAATTATTATAATACTGATCGGGATTTTCAGGATTCCATATTGGAGCGTAGGTTGGTGTATTGATTACAGAAAGTATAACTCCACCCTTGTTAGCCGACTGACCTGTCGTTACACCATTACTCAAATAATCGGCATAATTTACATTAGCCCCTATCGTTAACCATTTACGTACCTTATTATCAATATTTGCACGGAAATTATAACGTTTAAAGAACGAGGTGTTCAATACTCCTTTTTCACCCAAATAACCGGCAGAAAGGTAATATTTCAACTTCTCAGTACCATCGGATATTGATAACTGATAGTTCTGCAGTTCTCCGGTTTTATAGGTTTCATCAAACCAATTTGTTTGATCGGTCAGACCATCTGGCAGAGTAACAAGACCGATCTCGTTTTGTAAATCGCGGTATTGAGCCACGTTAAGTGATTTGATTTCGTTTGTTACCTTATTTTGAGTGAACTGCGCATTCAAGGCTATCTTCGCATCCCCTGTTGTTCCCGCCTTAGTGGTAATCAGAATGACACCATTGGCAGCACGTGAACCATAGATTGCAGCAGAAGATGCATCCTTCAAAATTTGCATACTCGCAATATCATTAGGCGACAAGAACTTGATATTGTCTACTGGTACACCATCTACTACATAAAGCGGATCGTTACTTCCATTGAAAGAGGTGGTACCACGTACCCGAATTGACATTTCTGCACCGGGAGTTCCATTTGGTTGTATAACGGAAACACCGGCTGCTCTTCCTTGTATGGCTTGAGCGGCTGAAATGATAGGACGTTCGTCCAAGTCTTTGGTAGAAATGCTAGATATGGCAGTCGTAACATCCTTACGTTTTACTGAGCCATAACCGATAACAACTACATCTTCCAGTTGATTATTGGAAACTCTTAGTTTAATATCCAATCTACTTGAACTGACAGGTATTTCCATACCCTCATATCCAATATAGGATACTACTAATACCGTTCCTACTGGAACATCGGAGAGTATATACCGTCCGTTAACGTCTGTTGAAATTCCATTTTTCGTTCCTTTTTTGGTTACAGAAACACCAATAAGAGTTTCTCCGGTATTTGCATCCGTCACTGTACCTTCAACCCTTAATGTGTTCTGGCCGAAGACAGGGAGTGACAGGGCACACCCAAAAACAATAAAAAGAAAGAAAAGTCTTTTTGTAAATAAAAGCCTCATAGATTCATGATTTAATGGTTAATTAACTGGTTGATAATATTGGTTCACAAAAGCGTCAGTATTTCCTTTTGTATGTCAAATGTAGATACATAAAAGCCTCAATACTTTTATTGCAATAATTAAGTACCTAAAAAAAAAGGTTAACTACTTACTATTAAGCAGTTAACCTTTTATAACATTAGAAAAAAGTACCTATATGGAAAGAATTTACTTATCTGTTAGGCATTAAAGTTCCAATTTCTTTCACCGTTTCTTCAAATTCATCACGCGAATCAACTGCTCTGTTCCGAACCTTGGTTCGGTAATTATATACCGTTCTCAATGAGTAGCGCAGGAAACTTGCAATCTTAACACTATCGGTAATGCCTAAGCGAATAAGTGCGAAGATCCGGAGTTCGGTGTTTAATAGTTCTCCCCGCTTGGGTAAGATCTGCAGTTCGGGAGCAAGCAAGACATTGAAATCCTTAACAAATGTTGGATATAGGTTCAAAAAAATACTATCAAACGTTTTATACAACTCTTCTAACTCATTTTCGACAACAACCGTAGATCTTAAATCTTTTAGCAATTCATCCATTTGATTATTGGTCGCTTTTTTATTTAAAGATTTACGATAGTTTTCCATTTTGTCTATATAAGTAGAACATAGATCAAAGAAATGAGCAATATATTCTTCCTTAATATGGTTTGATTCGTAGAGATTACCATTTGCATGTTGCAAATCCCTGTTCAGCTTATTTAGCTTTTTATTGGTGCTGTGTAATTCCTTTCTGATCTTCGACACCCGTTTCATTTGCTTATAGACATAAATAATGCCTGCTATCAGAAAAAGAGATAAGATACTAATCAGAATAAGGTACAAGCGAAGTTCCATTCTCTGCTTACTTTGCTTGGCCTGGAAGGAAGCGTTTATAATAGGATATAAAAAGGAGCCTTCTACTGTTCTATACCGTACATTACAAAATATAGCATCGTTTATTGCCGCCTCTATAAATTTGAAGGCCTGATCAATATCACCGATTTTATAATAGGTAAGTGCAAGACTTTGAAGTGAGGCGTTATCTTTAATCGAATTCTCCACATCTGTGATAGCCGAAATCGAAAAGTATTTTTTTTGTAATTCTAAATTTCCTTCATCCTTATACATAACGCCCAAAAAATAAGCAATTACTCCACGTTCAGGATTTTTATCAGTGGTTTTTTCTAATAGTGAAAGCAGTGCCTTTTCAGCTTTTTCTTTCTGTCCCTGATAAAGTATTTTTGTCGCAAATGTTATTTGGTAATTTAAGGACTGAGGGTCAAGCACTTTTAATAAAGAATCTCTGTATAATTCGCTTTTAGTATAGTACACCGTATAGTTATTACTTTGTCCATAGTGACTGCAAAATGCATTATAACACTCGTAATAGTTTGGAAGAAGATCAGCTGCTAAGGTAAACCGGTCGATATTATCCAACAAGCTTTTCGATTCAATATACAAACCTTCAGTTGAATACAACCAAGCTAATTCAATATTAGCTTTATTTTGGAGCTTCCGGTTGTTGAGCTTTTTGGCAATCGCTATATTTTTCTGAATATAAAATACAGCAGAGTCTGATTTATATTTTTTATATTCATTACACAGCTTCATGTTAATATCATAGATCTGCTCTGGGGACAACTTACTGATACGCAGTAATTGCTTTAAAGTTAAAATCCTTCCCTCCTTATTGGCAGTATAAAATGGCCTGTTATCCATCACTTCATTAAGCCGTGAAGACACTGAATCCCTCTTATTCTGAGGAAAAGCAATATACCCGACCAACAGTAAACAAACAGTAAGTATCAGGTTTTTCATATCTTTTTTAAAAGTATCAATAACATCTTTATTTAAAGCACTCCTTTCTTAGAAAAACGAGAGGATAAACTTAGTCATTTAAGACCGCTATTAGCTTTCTGTTGAATAAAAATACCGCTACATTTGCGCTTATTCATTGCTCTCCTACAAAGGGGCACATCTACCACCATGAAAAAGTTTTCCCTTTCAGCCTTATCTGAAAAAACGAATGTGATCATTGCAAATTATGTGTCCCTCACCTTCTATGGCTATTTCTCTATAGGTCTAACCCTTGCCGTTTTGCCTATATTTATACATGTACAATTAGGCTACAATACAATCATTGCCGGTGCGGTGATCAGTGTGCAATACATCATGACCCTTTTCATGCGTGCTTACGCTGGAAATATTGTAGACAGACGAGGTCCCAAACCAGCTGTTATTACCAGCATGCTGTGTTTTATACTTGCCGGCATACTTTTAATTGTATCCTTTTTAACTTTCCATAATCCAGGGCTGAGTTTAACGATATTAATTATCTCCAGGTTACTTACAGGTTGTGGGGAAGGAATGGTTGGAGCAAGTCCGGTCAACTGGGCCATGCTTCATGTTGGGGAAAAACATACTGCAACTGCCATATCCTATAATGGGATTGCAAACTATAGTTCGTTGGCAATAGGAGCACCGTTAGGCATCTGGATGTCAATCAGTTTAGGAAACTGGAGCATCGGCGCATTAACTATTCTTATTGGCTTTATAGGCCTTGGGTCTGCTTTTCTGAAGCCTGCCCTTCAGGGTTATCATGATGATCCTGGAAAATCTTTTTTAGAAGTATTTAAATCAGTTAGTCCTTATGGTGCCGGACTAGCTTTAGCGGGAATAGGTTTTGGCACTTTATCCACCTTTATTACCCTCTATTATGCCTATCAGCATTGGGATCAGGCCGCTTCCTGTATTACCGCTTTCAGTGTGTTATTTATAGCAGGACGACTCTTTTTTGCAGGTGCTATAAACAAATATGGGGGTATTAAAGTCAGTATAGTGTGCCTGACTGTTGAAAGTTTGGGAATGCTGGTACTCTGGCTGGCAACCAGTTCTGATCAGGCACTCTTTGGTGCTGCGCTTACTGGCTTAGGCTTTTCCTTAGTATTTCCCGCTCTTGGTGTAGAGGCTGTAAGTCGGGTTCAGGCCTCTAATAAAGGAGCGGCGTTAGGTGCCTATGGTGTATTTATAGATATTTCCCTGGGTATTACAGGTCCTTTGGTTGGCTTTGTCGCAAAAAGCTTCGGCATGGAGTACATATTTCCATTTAGCATGGCTATGGTAACGATGGGATTAGTGGTGTGTATGGTTTTGAAAGTCAAAACCCCACAAAATACAGAATAACGTCCTTAATAAAAAGGCCTACCCGGTAATTTCCAGATAGGCCTTTTTAATATTAGCACAAATTAAATTATATGGTAAAAATTTTTTATCTAAGATTCCGACACCGTTTTACTTGTGACTGTCGTCGTACTATTACTTAAAATTGTATTTACAAACCTCCATTCTGCCTTCGCTTCATTTGCTGTAAAAGTAGCCATCACATACCCCCGTTTGGAAGCATCAACATATTGAAGGTCATCAATCAGCAATGTATTTACTTGCTCAAATCCTGCAATTGTTTGGGGATTATCTCCAAATATAGCTTCAAAACCAGGCGACGTAACTGAAGAAGTCGCAAATTCAGTTCCTGCTTTCCTGCCGTTACTATCAGATAAAACAGAATACCAGGCGTTATGCGTATCACCTGCCAATGAAACTATCTTTTTACCGGAAACTGCTGCATAGATCATTTCCCGCTCAGCAGGGTACCCATCCCAAGCATCCAAATTGTAAGGCAATACCGTTTGAACTCTTGCTTTTTCAGCGGCTGTCAATGTCGGGTCATTCTGTAACATGCGGGTTTTGATAGTAACAAGCTCTAAAGCCACCTTATTGTATTGTGCTAACAAAGCAGGATCGGTGCTTCCTGAAGAAATTTGTGCTGTCAGCAAAAGCTGCTCAGCAGGAATAAACATTTTACCCATCAAAACCTGGTTACCAAGCACCTGCCACTTACTGGTACTGGTGTTTATTTTCGAAACAAGCCAGCTTTTTTGTTCCTGTCCTAATATGGTACGTTGCGGGTTCTGCCAGTCTGCAAAGAATTCAGTACTGTTCAACCCTGTAGATGTCAGATAATCTGCATAGTCTAACTGCTTGTCTCTTCCTATGATTCTGGTATCCAGCATCATCAAATTGACGAGACCGCCAATCTCAAAACCTCTGTAGATCTTCGCGTTATCCTGTACCCGTGCAGGCAGGTATTCATGCCATACCTGGATGGCACTCATTTTCCGCGTGTTAAAATCACCTTCATTTGCCTGATGATTTTCAGCACCATCTTTATAGGCATTATTTGCTATTTCGTGATCATCCCACACACAAATAAACGGTTTTAACTGATGCGCTTTTTGCAGTTGTTCATCACTACGGTATTGACGATACCTTTCTCGGTAATCTTCTAACTTAATAATTTCACCTGCTGGTTTATGCTGCCGATTTAATGCAACGGTTGATGCATTTGTTCCATAACTACCTACCGGATATTCATAGATATAATCACCCAAATGAACGACAACATCGGCATCAGACTCTGCAACTGCACCATAAACATTAAATAAGCCCGCCTGAAAATTTGCACAGGATACTACGGCCAGTTTAACTTCCGAAACCTCTCCCGCTTTAGGTAATGTCTTCGTTTCTCCAGTTACAGAAATCGCTTTGGTCTTCTCGTTTCTAAACCTGTAATAATACTTTGTATTTGATGTCAACTGGCTTACATCCACATATACCGTGTGGTCACTATTCGTATCCACTTCGACCGATTGACTGACCACGACAGTATTAAAATCCTTGTCTTTTGCAACATCAAGGACGATCGTCGGTTTAGATTGCTCCTGAACGGCAGGCGTATACCTCGTCCACAGAATTACCTTATCCTGCGAAGGGTCAAAACTTGCAACTCCCTCATTAAAACCTTGCCCCTCAAATATCTCATCATCGTCTTTATTTTTACAGCCTAACATAGCTGATGGTAACAAAACAATTCCCGTTGCCGCAATAACTGAATTACGCAGGAACTTCCTGCGACTTAAACTTTTAAGTACATCTTCTGGATTCATATAGGTAGATTATATGTTACTAAAATATGACGCCAAAGTATTCCTTAGGTAAATATCGCGTTACTTTTAGGTTAAGTTTCACAATATCTGCCTATTACTAAAAATTACGAACTCATACCGTACTTTTTTTCTTGTCCATCTCCTTTACCATTTTATAAGTAAGTAAACTTAAGACTGCAATAACCAGAGTGATTGCAACCCAAATGGACCAGGCTGGAAAATAAGGTTCTGCCTCAGTCTTAAAACTATATGAGGGATTATTTACCATGCTATTGGTTGTTAATAACATCAGATCAAGCTCAACACTATCTGCAAAATATTTAAGGTCGTAATTAGGAGCGACAGCAAGTGAATCGCCAAAAAGCAGACTGTAACTTTGCCCTTTACTCAAATATCCAATTATGGATTGATTCAAGCTAAAAGTCATTATAGCCTTTATAGAAAGTGGCGGATTATCGTCGTTCTCGATAACCATTTCAATAGCTTTAGCTTTTGCAGTGATAAAAATGTTATTAGTTCCAGCAGAACTCAGCAATGTATCAGCAATAAAATCACGCTTTTTACCTGTTAAAGCATAAATTGTAACGCTCCGTTTGAAATATTTAGAACCGGTGATGGTGAGACTGATTTTATTTATAGGGTAAAACTCTTTAAGCTGAATAATAACTTTGCTTAATTTCCCTGAATCTCTCTGATGAAATTTTGTTCCAATCAATTCAGCGTACAATGGGTTAATTGGTTGAGATTCATATATACCAGCCTGCAATATATTGACAGGTTCTTTCCGACGGTTGTTTACACTTACCTTTAAATAACGGTAGCTATTAGCAGGAAAACGAACTACCAGTTCATATATTTCCTTGTGCGTATTATCGGATACGCCGGATAGAGGGATGTTCTCTTTTATTGCAAACCAGTCAGTTAAATCATCACTTCCTGATAGTGTAAACAAACGTTCTGCTGATGTATTTCGAATGCGTAAACTGATCTGATTTATAGTACGACTAACCTGATTCTCTACGATAAAGGAGGTTAAGCTATCGGCCCATTTAACGTTTTTGACCTGCGTAAATTCTACAAACCTTCTTTCATTTTTAATTGGTAACTGATTACCGTATATAAAAGTCACCATCTTGCCTTTCCCATCAATTAAACGAATGTCAGATAATTCGGGATCAGATTTTGCTAATAACGCTGGAGATAATCCTATTCGGTAAAACGCTGTTGAATCAACTTCAGCAATAGCAGCTCTATATTTAAAGGTTTGCTGCGCAAAAAGGCAACAAGTACATGTTATCAGTATAAGCGTGAATGAGAACTTATACATCGGCTCGATTTTTATCACCATCAACCAATATTTTTTTAACTTTTTGATACATAAACGAAACGATCAGTAGTAGCACTCCTAAAAAGAAAAAGGCGGATATTTTACCTGCCGGCGGTATGCCTTGTAAATCAAACACGAACAGTTTTATCAATGTAATTGAAAAGAGTGTTAATGATACAATACGCAAAGTCTGTACTTTGTGACGCATACCCAAGATCATGAGTACAAATGAGCAGAGACCCCAAAGTATGGGCAGCCCTACTTGAATGTAAACCGTCTCTATCCTTTCAATGGATGTAGCGGGAGAATAAACCAAAAGGTTCAATGCTAAACAAACTTCCATGCTAAGGAAGGTTACGATGACAACCGATAATATCCATGTTGCAATGCGCTTCACATCATCATCTAGATTATCCCTTAATATCAACACCAATTTATAAAGTAGTGCGGCCATAAATATTGCCCCTGCGAAATGCGCATAAAAATGATTAGCTGATAATTTATGCTGAACCAATGACACATATTCCAGATCAAAAAGTGTGGTAAGACTGAATAGATATACCGAAATACAAATCATTATAATAACTGCATTAGCTATCCATGAAAGTACAGTGCGCCCTATTCGTTTGGATATAAAAGAAAAGACGTAAATAAATACGGGCACATACAACAAGAGATACAATACATTAAGATTAGTATCCGGATAACGGTTTAAAAATTGATGATTAATCTCTAATAGTCCACTCATAAAGAGTAGAATATATGAAGAGTATCTATAAATATCAGCCGGAATACCAAGTTCATAAATATTTTTACTCTCGTCCTTCATGATCTGCAAGTACAACAGGTAAGAACTTAGAGCAGTCATCAAAGTAGTTATAAAACCTTTGTTTGCAATGATATTAAGTATTAATACAGATGAGCTATATAAGTGACCCCAATCCATTAACAAGCTTACGATCATGGCACCCCAAATGATCAAAGAAGCCAGCTTCATCAATTGAATATTTGATTTAAGGTATAACCAGTAGAGCAACACTGTTTCGGCAGCCCAAAACATGGTTATATAATGTCCGTTTAATTGTATTGGTGCAGTAAGAGAGATGAAAGTAAGTGTAATTCCAATGAGCAAATACAATATATTATTATCCACCTTTTTATTCTTAAACAGCACAAAAGATAATAGTAGGTTAACGATGGCCAGGCTGATAGAAAAAAGGCCACACATTTCTTCATGATGCATTACGGTTAGTAAGTAAAGTCCCACTGCGAAGTAGAGAGATGTATTGACAAACAATATGCTAAAATCTGATGTGATAAATATTTTATTTTCAGTAACTATTCAGGTATAACAAATCTACAATCCCTGAAACCTATCAAGTTATTAACATAGGAGAGATTAAGATTTAAATTTTCAGGCCTCAATTCACAATAGGTTGGTAAGATGGCAGTCAGATGTGTATATCCAGATGGTTTAGAATACGTCAATAACACTAAAAATATGGATTTTTACAAAGCATAAAAAAATAAAGTCATTGTCACAAAGCGATACCATAAAAGCTCTTACAGCACTTGTAGAAAAACAGGCCGTTCAAATAA